>CP050293.1:6013333-7215000 GCA_014189435.1 Mesorhizobium loti
ACGCTCAGGCCGGCGCGCAGCTTGCCGCTCTTCAGCACGTCGGCCGGCACATCGATGCGGACCGGAACGCGCTGCACCACCTTGGTGAAATTGCCAGTGGCGTTTTCGGGAGGCAGCAGCGAGAACACGGCGCCGGAAGCCGGGGCCAACGACGAGACGGTTCCCTCGAAGTCCTGGCCGTCGGTCGCATCGACCGAAATCTTGACCTTCTCGCCGGGAACCAGCCGGGCAAGCTGCGTCTCCTTGAAGTTGGCGACGATATAGAGCTTGTCCATCGGCACGATGACGGCGAGCTTCTGGCCGGGGCTGACGAGGTCGCCCTGCTCGACGGAACGGTTGCCAACGACGCCGTCATAAGGCGCCTTGAGCACGGTGAAGGAAAGATCGCGCAGGGCCTTATCGTGGCTGAGCTGCAGGGACGCCAGCGTGCTTGCCGATTCCGCGCGCTGCGCCTGCAGCACGCCGATATTGGCCTGCGCGGCTGCGATCTGTGCGTCGGCGCCAACAAGGGCGGCGTCGGCCTGCTTGACCGCCATCTGGGCATCGTCCAGCTGCGCCTGCGTGCCGACATGCGTCTTGAGCAGTTGCGACGCACGATCGGCGGCTTTCGCCGCATTGTCGGCCACGGCCTGGTCGGCGACCTTCTGCGCCTGTGCCTGCTGCAGCGCGGCGCGCGCTGCGTCGGTCTGGGCGTCGATACGGTCGAGCGTCTTGCTCAAAGTGGCGATCTGCGCCTCGGCCTGGGCGACGGCGATCTTGTAGTCGCCGTCATCGACGACGAGCAACGGATCGCCCGCCTTGACCGACTGGTTTTCGCTGACCTTGACCTGATCGACATAGCCGGAAATCTTGGGCGAGATGAACGCCATGTCGGCCTGGACATAGGCGTCGTCCGTCGAGATCATGAAGCGGCCCGTGGTCCAGTAATCGTAACCGTACCAGGCGCCGGCGCTCAGCAAGGCAACGCCGATGATCGGCAGCAGAAAGGAGCGCACCGAGCGCTTCTTCTTGACCGGAGCCTCTGCCGGCGGCGATGATACGGCGGGCTGGACAGGCACTCCCGGTGCTTCCGTCGCCGGCGCAACCTTGGCATTGGGGAAAGGACGGACTTCGGCTGTGGTCGGCGCGTTCGAGGACATGACATCTCTCTAAAATTATAATATGATACTGAACCGTTCGGTTCGATCCGGGCGTTGACATAGCGCGTAAAGAGGACCATATCAAGGGCAATCGAACCGGTTGGTTCGAATTATTTTCGAGGTGTGACTTTCATGACCGAGACATCGCCCAACGTTGAAAACGAGTCGTGCGACGACCTGTTGGAAAGCTTGCGCCGTGGCCGCCCGGCCGCGGGGCAGGATCCGGTCAAGCGCAGCCAGATCATCGACGGCGCCCGTCGTGTCTTCATCGACAAGGGCTTCGAAGCTGCCTCGATGAACGACATCACCCGTGAGGCCGGTGTCTCCAAAGGCACGATCTATGTCTATTTCGCCAACAAGGAAGAGCTGTTCGAAGCGCTGATCGAGGAAGAGCGCGGCACCATCTTCAAGAACATGTACGACGTGCTGGACAATGCCGACGACCTGCGCGAGACGCTGGTGAAGTTCGGCAAGGTGCTGGCTCTCAAGATCACGTCGGCCAAGGTTATCCAGGCGCAGCGCACGGTGATCGGCGCATCCGACCGGATACCCGACATGGGCGCGCGGTTTTACGAACGCGGTCCCAAGCGCGGTCACGACAAGGTCGCGGCCTTTCTCGATGCCGCCATCGAGCGCGACCTGCTGCGGATCGACGATGTCGATCTCGCCGCCTATCAGTTCACCGAACTGTGCCTGGCCGGCCTGTTCCGCCAGTGCATCTTCGCCTACCGCACCAAAGCCCCGAGCCAGGACGAGATCGACCACATCGTCAGGTCAGGCGTCAGCATGTTCCTGAAGGCCTACGGCACCGAAAGGCTTGCAGCGGAAGAAGGCCATCAGACGATTGCTATCGAGGCCAAGCCTTAGCCTAAGGTGTGCTGAGATGCTTAGCCGCCATTGGCGGCAAGCACGATGGCGGCCTGCAATTCCTGGAGGCCCTCGGCCTTTTCCGACGACGTCGCCAGAACGAACGGGAACGCCGCCGGCCGCTTCTTGATCTTTGCCAGCGTCTCCTCGATCAGCCGCGGCACGCCGGCGGTCTTGATCTTGTCGGTCTTGGTCAGCACGATCTGGTAGGACACCGCCGCCTTGTCAAGCAGCGACAGCACTTCGTCGTCCTTGGCCTTGATGCCGTGGCGGGCGTCGATCAACACATAGACGCGCCTCAGCGTGACGCGGCCCTTGAGATAGTCGAAGACCAGCTTGGTCCACTCGTCGACCTTCTCCTTCGGCGCGGTGGCGTAACCGTAGCCGGGCATGTCGACCAGCGCCAATGGCGGCAGGTCGGCGCCCTCGCCAGAAAATCCGTCCGGCACGAAATAGTTGAGCTCCTGCGTGCGCCCCGGCGTGTTGGAGGTGCGCGCCAGCCCCTTCTGGTTGACCAGCGCGTTGATCAGCGACGACTTGCCGACATTCGAACGGCCGGCAAAGGCGATTTCCGGCGGCCCTTCCGGCGGCAGGAACTTCATTGCCGGCACGCCGCGGATGAAGATCCACCCTCGCGTAAACAGTTCGGTGCCGATTATGCTGCTGTTCAGAGCGTTCAAGCTGCTGCCTCCAGAAGAGAAATATTGGCACCCCGGATAGCATCGAGGTTGCGGCCGACCTTGTCCACCGGCCAGTTCCACCACGCCACGGCCAGCAGCCGCCTGACCGTCCGGTCGTCGAAACGCATCCTTACCACCTTGGCCGCGTTGCCGGCGACGATCGCATAGGGCGGCACGTCGTGCGTCACCACCGATTTCGCACCGACGATAGCGCCATGGCCGATTTCCACACCGGGCATGATCACCGCTTCCATGCCGATCCAGACGTCGTTGCCGACGATTGTGTCGCCGCGAACCTCCTTCGACCACGTCGCCGGGTCAAAGCCCTTTTCCCAGCCATGGCCGAAAATATTGAACGGATAGGTCGAAAAGCCGGACATTGCGTGGTTGGCGCCGTTCATGATGAAGCGCGCGCCCTCGGCGATGGCGCAGAACCGGCCGATGATCAGCTTGTCGCCTATGAACGGATAATGGTGCAGGACGCATTTTTCGGCGAATTTGTCCGGCCCGTCGGGGTCGTCATAGTAGGTGAAGTCGCCGATCTCGATGTTCGGTGCGTTCACCAGTCCCTTGAGAAAGCCGACGCGGGTGTGCATCGGGATCGGGTGCTTGATGTTGGGGTTGGGTCCGTCCATGTCGAAATCCGTCAGAGAAATGGCCGCCAGGCGCATCCGAAACTTGGATGCGCTCATTCAAAATAGCGTGATCCGCCCTATAGCACCAATCGACCGACGAGCGAGCTTTCCTTGACGGCTTTGCTCATTTGCTGCCGCGGCAGATGACGATCGGATCGGACAGCGCACTGTCAAAACCGCTGCCCTGATAGACGGTGACATTCGAGGCGCCGGGCGGCAGCATGAAGGTTCCTTCGACGATTTTCTGGTCGCCGGCAGGCGTGTGAAGAGCCCAGCTATAGGTGCAAAACTGAGGCGGCGCCTGGGGTTCGACGTGGCTGCAGTTCAATTGCGCGCCACCCAGCATGGCGGCGCCGCCGCAGCTGACGGCGTCCTTTGCGAGCGCGATTCCAGGCCATGCCGCGAGGCCCGCCACGGTCGCGATCTTCGACCAATTCATCGTCATATCCTCGCCCGATAACGGCCTGTCACCTGAGTCTTTTGTTGCGTCGCAGCCCATGCGTCATTTTTCCGGGTGGGCTTAGTCCGTCTTGCGCACCGCGTCCAGCGGGATTATGTGCATGATGATAATAAGCATGCTCACTAAAAGTCACGTCGAAAACCCCAGCACCTCCCATGCCATCCCCACCCAACATCAGCTTCGTGCTGCACGATGTCGCGCGCCTGCTTCGAAAGCGGTTCGAGCAGCGGTCGCGGGCGTCGGGGCTGACCCGCGCCCAATGGCAGGTGCTGGCCTATCTGTCCCTGCATGAAGGCATCCACCAGAACAAGCTCGCCGACCTGATCGAGATCACGCCAATCACGCTCGCCCGGCTGCTCGACAAGATGGAAGCAAGCGGCTTCGTCGAGCGCCGGCCCAATCCCGCTGACCGCCGGGCATGGTTGCTTTACCTGACGCCGCAAGCCCATCCGCTGCTCGAAATCATGCGCAGCAATGGCCAGAAAACGCGTGACGAGGCCTTTGTCGGCCTTTCCGCCGATGCCCAGCTGCATCTGCTGCAAACCCTGTCCCTCATCAAATCCAATCTGCTCGCGGCTTGCACCCAGCCTGCCGTCGACCGGGAGAAAATACATGGCTGAATCAACCTCACCCAAGAAGCCAATCGAAGAAGACGGACCTTCCGCCGACCGGACGAGCGACCAGATCATCCGGCTGGACAGCGAACGCGAACAGAGACGTGCCAACACCGTCATCGACGACGAACTGGAAGCACCAGTCGCCCTGGCGCCGGCGGCACTCGAGGCTCCGTCCAAAGAGCCCCAGCAGGCCACGGTTGCGGTGGCGCCTCCGGCGCCGGTCAAGCCCAAGCGCAGCCGGGCACGGCCGATCCTGTTTGCCCTGCTTCCGGTCGCGTTGGTCGTCGGCGGCTATTACTACGTCATCGGCGGCCAGGTCATGACGACCGACAATGCCTACATCCAGGCGCAATCGCTCGGCGTGTCCACCGACGTCTCCGGCACGGTGTCCGAGATCGACGTGCACGAGAACGAGGCGGTGAAGAAGGACCAGGTGCTTTTCCGGCTGCGGCCGGCCTCTTTCGAAACCGCTCTTGCCGCCGCCCAGGCACAGCTCGGCACGGTGCGCAACCAGGTGCTGACCTTGCAGGCGAGTTACCAGCAGTCGCAGGCGCTGATCGAGCAGGCACAGGCCGACATCCCCTATTACGAGGCCGCCTTCCAGCGCCAGCAGGATCTGCTGAAAACCTCCACCTCCTCCAAGGCGACCTTCGACAGCGCCCAGCACGACCTCGTTGCCGCCCGCCAGAAAGTGTCCGTTGCCGAGGCGCAGGCGCAGGCGACGCTTGCCCAGCTCGGCGGCGACGCCAGCCAGCCTGTGGAGAAGAACCCGTTCTACCTTCAGGCCCAGTCGGCGGTCGACGACGCCCAGCGCAATCTTGCCGATTCCATTGTCAAAGCGCCGTTCGACGGCATCGTCACCAATGTCGACGCGCTTCAGGTCGGCAAGTACCTGCCGGCTTCGCAGCCGGCGTTCAGCCTGATTTCGGCGACCGATTTGTGGATCGCGGCGGAGCCGAAGGAAACCGAACTGACCTATGTGCGGCCGGGACAGACAGCGACGATCAGCGTCGACAGCTATCCGGGTGCCGTCTGGCACGGCACGGTCGCCTCGATCAGCCCGGCGTCGTCGTCGAGTTTTTCGCTGCTTCCGGCGCAGAACACCACCGGCAACTGGGTCAAGGTCGTGCAGCGCATTCCGATGCGCGTGACGGTCGATGATCTCCAGGGCAAGCCGCCGCTGCGTGGCGGAATGAGCACCGTGGTCGGCATCGATACCGGCCATGCGCGCGGCCTGCCCGACTTCGTGACCGATCTCATCAACCGGTTCGGGCAAAAGTCATGACCGGCGCGTCCGCGACGGGTGGCGTGATCGCCAATCGCGGCGCCATCACCGCCTGCGTGATCCTGGCCGTGATCATGCAAGCGCTGGACACGACCATCGCCAATGTGGCGCTTCCCTATATCCAGGGCAGCGTTTCGGCGAGCGCCGACCAGATCAACTGGGTGCTGACCTCCTATATCGTGGCTGCGGCCGTCATGACGCCGCCTTCGGGCTACCTTGCCAATCGTTTCGGCCGCAAGCGCATCCTTTTGATCTCCATCACCGGCTTCGTCGTCGCGTCGGTGCTGTGCGGCTTCGCGCAGTCGCTGCCGCAGATCGTCGGCTTCCGCCTGCTGCAAGGCCTGTTCGGCGCGGCCCTGGTGCCGCTGGCGCAGAGCATCCTGCTCGATATCTACAGCGTCGAAGAGCGCGGCTCGGCGATGGCACTGTTCGGCGTTTCGGTGATGGTCGGGCCGGTGCTCGGGCCGGTCATCGGCGGCTGGCTGACCGAGAATGTCAGCTGGCGCTGGGTGTTCTACATCAACGTCCCGATCGGCGCCCTGGCTTTCGCCGGCGTGTCGATGTTCGTCCTGGAAACCAAGACGGACCTCAAGGCAAGGCTGGACTGGTTGGGATTCGGCATGCTCAGCGTCACCATCGCGTCGCTGCAGATGTTCCTCGATCGCGGCGAGCAGCTCAACTGGTTCTCGTCGTCCGAAATCATCGTCGAGGCGCTGATCTGCGCGTCGGCCTTCTACATCTTCCTCGTCCACACCTTCACCGCCCGCAACACCTTCGTGAACCCGAGGCTCTTCCTCGACCGCAATTTCGCCGTCGGCATGATCTTCATCTTCATCATCGGCATCACCTATCTGGCCTCGCTGGCCCTGATGACGCCCTACCTGCAGACGCTGATGGGCTATCCGGTGGTGACGGCCGGCATCGTCATGGGGCCGCGCGGTCTCGGCACCATGGCGTGCATGTTCCTGGTCGGTAGGCTGATCGGCAAGGTGGACACGCGCTGGCTGCTGTTGACCGGCCTTCTGGTCACCGCCTGGGCGATGTACGACATGACCGGCTGGACCCCTGATGTTTCGCAATGGACGATCATCAGCACCGGCTTCATCCAGGGCGCGGGCCTGGGCTTCCTGTTCGTGCCGCTGACCACCATCACCTTCGCCACGCTGGCGCCGGATCGGCGCGCGGAAGGCACGGGCCTGTACAATCTGTCGCGAAACATCGGCTCCAGCGTCGGCATATCCGTGGTCACCGCGCTTTTGACGCAGAACGTGCAGATCAACCACGCCAACATCGCCACCTATGTGACGCCCTACAACCAGGCGTTCGGCAATCCGGCGATCTTCCAGGCGATGAACCCCTACAGCGCCGCCGGCCGGGCCGCGCTCGACGGCGTGGTGACGCTGCAGGCGACTGTTATCAGCTATATGAACGACTTCAAGCTGATGATGATCCTGTCGCTTGCCGCCATCCCGCTGGTTCTCTTGCTGCGCAAGCCGGCGACACCGGCCAAGATCGACCACAGCGCCGTCATGGAGTGATGTTTGGCGGCTGTGTCGTCGATCTCGACAAGCCGCGGCTCGCATAACCTTCGACTGTGCGCAAAAGAACCGGGGTCCCGTGGAGGCCCTGCAGGACCCCGGTCTGCCGTCACGGCCTCCCAAACACCGGCGCCTTTGCGCCGGAAGCCGTCTTGGCAAGCACATCTTGCCGGCGTCGCGAAACGCGGTGGTCCGCAACGACGCAAATCCATCACCGCCGCAAGCGCGCCGAAGCGCAGGCCGCAGGATGGCAACGCGCAATTACGAGACGCGGCGCGCCAAAGTTTCACCGGAGATTGGAAATGGGCCGGAATGGATCAACGAAAAAGCCCCGGGCGGTGAACCGACCGGGGCTTTTTTGATTTCGTGACGGAGAGCGCCGACTACTCCGCCGGCGACGGTTTCTTTCGGAACAGTGCGATCAGATTGTCCCACAGCTCGATCTTGGCGCCCTGGCGCTTCATGATCACGCCTTGCTGGAGGATCGACAGCGTGTTGTTCCAGGCCCAGTAGATGACCAGGCCAGCCGGGAAACCCGCCATCATGAAGGTGAAGATGACAGGCATCCAGGTGAAGATCGCGGCCTGGGTCGGATCCGGCGGCGTCGGGTTCATGCGCATCTGCAGGAACATGGTGACGCCCATGATCAGCGGCCAGACTCCGATCATCAGCATGTGCGGCAAGGTGACCGGAACGAGGCCGAACAGATTGAAGATCGACGTCGGATCGGGTGCCGCCAGATCCTGGATCCAGCCGAAGAACGGCGCATGCCGCATCTCGATGGTGATGTAGAGCACCTTGTAGAGCGAGAAGAAGACCGGGATCTGCAGCGCCACCGGCCAGCAGCCGGCGAGCGGATTGATCTTCTCGGTCTTGTACAGCTCCATCATCGCCTGCTGCTGCTTCATCTTGTCGTCCGCGTATTTCTCGCGGATCTCGAGCATCTTGGGCTGCACCTTCTTCATGTTCGCCATCGACGCGTAGGACTTGTTGGCAAGCGGGAAGAAGATGGCCTTAACGATGACGGTGGTGGCGAGGATCGCCAGGCCGAAATTGCCGAAGAATTTGTAGAGCGTGTCGATCAGCCAGAACATCGGCTTGGTGATGAAGTGGAACCAGCCCCAGTCGATCAACAGGTCGAACCGCTTGATGTGACGGTCTTCCGCATAGGCGTTGATCTTGCCGACTTCCTTGGCCCCGGCGAAGATTTCGCTCTCGACCGTCGCCGACTGACCGGCATCGACGGTGATCGGGTCGGTCAGGAAGTCGGACTGGTAGCGATGGCGGCCGTCCTCGAAATAGGCGTAGCGTGGCTGGAACGGCTGCTTTTCGGTCGGCACCAGCGTCACCGCCCAGTATTTGTCGGTGATGCCGAGCCAGCCGTCGGTCGACTTGCCCGGCGTGAACTGCTTGTCCTTCTCGATGGACGCGTATTTGTGTTCCTGCAGGCCTTCGGTGCCGGTGAAGCCGATCAGGCCCTCATGCAGCACATAGGTGCTGGCGACGGCCGGCTTGTCGAACCGGGTGACGCGGCCGTAATTGGACAGCGAGACGGCGGCCGTGCCCGAATTCTGCACCGTGTCTGACACCGTGAACATGTAATTGGTGTCGACGGAAAAGGTGCGCTTGAAGGTCAGGCCCTTGTCGTTCGAATAGGTCAGCGTGACCGGGGTTGTCGGCGTCAGCGTGGCATTGCCGTCGACGGCCCACACAGTCTCGGGACCGGGCACCGCGCCGGTCTTGTCGTTGCCGACGAAGCCGATCTCGGCATAATAGCCATTGGGGAGTGCTGCCGGGTTGAGCAGGCTGATCTCGGGCGAGTTCTTGTCGACCGTCTCGGTGTAGTGCTTGAGCTTGAGGTCGTCGAGACGGGCGCCGGTCAGGTTGATCGAACCCTCGAGGCTTGGCGTATCGATCTTGGCGCGGGTCGTCGTGGCGAGCGCCTGTTCGCGGCCGGCCGGCGTCACGGCATCGGTGCCGGGTGCATTCGGAATGGCGCCAGGCGCTGCGGGCGTTCCGGTGTCGGCGCCGGGGTTGGTGCCGGCGGCCTTCTTCTGCTCCTCGACGCGCTGCTGTTCGACGCGGGCTGCCTCGCGTTGCGCTTCGCTGCGCGGCAAGACGTAAAAATATTGCCATACCGCCAGGATCAGCACCGACAGCGCGATGGTGATGAAGAAGTTCCGGTTGTTTTCCATCGAAAGCCCTTGGCCTATCGTGTTCCGCGCAGTCGGCGGGAGAGTTCGGCCTTCAACTGGCCGAACGGAGTGGTAAGCACGTCTTCACGCCCGACGATGACATAGTCATTGCCAGGCGCCATGTCACTTGCCGCATGCGTACGGACGGCTTCTCGCAGCCGCCGCCGGACGCGGTTGCGGACAACCGCATTGCCGACCTTCTTGGTGACGGTATAGCCGACGCGCGGCGACAGGCCGTCGCCGCGGTCGAGAACTTCAACGAGAAAAAGCCGCCCGCGTCGCTTTTCACCACGACGGACGGCCAGGAATTCCGCGCGCTTCAGAAGCCGCTTGGGATTTGGTCCCACTGGCTTGCCGGATGCGGGCAACGATCTCGTCTTCCGTTCAGGCGCTGAGCCGCTTGCGGCCGCGGTTGCGGCGAGCTGCGACGACGCCACGACCACCCTTGGTGGCCATGCGGGCACGGAAGCCGTGCCGACGTTTGCGGACGAGTTTAGACGGTTGGTAGGTACGCTTCATTTGTTTTAATACCGCGGGGTGCGGCCCTTCTTGATTCTGTCACTGTGTAACAGGAGCTTTGCCGGGCCGGCTTTGGCGCGATCGAAACCGCGCCGGGACGAATGGCCCGAGCGTGTGCGGGCTTATAGAAAGAAGGCTTTTGGAAGTCAATCCGGAGTCGTCGGGCGCAAGCCCGGCGGCATTCAGGCCGGTTTATGTTTCCGACCAAGGATGAAATTGGCAAAAAAGCCGTAATCGCCTAATCTGCGTTGATCAAGTGATTGTGAAGACATGGACCGCATGAGCGAAACCATACAAGCGCAGGAAGGGATCGGCATGGCGGAGCCAGCCATCGTGCGCACGGTGCCGCTGTCGCGCGGCCTGTCGACCAAGCTGCTGCTGCTCACCATCGTCTTCGTGCTTTTGGCCGAAGTGCTGATCTTCCTGCCCTGGATCGCCAGCTACCGGCTGAACTGGCTGAAGGAGCGGCTGAGTACGGCGGCGGCCGTGTCGATCGTGCTGGTGCAGGGTGAACCCACCTCGCTGTCGCGCACGGCCCAGAACGACGTGCTGATGGCAATCGGCGCCAAGGCGATCGCGGTGCGCGACGGCGGCGTCTCGCGGCTGCTGGTGGTGGCCGAAATGCCGCCCAAGGTCGACGAACACATCGATATCGCCAGCATCGGCATGATCAAGGGCATGACCGGCGCACTCGACACGCTGTTTTTCGGCGGCAACCGGATGCTGCGCGTTTTCGGCCCGGTCGGCGACTCGGACAAGGAGTTCGAGCTGATCATGCCCGACAACAGCCTGCGCAATGCGATGCTGCGATATTCCCGCAACGTCGCCTTCGTCTCGCTGCTGATCTCGCTGTTCACCGCCATGCTGGTCTATGCCGCCATCGACCTGATCATGATCGGGCCGATCCGGACGATGACGCGCTCGATGCTGTCCTTTTCCGAGGCCCCTGACGATCCCGGGCGTATCATCCACCCGGCCGCCCGCGCCGACGAGATCGGCGTCGCCGAGCGCGAGCTTTCGCAGATGCAGGAGCGGCTGCAAAAAATGCTCTCCGAGCAGAAGCACCTTGCCGACCTTGGCCTTGCCGTCTCCAAGATCAACCATGACATGCGCAACATCCTGGCTTCGGCGCAGCTGATGTCGGACCGCCTGCGCCAGGTCAAGGACCCGACCGTGCAGGCCTTCGCGCCGAAACTGCTGCGCGCGCTCGACCGTGCCGTGTCCTATTCCGAAGGCGTGCTCGCCTATGGCCGCACGCAGGAGCCGCCACCTTCGCGCCGCAGGCTGCGGCTGTACCAGCTGGTCGAGGACGTCCATGGCCTGCTCGACACCGAAGGCGGCATCGAGTTCGTCAATGCCGTCGAACAGAGCTTCGAGGTGGACGCCGATTCCGACCAGCTGTTCAGGGTGCTGACCAATCTTTGCCGCAACTCGGTGCAAGCGATGGCGGCCGACAGTGAAAGCGCCCTGGTGCGCCGCCTGGCGGTGTCGGCCGTGCGCCTGGGCAGTGTCAGCCGCATCGCCGTCACCGACACCGGCCCCGGCCTGCCGCCGAAAGCGCGCGAAAACCTGTTCGCGGCCTTTCGCGGCTCGGCGCGCAGCGGCGGCACCGGCCTTGGCCTGGCGATCGCGCACGAGCTGATCCGCGCGCATGGCGGCACGGTGGAACTGGTCGAGAGCATTGGCGGGCGCACCACATTCGCCGTCACCATTCCCGACCAGCCGGTGCGGCTCGACCAGGCCCGCAACGGCCTGCGCCGCCCGGCATGATGGGGCGGGCGCTGTGTCGCCCGATGCTCGTGCTTCCAAGGCCGGCGCTCTTCCCTGCCGGCCAATGCTCGTTCCTTCGAGATGGATGCTCATCCTTGAAGGATCGAACTCGAACCCGGCTTAGTGGCCGTTTCCAAGCGCCAGAATCCGGGCCGTCATCGTCAGCCAAGGCACTTGTGACAAAACTTTTGCCGGATCGGCTTGCTTTTCCGAAATTCAGTCGCTAGGGAACACGTCTCGTCGCGGCCGGTCGTTCACGATCGGATCGCGGGGCCATGAAAAGCATGGCCTGATGCGCGCCCGTAGCTCAGCTGGATAGAGCACCAGACTACGAATCTGGGGGTCAGGAGTTCGAATCTCTTCGGGCGCGCCATTCGCAATACATTGAAATTGCTCAATTCTCGCCCGCGACCCCAGTCGACTTTGAGAACCGTCTGGAATTCCCTTCTCACCAATTGCCCGTGCGGTTCTGCGCTGCGCTCTTGAGCGCGTGAGAGGCGGATTGATCGAGGCTGTCGGCGCAGGCCGCTTCGACGTCAGCTTTGGTTAAGCCAACATCGCGCAGATGGAAGTTGGACAGGTGACCAAGCTCGCGCTCTATGTTGCGGCGGGTCCGCCACTCATGGACAAGGGCCAGCAGGCGTTCGAGCGGAGGATCAAGAAAAGTGCCCGGCACGCGCCGTGCAGTCTGGCCTAATGTCGATTGCGTCATATTATGCCAGGTCATGGTAACCTCCGTTGGTCGGGATGCTCGAATGGCGATCACCATGACGGCAGAAGGCGGGAAGGCACCAGGGCAGCTTCGGAAGCGTTCCGCTTCAGATTGTGAACTGGCCTTAGACCTCCGCAAGGCCTAACCTGCGGCAAAGGAGCGCTCAGCCATGGCGCGACGGCCTTACGGACTGGTCTGCCCGATCTCGCGCGCCTGCGAGTTCCTGGAGCCGCGCTGGACGATCCAAATCCTAACCGAGCTCTGGAACGGCTCGGCCCGCTTCAATGACATTCGCAAGGGGGTGGGCAACATCTCGTCCGCCCTCTTGTCGAGGCGACTCAAGGAGATGGAAGCGTTGGGCCTGGTCGAGCGCGTCGAGGACGAGGCGACGGGCACCATCGGCTATTTCCGCACCGAGAAGTCGATCAAGCTCGAGCCGGCGATGAACGCGCTGGCGGAATGGGCGCAATGCAACATCGAGGCGGAAATCGCGCTTGGAGACGTAGATGTTTCGACCCTCATGTGGGTCGTGCGCCGAAAGATCGACCTCGCTGAACTGCCGCGGCGGCGCGCCGTCATCCGCTTCCATTTCCGCGACGATCCCCCACCGAAGTGTCCCCATTACTGGTTTGTGGTCGAGCCAGGCGCGGACTTGCCCGAGCTATGCTCGCTCGACCCCCGCCGGGACGTCGACCTTTACGTCGAGACCAGCGTTGTTTCGCTTGGGGCCATCCTGGAGGGCCGTTCCAGCATCGAGCGTGAGAAAGAAAGAGGCGGCCTTTTCCTGAGCGGTGACCCCGGCCTTGCCCGCAACATGCACCGTTGGCTACGAACCTCGGTCTATGCGGCGCTTGAGGGAATCGTCCCGCTTTCTTGAAAACCGTACCGAGGTTGCAGCCTCATCCGGGGTGGCCGTGCAACGCCTACGACAGAGAATAGGGAGGAAAGACATGTCGGCCAAAATTCTGCAAATCAACTACAAGCTCAACGGGCCGAGGGCCGAGTACGAGAAAGAAAACCTGCCCTATGCTCAACCCATCGCGGACATACCTGGCCTGCGCTGGAAGGTCTGGATCATAAACGAGGCCCAAAGCGAAGCCGGGGGAATCTACCTATTCGACAATGACGCCGCAGTGCAGGCCTTCGTGGACGGGCCAATTATTGCGGAGATGAAAGGGGACCCGACGTTGAGCATCAAGGCGTTTGACGTGATCGTGGAACTCACGTCCATCACACGTGGCCCGGTGAAGTAGCATTCTCGGAGGTTAGGAGGGGCGTATTTGATAGTTGAGATAGCGGGACGAAACGCCTTCCGCTGTCGCGCGTGTATAAAGTCAGCTCAAGCCAATCAGGAGTAGTAGCAGGAGCGCGGCCAGAAGCCCGACGTTCGCTAGCACGCCGCGCGCAGTAGTGGACGGAAGAGCGGCGGATTGAGTTCCGCATCGGGATGGACGTGGGCGACATCACCTTCGACCACGGTGACATCTATGACGACGGCGTCAATGTTGCAGCGCGTGTCGAGAGCATCGCCAAGCCTGGCAGCGTCGCGGTGTCCGCCGTGGTGCGAGACCAAGTCGGTAATCGGCTCGAGAGTCCGGTTGTAGCGCAAAGCCGTCACTCCGCTCCGAGAGGTGATCTTAGAAATCAATAGGCGTAACAATGACATAACGGCGCCCAGTTTCATCCTCTCCGGTGCGCCAAAACCATTCATGTAACCAGCGGAGCCTGATTTGACCATGTTTCCTACCCGCACCAAGCGCGCTTTGATCACCGGGGCCGGTGCGGCCAACGGCATCGGCTTTGCCATTGCCCGGCAACTCGGCCTTGCCGGCCATGCCGTTTTCCTCACGGGCGCCAGTGGGCGTGTGCTCGATCGCGCCGCCGCGCTTTGCGCCGACGGCATCGATGCCAAAGCCGCAATCGCCGATCTCACCATCGCCGCCGACGTCGCGCGGCTTCGGGCTGATGTCGGCGCGGTCGACATCCTGGTCAACAATGCCGGCATGGGCTCGCTGGCATCGCCTTCGGCCGACAAAGCGTTTCTCGCCATGACCGAGGCCGACTGGGATCAGGGGATCGACGTCAGCCTGAAGACGGCGTTCCTCGTCACGAAGGCGTTTCTGCCGGCGATGGTCGAAGCGGGCTACGGGCGCATCGTCAATGTGGCTTCGGTCACCGGGCCGCTGGTGTCTTTTGAAGGCACATCGGCCTATTCCGCCGCCAAGGCCGGCATGGTCGGCCTGACGCGCACGCTGGCGCTCGAAGTGGCGAAAAGCGGCATCACGGCCAATGCCGTGGCCCCCGGCTGGATCGAAACGGGGTCGTCGAGCGAGATGGAACGGCAAGCCGCCCTGCATACGCCGCCGGCGCGGGCCGGGCGGCCCGACGAGGTTGCCGCGACGGTCGTGTTCCTGGCATCGGAAGGCGCCAGCTATGTCAACGGCGCCCTGCTGGTGGTCGACGGCGGCAACAGCCTTCAGGAGCGCAAGGGCTGAGGCCTGCCGGCGATTATCGTCAGAGGCAGTCGGCGGACAGGCCCCATTCGGGCTGCCCCCGTTCACGACGCCTTGGCCAGGAAATTCCGATAGTCCGACTTGGCCTGCAGCAGGCGTAGCACGTTGTCTCGCGAACCGCGCACATGGGCGCGGGCCAGCGAGCCGGCTCTGGCAGCGTCGCCGGCACAGATTGCGTCGACGATTTCGGCGTGCTCGTCGCGGGCGATCTTCCATTCGTCCAGCCAGAGCAGTTCCGTCCAGACATAATGCTGGCACTTGTCGAGGATGCCGCACAGCATGTTGTGCAGCATGACATTGCCGCTGATTTCGGCGATGACGCGGTGCAGGTCGATGCCGACTTCCAGTTCCTGGAATTTTTCCCTGTTGGTGCGGTCCGGAATGGCGGCCAGCCGTTCGCATTCGGCCAGCATGGCGCGCAACCGCGCCTTGTCCACTTCTGTCGCCGCTGCCGCCGCCAGTTCGGTCGCATGGCCGTCGAGCAGTTCGCGGATCTCGAAGGCCTCGCGGAACATGTTGATGTCGAACTCGGTGACGACATAGCCCTGGCGCGGCCGGCCGGTGACCAGGCCGTCTCGCTCGAGGCGATTGAAGGCCTCGCGCACCGGGGTGCGGCTGACAGTCAGCTTCGCCGCGATGTCGTTTTCGGTAACGCGTGAGCCCGGCGGAATCTGGCCGGTCACGATCATCGCCTTGAGCGCGGAGTAGACCGAGTCGCGCAGCGTATTTTTGGTTTCCTTGGCCAAGCTTCCCTTCCCACTTCTCCGGCCTTTCAGCCGGAACATGCATAGCTGTAGCCGCAGTCGGCGTATTTTGCCACGCCTCCGACCAAGCCGTCCCCCACCACCTTGTCCGGATCGAAACGCATAAATTCGATCGCACCAAACGGTGTTGACATCATCGATCTCCAAGCTACACTCAAAATTGTATACAAGATAGCATGCGAAATCAAAAACAATGGGAACACCGGTGGAGAGCCGAAAATGAACAGGACCAGACGCGTTAGCATTGCCGCGATGGCGGGCCTCATGGCCTCGCTCGCGGCGCCCGCCATGGCGGGCGACACCATCACCGTCGCCTCGTGGGGCGGCACCTACCAGGAGGCGCAGACCAAGGCGTTCTTCAAGCCGACCGCCGATGCGCTCGGCATCACCATCAAGGAAGACACCACCAACGGCCTCGACGACGTGCGGCTGCAGGTGACCGGCAATGCGGTGAAATGGGACATCACCGAACTTGGCGCCGACGAATGCGCGCGCGGCTCGAAGGAAGGGCTGTTCGAGAAGCTTGACTACGGCATTATCGACAAGACCGGCATCAACCCGAAGCTTGTCCATGACGACTGGGTCGGCATTTCCTACACGTCGGTCGTGCTGATCTACCGGACGGACGTTTTTGGCGACAAAGGCCCCAAGACCTGGGCCGATTTCTGGAACGTGGAAAAATTCCCGGGACGGCGCGCGCTGAGCGGCAGCCAGGCGACCGAGACGCTCAGCGTCGCGGCACTCGCCTCGGGCCTGCCGATCGACAAGGTCTATCCGGTCGATGTCGACGGCGCGCTGAAATCCGTCGACAAGATCCGCGGCCATGTCGACGCCTGGTGGACCTCCGGCGCCCAGGCCATGCAACTGGTGAAGGACGGCGAAGTCGACATGGCGAGCATCTGGAACGGCCGCGCCGGCACGTTGAAGAAGGAAGGCGCGCCGGTCAGCTTCTCCTTCGACCAGGGTGTTTTGACCGCCGACTGCATGGTCATCCCCAAGGGCGCCAAGAACAAGGAAGCGGCCATGAAGGCGCTTGCGATGTTCGTCAGCCCGCAACTGCAGGCCAATCTGCCGCTCTATGTCGACAATGGGCCGGTGAACGAGAAGGCTTTCGAGACCGGCAAGATCCCGCAGGACAGGATCAAGGACATCAATTCGGCGCCCGAAAACGTCAAGAAGCAGGTGTTGCAAGATGCCGAGTTCTGGCGCGACAACCTGGTCGAGGCGACTGAAAAGTTCGACAATCTGATCCAGCAATAGGCTGCGGCCAAAACCCAAACCACGGCAGGGCGGTGTCTCGCCCTGCTTTTGCCGCCTCAGCTCAGGAGACGATGATCTTGTCCATTGCGCCATCCGCGCTGCCGATCAGCATGCGCGGGATCGAGAAACGATTTGGCAGCGTAGCGGTGTTGCGCGACCTCAACCTCGATGTCGACGCCGGCGAATTCCTGACGCTGCTCGGGCCTTCCGGTTCCGGCAAGACGACGCTGCTGATGATCCTGGCCGGCTTTGTGCGGGCCAATGCCGGCTCGATCAGGGTCGGCGACGAGGAGATCATCACCACGCCGCCGCACAAGCGCAACATCGGCATGGTGTTCCAGAACTACGCGCTGTTTCCGCACATGAACGTCTTCCACAACATCGCCTTTCCGCTCAAGCAGCGCGGCGTCGCCGCCGCCGAGATGGCCGGGCGTGTCGAGAAAGCGCTCGATCTGGTGAAATTGCAGGGCCTAGGCGAGCGCCGGGTCGACCAGCTTTCCGGCGGCCAGCGCCAGCGTGTGGCGCTGGCGCGCGCCATCGTCTTCGAGCCGCGCATCGTGCTGATGGACGAGCCGCTGTCGGCGCTGGACAAAGGCCTGCGCGAGCACATGCAGATCGAGCTGCGCGCCCTGCACCGGCGGCTTGGCATGACCACGGTCTATGTCACGCACGACCAGCGCGAAGCCATCACCATGTCGGACCGCATCGCTGTCATGAACGCCGGGCGCATCGAACAGCTCGACAAGCCCGAAACCCTCTACGCCACGCCGCAAACGCGGTTTGTAGCCGGCTTCATCGGCGAATCGAATTTCATCCCGGTCGAGTGCCGTAACGGCTCGATCTGGTACGAGGACCGCAGAATCCACACAGCAGCGCCGGCACCGGCATCAGGCCAGCACCTGATGGTGGTGCGGCCGGAAAAGCTGCGGCTGCTGGCAAATGCCGAGCCGGCAAGCGGCGTCAACGTGCTTGAGGCGACGCTCAGCGACATCATCTATCAGGGCGACAGCTTCGTCTGCTACGCGGTGCTGCGCGATGGCCGTCAGCTGACATTGCGCGATTATTGCCGCAGCGACGTGCTGGCCAGAATGCCGGCTCCCGGCCAGCCGGTCAGGCTCGGCCTCGATGCGCAGGACACGATCCTGGTGGCGGCAGACTCATGAGCGCGCAGCCCGCCCTCATGGAAGAGACTGGCGACCGAGCAGGCCGGGAGCTGAACACGCAGGCGCTGCGCGCCGACGCCCGGCGCGAGTCACTGCGGCTGCTGGCGCTGTTGGCGCCAAGCCTTTTCCTGGTCTTCGCCATCATCATCGTGCCGATCGGCTGGCTGTTCTGGCTGTCGCTGTTCGACGAAGCCGGCGCCTTCAGCGCCGCCAATTATGCGCGCTTCTTCGAGCAGGCTTCCTACATCAAGACCTTCGTCACCACCTTCAAGGTCGCCTTCATCGTCACCGGTGCCTGCGTCCTGCTCGGCTATCCCCTGGCCTACATGCTGTCGCAGCTGCCGCGCCGGGCGGCATCGATCTGCCTGATCTTCGTCATCCTGCCGTTCTGGACATCGGTTCTGGTGCGCACCTATGCCTGGCTGGTGATCCTGCAGCGCAAGGGCCTGATCAACAGCTGGCTGATCGATCTCGGCGTCATCAATCAGCCGCTGTCGCTTGCCAACAATCTGTCGGGCGTCGTCATAGGCATGACGCATATATTGCTGCCGTTCCTGGTGCTGCCGCTCTACGCCTCGATGAAGACCATCGACACCGATTGCCTGCGCGCCGGGATGAACCTTGGCGCCGGCCCGGCCGCCACCTTCCGGCAGATCTTCTTCCCGCTGTCGCTGCCAGGCCTCGCCTCGGGCGTGGTCATCGTCTTCGTGCTTTGCCTCGGCTTCTTCGTCACGCCGGCACTGATGGGTGGCGGCAAGGTCATCATGTGGGCGATGCGCATGGAACAGACCACCAGCCTCTATTCCAACTGGGGTGCGGGGGCGGCACTTGGCGTGGTGCTGCTGGTGGTGACGCTGGCGCTTCTCGGCCTGTTCCAGTGGCTGCTCGGCGCGCGCGCCACAGGTGTGTGGAGTTCGCGATGAGCGAGGATTTTGGCCTGCCGATCTCGCACCGGCAACGCCTGTGGCTCTACGGCCTCGGCGGCCTCGTGCTGTTGTTCCTGATCGCGCCGTCGATCATCATCGTCATCATGTCGTTTTCGGATTCGACGCTGCTGCAATTCCCGCCGCAGCAATGGTCGCTGCGCTGGTACCAGGCCTATTTCGGGTCGCTGGAGTGGCGTGACGCCACGATCGTCTCGGTCAAGGTGGCTGTTATGACCGTGCTCGTGGCGACACCGCTCGGCACTGCCGCCGCCTATGCCATCAACCGGGGCACGCTGCGCTTCAACGGCACCATCAACGCGCTGCTGACGGCGTCGCTGATCGTGCCGGTGATCCTGATCGGCATCGGCACCTTCTTCCTCTATGCGCGCATCGGGCTCAACAACACGCTGACCGGGCTGGTCATCGCGCATACGGTGCAGGCGCTGCCGCTGGTGGTGCTGACCGTGCTTTCCGGGCTGCGCTCCTACGACATGAACCAGGAGCGGGTGGCGCGCAGCCTTGGCGCCGGACGCGTCGCCGCCTTCTGGCAGGTGACGATGCCGCAGATCCGCTTCTCGATCGTTTCGGGCGCGCTGTTTGCCTTCATCACCTCCTTCGACGAAGTGGTGGTGTCGCTGTTCATCTCGGGCGGCGAGACCACGACCTTGACGCGCCGCATGTTCAATGCGCTGCGCGACCAGATCGACCCGACGATCGCCGCCATCTCGACCTGCCTGATCGTGCTGTCGGTCGTGCTGTTGTCGGTTGCGCAGATCTTCGGGCGGCGGCATTGATTTCACCAGACCAATTCTCAGACGTGACCATGGGATACCCAGACAGAATGCGTGATTTCCAGTTTCCCGGCCGCTCGCCGGTTCGTGCCACCGAGGCGGTCGCCGCGACGTCGCATCCGCTTTCGACCCTGGCGGCCATCGAGATGCTGCGCTCCGGCGGCAATGCCATGGATGCCGCGGTCTGCGCCGCCGCCGTGCAGGGCGTGGTCGAGCCGCAATCGACCGGCATCGGCGGCGACTGCTTCGTGCTTTATTCTCCCGGAGGGCAAGGCAATGTGCTGGCCTTCAACGGCTCGGGGCGGGCGCCAGCCAGGGCTGATGTCGACTGGTATCTGGAAAAAGGCTTCGACCACATCCCGCTGCAGGGTCCGCACGCGGTCACCGTGCCGGGCGCCGTCGATGCCTGGAGCCGCCTGCTCGAGGACCATGGCCGCAAAGGTCTTGCCGAGGCGCTGGCGCCGGCCATCCATTATGCCGAGAACGGCTATGTCGTGCATGACCGCGTCGCCTTCGACTGGGCCGAACCGGAGACCGACCTGTCGGCCGACGAGCATGCCGCGCGCATCTTCCTGCCCGGCGGCAACGCGCCGAAAGCCGGCGACGTCCACCGGCAGCCGGAACTCGCCGCCACCTTGCGCGTCATCGCCAAACACGGCCGTGCCGGATTCTACGAAGGCGCCGTTGCCGACGATATCGTGCGCCGGCTCAATGAATTGGGCGGGCTTCATTCGGCCGAGGATTTCGCCGCGACCAGAGGCGACTATGTGGCGCCGGTCAGCACTTCCTATGGCGGCCATGACATCCACCAGATGCCGCCGAACAATCAGGGCCTGACGGCGCTTTTGATGCTGAACGTGCTGTCGGGCTTCAAGCTTGGCGGGCTGGATCCCAACGGCGCGGAACGCCTGCATCTCGAGATCGAGGCCGGGCGGCTGGCCTACCGCGACCGCGACCGCTATGTCGGCGACCAGGACCATGTCCCGGTGCCGGTCAAGCAGCTCCTGTCCGGCGCCTATGCCGACCGGCTGCGCGCCGAGATCGACCGCGAATGCGCCATGACGCATCTGCCGCGCGTGGAGCTACCCGGCAGCGACACGGTCTACATCTCCATCGTCGACCGCGACCGCAACGCGGTCTCCTTCATCAACTCGACCTATTATTCGTTCGGCAGCGGCGTCGTCGGCCCGAAGACCGGTGTCGTGCTGCAGAACCGCGGTTCGAGCTTCCGCCTCGACCCGGCACATCCGAACGCGATCGCGCCCGGCAAGCGGCCGATGCACACGATCATGCCCGGCATGGCGACGAAGAACGGCCGCGTGGTGATGCCGTTCGGCGTCATGGGCGGCGGCTACCAGCCGTTCGGGCATGTCCACCTGCTCACCAACATGATCGATTTCGGCATGGACCCGCAGCAGGCGCTGGATGCGCCCAGGGTGTTCTACAATGACGATACCGTGGAGGCCGAGCGCGGCGTTCCCGCCGATGCGATCGAGGGCCTGCGCCGTCGCGGCCACCGCATAGCCGAGCCGCATCACCCGCTTGGCGGCGGACAGGTGGTGCTGATCGACTGGGAGAAGGGGACGCTGACCGGCGCCTCCGATCCGCGCAAGGATGGCTTGGCGCTTGGATATTGAGGTGATCGGAACAGTCGTGGCGGGCCTGGAGAAGGCGGCAGTTGCCTGCAGGCGTTGGCGCCGCCCCTCATTGCCCTGCCGGGCATTTCTCCCCGTATAGTGACGGGGAGAAAGACGCTTTCATCGATGGTTTCGCCAATCGCCAGCGTTGCAAGAAATGCCCCGAGGGTGCGGCTCTCCCTTCTCCCCGTCACTATACGGGGAGAAGGTGCCGGCAGGCGGATGAGGGGCAGCGCCAAGGTCGACAATTGGTCCGAAGCGATTACCTTGGGGCCGAAATCGCATGCAGGACTTCTGCACTTGAACATAGCCGGTGACCATGACCCACAGTGAAACCCACGCAGACCTCTCCCGCCGTCTCGCCGCCGGCGCCGACAACGCTCCGGCGATTTCGGCGCCCGACAGGGCGACGCTTACCCATGGCGGTTTGCGCAGCCTGATCGCCGATACGGCAAAACAGCTGCATGCGCGCGGCATCGGCCGGGGCGACAGGGTGGCGATCGTGCTGCCCAACGGTCCCGAGATGGCCACCGCCTTCGTCGCCGTGGCGGCCACTGCCTCGACAGCGCCGCTCAATCCGGCCTACCGGGCCGACGAGCTCGATTTCTACCTGACCGACATTGGCGCCAAGGCGATCCTTGTCGCGGAGGGTGAGACCGGCCCGGCGGTGACGGTGGCCGAACGCCTCGGCATCGGCGTGCTGAGGCTGGTCGCGCAGCCTGACGCGCCAGCGGGGAGTTTCACGATCGAGGGCGCGGCGATCGGAGCGCAGGCCGCGCCCGACATGGCGCAAGACAGCGACATCGCGCTTTTGCTGCACACCTCCGGCACGACATCGCGGCCCAAACTGGTGCCGCTCAGCCACGCCAACATCGCGGCCTCGGCTGCCCATATCGGCGGCACACTTGGCCTCACGGCCGATGACCGCTGCCTCAACATCATGCCGCTGTTCCACATTCACGGCCTGATCGCGGCCGTGCTGTCGTCGCTGGCATCAGGCGGCAGCATCTACTGCACGCCCGGCTTCAACGCGCTGCGCTTCTTCCAGTGGCTGAGCCGAGGCGCAGCCAAGCTGGTACACGGCGGTGCCGACCATGCATCAGGCGATCCTGCCCAGGGCGGCGCGCAACACCGAAGCGCTGGCGGCGGCGCGTCTGCGCTTCATCCGCTCGTCCTCGGCGTCGCTGCCGGCGCAGGTGATGGCCGAACTGGAAGCGACCTTCGATTGTCCGGTGATCGAATCCTACGGGATGACCGAGGCGGCGCACCAGATGGCGTCGAACCGGCTGCCGCCGGGCCAGCGCAAGCCGGGCAGCGTCGGTGCATCCGCCGGCCCGGACGTGGCTGTCATGGCCCCCGACGGGCGGTTGCTGAAAGCCGGCGAGACCGGCGAGATCGTCATTCGCGGGCCCAATGTGACCGCCGGCTACGAGAAGAACCCGGATGCCAATGCCACGGCCTTCGCGCATGGCTGGTTCCACACCGGCGACCAGGGCGTGCTCGACGAGGACGGCTATCTCAGGGTCACCGGACGGCTCAAGGAGATCATCAACCGCGGCGGCGAAAAGATCTCGCCGCTCGAGGTCGACGACGTGCTGATGGACCATCCAGCGGTGGCGCAGGTCGTCACCTTCGCCATGCCGCATGACAAGCTGGGCGAGGAGGTGGCGGCGGCGGTGGTGCTGCGCGAGGGCATCAGCGCCACCGAGGGCGACATCCGCACCTATGCCGCGACGCGGCTTGCCGACTTCAAGGTGCCGCGCAAGATCCTGATCCTGGACGAGATCCCCAAGGGCGCGACCGGCAAATTGCAGCGCATCGGCCTTGCCGCCAAACTCGGACTTTGACGATGAAGATCACCATCTTCGGCGCCGGCGCGATCGGCGGCTATCTCGCTGCCAAGCTGGCGATCACTGGGCGGACCGATCTTTCGATCGTCGCGCGCGGCGCGCATCTGGACGCGATCAAGGCAAATGGCCTGCGCCTGATCGAGGATGGCCAGGAGATTTCCGTCCCCGTCCGGGCCGCCGCCAAGGCCGAGGAACTTGGCGTCCAGGATTATGTGGTGCTGGCGCTGAAGGCCCATTCGCTCACACCCGCGCTTGACCAGATCGCACCGCTGCTTGGGGACCAGACCGCCGTCGTCACCATGCAGAACGGCGTGCCGTGGTGGTATTTCCACGGCGTCGGCGGGCCGCTCGAAGGCACCAGGCTGAGTGCGGTCGATCCGGGCGGCGCGATCTGGCAGCGGATCGGGCCGCAGCGCGTTATCGGCTCGGTCGTCTATCCCGCGGTCGAGGTCGATGCGCCGGGCCTCATCCGCCATGTCGAGGGCAAGCGCTTCTCGCTCGGCGAACCCTCGGGCGAGCGCAGCGAACGGGTCACACTTCTGGCCGAGGAGATGGTCAAGGCCGGGCTGCAGGTGCCGGTGCGCGACGACATTCGCAGCGAAATCTGGGTAAAACTGTGGGGCAATCTCTCCTTCAACCCGATCTCGGCACTGACCGGCAGCACGCTGGCCGCGATCGTTGCCGACGAGGGCACCCGCACGCTTGCCCGCACCATGATGCTGGAGGCGCAAGCGATTGGCGAAAGCCTCGGCGTGCGTTTTCCCATAGCGGTCGACAGGCGCATCAAGGGCGCCGGCGATGTCGGCGAGCACAAGACCTCGATGCTGCAGGACCTCGAGCGCGGCCGCCCGATGGAGATCGACGCGCTGGTGAGCGCGGTGCAGGAACTTGGCCGGCTAACAGACAAGCCGACGCCGACCATCGATGCCGTGCTGGCGCTGGTGCGCCGGCTGGCGGTGGAGCGCGGGTGTTATGGGTGATGGGGCTTAGGGGTAAATCAGAGCCGTGGCATGAGAGCGCGACGTTCTTCTCACGCCACAGTCGATGAGGGGCTGCGACGCCCTGCTCGTGGAGCAGGGGGCCACCTGGCGCGCCCCGGTCACTTCACGGAAAAGTCGACCGCTTCCTTCACCGTGCCGTCAACGGCGATCTGCACCTGATAGGTGCCGACCGGCCAGCCGGCATCCGGCTTGCTCACCGAGGAGTCGACATGGTTTTCGATCACGCCGATTTCGAAGCTGACCTCGTCGATTTTGTAGTTCGCCGGCGCGACACCGCCCGAATCCACCGAAATCCAGCTCACGGTGAGCTTCGATCCCGAGGCCACCGCGTCGGTCAGATCGGCGGAGAGGAAGATCTTGGCCGTGTCCGGCGCAAATGTCGCCTGAGTCTCTTTTGCGTCCTTGCTTGCGGACAGCACGATGTTTTCGAACCCTTCGGCCTGCGCGTGCACGGCGAATGCTCCAACCGCCACCAGGGCAGCTGCCCCTATCATCATCGACCGAATGCGCATGCTTTTCCCCTTGGATTGAAACCGCCGCCCGCGTCCGACTCATGTGGCGCGGGCCCACAACCGCTCTGTAGAATGCGAGGCCAGGGGTTGTCCATGGAGCCGCTGATGAACAGCACGGTCAGGCGCAACGCCTCCTGCGCGGGCGGATCAACCGCATCCGATCGATCTGGAGCTGATCCGGCTGGCGACTTGCCGCGTTCGATCAGCCCTCGGCGGCGACGAGATGGCCGTTGCCGACATCCCTTAGCGCCAGTTTCAACGGCGCCTCGCCGATCCTGCGGGTGGCGCTCGGGATCTCCTGATCGAGGCGGGCGAAGCGGCTTCTTCGCTGCGCGGGATCGGGCACCGGCACGGCTTCGATCAGCCGTCTGGTGTAGGGATGGCGCGGATTGGAAAAGACCTGGTCGCGCGTGCCCATCTCGACGATCTGGCCGAGATACATGACGGCGACGCGGTCGGAGATGTTCTCGACCACGGCCATGTCGTGCGAGATGAAGAGATAGGCGACGCCAAACTCGCGCTGCAGCTCCTTCAGCAGATCGAGCACGCGCGCCTGCACCGAGACGTCGAGCGCCGAGACGCTCTCGTCGGCGACGATCAGCTTCGGCCGCAGCGCAAGCGCACGCGCGATGCAGACGCGCTGGCGCTGACCGCCGGAGAATTCATGCGGATAGAGCTCCATCTGGTCGGCGGACAGGCCGACGCGCTCGAACAGCGCCGCCACACGCTGGCCGCGCTCATCCTTAGAGGCGATGCCATGGATCAGCAGCGGCTCGGCGACGAGGTCGCCGACACGCATGCGCGGATCGAGCGAGGCGTAGGGGTCCTGAAAAATCATCTGCACGTCGCGGCGCACCGCCTTGCGTTCGTCGCGGCCAAGCCCCGACAGATTGCGCCCGCCAATGACGATGTCGCCGCTGTAGGGCACCAGCCCGGCCAGTGCCTTGGCTGTGGTCGACTTGCCGCAGCCGGATTCGCCGACCAGCGCCAACGTCTCGTTGGGTGCTATCGAGAAGCTGACACCTTCGACAGCGTGAACGCGACGAGTGACCCGGCCGAAGAAGCCGCCATGCAGGTCGAAGCGGACATGCAGGTCCTTGACCTCGGCGACATTGGCTGGCGTTGCCGCCTCGACATCCCTGGATTCCTGGCGGCCGACGCCACTGCCGATACGCGGCACTGCGGCAAGCAACTCGCGCGTGTAGTCCGCTTGGGGCGCGGCAAAAATATCCGATGTCTGTCCCTCTTCGACCATGCGGCCATGTCGCATGATGATGACGCGGTCGGCCATCTCGGCAACCACGCCCATGTCGTGGGTGATCAGGATGACGCTGGTGCCGTGCTGGCGCTGCAGGTCGCGCAGCAGCTCCAGCACCTCGCCTTGCACGGTGACGTCGAGCGCCGTCGTCGGCTCGTCGGCGATCAGCACGTCCGGCTCGAGCGCCAGCGCCATGGCAATCATCACCCGCTGGCGCATGCCGCCGGACAGTTCGTGCGGAAATTGCTTTAGCCGGCTTTCGGCTTCCGAAATGCGCACCGCCTTGAGCGCCTCGATGGCGCGCTGTCGGGCCTGCGCCTGTGACAGGCTGGTGTGCGCCTCGATGGATTCGGTGAGTTGGCGGCCGATCGACAGCACCGGGTTGAGCGAGGTCATCGGCTCCTGGAAGATCATGGCGATGCGGTCGCCGCGAATGCGACGCATCCGGCGCTCGTCGAGCGTTGCCAGGTCGGTTTCGCCAAGACGGATTTTGCCATCGGATATGCGCGCCGCCGGTTGCGGCAGCAATTGCATGATGGCCAGCGCGGTCATTGACTTGCCGGAGCCGGATTCGCCGGCGATGCACAGCGTTTCGCCGCGCGCCAGCGTCAGTGAGAGGTTGGAGACGACCTCGCGCGAACCGTCCTCGCCACGCACGCTGACGGAGAGATTGGCGATGTCGAGGATGGGCCTTGTTTCGCCGGTCATCGCAGGGATAGCCCTGCAACGGATTTATTCCGGCGCACCCCCCCACCCGGACCTTCGGTCCGACCTCCCCACAAGGGGGAGGTAGGGCGCCGGAGTTTTACCCTCCCCCTTGTGGGGGTCCGAAGGACGGGCGAGACCCGTGGCTCGCCCCGGCAAGTCGCTGCAAAGCAGCGGGGTGGGGGTGCGGCGCCGACCTCTCATTCAAACACGCAGCGCGGGAAGTAGAACGACACCACCCAGTTCGGCATGTCGACGATCTCGCTGATGCGCAGGTCGCCGCACACCGAGGCCAGCATATAGGCTTCGACCGGATCAAGCTTGTACCGACCGGCGAGCAGGTCGACCATCTGGGCGACCGCCTCCCTGGCGCCGGTCATCAGGTCCGGGCCGATGCCGGTCGTCACCTCATAGCCCTTGGCGTCGAGATGGCGCGTCACCGGGCCCGACGTGGTGAAGCGCGGCGTCTTCAGCCTGGCGTCCTTGACCAGGTCGAGCTTGAGCACGACATCCATCGGGCTTTCGATCGCCGTGCCGCAGACCTCGCCATCACCCTGCGCGGCATGGGTATCGCCGACCGAAAACAGCGCGCCCGCCACCTCCACCGGAAGATAGAGCGTGGTGCCGGCAGCGAGATCGCGGATGTCGAGATTGCCACCGACCCGCCTTGGCGGTACCACCGAATGGTGACCCTTTTCCGCCGGCGCGTTGCCAATGGTGCCGGCAAAGGGTTTCAGCGGCACGCGAGCATTCTTGCCTAATAGCGCCGGCTCCAGCGAGGTGGCGTCATATTTCCAGATGTTCAGCGCCGGCTCCTTGAAGTCGTCGGCGAGCAGGCCAAAACCGGGAATGTTGGCCGTCCAGCCGAAGCCGGACGGTTTGAACATCTCGATCGTCACCTTCAGCGCGTCACCCGGCTCGGCACCCTCGACGAAGATCGGCCCAGTGACCGGATTGACCTTGGCGAAGTCGAGCTTGGCGACGTCGGCAACCGTGCTGTCGGGCCTCAGCTGGCCGCCGCCGGCATCGAGGCACTGGAACTCGATGGTCGAGCCGGGCGCCACCCGCTCGGCCGGGGCAAACGAATTGTCCCAGCCGAAATGGTGATGGCGCCCGTGGATGGTGTAGTCGCAGTTATTGCACATCTTTTACGTACACATTGTCATAGTTGATAAAGACATGGACCGGATCGACATAGAGGTTGTCTGCGCCGCCCATGCGTGCGGATTTCATGCTGAAGCGTTGCTCGTTGAAGACCGGCGCCCAGGGCGCGTCTTCCATGATCTTGTCGTAGATCGAGCTCCACATTTTGTTGCGCTCTTCGGACTTTGCCGGATCGGTTATCGAGTCGGCCTCGGCCGCCTTGGCGTCGAGATCCTTGTTGCAATACCATGACCAGTTCCAGCCGCCAGGAACCGCACCGGCGCAGCCGAGGATCGGGCCGTAGAAGTTTGAGGGATCGGGAAAATCCGCGATCCAGCCCATGCCGCCAGACCAGATCATCGGTGCGCCGGCCTTGTCGCCGCCAGCGGCAATCACATTGGCCTGGGCCAATGCCTGGATGCTGGCCTTGATGCCGACGGCCGCCAGATCCTGCTGGATCGCCTGGGCGATGCGCGGGTTGGGATCGGTGTTCATGGCGAACAGCTGGGTGTCGAAACCATCGGGATGACCGGCCTCGGCAAGCAGCGCCTTGGCCTTGGCGACATCATAGGGATAGCCCTTGTATTCCTTGTCGTAGCCCGGCATCGACGGCGGCAGCGGCTGGTTGGCTGGCACCGCACGGTTGTTGATGATCTGGACGATACGCGCCTTGTTGATCGCCATGTTGACGGCTTGCCTGACCTTCACATTGTCGAAGGGCGCCATGGTGGTGTTCATGGTGATGTAGCCGGTGTGCAGCTGGCCGCCTTCGACGACGCGCGCCTTCTGCTCGGGATCGGCCATCACCTCCTGGAACTTTGCCGGTGGAATGCCATCGAGGGGCAGGTCGATCTCGCCTTTCTGCATGCGCAGAAGCGCCACGATCGGCTCCTGGCCAACCTCGAAGGTGATCTTGTCCAGATGCGGCAGGCCCTTGTGCCAATAGTCCGGGTTGCGCACGAAGACGATGCGCTGGCCGAGTGTCCACTCGGCCAGCTTGAAGGCGCCGGTGCCGACCGGATGCTTGCCGAAATCGGCGCCGTATTTCTCGACCTCCTCCTTCGGTACGACATGCGCGAAGTTGATGGCCATGACATGCAGGAAGGTGGCGTCGGGCCGGCTCAGCTCGAACTTGACCGTATAGGGATCGACGACCGTGACGCCCGAGAGGCCATCCGCCTTGCCGGCGGCGACCTCGTCATAGCCCTTGATCGAGCCGAAGAAGCCGGCGCCCGGGCTCTGGGTCTTCGGATTGGTGACGCGGTCGAGCGAATATTTCACATCGTCGGCCGTCATCTCGCGGCCATTGTGGAATTTTACGCCATGGCGCAGCTTGAAGGTGAAGGTCTTGCCGTCGGGCGAAATTTCGTAGCTTTCGGCGAGGTCGGGCTTCAAATTGGTGGTGCCCGGTTCGTAGTCCATCAGCCCGTCGAACAGGCTCTTGATCATCGACCAGTTCTGCCAGTCATAGCCGATCGCCGGGTCGAGCGTAGTGACGTCGTCCTTGTACGTGGCAATGATCTCCCCGCCTTGCTTGGCGTTCGGATCGACGGCGTCTTCGGCACGTGCACTTGCCATGCCGAGCATCAGCGCCAGCGCCGATGCCGCTACCGTGGATGCGAGAAACTTTTTCATTTTTATGTTCCCTTTCTCTGTTCGGTTTTCATTTTCATCTGAGCTTGATGCGGGGGTCGATGAAGGGCGCGATGATGTCGGCCAAGAGATTGCCGAGCACGATGGCGAAGGCCGACACCAGCGTGACGCCCATGATGATCGGGATGTCGACGCGCTGGATGGCCTGCCAGGCCAGCTGGCCGATGCCGGGCCAGCCGAACACGCTTTCGACGACGACGATGCCGCCCATGAAGATGCCGATGTCGATGCCGATCATGGCGATGACCGGCAGGATGGCGTTGGGCAACGCGTGGCGGAACAGGATGGCGCGTCGCGCCAGACCCTTGGCGCGGGCGGTGCGCACATAATCCTGGCGCAGCACGTCGATCATCGACGAGCGCATCATGCGGGCGTACCAGCCGGCGCCGAGTATGCCCATGGTCAGCGACGGCAGCACCAAATGACGCCAGGTGCCGTAGCCGCCGATCGGAAACCAGCTGAGCCGCACGGCAAAGACGTAGAGCAGCAGCAGGCCGACGACGAATTGCGGTGCCGAGACGCCGACGAAGGAGGCGACCATCAAGGTCTGGTCGGTGGCGGTGCCTCGCTTGACGGCCGCTATCAGGCCCATGCTGAGGCCGAGCAACAGCTCGCACAGGATGGCGCCAACCATCAGCAACAGGCTGGCCGGCAGCCGCGAGACGATCAGCTCCGTGACCTCGGAGCGCTGGATGTAGGAGCGGCCAAGATCGCCGCTGATGAGCTTCGTGAGATAACGCCAGTACTGGACGACGAAGGGCTGATCGAGGCCGAGCTGCTGGCGGATGTTCTCGACCGTCTGCGGCGTGGCGCTGCGGCCGGCGATCTGGCGCACCGGGTCGGCCGGCAAGAGATAGAGCAGCGCGAAGGTGATCAGCGAGACACCGAGCAGGATCAGCAGTGACTGGATCAGGCGGCGGCCGAGATAGGCGATCATGCCCGGCCCCTTTGCGTCGGATCGAGGATGTCACGCAGCGCGTCGCCGATCAGGTTGAAGGCCAGCGCCAGCGCCAGGATCGCGGCACCCGGGAAGAACACCAGCCAGGGCGCGGCCTGAAAATAGGTCTGGTTCTCGAAGATGATGTTGCCCCAGGACGCCGTCGGCGGCTGCACGCCGATGCCGAGGAAGGAGAGCGTTGCCTCCAGCAGCACCGTGGTCGAGATGCCGAGCGTGCCCCAGACGATGATGGTCGGTAAGAGATGCGGCAAGATGTGGCGAAACAGGATGCGCGGCGCGCCGGCGCCGATGGTGCGTTCGGCATCAATGAATTCGCGTTCGGCCAGCGATGAGGTCTCAGTGTAGATGACGCGCGCGGTCTGCACCCAGTTGACCAGCGCGATGACCATGGCGACGATCCACAGGCTGGGCTCGAACACCGCCGCCAGGCAAATGGCGAGCAGCAGCGCTGGAAAGGCCATCATCAAATCGGTGAAGCGCATCAGCGCGCTGCCGATCCAGCCGCGGAAATAGCCGGCAACAACGCCGACCAGCGTGCCTATGAACAGCGCCACGCCATTGGCGACGATGCCGATGATCAGCGAGGTGCGGGCGCCGTAGAGGATGCGGGTCAACAGGTCGCGGCCAAGCAGATCGGTGCCCAGCCAGAATTTTGCATCCGGCGGCAGTGGCGATCCCTCGATGGTCAGGCCGTCGAACATCTGCTCGTTGGGGTCGTAGCCGGTCAGCCATGGCGCCAGCACGGCGCCGGCAACGACAATGGCGACGATCACCAGCCCAAGCAGCGCCAGACGGCGCCTGGCCAGCCGGCGCCAGACGCCGGCGCGCGGCTTGATCGGCATGCGCCCTGGTGCGGTGAGATCAGGCGCGATGGGACTGGTCATCGCCGCCTTCTTCCCCCGTTGCTTCTTCACTTGTCATCGCCACGATCCGGCGTGCCGCGTCCTCGACGCTGATCTGCCAGCTCATCGCCAGTGAGCGCAGCTGCGCATAGGCGCGCTCGTCATCGCTGCCTTTCGACAGAGCCGCCACAGCGCGCACGATGGTCTGGCGCTCGGCGACACGCTGGCGCAACGACGCAATTTCGCCGGCTAAATGCTTGCGTGCCTCAAAGCTCTGCCTGGCGATCAGCAACGCGCTGTAGACGCCGGCATTGCCGACCGGTTTCAGCAGTTGCGCATCCGCCTTGTGCGACAGCGCCCATTCGATGCGGCCCGGCGCCTCGGAACCGATCAGTGCCACCAGCGGCATCGGTGCTTCACCCGGTTTCCACGGGAATTGCTCGTCGAAGCCGAGATCGGCGTCGAAGAAGACGAAATCGGCCGCCAGCGCCTCGGGCGGCAGTTCGGGCCAGCAGTCCAGCGTGATCAGGCCGATGGCCGACAATTGCCGGGTGATCGCCTGCACCGTTGGATGCGGGCGATGCAGGATGAAGGCCCTGGCGCCACCGAGATTGGGGATGCGCGGGGTTCTTGTCACGACACCACCCTGAGACGCGGGCGGCCGAATGTTTTTGCCGGGTCGTAGCGCGACAGATACGGATCCGGCGCGACCTCGTCTTCGCGGCTGACGACCTCGAAGAAGCCGTCGGCGATGCGCCCGATGATCACCGGCAGCGTTGCGTGCTGGGAGTGGGCGTCGATGGCGATAGGCCCGAGCCGGGTGGAAAAGCGCCGTTCGGCGAAGGCTTTGGAGAATTCCGCTGGACCGGATTCGGCATCCCTTGAGAGCACGTCGGCCATCACTTGCACGGAAGCATAGGCGGAGGCCTCGAAGGACGAGGCGAAGGCGGCCGGGCGCGGCGCGAAATACGGCCCGACCGACAAATGCCCTTTCCCGGATTCGCCGATCGCCGGCAATTCACCCTCGGTGAGGTTGCAGGAGATGACGGGGCAGGCTTCGGGGCGGAAGGCCGGATCCTCGTCGCCCAAATCGCGATAGGCGGCCAGGAAGGCGTAGGACGAGGTGCCGATCAGATTGTTGAGGATGAAGTTCGGCCGCGTTGCCCGGATCTCCGCGATCAGGCGCGACACGTCGGTCTCGCCGATGCGCAGATAGCGTTCGCCCAGGACCTTACCGCCCGCATCGGCGATCAGGTCGCGGGCGACGCGGTTCATCTCCCAGCCCCAGATGTAGTTCGAGCCGAGCAGGAAACCGTTGGCGCCGAAGCGCGGCACGACATGCGCCATCAGCGGCACCAGATGCTGGTTGGGGCAAGCGTGCATGTAGACGACATGCTCGTTGGCTTCGAAGCCCTCATAGGGGCAGGCGTACCAGAGCATGCCGCCGGCCTTCTCCAAGACCGGGATCGTCTCCTTGCGGCTCCAGGAGGTGACACAGCCGACGACATGGCGGGCGCTGCTGGTCTTGAAGATGTCCTCGCAAAGCGTCGCGTAGCGGTCCGCATTGCTTTGCGGATCGCGCTCGACCGGCACCAGCTCGATGCCTGAGCTGCGGTCGGCGTTGATGTCGGCGATCGCGCGCATCGCGCCCATGCGGCACGCATCGGAGACGAGCTGATAGCTCCCCGAGCGGGAATACAGGATGCCGATCTCGATACGCCGTTTCAAACACAACCCCAGAAATGACAATGCCCCGCAGCCAGCGCCGGAAGGGCGAGGCATACGAGGCATATTTGCCGCCCGGCGATCAGAGCCGGTATTTCGCACTAGCGTATTCGGTCCGGCGGGTCAGTCAAGCGGGAAAGTGCGGCTCTAACCTCAACCCTGCCGCAACTGCTTCCGCCGCCAGGCAGCTGGCGCATCACCGACCCGCGCACGGAAAAACCGTGAGAAATACGCCGGATCGTCGAAGCCGATCTCGTAGGCGATGTCCTCGACCGTGCGCACGGTGAACAGCAGCAGGCGCTTGGCCTCGAGCAGCCGCCGTTCGCTGACGACCCGCTTGACGCCGCAGCCCAGCACCTCGCGGCTGGCCTTGTCGAGGAGATGCGGCGTGGTGGCCAGCGCCTCGACGTAGCGATCGACAGGCCAGTTGTCGCGGAAATGCGCATCGGCGAGCCGACGCAGGCCGAGCGCCAGCGACGCGTCGGAAGAGCCCGCAGTATCCTTGACCTCGGGGGCGAGCCTCGCGATGTGGGAGAGCGCGACGGCGATCAGCGCCGGCAGGATCCTGTCATTGCCGGCCTGCGCCTCGGCGTATTCGGCGGCGATCATCTCCAGCACCGCCGCCAGCCTCGCCCACGCCGCGTGTAGCGGCAGACCATCGGCAAAGACCGGCCGGTCAAGCGGCAGCAGGCTGTGACTGGCGATTGCCGCGAGCGCGCCGTCGGCGACGGATACGACGATGGCGTCGGTGGCGGGGCCGATCGAGAAGCCATGCACGACGTTGCTCGGCACAAAGCTGACAGCAGGCGCCGAAAAGTCCCAGGATTGGTCTTCGATACGGTAAGTGCCGGAGCCGCTGATCCAGTAGGTGATCTGGCCCATCTGCGGGTGCTTGTGCGCCGCGACCTGACCGAGATGGACGTTGCTGCGGGCAAGCACGGTCTCGACATGCAGGAAACCGACATCGAGCGGCCGAACCGGCTCGCCATAGACGAAGAAATCAGGGATGGAATTCTGGCTCATGTCGCCGGAAAAAGTCCAGTCGGTTTTACCGTTCCGTCCATAACCGATCTCTGGTCCAGGCGCTACTCTTGTCACCGAAAGAGGAGGACCATCATGCGATCAGAAGACTTCCGCGCCGACAAGGCACGCCCGTTCACCGGCGCCGAATATCTGGAGAGCCTGCGCGACGGCCGCGAGGTCTATATCAACGGCGAACGCATAGCCGATGTCACCACGCATCCTTCGATGCGCAATTCGGCGCGGTCGCTGGCACGCCTCTACGACGCCCTGCATGACCCCAAGCGGCGGGACACGCTGACCTCGCCGACCGACACCGGCTCGGGCGGCTACACCCACAAATACTTTCGCGTTGCCAAATCCTCGGCTGAGCTTGTTACCCAGCAGACGGCGATCGCCGAGTGGTCGCGCATGTCCTATGGCTGGATGGGGCGCACGCCCGACTACAAGGCGGCGCTGATGAACACGCTCGGCGCCAATGCCGACTGGTACGGGCCGTTCAAGGACAACGCGCTGTCCTGGCACAAACGTGCGCAGGAAGCCGCGCTGTTCATGAACCACGCCATCGTCAACCCGCCGATCGACCGCCACAAGCCGGCCGAACAGGTGAAGGACGTCTTCGTCCACATCACCAAGGAGACGGATGCCGGCATCTATGTCTCCGGCGCCAAGGTGGTGGCGACGTCCTCGGCGCTGACCCACTACAATTTCCTGGCGCAGGGATCGGCGACGGTGACCGAGGATCCTTCGCTGTCGGTGATGTTCATCGTGCCGATGAATGCGCCGGGGATAAAGATGTTCTGCCGCGTCTCCTATGAGCAGACGGCCAACACTGTGGCGGCACCCTTCGACTATCCGCTGTCGTCGCGCTTCGACGAGAACGACGCGATCCTGGTGCTCGACAATGTCTTCATCCCCTGGGAGGACGTGCTGGTGCTGCGCGATGCGCAGAAAATCCTGTCCTTCCACCCGGCGTCCGGCTTCATGCACGGCTACTGTTTTCAGGGCTGCACGCGTTTCGCCGTCAAGCTCGACTTCCTCGCCGGCCTGCTGGCCAAGGCGCTGCGCGCCACCGGCGGCGACGCCTTCCGCGGCAACCAGGCGGCACTTGGCGAGGTCATTGCGCTCAGGCACATGTTCTGGAGCTTTTCCAACGCCATGGCCTATAACCCGATCCCATGGGCGAATGGCGCGGTGCTGCCCAATCTCGAAGCCGCACTCGCCTACCGCACCTTCATGTCGGAAGCCTATCCACGCGTCATCGACACCGTGCGCCGGGTGATCGCTTCCGGGCTGATCTACCTGCCGTCGTCGGTGCGCGATTTCAACAACCCCGAGATCGACAGATACCTGGCGCAATATGTGCGCGGCTCCAACGACATGGGCCATATCGAGCGCATCAAGATCATGAAGCTGTTGTGGGATGCGACCGGCACCGAGTTCGGCGGCCGCCACGCGCTCTATGAGCTCAACTATGCCGGCGCGCCGGAAGAGGTGCGGCTGCAGGTGCTGAAGGGGGCTGAGCGCGGCGGGCGGCTGAAGGCGATGGAGGAACTGGTCGACACCTGCATGGCCGACTATGACGAGAATGGCTGGACGGGCGACACCTGGCTCGATCCGCTTGCCTCGATGGCTGAGTGAAATCAGATGGCCACGCAGATTTCGAAAACCGATTTCCGCGACGCCATGGCGAGGGTCTGCGCGCCGGTCAACATCGTCACCACCGACGGGCCGGCGGGCCGCGGCGGCTTCACCGCCACCGCCATGTGCAGCGTTTCCGACGAGCCGCCGACGCTGCTCGTGTGCATGAACGGGCGCTCGACGCAGGCCGCCATGTTCCTGTCCAACCGGCGCTTCTGCGTCAACGTGCTGACGCATGACCACATGCATCTGGCGGGAAAATTTGCCGGCGCGACCAGGGACATGGAAGCGCGCTATTCGGCGGCGCGCTGGCAGACGCTGACCTCCGGCACGCCGGCGCTGTCAGATGCGATCGTCAATTTCGATTGCGAGATCGAGACCGTGCATGTCGTGGGCACGCACAATGTCATGATCGGCCGCGTCATCGATGTCAGGCACGGCAGCGGCGGCTCGGCCCTGCTCTATGTCGACCGAACCTACACGCAGCCGACGCGGCTTGGCAGCTTTGGTGGGTGAGTTTTCAGATGGCGCCTCCGCTTGACGGGTTGGAGCCGAAGCCTCCCCAACGTCGTCATCCTAGGGCGAAGCAGGAGCGAAGCTCCGTCGCGGAGACCCTAGGATCCATGCCGCGACCTCAGGCATAGAGTGCAACGGAGCAGGATTCTGCACCGCTGTAGCGCTCAGGAGTCCCGGCATGGATCCTCGGGTCTGCGCCGCGTCGCTGCGCTCCTTGCTCCGCCCGTGGATGACGAAGTGATTGATGTTTCAGTTAATCGCCAAGGTAAGCGACGCCTCAACGCAAGCGACCCGTCGACACATCTGCGCCGGGGGCTCAGCTCTCGCCGTCGATCAAGCTCTCCAGCAAATCGAGCAGCTGCTCGAGCTTCTCATGGCCGAAGCGCTGTTCGATGTCGTCGTAGATGACGCGACGCTCTGGCGAAAGGGCGTCGATCAGGGCGGAACCGGCAGGCGCAATGGTCAGCACGACGCGGCGGCCGTCGCCTTCGGCCTTGTTGCGAGTGATGAATTTGCGGCCCTCCAGCGCCTTGATGATGCGCGTCAGGCTGGGCGGCAAAACCGAGGCGCGATCGGCAAGTTCCGTCGCCTCGACCGGGCCGGCTTCGCTCAGCACACGCAGCACACGCCATTGCTGTTCGGTCACGTCATGCGCCGCAAGCATCGGCCGAAACCGCGCCATCACCGCTTCGCGGGCATGAAGCAGCGCCATTGGCAGGGAACGACGGGTGTTTTCAGGCAGCAAGAAAAAGAAACTCCCCACGCTGGCTTGCGATCGAGAACAGGCCTCAGCCGAATCCGCCTGCCAAGGCCTGCTCCTGCCATCCCGTATCGTTGCGCCAAGCCCGATGCAAGACTTGACTTCGCCGATGTTGCATGTAATTAACGCGTTAACTACAACAAAGCAATAACCAGGGAACGAAACGTCGTGCCTCACTTCTCCATCGAGTATTCGGCCAATCTCGATGCCAAGGTCGATATGGGCGAATTGTGCGCGCTGGTGTTGCGCACCGTGCTGGACACCGGGCTGTTCGAGACCGGCGCCGTGCGGGTGCGGGCCTTTCGCGCCGAGGCCTATGCGGTGGCCGACCGGCTGCCGGAAAATGCCTTTCTCGACATGTCGTTTCGCATCGGAACAGGACGCAGCGCTGACGACAAGAAGCGAACCGGCGAGGCTATCTTCGCGGCGGTGAGCGAGCACTTGGCCACGCTGTTCGAGACGCCGCATTTCGCCCTGTCGCTCGAAATCCGGGAAATCGACCCGGTGCTGAGCTGGAAGAAAAACGCAATCCACCCGCGACTGCGCGGCAAGTGACGGAACCCGATATGTCCGACCTGCAAGGCAATCTGAACAAGGCCGAGGCCTATCTGGCCCGCTTCAAGCGCGACGGCGTGTTGAACCAGATCGGCGGCGAGGCGGTGCCGGCGCTCGACGGCACGACGTTCGAAACGCTGTCGCCGGTCGACCTCAAGCCGCTGGCCAAGGTCGCGCGCGGCGGCGCCGCCGACATCGACCGCGCCGCCAGGGCGGCCAAGGCGGCGTTTCCGGCCTGGGCCGCGTTGCCGGGCGAGGCGCGCAAGAAGCTGCTGCACAAAATCGCCGACGCGATCGAGGCGCGCGCCGAGGAGATCGCCTTCGTCGAATGCATGGATACCGGCCAGGCGCTGAAGTTCATGGCCAAGGCGGCGTTGCGCGGCGCCGAGAATTTCCGCTTCTTCGCCGACCGTGCGCCCGAAGCGCGCGACGGCGAGACGCTGCGCACGACAGGCCAGGTCAACCTGACCACACGGGTGCCGATCGGCCCGGTCGGCATCATCACGCCGTGGAACACGCCGTTCATGCTGTCGACCTGGAAGATCGCGCCGGCGCTGGCGGCCGGCTGCACCGTGGTTCATAAGCCGGCTGAATTCTCGCCGCTGAGCGCCCGCCTGCTGATCGAGATCGCCGAGGAAGCCGGCCTGCCGAAAGGTGTGTGGAACCTGGTCAACGGTCTTGGCGAAGATGCCGGCAAGGCGCTGACCGAGCATCCCGACATCAAGGCGATCGGCTTTGTCGGCGAGAGCCGCACCGGCTCGATGATCATGAAACAGGGCGCCGACACGCTGAAGCGCGTGCATTTCGAGCTTGGCGGCAAGAACCCGGTGATCGTCTTTGCCGACGCCGATCTCGAGCGCGCCGCCGATGCCGCCGTGTTCATGATCTATTCGCTGAATGGCGAACGCTGCACCTCATCGTCGCGCCTGCTGGTCGAAGCCTCGGTCTATGAGAGCTTCACCGCCAAGGTCGCGGAGAGGGCGAAGCGCATCGTCGTCGGCCACCCGCTCGATCCGAAGACGGTGGTCGGGCCGCTCATCCATCCGGTGCATGAAAAGAAGGTGCTGTCCTATATCGACATCGGCAGGTCGGAGGGGGCCACGCTCGCCGTCGGCGGCGGCAAGGTCGATGGTCCGGGCGGCGGCTGCTATGTCGGCCCGACCCTGTTCACCAACGTCTCCAACGGCATGCGCATCGCCCAGGAGGAGATCTTCGGGCCGGTGCTGAGCGCCATTCCCTTCAAGGACGAGGCCGAAGCGCTGGCGCTGGCCAACGACACGCAATACGGCTTGACCGGCTATCTCTGGACCTCGGACGTCACCCGCGCGTTTCGCTTCACCGACACGCTGGATGCCGGCATGATCTGGGTCAATTCCGAGAATGTGCGGCATTTGCCGACGCCGTTCGGCGGCGTCAAGAATTCCGGCATCGGCCGCGACGGCGGCGACCATTCCTTCGATTTCTACATGGAGACGAAGAACGTGGCCTTCGCGACGACCGCGCACGCGATCCAGAAACTTGGCGGCTGACGGAGGAAATCAGATGCCCTTGCCCAAGCCCAATCTCTACCCCGCCTTCAACATCGTGCGCCTCAGCCATGTCGAGCTGGCCGTCACCGACCTCGCCAAATCCCGCGCCTTCTATGTGGATACGCTCGGCCTGCAGGTCACCGACGAGACATCGGACGCCATCTATCTCAGGGCGCTGGAGGAGCGCGGGCACCATTGCATCGTGCTGAAGAAGGCGGCAGCAGCCGAAGCGCGCGACCTCGGCTTCAAGCTGTTCTCCGAGGAGGACCTCGACAAGGCCGAACATTTCTTCAAAGGCAAAAGCCTGCCTGTGGAATGGGTCGAGCGGCCCTACCAGTCGCGCACCTTCCGCACCCGCGATCCGCACGGCATACCGCTCGAATTCTATGCCCAGATGGATCGGCTGCCGCCGATCCACCAGAAATATGCGCTCTACAAGGGCGTCAAGCCGCTGCGCATCGACCACTTCAACTGCTTCTCGCCCAATGTCGACGAGTCCGTCGCCTTCTACAACGAGCTCGGCTTCCGGGTGACCGAGTATACCGAGGATGCCAGTAGCGGAAAGCTGTGGGCGGCGTGGACACATCGCAAGGGCGGCGTGCACGACATCGCCTTCACCAACGGCGTCGGTCCGCGCCTGCACCACGTCGCCTTCTGGGTGCCGACGCCGCTCAACATCATCGACCTGCTCGATCTGATGGCGACGACAGGCTATCTGCCGAACATCGAACGCGGGCCCGGCCGGCACGGCATCTCCAATGCCTTCTTCCTGTATGTCCGTGATCCGGACAACCACCGCATCGAGATCTATTGCTCGGATTACCAGACCGTCGATCCGGACCTGGAGCCGATCAAGTGGGACCTCAAGGACCCGCAGCGCCAGACGCTGTGGGGCGCGCCGGCGCCGAAAAGCTGGTTCGAGGAGGGCAGCACCTTCGCCGGCGCCAGGGCACGCCAGCCGGATTTGACGGCATCGCCGATCATTGCGCCGTGACGATGGACCTTACGAGGAGACCCTGATGATTGCACATGGGCGGCTCGCCACCTTCACCGCCGGCGGCAAGGCGCGCTATGGCGCGGCCACCGGCAAGGGTGTCGTCGACCTGTCGGCGCGCCACGGTCAATGGCCGACGCTACGCGAAGTGATCGAGGCCGGCGCCTTGCGGCGGCTGGCGGAAGAGGCCGAGGCCTTCCCGATCGATTTTCCGCTCGACGCCATCGCCTACGAAATCCCGGTGCCTTCACCGGAAAAGATCATCTGCGTCGGCGTCAACTATCCGGACCGCAACGAGGAGTACAAGGACGGCCAGGCGGCGGCCTCCAACCCGTCGCTGTTCGTCCGCTTTCCCCGCTCCTTCGTCGGCCATGGCGCGCCGCTGGTGCGGCCGCCGGAATCACCGCAGCTCGATTATGAAGGCGAAATCGTCATCGTCATCGGCAAGGCCGGCCGGCGCATCGCCGAGGCCGACGCGCTCGGCCATATCGCGGCGCTGTCCCTGTGCAATGAAGGCACCATCCGCGACTGGGTGCGGCATGCCAAGTTCAACGTCACCCAAGGCAAGAATTTCGACCGCAGCGGCTCGATCGGCCCATGGCTGGTGCCGTTCACCGACGAGGCGCAGATCGCCGACATCGCGCTGACCACCCGCGTCAATGGCGAGTTGCGCCAGCAGGACCGCACCAGCCGCATGATCTTCTCCTTTCGCAAGATTATCGCCTATGTCTCGACCTTCACCACGCTGGTGCCTGGCGATATCATCGTCACCGGCACGCCGACGGGTGCCGGTGCGCGCTTCGAGCCGCCGATCTGGCTGAAGCCGGGCGATGTCATCGAGGTGGAGGCCGATGGCATCGGCGTGCTGCGAAACGGCGTCGTCGACGAGGCAGGACAATGACCCCGGAGCAAGTGGAAGATGCCGCGGCACGGCTGTTCGAGGCCGAGCGTTCGCGCCGCCAGATCCGTCTGCTCAGCCTCGATTTTCCCGAGGCGACGATGGAGGATGCCTATCGCGTGCAGGCGGCGCTGGTGACGCGCAAGATCGATGCCGGGCTGAAACCGAAGGGCTGGAAGATCGGGCTGACCTCCAAGGCGATGCAATATGCACTCGCCATCGACACTCCGGATTCGGGCGTGCTGTTCGACGACATGTTCTTCAACGACGGCGCGACGGTTCCGGCCGGCCGCTTCATCCAGCCGCGCGTCGAAGCCGAGATCGCCTTCGTCATGAAGGCGCCCCTGAAGGGCCCCGGCGTGACGATCTTCGACGTGCTCAACGCCACCGACTACATCACGCCGGCGCTGGAAATCCTCGACACGCGCATCGAGCGCGTCAATGCCGAGACCAAGAAGGCGCGCACCTTCTTCGACACGATTTCAGACAATGCCGCCAATGCCGGCATCGTCATCGGCGGCCGGCCGCAGCGGCCCGATGAGGCCGACATGCGCTGGATCGGCGCCATCGTTTCGCGCAATGCCGAGGTCGAGGAAACCGGGCTCGGCGCCGGCGTGCTCAACCATCCGGCGATGGGCATTGCCTGGCTGGCCGACAGGCTCGCCCGCTACGGCATGTCGATCGCGGCCGGCGAGGTGGTGCTGTCAGGCTCTTTCGTGCGCCCGGTCGAGGCGCGTCCCGGCGATACGATCGTCGCCGATTTCGGCAATTCGGGCACGGTCAGCATCCATTTCGCGAAGGGCTGACGGTTCTCTCGTCAGCCCGTCCGGCATTCCCTATTCGCCACACAGATAGGCAATCACCACATCGGCGGCGATGGCCGACATGCGCATGCCGACCTCCCTGGTGATGTCGCCTTCGACGCGGCTCTGCACCCAGCCGAGGAAGGCGAAGGCCCGCAAGGCCGAGAACAGCGGCAATGCGGCGATGTCCCGCGCGGTCAGCGTCCGTTCCTGCCTATAGCCGTCGAGCAAAGCGGCTTCGATCAGCGGATAGATCGCCTCCTCGCGGTTCTGGTAGAGCGCGACGGCGAGGTCGTACATGTGCCAGCCATAGCCGCAGTCGTCGAAGTCGATGATGCGGATCGCACCGTCATGGACGAGCACGTTCTCGCGCACCAGATCGGCGTGGATGATGCCGAAATTACGGGCGCTGCGTTCATGCGCCGACAGCGCCTTCACGGCCTTTTCCCGCGCCTGGAAAACCAGCTCGCGACGGGCGCCGTCGAGGAAGGGCGAGGTCTCGAAGCGGCCCCAGGTCGGGTTGGCGCCGAAGAAGCCGTCAAAGTCCCAGGCATGACGGGCAAAGCCGGCGGGCGGCGTCCAGGCTGCTGTGACATTGTGCATGTGGGCGATGGTCCGCCCGATCTCGGTAAAGACCTGTCTTGCCTGCTCAGGCGTAAAATCCAGCGGTACGCCTCGTGCCCCGACGGCGCGGCCTTCCAACCAGCTCAGGCAATCGGCTTGCCGGGGTTGGGCCGAAGCGTTCGCGCTGACAAGCACGAACAGATCGCCGGCCGGCGTGGCGACCGGAGACGGCGTGGCGATACCGGCCGATTGCAGAAAACCCATCCATCGCAGTTCCGAGCGCAGGGCGGCATCTGTGTGATAGCCAAGCCGGTGAATGCGCATGGCGGCGGGCTGGCCGTTGGGCAAGCGGATGCGGAAGACCGCGTTCTCGCGGAATTTCAGCAGCTCCGGCTCACCCTCGTGAACACCCCAATGTTCGAGCGCGCACCTGGCAAGCGCCGTGACGTCCGCTGCCGTCTCCGGCTCGGATTGCGTGGAAACAGCGCTCACGCCTTCACTCCGCCGACTTCACCCAGCACCTCGTCAAGCAGCCCGATCAGGACGTCGGCATTGTCTCGGGAGAACGGCATTGGTGGGCGGATCTTCAGCACATTGCCGTGGATGCCGGTCTTGCCCATCAGCACGCCGCGATGGCGCATGCGGTTGGCGACCTGCTCGGCGATGTCGGGCGCGGGTTCGCGGGTCTCGCGGTCGTGAACCAGTTCGGCGCCGAAGAACAGGCCGGCGCCCCTGATCTCGCCGATGCATTCATGGCGCTCGGCCAGCGGGCGCAGCAGCCCAAGCGCATAGGCGCCGACATCGCGTGCGTTGGCGACGAGATTTTCCTGCTCGATGACGTCGAGGACGGCATTCGCCACCGCGCAGGAGACCGGGTTGCCGCCAAAGGTGTTGAAGTAGCGGAAAGCGTTGCGGAAGGTCGCCAATATATCCCTGGTGGTGACTACGGCGGCGACCGGGTGGCCGTTGCCCATCGGCTTGCCCATGGTGACGATGTCGGGAACGAAACCGGCGCGCTGGTGGCCCCAGAAATGGCTGCCGGTGCGGCCGAAACCGGGCTGCACCTCATCGGCGATGATCAGGCCACCGGCCTGGCGCACCGCCGCCACGGCGTCATCGAAAAAGCTGCTGGGAAGTGTCGGAAATCCCTCATTGGCGAGCAGCGGACAAAGGATGATGCCGGACAGGCCGATGCCGTCCTTTGCCAGCGAGGCGATGGCTTCGCGCACCGCGTCGCCAAAAGCCTTGCCATTCGCCATCGTATCAGGGTGGCGAAAACTATCGGGCGCCGGCACCAGCCTGACATTGCGGGCGCGGCCGCCGACCGGCGGCATGCGGGTGCTGAGCTGCGAAACCGCAGCCGTATTGCCGTGATAGGTGGCGTCGGTGGCGATGATGCCCATGCGGCCGGTCGCGGCCTGCGCCATGCGCAGCGCGATGTCGTTGGCCTCGCTGCCGGTGCAGGTCAGGATGGCGGTCGACAGGCTGGCATCGAAGGTCGCGGTCAACCGCTCGACATAGTCGAGGATGGCGGTGTGCAAATAGCGCGTGTGGGTGTTGAGCAGGCTTGCCTGCCGGCACAGGGCCTCCACCACATGCGGATGGCAATGACCGACATGGGCGACATTGTTGTAGGCATCGAGATATTTGCGGCCATCGGCATCGTAGAGCCAGACGCCTTCGCCGCGCACCAGATGCACGGGCTCGTCATAGAACAATTGCGATTTCGCGCCGAGCAGGCGGGAACGCCGGCTAACCAGCGCCTCTTGCGATTGAGTCATTTGCGTCTCGAAACTCCGTTCCATCCACTAAGCCGTCAGACCTTCGACAGGCCGACATCGAGCGCTTCGCCGATCTTCGCAACGTCGGCGGCGCTGATGATCAGCGGCGGCGACAGGATGATGGTGTTGCCGGACACGCGCAGCATGACGCCGGCTTCGTAGGCCGCCTCCGAAACCATGGCCATGGTCTTCTTGTCGGCCGGCTTTTTCGTCGTGCGGTCCGAGACCAGTTCCAGCGCCGCCATCAGGCCCTTGTACCGGACATCACCGACGATCGCATGCTTGGCCTTCAGCCCCTCCAGCACGGCCGCGAGTTCGGTACCCCGCGCGGCCGCGTTCTCGTTCAGGCGAAGCCGTTTGGTTTCGGCAAGCGCCGCCAGGCCCGCCGCGCAGCCGACCGGATGGCCGGAATAGGTATAGCCGTGACCGATCGCGCCGAAGCTGGTTTTGTCCGCCTCGAAAACATCGGCCACCTTGGCGCCGATCAGCGTGGCGCCGAGCGGGAAATAGCCGGAGGTGATCGCCTTGGCGATGGTCATGAAATCCGGCTTCACTCCCGACAGCCGTGAGCCCGACCAGGCGCCGGTGCGGCCGAAGCCGGTGACAACTTCATCGGCGATCAAAAGGATCTCGTGGCGGTCGCAGATCTCGCGCACCAGCGGCATGAAGCTCTCATGCGGAACGATGACGCCACCGGCGCCGAGCACCGGCTCCATGATGAAGGCAGCGATGGTGTCGCCGCCCTGGAAGGCGATCTCGTCCTCCAGCGCCCTGGCACACAGCTTCGCCAGCCGCACTGGGTCGGTCTCGTCGAAGGGGTTGCGGAAGGTCCAGGGTGCCGGAATGTGGAAGACGCCTGGCAGCAATGGCTCGTAGTTGCGGCGGAAATTGGCGTTGCCGTTGACCGAGGCGCCGCCGAAATGCGTGCCGTGATAACCCTTCTTCAGCGCCAGGAACTTGGTGCGGTCGGCCTGGCCGCGGATCTTCCAATACTGCCTGGCCAGTCGGAGTGCTGTTTCGACCGAATCCGAACCGCCCGAGGTGAAGAAGGTCCGCACCATGCCTTCGGGCTCGAACCATTCGCAGAGTTCGTAGGCGAGCTCGATCGACGGCCCGGTCGAGGTGCCGCGAAAACCGGAATAATAGGGCAGCGCCGAAAGCTGGTCGGCGATCGCCTTCTTGATCGGGTCGCAGCTGTAGCCGAGATTGACGTTCCACAGGCCGCCGACGGCATCGAGCACGGTGTTGCCGGCGATGTCGGTGACCATCACACCCTCGCCTTTCATGATGACCTTCGGCGGGTTGGCCCGCATCTCGGCCGGATGCGCCATCGGGTGCCAGATCGGCTTGGCGTTGGTCTCGGTGAGGAAATTGATGTCGCGCATGGCAGGCTCCGCAAATGGTCTCAGGCAACTGGGACGAGGTCGAAATGGCCGAGTGCTTCGGCATAGGATTGGCCCGGGTGGGCGACGTCGAAATGAACCGTGCGCATGCCGGCGGCGATACCGCCATCGATATTGCGCTGCTGGTCGTCGACGAAGACGCAGGCCCCGGCCGGCAGGCCAAGCGCCTCGGTGACGAAGGCATAGGCGCGCGGATCGGGCTTGAGGATGCCGGTATAGGTGGCGTCGACGATCACGTCGAACAGGTCGAGCAGCGGCAGCCGGCGGCGGAAGTCGGCGCCGTAGAACAGGTCGAGTTCGTTGGACAGGATCGCCAGCTGAAATCCGGCCGCATGCACGGTGCGAATGGCATGGTCGGCTTCGGGCCGCACCACCTTTTCCGGCTCCGCGCCGCGCGCGCGCCGGACGAAGGTTTCCATCGCCTGCCAGTCTTCGCCGACCAGCCGGCCGACCTCGCTTGTGCGGGTACGCCAATAGTCACGCTCGCTGATCTCATCGGCCTGCATCGCGCGCCACAGCGGATCGCTGCCTGGATCGAACGGCCCGCGCCATTGCAGCGTTCCCTCGATGAGGCCGAGCGCCTGTTCGGTCAAGGCGTGCGTCTCGAACAGCGTCCGGGTGACGACGCCACCGAAATCGAGGACAAGCGCCTGGGCCGGCAGAGCGCTCACGCGGCCACCCCCTTGGCCGGTATGCCACGCGGAATGATGCCTTCCTCGACCCAGCGGTCGAAGATTTCGAGCGCCTTGCCGACGAAGTCGTCGCTGTTGATGTGGGCGTCGATCTCGTGGAACTCGACGCCAGCGGGAATCGCCCTGCGCATTTCGTCGGCGAAGGCGGCCAAGGCTTCGGGTTCATAGAGCGGCTCGCCTTGCGTATCCCATTCCTGGATGCCTTGGGAAGGCAGGATGAAGGCGGAGCGACCTTTCGCGGCGCCGAGCTTGGCGGCGATGGTCCTGGCGACCTGGCGACGATCATCGGCATCGACAGTGACCGAGCCGATCAGCCGGTTGTGGGCGTGGAACGGCCGCTTAGAGAATTTAGCCGGCAAATCCTGCCAGGTCGGCAGATCGACCATATCCACGGCGCCGGGTGCTGCGATCTGCGGAATGCCGCGGGCACCGGCATTCTCCAGCCGGTCGGCGCCCGAACTGACAACGGAGCCGGCCAGATGGTTGGTGATTTCCTGCAGGCTGAAATCGAACACCGCGCAGAAGTGCCCCTGTCCGGCGATCGATTCGAAGGCGCGGCCGCCCATTCCGGTGGTGTGGAAGACGGCAACGTCATAGCCGCGCCGCTCCAGCGCCGGTTTCAGCGTCTTCATGTAGCGCAGGCAGCTGCTGCCGAGCGACGTCATGCCGATGGTTGGCCCGATGGCGGGAGTCGTGGCGCGCGACTCGAGTACGATCCTGGCTGCTCCGACAACCGCGCCGCAGGCCTGCGACAGGACCAGCTTGCAGATCGAGTTGAGGCCGTACAGTCCGCCCGCCCACAGGATCATCATCAGGTCGGGCGCGACGCGCTCGGGCGGGATCAGGTGCGAATAGGCGATGGTCGAGACGACGAATTTCGGCACGCCGAGCGGCAGGCAAAGCGCCACGTCGAGCGCCAGGTCGGTTCCCATCGAGCCGCCGATGGCGATGAAGGCGTCGATCTCACCGCTTTGATGGAGCTTGCGCGCCAGCTGCACGGCGCCGCCGGCCATCAGCGTCATGGCGGTGTTCTCGTCGCCGCTCGAGACGATTTCGGCAATCGTCACATCGACGGCGCGGGCGACGGCATGCTTGTCATGATCCGGGCTGTAGGGCGGGTCGCCGAGCACGCTGACATCCATCATCATGGCGCTGCCGCCCGATGCCTCGATGCACTGTTTCATGAACCGCAGCTCGTCGGCCTTGGTGTCGCCCGTGCCGATGACCAGGATGCGGGGCGCTGTTGCCGTCTCTGCAGACATCACGCCTGCCTCCTCAGGGTTTGCAAATTGTCGCCGTTGAGGCGCATCGAAATCTCTCGTGCCGCTTCCATCACCGCAAGTCCCCGTTCCGCGATATCCGCCGTCGTTGTCCTGGCCTTCGGCGCGGCCACCGCGATCGTGCCGAGCGCAAATCCGTCAGCCGCACGGATTGCCGCCGCGACGCTGATGACACCCTCCTCGAAACCCTGGTCGCAGATCGAATAGCCGCGATCGCGCGCCTCGCCGATGGATCCGGAAATGGCCGCCGGCTCGACAAGCGTATGCGCCGTGAAGGCGTTGAGCGCACCCGCCAGGCATGCCTTGACGATCTCGTCGCTGGCGAAGGCCAGATAGGCGATGCCGGACGCGGTCGAATACAGAGGCAGAAGCTGACCGATATCGACATTGACCCGGTTTGCCCGCGCCGGATGTTCGACATGGACGGTGACCAGCGTGTCGACGCCGAATTCCGACAAATGCACGGTCTCGGCCGTCGAGGCCGCGAGATCCCGCACCAAGGGAACTGCCGTCTGCAGGAAGGGAAAGCGCGCCTCGCGTATGCGCGCCAGCCGCGACAGGCCGGCGCCGAGGCGATAGTGCCGCGTGCCCGTATCCTGCTCGACGAAACCATGGCCGGTCAACGCCATCAGCAGCCGCCGCGTCGTCGCCTTGTCGAAGCCCGAGCGGCGCGCCAGATCGGACAGCCCTAGCTCGGACTCGTCGACGGTGAACAACTCCAGAAGTGAGATCGCTTTTCCGACCGTACCCAAATTTGCCTCCCAGTGCGGGACAATCAATTAACGTGTGAATTAACTTGACAGGCATCGGCTTTGTTTGCAAGTCTATATTCAAAATAATGGTTCAAATAATGAACCGACCACCAGAGCGCATGGGACAGGCCATTCGGCCGGTAAATAGGAGGGACCAATGTCAGCAGTTTCGGAACAGGCGCCGGCCAACAGGCTGCGCAAGAACAGTCTTGGCGTCGGCGCCATCACCTTCATGGTGATTTCGGCGGCGGCACCCCTTACCGCGGTCGCCGGCGGTACGCCGCTCGGCATGCTGATGGGCAATGGCGCCGGCTTTGCCGGCACCTATCTCATCGTCACCATCCTGCTGCTTTTGTTCGCGGTCGGCTATGTCGCCATGTCACGCCATGTCGGCAATGCCGGCGCCTTCTATGCCTATGCGGCGCGCGGCCTCGGCAGCATGGCCGGCGGCGCCACGGCGCTGATCGCCATCCTGTCCTACAACGCCATGCAGATCGGCGTCATGGGCCTGCTGGGTGCCGCAACCGCCGGCCTGTTCGCCGGCTGGGGCATCAACCTGCCGTGGTGGGTGTGGAGCTTCATCGCCATCGCGCTGGTCGCCGTGCTCGGCTACCGGCAGGTCGATTTGTCGGCCAAGATCCTGACGGTGCTGGTGCTGTGCGAATATCTGGTGGTGCTGATCCTCGACATCGCCATCCTCAAGACCGGCGGCGATAGCGGCCTGTCGGCGGTGCCATTCAGCTGGAGCCAGATCGTCAGCGGCTCGCCGGCCATCGCCATCCTGTTCTGCTTTGCCGCCTTCATCGGTTTCGAGGCGACGACGATCTATGCCGAGGAAGCCCGCGACCCAAAGGTCACCATTCCGCGCGCCACCTATTTCTCGGTCGTGCTGATCGGCGTCTTCTACATGGTCACGGCATGGCTGATGGCGGTCGGCGCCGGTGTCGACAAATTGCTGCCGACACTGCAGGGGCTGCAGGATCCGACGACCTTCCTGTTCGGCCTGTCCGACCGCTACGCCGGAACGATGCTGTCGCAAGCGATGAGCATCCTGTTCGTGTCGAGCCTGTTTGCCGGCGTGCTGGCGTTCCACAATGCGGTTGCCCGCTACATCTATGTCTCGGGCCGCGAGAAGCTGTTGCCGCAGATGATCGGCGTGACGCATTCGGTGCACCAGAGCCCGCATGTCGCCTCCGTCATCCAGAGCGTGCTGGCCGCGGTCGTCGTCGGCCTGTTCGCCGTGCTCGGCCTCGATCCGGTGCTGGCGCTGTTTTCCTGGCTGACCAATGTCGCGACGCTCGGCGTCATCGTGATGATGGCGGTAGCCTCGCTGGCCGTGGTGATGTTCTTCCGGGCCAACCCGTCGGCCCACGAGAACGCGTTGAAGACCACCATCCTGCCAGGGCTGACCTTCATCGCCTTCGTCATCATCATCTATTTGATCGTCATCAATTTCGGCAGCCTGTCGGGAGCCGGCGGCTTTCTTGGCGTGTTCCTGCCGGGGCTGGTGCTGATCGCTGCGGTCGTCGGACTGCTGCTGGCCAGCGCGCTGAAGAGCCGTGATCCCATAGCCTTCGAGAATCTCGGCCAGCCGCTGAAAGATTGAGAAAGCAAGGGGGCGGCGTGGCACGCCGCTCCCTTCCACCTCAAAGGGAGTGGCGGGTTTGAGCTTTGCAGAAAACATCACCGTCGAGGCGTTGGAAGCCGATCCATACCCGATCTATGCAGAGCTCAGGCGCAGTGCGCCGGTCGCCTTCGTGCCGGCGGTCAATCTGTGGTTCGTCACCCGCTGGAAGGATGTCGAGAGCGTCGCCAAGTCGCCCGACATCTTCTCCGCCGTCGTCGGCTCGTCGCCGGTCGAGCGCTCCTTCGGCAAGCCGACCATCCTGACCACCGACGGCGAGATGCACAGGCAACTACGCCAGGGCGTCGACCCGAAATACCGGCCGCGCACCGTCGCCGCCTATGCCGGCGACCTCGTGCGGTCGATCGCCGAGCCCTATCTCGACCGGATCGCCGAACAGGGCTCCGCCGAGCTGATGGCCGACTATTTCGAGCCGGTGTCGACGCTCAGCCTGGCACGCTCGCTCGGCCTTGCCGACATCGACATGCCGACGCTGCGCCGCTGGTTCTACGGCCTCGCCCAGGGCGCCATCAACTTCGAGAACGACCCGAAGCGGCAGGAGATCGCCGACGCGATCAGCGCCGAGGTCGGCAATGCCATCCTGCCGACGCTGGAAAGGCTTGTCCACACACCGGATGACTCCGCGCTGTCGCATATGCTGCATGACGGCATGCCGGCAGGCACAACGCGGCCGATCGACTTCCTGATGCCGAGCATCAAAGTCATCCTGCTTGGCGGCATGCAGGAGCCCGGACATGGCGCCGGCTCGATCCTCGCCGGCCTGCTTTCGCATCCCGAGCAATTGCGGCAGGTGCTCGATGATCCCGAGACCTTCGTGCCGAAGGCGGTTGACGAGGGCTTGCGCTGGGTGGCGCCGATCGGCACGCAGACGCGGCAGACGACACGGGCGGTTGAGTTGGGCAGCGCGACGATTCCAGCCGGTGCTGCCGTCGCCGCACTCGTCTCTTCGGCAAGCCGCGACGAGAGCCGCTTTGCTGATCCCGACCGCTTCGACATCAACCGCGACGAAGGCAATCATGCCGCCTTCGGCTTCGGCCATCATTTCTGTTCGGGCCGGTTTTTCGCGCGCGAGCAGATGTGCCTTGCGGTAAGGCTGCTGCTCCAACGGTTCCCCGATCTCAGCCTTGTGCCGGGCAAGGAACCGGTGTTTCGCGGCTGGGAATTCCGCGCGCCAACCACATTGCATGTTTCCCTTGGAGTCCGTCACCAATGATCAATCAGAATGCCATCGACACGCTGCGCACAATCGAGATCGGCGCGCGGGGCCTGTTCATCGATGGCGCACAGACCGGTGGCACGGAAGGCGCGAGCCTGACGGTGACATCGCCGATCGACGGCCGGCCTTTCGCCAGCATCGCCGACGGCAATGCCGCCGACATCGATCGTGCGGTCAGGTCGGCGCGCAAGGCGTTCGAGAAGGGCTCGTGGTCGCGCTCGGCACCGGCCTTTCGCAAGAAGGTGCTGACGCGGTTCGCCGAGCTGGTCGAGAAACACGCCGACGAGTTGGCCGTGCTCGGCGTGCGCGACAATGGCACCGAGATCGGCATGGCCTACAAGGCCGAACCGCTGTCGGCCGCCGGCACCATCCGCTACTATGCCGAGGCGATCGACAAGGTCTATGGCGAGATCGCGCCGACGGCCGACAATCTGCTGGGGCTGATCCACAAGGAGCCGCTCGGCGTCGTCGGAATCATCGTGCCGTGGAACTTTCCGCTGATGATCGGCGCCTGGAAGATCGCGCCGGCACTTGCCGCCGGCAATTGCGTGGTGGTCAAGCCGCCGGAGATCGCTTCGCTGACGCTGCTGCGGCTGGCCGAACTGGCAAGCGAGGCCGGCTTGCCCCCCGGTGTGCTCAACGTCGTCACCGGCCGTGGCGCGATCACCGGCGAAGCGCTTGGCCTGCATATGGATGTCGACGCCATCGCCTTCACCGGATCGGGACCGGTCGGCCGGCGGCTGCTCGAATATTCGGCGCGCTCCAATCTGAAGCGCGTCTTCCTCGAACTCGGCGGCAAGTCGCCCAACATCGTCTTTGCCGACGCCCCTGACCTGAAACAGGCGGCGGTCGTCTCGGCCAACGGCATCTTCCGCAATTCCGGCCAGGTCTGCGTCGCCGGCTCGCGGCTGCTCGTCCAGGCGGCGGTCTATGACCGCTTCATGGACACGCTTCTCGCTGCGACCACGCGGCTCAAAGTCGGCGATCCGCTCGATCTCTTGAGTGATGTCGGCGCGGTGTCGAGCGCCGAACAGCTGAACAAGAACCTCGGTTTCGTCGCCAGGGCCACCGAAGAAGGCGCCCGGCTGGTCACCGGCGGCGAGCGGATCCTGGCCGAGACCGGCGGCAGCTACATGGCGCCGACGATCTTCGAGAATGTCACACAAGACATGCAGCTTGCGCGCGAGGAGGTGTTCGGGCCAGTGCTCGGCGTCATGCGCTTCGAGACCGAGGAGGAGGCGGTGCGGCTCGCCAATTCGACCGTCTACGGGCTCGCCTCGGCGGTGTGGACCGCCAACCTCTCCACCGCGCATCGCATGGTGCGCGCCATCAATGCCGGCGTCGTCCATGTCAACACCTATGGCGGCGCCGACATCACCGTTCCGCTCGGCGGCGTCAAGCAGTCCGGCTTCGGCCGCGACAAGTCGCTGCACGCGCTGGAGAAATATCTGGAACTCAAGACGGCCTGGATCGCCCTTTGAGAACCCGCCGGGTGCCCTGAGAATCTGACTGCCCTCCCGAGACCACCGGATCGCAGCGCAGCCCGCCGCGGTCGATCCGGTGGCGTCTTGTTCTCCCTCACGCGAAAATTTTGAGAGAATATTCCCGGCTTTGACGAGAACGGCGAAACGCGTTCTTTGATATAATCGATAGAATTTCTGAGGATGGGACCAAGGCTAGGCAATCCGCCTGGCTGCCATGACTTCACAACCGCAGAGATCAATCATGTCCGACTTCAAGAACACTTTGCCATCTTCCCTTTGGTCAACCGTCAACCGGCGCAGCGGCTTGGCTCTGCTGTTCGCATCGGCCGTCGCGGTCGGCAGCCTGATGGCGCCTCATGCGTCGTTCGCCGAAGACAAGAAAGCGATCAAGGTCGGCATCATCAGCGGCGAGGACGAGGATGTCTGGCGCGTCGTCGTCGCCCAGGCGGCCGAAAAGGGCCTCTCTATCGAGACCGTGGTGTTCAACGACTACACCCAGCCCAACGAGGCGCTGGAGCGCGGCGAAATCGACGCCAACGCCTTCCAGCACCAGCCCTATCTCGACAACAAGATCAAGACTCAAGGCTATCACATCGTGCGCGTCGGCTATACCGGCGTCTGGCCGATCGGCCTCTACTCGAAGAAATATACCAAGGTCGCCGACCTGCCCGAGGGCGCGGTCATCGGCGTGCCGAACGATCCCTCCAATGAAGGCCGGGCGCTGCGCGTGCTGCAGAACGAGGGCGTGATCAAGCTGAAGGACGGCACCGGCATTCTGGCCACCACCGCAGACATCGCCGAGAACGCCAAGAAGGTGGTGATCAAGGAACTCGACGCCGGCATTGTCGGCCGCTCGGTCGAGGATCTCGACGCCGCCGTGGTCAACACCGACTGGGCGCTGAAAAGCGGCCTGACGCCGGAAAACCGCATCGCGCAGGAGCCGATATCAGACAATCCCTACCGCAACTTCATCGCGGTGAAGGTCGGCAACGAGAATGAGGCCTGGGTGAAGACGCTGGTGGCATCCTATCAGAACGAGGCTGTGAAGGCCGAGTTCGACAAGGTCTACAAGGGCACCGGCCTCAGCGCCTATTGATCCGATCCTCGGCCGGAAGCCCGGTTCGAGAGCAACAGCGGTCCGCGCTCAGGCGCGGGCCGCGATTGCGTTTTCGGATGGCGAGAACAGGAACATTCATGAACCAACATATCAAGGCATCCGGGGACACCGCCGATCCGACCCAGGCCCGAACCGAGGCGTCTCAGGACGTCGTGCGCCTTGTCGAGCTGAAGCGCCGCTTCGGCGTGACGGCGGCGCTCGACGGCGTCTCGCTGACCGTGCGCAAGGGCGAGATCCTCGGCATTATCGGCCGCAGCGGCGCCGGCAAATCGACGCTGATCCGCTGCCTGAACGGGCTGGAACGGCCTGACTCCGGCGAGGTGTTCATCGAAGGCCGCGAGATCAGCCGGCTTGGCGAGCGCGACCTGCAGCCGCTGCGGCGGCGCATCGGCATGATCTTCCAGCATTTCAACCTGCTGTCGGCCAAGACCGTCGAGGACAATGTGGCGCTGCCGCTGAAGATCGAGGGCCGCCCGAAAGCCGAGCGACTGAAGCGCGCCGCCGAACTGCTCGATCTCGTCGGCCTGTCGGAGAAAGCCAAAGCCTATCCGGCGTCGCTGTCGGGTGGCCAGAAGCAGCGTGTCGGCATCGCCAGGGCGCTTGCCGCGCGCCCGGCGCTGCTTTTGTCGGATGAAGCCACTTCGGCGCTCGATCCGGAGACGACGCGCTCCATCCTCGCCCTGCTGAAAGACATCAACCGGCAGCTTGGTCTGACCATCCTTTTGATCACCCACGAGATGGAGGTGATCCGTTCGATCGCCGACCGCGTTGCGGTGATCGACGCCGGCCGCATCGTCGAGGAAGGGCCGGTGTGGTCGGTGTTTGCCGACCCGCGCTCCGAGATCACGCGCAGCCTGCTCGGCGCCATCCGGCCGCAGCTGCCGGCCGAGCTGGCAGCCCGGCTGCTGCCGGCGGCCGGCGCGGAGACGATCCTGCGCGTGGACGTGGCCGGCGAAGCGGCAAGCGGCCCGCTGCTGTCCGACCTTGCCGTGGCTGTTCCAGGTTCCTTCCGCCTCGTCCATGGCGGCATCGACCATATCCAGCAGCAGCCCGTCGGCACGCTGTTCCTGTCTGTTCCGGGCAGCGATGCAAACCACATCGCTGATGTCATCACATTCCTGAAGGCCCGCCAGGCGCGGGTGGAGGTGCTTGGCCATGTCGCCAATCCTGTTTGAGCTTCTGCTGCGTTCGATCTGGGAAACGGTGCTGATGACGGCCGCCTCCGGCCTCATCTCGCTGGTGTTCGGCCTGCCGCTCGGCCTCGCCTTGATCGCCACCGAACGCGGCGGCATTGCCGAGAGCCTCTGGGTGAACCGCGCGCTCGGCGCCGTCATCAACGGCTTCCGCTCGGTGCCCTTCATCATCCTTCTGGTGGCGCTGATCCCGGTGACGCGGCTGATCGTCGGCACCTCGATCGGCACCTGGGCGGCCATCGTGCCGCTGTCGATCGCCGCCACGCCCTATTATGCGCGCATCGCCGAAGTGTCGCTGCGCGAGGTCGACCGCGGCTTGATCGAGGCCGCGCGCGCCATGGGCGGCAACCGCTGGACGATCATCCGCGAGGTGCTGGTGCCCGAAGCCCTGCCCGGCATCGTCGCCGGCTTCACGGTGACGCTGGTGACATTGATCGGCGCGTCGGCGATGGCCGGCGCGATTGGCGCCGGTGGCCTCGGCGACCTCGCCATCCGCTACGGCTATCAGCGGTTTGAGACATCCGTGATGATCGCCGTGGTCATCGTGCTGATCATCCTGGTCTGCGGCATCCAGTGGGTGGGGGATCGGTTGGTGGCGCGGCTGGATCGGCGGGGGTGAAAGACTACCTGATGGCACGGCCGCGTGCAGGATAGGCGGAGGCCTCCCCGCCTTCGTCATCCACGGGCGAAGCAGGAGCGAAGCTCCGTCGCGGAGACCCGAGGATCCATTCCGTGACCTTAGCCGTGGAATGCAGCGGAGCAGAATTCTGCACCGTAGTGACGCGTTGGAGTCCCGGCATGGATCCTCGGGTCTGCGCTGCGTCGCTTCGCTCCTTGCTCCGCCCGTGGGTGACGAAGCGGTGGGCGTTTCCGCCAATCACCAACGCACGCAGTTATTGACGCAAGCCGAGTTAGCTCCGCAACCTGACCCCTTCCGGATCGAAGAACGGTATCGGCGCCACGACTGCTCGCGTCGGCCTGCCGTCGATATCGATGCTGAGCTCGGTGCCGACAGCGGTAAAAGGCAGCCGCAGATGTGCGGCCGCCAGCACCTTGCCGAGGGAATAGCCGTGGTCGCTGTAGGTGACGATGCCGGCGTCCTCGCCATCGGCCAGAACCCTGGCATCGGTCGCGGCTGGCCTGTCACCGTCGAGGATCAACCCGACCCATTGCTCGTCGAGACCTTTGTCGCGGACCTTGAGCAGCGCTTCGCGGCCGACGAAATCGCCCTTGTCGAACTTGATCCAGCGGTCGAGGCCGACATGGAACGGCGTGCGGCTCTCGTCCATGTCGATGCCATGCGCCGGATAGGCTTTTTCCAGCCCGAGCGTGAACATCGCCAGCACGCCATAGGGCTTCAGGCCGAAGTCACGGCCGGTCCGCATCAGCGCCTCCCAGACGGAGGCCGCCTCGTCGGCCGGCACGAACAGTTCGAAGCCGAGTTCGCCGGTCACCCCGGTGCGCGAGATCAGCACCCGCGTGCCGTTGATATGGCCTGACGTGAACGACCAACGCTTCAGCCCATCCAGATCGGCATCCGCAACCAGCGCCTTCAGCAGTTCGCGCGAGCGCGGACCCTGGATGGTCGGGAAGGCGATGGCGGCGGTGATGTCGGTGACATAGGCCTTGCGCCTCTGCGCATGATGCAGCAACCAGGGCAGCATCTTCAGGCGGTTGACCGAGCCGGTCACCAGCATGAAATGCTCCGGCGCCAGACGGAACACGGTGAGGTCGTCCATGATGCCGCCATCCTCGCGGCAGACCGTGGAATAGCGCACCTGTCCGGGCTTCATGGCGGCGGCATCGTTGACGATGACATGGTTGACCAGCGCCTCGGCATCCGGCCCCTTGATGTCCATCTTGCCCATGGTGCTGAGATCCTGCACGCCGACATTCTTGCGGGTGTTCAGGTGCTCGTCGGCAATGCCGGAGTAATATTTGGCCGAGATGAAATCGCCGCCGACACGACCCATGGTCGCGCCCAGTCCGACGATGCTGCTGTAGAAAGGGGAGCGCCGCTCAGCCAAGGAAGTCTCCATCATTCAAGAAAAACGGCAGCGCCAGGCAGCGCTGCCGGAAGGCATTTGTTGTCGTTCTCAGCTGCCGTAGACGTCGAACGAGAAGTACTTGTCGTTGATTTCCTTGTATTTTCCGTTGGCGCGCAGCGCATCGATGGCCGCATTGAGCTTGTCGGCCAGTTCCTTGTTGCCCTTCTGCAGCGCGATGCCGACGCCGGGTCCATGAATGGCCGGATCGGCCGTCAGCGTTCCGAGCAGCTTGCAGCAGGCGCCGTCGGGCTTCTTCAGCCACTCCGTCAGGATGATCGAGCCATCCATCATCGCATCGAGGCGACCATTGGCCATGTCGGTGCGGGCATCGTCGCCGGTCGGATAGGCCTTGACGGTGGAGCCTGTGTATTTCTGCTCGGCGAATTTCTGGTGGATGGTCGCGGTCTGCACGCCGAGCGCCTTGCCTTTCAGGTCGTCCGGCGAAGTGCCTGCGATGGTCGAATCCTTCGGCACGGCGATGGCCGGCGGCGTCTGGTAGTATTTGTGGGTGAACTCGACCTTCTCGGCCCGCTCAGGCGTGATGGTGATGTTGATGATGGCGTCGAACTTGCCGGCCTGCAGCGCCGGTATGGAACCATCGAAATCCTGCACGCTGAACTCACACTCGGCCTTCATCTCGGCACACAGCGCCTTGCCGAGGTCGATGTCGAAGCCGCCCAAAGTGCCATCGGCACTGGCGTAGTTGAAGGGCGGATAGGCGCCTTCGGTGCCGATCCTGAGTTTCTTGTCCTGGGCGGAAGCACCCGTGGCCAGCGTAAGGGCGACGGAAGCGGCAAGCACGAAACGACCGAAAAGACGCATGTTCGAGATCCCCGTTGAGCGCGAGAAGTCTACGATCTTCCGGGCGTGCGGCGGAGACGGAAACGACATGCGCTGCGGCGATCGCGGCGTTGCAAGCAGTCGATCGGCGGCGCGTTAGCCGGCGCGCTGCTTGTCCGTCGCTCTTCTGTCAACGGTGAGTTCACCTGCCGACAGGACAACGCCGAATTTTTCACTGGCTTCCTGTGACGTGTAGTAACCCAGCGCCACGTCGCGCAGCACCTGCTCGGCATCGCGCTCGAATGGCTCGCCATAACCGCCACCACCCGGCGTGCCGACGCGCACGCGGTCGCCGGCCTTCAGGGCTATGTCCTGCTCCTTGGACAGATGCGGCGGCACATGTTCCTCGCCGTTGCGGAAGACGGTCACGGTGTTGACCGCGCCGTCCTTGCCACCGAGCGCACCTTGCGGGCCGAAGCGGCCATGATCCATGACGAAGGAGGCTCGCGCGTCGCCGCGCAGGATTTCGACCTCATAGGCGAGGCCGAAGCCACCGCGATGCTTGCCGGCGCCGCCGGAGCCCTCGCGCAAGGCGTAATGGCGGTAGAGCACCGGAAATGCCTGTTCCATGATCTCGACCGGTGGCGACTTGGAGATGCCGATGGTCGAGCAGCCATTGGTCAGCCCGTCATGGCCTGAATTGCCGCCATAGCCGCCACCGGAGATCTGGTACATGACGTAGTCGCGGCCGCGCGCCGGGTCGTTGCCGCCGAGCGCGAAATTGCCGCTGGAGCCGGCGGGCGCCGCCGTCACTTTCTCCGGCAACGCCTGCACCATCGCCGCGAACACCGCCTCGGCGATGCGCTGCGACACCTCGGCGGCGCAACCCGATACGGGGCGCGGATATTTGGCGTCGAGGAAAGTGCCCTCCGGCCGCTTGACGATCAGCGGCTCGAAGGCACCGGCACTGATCGGCACATCGGGGAAGATGTGGCGCATGGCGAGATAGACCGAGGACAAGGTGGTCGCCAGCACGCTGTTCATCGGCCCGGCGCAGGGCTTTGACGAGCCGGCGAAATCGAAGGTCAGCGTATCGCCTTGTTTCTCGACCGCGAGCGCGATGGTCAGCGGCTCGTTGACCACCCCGTCGGAATCGACAAACGCCTGGGAGCGGTAGGTGCCGTCTGGAATGGCCGCTATGTTGGCGCGCATCTGCTCGGCAGCGCGGCGACGCAGTTCGGCGATCGCCTCGACGACAGTTTCGTCACCGTAACGATCCAGGATTCCATTGAGCCTGTCCTGGCCGATCAGCAGTGCGGCAGCCTGGGCCCGGATATCGCCGATGCGCTGGTCGGCAACGCGGATGTTTGAGCAGATGATGGCGTAGATCTCGGGATCGAGCACGCCCTTCTTGAACAATTTGACCGGGGGCAGCCGCAGCCCTTCCTGCTCGACCGCGGTCGCCGAGGCTGAAAACCCGCCCGGCACCGAACCGCCAATGTCGGGCCAGTGGCCGGTGTTGGACAGCCAGCAGAAGATTTTTCCCGCCCGGTAGACCGGCATGACGAAGCGGACATCCATCAGATGCGTGCCGCCGAGATAGGGATCGTTGACAATGTAGATGTCGCCCGGCTCCGGGGCCAAGCAGCGGCCGTCGGCGATCATCTCGATCACCGTCCTGGTCGAATACTGCATGACGCCGACGAACACCGGCAGACCCTGGCTGCCTTGCGCGATCAGCGAGCCGTCGAGCGCCGAATAGATGCCGTCGGAGCGGTCGTTGGCCTCGGCGATCACAGGCGAGAAGGCGGCGCGCGAGAAGGTCAGGTCCATCTCGTCGCAGACCTGCTGCAGGGCCGCCTGGAGGACCGAAAGGGTGATGGCGTCGAGCTTTTGCATCTCAGGCCTCGCCGATATCGATGATGATGTTGCCGTCGGCGTCGCAGCGTGCGCGGTCGCCGGGTTCGAGCACGGTGGTGGCATCCATCTGTTCGAGGATCGCCGGGCCTTCGATGACCGCGTCGAGCGGCAGTTTTTCGCGCGCATACACCGGCGTGTCGTGCCAGCGGCCGGCATACCAGACCGGCCGGATTTCGCGCCGCGCCTCGTCGAGCGTTTTTTCGCGGCCTGCCGGGTCGATCAATCGGGAAAGATCTATCGCCGGGCGGACGCCGGTGACCGATGTGTTGAGGTTGACGAGGTTGGCTCGGATTTCCGGCAGCTCGACCTTGAAGCGGGCGAAATAGGCCTTTTCGAAAAGCTGCTGCAGCGTTGCCCGCGTCACCGATGACGACGGCAATGGCACATTGATGATGTGGGTCTGGCCGACGAACTGCATGTCGGCGGAGTGGGTGACACGGATCGTCTCCGGCTTCACCGCTTCCTTGCCGATCAGCTCCTCGCCTTCGTTTCGGTGCCGTTCCAATACATCGTGAAGCTGTGTTTCGTCGAGGACCGCCACCGGCTGGTTGATGGTGTTGACGAAGTCGTGGCGCAAATCGGCGACGACGCAGCCGAGCGCGTTGGTGATGCCAGGACGCGCCGGCACCAGCACCCGGGGCAAGCCGAGTTCGCGCGCCAGCGCGGTCGCATGCAGAGGCCCGGCGCCGCCAAAGGCAAACAGCGCGAAATCACGTGGGTCATGGCCGCGCGACACCGAGACCATGCGGATGGCGCCCGCCATCTTCATGTTGCCGAGCCGCAGCACCGCGCCCGCCGCCTCGACGCCGGACAGGCCAGTCGCCTTGCCGATCTTCTCCTCGAAGATGCCGGTGACGCGCTCTGATGTGACCGGGTTTTCGACCGCCAGCAGCTTCTTCGGCGCCAGCCGGCCGAGCACAAGATTGGCGTCGGTGATGGTCGGCTCCAGGCCGCCGCGCCCGTAGCAAATCGGCCCGGGATTGGCGCCGGCACTTTCCGGGCCGATCTGGATCAGGCCGGCCGCATCGACACGGGCGATCGAGCCGCCGCCGGCGCCGACCGTATGCACCGCCACCATCGGCACATGGATCGGCATCGCATATTCGATCTCGATCTCGTTCGAGACCGCCGGCTCTGCGTTGCGGATCAGCGCCACGTCGGTCGAGGTGCCGCCCATGTCGTAGGTGACGAGGTTTTCGAAGCCGGCGCGCTTTCCGGTATAGGCGGCGGCGATGACGCCCGAAGCCGGTCCCGACATGACCGTCTTGGCCGATTCACGTGTGACGAAGCGGGCCGATATCATGCCGCCATTGCCGTTCATGATCAGGAAGTCGCGAGCATAGCCTTTTACGCCCAATTCCTTGCGCAGCCGCTCGACATAGCGCTCGAGGATCGGCTGCACCGAGGCGTTGACCGAAGCGGTGACGCCGCGCTCGAACTCGCGCGCCTCCGACAGCAGCGCGTGGCCTGCCGTGATGTAGCCGTTCGGCCAGAGCTCGGCGGCGATTTCGGCCGCGCGCCGCTCATGTGCGGGGTTGGCGTAGGAATGCAGGAAATGGATGACGAGGGATTCGCAGCCGGCCGCGATCAGCGTCTTTACCGCGTCACGCATTTCGGCCTCGTCGAGCGGCGTGCGTATCGCGCCCGAAGCCTCGACACGCTCCGACACTTCGAGCCTGAGATTGCGCGGGATGATCGGCACGAAGCTGCCGGTCATGCCATAGGCCTGCGGCCGCGTCCGCCGGCCAAGCTCGATCACGTCGCGAAAGCCGCGCGTGGTGATCATGCCGGTTTTGGCCAGCCGGCGTTCCAGCACCGCATTGGTGGTGGTGGTCGTGCCATGCACGATGAGATCGATGCCGTCGATCGGAAATTCGGTGGCGCCCAATGCCGAAACGACGCCGAAGGCCTGGTTGTCGACCGTGGTCGGAGTCTTGGCTAGATACACCCGGCCACCGTCGCGTCCATCGATCAGGAGCAGGTCGGTGAAGGTGCCGCCGACATCGATACCGGCGACGACATTTCCCAGGGAATCGCGCGCTTGCGCCGAAATATTCTCTTTCATCGTCGAAACCCGAAATGCGCGGACTACGGATATGTGTCAGTTTGGAAAGGTGTTTTACGGTAGCGTCTTGACGCAAATATCGTTTGTATACTAATAAATTCCGGACACAAGAGCTTACCGCTTTGCAGTGTGCGAACAGCACGCCGGAACCTGAATGGTTCGGGCGCGCAGGTGAAGGTTTGGCGCCCGCGTCTATGAGTTGGCCCAGAAGGTTGGATTTGATGAACACCACATCCGCTCTCAACACCGTCGGCGCCCGCCCGCTGCAATTCCCGATTCCGGCCAATGTCTATGCCGAGACCGTCGTATCGGTGAAGCACTATACCGACCGGCTGTTCTCGTTCCGCATCACCCGTCCGCAGTCGCTGCGCTTCCGCTCCGGCGAGTTCGTCATGATCGGCCTGCCCAATGCCGAGAAGCCGGTGTACCGCGCCTATTCGGTGGCGAGCCCGGCCTGGGACGAGGAGCTGGAATTCTTCTCGATCAAGGTGCCGGATGGCCCACTGACCTCGGAACTGCAGAAGATCCAGGTCGGCGACACCGTCATCATGCGCCAGAAGTCGACCGGCACTCTGGTGGTCGACGCGCTGACGCCCGCCAAGCGGCTGTTCATGATCTCGACCGGCACCGGCATCGCGCCCTTCGCCAGCCTGCTGCGCGACCCCGACACCTACGAGAAATTCGATCAGCTGATCCTGACCCACACCTGCCGCGACAATGCCGAGCTGACCTACGGCCAGGAATTGGTGGCGGCGCTGGAAAGCGACCCGCTGATCGGCGAACTGACCGCCGGACGCGTCACGCTCTACAATTCGACGACCCGCGAGGAATCGGCATGCATGGGCCGCATCACCGCGCTGATCGGCTCCGGCAAGTTCTACAGCGATCTCGGCATCGACAAGCTCAACCCGGAAACCGACCGCATCATGATCTGCGGCTCGATGCATATGCTGAAGGACGTCAAGGAACTGGCCGAAAGCCTCGGTTTCGTGGAAGGCTCGCTGAGCCATCCGGCGACTTTTGTGGTCGAGCGCGCCTTCGTCGGCTGAGCCGGGCGCCAGCGCCCTCAAAATCCGCTTTTGACCGTACGGTCAAAAATTAGCTGCTTTCGCAGCCTTTTTCAGCTATGAGCGCCCTAAGGACTCGTGAAGCGTCAATTCACGGGCTATCTTCGTGCGTGTCGCCCAAAAATATCGAGCGGTTTTGGGAAAACGACGCGCACCAGGACATAAGCGCACGTCGCTGAATGAAAGGGCAGGAGATGAGCAGCACAATCCGCGAAGCCGATGTTGGCTCGTCCAAAGTGACGCCGCTGCCGGCGCGTGCCGCCGCCAACACCGCCGTCCCGCATGACCATCGCATTGCGCGCAACCCCGGCATGAAGCTCGATCTCGGCTTCATGGAATCGGTGCGCAGCGTCAATCGCTCGGCACTGGAACGGCGCGTCGCCAGCCTGACCAAGCGGCGCTCGATCAAGGCCGACAACCAGGCGGCCTGGCTGCTGCGCGCCGTTGCCTGCATGGATTTGACGACGCTGAATTCCAACGACACCGAAGAGCGCGTGCGCCGGCTCTGCGCCAAGGCGATCAACCCGTTCCGCCGCGACATCGTCGAGGGCCTCGGCATATCAGGCGAAACCATCCGGCCGGCCGCCGTTTGCGTCTATCATCCCTTCGTCGCCACCGCCGTCGACGCCGTGCGCGGCACCGGCATCCATGTCGCCGCCGTCTCCACCGCCTTTCCGCATGGTCTGGCACCCCTGTCGACCCGCCTGCAGGAGATCGAGGCCTCGGTCCGCGACGGCGCCGACGAGATCGATGTCGTCATTCCGCGCGGGCTGGTGTTCGGCGCCAAATGGCGGGAACTCTACAATGAGATTGTCTCGATGCGCGCAGCCTCCGGTGACGCGCATCTGAAGGTCATCCTCGGCACCGGCGACCTCGCCACGCTGCGCAACGTCATGCTGGCCTCGATGGTGGCGATGATGGCGGGCGCCGACTTCATCAAGACCTCGACCGGCAAGGAAAGCGTCAATGCGACGCTGCCCGTCGGCCTCGCCATGGTGCGCGCCATCAGGGCCTATTTCGAGGAGACCGGCTATCTCATCGGTTTCAAGCCGGCCGGTGGCATTTCCACGGCCAAGGTCTCGCTCGACTGGCTGGTGCTGATGAAAGAAGAACTCGGCCGGCCATGGCTGGAGCCGGAGCTGTTCCGCTTCGGCGCGTCGAGCCTTTTGACCGACATCGAGCGCCAGCTAGAGCACCATCTGACCGGACACTATTCGGCCAATCATCGCCACGCGATGGCTTGAGACATTTACCCCCACCCCGATCGGCCTTGCCGATCGACCCTCCCCACAAGGGGGAGGGTGAAGGAGGCACCTGATGAACATCCTCGACCGCTATCACGCCATGGAGTACGGCCCGGCGCCGGAAGCCCGCAACGAGGCCGACGCCTGGCTTGCCGCGCGCGATTTTTCCAAGGCGCTGTTCATCGGCGGCGACTGGAAAGCCGCGTCCGGCGGCAAGACCTTCGAGACCAGCGAGCCCTCCTCCGGCAAGCTGCTGGCCAAGGTCTCGGACGCCAATGCCGCCGACATCGACGCGGCGGTGACGGCGGCCACCAAGGCGCTGCCGAAATGGGGCGCCAGTTCCGGCTATGTCAGGGCAAAAGTGCTCTATGCCATCGGCCGCGCCATGCAGCGCCACCAGCGCCTGTTCGCGGTGCTGGAATCCATCGACAACGGCAAGCCGATCCGCGAAAGCCGCGACATCGACGTGCCGCTGGCGATCCGCCATTTCATCCACCATGCCGGCTGGGCGCAGGCGCTGGACCGGGATTTCCCTGGCGATAAGGGTGTCGGCGTCGTCGGCCAGATCATCCCGTGGAATTTCCCGCTGCTGATGCTGGCCTGGAAGATTGCGCCGGCGCTAGCCGCGGGCTGCACCCTCGTGCTGAAGCCAGCCGAGTTCACGCCGCTGACCGCGATCCTGTTCGCCGAGATCTGCGAGCGCGCCGGCGTGCCGAAAGGCGTCGTCAACATCGTCCAGGGCGGCCCTGAGGCGGGCGTAGCCATCGTCAACCATCCCGGCATCCAGAAGATCGCCTTCACCGGCTCTTCCGAGGTTGGCAAGATCATCCGGAAAGCCACTGCGGGGTCCGGGAAAAAACTGTCGCTGGAGCTCGGCGGCAAGTCGGCCTTCATCGTCTTCGAAGATGCCGATCTCGACAGCGCCGTCGAAGGCCTGGTCGACGGCATCTGGTTCAACCAGGGCCAGGTCTGCTGCGCCGGCTCGCGGCTGCTGGTGCAGGAAGGCATCGCCGATGCCTTGATCGCCAAGGTCAAGACGCGGATGAGCCGGCTGCGCGTCGGCAGCCCGCTGGACAAGAATACCGATATCGGCCCGCTGGTCGACTTGACACAGCTCGAGCGCGTCAAGGGCCTGGTCGCCGAGGGCGCGAGGCAAGGCGCTGTCTGCTGGCAGCCGGATGCGGCGCTGCCGTCCTCCGGCTACTACCATCTGCCGACGCTCGCCACCGGTGTTTCGCCGGCTAATATCTTGGCTCAGGAGGAAGTGTTCGGCCCGGTTCTGGCCACCATGACCTTCCGCAACACCGAGGAAGCGATCGAGCTTGCCAACAACACGCGCTATGGGCTGGCCGCCTCGGTGTGGAGCGAAAACGTCAATCTGGCCCTGCACGTCGCGCCGCAGCTGAAAGCTGGCGTCGTCTGGGTCAACGGCACCAACATGTTCGACGCCGCTTGTGGTTTTGGCGGCTATCGCGAGAGCGGCTTTGGCCGCGAAGGCGGTCGCGAGGGCATGTTTGAATATCTCACGGCGAAACTGCCGCTTGGCCCGGTCATCAAGCCGGCGACGCTCTCCGCACAGCCCGTCGAACAGGCCGATGGCTCGGCGATCGACCGCACGGCAAAGCTGTTCATCGGCGGCAAGCAGGTGCGCCCGGACGGCAATTACTCGCTGGCGGTCGCCACCGCCAAGGGCAGGCTTGCCGGCGAGGTTGGTCTCGGCAGCCGCAAGGATATCCGCGACGCCGTCTCTGCCGCCCGTGCCTGCAAAGCATGGCCGGAGGCGACCGCCTATAACCGCAGTCAGGTGCTTTACTATCTGGCCGAGAACCTTTCCGGTCGTGCAAGCGAGTTTGCCGCTCGCCTCGCAGAGTTGACCGGCGCCAGCGCCAAGGCCGCGCGCGAGGAGGTCGACCAGTCGATCGAGCGGCTTTTCCTCTATGCCGGCCTTGCCGACAAGTTCGAGGGCCGTGTCCACCAGCCGCCGGCGCGCGCCGTGACACTGGCACTGCATGAGCCGGTCGGCGTCGTCGGCATCGTCGCGCCTGATGCCTCGCCGCTGCTCGGCCTGATCTCGCTGATTGCACCCGCACTCGCGATGGGCAACACAGTGGTCGCTGTACCGTCCGAACGCTATCCGCTGCTGGCGACCGATCTCTATCAGGTCATCGAATATTCCGACGTTCCGGCCGGCGCCATCAACATCGTCACCGGCCGCAGCGCCGAACTTGCCGGCGTGCTGGCCAAGCATGACGATGTCGATGGGCTCTGGGTGTTCGCCGATGCGGAGACCTGCGCCAAGGCGGAAGCCGAGTCCATCGGCAACCTCAAGCGGGTCTGGAGCGGCAATGGCCGCGGCCTCGACTGGGCGTCCGACGAGGCTGCCGGCGACGCCTTCCTGCGCCGCGCCGTCGAGGTCAAGAATGTCTGGGTGCCCTACGGCGACTGAGACCGTACTGCGCCGTGATGGTGATCGTGTTCGGGCTTGACGCCCGGACAGATGTTCTTTAACGAGAAAAAACATCTTTATCAGTGAACCGGCAATGGCGCAGGCCGCACGATCACGCGTGACTGGCACATGACGCCTTGGCCAGCCGCAGGTAGATGCGGATGACCCAAGCGGACGAGGAGAACAGCATGGCGGATCTGGCAGGCAAGGTCGTTGTCGTCACGGCAGCGGCACAAGGCATCGGCAAGGCGAGCGCGCTGGCTTTCGCCAAGGCTGGCGCCGTGGTCCACGCCACCGACATCAACGAGACGCTTCTCGCTGAGCTCGCCAAGACGCCAGGGATCAAGACCCGCAAGCTGGACGTGCTCAACGACGAGGCGGTCAACGCCGGCTTTGCCGAGATCGGTGTCGTCGACGTGCTGTTCAACTGCGCCGGTTTCGTCCATTCCGGCTCGATCCTCGAGATGAAGGACGCCGATCTCGATTTCGCGCTGAACCTCAATGTGCGCGCCATGATCCGCACCAGCCGCGCCGTACTGCCCGGCATGCTCGAACGCGGCGACGGATCGATCATCAACATGGCCTCGCTGGCCAGTTCGACCAAGGGCGTGCCCAACCGCTTCGTCTACGGCCTGACCAAGGCGGCCGTCATCGGCCTGACCAAGGCGATCGCCGCCGACTATGTCGGCAAGGGCATACGCTGCAACGCTATCTGCCCCGGCACGGTCGAGAGCCCGTCGCTGCAGGACCGCATGCACGCGCAAGGCGACTATGACGCCGCCCGCGCCGCCTTCATCGCCCGCCAGCCGATGGGCCGGCTCGGCACGCCGGAGGAAATCGCCGATCTCGCCGTCTATCTGGCCGGCGCCACCTATACGTCCGGACAGGCCTATAATATCGACGGCGGCTGGTCGATCTGAACCAGGACGATCGGACCCCTTCCCGGCGTTTGCCAGGGATCGAAGAGTCTGAAAATCCCGCGCGCCGGTTATCCTGTATGGCGATCGCGCTTGTCCGCAATCAGGTCGATGGGTACGGTCCGCCGGTTCCGCGAAGGAGCAATCGCCTTGGTGGGAAGTTTGCAAAAGGCCACAAGGCCGCAATCAGGAGAAGGATTTTAGATGAAACTGCTGCGCTATGGCGAGGTGGGAAGCGAGCGCCCAGGTCTGCTCGATGCGGATGGCACGATTCGTGACCTCTCCGGCCACGTCACCGACATCGGCGGCAAGGCACTCGATCCGGCATCGCTGGCGGCACTGGCCAAGCTCGATCCCAAGTCGCTGCCGGCGGTTTCCGGCAGCCCGCGCCTCGGCGCCTGCGTTGCCGGCACCGGCAAGTTCATCTGCATAGGCCTCAACTATTCCGACCATGCCGCCGAAACGGGCGCCACCGTGCCGCCGGAGCCGATCATCTTCATGAAGGCAAGCTCGGCCATTGTCGGGCCGGATGACGACGTGCTGATCCCGCGCGGCTCGGAGAAGACCGACTGGGAAGTCGAGCTTGCCGTGGTCATCGGCAAAACGGCGAAATATGTCAGCGAAGCCGACGCACTCGACTATGTCGCCGGCTATAGCGTTGCCCACGACGTCTCCGAGCGCGCCTTCCAGGCAGAGCGGCAGGGCCAGTGGACCAAGGGCAAGTCCTGCGACACGTTCGGCCCGACCGGCCCGTGGCTGGTGACCAAGGACGAAGTGGCCGATCCGCAGAACCTCAAAATGTGGCTGACCGTCAACGGCAAGACGATGCAGAACGGCTCGACCAAGACCATGGTCTACGGCGTCAAGTATCTGGTTTCCTATCTCAGCCAGTTCATGTCGCTGCACCCCGGCGACATCATCTCCACCGGCACGCCGCCCGGCGTTGGGCTGGGCATGAAGCCGCCGGTGTTCCTGAAGGCCGGAGACGTGGTGGAGCTGGGCATCGAGGGCCTGGGGCAGCAGAAGCAGACGTTCAAGGCGGACGCCTAAGTACTACATTTCGGGGGTTAGCGCTGCCCCTCATCTGGCTGCCGCCATCTTCTCCCCGTTGAACGGGGAGAAGGACGCTGTCGTTGCTGCTTTCGCCAATCGCCGGCGCTGGAGCTATCTCCCTTCTCCCCGTCACTATACGGGGAGAAGGTGCCGGCAGGCGGATGAGGGGCAGCGCCAACCTATGTAGCGATACTACTTCAGCACCTTCCCATCCGCCCCAAACCGATAGGTCTTCGCCGGATCCGGCGTCGCATACAGCGTGGCACCCGGTTCGGCGTCATAGACACCGAAAATCCGCACCGTGATCAGCCCGGCCTTCTCGCAATCGAGATAGAGATTGGTGTCGGCGCCGAGATGCTCGGCATGGACCACCGTGCCCTTCCAGCTTCCCGACTTGGGATCGACCGTCAGATGCTCCGGCCGCACGCCGATGGTCTTGGCGGTTTCGCCGAGGCGGGCGCCGTCGACGAAATTCATCTTCGGCGAACCGATGAAGCCGGCGACGAACTCATTTGCCGGCGAATTGTAGAGCTCCATTGGTCCGCCGATCTGTTCGATCCGACCGGCATTCAGCACCACGATCTTGTCGGCCAGCGTCATTGCCTCGACCTGGTCGTGGGTGACGTAGATCATTGTCGCCTTCAGCCGGCGGTGCAGCTGCGCGATTTCCAGCCGCGTGTTGACGCGCAGTGCGGCGTCGAGGTTCGACAGTGGTTCATCGAACAGGAACAATTTAGGTTCGCGCACCACGGCGCGGCCGATGGCGACGCGCTGGCGCTGGCCGCCGGAAAGTTCGGCCGGCCGCCTTTCGAGATAGGGTTCCAGCGACAGCATCGACGAGGCGATGCCGATGCGCCGCTCGATCTCAGCCGCCGGCGTGCCGGCCTGCTTGAGGCCGAGACCCATATTGTTCTTCACCGTGAGATGCGGGTAGAGCGCGTAGGTCTGGAACACCATGGCAATGCCGCGCTTGGCCGGCGGCGTGGCGGAGACATCCGCGCCGTCGATCACCACCCGGCCCGAGGTCGAATCCTCCAGTCCGGCAATGACTCTGAGCAAGGTCGACTTGCCGCAGCCGGACGGGCCGACGAAGACGACGAATTCGCCATCAGTCACTTCGAGGTTGATGCCCTTCAGCACCTCGACCGGCCCGAAGGCCTTCTTCACGTTCTCGATGTTCAGCGAGCCCACGGCTTCGTCCCTGTTCTAGAGTTTGACTTTTTCTAGAGTCTAACTGGTGCGCCACTGCGCACGCTCTCGTCTGCGGCAAGGCAGACGGCGAGCGATTTGACCGCGTCGTCCATGTGTTTGGTGAGATCGAGATCCTCGCGGATCGCCTTCAGCACAAAGGCCTGTTCGAGGTCGCAGAGGTCTTGGTGGCCCGGTTCGCCTGCCATCGACAGCATTTCGTCCGATTTGACGAACTTGCCGTCCGCACCGGTCGCGGCGCTGTGCAGGCGGATGGTCGAGGTCTTGGTGTGGGTGTCGATGTCGTCGGACTTGACGCCCTCCTTCATGACGATCGACACGCAGCCCTTCGGCGAGATCACGTCCTTCACGAAGAAGGCCGTTTCCGAAATCATTGGTCCCCAGCCGGCTTCGTACCAGCCGACGGAACCGTCATCGAACAGCACCTGCAGGTGGCCGTAATTGTACATCGAGGGCGCCACCTCCTCGGTCAGCCGCACGCCCATGCCACGCACTTCCACAGGCTTCGCATCGGTGATCTGCAGCATGACGTCGAGGTAGTGCACGCCGCAATCGACGATCGGCGACGTCGTCTGCATCAACTGCTTGTGCGTCTCCCAGGTATGGCCCGAGGATTGCTGGTTGAGGTTCATGCGGAAGACGTAGGGGCCGCCGAGCTTGCGCGCCTCGGCGATCAGCCTGATCCAGGACGGATGATGACGCAGGATGTAGCCGATCACCAGCTTCTTGCCATTGGCCTTGGCCGCCGCGACGACGCGTTTGGCGTCGGCCACGGTCGTTGCCAGCGGCTTTTCGACGAAGACATGGCAGCCGGCCTCGAACGCCTTCACCGCATAGTCGGCATGGCTGTCGGAATAGGTGGCGATGCAGGCGACATCGGGCTTTTCCTCACGCAATGCGTCGTCGAAGGAACGCTTGATGCCATAGCCCGACAGCCCTTCCGGCAACGGCACGTCGGAGCGGTTGATGAGCGCTGCGATCTCGAAGCCCGGATTGGTGTGGTAGGCCAGCGCATGGCTGCGGCCCATATTGCCGAGGCCGGCGACGACGACGCGCAGGGGTGTTTCAGTACTCACTTAGCGACTCCAGATATCCGAATTGCTCTCGCCGAGGTCGCAGCACCCCACCCGGCGCTTCGCGCCGACCTCCCCATCGAGGGGAGGTAGGACGTTGGCGCGAACACCCTCACTGTCAAAGAAGCTTCTCCGAAAGGTGTCCCTTGGCGGTCGTGAATGAAGCGGCGCCCTTCTACCTCCCCTTGATGGGGAGGTCGGCGCGAAGCGCCGGGTGGGGTGCTGGCTCCAGCGGAAAATTGCATATCTCCGCTCACTTGACGGCTCCCGACGTAATGCCGCGGATCAGCTGCCGCGAGAAGATGACGTAGAGGATCAGCACCGGCATGATCGCCAGCGACAGCGCGGCCAGGATGGCGTTCCAGTTGGTGACGAACTGGCCGAGGAACAGCTGCGCGCCGAGCGTCACCGTCTTGGTTTCTTCCGACGGCGCCAGGATCAGCGGGAACCACAGATCGTTCCAGATCGGGATCATGGTGAAGACGGCAACGGTTGCCATCGATGGCCTGACCAGCGGCAGCACCAGCCGGAAGAAGATGGTGTATTCAGACAGGCCGTCGATGCGGCCGGCATTCTTCAGATCGTCGGACACCTGCTTCATGAATTCCGACAGGATGAAGACGGCAAGCGGCAGACCCTGCGCGGTGTAGACCAGGATCAGCGCCGTCAGCGTGTTGACCAGTCCGCTCGCCACCATCAATTGCAGGATGGCGACGGTGCCGAGGCGGATCGGGATCATGATGCCGAGCGCCAGATAGAGCCCCATCAGCGAATTGCCGCGAAAGCGATATTCCGACAGTGCGAAGGCGGCCATGGCGCCGAACAAGAGCACGAAGAACAGCGAGGCGACGGTGACGACGAGGCTGTTCTGGAAATAGTGGATGAAATCGCCCTGGCCGATCACCGTCGTGTAGCCGATCAGGTCGAAGGTTTTTGGCGTCGGCGGCGTTAGCGGCGCGCCGAAGATGCCGGCACGTGACTTGAACGAATTCATGATGACGAGGATCACCGGAAACAGCGCAATCGCCGTGTAGGTCAACAGGATCGCGTGGGCGCCGATGGTGCGGGGCAGGGAACGGGTGGCGATGCTCATCTCTTGCCCCTCAGAACTGGTAGCGACGCAGGCGCGTCTGCACGAGGAAGAGGTAGACGCAGACGCCGCCAAGGATGATCAGGAACATCATCGTGGCGATCGCCGCGCCCATGTTGGGATCGCCGACCTGCAGCTGGAAGCCGAAGAAGGCGCGGTAGAGGAAGGTGCCGAGAATGTCGGTCGAATAGTTCGGCCCGGCAAGCGCCCCTTGCGCGGTGTAGATCAGGTCGAAGGCGTTGAAATTGCCGACGAAGGTGAGGATCGAGATGATGCCGATCGACGGCAGGATCAGCGGCAGCTTGATCTTCCAGAATTGCGACAGGCCGGTGATGCCATCGCATTCGGCGGCCTCGATCACCTCTTCGGGGATCGACAGCAGGGCGGCATAGATAAGCATCATCGGGATGCCGACGAACTGCCACACCGAGATCAGGCTGAGCGCGGTCAGCGCATATTCTTCCTTGCCGAGCCATGGCGTGAACAGGCTTTTCAGGCCGACGAGATCCATCAGATGCGGCGCCACGCCCCAGAGCGGCGACAGGATCAGCTTCCAGGCAAAGCCGACGATAACGAAGGACAGGATGGTCGGCACGAAGATCGCCGTGCGGTAGAAGGCCGCGAATCTCAGTCTTGGGCTGGACAGCAGGGCCGCCAGCATGACGCCGATCGGGTTCTGCACCAGCATGTGGATGATGAAGAACCAGGTGTTGTTCCTGAGCGCGTTCCAGAAACCCACCGACCAGTTGGGGTCGCCGAACAGGGTGAGGAAGTTTTCCAGCCCGACGAAGACCTGGTGCTGCTCGATATTGCGGAACAGCGACAGCTGCAGCGTGCCGGCGAGCGGCAGGATCATGATTGCCGTGTAGACGAGCACGGCCGGCGCCAGGAAGATGCCGATGTGCCAGCGGAACGGTCTTTTCGGTCTGATATCTGCGGCCATGAGTTCGGTCCCCGCCGTTCAGGTCTCGGCAAATGCCTTCGACGGCAGCGCTGCCCCTCACCCTTACCCTCTCCCCGTGAAGGACGGGGAGAGGGGGTCGCCAGCGTTGCGACAAGTCCCTTCTCCCCGTCACTATACGGGGAGAAGGTGCCGGCAGGCGGATGAGGGGCGGCGCTGTCGTTCGCAGTCGATGCTATCGAAAAACGCAGGGCCGTCCACATGGAACGACCCAGCGCTCAGCCTGAGCCCTTACTTGGCCGGCTTGTACCAGCTGTCGAGACCGGTCTGCAGCTTCTTGGCCGCCGCTTCCGGCGTATCGGTGCCGTTGATGACGTTGGCCGATTCAACCCAGGTCTCGTTTTCGAGGTTCGGCGTGCCGCGCGACAGGATCTGGTAGGTCGAGCGGATCGTCGACTTGCACTTGCCGCGCCAGGAGACGAATTCCTGCGCCAGCGGGTCCGCCATCTTCACCGGCGAGGAGTTCAGGCTGAAGAAGCCCGGCAGCGCGTTGGCGTAGATGGTGGCGAAGTCCGGCGAGGCGACCCAGGACAGGAAGGTCTTGGCCGCATCGGCGTTCTTCGAAGCCGCATTCAGGCCCATGCCGATATCGGTATGGTCGGAGATGTAGCAGGTGTCGCCGGCCTTCTCGACCGGCGGCGGGAAGGCGCCCATCTTGAACTGGGCCTGGGTGTTGAACAGGCCGATTTCCCACGAGCCGGCCGGATAGATGGCGGCGCGGCCGAGCGTGAACAGGTTCTGGCTGTCCGGATAGGTCTGGGCTTCAAACCCGTCGCCGAGATACGGCTTCCACTTGGCCAGTTCCTCATACGGCGCGACCCAGTCCTTGTCGGTCAGCTTCTGATCGCCCTTGATCAGCGCTGCGCGGCCGTCCTCGCCCTTCCAGTAGTTCGGGCCGATGTTCTGGTAGCCCATGGTCGCGGCTTCCCAGAGATCCTTGGTGCCCATCGCCATCGGGATGTAGGTGCCGTCGGCCTTGATCTTGTCGAGCGCGGCGAAGAACTCGTCGCGGGTCTCCGGCACCTTGATGCCGAGCTTGTCGAAGGCGTCCTTGTTGTAGATGAAGCCATGGATGACCGATGCCATCGGCACGCAGAAGCTCGCCTTGCCGTCGTCGGTCTGCCAGGCGGACTTGGCCACCGGCGAGAAGTTCTCCATGCCGGGCAGCGCCGAGAGGTCGGCAAGGTTGCCCTTCTTGAACAGTTCAAGCGACTTGTCGAACGGGCGGCAGGTGATCAGGTCGCCCGCCGAGCCGGCGGCGAGCTTGGCGCCGAGGGCGGCGTCAAATTCGGTCGGCGCCGTGGGGGCGAACACCACCTTGATGCCCGGGTTCTTGGCTTCGAAAGCCGGGATCAGCTTGTCCTTCCAGATGGCAAGATCGTCGGTACGCCAGCTTTCGATGTTGAGCGTTACGTCGTCGGCATAAGCCACCCCGGCGGAGCCGAGAATGCTGGTGCCCAGAAGCAGTGCCGTCAGTAGTTTCGTTGTCATGCTCAGTCTCCCTGTTGACCTTTTTCAGGTTCGGTTTTGATGAGAACGGAGGCAGTGCGCCCCTTGCTCCCCTCGCAAGCCCGTTTCACCCCGATGGAGATCGGGATGAAACAGGCTCTATTTCTTTGTTCGAGCATGATCTTTTCCGAAAAGCGATTTCCACTTTTCGGGATCATGCTCCAGCGCGGAAAGGGCCGGCCGCAGCTTCTGGCCGGCCTCTTCCAGTATCTTCTGCGCCGCATCGGCGCTGTCGGCGCCGGCGGCAAGCAGAATGGCGGTCTTGACCGCGCCGCCGCTCTTTTCGAGCAGGCGGGCCGCTTCGTCCGTGCCGCGTCCGCTGACGGCGGCGACGATGCGCGCCGCGCGGTCGCGCAGCTTGATGTTGTCGGCCGTCAAATTGACCATGTAGCCATCATGGACATGGCCGAGATGGACAGCGGTCAGCGTCGACAGCATGTTGAGCGCGATCTTCTGGGCGGTGCCGGCGCCCATGCGCGTCGAGCCGGCAATCAGCTCCGGCGGCGTTTCGAGCAGGATGGCGATTTCGGCCTGGCGCAGCAGAGCCGAGTCCCTGTTGTTGGCGATGCCGATGGTGGCAGCACCACGGCGAGCAGCTTCCTCGATGGCCCGCACCGCATAGGGCGTCGTGCCGCTGGCCGAAATGGCGATCAGGCAGTCGCCCTTGCCGAGACCGGCCTTGGCGACCGCGGCCGCGGCCTCGTCGGTGTCGTCTTCCGGCCCGCCGGCCAGTGTGCGGAAGGCGTCGTCGCCGCCGGCGATCAGGATGGCGATGCGGTCGCGGTGAATGCCGAAGGTGCCGGGCAATTCCAGCGCGTCGGCCAGCGCCATCAGGCCGGAACTGCCGGCCGCCGCGTAGGCAAGCTTGCCGCCGCTCTTCAGCCTGTCCGCGATGATCTCGGCCGCCCTGGCAATGGATGGAATGGCTTGGCGCACGACCTTCGCCGCTTCGATCTGCGCATCGGCCAAATAGGAAAGGATGGCGTCCGGGGCCTGGATATCCAGCCCCTCGGCATTCTGGTGAAGCGCTTCGGTGCGCGTTTCGGCCATCCCGGTTCCTCCAATACCAGAACAATACCAAAAAAATACCACTTGTCCACACGCATTAACGAATTCGCGGCTGGGAAAACACTGAGCCGACGAAATGCATAGGTTTTTCAATAAAATACGCCTTAATCTTTTTGAAACGGAAATTAACTCTTGGCTATTGGTATTTTATTGGTATTATCCGGGCGGAGGAGAAATCACGTGAATTTCGTGCTCGGAATCGATGGCGGCGGCACCAGCTGCAGGGCCGCCCTGGCAACAGCGGATGGTGCAGTCATTGGCCGCGCCAAGAGCGGCGCCGCCAACATCCGCACCGACCTGACCGGCGCCCGCTCGAACATCGTCGAGGCCGCCAGGCAGGCGTTCATCGCCGCCGGGCAGGATCCAGGACTGATCCCGCAAACACCGGCCATTCTCGGCCTTGCCGGCGCCAATGTCGGCACCTACCGGCAGCAGCTCGAAGCGATCCTGCCGTTCAGCATCAGCCGCGTCGAGACCGACGCCGAAATCGCGCTGGAAGGCGCTGTCGGCTCGGGCGACGGCGCCATGGCGATCCTCGGCACCGGCACCGCCTACATGGCGCGCAAGAACGGCAAGTCGCGCGCCATCGGCGGCTGGGGTTTCCAGGTCGGCGACCAGGGCAGCGGCGCCCGCATCGGCCGCGACCTGCTCGAACAGACACTGCTTGCCTATGACGGCGTCCGCGCGGGTTCGCCGCTGACGCAGAGCATGCTGGCCGTCTTCCGCAACAATCCGGAGGACGTGGTCGAATTCACCACCAATGCCAAGCCCGGCGATTTCGGCGGCTTCGCACCCAAGGTGTTCGAGCATGCCGAGAAAGGCGACAGCGTCGCCAACTGGATCCTCGACAGGGTGGTCGCCGACGTCGAAGCCTCGCTCGGCGCGCTCGACCTCGCGGACGACGCGCCGCTGTGCCTGCTCGGCGGGCTGGCGCCGCTTTACGCGCCGCGCCTGTCTGCCCGCTACCGGGCGCTGCTGAAGCCGCCCCTCGACGACGCACTGGGCGGCGCCGTGCAGATGGCGGTCCGCCTTTTCGCCGGACAGGCGGAGGCGGCTCGATGAGCGAGGCCGCCGACCAGATTTTCGCCACGCTGAAACATCAGGCGCAAAGCGGCGCGCCGCTCTATGTGCAGCTTCGCAAGAGCATCGAGGACGCGGTCAATCGCGGCCTGATCGGGCCGGGCGACGCGCTGCCCTCCGAGCGCGACATCGCCACCAAGGCCGACATTTCACGGGTCACCGTGCGCAAGGCGGTGCAGGACCTGGTCAAGGGCGGCATCCTGGTCCAGCGCCACGGCTCCGGCACCTTCGTGGCGCCGCGCATGGAGCGCGTGGAGCAGTCGCTGTCGCGGCTGACGTCGTTTACCGAGGACATGGCGCGGCGCGGCATGGCGGTGCGTTCGGCATGGCTCGACCGCGGCCTTTACGCGCCCTCACCCGACGAGATGATGGTGCTCGGCCTGTCGTCGAGCGAATTGGTGGCGCGCGTGGCGCGCCTGCGCATTGCCAACGACACGCCGCTGGCGATCGAACGCGCCTCGCTGTCGGCCAGCGTGCTGCCCGATCCGGCTGATATAGGCTCCTCGCTCTATGCGGCGCTGGAGTTGACCGGCAACCGGCCGGTGCGGGCGGTGCAGCGCATCTCCGCCGCCAACCTCGGCGACAGCGACGCGCGCCTGCTCGAGGTGCCGCCAGGCATCGCCGGCTTGCACATCGAACGCATTTCCTATCTGGCGAGCGGCAAGGTGATCGAATTCACCCGCTCCATCTACCGGGGCGACGCCTATGATTTCGTCGCCGAACTGCGGCTGACAGGGCCGAGCGAAGAGGGCCGACCATGACGACAGAAACGACCCATATGCGGCGCGAGATCGAGGAGATCCCGCAGGCCGTCGCCCGCCTCCTCGACGGCTCCGGCACCGTGCTGGCCGAAGCCGGGCGCGGCATCCGCGAACGCGATCCGCAGTTTGTCGTCACCGTGGCGCGCGGCTCGTCCGACCATGCCGCCACCTTCATGAAATATGCCGTCGAGCTGACCGCCGGCCTGGCCGTCGCATCGGTCGGACCGTCCATCGCCTCGATCTATGGCCGCAAGCTCAGGCTCGCCGGCTCGGCCTGCCTGGCGATCTCGCAGTCGGGCAAGAGCCCCGACATCGTCGCCATGGCCGAAACCGCGCGGGCCGGTGGCGCGCTGACCATCGCCATCACCAACACCGCCGATTCGCCGCTGGCGCGGGCCTCGGACTATGCGATCGATATCCTGGCCGGCCCCGAGCGCAGCGTGGCGGCAACCAAGACCTTCATCAATTCCGCTGTCGCCGGTCTCGCTTTGATGGCGCATGCCACCGGCGACGATGCGCTGCTGGCGGCACTGGCCCAATTGCCGGAGCATTTCCGCAAGGCGATCGCCTGCGACTGGATGAGCGTTCTGTCCGAGACGATCGAGAAGCAGAAGTCGCTGTTCATCCTCGGCCGCGGACCGTCGGCGGCGATGGCCAACGAAGCGGCGCTCAAATTCAAGGAGACCTGCGGCATGCATGCCGAGGCCTACAGCGCCGCCGAGGTCATGCATGGCCCGCTGGCATTGATCGGACCCGATTTTCCGGTGCTGGCGCTGGCCGCGCGCGACGCCTCCGAACCGTCCATCACTGAGGCCGCCGACAGCCTGGCGGCCAAGGGCGCGCCGGTTTTCGTCACCTCGGCACTTGCCCAGCGCGCCGTGCGCCTGCCGCATGTCGCCACCGGCCATCCGCTGACCGATCCGCTGACGCTGATCGTCTCCTTCTACATGTTCGTCGAGGCCTTCGCCCGCCATCGCGGCCTCGATCCGGACACGCCGCGCTATCTTCGCAAGGTGACGGAGACCGTATGAGCGACCGTTTTGCCCTGACTGGCGCCCGGATTTTCGACGGCGACGACTGGCATGAAGGCCACGCGCTGGTCGTGCGCGACGGCCTCGTCGAGGCTATTTTGCCCACCAGTGCCATCCCCTCGGATATCCGCGTCGTCGACACCGGCGGCGGCGTGCTGGCGCCGGGCTTCGTCGACCTGCAGGTCAATGGCGGTGGCGGCGTCATGCTCAACGACCACCCCGATGTCGCCTCGATCGAAACCATCTGCAAGGCGCATGCGCCCTTCGGCACGACGGCGCTGCTCGTGACGCTGATCACCGACACGCCCGGCGTCACCGCCGCCGCCGTCGCCGCTGGCGAAGCAGCGGCGCTGCGGAAGGTGCCGGGCTTCCTCGGCCTGCATCTCGAAGGTCCGCATCTGTCGATCGCCCGCAAGGGCGCGCATGATCCGGCGCTGATCCGGCCGATGACGGACGCCGACCAGGCGATGCTGATCGCGGCGCGGCAAAAACTTCCGGTGCTGCTCACCACCGTCGCGCCGGAATCCGTCGAACCGGCGCGCGTCGCGGCACTCGCCAAGGCTGGCGTCATCGTCAGTCTTGGCCATTCCGACACCGGCTACGCCACCGCCAGCACCTTCGCCGAAGCCGGCGCGAGCCTGGTCACCCATCTGTTCAACGCAATGAGCCAGATCGGCAATCGCGAGCCTGGTCTGGCGGGCGCGGCCATCGACATCGGCACCTTGTCGGCCGGTCTTATCGCCGACGGCATCCATGTCGATCCGGCCACCATCAAGATCGCGCTGCGCGCCAAGCAAGGTCCGGGCAAGATCGTGCTGGTCAGCGACGCCATGGCGACAATCGGCACCGATATGACCTCGTTCACGCTGAACGGCCGCACCATCTACCGCAAGGATGGCAGCCTGCGGCTTGCCGACGGAACGCTGGCGGGCGCCGATCTCGACATGATCTCGGCTGTTCGATACATCCATCGGGTTGTCGGGCTGGACCTGTCGGAAGCGTTGCGCATGGCCTCGCTCTATCCGGCGCAAGCGATAGGACAATCGCATCGACACGGGCGATTCGCCAACGGCACGGCGGCGGATATCGTTTCGCTGTCGGATAATCTCGACATGAAGAGCGTCTGGATCGGTGGCGAAAAGGTCTTCGAGGCTGGCGCGCCAGTCTGACGGACTGACCGCACACCCCCAGCTTCAGGACGTGTACAGGCCCTTGTAGGTGTCGCGCAGCAGGTTCTTCTGCACCTTGCCCATGGTGTTGCGCGGCAGCTCGTCGACGAAGATCACCCGCTTCGGATGCTTGTATTTCGCCACGCGTTCAGCGATGGCGCCGAGAATTTCGGCCCCGGTGATCTGCGATGATGGCGCCCGCACCACGACAGCGGTGACGCCTTCGCCAAAATCCGGATGGGCAACGCCGATGACGGCGCTTTCGCTAACCCCGTCGAGCGCGTCGATCTCGCTTTCGAGCTCCTTCGGATAGATGTTGTAGCCGCCGGAAATGATCAGGTCCTTGCCGCGGCCGACGATGTGGACGTAACCGTCGGCGTCGATGATGCCGAGATCGCCCGTGATGAAGAAGCCGTCGGGGCGGAATTCCGCTTTGGTCTTCTCCGGCATGCGCCAATAGCCGCCGAAGACGTTGGGGCCTTTGACCTCGATCATGCCGACCGCGCCTTGGGCAAGCGCTGCACCGCTGTCGGGATCGGCGATGCGAAGCGTGACGCCGGGCAAGGGGAAGCCGACCGTACCGGCGCGCCGCTCGCCCTCATAGGGGTTCGAGGTGTTCATGTTGGTCTCGGTCATGCCGTAGCGTTCGAGGATCGCGTGGCCGGTGCGCTCGCGCCAGGCCTTGTGTGTCTCGGCCAGCAGCGGCGCCGAACCGGAAATGAACACACGGATGGTTTTCGCCGCCTCGCGGTCCAGACCATCCTGCTGCAACAGGCGCACGTAGAAGGTGGGCACGCCCATCAGGGCCGTGGCGCGCGGCAGCAGCGAGACGATGCGGGCCGGATCGAATTTCTGCTCGAACAGCATCGAGGCGCCAGCCATCAGGATGACGTTGGTGGCGACGAACAGGCCGTGCGTGTGGAAGATCGGCAATGCGTGGATCAGCACATCGTCTCCGGTGAAGCGCCAGTGCTCGACCAGCACCCGCGCGTTGGAGGCAAGGTTCTCGTGGCTGAGCATGGCGCCTTTGGAGCGGCCGGTGGTTCCCGATGTGTAGAGGATCGCCGCCAGGTCATCCGGCCCGCGCGCCACGTCATGAAAATCCGCCGGCAGCCGCGAAGACTGATCGGTCAGCGATCCCTCGCCGTCGCGGCCGAGCGTGACGGTGGCGGCGCCCGATTTTCCCGCCAACGCTGCGATGTCGGCTGCCCTTGCCGGATCGCAAACGACCAGGCGTGGCGCTGCGTCGCTGAAGAAGTACTCCAGTTCGGCCAGCGTGTAGGCGGTGTTGAGCGGCAGGAAGACGGCGCCGGCACGCACGCAGGCGAGATAGAGCAGGACCGCCTCGGGACTCTTCTCGACCTGAACGGCGACCCGGTCGCCGGGTTCGACATCCAACTGCAAGAGCGCATGCGCCAGCTGCGCCGAGCGCGCCAGCATATCGCCATAGGTGAGCGAGCCGCCATCATCGGTTTCCATCAGCAGGCGCCCTGGCGCCGGCATCCGGGACCGGAACGCATCGAACAGATGATTGCTCATGAAGACTTCCCTGGGGTGGCGGAACGGCAGGCCTTGCGCATGCGCCTGGAGCGGCATGCCTTGGCTGCGAAGAGTTCGCGGTTCTTGGCCGCGCCGTCAAGACCACAGACAACGGTTCACGCCGGCCGTGCCAATGCCACAGGCTGCCAGCAACGGGGCGTAAAAGACCGCGGGAAAACGACCGCTATCGCCGGGCGCGTTCGGCCTTGCCGGCCATCGCCTTTGCAACTTCGTCCTGCTCGAAGCGTTCCATGCACATGGCGGCGGTCAGCTGGTAGTGGTTGATCAGTGCCTCGACCGCACCATCGGCATTGCCGTCCAGGGCACATTCGGCGATCAGGCGATGTTCGCCGAAATCGTCGCGCTGGACGCCTTCGCCATCATTGGCCATTTGCCGGTAGCGATAGGCGTGATCGGAAAGCTGGTCGCAGAACCCCACCAACCATTGCGACCGGCAGGCCGAAATCAGCACCCTGTGGAAGATGCGATGCAGCCGCTCCCAATCGGGATTGAGCGAGAAGAGATTTTGCGGCGAAAGACGTGACGCGCGCCCCAGGCGATGCAGCGCCAGGACGAGCTGTTCCTCCCATTCGGCGGTGCGGTGGGCGATGGATTCGCGAAGCGCTCGCTCCTCCAGCCAGCAGCGGGTACGTGTCAGCTCCTCGAGTTCCGACGCGCTGACCGGCATGATGAAGAAGCCACGCTGGTCGTGCCGGCCGAGAAGCCCTTCCGAAGCGAGGCGATTGAGAGCCTCGCGGACAGGGGAAGCGCCAGCCCCATATTTGGAGACCACCCATTCGACCCGCAGCTTGCTCTCGGCTTCAAGAACACCACCGAGAAGGTCGTCACGCAATTGCTGATAGACCGTGCTGGCAAGCGTGCTCTTGGGTCCTGCGGCGGCGTCGTTCAGATTGGCAGCTCCGTATGTCACAGCGACTCCTTCTCCCAAAAGCTTGTCCTGGGCAATTCGAGTCCGACAGCATTCGCCTTTTCGTACTTGTACCATATAACGCGTGCCGTCGCGCGCTCAAGCAGAAGATCACGCTATTGTACTTTAGCACAAAGGAATATGCGGCATTTCGGAGATCAATGCTGTAATTCCGCGCATTCCCACAACCTGCGGAAACTTAACATGTTTTGTATGCACGCAGGAGAATCTGTTCTTCCTGTTCTTTTGTATGTGCGTGAGACCACCTGTTCTGTTGCGCGCACAAGCGGCGAACAGTGAAGCCCAATCAGGCCGCCGCTGCTTCCGGGGTGCAATGCCATCGAGGATCGAAACCCAGAAGACGCGATGCGCCGTGAGTTAGCCGGCTGCGTTGTCGGCTGCCGTTCTGATCGCCTGGATGTTTTGCCGGTAGGCTTCGACACTGCCGCCTTTGAAAATGGCGGCGCCAGCCACCAGCACGTCGGCGCCGGCAGCGGTGACCAGCGGCGCCGTTTCGGCTGAAACACCGCCGTCGATCTCGATGCGGATCGGCCGGGAGCCAATCAGCGCCTTGACCCGCTTCACCTTGTCGACAACAGCCGGAATGAAGGCCTGGCCGCCAAAGCCCGGATTGACGGTCATGATCAGGATCAGGTCGAGCCGGTCGAGCACATATTCGACCACGCTTTCAGGCGTTGCCGGATTGAGCGACACTCCGGCCTTCTTGCCAAGGTTCCTGATGGTCTGCAGCGAGCGGTCGAGATGCGGCCCGGCCTCGGCATGCACGGTCAAGCCGTCGCAGCCGGCCTCGGCGAAAGCGGCCAGATAGGGGTCGGCGGGGGCAATCATCAGATGGCAGTCGAAGAAGGCCTTGGTGCGGTTGCGGATCGCCTTGATCACCGGCGGGCCAAAGGTGATGTTGGGGACAAAGTGCCCGTCCATCACATCGAGATGTATCCAGTCGGCGCCGGCCGCCGCCACCGCTTCGACCTCATCGCCGAGCCTGGAAAAATCCGATGCCAGCACCGATGGTGCGATCAAGGTTTTTCTGCTCATGGGTGCGGCCTTTCCGAGCGCCCTTTTCATACCAGTCACTCTGGATCGACTGCCTAATGCGCTCCGGCCGACTTGTCGAGTGCGCGGGCGCGATCGCTGCACGGGCCGGGTGGCGTTGTGGCGTCTCCGATCGTGTTGCAGCCAATTTCCGCTTGCCCCGGAGCCATAAGAAAAACCCGCCGGATTGCTCCGGCGGGTTTCTGGTCTGGCGTCGAGCAGATGGCTACTGCTGCTGGAGTTTCAGGATTCTGTTTGGTACCGGATCGTCCTGCTGCTGCTCGACCTGCGGCCTGCGCCGTGGCAACAGCTGCTGCAGGACGTTCGGGTTCAGCAGGCCCGGGTTGAGCTCCAGAGTCGGTTGCCCGCGGACCGGCCGGCAGTTCGGATACCGCCCGATCGTGCCTTCCGGGCAGCGCCGCCTGATGATCGGCTGGCACTGGCCATTGATCATCTGCGAGCCCGGTGCGCATTCCACCTCCTGCCTGGGCTTGCGGCATGCACCGTCGATCACCTCAGTCCCACGCGGACAGACACATTCGCCGCGCTTGTTGTGGACCTGGCCGCGTATGTCGCACTGCTCCTGCACCGGCTGCTTGCGCCGGCAGGCATTGCCCTGCACCTCGGTACCCCTCGGGCAGACGCAATCGCCGTTGGCGTTGTGGACCTGGCCACGGATGGTGCATTGCTCAGGCTTCGGCTGGATCGGGCGGCACGCTCCGTTTCTGACCTCGGTCCCTCTTGGGCAGACGCAGTCTCCATTCGCGTCGTGGATCTGACCACGGATGGTGCACTGCTCAGGCTTCGGCCGGACCGGACGGCAGGCGCCGTTTCTGACCTCGGTCCCTCTTGGGCAGACGCAGTCTCCATTCGCGTCGTGGATCTGACCTCGGATCGTGCACTGCTCGGGCTTCGGCCGGATCGGACGGCAGGCATTGTCCCTGACTTCCGTACCCCTGGGACAGATGCAATCGCCATCCGAATTGTGGACCTGGCCACGGATCGTGCACTGCTCGGGCTTGTCGGTCCTGACGCATTTGCCGTTCTCAAGCCCGGTTCCGCGTGGGCAGACGCAGCGTCCGTCCTCGGTGCGGATCTGGCCTTCGAGCAGCACGCAGCGCTTCGGCGGCGGCGGCGTTGGCAGAATATTTGTACCACCGCCGGTGCACTGGCCGTTGCGGAAGGTGGTGCCTTCCGGGCAGACGCAGCGGCCGGCGTCGTTCATGACGAAGCCTTGCGAACATTCCTTCTTCGTCTCCTGGCTGATGGTGAAGGGATGGCAAGCATAGGCCTTGCCGCGATCGCCCTGCACATTGGTCTGGTCACCGCCGAGCACGTCGCCGCCGCCTTGCACCCGTGTGTCGGGAGAGAGCACGCCGACGCAGTTCTGGCCGCTGACGTTGCCCTGCAGATTGGCCAGGCGGCCGTCGTCGGGAATGACCACGGTGACATGGTGCACCTGGCTTTCGCCTGCGCCGAGCGTCAGGTTGGCAATGCAGGACGCAGGCAAGGTTGCCGGTTCCGGCGAGCAGCCGAAGGGCGGATCGATCGACGTGATCGCAACGCCTTCCAGCCTGCCGAGACCCTCCACGCCGATCGCATCACCGATACGGACCGGTCCCGAGAAGGGGGTCGTCCCATCATTGGTGATGGTGATCTCGAACGAGCAGGGTTGGCCGAGCTTGCATTCGCGGTCACCGGTCTTTTCGACACGGATGGTCGAAGAGCCGCCGCCCTTGGCGCAGGCCTGGCCAAAGGGATAGACGATGTCGTCGCCGGGCGCCGGACCATACGAACCGCGCGCGCAGTTCTCGAACGCGCCATTCGCCGAAACCGTCACGTCGAAGTGGCGGCTGGTTCCAGGTGTCATCACGGCACCCGGAATCTGGCACGACAGCGCATTGGCCGGAACCGGTCCGCACGCCCATTCCGCGCCGTCGGGGGTGACGGTCTGGATCTGGACGGGCGCGCCGCCGGCCACCAGCGTGGCGGCATCGTTGACCCGCACCGGACCGGTGGGGGCAGCGGTGCCAAGGCTGATGACGGTGATGCGGCAAGAGATGACCGCTGCACCGGCGAGCGAGCCGTTGCACACCTTGGTGATGCGCAGGGTTGGCTTGCCGCCATTGGGATGACGGAAGCGTTCCTTGGCGCAGGCCTTGTTGTTGGTGAGGTCGTTTTCACCAGGGATGGGCTTCACCGCGGCGCAGTTCTCCACCGTGTCCGACTGGTAGCCGGCCGGCATGACCGCCTTGACGACGATCGGTGTCGAGCCGCCCGGAGGCAGCGAGATCCCCGCATTGTCGCAGCGGAACTGGCCGGGGCCGTTCGGTCCGCATGTCCAGGGCGGGCTCGGGCCGAAGGTCGAGGAGGACGGCGCGCCGCCCGGATAGGTGTCGATCACCGTCAGCGGCCCGTTATAGGTCGACGTGCCATTGTTGATGATGTCGATCACGAAGTAGCAGATGCCGTCGGCCGTGCAGACCGGGATACGGGCACGCTTCTTCAGGATCAGGTCGACCTTCTTTTCGACCGGCGGCTGGCAGTCGCGGTCACGGTCGCCGCGCCGGCAGATCGGGATCGAGGCACAGCCGCGATCGTTCGACTGGCTGCCGAAAAGCGGCTTGCCGCTGGCCCCATAATTATAGGTGGCGCAGTTGCGCAAGACGCTGCCTTGCCAGCCTCCAGCCGGCTTGAAGCCGAGCTTGAGGTCGACGGAGGCGCCCGGATTGAGCGTGGTCACCGGATAGGTGCAAATCATCGGGGTGGTGCCGGGTACGCAGACCCAGGGCGGATTGGGCCCTGAATCGAGCGTCGATCCGGCCGGCAGCGTCACCTCGTCGAGCACGATCTTGCCGTGGTAGGCACCGGTGCCGACATTGGTGACCCTGATGGTGAAGTCGCAGCCGCCACCCATCGTGCAACGCGTCACGTCGGCGCGTTTCTCGACCTTGAGGTCCGGCTCCTTGTCCTTGGGCGGGCACCTCTGGTCACGCGGGATGACGATGTCGATCGTCTGCGTGCAGCACAGGCCCCAGCCTTCCTTCGGACCGGCATAGGTTTCGATGCCGGTGACGATGAGGTGGATGACGTCACCGGGCGAGGCGCCGACGATCTTCCAGTTGAGCACACCGCCGCCCGCCGGCACCAATTGGGTGTCGGGGATGATGGTGATGCCGGGCGTGGACGTCGACACCTGCACCCACTTGCCGCCCATCTCCGGGCCGACCGGCATGTGGTAGATGAAGGCGCCGCCGCCAGGCACGCAGTCGACCGTGCCGCGTTCCACCTTGAAGCATTCCTTGCCGGGAGGTGGTGGTGGCGGGTTGCACTTGGTGATGTCGATCTTGATCGAGGTCTTCACCCCGGTCTTGAAGTCGCCGTCGTCGGGCCTGCCCGGATCCTGCGACGGGATGATGGTCCCCGTGCCCGGTCCGGCCGTCACCTTGATCATGCCCTGGTTGTCGACGATCGTCGGCGCGGGAAATGCCGCATGATCGATCTTGGCCGTGATCCGAAAGTTGATGACGCGCTCGTTGGGAGCGCCGACGCCGTCGAGATCGGAAGTGGAGATGCGGAAATCGGAAACCGTGGCCGTATCGTTCGGATTTGCCGACGTGCTGATCGTCGCCCCCGGCAGCGGTCCGCCGGACGCATCCGTGCCGTCGCCGGACACATTGACGTTGACGATCTCAAGGCCGTGCGGAAGCTGGTCCTTGAAGTCGACCCGGACCTTCTTCAGCCTGGCCTCGAGGCTTGGGTCGGCAAGGCCCTGCGGATCGCCGCGCAAGCCGAAGCTCAGCGAATAGACGACGTAGTCGCAGCCTCGTTGAGTGCCTTTCTTGGTGAAGAAGGGTACGACCCGGTCGGGCCTCGGAGTGATGACGCGCGAACTGTCGAGGTCGAGCTTCAGCTCCGGGGTGATCGGGGCAGTGTCTTCCGCGAAGCCTTGCACCGGGGTGAACATGGCGACCGCGATACCGGCCGCCATCAGCCAGCGCGCGCCGCGCCTGGCGTATGACAGGGGTTTCATGATCGTCTCCATGACGGTTGGCTTGTTGCTCGTTGCGAGTGGGGAGAGTGCGAGATTTTTCATCTTCCCCTCCTCAACGTTCGCAGCTGACGGCTGGGGTTCTGAGCGGCAAAGTCATCTTGCAGCAAGGGTAGTAGCCACCCTTGTCCTTGTCGGACTGCCTGTAGAAGCAGAGCCCGACATCGACTGTGTCGCCCGGATAATGGCCGGTGATGTCGATCGTGTAGGGCTTGCCGGGCGCATGCGACTGCCGGGTGGTTACCCCGACGCCTGGCGTCCTGGACTGGGCCTTGATCGAATCGCCGCCGAAGCCGGCATGATCATGGAGATAGAGATCGGCCTCGAGGCCGGAAGGCGTGCAGTAGTACTGGACGTCCTCGACATCGATACACGGAGGCAGGTTGCCGGGCGGTGGGAAGTCCGGCGGGTAGAAGGGGGGCAGATAGCCGCCCGGGATTTCTTCATAGTAGCCGGCGCGGCCCTCGCAGGGGTGCCAGACGGCGACGTCGCCGACATGTCCCTCGACCTCCGGGTCTTCGAAATAGCCGTCGAAGTCGACGAACCACGAGCCGAAGGGCGGCACGTTGGCCGGCTTGACCAGCTCTTTCGGCGTGATCTGCACGCCATGCACGGCCAGCGGCCCGCCGGCGGCGAGCTGTTCGGCCAGAGCCGGATTGTCGCGCAGCTTGTCGCCGGTGTTGACTAGGGTCTGCGTGCAGACCGAGGTGTCGAGATTGCCATCAGCATCATAGCCATATTGCAGATCAAGACCGCCGGCCGACTGCCTGTTGCCTTGCGGGAAGCCGACCGCATATTCCTGCGGCACTTCGACCCAGACCGATTCCGTTTCCGGATCGTCCGGGTTCTCTCTGAAGTAGCGGATGACCTCGCCCTTGCCGGAATCGGCGAACTGGCTGTAATCATAGCGGTTTTCGACCGGACCGCGCTGGGCCAGGTACATGAAGCCGCTGTTGTCGAAGGCGATGTCGGTGACGGCATAGTCCTTGTCGGCCTTGACCGTCAGTTCCCAACGCGGGTCGCCGGCAAAGGTGCCGTCGCGGGCAATGCCCACCGACCAGATTTCCGACTTTTCGCCGACCGAATAATAAAGCCGGCCACCATGATAGGAGACGCCCCATACGCGGCGCTCGTCCTGCGTGTAGCCCCAGCTGTCTGGGTCTTCGCTGTCGAAGGCAGCACCCTGTATGTCCATGACCGACCCGTCGTCGGCGACGGGATCGAGCCCATGCGCCGGGCGGCCGGCCACGCCATGGTCGAAGCTGTCGATCAGCCTGCCGTCGGCATCGATGCGATGGATCAGGCCGGTGTCGAGGTCGGACGCAAAGAACTGGCGGTGGCTGGCATCGAAGGTCAGATTGCCGATGCCGGGACCGCTGTTGGTGTCGATGTCGGCGAATTTGGAGACCTGGCCGGTGATGCCGTCGATCTTCCAGATGGTGCCCGGCCCACCACCGTTTTCGGTGCCGAACTGGCCATCCATGAAGGTGGCGCCTGATGTGCCGCGGCGCTGCCGCTCGGGGCGACCGTCATCGTCGGCGTCCGGCGTGACGATGCGGATGCCGTGCAGCGAGGTGGCGCCTGCATAGAGATTGGGAATGCCTGATGGAACGCCGTCGCGCACGCCGTCGTCATAGGTCACGCCGAACACCTGGCCGATCTGCTCTGCCGTCACCTCGAAAGGCGGCGGCGTGAAAACGAGCTGGCCGGCGGCCGGTCCACCCAGGTGTGAAACGTCGAACACGCGCAAGGTGGCGCGCGTGGGGTCGATGAAGGTTTCGTCGACCGGATCGACGCCGGGCGGCAAGCCCTCATCGAAATTGGGAATGATGGTGCCGGAAAATCCGGTCACCGCCATCGAGCCGGGATAGATGATCTGGGTTTCCTGCGCCTGCGCGGCGCCACCCAGCCACAGGCCGGCGGCGAGCGCCAGCGCCAGCAATGCGCCGCCAGCATGCGCGGCACGATGCAGACGACCATGAAGAGACGATAGGAACGAGCCGCGGATGCGAGACATGACACTCCCCCGTAATCGACGGGAGAAACGTCCAGTCTGGCCGCGCAAATCAGGGCAAGGCGCGGCGTTCCGGCTCGTTCTTCCCTGATCGAATTGTCTGCTTTCCTCAAAGTCACGATACGCCTGCTCTTACGCAGGGTCAACGGAATCAGCGGAAAGCCCAGCGCATCGACCCCGTCCCGAAGGCGGTGGTCGCGCCGAGCTCCTGTTGTTCCCGGAGACCGCGGAGTCTCTGGGTTATTGGTCATGGGGGGCTTCCTTTCCGGGCCGCACCATGCGGCACCTGGACATCAGTCGCAGGCGGAGGTGGAAAGGTTCATGGAAGCCTTGCGCAGAATGCTTGCGCGCGATGCCGCCTGTTCTTATATACGCGCCAAGCCGTTCGGCGCCGGTATGCCGGTTGCCGGAACGGAATTTCTTGTGAACAGGGGCTTTCGTTGGAACGCCTGTACGGGTCCTGAGAGCCTGCTTAGCGGAGAGACTAGAAAAATGGCAAAAGTAATCGGTATCGATCTCGGCACCACCAACTCCTGTATCGCCATCATGGATGGCAAGGAGCCGAAGGTGATCGAGAATGCGGAAGGCGCGCGCACGACGCCTTCCATCGTCGCCATCAGCGGCGACGACGAACGTCTCGTCGGCCAGCCGGCCAAGCGCCAGGCGGTCACCAATCCTGAAAACACCATCTTCGCGGTCAAGCGCCTGATCGGCCGCCGCTATGACGATCCGGTGACGGAGAAGGACAAGAAGCTTGTCCCCTACAAGATCGTCAAGGGCGACAATGGCGATGCCTGGGTCGAGGCCGGCGGCAGGAAGCAGTCGCCCTCGCAGATCTCGGCCATGATCCTGCAGAAGATGAAGGAGACGGCGGAAGCCTATCTCGGCGAGAAGGTCGAGAAGGCGGTCATCACCGTTCCGGCCTATTTCAACGACGCCCAGCGCCAGGCAACCAAGGACGCCGGCAAGATCGCCGGCCTTGAAGTGCTGCGCATCATCAATGAGCCGACGGCTGCGGCGCTTGCCTACGGCCTCGACAAGAAGGAAGGCAAGACCATTGCCGTCTACGACCTTGGCGGCGGCACGTTCGACATTTCGGTGCTCGAAATCGGCGACGGCGTGTTCGAGGTCAAGTCGACCAATGGCGACACCTTCCTCGGCGGCGAGGATTTCGACATGCGCCTGGTCGAATATCTGGCGGCCGAGTTCAAGAAGGAACAGGGTATCGACCTGAAGAACGACAAGCTCGCCCTGCAGCGCCTCAAGGAGGCGGCTGAAAAGGCCAAGATCGAGCTGTCGTCGACCACGCAGACCGAAATCAACCTGCCCTTCATCACCGCCGACGCGACCGGGCCGAAGCACCTGACGCTGAAGCTGACGCGCGCCAAGTTCGAACAGCTGGTCGACGACCTGGTCCAGCGCACGATTGCCCCTTGCAAGGCAGCGCTCAAGGATGCCGGCCTGAAGGCCGGCGAGATCGACGAAGTCGTCCTGGTCGGCGGCATGACCCGCATGCCCAAGATCCAGGAGATCGTGAAGCAGTTCTTCGGCAAAGAGCCGCACAAGGGCGTCAATCCCGATGAGGTCGTCGCTCTCGGCGCCGCCATCCAGGCCGGCGTGCTGCAGGGCGACGTCAAGGACGTGCTGTTGCTCGACGTGACGCCGCTGTCGCTCGGCATCGAGACGCTGGGTGGCGTGTTCACCCGCCTGATCGAACGCAACACGACGATCCCGACCAAGAAGAGCCAGGTGTTCTCGACGGCCGAGGACAGTCAGTCGGCCGTGACCATCCGGGTCTTCCAGGGTGAGCGCGAAATGGCCGCCGACAACAAGGCGCTCGGCCAGTTCGACCTGGTCGGCATCCCGCCGGCGCCGCGTGGCGTGCCGCAGATCGAGGTCACCTTCGACATCGACGCCAACGGTATCGTCAACGTTTCGGCCAAGGACAAGGGCACCGGCAAGGAGCACCAGATCCGCATTCAGGCATCGGGTGGTCTTTCGGACGCCGACATCGAGAAGATGGTCAAGGACGCCGAGGCCAATGCCGAGACCGACAAGAAGCGGCGCGCGCTGGTCGAAGCCCGCAATCAGGCCGAAGCGCTGCTGCATTCCTCGGAGAAGTCGCTGAAGGAATATGGCGACAAGGTTTCGGAAGGCGACCGCACGGCAATTGCCGATGCGATCACCGCGCTGAAGGCCGCGACCGAAGGCGATGACGCGGCCGACATCGAGGCCAAGAGCCAGGCGCTCGCCGAGGCTTCGATGAAGCTTGGCCAGGCCATGTACGAGGCTTCGCAGAAGGAAGCGGCGGAAGCCGATGCCAAGGCGGACGCCGCCAAGGACAGTGACGTGGTCGATGCCGATTTCGAGGAAATCGACGAGGACGACGACAAGAAGAAGTCGGCCTGAACCGTTTGACGGCAAGATAATGCTGAAAGCCCGGCGCAAAGCCGGGCTTTTTTGCAACCCTTTGCGGAAAAACAGCGGACCACGCCGAAAAAATGCGGGCAAACCCGCGCCAACACTGGCATCCCGATCTCATCGCACCTAAATCGGGACAACGTGCCGGCAAACGACGCAACAATGCTTCAAGACGTTGAGCATCCGGACAGCGGGAAAAAATGAAAGCTGATTTCTACGAGACGCTGGGCGTACAAAAAGGCGCCGATGAGAAGGAGCTCAAGAGCGCTTTCCGCAAGCTCGCCATGCAGTTCCATCCCGACCGCAATCCCGGCGATCATTCCTGCGAGCACAAGTTCAAGGAAATCAACGAAGCCTACGAGACGCTGAAGGACCCGCAGAAGCGCGCGGCCTATGACCGCTTCGGCCACGCGGCCTTCGAGCAGGGCGGCATGAATGGCGGCGCGCAAGGCTTTGGCGCCGGCGGCTTCGCCGATATCTTCGAGGATATTTTCGGCGACATGATGGGCGGGCGCCAGCGCCGCTCGTCGGGTGGCCGCGAGCGCGGCGCCGACCTGCGCTATAACATGGAAATCACGCTGGAAGAGGCTTTTGCCGGCAAGACCGCGCAGATCCGCGTGCCGGCGTCGATCTCCTGCTCGGAATGTTCGGGCAGCGGCGCCAAGCCCGGCACCCAGCCCGTCACCTGCTCGATGTGCAACGGCCACGGCAAGGTGCGCGCCACGCAGGGCTTCTTCTCGATCGAGCGGACCTGCCCGCAATGCCAGGGGCGTGGCCAGACGATCAAGGATCCGTGCCCGAAATGCGCCGGCCAGGGCCGCGTCACCGAGGAGCGTTCGCTGTCGGTCAACATCCCGGCCGGCATCGAGGACGGCACCCGCATCCGCCTTGCCAATGAGGGCGAGGCCGGCCTGCGTGGCGGACCGTCGGGCGACCTCTATATTTTCCTGGCGGTCAAGCCGCACGAGTTCTTCCAGCGCGACGGCGCCGATCTCTATTGCAAGGTGCCGATCTCGATGACGACAGCGGCCCTTGGCGGCTCCTTCGAGGTGACGACGCTGGATGGCACCCAGACCAAGGTCAAGGTGACCGAAGGCACCCAGAACGGCCGCCAGTTCCGCCTCAAGGGCAAGGGCATGCCGGTGCTGCGCCAGCCCAATATCGGCGACCTCTACATCCAGACCGCGGTCGAGACGCCGCAGAACCTCACCCGGCGCCAGCGTGAACTGCTGGAGGAGTTCGAACAGCTCTCCTCACAGGACAATTCGCCCCAATCGAGCGGCTTTTTTCGCCCGCATGAAGGATTTCTTCGAATCCTTCGGCGAGCGTTGACGCATGTCGCCCACGGCCAGAAACCGGTTCTGGCCGCGAAAATCCGTAAGACGCGCAGCGCCTTGAGACGCGACGAAAATTATCTTATCCACGACATGCGTCCGGCCGCGCCTTGCCTTGCACCGCTCAGGTGTTAAGTAACTTGCGGGGAGCACTGAGGAGAGCTTGCATGACACGTGGCCCTGGACTGCGGAAGGCGCTTGTCGAAAAGTTCGACGACGAACTCAAATTCTTCAAGGGCTGGATCGACAAGCCGAAGACGGTCGGCTCGATCGTGCCGACCAGTTCGATCACCGCCCGCAAGATGGCTTCGATCGTCAATCCGAAATCCGGCCTGCCGGTGCTCGAGGTCGGCCCCGGCACCGGCGTCATCACCCGCGCCATCCTCGCCCTGGGCGTGCGGCCAGAAAACCTTTACGCGGTCGAATACAACACGGATTTCGTGCGCCATTTGCGGCGGCTTTATCCCGGCGTCAACGTCATCGAGGGCGACGCCTTCAACCTCAACGCCACGCTTGGCGACAAGAGCGGGATGATCTTCGATTCCGTCGTTTCGGGCGTGCCGCTGCTCAACTTTCCGGTCGCCCAGCGCATCGCCTATATCGAGAGCCTGCTCGACCGCATCCCGGCCGGACGGCCGATCGTGCAGCTGACCTATGGCCCGATGTCGCCGATCCCGGCTGGGCGCGGCAACTACACGGTCAAGCATTTCGATTTCATCTTCCGCAACATCCCGCCGACGCAGCTGTGGATCTACCGGCGCGAGGCTCATTGATTTGAGCGGTTCTTGGCTGTACCTGTCCGTGGACAAGGGTGGCCAATGGCAGTGATCCCGAAAATCCTGGTCTTCGCCGGCTCGGTGCGCAGCGGCGCCTACAGCGGCAGGACCGCTGACGTGGCGCAGAAGGAACTTGCCGTGCAGGGCGCCGAGGTGACCCGCATCTCGCTCGCCGACTATCCCTTGCCGATCCTCGACGAGGATCTGGAAAAGGAAAAGGGCGTTCCTGAAAACGCCGTTAAACTCGGCCGTCTCATCGCCACCCATGACGGGCTGCTGATCGCCACGCCGGAGTATAACGGCTCCATCCCGCCACTGCTGAAGAACACGATCGACTGGGTGAGCCGGGTGCGCAGGGATGCTGGCCGGCCGATCAGGCCGCTGGCCGGCAAGGCCGCCGGCCTCTGCTCATCCTCCAACGGCCACTTTGCCGGCATCCGCTGCATCAACCATCTGCGCGCCGTTCTGGTGCGCTGCCAGATGGAGGTGGTGACACCGGAGTGCTCGGTGCCGGAGGGCGGCGACGCCTTCGACGAGGACGGCGATTTCCGCGACGAAAGACTGCACAAATCGATGGAGCACCTATGCCGCACGCTGATCGAAACCTCGCGCATGCTGTCCACCCGGATCGAGGCATGATCGCCGATAGCATGCGCGACCGGCTCATCGTCGGCCTCGACGTGCCGACCGTGAAGCAAGCCGAGCAGGCGGTGCGCGAGCTCGACGGCGTCGTCTCCTTCTACAAGATCGGTTACCAACTGGCCTTCGCCGGCGGGCTCGACTTCGCCCGAGAACTCGCCAGCGGCGGGACAAAAATCTTCCTAGACATGAAGCTGCTCGACATCGACCACACGGTGGCCAAGGGCGTCGAGAACATCGTCAAGATGGGCATGACCATGCTGACCATCCACGCCTATCCAAAGGCGATGCGGGCGGCGGTGGAAGCAGCGCGCGGCAGTGACCTTTGCCTGCTTGCGGTCAGTGTGCTGACCTCGATGGACGAGCAGGACATGATCGACGCGGGCTATGAATATGACCCGCACACACTGGTGCTGCGGCGCTCGGAACAGGCACTGCATGCCGGCATGGGCGGCATCGTCTGCTCGGCCGAGGAAGCGGAAGCGGTACGCCGCATCGCCGGGCCCGACCTGGCAGTGGTCACACCGGGCATCCGGCCCACGGGCAGCGACCATGGCGACCAGAAGCGCGTGGTGACGCCGGGCCAAGCGATCCGCAACGGCTCCAGCCACCTCGTCGTCGGCCGGCCGATCGTCGCGGCGGCCAACAAACGGGAAGCGGCCGAAGCCATCCTCAACGAGATGCGCTCGGCCTGAGGTTTTCTAAAAACAAAGTTCGGAGACAAGACATGCCCAAGGGATACTGGATCGCCCGCGTCGATGTGCGCGACGCTGAAGGCTACAAGGACTATGTCGCTGCTGCCAAGCCTGCCTTCGAGCGCTTCGGCGCGAAATTCCTGGCGCGCGGCGGCGAGCATGAAAAGGCCGAAGGACCCGGCCGCGCACGCAATGTCATCATCGAGTTCGAATCGCTCGCCGCGGCACATGATTGTTATCACTCGCCGGAATACCAGCGCGCGGTCGCCATCCGCCAGAAAGTCGCTGACGGCGAGATCGTTCTGGTCGAGGGCGCCTGAGGTCCTTTAATTCCGAAAGCGTATCCGGTTCGCCGGAAATCATGCTGCGCTTCGAGCGAAGCCCCGCAGGCTCACTTCCCGTATCTTCGCCCCCGCCTTCCGTGGCGACCTGCCAAGCAGCAGGCGCCAGCAGCAGAGCCGTGCCGACACACGGCTGGTCGAGCAGTCCACTGCCAGCCCGAATAGCCTTCGCTTGAGCCATTGCAGCGCGTGGGGGCTGCTGGTTGACATGCAGGTATTTACCTGCATATTATGGCTTCACATCAGAGCGAGACCAATGGACGCCGACAAGGTTTTCAAAGCGCTGGGCGACCCGACACGCAGAAGGCTGCTTGACCTTCTGTGTGAGCAGAACGGGCAGACGCTCAGTCAGCTTTGCGAAAACCTGGACATGGCCAGGCAATCCGCCACCCAGCACCTCGACCTGCTGGAGGCGGCCAATCTGGTGAGCACGGTCAAGCGCGGCCGCGAGAAGCTGCATTTCATCAACCCCGTGCCGCTGCACGAAGTCTACGAGCGCTGGGTGCGGAAATTCGAACGGCAGCGGCTCAGCCTGCTGCACGACCTGAAGCAAGAACTCGAAGGAGAGGACCAATGACGACCAAAGAGACCACGAGCTTTGTCTACGTGACCTATATCCGCTCGACGCCGCAAAAGGTGTTCGAGGCCATAATCAAGCCCGATGTCGCAAGGCGCTATTGGGGCCACGAGAACGTCTCCGACTGGAAGGCGGGATCGAAATGGGAACACATCCGCGCCAATGACGAACGGACCGTCGAACTGGTCGGCAAGGTCGTCGAGATCTCGCCGCCGACCCGCCTCGTCATCACCTGGGCCAACGCTTCGCAGGCCGACGATCCGTCGAAAACCAGCCGGGTGACGTTCGCCATCGAGGAATACGACACCATGGTGCGGCTGACCGTCAGCCATGACGAACTCGAAGCCGGCAGCGGCATGGCGAAGGGCGTCAGCCAGGGTTGGCCGGCCGTTCTCTCCAGCCTGAAATCCTTCCTGGAAACCGGCAACGGCATCGATCTGTTCGCCAAGCCGAAATCAGCCCTGATCGCAGCGGGAGAATGACAATGACCAAGCGCTATATCGGCGGCTGTGCATGCGGCGCGATCCGCTATGAAACCAGCGGCGAGCCCATCTTTCAGAACCACTGCCAATGCATCGATTGCCAGAAGCGCTCAGGCACGGGCCATGGATCCTATATGACCTTCGGCCGGCGCGCCGACATGGCAATCACCGGCGAGGCGAGCACCTGGCGGGTGGCGGGCGCCAGCGGCAACGAAAAGATCCACGCCTTCTGCCCAACCTGCGGGACGCCGGTCTACCTGACATTCGTCGCCATGCCGGAGTTCATAGCGATCAACGCCACCAGCCTGGACGACCCGGACCAGTTCAATCCGCAGGCGGTCACCTACACCATCCGCGGCCATGCCTGGGACATTATGGATCCGTCCCTGCAGGCGTTCGAGCGAATGCCTCGGGGATAGCGTCTGCCGGTCGATCCGCGATCTGCCGTCACGCCATTAAACGCGACGCTCCTGGCCGATCAGCCGGCTGGCCGCGGTTTCGGCCATGGCGTCGGCAAGCTCGAGGCCCCATTGCTGGCGGCAATAGGCGCGGAAATCGAAGCAGGGCAGGCCGGGGCAGACCTCGAACTCGATGAGGTGGACGGTGTCGTCGGCCTCTACCCTGAGATCGATGGAAAACACGTCGCGCAGGCCGAGCCCGCTTATCAGCCGCCCGGCGATCGCGCGAATCCTGGCGTCGGCGGCCGGCTGGCTGGCGGCGACCGAGACGAGTTCCGGTTCGGCATAGTGTCCCGCCGCTTTCGCTGCCTCGCCAGTGTCGCCGTAGAGCGCCAGGCTGTCCGCCATGGTCTGGAAATCGGCGCCTGAATCGACAAAGGCGACGCCAAGCGCTTCGACTCCGGCGCCAGGCACCAGGCCGAGGAAACTGGCGCGCACGTTGCGGCCGGCGACATAGGGCTGGACGACGACATCATCGCGATAGGCCGAAAAGACGCGCCGGCTGAGCTCCAAAGCGTGACCGAGATCGCCGCAGCGCGAATCCGCCCAGATGCCGATCTTGGCGCCGAGCCGGTTGGGCTTGACGAACCAGCCGGCGCGCGAGGCTGGCGGCTCGACCAGCCATCTCCCGTCACGCGCAAGACCGGCCCGCGGCACCGGCAGGCCGAGCGCGCCAAGCACGGCGCCGGAGCGGAACTTGTCCTGGCAAAGTGCGAACAGCGCATCGTCGGCGCCAATCGTCTTGAAGCCGCCCAGTCTCGCCAAAGCGGGCGCCGCGCCGCCCCGGAAATAGGCAATGCCGTCGGTCAGCGTCCAGACCAGCGTTGTGCTGGGGTGCTCGCTGGCGAGCACGCTCGCGGCGTCGTCCAGCGGCACCGCTGCGAAGGACAGACCACGCTCCAAGCAGGCTGCGGCAAGCGCATCGAATTCAGGGGCGAGGTCGGTCGACTGCGCCAGATAGGACGCGATTTCGATAGCGCGCTGTGGTGCATGATCGTCGGCGACCAGCCGGTCCAGGCAAGCCTTTTCCGGCTCATGGACGAGGATCAGTTTCGGCTTGCGGCTTGGCATGAGATGAACGGTTCCCGACGACACGATCGCCCACCATCGCATGGTCGAGGCGTCAGGCTCTCGCGAAACCGACCGGGTCGGACGGTTGCGTGACAACACACCGTCCGACCGCAGGTTCAAATCAGGCGATCAGCACACGCGGCTCGAAGCGGCCGTTGACGGGAATATCGAGCAGAAAGGTCATGCCGCCCTGCAGATCCAGCAGGCGCTGCTTCTCATCCTTGCCCGACCAGGCGGAGGTGACCGCCAGCCGGTCGGCCTTGGCGCCGACAAAGGCCGGGCAGGATGGCTGCGTCACCGGCATGGCGACCGTGCGGACGCGCTTGCCGTCGGGTCCATAGGCTTCGATGACGCTGCCGCCCCAGACGGCGTTCCACAGGATGCCGTCGCGGTCGAGCACGGACCCATCGACATAGCCCTTGGCCGAGCGGTGATCGACGAACACCTTCGGCTCACCGGCAGGCAGGCCGGTCGCCGGGTCGCAGGCGACGCGCATCAGCAGCCCGGTCGAGGTGTCGGTGTAGTAGGCGATCGTGCCATCTTCGGAAAAACAGATCGAGTTCGACACGGTGATGTCCGAAAACAGGCGGCGCAGTTCGCCCTTGAAAAACCAGTAGATCGAACCGGCGCCCTTTTCCTCCTTCTTGCCCATCGTGCCCATCCACAGGGCGCCGCAGGGATGGACCCGGGAATCGTTGGAGCGCGTGACCGGATTGTCGGCCTCGACAGACGTGTGCAGCGTCATCTTGCCTGTCGCGACATCGCGGACATAAAGGCCGGTCTCGGCAGCGATCAGCTGGCGCTTCTCGTCGATGACGGCGATGGCGCTCGCCATTTGGCCGAGCTCATGGACGGTGGTCGCGCCGCCGGACAGCCGCTTTTCCAGAAGCTGGCTGTTGACGATGTCGAACCAGAACAGCGTATCGATGGCCGGATCGTAGCTCGGCCCTTCGCCGAGTTGGCAGACGTGATCGGAAAAAACCGAAACGATCGCTTCGCTCATCATGCTTCTCCGAACACCGCATCCCAGGCCGTGACGGCAGCCTGCGCACGCACCGCCACCTCGTCGACGCTCATGCCCGGCTTGAACAGGCTGGAGCCCAGCCCGAAGGCCGTCACGCCGGCGGCCTTGTAGCCGGCAAAATCTTTCTCGGAGACGCCACCGACAGCGCCGACCACCGTTTGCGTCGGCAACACCGCGCGCATCGCGGAAATGCCGGCAGCACCCAGCACGCTCGCCGGGAAGAATTTCAGGGCCGAGGCGCCGAGCTTGATCGCCAGGAAGGCCTCGGTCGGCGTGAACACGCCGGGCATCGTCACCATGCCGTAGTGCATGGCACGCGCCATCACCTCGGCATCGATGTTGGGGCTGACCAGCAGCCGCCCGCCAGCCTTGTGCAAGCCATCGACATCGGCTGGCGTCAGCACCGTGCCGGCGCCGACCAGGGCTGTTTTCGGAAGCACTTCGACAATCCGGGCGATCGACGAAAACGGCTCCGGTGAGTTGAGCGGCACTTCGATCGCCTCGATGCCGGCGTCAAACAGTGCCTGGCCTATTGCGATCGCTTCACTCGGCTTGAGGCCGCGCAGGATGGCGACCAGCCCGCGCTTGAGCTTTGGGAAAGGTGCGGTCTGGCTCATCGGGTAACTCCGGTTCTGGCGATCATGCCGTTCTCGCGCGCCGCCTCGACGAGACCGGCACGCACCGCCTCGTCGGCATCGACGGTCCGGACCTCAAGCCCGGCAAGACCAAGTGCTGAGTGGTAGAGCGCGGCCAGCGCGCCGGAGGCAACCAGCACCACGGGTTCCGCACCGGCGCCGTGACGGCGGCTGGCAGCGGCGATCTCGCCGCCGATCAGAAGGCCGGACAGACAGGCTGCGGCATCGTCGGCTTTCAGGTCCTGCAGCAGGCCGGCGGCGCGGATGGAAAACAGCCGCGAGGTGACATCGCCGCCCTCGCCCAATGCGGTTTCGCACCAGCGGCGGAAGAACGGATTGTCCGATGTGACCGGCTTGGGGTGCTCGCCGAGCGAATGGCGCAGGATCGAATGCGCGGCAAGTACGGAAAACAGCTCGCCGGTCGGCCAGGTGCCGAAGCCGGCAACGGCGCCGTCCTCGACCAGCACCCATTTCGAATGGGTGCCGGGCATGCACACCAGCTGGCGTCCCTTGGCCGGCAGGCCGGCGCCGGCAAGCTGGGTTTCCTCGCCGCGCATGACGTCGGGCGCGTCAGTCAGCCGCTGGGCAAGACCCGGAACGATGCGGATGTCGCGGCTTTGGCCGGGCACGCTGGCGGCACCCGCCAGGATGGCACTGAGCGGCGCCGGCACGGTGACATAAGGCGCTTCCAGCCAACCCTGGCGAGAACCGGCCATGCCGCAGATGATGACGGGCAGCGCCTCCGGCGCCCCCATCGCCGCCAGATGCCCTTCGAGGATGGTCGAAAAGCCCTTTTGCTGGGCGGTGATCAGGCCATCATCGCCGCGGCGTTCGGCAAGCACCTTGCCTTGCCCGTCGATCAGCCAGACCCGCATGCGGGTCGTGCCCCAGTCGACCGCGGCTACCGCCGGCGCGTTGCCGGCAAACCCTTGGCTCACAGGAAGCCTCCATCGACGATCAGCATCTGCGCGGTCAGCATGCGCGAGGCGTCCGAGGCCAGGAACAGCACCGTGCCGACGATGTCGTCCGGCTGCATCACCTGCTTGATGCACTGCTTGGCGACATGGGCGGCAAGTCCCTGCTCGGTCACCCAGAGCTCCTTCTGCCGCTCGGTGATCACCCAGCCGGGTGCGATGGCGTTGACGCGGATGCCGTCGACGCCGAGCTTGCCGGCCAGCCCCTTGGTGAGGCCGAGGATACCGGCCTTGGCGGCCGTGTAGGACGGCATGTCGGGGTGGTTGATCAAATAGGATGTCGAGGTGAAGTTGATGATCGAACCGCCGCCGGCCCGCTTCATGCCCGGCGCCACCGCTTGCGCGGTGAAGAAATGCGGCCTGAGATTGATTGCCTGGTTGTTGTCCCAGAACTCTACCGTCACGTCCTCGACGGCGTGGCGCTCATCCCAGGCGGCATTGTTGACCAGCACGGTGACATCGCCATGCGCATCGGCGGCCTTCGCGGCGGACGCCCGCAGGGCCTCGACGTCGCGCAAATCGGTTTTGAGATAGAGCGGCCGCCTGCCGAACTCTTTCTCGATGCGATCGGCAAGGGCCGTGCTCGGACCGTCGGCGATGTCGACGAAGGCGACATTGGCGCCCTGGCGCACAAAACCCTCGGTCAGTGCAGCACCTATGCCGGAGCCGCCGCCGGTGATCAGCACCGAGGCTCCTTCGAGGTCGGCAAAATGCGCCGATGGCATCATATCTGTACTCTCCCAGCTTGGCCGGCGCGCATCCTAGCCACGCGAGGCGCGCGGGCAAGGGCGAACCGCCGGATTTCTGGGCTTATGTCAGACAAAACGACAATGCGCCGCACTGGATGGCACAGCGGCACCGTCGGGATTGCCGACTGCGGGGGATCGCCGGTCAGATCGCCTTGGCGCGCAAGGCGCCGCGGAAGGAATCGCGGAGATAGCCGAGCGTGGCGTCGGCATCGACCGGCTTGCCGAACAGATAGCCTTGCCCGCCGGCGCAGCCGAACTGGACGAGGCGATCGGCCTGCGCCTCCTGCTCGATGCCTTCGGCGACGACGTCCATGCCGAGCCCCTCGCACATTGCGAGAATGGCGCGGATGATGTGTTCGGACGGCCTGTCGTCGAGAATGGAGGAGACGAAGGCGCGGTCGATCTTGAGCTTGTCGAAATGGAATTCGCGCAAGCGGCCGAGCGAGGATTGGCCGGTGCCGAAATCGTCGAGCGAGACGCGGATGCCGACGCGGCGCAGGTCCTCGACGATCTGCGCGGCCGAGGCCGGGTCGTTCATCAGGCCGGTCTCGGTGATCTCGATCTCCAGCCGGTGCGGATCGAAGCCGGTGCGGTCGAGGATCGCCAGTATGTGCAGGCCGGTGTTCTGGTCGACGAGCTGCGAGGGTGACAGGTTGAAGGACAGGAACAGGTCCTTCGGCCAGCTTCTGGCGGCCTCTGTCGCCTTGCGCAGCACCAGCTGCGACAACGGGCCGATGATGCCGCGCTCCTCGGCGATGGGAATGAAGACCGTTGGCGGCACCGAGCCTAGGTCGCGATCGGTCCAGCGCGCCAGTGTCTCGAAGCCGATGGTGCGGCGCGTGTTGAGGTCTACGATGGGCTGGAAATGCGGCTCCACCTCGCCGGCCGAAACAGCCCGGCGCAGCGCCTGTTCGATGCGGGTGACGCGCTTGGCCGCCTCTTCCATCTCGCGGGTGTAGACGACGACGCGGCCACGACCGGAACGCTTGGCGTGATAGAGAGCCGTTTCGGCCTTGTTGACGAGGATTTCGGTGGTTTCGTCGCCCGAAGAAAACAGCGAGCAGCCGACCGAGGCCGAGAGCCTGGCGGTGCGTTCGCCGACATCGTAGGGCGCCGACAGGATCTCGATCAGCATGCGGGACTTTTCAGCCGCTGCATCCTCGCTGAACACCAGGGGATAGAGAAAGGCGAATTCGTCGGCGCCGATGCGGCAGACCGTCGAGTGGCCGTCCATCGAGGCGCGCAGCCGCATGGCGACCTGGATCAGGATATCGTCACCGGCCTTGTGGCCGAACAAATCGTTGATCGGCTTGAAGCCGTCGAGGTCGAGAATGCCGACGGTAAAGGGTGCGGGATCGTCGGCACGGTCGCTGATCAGGCGATCGACCTTGTCGAAGAAGCGGCGATGGTTGCCAAGCCCGGTCAACGGATCGGTGAATGCCAGATCCGTGCTCTCCCTGTTTGCCTGACCGGTGCCAAACGAAGTTTGCATCGGTGTCCCTGTGGTGTCCCTGTTTTGTGACGTCGGAATTTATTTCGAGACTGGCAGCAAACCCTTTAGGAAACGTATCGCGAAATCGATTTTTCGCGGGCTAAGTTGCCTCATGTGCACGGGACGGATGCGAGTGGCGGCGCGGGCCGGGGCCGGTTCCTTCACAAAGCCCAAAATGGCGCGCAAAAAACGCGCTAGCCGCGGGTCGGAAACACCCATAGCGACGACATGACGTAGCTCACCGCGCCTGCGGCAACCGTCGTCAGCGCCGACATGGCGAGCGCCGACAAGCCGAAACGCGTAACCGCCAGGTGCGACACCAGGCCCGAAAACAGAGCGCATCCGAGCTGCAGGGCAAGATAGCGCGGCATGGCGCTGACGTGATCGTGCTGGCCGCCGAATGTCCAGCCGCGCTGTGCGCTATAAGCCACTACAAAGGCAATCGCATAGGCGATGACACTGCCGATGAAGGGCGAAAGGCCCAGCGACACAAGGAGCCACGACAGAACGAAGAACAGCAATGCGGCGCCGACGCCGACCGTCAGGAATCGGAACAGGCGTCTCTGGACAAAGGCCGGCAATGCTTCGCTCATGCGTCGCGCGCCGGCAGCTGGTCGGCCGGCAAGTCATCGGCCAGCAAGTCATCGGCCGACAAATCATCGTTGAGGCATGGCATCAGGATGGTGGATTCGAGCTGTCTGGTTGCGGCGGCGCGGATGGCGGTGACGGCGTTCATGGTCGTTGTTCCATCGAGTGCCCGGGGCTGCGTCAGCACGGCCGGGCGCATTCGGGGCTTACCCTTGCACGACAAGGCTTAAGAAAGCGATGACGCGCAGTGTCGCCTTGGCTCCAGATGGCCGGCAGATCGGGCGCCGGCCCGGGTTTGCGGCTTGCTGATGCCAATCTTCAAAATGTCGCGATTGGCAGACGGGCAGTGAGCCTGTACAGGCAAGACAGTCGCCCATCCGAGCCGCCGGAGACCCGCCATGAAGCTGAAAATCGCCGTCCAGATGGACCACATCTCCACCGTGTCGATCGCCGGCGACACCTCGTTCGCGCTGTCGCTGGAAGCGCAGCGGCGCGGCCATCTTCTGTTCCACTACACGCCCGACCGGCTGTCGCTGCGCGACGGCAAGGTGTTTGCCCGCATCGAGGAGATGCAGGTGCGCGACGAGAAGGGCAGCCACTATTCGCTGGGCGAGAAGGTGCGTACCGATCTGTCGGAGATGGACGTCGTCCTGCTGCGCCAGGATCCCCCCTTCGACATGAACTACATCACCACCACGCACATTCTGGAACGCATCCATCCCAGGACGTTGGTGGTCAACGACCCGGCCTGGGTGCGCAACAGCCCGGAAAAGATCTTCGTCACCGAGTTTTCCGACCTGATGCCGGACACGCTGATCACCAAGGATCCGCTCGAAGTCGCCGCCTTCCGCAAGGAGTTCGGCGACATCATCGTCAAGCCGCTCTACGGCAATGGCGGCGCCGGCGTCTTCCATCTGCTCGAGGGCGACCGCAACCTTGCCTCGCTGCTGGAAATGTTCGGCCAGATGTTCCGCGAACCCTACATCGTGCAGCGCTATCTGAAGGACGTGCGCAAGGGCGACAAGCGCATCATCCTGATCGACGGCGAGCCGGTCGGCGCCATCAACCGGGTGCCGGCCGAACATGATTCCCGCTCCAACATGCATGTCGGCGGCCGCGCCGAAAAGACCGAGTTGACGGAGCGTGAGCGCGATATCTGCGCCCGCATAGGACCTTCGCTGAAGGAGCGCGGCTTTATCCTGGTCGGCATCGACGTCATCGGCGACTACATGACCGAGATCAACGTGACTTCGCCGACCGGCGTGCGCGAGGTCAAGCGTTTTGGGGGCGCCGACATCGCCAGCTTGTTCTGGGACGCGGTCGAGGGGAAGCGGAGGACGTAACCGTTTTCACTTTGTCTTAACCATGTTCCACTTTTGCAACCGGGCACAACCCAACCGCGACCGGTGCGGCTGCGTATTCTTGTAATGTTCTTGATTTGATCGGGCGATTGCGTAAGCCCGCTGCGGATCGACACCGGCGATGGGCTTTCCTTCCCGCTACTGACCTTGCTGTTTCCTGTTGGTTGCACGACAGCTAATAGGTGCGTGTAGTTCGAAGCCTGAAGGCTCACGCCATGAAAATCAATGTCGTCTACGCGCATCCACTAGCCGACAGCTACCAGGCGGCGCTCCACAAGCGGGTGGTTCAGACCCTCAAAGCCAGGGGCGACGAAGTCATTGATTTCGATCTCCATCAAATGAAATTCGATCCTGTGATGCATGCCGAAGAAAGACATGGCCACTTTGACCCGGCCCAGGCACCCAGCGACTTGCAGGTTTACATCGACGCGTTGAGATGGGCGGAGGCCTGCGTTTTCTGCTTCCCGACATGGTGGTCAGGCATGCCTGCAATCTTGAAGGGTTACTTTGATCGCGTTTGGCGACCAGGGGTGGCTTACGAGTTGCCGGCAGACGGTGGCGTGATCAAGCCGGCGCTACTGAACATCCGGCGGATGGGGGTCGTTACCACATGCGGGTCGCCGTGGTGGTATACTGAACTGTACATGCAAAACCCGGGAAGGAAGGTGCTGCTGCGAGGGCTCAAGACTATGTGCGGCCGCAACGTGAAGCACCTCTACCTGACGAGATATTCCGTCGAAAACATCTCTGATAACCAGAGGGAAATGTTCGCCCGCAAGGTGGAGCGCCTGTTCGACAAATTCTAGCCATCTATGCCCGGGCATCTCATCTTTGATGCCAGCGAGCCTTCGACGAAGCGGGCGCTCAAGCTTCCGATCGAAGCCCAACTTATGAACTGCGCGTCCTTGCCGGCAGCATTCCTCACCGTAATGAAGCAACATATGTTCTTGTAATGTTCTTGCCTAACCCGGAAATCTGTGGTTGTCTTCTTTGACCTCGCTCACACCTGATCGCCAGGGCATGGGCGAACACCTATCCGGGGGCATAAAAATGGTGGCGCGGGTTCGCACGGTCGCTTTCCAAGGCATCGAGGCCGTGCCGGTCGACGTGCAGGTGATGATCGCGCCGGGCAAGGTCAACATGCACATCGTCGGCCTCGCCGACAAGGCGGTGGCCGAAAGCCGCGAGCGCGTGCAGGCAGCACTGCATGCATCCGGCCTGTCGATGCCGTCGAAGAAGGTTACGGTCAATCTGGCGCCCGCCGACCTGCCCAAGGAGGGCAGCCATTAACCCCCGGAATGGGCTGCCGAGTAAGGTCTTCTGAGGTTGGTTTATAGGCTACTCACCAGGAACTCACCGACCCGCTAGAGTAGAGCCGTTGATTTCCAAAGATTTCCTGCGACTATCGGCAGGTCCACGCGACATGGGATGCGACATGAAGAACACCTCTACTTTTAAGCGCATTGTGGATGCAGTAGCAGCTTACCGATGGATGTCCGATCGGAAGAGCATTGAGGCGGCGCATGAGAAATTGTCGAAAGCGCTCGATGGAACAGGGTCAAGTCAGGCAGTGCGATCTGCGCGCGAGTCGTTATTGACCGCCTTGGAGAATCGCTGGACCGCAGAGCAAGAGCAGCAACGGCTCATCGGACCGGAGCACGCAGCCGTCCTTGATCGGATCGGTCAGATCGACAATGAAATTGACGACCTTTTAGACGAGTTGAAACAGGTTCTCGAAGGCACTTAGAGCGGTTCCAACAAGTTAACCCGCCACCGTGAGGCAGCGGGCCAATTATTCCAGCCAGTTAGAATTACAGTCCCAGCCCGCCCCATATTAAGCCAGGGAAGTCGTAATCGGTCGGATCGGCTTCGCGCTCGTCGTCGAGCTCGCGCTCGTCGTCCCCTTCCCTGTCATCGCTGCCGACGACTTCGATGCTACCCGCCAGATACGGCTCGAGATCGGGATCCGGATCTAGGAAGTCGAGCAGGGAAATCAGCCGCTCGATTTCGTCCTCGATCGAACGGCGGACCGTCGGGTCGGAAAGGCGAACGGCGGCGTTCACAGGAACAGGCGGCGAGTGATGCTCATACGTCACCGCCTTTCCCCACGAGCGACATGGACAGGAGCAGCGCGCGAACCTGTTCGGTATCGAGCTCGCCCATGTACCAAGAGTGATACTTCTTGAGGTAGCGGCCTTTGGCGGCGAGGTCGGCCGTGGTGCGAGCCGGGAACCGACAGACGTGCCAGAGGGCAGAATACTCGCCGTCGCTTGCGTCTTCCCATTTCTGGTGTTCTTCAGCAGTCGCTTCGCGCCCGAGCTTCGCCTCGTCGCAGCAATCGCAGACGCTGTACCAATAGGCCCATGCCTCCTTGTGGCCTTTGATGGCCGCGCGGAGTTCGGGCGACATCTTTGCCCTTGCCCCTGGCGTGGCGTCGATCGGTGCAGCCGGCGCCTTGCGGATACCGGCAGCGGTTGTGGCAAGAGCGATGCCGGCCCCGGCCAGGTTGAGCAGGCGGCGGCGGTTAATCGCGGGCATGCCTTCGGCGGCTGCCCGAACAGAGGTGTTCGACATGATTGCTCTCCATCAGGTGTTAGCGATTTTCGCTATGAGTGACTATAAGCGCTATTAACCCGAATGCAAGCGTTATCCGATAGGGCTAGCGTTTATCGCTCATATGCGCTATTGGAGAAGAATGATGACCCCCGCTCAATGTCGCGCTGCCCGAGGCCTCCTCAACTGGTCCCAGCAGGACACCGCCGTCGCGGCCAAGATCGGCAACGCGACCATCCGCAACTTCGAGGCCGGACGATCGGCGCCGCAGAATGCCACGCTCGACGTGCTCCAGCGCGCGTTTGAGACAGCAGGTGTCGAGTTCATTCCGGAGAACGGCGGCGGGGCGGGGGTGAGGATGCGGAAGCCGTGACCGGCAACACTCCCCGCGCCAGGATGACGCCAAGGCGCCGGCAAGCAATTTTCACCGAGAATTGCGCCGGCCACAACGTCGCGCCGTGCTGTCTCTGCGGTGAGCCGATCCACCGCCACACCGACCGCTGGATCATCGAGCACAAGCGCGCCTTGGGTCTGCTAGGCCCGGACGTGAACACCAATTGCGGCCCGGCTCATTTCCAATGCGGCGAGGTCAAGACCCACACCCAGGACTTACCGAGGATCCGCAAGGCGAAGCGCCAGCAGGCCCGCCACGAAGGCACAAAAAAGCCGGCGCGAGGGTTTCAGGCCCCGGCCGGCGTTTCGTTCGATTGGAAGACGCGGCGCTACACCCGTTCAGAATTGCGGGCTGGACGCGCTGCAGGTTCGGGCAGCAATATCCCTTCTATCGGGAGGTAGGGAAAATGGCCAAGAAGCCCGTCGATAAATACAGCGCGCCGATCCCGTTCGCGTGCCCTCAGTGTGGCAAGAATTTCCTCAAAACGTTCGATTGGCTCGAAAAAAATCTTATGTTCGAGTGCCCCGCACACTGCGGACATACCTTTGCCTTCACATACGAAGAGGCCTTCCGCCTCTACAGCGAGAATGTCCAAAGAATCCAAGACGGCATTGAAGCTATGCGCCGGGATAGAGGCGACTAGCGGGACGAGTGTTTTCAGCATGGCGCCTGATTCAATCAGGCCATTTGACCCCGTCAGATGTTACCTTTCCGCCCATTTCGCGGATCGCCTTGCGCACGAAATCGTATCTAATCGGCGACCGGCGCCATCTGGTTAGCGCGAAATAGCGATTTGATAATCGCGTGAAGTAATCGAGGTCGGCCATCGTTATTCCAAGCCGCCAGCACTCGTCCCTGAGCCCATCGAGCAGTTTGTCACCAGAGCGGAGGTAGATGCGAGGGCGCTTCAGGCCTCGCCGACGTCCGAAATTATGAAGCTGGGCGGCCGTCAAGTCGGGGAAAGCTTCGTACAATTCATTCTTCGTGGCTGAGCGATAGAGCTTGCGAAACCGCCTCTCTTCTTCTTCGGTCAAAATCCTGTTGCGTCTCGTGATTCCAAGCTGAAAGCATCGCTTTTCCAGAGCCTTCCGTGTCCTGTTGGGCAATGCAGCCGACAGCGCTTTGTAATCCGGATATAGCGAGCGGCAAGCGTCGTCCTCGTGTTTCCGCCAAAGCGCGAATCCGCGCATCGTGAAACCGGTCTTCTGCATATACTGGCGTGTCGCCTGCCCCAGGCGGGCCAATCGCGCGGCTATTTGAAGGTTCATCCAAGGATGATGCGGGTCTTTCAGCCGCGGAGTGCTATACCCGCTGCCGACAATCCCCGCTAATCCCGCTGTGCAATGGAATTGCTGTGCAGAACCTCGTCCAGATCTACATCGCCTCGATGGCTGTGCTTCGTTTCGGCGATCTGGCGCTACCGGCAACGCGATATGCTGGGCTCACGCGTCATAAACTTGTTGGGTGACGCCCTTCATGGTCGCGCCGCCCGGATCGGCCGGATTGTCCGACCAGAGCCCTTCAGATTTCAGAACAAGCGCAAGCGAGCGCGCGAAGTTGCGGTCCATCACAGTTCCTTTCGGACTATGGTCGGCGCCGGGAGGGCCGAATTCTCAGTCGATCGAGCGCGGATGTTACGGGGCGACCGGGCCAGGCCTACTTTCAGCCCTAAAGGCGAGCGGTATCCGATCGCCCCGCTTATCGCCGGACACGACGTGTCGGGCAATATCTGTCAAGTGATGGCACCCTGAATAAGCGCATACTGCAAGACCAGAGCTTCAGCGAGAGCGCCGGCCGTGTTGTTGCGGATGGTGATGACGGCCTGCCCCGCCGTGCATTGCGCGTTGATCGTATATGCGCCGATCGTGCCGCCCGACTTGTGGTTGATGATCAGCAGATCGTCGGCAGTGATCACCGCGTTTGTCAACGTGAAGCTGACAGCCGTTGCCGCCGCGAGCGATGTTGCCTGCATGGTGATTTGGCCGGTCGGCCGTGCAAGGGAAACGCCAGTCGTCTTGTCAGTCGCTTGCGCCACGGTGCTGCCGGAACCCGCGATATAGCCGATCGCCTTGACTTCTGGCATTACGCCCGAAGCATAGATTGCCGCCCAGTCGACGCCCAACACATGAGCGTTTCCAGTCGTAATGCGCGACCAGCCGATGACATTGGTCGCCGCCACAGGAAGACTGTTGCGAACAAAAGCGCCCCGAACATAGAAGCCAGCAGCCGGCATGGCCGCCGCCGCGATCAATTGCGTCGACACGTTTTGAAGGTAAGTCGCGCTCGTCGGATCAGCGTCGATAATCTCATACAAGAAACGCCCGTCCGCAAACTCCGCGTTGCCAATGCCTTTATTGCTGGTGCTAAAGCCTGTGCCGACCACAGAGCCGACGATGATGTTTCCATCAATCAGATTTTGCCCCGGCAGATTTGTCCGCACCGCGCCGCACGCATTTTGAAAGCGATTGCGCCTGATCTTGAGCCCGACCACGTTCCCGAAATCGACGCCACTCGGCACGCTGTCGGCGAGATAGCTTCCGTTGATATTGCTATTGGCATTCTGCCGGTAAGTGTCGATGTCGAAATTGTTATCATCAATGGAAATATCGACCGTGAAGGCAGAGCTTCCCATCGAGAAACCGCGATTGATAATGTCGCGCGTGATGTTGCGAGCGATCACAACGCCCTCATATTGATTATTGTAGGCAGGAGCCGGCAGAAGGATTGCCGTGCCAACGCTTTCAATAATATTCGCCATGATCAACAGATTGATATAGCTCCCGCCATTGCTCGACATGCCGATACCAGGACGCAAGTCCGCATCGACAATCGCCGGGTCACTTGCCGCACCTTGGCGCAAGACGGTTCCAAAACCATAGCTTGAGAATGCTCCAATCGCCGGGCGCGTGCGCCTGATCACGTTGCCGGAAATGCGGTAGCCCATGGCAGGAGGAACGACGGCGGCCGGATCGTCCGTGTCGACCTCATCGTATGTCCATGGATAGACCCAGGCCGCCGCCGTGGCGTCATACCGCCCCGGCCGCGTTGCGTGGGTGGCGGCTTGTCCGACCGCAATTTGCCCGGTGAAGGCAATAGCAACGGCATTCGAGCTTGGCACGCCCCCTGTGATGTAGACCTGATCGAGAATGAAATTGTTCTCGATAATGATATCGCGAACGGGATAGTTGCCCTCTGGCGTCGTCGCAGCGGGCGTAACGACGATGCCGGCGATATTGCACAGCTCTTGCCGATTGCCGCTAATGCGAGTGACACGAGCGCCAAGAACCTTGATCGGCCCAGCGTTGACAAGATGGTTGTTCGTGACGATGACGCCCTCGCGCGTTCCAGCAACCGAGTTGTCGGCCGTATGCAGCGCGATAGCGTCGTCACCGTTGCGGCGAATGTAATTCCCCTCAACGAGCATGTTAGGCGTGTCTCGACAACGGATGCCGTCAGCCGCAACGTCTTGCACCCAGCAATTCAGGCACTCAAACCGGCCGCAATAGTGGATATCCATTGAGGCGTGGGAAGTCAGCTCAATGAACTTGCACGCATAGAAGGCAATCTCGGTATAGAAATCCAGCCAAACGGCAGTGCCACCCTTGGCCGATCCGGGATCAGTGCCAAACGTCCCCTTGAATTGCAAATGCTCGAACCGCACGGACTTCTTGACGATGTTGTCCGTATTGCGGAACAAGCACTTGTAATTCGGGTCGCTGGTAATGACGCCTGTGCTTTCCTCGAAATGCAGGATCGAGGCGTCCCACCCCTCGCCCCGGAAGATGAGGCCGCCAGCCACAGGATCGAGCGAAGCCGAGGCAGACGCGAACCAATACGTTCCGGCCTTCACATAGATTTCCTTCGACAAGGAAGCCGCCGCCAGCGCGATATTAATTGCGCCCTGGAATGCCGCCGTGCAGTCTGTGGCGTCATCGGCGACAGCGCCGAACCACCGCACGTCAAGTCCGCCGTCAAACACCCGCACCCAGGAGCCGGCCGCGCTGGCGATAGCGCCTGCCTTTAAGAAAACGCCTTCCTGCGAATCGGCCGTGATAAGCGCGGCGAAGTTTCCTGCACGCCAGAGGAAGACGCCTTCACGTCCCGATTCCGTCAGATAGGCCTCCGTGTCCTTGGTCGTGTCGAGCGCCTTGAGCGCTGCGCGGGTTGGGACATAAGGCGCAACATCGAGATAATCGCGAACGATCGATTTGCTGACAAAACTGAGCGAAGAGATGGCAAAGGTGATGGAGCTCGTTCCAACTGACACCGGATTTAAGGTCGTCAGCTGGTATTCGAAGCCGGCGCTAATCGTGCCATCCGTGACCGCGACGCGCGTTCCCTTGGTCAGGTCGCGGTTGCTGTCCATATCGCGGGCGCGCATCCAAAGGCCCGTCGAAGCGATATAGATCCCGTTCTCCCTAGCGTCGGCCTGGTCCTTCACCAACACGCGGTCATCGGCAGCCGTGACGCTTCCGTCGATCGTCTGTAAACCACTCAGGGCGATGTTCGCCGTGGTCGCTAGTCGGCAAGGCGCCTTATATGCTACCGTTTCGCCATAGCCTGTCACTTGATCAACCGAAGTGGTCGCCATTTTTATGGACTCCGTTTCTAAAAAGAAGATTGTCCCGGCTCAGCCTGGGTTCTGGCGCGACCCGCGTTTCAGTGGGTTTGGCGTTCTGGTTGGCATGCTGTTGCTCGCAGCCGTCGCCTTCGCGGTGACGAGCTTCATTGCCGGTGGCAGCAGTTCCGATAAGTGCTGGAATTACGGCGGTCGGTCAGACGACACCGATTGCTAGTTTGCGAGCGCTTGCTTCAGTTGCGGCTTTAGCCCGGCATCGCCAAGGCCGAACCCGCCTTCAATGATCCACCGCCAGTAGGGCAGCGTTGCGAAAGGCGTCATGCCGATTGCGCGGTTAACGTCCGCGTCCTTGATGTCGATGTCGCCGTGCGTTGCCCGAGCGCCGATGCCGAGCAGTTGCGCCGCATCGGTGCCGAGCTGGAATGAAGGCCCGAGGATGGCACCGAACGCGTCACGGTTCGCATAGCGCGAGGCCGGCGCCCGTTGCGTCTTGTCAGGGAAGGCAGCGGCGCTCAGAGCATAGATGCCCGAGCCGCCCAGCTTTTCCCAGGTGTTGTTCACCTCAAATGCGAGCTGGAAAATGCCGGACTTGTCGAGGCCTTCCGCCATCCAGCGGCCAGGGTTGTCATTCAGCGGCCGGTTGGATTCGACTTGCTTCAGATAGAAGGCCAGCATTCCCAGCGTGGACATGCCCACCATACCGGTGATGAACGAGCCAGGCCCTTCCTGCAGCCCGCGCATCAGCACCCTTTGATTGGACGCCAGGGCGAAGCTTTTGAATTGCAGAAGCGCCCGCCCGGTAGGCGTATGGGCGAACAGCGGCACGTCAGCCACCGACTTGGTGACGATGATGCCGTCAACGTCCTTGTTGACCGCAGCGGCGAAGGCACGGCGCGCGCCCTCATCTGTCCAGCCGGCAATTCCCGGAATGTGGACGTTGCCGTCGACATCGCCAAACTCGGCAAACTGCTTTGAGATCCGTTCGGCCATGTGAGCATCGATGCCGAGGAAGCCCATATATTTCAGTTCGGCCGGCGCCAGGCTTTCATAATCAACCGCGGCGTTTTTCAGCAGGCGGTTTTGCACCAGCACCGAGGCGATGGACTTGTGCATATCGTTCCACCAGGGCAGCAGCGTCATCTTGGAAAAGACGTTCGCGGCATTGTCGATGAACCGTTCAAAGGGCGAGCTACTGGCGTAAGGGTCGGCAAGTTCGGCCATGGTCGCAAGCCGGCCTTGCAGCGACCGTTCCGTCACGGCGCCCAGGAGCTTCGCGTCTTCGACCGCCAGCTTGACCGCATCCAGATTGGTCAGGAGCGGCGCTATTCCCTCGCTCATGTAGCGGCCCATGCCGTGGACCATCGGCGGCCGGGCAGCGTCAGACAGCGACGAGACGACAACGCCACCGAGCGAGCGCATGAAGTTGAAGACGCCGGCCATGCGCAGCACCCGAGCGTAATTCGTGTGCTGGGTGTCGACCTTGTATTGACCGCGCAGCAGATCCCGGACGCCGGCTATATCTTCAACGTCGCTCTTCTCGCTTTTAGCGAGCATCTTCAGCGCCTTTTCGCGCGCCTTCGGTTCAAAGTCCGGGTTGGAATTGACGGCTTCGCGCAGGGACAGGTATTCGTTTTTCACCCGATCGAGCTGGCTTGCCAGTGTCGGCTTGCCGGCGCCGCCCATGCGCTTGTCCATATTCGCCAGTTCGACATCGGCCGCCATCACGCGGGCATAACGCCGCCCGATCAGTTCAATGTCGTGTTCGAGGAAGTCTTCAATCAGGTGATCGGGAATGTTGAACGTGCGTTCCTTCAGCGGCCCGCGCGAAGACATCGTCATATCGTAGGACGGCATCCCCTGATTTGCGCGGCCGGTGAGCTGCGAAAAGATATCGTCAACGATGCCGGCGACATAATCGGCACGGTCAGCCGGCGAGACAAATTCGGGAATTTCCTGCTTCACCTTGGGCATCATCGGTTCGAGCTTGTCAGCCTTCACCTTGAGCCCTTCGATGTTGGCGCGCAGCCGGTCCAGTTCGATCGACTTGGCGGTAAGTTCGGCCAGGATATCATCGTTGGCGCCGCCTTCCGCATCGAGCCGCTTCAGGGCTTCGACGCGCTTCGAAAGGTTGCGTTCCTTCAGCTTCGACTTGAACAGGTCGCGGCGGGTTGTGCCGTAGTCGACCACCAGCGCCACGCGCGGCGACGAGTTGGCGAGATCCTTCACCGCATCAAGTTCGGCTTCCATCTTTTCGAGCGCTTCGCCGACCGTCTTTGCTTCGGCCCCGGTGATTTTGCTCTCATTGACGATGGCGTCGGTTGTCCGGTCGAAGTCTTCAATCTCCTGCTCAAAGCGAGAGATGCGCGTATCGATGCCGGCCGTGTTCTTTTCGGCGCCGGTCACGCGGCCGATGAAGTCGCGAACGTCCTTCACCGAGGCGTTAGGAGCCAGCCCTACGCGGTCCAGCCATTCGGCCGCCACTTTGTCCAGATTGTCCAGCGCCGCCGCTGTAGCCTCTTCCTCTGGCGTGCGCAGGGGATTGCCGCCCAGCTCCGAGCGGATCGATTCCATAACCGCCACCGGGTCGACGTAACCGTTGCCGTCTTGCGGAAGGTTCGCAAACATCTCGTCTTCGGCGTGGACGAAATTGTCGACATCGCCGATACCGCCCTTTTGATGAACATGCCCGGATGCGTCTTAGGCGTGACGCCCATTGCCCGAAGTTCATTGTCGAGTTTCGAGCCGACACGAATGCCGCCCTTTGCCTTGATCAGTGCCAGGATCGGCGACCGTTCGGCGAAGGTCTGCTTTCGATTGGCCGAGCGTTCAGCCGCCCTCGCCTGTTTCACCGTGTCGACCATGACGGCATTCTCATCGGCGCCGCGCAGCATCCGCACCACATCGACCGGCGCCCGCTCTTTCAACACGTCTTGCCGCGTCTGTTGCAACTGGCCGAGCGAAGCCACCTTGCGTTCCCGGATGCCTTGGCGTTCGGTCAGGCGGCTTTCGATATTGTCGAGACGTTCGGAGACTTTGCCGAATTGCTCGCGTTGCTTTTCAGCGTCGACAATCCGGTTGCCTACCCTGATTTCGTCGGCCTTGAACTCCAATTGCGCCAACTGGTCATCGATCCAGGGTTTGACGATAGCCTTGAACCGCCCTTCGCCTGCATTGAGCCGGTTCGAATTCCACAGGCGGGTCAGGTAGGACGTTGCTGTCTTGACGTTGACATCGGCCGGCAGCAGGCCCGCACCGATGGCTTCATCCTTCAGCGGATCGAACAGGGTCTTGCGCCAGGATTGCGCCGCCGCCGACACCGCATCGTTTTCGCCGACATCGCCACGGCGCATCGCCTTGCTGACAGCCGTGCGAAACTCTTCCTTTGTCATGTCGAAGCCGGGCTCTTTTCGCGCCTTGGCATAGGTGCCGCGCATGTCTTCCAGAGCTTTGGTCAGGGCGCCACGGTCCCAATATTTGACCGCGCTTTCGACAGCGAGGTTGCCTTCGCCCCGCACGTTCTTTTCGAGGTAGAAGCCGGTTTCGGCCATGTTCGCCATTATCTCGCGAGACGGCGCCGAAGGACTATGCGCAGCGCGCAGCAGCGGGTTGAACCCGGACTGCAGAGCCCCGACCGACTTGGCGCCCGAGGCGATGCCGTAGTCACCGAGGACGGGTTTGTCGACCGCTTGCGCGCCCATGCCGACGCCTTCCGCATGAGCCGCCACTTCCTCAGGTGTTGGGACGTGTTCCTGCAGCGCCTTTTCGACCGAGGCGAAGGCCGCTTGCCTTTCGGCATGGGAGAACAAGGCGCCAGCACCAGCACCCAGCAGGCCGCCGAGGATCGTACCGGCGCCAACAGCCATCGCGCTTTCAGCAATGGGCCGCGTCTGTTGCGTCGATTGCAGGGCGATTTCAGAGACGCCAGCACCGAGAGCGCCGGCCGCCGCCGTGCGAAGAGCGCCCTTGATCACCGTGGCGCCGACCGATGCTTCGCGCACCAGAGCGCCGCCAGGAATGAGCGATGGCAGATCGACCACACCAGCCAGGGCGGACGCACCAGTCCCCCACCAGCCGGCCGCGGCGATCATGCGCCGGTCTTCGGTTTCCATGTCGATTTGCGCCTTCATCGCCTCGAAGCCAGGCGCGTTGAAGACGGTGGCGAACCGATCCCAATTCTTTTCGTACGGCGTCCCCTTGATCTTCTCCCACATGACATCGCCAGTGAAACCGTCTTCGCGCGTGGACAGGTCGACGCCGGCCAGCTTGTTCGAGGCCATCGAGCCAATCGTGTTGTCCTGCCTGAAAGCTGCCCCGAGCAGCGTTGCCGTGTCGGGCGCGACTTCGGCTTCCTTCGGCTTGTAGTCGACGGCGCCGAACGAGCCGAGCGCCGGACGGTCTTCGGGATATTGCAGAATCGGCATTAGAAATTACCCCCCGGTCCGCTACGGAACGCCTTACCGGCATTAGGGTCGCCGCCACCGCGCGGTTGCTGTGGTCGCTGCTCTTCAGGCGTTGCCGGTGGCGCTTCGGCTTCGGCACCCTTCGCGCGCACCAGATCGGATTGAACACGGCCGGCGCCGATGGTCGCTTCCGATCCCAGCGCCTTGATGAAGTCTTGCGTGTTCGGGTCTTGGTTGATCGCCTTGGCTTTGGCGACAGCAGCGCGGTCGATATCATTGGCCTGGTTGTCGACGTTGTGGCGGGTCAGGAACCGCTTCTTTGCGTCTTCCGCGCTCTTCGCTACTCCAACGTTCAAGGTCTTCGGATCGATGCCCCACGGCCCCGCAAACACCTCATCGAACTTCGTCTGCCCGCCTTCGGTGTACTGGTAGAAAAGCCGGTAGCGCGGCGGACGCTTCATTTCGATATCAGCCCGCGTCGTGGCGTTCGGGATGATGGCGATGTTGTCGACCTTGCGCCCGTCATGGAGGCCGGCGACGTAGCCTTCAGCCGTCTTCATGGCGTCTTCGCGCAGATAGTCATATTTGCCATCGATCGGCGGATAACTCAGCTCAGGCGGGAGGCGCATCAGGTTAGGCGCCCCGGATATGGCGCTGACATTCCACCGGGTTTTCAGCTCAGCCAGGGCTTGCGCCTTTGCCGCGCCTTCGTCACCGCCGGTATCATAAAACTTCTCTTCGGCGATTTCCTTGTATTCGGCCATCAGCGCGCTTGTCTGCACAGGCATGATGCCGGCGCCCGGTTCCGCCGAGAGGATGCCGGGGTCGAAGGCGTTGGTGACATCGGCCACGCTCAGGGTCTTTGTGAACTTGTCCAAGCCCGGCTTCAGAACGTCGCGGTTCACCTTTTGCGCCGGGTCATCCATCGCAAGAATGCGCTGCGATGCCTCATCGCCGGACATGCCCCGATCATTCACGAAATGCCGGAAGGCCGCGAGCTTGTCGCGAATGTCGGCCGCACCCTCGACAGCACCGAACGACACAGGCGCCACGGTCTGCAGCGCATCGGCTTGCGACATGGCTGCGGAAAAGACAGCCGGGTCTTTCGACGCGGCGCCCTGCCTCACTTGTGCCTGTAGCGTGTCGGGAATGTAGCCGGTCGCCTTGACGAAGCCTTGCGTGACCACCGGCTGTTGCTCTTCTGGCGTCACCTTGATCATGGCGTCATAGGCTTTGTTGCCAAGCGACTTCTGGTCGCCGTCGAAGCTGTTGATCGAGGCCGCCGGGCTTCCGGCCAGGATAGCCGACACCAGCGCGCCAACGCCACCGTCTTCCTTCTGCTTCGAGCGGAACGCCTTCAACTGCTTCGTGATGTCGCCATCGTCCAGCACCGCGTCACTAAGGATCTGGTCTTCGCTGACAATCTTGCCGGTTTCGATGTTGAGGCCCATCGCATCATCATAGGCCTTGTATTGCGCCTGTTGCTGAATGCGGGTCGCGGTCGCTTCGGTCTGAATGTCCTTTTGCGCGCTCTTAGCGATGGTATCGCGCGAAACATAGTCCATATCGGCAAAGCGGGAATCGACCTTGAAGCCGGCGCCGCCGCGCTGCCCGAGCGGAACGGATTTGCCGGCCATATGCGCATCAATGGCACCACGCGCCCAGGTCGGAACGCTGTCCGAATGGTGCGAGGCGCCCCAGGCGCGGCGCGAACCGATATCGAGGTGCAGGGAATTGGCGTAGACGCCGATGCCGGTAAAGCCGAGCGATGAAGCGGTCTGGATCAGCCGGACACGCTCTTCATGCGAAAGCTTGCTGACATCGAGGTCAAGCGCATTGCCGTGCATGTGTTCGGATTTCCGGGCGCCTCCAGCCCTTGCGTTGCGCTCAGGATCACGGAAGCCCGACACGATAGGCACCGAGGCGCCGAACGCGTTCTGCACTTGCTTGAAGCGCGACATGACAACGCTGTTGACGCCGGCAACGTCCGGGTTTCCAACGCGCCCCTGCCCCGCAGCATCGCCGATGATGATTGGCTGGTCTTCGCCGCCATACTGTTTCGCCTGCGCGTTGTGGAGGTCTTGAGCGTAGGCGGTTGCATCTTCGGCATTGTCGAACTTGCCCAGGTGCTTGCCGGTTTGGCGATAGAGTTTGATGGCGTCTTGGTTGTTCAGGATTTTGCCATCGTCCGAAACGGTCGGGATAAGAACTTCCTTGCCGTCCTCTTCGAATGAGATCGAGCGCACGGTTGAAATCGTGCCGTCAGCATTCTTCACCACCGGCCGCGCATTCAGATCGATGTTGCCGGGCTCTTTCAGGCCACGAGGCGCCGACTGGACGCCACCATCAGCAGCGCCGCCATGAACGCGAGCCAGAACCTTTTTGTAATAGTCGGCCGATTCCTGGGGGATGACGCTGTCGTTGCGACCGCTGGCAATCCACTTGTCGGCCCGATCGGCACCACCATTGTAGGCGATGAGTGCCGCTTCCGTGTCGCCATCGTAGCGAGCCAGCATCTTGTTGTAATAATAGGTGCCGTACTTCTCGGAAACGGCAGGGTCTTTCAGATATTCAGCCTGCGCAGCCGGGTCTCTCGGAAAGTTCGGATCTTGCAACTCCCCGGCAATCTCGACTGCCGTGTCCGGCATGACTTGCATCTCGCCGATGGCACCAGCGCCGGAAACCGCGTTCGGGTCATGGCCGCTTTCCACGCCTTTCATGGCGTTGATGATATCGTCCTGGCCCGGAGCCTCACCGAGAGCCCGCAGCCGATCGGCCGGCTTCATTCCGTTGAGCGCCGCCATCTGTGCCTTGGCCTTCCAGCCACGGCGCAGCGCATCCTTCTCAATCGGGTTTACGTCTTCGTCGGGAATGGCATCGATGAAGTTGTTGCCTTCGAAGACAGCATCATCGAACTTCGACGGGTCGCTATAGAGCCGGCTTTCAATCGCCGTCAGGCCCTCATCGACATTGGTTTTGTAATAGGCCTTGCGCTGCTTTCGTTCAAAATCGCCCGCGCCGCCTTCGCCGTTGATGAGGCTTTCTTCCGTGCTGAAAAGCTTCGCGTCATACACAGGCTTTAGCTCAGGCGGCACGGTCGTCATGAATTGCTTGGCGGCTTCTTTGTAAGCGCCCTGATATTGCTCTTTGAAGCCGAACGCGCCCGGTTCCGCCTTGTCGCCGGCAGCGGTCAGCGCTTGCGCCTGTGCCGACTTGAATTGCTGGTAGCGGCTTTCCGTGTCGAAGAGCTGGGTTTTGTCGACCTTCTCTTTCGTCTGCGTTTCCTTGACCTTTAGACTGGTCGACATGGACTGCAGGCCGGCGCCGAGTTGCGCCACGCCGCGACCAATGGCCGAAGTGTCATAGCTCGCAATCGGCCGACCAGAACGCCCGCTGACAGGGTTGCTCAGGTCTTCAGCGCCAGGCAGTTTCAACGCCATCAGTAGTAAATCCCCGAGGAAGGCGCCGCATATGGCGTCGGGTTCCAGTCCTTCGCGAACGAGCCCACGCCATCCATCAGAGTACCGGCGGCGCCGAAATAGGAGCCGGTTTGCGCGGCTTTGCCTTCCATGCGCGCAGAGGCGGCTTGAGCCCGCCTGCCCTTCGCCCGCTCTTCGCCGCCGTAGCGGATCATGCCTTCGTTGACCGTGCCTTGCGTGATGACATCGCCGGCCAGATCCTGCACCGTTTCATCGAGCGCCCCGAGGCCGGAGGCGCCCGCCACAGCCTGTTGACGCGAGATAACGAAGTTCTTCTCCTTCTTGGCGCGTTCCGCCTCGCGTTGGGCCGCCGCAGTCTCTTCCTTGGCCTGTTGATCGAGCTGCGCAGCCTGAAAGTCGGCAGCGCTCTTCTGCGCCGCGCCAGCCGCCAGTGTACCGGCCGCAGAAACAGCGGTGCCGACCAGGCCGAGGATCGCGCTTAGTCCGAAGTCTGCCATGTCCACACATCCCCATCGTCAGGCTTGAAACCAAGCCGCGAGAGCCATTTCGCCGAGGTCTTTTCGTCAGGATCGCAGAGCGCGATTATCCGCTTGTGCCGCGCCTTCGCGTCATTCAGCAGGGAAAGCGCGGTACGGTGGATGGCGTGGCGATAGGGCCGCGCCTCTTCCTTCAGCGAGCAGAACGCAATCACGTTGCCGCGTGAGAACCAGAAGCCGGCCACCGCAGCCAGCTTGCCGTCGACTATGCCGGCAATGCCGCGCACCGTTGGACCGGCGCCCCTGTCGCCATACCATTCGGTCAGGTGCTCCCGCGTGAGCGGCACGACTTCGTGAGCCATCAGACTTTGTCGTTTGTCTCGACTGCAACGACCGCCGCGTTGAGCACGCAGGGCTTCGGCGCGGTGGCGCGGATGCAAAGGCGGCTGTCCGGCTTCCATTCGCCAGGGAATGCCGTTGCCGGCTCTTCGTAGTCGGTGAACATTTCATCGGTCGTGACTGGCCGGCCCTGATAGAGGCGCGGCAGCCTGTCCATGTTGGTAAAATCGCGGCCGACTTCGATGCCGTCATTGTGGACCCGGCCCATGATCAGGCCAACATAGTTCACCCGCTTGACCTGACTGAGTGCTGTACCCGCCGCAGCGGCATAGGCCAGCTTGGTCGACTTGTAGAGCGCGGTATAGGGCAGGCCGACCATGACATCAGCAGCCGTCACGGCGCTCGTCAGCGTGATTGCGCCGGCCGACACCGTGTAGGCGCCGAGATACTTCCCAGCGGCCCAGGCGACCACGCTTAGGCCGTTCAGATGCGAAAGTCCGGTCACGCTCGTTCCGGTAACGGCAGGGATGACCACGAAGCTGTCAGCCATCTTGTTCATCGTGCCGCCGAGGCATTCCGATTCCATCGCCATCTTGTCGAGATAGCGGACGGTCGACGCGCTTACCGTGCGGCGAACCCGATAGAAGACTTGGTCTTCATCTTCACCCGGCAGCACCGAAACGCCTTCAATGAAGCCGGAGCCGCCCACCGTGAGCCTTGACCAGCACGTCACGTCTTCGGACGGCTCATAGGTCAGCAGCACGACAGAACCATCATCGAGCCAGACGTGAGCCCGCGTGTCCGGTTGCCGTTGAATGGCCATGCCGACGACATTTGCCGCGCCCGTCAGATCCGGGCAAAGCAGCGTCAGGTCGCGCGGCGCGTATTCATAGGTGTTCGGGTCAAAGATCAGTTCGAAAAGCCGCTTGCCCGAGCGCTGCGCAAAGATGCCGCGACCGTCGATCTTGACCGCCGACACGCCTGCCCGAGAGCCCTGCGTTGAAGGCGCCCCGGCTTGGGCATTCTGTGGCGTTAGCGGTTCATCGAACGAGGTCGATTTGATTGAGAACTCAGCACCAGGCGTTCCGATGATCGGCCGGCTGAGAGAGAGCATGAAGTTGATGGTATCCACCGGCCCCGAGCCGAGGGTGCGGTTGATTGGCCCGGCATCGCCTTCGAAGTCCGGGTCAAAATTCTCGTAGTCATCCGAAACGGAGAAGATGAAGCGCGACTTGCCAGCCCAACCGAGCCGGCCCTTGTCGAAGGCCACACCGCTAGGCCAGCCCTGCCGATTGGACCAGATGCCTTCCTGCCAATTGTCAGTGTATCTGGTGTTGTTGGAGCGATCCAGCACCTCGACCACCGCTTCGGTCTGCGAATTGATGGAGAGCACCCGGCAGACGCTGTAGCCGCCACCGCCATCATAGTTGACCGTGACGACAGCCGTTCCAGAGGTGTAGGAGCCTTCCTCAAAGCCGAGCTTGTAATAGATGATGGCGTTGTCGTCCTGGTCGTCGTTCGCAGTCGACCCGAGGTTGGCAGTAATGTCGCTGGTGCCACCGCCTGCAGAATATGGGAAACGCTTGAAGCCGCTGTCCGGGCCATCGAATGAGCGCTGCCACCGGAGCGTTCCGACCCATGTTCCTGCGATGGTATAGCTCCAGTTGCGGTCATTATATTCGCTGGTCTGGACGCCGGTCACCCGGAAGGGGTTCGTGTAAGCGCCGGCCGCGCCGAGATTGTAGGTTTGCGCGACGCCTTCATTGAACATGCGGAACAGTGCGCCGACATGCGTTGACTTGAAGAACGGCAGGTCAGAGGTCAGCGTGGTGTTGCCGTTGGTCGACGCCACCTTCAATTTCACGCGCGCCGTTCGGGCGCTGTAGAAAGGGCCGTTGTTCGGCTGGTAGAGCACCAGCGACCAGCTATCGCCCGCCCCCCTTCGTTCAATGCGCCGCTGCTGGAAACCAGTGCAGGCCAGGAAGAGCACGTCAGCCGACTGATCCCACCGAACGAACGGCAGATCGGCCGCCGCATAAGGGATATCCAGTTCCATCGTACCAGCCGAAGCGACTTGGCAGGATGCAACGATCCTGTCGATATCCAGATCCGATTGAAACTGGATGTAGAAGTCGCCGGTTGGCGTGAAGGCCAGGCTATGGGCGCCGGTTCGCAGCGCGGTCTCCGTGATGTACTCATCGCCGCCAGAGGTCGAACCGCAACGAAACGTCACAGACCCGCGTGTCACTGCGATGTTGAGCGCATGACGAAGGCCGATGTTGCCGCCCGACACTGTGATTTGGCGTCTGCAGACAGCCAGGCCACCGACATTGACGGCATTTAGCACGAGCCCGGAGCCGCCGAAGGCCAGCACGCCGCCATTGGTCGACGCGTCTGTCCAGCTTGTCGAGGTGGCAAAGGTGCTGTTCGATATCGTGGTACTGACAGACACGCGCGAAATCAGCACGTCATTGATGCGAACCCGCATCTTGCCATCTGCCATTTCAATCAGAGCGGTGTCGGTTGTCGATGCAACGAACGGGATATCGATCCCAAAGGCATTGTTTCGACTGCTCCCGAGGTAGCCGAAGCCAGGGCGAAGGAACATCGAGCCGGCCGTCTTCGGCAACCAGTTTTCCATTATTTCCGCAGACAGGCGGATGCGATCGACATCAACCCGCGTCAGCGCAGAACTGGAAACCAGCCCCCGGTTGAAGGCCAGCAGAGGCGCATTGGTTTTTGCCATCAGCGGAGCCCGGACGGCCTGCCGCGCGAGGAAGAGCCACGGCTTTGCACCAGCCGGCCAGGAGGTGGGTATCTGGTTACCGCCTCATTCATGGCATCGGTGTTCGAAGCCTTGTATTTGGCCTTGTCCCTCGCCTTGTCGAGCCGGTCTTTCCGCTCAGCCGAGCCGGTCACTTCCTCACAGGTCGCAAAGGCAAGGCACGTCTCGACATAATCGACAAAGGTTTGAGGCCACAGACCGAGATCCATCCCATAGTCTTGGTCGTTCGAGATGTAGCGGAAATAGATCACCGACATATCGGCCAGCACGCGGCTGGCGCGGTCATCGTAGTCAAGCAGCGGCACCTTCCCGTAAGGGTCGCTTGTCACGCCTGCCGTGCGTATCCAGTCGTCCGGCTTGTCGAAAACATACTGATAGCCGAACGAAGTCCCAACCGAAGGCGTCGCTTCGAGCTGCACGAACCGCATGGCAAAATTCCAGAAGGCAGCCTCGAGGCACGCCTTCACGGTCTTTGCATACTCGGCATCGAGCGCACGGCGCGCTTTCCCCTCATCCGTGAGGGCGGCAAGGCGCGGCTGACCAAGCTTGATCAGGGCGCCATTGTACAGGGAAAGCTGGTCCGTCATCGGATCAAGCCGCCTTCAGGTTTTCCGCGATCCAGGCGACGCCGGCTTCTTTCGTTTCTAGCATATCGGCGAGGACCGTCTTGTCCTTCGTGCGGATGACACGCCAGCCGCCGTTCGGGCCGCCCCAGCGCACTTCATGTTCCGAAGGCTTGGCAAGGGTCGTCTCATTGGTGAGCGGCACAGGCCCGCTCGTATAGGCCACACGAGCGCCGCCGGCCGCACCCTTGCCGACTTCGAGGACCATCACTTCGCCGAACCATGCCTTGTCGAAGCCGACAACTTCGATGATGTCATCAGCCCGGAGCTGCGGACCGACATGGACCCAGAAGGCCGGGTCGAGAAGGTCTTCAGCCTTTGTGTTGGCGTAGAGAGACACGCGGTAGACAGTGCGCTTGCTTTCGGCCAGCAGCAGGCCATTGACGTTCAGGGGCATGGCTCGTTCCTTTCGGTTGATTACGCGTAGATGACATTCAGCCCGAGCACGTCGCCGGCAGCGATGGCGGTAGTGTCTGCATCAGCTGCAAGAGCCGTGATGGCGTAGGAAATGCCGGTGGCGAAGAACATGCCGCCAAGATCGAAGTTGAAGGCCTGGGAGGCAAAGAGCGGGATGGTGAGAACGGGCGTGTCTGTGCCTACTGTCGGCGCCGTGGCCTTGTTGTAGATTTTAAGGAAGCAATTGGCCGCCGTGGCCTTCAGGCCGACCACTTTCAGCAAATCCCCAGCCGATGCTTTCGCGACCGTGGCGTTGGTTGTGGCTGCCGACGACACGATGCGAGAGGCGGCATTTGGCTTGCGCTGCCGATCCCATGTCGTGCCGTTGAAGGTATACCCAGCCGTTGCCAGTGGTCGCAGCAACACAGCACTGGCGCCAGGGTTCCCCATGGACGTCAGGTTGGCGTTGACCACGGCATCGGCGCCGGCAACGATTGGCGCGGTGTTGAACGTGCGCAAGTTGCCGTTGACATCCGATTGGGCGTCGGCGCGCTGGCCTGTGACGATAGTTGGCTGCGTCGTGTTGTAGATGCCGCCGACTTTGACCGGCGCGCCTGCGTCAGCAACACCGGACGCCACATTTCCGACCACGGCGGACGGAGCCGCAGCCGTACCACCGCCCGACATGAACAGCGGATGCGTCGCGTCGATCGGGTTGCCAAGAGCGTCAACAAGGAGGACAGGCTTGACTTTGGTCGAACTCGGATCGCCGACCACAAGGGGAAGAGCTTCGGCCATCGCCGGTTCCTTTCGATGAAAGAGAAAGGGCGGGAAGCCGAAGCCGCCCGCCCATGTCGCCTTAGTCGGTGTCGGTGGTGCCGACAGCGAGACCGTCAGTCAGATCGACGCCGGCCGAAGTAGCCAGGTTGACCGTGTGGATGGTCGTGGCGTTCGAGCTGTCCGTGTCGGTGACGAAGACGATATCATTCGCCCTCATGCCGAGCTGCCAGCCGTTCGTGAAGTAGTTGTTGACCCGGACCAGAGAGGCCGCGTCGACCGATTCATACTTCCAGATACGGAAGCCAGCGATGCCCTGAGAGATCAGGACCGGAGGGTTGGTAGTTGCGTAAGCCATTGTGTCAGCCCTCCTTTAGACGCCGACGATGGCAGAGCCATCATGGTTCATGACAACGACGCCGCTGTTCTGCAGCAGCTTCGAACCCATGAAGGCGGAGGCGCGAGCCCAGGAATAACCCTGCTCTTCGTCATAGCCGACCTTGGATTCGAGGTTTTCAGTGTCCGCCGCGTGGCCGATGGCCGAGCGATGGTAGAGGAACGCCTTTTCGGCATTCGTGCCGACGCCCGGAAGCGTCGGATGCACCAGCCAGTTGACGCCCGCCCAGCGCATGACGCGCTTGATAGGACCGCCGGCCAGCGGCTGCACGTCGACGTAATCGCGAGACGTGAAAGTCGCATCGCGCATGAAGTACGTCAGCATTGCGGGAGTGATGAGCCCCCACATGTTTTCGATTTCCTGGATTGGCACGGCTGCCAGGCCCAAGATGCCGATTGCCTTGGTGACGAGGGTAAGCGAGCCGGTCACAGCGGCGCCGGTGTCAACGGTGCCGTTCGCCAACTCGGTGATGATGTCCGCGTCAACCTTGCGGTTCATCACCTTGAGCGAAGTGTCCTGCATGATGCGCTTCTGGTCGCCCTGGGAAGCGAAGATGTTGAAGTCGGTCTTGCGCACCAGGTCGTGCCATTCCACCAGCGTTGCGGTGTTCTGGGTCAGGTTGTCGCCACGTGCCGTGATCAGGCCGTTGACGCCACGCGTGCGAGCTTCCGCGCCGCCACTGTCGGCCACGAGGAATATGGCTTCGTTACCCTTGCGCACGAACTCGGTCGTGCAAGACATGCGCAGCGGGCTTTCACCGGCTTCGAAACCGGCGATGTATTCCTGTCGATACTGTTTCTGGAATGCCGTGTCGGCCATGGTCCAGATTCCTTCTAATGAGGGATCGGGAGCCGTAGGCAGGTTGTCCGCAGGCCAGGGTCGCGGGTTGTCCGGGTTGAACCGGAGCCGCTAGACCGCCCTTCGGCGCTGATTACGTGCTGGTTTGGGTAGAGCCGCTATGGACGGAGCCGCGTGGCGGGTTGGCCGTCTTCGAGCGGGATATCAGGCCTTGAGCTTGTCGCGGGCCGTGATCAGTTGGCGATAGCGCTCTTGCGCTTTCGTATCCTTGTGCCAGGCGGCGCGCTCGGTCTTCATGCGCTTTTCCATCGAGGCAATTTCAGCGTGGAGGCCTTCCGCCGACGAGCCGCCGGCCGGCACTATGGTCGCCATCGGGTTTTCGGCGACCGCCTTTGCAGCGAAGAACCGCAGCACATCGGGATGATTGCCAATCTTGGACCCGTCAGCCAGCCGGCCGCCCATCAGATTGTCGAAAAGCGCGGGCTGGACGTTCTCAAAATAGGGTCGCATCGCGGCAAAGTTGCCGTCGAAGTCGCCGCCCCATTCCTTTTTCAGATCGGCCGCCGCCTGCTTCTTGAAATCAGCGTCCCTAGTCGCCTGCTGGAACTGCTGTTCCTCCTGCAGCGCATAGTATTCATCGACCATTTCGGCCATGTCGGTCGGAGCGATGCCCTTCTTGATGGCGCGTTCGGCGAAGGCAGCGACGATCGGCTTGTCATCGTCGCCGATCACCCGCTTGTCGGGCAGGACAATGGCCTTGACGAAATCATCGACGGCTTCAGGAATGTTGTTCGACTTGCGATAGGCCGCCCACTCTTCATCGGTCGCCTTGTCGCCGGGCTTGCCCTTCGGCTTCAGCCCTTCAGAAATCTTGCGCTGTGCCTCTTCCTGCGCCTGGAGCAGCGCTTCAGGCGAGGTGAAGCGCTTGAGCATGGCGAGTTTCTTTTCATCGCCCTTCGCCATCTTGTCGCGCCAGTCTTTGCCGAACGTCCCTTCCTCTTCGGTAGCGACCGGCGCTTCCTTTGCAGGCGCAGCAGCCGGAGCGGCAGCAGCAGGCGCAGGCGTGGCGTCAGGAGCGGCTTTCGCCGGTTCAGTAGTCACAGCGGCGGCAGGCGTGGCTACCGCTGCAGCAGCACCCGGAGCGGGGTTTTCGGCCGTAGCCGCGCCCGCAAGAGTGTCATCGGACATCAGTGGTTCCTTTCGGTTTCGTCAGCAAATGGATTGGCGTGTTGACCAGCTTCAGGATTTGCCGGCCGACGCTCATGCGGCCGGTCAGGCGCGCGGTGACATCAGGCTGTCCAGGGACGAACGGCTCATCATGGGTCATCGCCGCCTTGTGGACGATCCAGGCCATGGCCCGCTTCTGTTGTCCTTCCGAGGCATTGCCGGCGGCGACCGCCTTGACGGCTTCGACATCGAGGTCATCGTAATCGGCAGGCGCCATCGGGTTGAACCGGAGCCCGCCACGCGTGGAGGGTTGCTTCATGCGGCTTGCGCGCCCTGCAGAGCCCGGACCATCGGAGCGGCCTTGCCAGCGGCTTCAGCAGCCCCGCCAACGGTCGCTTCCGTGTTCGCCGCTTGTGCAGCAGCCGCCATCTGGTCGGCCGCCGCCTTCATCATCTTGTCGTTGTTGAGCCATTCTTCCGGCCAGCCAGTGCGGCGCAGGAGGTCTTTCGCAATCGCCATGGCGTTCGGCAGCTTGGCAACCATCGGGTCGAGCGCAGCGGCTTCCTTGACCACGCCCAGGCCTTCGATAAGCTTTTGCTGCATGCCTTCGTCTTCCAGATCCTTGATCGGGCTCTTGAAAGAGAACTCCACACCGGAGCCCTTGAGCGCGTCCGGTATCTCGTTGGCTGGGAAGGCGCCGAGCGAGCGCATCACCTTGAAGGTTTCCGAGCAGAGCGGTTCGGAATATTCGATTTCCACCGGCTCAAACATCGGAATGTGCGCCCGCATCTGTTGTTCGACCACCTTACGGATTTGATAGGCAGTCATGCCCGAGGTGTCCGGTATCTGCACCTTGTCGGTCATGAAGCCCATGCGGATGGTCTGGTCGAGACGGTCAGACATATTCTGCCCGGCAGGCAGGCCGGAGAAGTCCAGCGCCAAAGGCCGCAGCGCATCGCCCAGGCGCTCATCATACTCGCGATCGAGCCAGGTTATGCCGCCGGCGCCGAGGCCGATATCCGAGCGGACCACGTCCATTGTGGCAATCATCGGCGGGTCGATCGCCTTTTCACCGGCTTCGAGCAGGATGCGTTCGATTGCCTGTTGCGTCCGGCTGTCGGGCAGGATGATCGAGGTGAAGACCGAGCGGGCATATTGCGAGCCCGAGACGGTGGGACCACGAGGGACGATGTAGCCGCGATAGGTGCGGCCGATGTTTTCGAGGACTTCGCCTTCGCAGTCGGGCAGCACCCACAGCGAAATGAACTCTTGTTCGGCCCGAACCGAGATGCCGGTATCGTAGGAAGCAGCAGGCACCAAGACATGACGGGCAGAGATTTTCTTGTAAGGGTCTTTCGCCGCGTCCCGCGTCAGCGCTTCAGGAACCTTGCCCGGAAATAGCTGCATGAGCTGGGTAATCGTCGGCTTGCAATTGCGGTGCACGTCCGAGACGTTGCCGGCATAGTCTTCCGACCATGCGCAATCGCGCAGATGCCAGTTGCGATAGAACAGGTTGCGCCGGTCAGACGTTGGCGTCACTTCGATGACAGCCTGCCCAAAGGTCAGGTGATCATGATCCCCGGCTTCGGTCGCCTTGGTGAAGCCGGCGCCGTTCCGATACATGACGGCGCGCTGCATTGTCGTGGCGTATTCCAGCCAGGACCGAGCCTCAGGCACCTTGTTGCGCCCATCATCGAGCGATTTGACTTCGAAGAAATCGGACGGTCGCAACATCGTTCGGTAGAGGTCTGCCATGTCGCGACGATAGATGGCGGCACGAGACGAGAACGAGCCCGAGGCATAGTCGGAGCCGATGTTGAGCGGTCCGGTGAAGTCGGCCCGGTCATAATAGAAATGCTCTGCCAGCTCCTGCCAATGGCTCAGCAGCGGCGTCTTCTCGCTGAAGAGCCGGTTGCCGTTGTCGACAATCGTTTGGACGGCGGCAGAGGTCGCGGTCAATGTGTCACCCCAGGGATGATCAGGTTGGTTCCGGCAGCGGCGCGAGCCATGACTTCCATGCCATGGTCGACATTGGCGTTGACCACAGCCCGCATCTTCTTGCGGTTGCCATGGCCCTTGCAGCCGCTGACAATGGCAGCGCCAGCGCAGAAGCCGAGGATGCCGACGATTTCGTCAATCATCATCGGAGATTGCCGAGTGTGCGCCGCCACAGCATCGCCGATAGCCTGCATCAGCTTTTGATGACTGTCCGACGCGGCAGCAGAGACAAGCGCCACGGATCAGGCGCCCAGCTTGCCAACAGAGCCGGTCAGGTTGTCGGACATGATGGTCGAATCCCGACCACCGCGCGCCCGCATCTCTGCCATCTGGCGGCGCTTCTCTGCCAGGACGGCAGGGTCTTGCGCGTCCGGCATACGAGCCGGCTCTTCCACTTTCGGAGCTTTGGGCTTGAACAAGCTTGCCATGGTCTTGATCCTTTTCAGACGATGAGAGCGAGGAACGCGGCCCCGACTGTCCCCCAGGACAGCACCGCGATGCAGACATGAGCCACCGCGCCGCCGAGGTTCCCGGCATCGGCAAACTCTTCGGCGAGGAACGCCAGCGCGCACGTTGCCGCGGCGAGGCCCCAAGCCCATGGCCTGTCCAGATGGAGGCCGGCGGCAGCGATGATCAGCACCAGCAAGGCGCCGGAGGTGTTCTTGTTCATCGCGCCGGCTCTAATTGTTCAGCTCGTAGGCCAGGCCCTTGGCGTCCAACGCCCTGCCATTGAGCCCGTAGAGAACGGACACAGCACCGCGACCGCGTTCTGCCCGGATCAGGCCGAACCGGCTTTCCCCGAACGCCTTGGCGGCCAGGGCAAGCGATGCGGCGGCCTGCTTTTCTGTGATCGAGCCGCGCGTTGCGCCCTTCGCCGGCTTCGGAACCTTGATCGAGTCTTCGAATGTCATTGCCTGCCTGCCTTCTGTTGCGAGTAGCCGACCTTGACTTGCGGCAGTCGGCCGCCGAGTGCCGCTTCGTGCATCTTGCGGATTGCAAGCTTCTCGCCTTCGGACCAAGACATGATGGTTGCATCGCCATCGTCGGGGGACCGGCCTATCCGCTTGCGGATTTCTTCCTTGCTTTCGATTTGAATGTTGCCGGCGCCCACCGGCTTCCACCGATAGGACACGAGGTCAGCAACCAGCATCGGGTCAGGTGGCAGCGCCATCGGTGACCCGCCTTCCTGCCCAGGGTCGAGCGCTTCACGAAACCGCCAGATGGCTTCAGCGCGCTTGTTGGCGAAACCGAGCGCCTTATCCACCGTCCGCGCCGTCGACCCATGGGCTGCATTGAAGCCGGCAACCGGGACGCTGTTGTCCTTCAGGAACCGCATGGCGTCGCCGCCGTAGCCGCCGCCCACGTCGATGATAACCACACAGCCATCACGGCGGATCTTGAACACTTCGGCGCCGATGCTTGGTCCGTCCGGCGTTTCCTTGCCCGGCTTGCGCACCAGCGGCGCGAACCATGTCCCATATCGAGGAGCGAACGAGGACTTGTCAGCGCCGCCCTGTGCGACGTCGACAGCCACCGCCGTCATCTTCAGGCCCTTGAACCCGTCAGGCTTCCAGCGCCCTTGCGCCTGCCGTATCCAGTCCGACGGTATTACCTGCCAGCGGTCATCTTGTTGCCCGACGTCGAACCGGCCTTCACGGAGCATCGTGCGTAGCGGTTCCGGCATGGCCTCGATCGTCGCCGCATAGCCGGTGTCGGCCAGGTCCGGGTTGTCCTCGAGCGTCGAAGGGATGAATGTGCGGGACCGCGGCCGCTCACCTTTCGGCCCGACATAGTCCCTGTCGACTTCTGTGTCTTCGCCGTCGATCGTGGTGTACCAGCGCAGTTCGCCAGGCTGAGCCGGGTTCGGATGCGTCGGATCCAGCCAAGCGCCCCACCGCTTGATCACCCACTGGCCTTCCGCGGTCGACGGCGGGTTGCCTGTGGCCACCACGCGGCAGCGCTGGTTCGGATTGCCCGAGCGATTCCAACCGATGATGTACGTGTACTGCGTCTCGGTGAACTGCGTGAGCTCGTCGAAGGCCTTCAGGTCGTGCGCGTTGCCCTGGTAGTCTTCCCGGTTGCTTTCATGCTCGCAGTGGCCGAGGTCGATCACGCCACGCCCATGGCGCCAACTGCCCAACTGCTCGTTGAAGCCGTTCCTCGAGCCCAGCAGGCCCTGCAGCTCACGCTTGACGCCCTTGAGGTTCTTGCCGACCCGGCGAAGGATCAGGGAATGCTCATGCTCATTCAGCGCCAGTGAACAAATCAGGTAGGTTTTGCCGCCGCCGGCCGAGCCGCCATAGAACAGTTCATCGGCTTCGCTGAAATAGGCTTCGGTCTGCGGACCGGGATTGGGCAGGCCGACCTTGCCGGCAGTGAGCGCTGCCGCCTTCTCACGAACCTGCAGTTGCTTGCCTGGCGGCAACGCCTGGTAGCTGGCAAGGATGTCTTCAAACGTCTGACTGACGCTCATTCCTTGCCGCCCTGCAGGCCGGAGGCGAGGGCGAATGCAATCTCACGCGCCAGCGCACGGCCATCCTTCTCGGGGATCAGATCCTTGCCGTCCTTGCCAGTCAGTTCGACCCGCTCACGGAAGGCCTGCACATCCACATGCTTGCCGATCATGTCGAGACGCTTGGCGCGATCGGAGAGCTTCACCTTGCCGATGGTGCTGGTTTTCTTGCCGTCGACGACGATGCTTTCGAGCTCGACGCCGGCGACGAGGCCAGTCCGCCAAATCTTCGGCCACTCCTTGAGCGGTTTCAGGTTCCCGTCGTCATCGAACAAATCGGCGATATCGGCCGTGGCCTCTTCGACCAGGCGCCGGAGCAGCCATTCGGCATCGATCCCGGTCTTCTTGGCGCGGGCTTCCAGCGCTACCGCCACGGCGGCGGACACCTTGGCATTCCTTAACAGCCGGGAGGCCTCGGCTTCCGCCGAGTTTTCCGAGTATCCAGCCCGGATTGCAGCCTGCTTCCCGTTCAGGTCGACGAGGTATTCCTCGACGAAGCGGGATCGCTTTGCACTGAGGTCAGGCATTGGCCGCCTTCGCCTTGACCGCGGCCAGCGCATCGAGGACTTCGGCTTGCGTCTGGCGCTTGGCGATCGACACAGCGAGCGCGGTCTGTTGGCGCACGTCTTCCTGCATGGCCTTGACCATTGCAGGCGGAAGTTTCGAGCGGCGCCTATCGAGGTAATTCATCGGTGCGCCTCCCTGTCACGAGACAAGCCACGCTGCGTCAATGACCAGCGCGTGGACGGTCTGATTTTCTGGAATATGTCCCGGAGCGCGGGGGCGGCGAAATCTTGCCCCCGCATCGGCCCGGCGAGTGATCCGAAGATCCCGCTCAGTCAGCCGCAAATCGCCTGTGCGCGGTATTACTCTACCTTCGCCAGATTTTCAATGTCTACCGATGTTGGCACCGAACGGCCGAACATCGACACCAGCACCGTGGCCTTCCGGCCGTCCTTCACCGCGTCAATCAGGCCCTCGATGCCGATGAACTGGCCTTCGTCGATGCGCACCTTGTCGCCGGCATGCAGCCGGTAGCCGTGTTCCCGCGTCTCATCGAAGGCGCCGCTGTCCACCACCCGCCGAATCCGCGCGATCACATCGTCGGCGACCGACACCGGATACCCATGGACGCGCAGCACCTTGTTGACGCCATCGATATCATTCAGCTCAGAGCAGCGATCGGGCGTCGACAGCCGGACGAAGCCGTAGCGCACAAACAGCGGGAAGTCCCTCATGATCCATTTCTTGGTCCGATGGTGTTTGATCTCTTTCCGCCAGAACGGCCAGAAAACATCGTAGCCGCGGCGCTTCAACTCGTCGCGCGCCTTGCGCTCGGACGACACCGCCGACTCGACCACGTACCAGGGATTTGTTTGCGCGCGCTGATTCATTCGGTTTTAGATTTACCACGTCGCACTTGCCATTTTCTCAAAGCCGGGCTCATGATTTTTTCTCCTCTGGTCGCCGCAGCGAATATCCCCGCCCGAAGACGTTGACGATCTCGATGCCTGCCGGCTTCAGCTTCGGCCTGAGTTTGTAAACGTGGGTTGAAACTATGTGGGGGTCGTCGCACCCATCAATGCGATCGCCATAAATCGCATCCATGATCATTTTCTTCGATGCCATCTCACGCGCAGCAAGGCACGCGTAGAGCCGGCTTTCCGTGAGCGACAGGCCCCATTCTAGCGGGACCGATACGGCTGGTGCGAGAAGCTCCTCGATCTGCCGTTCGAGCTGCCGGATGCGTCCCCGCAATTCCCGGATCAAATCGGACTGGCGCTCGACCATGCTGTCGGCGGTGGGCTGGTTCATGCCGCCGCCTTCGTGGCACCGCGCCGCTTTTTGACTTTTTTGAACCAGACGATTGCCAGTGCCTTCCACTGCGGCACCTTGTGCGCAGCGGCGAAGATCTTGGCGTCGTTTTCCGCTATGTCCGCTGACACCTCGATTTCGCGCGTCAGGTCGGCGGGGTCGAACGCTTCGCAATACTCGCTGTCCGACATGAGCAGGTCGACCGCCTTGATTTGGTTCGCGGTGATCGGCGCGCATTCGGCCTTGGCGAGGACTTCAAGGATGAGCCTCGCCTTCATGGCGCCGCGCTTGTCGATCAGCGCGCCGAGGGCAGAGACCGCCTGTGTATCGCCCGGCTTGAATTTGCCGTTGCCTGGCGCGCTGCGGATCAGCTTGATTCCGGCGCGCTCGCACACTTGGTCGATCGTGACGGCTTCCGAATCCCCCGCGGTCACTGCCGCTTGATGTAACTGCAGCTTCGTGACGCCCAGGCGTTCGGTATTCAGGCCGATGAAGGCGTCCGCCTGCTCTTCGACGGTTGCCGCCTCGACGATCTGCACTGGAATGGTCTGGATATCGGGATGCGAGGCGCAGGCAATGGCCGTGTGCTGGCCGTCGAGCACGAAGAGCACCGTCTCGCCGGCGTGGTTTTCAGAATAGCAGCAGGTCGGCAGCTTGAACTTCGACCACTCGAAATTTTCGATGATCTTGCGGATTAACCTCAGCCCGCGTTCGCCGATCGAGCGCTGGTAGGCCGGGTCGATGTAGAGCCCGCGCGGGTCGACGTATTCGACGATCGGTTGTCCGGTCGATGGGGCATGCGGCTTCATGCCCGCGATCGACACCGGCTCGATGCGGCGCAGCGGATTGGCAGGTGCGCCGCTCATGCCTCACCTATCGCCATCTGTATGTACATAATTGTCGCTCCTGTATGTACGTTATTGTCGGCCCAACCATCGCCTGTGCATACAAAACGAGGAGCACGACACGTGCCTCGCGCGCGCGGAGGTAGAGCCTTACGATGCGGGGCTTCGCCCCTGCACCCCACAAGGGACCCAGTCCCTTGACCCATGCCGACCGCTGCGCGGCCGGCTCTATGCGCTTCATCGGTCATGCAGCACCTTCTGGCGTAGAGTGATATTGCTTTGGAAGATGAAGGACCCGGCTGACTGCCGTGGCGTAACGGCTAATCTCACCGTCGATTGCCGTCTGCGTGAGACCTAGACGTTCAAGCTTCTTCCGCTCCTGAGCGACATGCATCGACCAGTACCGCTGCCCGGCATGGTACGATCGAGCGTTGAGCGCCGCGGCGATCTTGCGCACCATGTCGGCGCGACGGTGCAACGGAAAAGCAAACACGATGCCCGGCGTGTTGAAGAGGTCAAGTTGTCCGAACGGCGCGGAGTAGCGCCTATGGGTATTATCAAGGGTGATCAGACCACTAGTGGTCGGACCACTGTTGTCCGTTTCACTCGCCTTCATGGTCGCCTCCAAATGGACCACTGTTGTCCGTTTCAAAGTCGCTGATTTCGACGTTGATCGGCATGGTCTCAGGCAGGGCAAGACGAAGGGTACGAGTCCGAAACCGGACATCGCCTAACCTTCGCCAGCCCCTCTCGACGATGATGATGCCGAGCCTTTCGTAGATACCCAGCTCGCGCTCTATCGTCTTCTCGCTGCAGCAGCCGCCACGATGGGCAAATGCGGCATAGGAAACTTCGATCGTGCCGGAAGCCCAATTGAACACGGATCGAAAGACAGCGATGCAGCGAAAGCTGGACGTCTCGCGGTGCAAAATCTGCATGGCGATAGGATGCCAGGCGTCAAAGGACGCATACTGCTCCTTCCGCGTGCCGTTGATGGGATACTGCCAGTGGCGCCGCTCCTTTCGGTCGACAGCCTTCCGCTTCCCTGTCCAGTCGGGACGGTCGCCCACAACCTCGCCGATGGATGGGTCGAAGGCGATATTGGCAATTCCGGTTTTGACATGCGCCGCGGTCATCAGTGGGCCCTTGCTAGGATCAGGCGAGATTCGCGAAGTGCCTCAACTGCCTCGGTGGCGCTAAGGCCGAACTTCTCCCGCAACTGCGGCACCGCGGCCCTGGCCTTGTCGGCGCCACCCGTGGCGAGCCATTGGGCAGCGTCTAGGATCGGGGATGAAGCCAGAGCGGGGCGGGCCGCTGTCGCCGCGCTCATGGCTTGGCTGCCCGACCGCCTGCAAAGCGCTCGATCGCGTTCTGCAGGCTCGCTTCGCACAGGTCGGTGGCGACCTGCGGTGACAGCTGATAGTGAAGGTTCAGCACCTCCATGATGCAAAGCTGGGCGCTTTCGAAGAGGACCATCAAATCGGCATAGGTCGCGCCGTCTTTGATCGCCGCACCGATTATTTCATGAACGAACCGGCGCGCTAGGAGGTTGTGGGTTTCGGGCTGGCTAGTCATTTGACGTAGCCTTTCGCCATGGCCAGTTCGAGCGCGTCGATCGCGGCCTTCACGAACTCTTCCAGCTTATCGACCTTGAAGGCGATGCCCTTGCCGGGGCGCTTAGTGCCGTCTTCGGCGTCGTAGAAAATACGAGCGTTGAACACGCGGCAGCCGTTGAAGAGATCGATCGAGACGCGAATCTCTTCGGTCTTATTCTTCGGCACGACGGCGACGAGATCGGATTGGGTGGCGCTGACCATCAGGCCACCGCCTTGTCTGTCGGCCTTTCCGACGTGGACCCGACCGGCTTGGAAAGCCGAATGGCGGCCCAGGCGTCCAGCGCCTCGGGCGTGTAGAGTGGGATCCTCCCGGCGTACTGCATTTCCGGACCGCCGCCGATCGTGGCTAGCTTGTTCAAGGTTGCGAGCGCGACGGGGATGCCGTGCTTCTCGATCATGTAGGCCGGCACTTCCGACCGGCGTAGGCGAGGACGATCAGTCATGGGGGCATCTCCAAAACCATACTATCATGCATGCGATTAGTGGTATATTGGAGGTAGGAATGGTTAAGTCAAGCCCATTGTATCGCATATATGATAGTACGCATGGGGAGAGTGCCGGGTGGCCAAAAAAACGCTGGTCAAAAACCAGGATCAGTTTCTAGTTCGCCTTCCCGACGGTATGCGCGATCGAATCAAGGCGAAGGCCGATCGCGCTGGCATGTCGATGAACGAGGCGATTGTTTGGTGCCTCGATGCCTACTTTCCAGCACCAACAGCGATTGAAGAGAAGCTGGACGAATTGGTTGCGATGGTCGCGATTCTGAAAGGCGATAACACTTACGAGGGCGTGGACCAGCTTGTCTCGGCCGTCCACGACGCCATCAAAGACGTAAAAAAGGGGAACTTCAAAACGGCCCCCAATTTCCGCAAAGCGGTATCAGATCGCTTTGAGGAGTGGGAAGCGGAATGGGCCGAAAGCCAGCGCTACCGACTTGAGAATCCCTTCGACGACGAACTGTGGGGACCAACTCCGGATAACGATCGACCATCGGGCGGCGGCACGAAGCCAAAGAAAGACTAGCCGCGGCGAGGCATCTCCAGCACCTCCGCTGTCCTGCCGGTCATCTGTCGAAATACCTCCCCAGCGATTTTGTTCGCTGCCGCGACGAGCACAGTATCGAGGCGATGGACGTAACGACTGGTGACCGTGCCGCCGGCATGGCCGAGCATGGCAGCGATTGTGCTGTCTGCAAAACCGAGATCCCCGCCGACAGACGCATAGGAATGCCGCATCGTATGCGGCGTGACGCCTTCCAGACCTGCGCGCTCCATGAGGCGCACCCATGCGCCGGCCAGGCCGTTGTAATGGCCCGTCTTGCGGAGCGCGGGGAGCACGTAGGGGTTGCCCGGCACGCGGATCGCCTCGCGCAGCACGTCGAAAGCTTCACGCCCCACAGGGCGCACGGACGGGCCGCTTTTGCTGTCCTTTAGACGGAAGCAACCGGCGGCCTCGTCTACCTCGTCCCATCGCAATGTTGAAATCTCACCAAGCCGGCAGCCGGTGAGCGCGAGGAGCCATGCACCGGTCTTGGCCTGGGGTGTGTCTAGTTCGGCGGGCTCGCCTGTCAGCGCGTCGCCGACAGCGCGGTACTCATCAGCGGTCAATCGCCGATCGCGCACATTGTCGGCGGGCAGGGGAACGCCCTGGACGGGGTTTGTTGCAATGATGCCCTCGCCGACGGCATAGGTGAGGATGCCGCCAAGAAAACCCGTGGTGCGCGCCGCGGTGCCAGCGCCGCCAGTGACCAGGACGCGATTTCCATTCTTGCCGGAACGATCACGCCGGGCCGTCTTGCCAGCCGTGACGTCCCGAACGAACTTCACGATGTCGGCGCGGGTGACGTCGATCACAAGTTTCGTGCCGAGCAGCGGCTTGATGTGGCGCTCGATTCGGCCCCTATCGATTTCAATCGTCGATGCCTTCTTGGGGCGTCGGCTCCGGCCGAGGATTGCACCCTTGTCGGCCGCCTTCAGGTATTGGTCGCATAGCTGGGCAACGGTCAGAGATTTGCGGCGGGTCTTGCGCTCGAGCAGGGGATCGCCCTTCTGAAGCACTACGCCTCCCATCGTCTCGATCGCCAGCTTGCGCGCCTGCTCCGCGGTGATGGCCCCATGTCGTCCGATCGTCATCCGCCGCCGCACGCCGTCGCCGGATCGGTAGTCCACGAAGTAGGTACGGCTGCCAGTTGGATGGACATAGGCACCGAAGCCCTTAAGTTCCGAACACCAGATGGTGTATTGTTTGTCCCGGAGATCGGCACCGTCGACGACAGCTTTGGTGAGTTTTGGCATTGGAGAGCCATCCTTGAAAGGGTCGGCTCACCATATGCTCACCGCGAGAGCGGAAACAAGGGCAAACCGACGCCCTATTTGGAAAGCTTGCGAAACACCCGATGCATTGCATCACATGGCTTTGGCCTGTTCAAGAAAACATCCGCCATCATAGGCACATGCCATCCCGCCGCCCAAGGAGGGCAGCCATTACGATCTGCCGATCGCGCTTGGCCTGATGGCCGCCCTTGGCGCCATTCCGGGCGACATGCTGGCCGGCTATGTCGTGCTTGGCGAATTGTCGCTCGACGGCACGATTGCCGCGGTCGCCGGCGCCTTGCCGGCGGCGATCGGCGCCAATGCCGAGGGCAAGGGCCTGATCTGCCCGTTCGCCTGCGGGCCGGAAGCGGCCTGGGCGGGCAAGGATTTCGACATTCTGGCGCCGCGCAGCCTGATCGCCATCGCCAACCATTTTCGCGGCACGCAGGTGCTGTCGCGGCCGGAAGCCGGCATCCACGCCGCGGCGCGCGACCTGCCCGACCTCGCCGACATCAAGGGCCAGGAGACCGCCAAGCGGGCGCTGGAAGTGGCGGCCGCCGGTGGTCATAATCTGCTGATGATCGGGCCACCGGGATCGGGAAAATCGATGCTGGCGCAGCGGCTGCCTTCGATCCTTCCGCCGCTGGCGCCGAAGGAACTGCTCGAAGTGTCGATGATCGCCTCGGTGGCGGGAGAGCTCGGCGAAGGCAAATTGACCGACCGGCGGCCGTTCCGCGCGCCGCACCATTCGGCCTCGATGGCGGCCATGGTCGGCGGTGGCATCCGCGCGCGGCCGGGCGAAGTGTCGCTCGCCCATCACGGCGTGCTGTTCCTCGACGAATTTCCCGAGTTCACGCCGCAGACGCTCGATGCGCTGCGCCAGCCGCTGGAGACCGGCGACTGCATGATCGCGCGGGCCAACCATCGCGTCACCTACCCGGCGCGCATCCAGCTGGTTGCGGCGATGAACCCGTGCCGCTGCGGCATGGCCGGCGAGCCGGGCTATCGCTGCCTGCGCGGCGAGCGCTGCCGCACCGACTACCAGGCGCGCATCTCCGGCCCGCTGCTCGACCGCATCGATCTCCGGATCGAGGTGCCGGCGGTCTCGGCCAGCGACCTGATACGGCCCGACCGGTCGGAGAAAAGTGCCGATGTGGCGCTGCGTGTTGCACGCGCCCGCACCATCCAGCGCGAGCGTTTCGAGCGCCTCGGCGTCACCCAAGCCACCACCAACGCGCATTGCGCGCCCTCGGTCATCGAGGAGATCGCAATGCCTGACGCCGCCGGCCTGTCGCTGCTCAAGGACGCCAGCGAAAAGCTCGCCTTTTCGGCCCGCGCTTACCACCGGGTGCTGAAGGTGGCGCGCACGCTTGCCGATCTCGACGCCAGCGAAACCGTCGGCCGCATCCATCTGGCCGAAGCGATCTCTTATCGCATGAGTTCGGAGCGGGTGGCGCAGGCGGCGTAGGTCATTTGCCTCCTCGAGCAGCTCTTAATTGAGTTCACTATTTGGCTAATTTGCAAACTTACGAGATCAAGGCGCGCGCCTCGTCGCGGTGGCGACGCCACGCCGCCTTCCGCGATCACGCCATAACGGCGCCTCTGCGAATCGACCATCTCTGCAGCGCGGCGGACCTGATTGTCCGCTTGGCCGGCGTCCTCACCACCCAACGGCCCCCACCGAACGGGCGCCGGCCATTTTCTTCCTCTTGACCCCGAAGCGTGGCCGTCATCGGCGCCGGACTAAAGTCCGGGCTTCTGCTTTGGATGTTCTTTATTTAGACAATGCGAATATGATTGCGGTTGAGGGTGTACCGCTATGTTCATTGACTACTACGAAGTTTTGGAAGTTAGCCCGAATGCCAACTCGGAAACGCTGGAGCGCATATTTCGCTATTTTGCGATGCGCTATCATCCAGACAATCAACAGACTGGCGATGAAGCCCGCTTCAGCGAAATCGTGGAAGCCCACAACACGCTCAAGGATCCGGTCAAGCGTGCTCAATACGACATCGCCTATAGAGACCATGCCGGCCTTCGCCGCGAGTTGACCGAGGAAGCCAGCAACACCAAAGGCATCGAGCGGGATGTCGTGATTCAGGCCAAATTGCTGTCGCTGCTCTACGCAAAGCGCCGCCACGACGTCACCGATCCTGGGATCGGAGATGTAGAACTCGAACGACTGTCAGGCTGTCCGCGAGAACATCTCGAGTTTCATCTCTGGTACATGAAAGCGAAGGGATGGATCGCGAGGATAGAAAACGGGACGATCGCGATCACGGTGGAAGGCGTTGATCGCGCCAACTCCGAACACCGTCGCGATCCCGCCATTCGGCTCCTGGACCATACGGCTCCCTGACGCCTTGCCTCTGGCCGGAAGCCAGGTCGAGGACCCGCCGCCCCATTCGCGGCAGGGGCTGGCCTCTTCAGCCCTGCTTCGCCTTCAGCTCGAGCCGCCGCGCGTGCAGCACCGGTTCGGTGTAGCCGTTGGGCTGGACTCGGCCCTTGAAGACCAGGTCGCAGGCGGCCTGGAAGGCGATGGAATTGTCGAAGTCGGCGGCCATTGGCCGGTAGAGCGGGTCGCCGACATTCTGCAGGTCGACAATTGCCGCCATGCGCCGTAGCGAATCCATCACCTGAATCTGCGAGCAGACCTTGTGATGCAGCCAGTTGGCGATGTGCTGCGAGGAAATGCGCAGCGTGGCGCGGTCTTCCATCAGGCCGACGTCGTTGATATCTGGCACTTTCGAGCAGCCGACGCCCTGGTCGATCCAGCGCACGACATAGCCGAGAATGCCTTGCGCGTTGTTGTCGAGTTCGCGCTGGATCTCGTCGGGCGTCCAGTTCGGCCGCACCGCCACCGGCACCGACAAGATGTCGTCGAGTTTCGCCTTGGGCCGGCTCTTCAGCGCCGCCTGCACCGCGTGGACATCGACCTTGTGGTAGTGCGTGGCATGCAGCGTCGCCGCCGTCGGCGACGGCACCCAGGCGGTGTTGGCGCCGGCCTTGGGGTGGGCGATCTTCTGTTCCAGCATCGCCGCCATCAGATCCGGCATCGCCCACATGCCCTTGCCGATCTGGGCATGGCCAGCCAGCCCGCATTCCAGCCCGGTGTCGACATTCCACGCCTCATAGGCGGAAATCCAGGCGGCCTGCTTCATGTCGCCCTTGCGGATCATCGGGCCGGCCTCCATCGAGGTGTGGATCTCGTCGCCGGTGCGGTCGAGGAAGCCGGTGTTGATGAACACCACGCGTTCCCTGGCGGCGCGGATTGCTTCCTTGAGGTTGACGGTGGTGCGCCGCTCCTCGTCCATGATGCCCATCTTGATGGTGTTTTTGGCCATGCCGAGCAGGGCCTCGACACGGTCGAATATCTCGACCGCGAAGGCGACTTCCTCCGGCCCGTGCATCTTGGGTTTCACCACATACATCGAGCCCGCGCGGGAATTGGCGCGGCGGCCCTTGGTTCCGACATCATGCAGCGCGATCAGCGCCGTCATCGCTGCATCCATGATGCCTTCCGGAACCTCGTTGCCGTCGCGGTCAAGGATCGCCGGGTTGGTCATCAGGTGGCCGACATTCCTGACCAGCATCAGCGAGCGGCCGGGCACGGTCAGGGTGCCGCCGCCGGGCGTCGTGTAGGAGCGGTCGGGATTGAGCTTGCGGACAAAACTCCGGCCGCCCTTGGTGATCTCTTCCGCCAGGTCACCCTTCATCAGGCCGAGCCAGTTGCGGTAGACGACGACCTTGTCCTCAGCATCCACCGCCGCGACCGAATCCTCGCAGTCCTGGATGGTGGTCAGTGCCGATTCCAGGATGACATCGGCGATCCCCGCCGGATCGGTGCGGCCGATCTGGTTGTTGCGGTCGATCACGATCTCGATGTGCAGGCCGTTGCGCACAAGCAGCACCGCATCGGGATTGGCGGCGTCGCCGCGATAGCCGACGAATTGCCTGGGGTTGGCCAGCGTGGTCGAGCCGGCACCTGCACTCAGCCGCAACCCGCCTTGCGCCAGCGACAGACCATTGACGCCGGCCCATTTGCCCGAGGTGAGCGGGGCAGCCTCGTCGAGAAAGGTCTTCGTCCAGCCGACGACCTTGGCGCCGCGCGCCGGATTGAAGGCCTTGCCCTTTTCGGCGCCATCGGTTTCGGGAATGGCGTCGGTGCCGTAGAGCGCATCATAAAGCGAGCCCCAGCGCGCATTGGCGGCGTTGAGCGCATAGCGGGCATTCATCACCGGCACCACCAGCTGCGGGCCGGCAACATCAGCGATTTCAGGGTCGACATTGTCGGTCGACACGCTGAAGGCCGGCCCTTCCGGAACGATATAGCCGATCTCCTTCAGGAAGCCCTTGTAGGCCTCCATGTCGACGGGTGCACCATGCTCGCGATACCAGCCGTCTATCTGTTCCTGGAGGGCGTCACGCTTTGCCAGCAGCGCCCGGTTCTTCGGCGCCAAATCATGGACGATGGCCGAAAAACCGTTCCAGAAGGCGTCCGCTTCGATGCCCGTGCCCGGCAGCGCTTCGCTGGCCACGAACTCATGCAGCTCGCGGGCAATCCGCAATCCGGCGATCTCGATGCGATCGGTCATCAGGCTACTCCAGATGAAAGGCGTTGCGGGCCTTTGGCATGTCAGGTTTGCCGGGTCAATTCAGCTTAGGGTGAAGGGGGCGTATTTAACGACCGGCAACGCTGCCAATCTCCCCCTCGTGGGGGAGATGCCTGGCAGGGCAGAGGGGGGCGTGAAGGATCGCCAGCCTTTGCCCGCTACCGATTGAAACCATGCCATGTGGGTGATTGAAACCATTGAGACGTTTGCGGGGCGGCGCCCCCCCTCTGGCCTGCCGGCCATCTCCCCCACACGGGGGAGATTGGCAGCTTTGCCGCCTCGCTCAAACCGCAATGCGCGGCCTTCCCGAGGCCACTGCCACGACATGCGCCTCGATGAACATGCGCTGTGCTTCGACGGTCGAGACGCGGAATTCGGTCGCGACGTCGATCTCGGCGCTGTCGGTGCCGGCATCCCTGGCGCGCTGGGCGACGATGGCACGGACATCGGCCTCGGCCGCCGCGATCGCCGCCGCCTCGTCGAGGAAATCACGTACGGTTTCGCCCGAGGCAAGGCGAAACAGCCCTTCCTTGGGCTGGCTGACCCGTGCCTCGGCCGAAACCCTGACCTGGCCGACGACAGCGCCAAGCGCATTGGCGACATCGGTGTCTTCCGGCACCACGCAGTCGTTGCCGATCAAGGGTGGCAGGCCGGCATAATGCAGCGGCGCCGAGGCGCCGAGGCCTATGACCGGTCGGTCGAGCGCGACGCTCAGGCGTGCAATGCCGGGATGCGCGTCGACCGCGCGCTGCACCAGCGCATGCGCCACCGTTGACGCGCCATCGAGGCCGTCCTCGGCAAAGGCGGTTTCGAGGATGTATTCGGCCGACCAGCGCGTCAGCGTCACCAGCACCCGTTCCGAGATCGCTTCGGGCGAGGCGGCAATCGGCTGTCCCCGGCCGTCGCGCTTGCGGGCGAACAGTTCGGCGCCGAGGCGCGCGGCGACGGGATCCCAATTCGCCTGCTTGCCCAGCACATGGGCGGCGTCCGACGGGGTGAAGCCGGCGACATGCACCAGCCCACGCGACACCAGCCGGTTCAGCGTCGCGTTCTGCGCGTTCGAGGTCAAAAGTCGATCGATGGCCAGCGGTACGGCACCAATCAGCTCGTAGAGCTTGGCTTCGGCGCCGGTCAGGCCGGCGGCGAGCCGATCCGGCACGCCGGTGCGCACCGCGAGACGGCCGTCCATGCGGCCGGGATTGGGCGCCCGCAGCTGGCGCTCCAGCTCTGAAGTCACCGCTGCGCCATGCGCCATGCCGGCCAGCGCCAGCGGCACCAGTCGGCGCGGCCCGAGCAGGATCTTCGGGTTGAGCGCGCCATCCTCCAGCGTCACTTCGGAATCGCCGCCGAGGCCGAAGGTGCGCATGGCGACAGCCTCGACCATGGTGCGGAAGCCGCCGACAGTGGCCCCTTCCGGATCGAGCCTGGGCCGGCCGCCGTCGAGCACGGCGACATCGGTGGTGGTGCCGCCGATGTCGGAGACCATGGCATTGTCGAGCCCGGTCATGTGGCGGGCGCCGACGAGGCTGGCGGCCGGGCCGGACAGGATGGTCTCGATCGGCCGCTGGCGGGCAAACGCCGCCGAAACCAGCGCGCCATCGCCGCGCACCACCATCAGCGGTGCTGCAATGCTGCGCGCCTCGAGAAAACCTTCGGTCGCCGCCACCAGCCGGTCGATCATCGAGATCAGCCTGGCGTTGAGCAGCGTCGTCAGCGCCCGGCGCGGGCCGCCGAGCTTGGCCGACAGCTCATGGCTCGATGTGACCGGCAGGCCGGTCTTTTCACGGATCAGCTCGCGGGCGGCGATCTCGTGTGCCGGATTGCGGGTGGCGAAATAGGCGCAGACGGCAAAGCCGGACACCGAGGCGCCGAGTTCGGGCAGCGCTGCCTCCAGTCCGGACAGATCGAGCTTGGCGGCATTGCCGTGCACATCGTGACCGCCCGGACAAAAAACCACCGGGTCGGTGCCGAGTGCTGCCTTCAGCCCGTCGCGGGCAAGGTCGCCCTCGGAAAAGCCGATCATCACCAACGCGACGCGGCCGCCCTGGCCCTCGACCAGCGCGTTGGTGGCAAGCGTCGTCGACATCGAAACCAGCTTGATCGCGGCGGGATCGGTGCCGGCCTTGCCCAGCACCGCGTCGACGGCGCCGGAAATACCGACGGCCAGATCATGCCTGGTGGTCAGCGCCTTGGCTTTTGCCAGCACCTTGCCCTTGTTCGGCCCTTGCTGCGGGCCTTCCGTTTCAGACCACAGCACGGCATCGGTATAGGTGCCGCCGGTGTCGATTCCGAGGAACAGCGGCTTTGGCTTGGTCTTGGCGGTCATTGCTGATGGCTGTCCGGCTGGGAAACTATTTGTCCCTGCCCTTAGCCGATACGGGCCGGCCGATAAAGCCGCGAGCGCTGGGCCACGTGTAATCTCCCCCCTTGAGGGGGAGGCCGCAGGCCAGAGGGGGTCGCCGCGCTTGAAGCGCTGACCTCGTCTTTCGTCCTCGCATGGCGTCGCGTCAGGACGTGCCGACCCCCTCTGTCGCCTTTGGCGACATCTCCCCCTCGAGGGGCTACGGGATGCACACATTTCCAATCGGCCGGTCTTTGGCGATAGCGTGCGTGGCGGCTTGGCGCATGCATTGTCTTATGTTGCGCTGGTCGACCCCCACTCCGTCTCGGCTTCGCCGAGCCACCTCTCCCCCGATCGACGGGGTAGAGGAAAGGCGCCAGGCTTTTTACCGCCGACGCTCGTCCAGAAAAGCTCCCTTCCTTTCCCTCCGGAGGGGGAAGGTGGCGCTGCGTAGCAGCGACGGATTGGGGGAACCACGTGGCGATCAAGCCTCGGGCCGATCAGTCATGCCAGTCACGGAAGATGTGTGCATAGCGTAGCCTCGAGGGGGAGATTGCAGCTACCCGAAAAACCCCACCTTCTTGTGCGTGCCATCGCAAAACGGCTTGTTGGCGGAATGGCCGCAGCGGCAGAGGAAGGTGCGTTGCGTGCGGTCGATCGTGTGGCCGGTGCCGGTGACGATCTCGACATTGCCTTCGAGCTTGAGCGGGCCGTTGGTGGTCGGCGTCACTTTCAGCGGGCCATTCCTCGCCTCCAGCGCCGGCGTGTCCTTCAGCGGCGGCTCGCCAGTGGCGGCAAAACCGGACTTGTTGTGGCTGCCGTCACAGAACGGCTTGTTCTCCGAGGCACCGCAGCGGCAGAGCGTGGCACGGTAAAAAGTCTCGCCGTCGAGCACGATCTCGGCGTGCACGGCCAGCGGGCCGTTTTCCCGCAGTCGCACGGTGTTGACCACCGGCGGCTGCTCCTGCGGCCCGCCATCCTTCCTGACGTAGGTGATGGCGCCCGAGGGACAGCTTTCGGCAATGGCGACGATCTTCTCGACGCTGGCTGCTTCCGGATGTATCCACTGGCCCGGTGCGTTGGGCACGAAGACATGCGGATCCCCGAGCACGCAGTTGCGCGAATGGATGCAGCGCTTGCCGGAAAACCCGACGTCGATCTTGTCGCCTTCGACCATACCGGCCATTGCCATGCTCCTTTTTGCCTGGAGCACGTCACGTCCAGAGAAACAGACGAGACGTGCCTTGGGTATCGCGCAGGCTATGGCTCCGGCCCGAAGACCGTCAAGCTGGCAAACCGGTCAGGGGATCAGATTGATTTCCTCGGTCTCGCCACCGCTGCAGGTGTAGCAGCAATCCTCGCATTTTTCCTTGTTGCCGGGACCGACGCCCCAGTAGGTGCCCTCGTCGCCGTCGACCCACGCGCCGTAACAGATCGATTCACCCGCATTGCAGGATATCGGCAACTGCTTGGTTTCGCCGTCGTCGAGATAATAGTCCTTGTCTTCACCCGGCCAGACATAGTCGCGGTCCTGGCTGTAGAGCTCGACGCGCATGGCATTGGGATGGCTGTTCTTGATGGCAAAGGTGACATCGTCGGCATGCGCCGCCGGCACGAACAGCATGACGAGAGACAGCGCGGCCAGCGTGCGGCGCGCATAGGCATGAAACATGGTAACCCCCTGAATAAGCGGCCCATCCGGCCGCGGCGCGACCATGGCATGTTGCACTGAATCGCGGAAGTGGATCGGCTGCGCCGATCCCTGACTTAATTTGGGTCCGACGCAACCTTCTCCCTTTATGGCACCAGATCGATCGTCTCGGTCGAGTGTTCCACGCAGATGAAGCAGCAGTTGTCGCAAGGCTGGTCATTGTCCGGCCCGACGCCGGCGGAAATGCTGTCATTGCCGTCGACCCAGGCGCCGTAGCAAATGTGTTCGCCCTGATTGCAGGACAGCGGCACGGATTTCTGCGACCCGGGCTCGATCAGGAACACCTTGTCGTTGCCCGGCCAGACCGTTTCGCGGTCGCGGCTGAACAGCTCGACCGCAACCGCTTCCTTGCGCAGGTTCTTGACGAAGAAGGCCATCTCGGCAGCCTGTGCCGAGGTGGTGAAGAGCAAGGCCACCAGTGCAGCCGTACGAAAGAGCGTCACCGTCGGACCTCGCGAATCAGAGCGGCAGAATCGCATGCCTGCCGGTGACTAGGAAGGCGTAGTGGCCTCCGCCGCGATCCCGCGCCCCAGCCGTACCGTTTCCCGCACCAGAAGATCGAGATCCTCGCGCCTTGTGCGATGGTTGGTGATCGCCACGCGCAGCCAGTGCTCACCATGCACCGTGGTGTCCGACAGCGCGGCAATGCCCTGTTCCTGCAGCCGCAGCATGATCTCGGTGTTGAGCGCCTTCAACGCCTCGCCTGCCAAACCGGGCTGATAGCGGAAGCAGACGATGTTGATGGTCGGCACTGCCGCCAGCTCCAGCTCCGGCTCGGTCTCGATCAACCCTGCGAGATAGAAGGCTTGCGCGATGTTCTGGTCGATCAGGCGACCGAATTTTTCGACGCCATGCTGCTTCAACGCCATCCACACCTTCAGCGCGCGAAAGCCGCGCGACGTCTGCAAGCCGTAGTCGTGCAGCCATTCGCCGGAGGCGAGGCCACGCGGCGTCGATTCCAGATATTCCGGCGTCACCGCGAAGGTCCGGCGATGCGCGGCGGCATCCCTGACCAGGGCGCAGCCGACCTCGAACGGCGCGTGCAGCCATTTGTGCGGATCGAGCGCGATCGAATCCGCCCATTCGATGCCGGCAACACGATGTGCATTGTCAGGCGCAATCGCAATCAGGGCGCCGATGCAGCCGTCGACATGGAACCACATGCCTTCCTCGTGCGCGAGTTTGGCAAGTGCTTGCAGATCGTCGATCGCCCCGGTGTTGACCGTGCCGGCCGTGCCGATGACGCAGGCCGGTTTGAACCCGGCCGCGCGGTCCTCCGATATCGCCGCCCGCAAGGCAGCGATGTCGATGCGCAGTCCGTCATCAGTGGGGATGCGGCGCAGCGCCTTGTTGCCGAGGCCAAGCGCTTCCATCGCCTTGCGGTGGCAGGAATGGATCTGGTCCGAGCCATAGAAACGCAGCGGCTTCTCGATCGCGGCAACACCATGCTCGCGCACGTCGATGCCCGCCTTGACGTTGCGCGCCACGGTCAGCCCGATGATGTTGGCCATCGAGCCGCCGCTGACCAGCGTGCCGCTGGCAGAAGCCGGAAAGCCCAGCATCTGCTTGCACCAGTCGATCACCTGGCTGTCCATCAGCCCGGCGGCATGGTTGCCGCCGCCGAGATTGGAACCCTGGATTGCCGCCAGGAAGTCGCCGAGCGCGCCGGTGAAGTTGCTCGATCCCATATACCAGGACCAGAAGCGCGGATGGATGTTGCCCATCGGATAGGACATCACCGTGCGCGAGACCTCGCCATAGACGGCGGCAAGCGGCGCCGGCGATCGCGGCAGCGGTGCCGCGAAGACCTCTCTCACATCGGCCGGCATCTCCCGCCAGACCGGGCGGTCCCTGATATCGCGCAGATAATCGACGGCATCATCGATGACCTGGTGCGACAGGGCCTGCGTATCGGCCCAGTCCGGGGGATCGAGCGTTTCCTCGGCCACCAGGCCGAGGGGTTTTTGAACGGCGTCCACGGCGAATCTCCCTTCAAGCCGGGAACTGGCAGCCGGGAGTCGAGCGCGACAGGGCGATCTCGTCGGCGTCCATCTCGGCCTCGATACCGTCGAACAGCGGCGTCGACATGTAGCGTTCGCCGGTGTCGGGCAGCATGCACAGGATCACCGCGCCGGCCGATGCCTTCTCCGCGACCTGCCGCGCCACGGCAAAAGTGGCGCCGCCGGAGATGCCGGTGAAGATGCCTTCTTTCTGCGCCAATGCCCTGGCCCACTTGATGCCCTCGGGCCCGGCAATGGGCATCACCTCGTCATAGAGGCTGGTGTCGATGGCTTCCTGCAGCACGTTGGGGATGAAATCCGGCGTCCAGCCCTGGATCGGATGCGGCTCGAAGGCCGGGTGGCTGGCGGCGGGGGCGCCGTCGGCACCGCGCTGCTGCACCTTGCCGCTGCCGATGAGCTGGGCGTTGGCCGGTTCGGACAGCACGATGCGCGTTTCCGGCCGCTCGCGGCGCAGCACGCGCGCCACGCCGACGACCGTGCCGCCGGTACCATAGCCGGTGACGAAGCAGTCGAGCCGCGAGCCGGCGAAATCATTGACGATCTCGCGCGCCGTCGTTGACTCATGGATGGCTGCATTGGCGGCGGTCTCGAACTGGCGAGCGAGGAACCAGCCATTGGCCTCAGCCAGCTCCACCGCCTTCTTGTACATGCCGAAACCCTTTTCGGCGCGCGGCGTCAGCACCACCTTGGCGCCCAGCATGCGCATCAGCTTGCGGCGCTCGACCGAAAAACTGTCGGCCATGGTGACGACCAGCGGATAGCCCTTCTGCGCGCAGACCATGGCGAGGCCGATGCCGGTGTTGCCGCTGGTCGCCTCGACCACCGTCTGGCCCGGCTTCAGCGCGCCGCTGCGCTCGCCCTCCTCGATGATGTTGAGCGCCAGCCTGTCCTTCACCGAGGCGCCGGGATTGAAATACTCGGCTTTGACGTAGATCGTCGCGTGGGCGGGTCCGAGATTGTTGATGCGCACCACCGGCGTGTCGCCGACGGTGTCGAGAATGCTGTCGAACAGGCGGCCGCGCCCGGCCGTGGTCCTGATTTTCTGCTGATGCAACATCTTGGTCTCCTCGATTGTCATCGTGTCTTGTCATCACGGGGCCGGTTACAAACCGGCGGGTTGGGCGGCGAGGTTTCGTGACCTAGCCGCGCTAGGACTGACATGCCGCCGCGGCAATGACGGTGTCCGGCGCGTAAATCCGCTGTCGGATGCGCCGTATCATGTTTGGTGATACAGGAATGGCCGACAGGCCAGCGTGGGAGCAGGCGTGGAAACGCACGTGGAATCCACCCGATCGAGGCCGGACGGCGACATGCCGGTCCTTTCCGTGCGCCTGCTCGGACCGCTGGTGATCTCCCGCAACGGCGTTCCGGTTGCGTTGCCGTCGTCACGCAAGCTGCGCGCTCTGTTCGCCTATCTGGCGCTGGCGCCGCATCCGGTCGGCCGCAGCCGTCTGTGCGAACTGCTGTGGGATGTGCCGAACGATCCAAGGGGCGAGCTGCGCTGGTGCCTGAGCAAGCTGCGCGGCGCACTCGACGCGCCGGGCCGACATCGGGTCGCGACACCGGGCGACACGGTCGCGCTCGATCTGAGCGATTGCCTGGTCGATGCGCTGGAGGTCAGCCAGGCCGCCACGCAAGGGCTCGGCACGCTTGATGTCGAGCGCTTGCGGGCGCTGGCCAAACTGTTTGCCGGCGATTTCCTCGACGGGCTGGAGCTCGAGCGCAGCCCGCATTTCAACAGCTGGCTGATCGCACAGCGCCGCCGCTTCAGCGCTTGCCACGCCGCAGTGCTGGAACAGCTTGTCGAAAGTCTGCCGGCGGATGGCGACGAGGCAATCGCCCATCTCGACACATGGGTGGAACTGGCGCCATTCGACACGCGCGGACATCTGGCGCTGCTGTCCAATCTGGCCGGGCGCGGCGAGATCGGCGCGGCCGAAGCGCATCTGGCGGCGGCGGAACAGTTGTTTCGGTCTGAGGAGCTCGATTTCGCACCGCTTCGCGCGGCCTGGCGGGCAATTCGTGACCGACAGTCGAGCACCTCGCTCCGGGCACAGCCGGCCGGCCTGTCCACACTGTCGCCACTGGTAGCCACCACGCCCACCGCACCCGGCCCGGTCGAGCCCAGCCACGCATCGCTGGCGGTGATGCCGTTTGTCGAGGAGGGCGGCGGCACGCGCGGCGGATTGGCCGACGGCTTCACCCACGACATCATCACACGCCTGGCCAAGCTCAGGGACTTCTTCGTCATCGCGCGCGGATCGGTGTTTGCGCTGGCGCAGAAGAACATCGCGCCCGAAGATGCCGGCCGCCGGCTGAATGTCGACTATGTCGCCACCGGCACCGTGCGCAGCCCACCCGGCCGCCTCATTGTCAGCGTCGAACTGATCGAGGTGCGCAGCGCCAGGATCGTCTGGGCCGAGACGTTCGAGCGCAGGCCCGACGACATCTTTTCCGTGCTCGACGATATCGGCAACAGCATCGTCTCGTCGATCTCGGCCGAGATCGAAACGGTCGAGCGCAACCGCGCCATGCTGAAGGCGCCCAGCTCGCTCAACGCCTGGGAGGCCTATCATCGCGGCCTCTGGCACATGTACCGCTTCACCCAGACGGAAAACGAGCAGGCGCGGCATTTCTTTGCCCAGGCCTTGCAGCTCGATCCGACCTTTGCCCGTGCCTATGCCGGCCTGTCCTTCACCCATTGGCAGAATGCCTTCCAGCGTTGGGGCGACCGCGACCGCGAAAGCGCGCTGGCCTTCGAGAGCGCCGGCCACAGCTTGCTGGTCGACGATCACAATCCGGCCGCGCACTGGGCGATGGGCCGGGCGCTGTGGCTGCGCGGCGAGCAGGACAGCTCGCTGATCGAACTGGAACGGGCGGTGGACCTCAGCCCCAATTTCGCGCTTGGCCACTATGCGCTGTCCTTCGTCCACTCGCAGTCGGGCGACCCGCAAGCGGCGATCGGCTCCTCCGACCATTCGCGCCATCTCAGCCCGTTCGACCCGCTGCTGTTCGGCATGCTGGGGGCACGCGCCATGGCGCATGTGCGGCTCGGCCAGTTCGAGGAGGCGGCCGAATGGGCGCTGAAGGCGGCGGCGCGGCCCAACGCGCACGCCATCATCCTGGCGATCGCGGCACATTGCCTGGCGCTGGCGGGACGGCTCGACGAGGCACGCGGCTTTGCCGTCGCCATCCGCAAGACGTTGCCGAGTTACGGCGTCGACGATTTCATCGGCACCTTCCGCTTCGAGCCGGACGCCGTGGCGCTGTTCCGGCAAGGGGCAAGGCGGATCGGGCTGGGCTGAAGCCGGGGATCGCCATCTGGGGGATCGCCCGGGAATTCCGCCTTAATTCCGTCCGGTTAACATTGTCGGAAGGGGTTACTTAACCGTTCGCGGCTATGTCACGGCCGGGGGGTCTGACAAAGTGAGTATGATGAGCAACAGCCCCGACAAGCGCAATGAATGGCGCGCCATTTTTTACGTGCAAGCCCGAATTGCCATCCTGTTTGTCCCGGTGGTTGCCAGCCTGCTGATCATCGCGGCACTCGCCGGCAACGAACGCAAATCCGTTCCCAGCACGATCGACCCGACCGTCACCGGCTCCGTGCGATAGGCGGCATCGGTCGGCGTTGCCCCTCTCGGGGAGAGCGCCGTCTTTTGCCGGAACCCCACGCACTGTCGAACATTGTGTTTCCAGGCATGGAGGACATGATGACCAGAGCCCTCGACGTGAACGAGAACGCCAAGCAAAACCCGAAGCGCCCGCCGCAGCAACAGACCGGCGACGATCTGAAGAAAAAGAAGGTCGAAGGAAAGGCCTTCCAGATCAACGAGAACAGCGTGGACAACCCTGAGCCCGCCTCGGCGCCAGCACGGCGGGACTAAGAGCCCGTGCTTTCCGGCAACATCCGCTTGAGCACGTCGTCCTTGCGGATGAAATGGTGCCACAGCGCCGCGGCCGCGTGCACTGCGGCGAGGATGAGGATCGAATTGGCGCAGAGGCTGTGCAGTTCCCTGATGAACCGGGCCGTGTCGCGGTCGGGTGAAACCGGAGCCGGGATGGTGAAGAGGCCGAAGAAGCTCAGGGCGTCACCCCTGTACCAGGTCAACAGGATGCCGAGAACCGGAATGGTCACGAGCAGCGCATAAAGCAGCAGATGCGCGATCTTGGCCGCCCATCGTTCAAGCTCCGACATCTCCATCGGCAGCCCTGGCGTTCCCAACGTCAGGCGCAGGCCGACACGGATGACGACCAGCGCAAACAGCAGCAGCCCGAACGAAATATGAAACCACCAGACGAGCGCGCGGCCGGAATCACCGCGCGGAAAGAGCTCCTCCACATAGGTCAACCCATAAAGGCCGATGACCAGCAGAAACACTGCCCAGTGAATGGCCTTTTGCGCGCTTGTATAGGTGGGGTGCATGCAAGCCTTCCCGTTTTGAATGTTTCTAAACTAGCCGCGATCATGTCAAAGCTTTGTCGGGCTCTGGTGATCGTGAGCTGGCAGACACTGGAACGGGTAAGCTGGCAGTTCGCTGACAGCCGGGCATCGAGCGGTGATTAGGCTTAGACAAGAAAAGCCCGGGCGAACCAGGCTTTTCTCGGGTGTCTCGGGCGCACCTCAATAAAAGCGCGGGATCGGGCCGTTCTGCGGGGTCACGTCGTCGCCAAGGTCGACAAACACCTCGTCGACATAGCACCATGCCCAGCCTTCCGGCGGATCGTAGCCCTCGATGATCGGATGCTTGGTGGCGTGAAAGTGCTTGGTGGCGTGGCGGTTGGGCGAGTCGTCGCAGCAGCCGACATGGCCGCAGGTGCGGCACAGCCGCAGATGCACCCATTGCGACCCGCTCTTCAGGCATTCCTCGCAGCCGAGCGCGCTCGGCGTCACCTTCCTGATGTCGCGCGTATGTCTGCATTCATCCATCATGGTCTCCCTGCCGTTTGAGGTGCGTCGGCGTTGCCGCGCGCGAGATATGCATGCAATGCCGCGACCACCTGGGCGCCTTCGCCGACAGCCGCCGCGACGCGCTTGACCGAGCCGGAGCGGACGTCGCCGATGGCGAACACACCGCTGCGGCTCGTCTCCATCTGCGCCGATCCCAGGTCCGATCCGGTGCGCACGAACCCCTTGGCGTCCAGCGCCACATCGCAGTTCGCCAGCCAATCGGTGTTCGGGTCGGCGCCGATGAACAGGAAGAGATGGCGGATCGGGCGCGTCGTTTCCGCGCAGCTGGCGCGGTTGCGCCAGCGCACGGCGGCAAGGTTGCCCTCGTCGCCTTCCAGGGCCACGATTTCGGTCCCGGTCAGCACCTCGATGTTCGGTTGCGCCTTGATGCGCTCGACCAGATAGCGCGACATCGAGGCATCGAGGCTACCGCCGCGCGCCAGCAGCGCCACTTTGCGCGTATGGCTGGCCAGATAGACGGCCGCCTGCCCGGCCGAATTGCCGGCGCCGACCAGCGCCACTTCCTGGCCCGCGCAAAGCCGGCCTTCGATGGGCGACGCCCAGTAGTGCACGGACGTTCCCTCGAACTGCGCCAGATTGGCGACATCGAGGCGGCGGTAGCGCGCGCCGCTGGCGATCACCACGCTGCGCGTGCGCACGGTCTCGCCGTCGCCGACATCGAGCTTGTAGCGGGCGCCATCGTTCGCAGAGCTCAAAAGCTTCGCCTCGTCCGGGATCACCATTTCGACGCCGAATTTCTGCGCCTGGTTGTAGGCGCGCGCCATCAGCGCCATGCCCGAAATGCCCGTGGGGAAACCGAGATAATTCTCGATGCGCGACGAGGCGCCGGCCTGTCCGCCGAAGGCCCGGCAATCGAGCACGATCGTCGACAGCCCTTCGGAGGCCGCATAGACGGCGGCCGCCAGCCCCGCCGGTCCGGCGCCGACAATGGCGACGTCGTACAGTTTTTCGGCATCGATCGGCCGCAGCAGGCCGATGCAGCGCGCGAGGTCCTTTTCGCCGGGATTGAGCAGCAGCCTGCCGTTCGGGCACAGCACGATCGGCAGATGGTGGGGATCGACGTCGAAGCGCTCGACCAGGGTTTTGGCGCACGGATCGCTGTCGGAATCGAGCACGCGGTGCGGCTGGCCGCTGCGGGCCAGAAAACCTTGCAGCCGCAACACGTCGGCATTGCCGACAGGTCCGACGATGATCGGTCCGCTGGTGGCGCTTTCCAGCAGCCCGACACGGCGCAGGATCAGCGCCCGCATGATGCGCTCGCCGAGATTGGCCTCCTGCACCATCAGGTCGCGCAGCCTCTGCGAGGCGATGACGAACGCCTCGACCGGTTCGGCGGCACGCGCGTTGACCAGCGAGGGACGGGCCGAAAGCTGCGCCAGCTCGCCGACAAAACTGCCCGGACCGTGCGTGACGATCGTCTCGCGCCGGCCGAGGCCACCATCCTGGGTGATGTCAACCTTGCCCGACAGCACGACGATCAGACCGGGCGCCACATCGCCTGCCGTGACGATGTTCTCGCCGGCCGCATAGAAGCTGGCCTCGCCGAACCGGCGCATGCGATCGATGTCCGCCTCAGCCAGCGTCGGGAACGCTTGATCGCGACGGGCACCGAAGATCGGGTTGATGGTTTGCGACATGGCTTTGAGCGTAGCGAAGCGACCGCGGAGTTTGAAGTGGTTTGTTCGGCGCCTGGCCGGAAGGGGAGGTTGGCGGCAAAGAAAAAGCCCGGACGAACCGGGCTTTTTCTCTTAGTTTCTGAACCGTCGAATGGTTCGAAACGGGAATTTGGTGCCCAGAAGAGGACTCGAACCTCCACTCCTTGCGGAACACGGACCTGAACCGTGCGCGTCTACCAATTCCGCCATCTGGGCTGGTGCGGGCTCATGTAAGCGGGCAAGCGATGTGTGTCAACGCGCTTTTTTCAAAGCCGTTTGCCGCTTGCCGGCTCAAGGACCGTCAGCCCTCCAGAACTTCCTTGGAAGCGACGGTGGAATCGGCGTTGAGCGTGTAGATGACCGGGATGCCGGTGCCGAGTTCCAGCTTGACGATCTCCTCGCCCGACTTGCCGTCCAGCGCCATGATCAGCGCGCGCAGCGAGTTGCCGTGCGCGGCGACCAGCACGGTGCCGCCGCGCAGCACGTGCGGCTGCAGGTCGTGCAGGTAGTAGGGCCAGACGCGGGCGCCGGTGTCCTTCAGGCTTTCGCCGGCGGGCGGCGGCACGTCATAGGAGCGGCGCCAGACATGCACCTGCTCCTCGCCCCATTTCTTGCGGGCATCGTCCTTGTTGAGGCCCGAGAGGTCGCCATAGTCGCGCTCGTTGAGCGCCTGGTCGCGGATGGTCTTCAGATCGCTCTGGCCGACCGCGTCGAGAATGTGCTGGCAGGTCTTCTGCGCCCGGATCAGCGCCGAGGTGAAGGCGATGTCGAATTTCAGGCCGCGCGCCTTGAGTTTCTGGCCGGCGGCCTTGGCCTCGGCGTGACCCTGCTCGGTCAGGTCGACATCGCGCCAGCCCGTGAACAGGTTCTTCAGATTCCATTCGCTCTGGCCGTGGCGCACGAGCACGAGGGTTCTCGACATGTTTGCTCCCTTCAAATTGCCAGATTGGCAGGTTGGCGAATTGGCCGCTCAGCTGAGGCCGAGCACGTCCCGCATCGAATACAGTCCCGGCTTGCGGCCGCGCGCCCAAAGCGCCGCCTTGACGGCGCCACGGGCGAAGATGGCGCGGTCCTCGGCGTGATGTGCCAGCGTGATGCGCTCGCCGGTGCCGGCCAGCAGCACGCTGTGATCGCCGACCACCGAGCCGCCGCGCAGCGTGGCAAAGCCGATCGAGCCGGTCTTGCGCACGCCGGTGTGACCGTCGCGGACCCGCACATCATTGCCGGCCAGTTCGATACCGCGCCCGGCGGCGGCGGCCTCGCCGAGCAGAAGTGCGGTGCCCGATGGCGCGTCGACCTTGTGCTTGTGGTGCATTTCGAGGATCTCGATGTCGAAATCGTCGGCGTCGAGCGCGCGCGCCGCCTGTTCGACCAGCACTGCCAGAAGATTGACGCCAAGGCTCATATTGCCCGACTTGACGATGATCGCGTGGCGCGCCGCCGCCGCGATCCTGGCGTTGTCTTCGGCCGTGCAGCCGGTCGTGCCGATGACATGGACGATGCGCGCCTGCGCCGCATAGCCGGCGAATTCGACCGATGAGGCCGGGGTGGTGAAATCGAGCACGCCGTCAGCCCTGGCGAAGACCGGCAGCGGATCGTCACCGATCGCCACATCGATGCGGCCGACGCCGGCGAGTTCGCCTGCGTCCTTGCCCAGATAGGGCGAACCCGCCCGCTCGACCGCGCCGATGACCCGCGCGCCCGGGATGGCGTGGATAGCGCGGATCAGCGTCTGGCCCATGCGGCCGGCAGCGCCCACCACCACCAGGCCCATATCGGTTGCCGGTCTGTCGGTTGCGGGCGTTTCGCTCATGTCGTGCTCCCGGCGATGCTCTGCGTCTCGGTGTTGCGAATTGGGCCTTGGGCCGAAGTCTGGATCGGCGCGCTGTCGTCGACAAGCCCCAGGCCCTTGACGCCCTGGATGCGGTGGAAGCGGGCATAGACGCTGTGCGGATCGGCCATCAGCGAGGCATGCGTGCCCTCTTCGACCAACCGGCCCTGTTCCATGACGATGATGTGGTCGGCATTGACCACCGTCGACAGCCGGTGCGCGATGACGATGGTGGTGCGCCCTTCCATGACCTGGGTCAGCGCCTGCTGGACACGGGCCTCGGCCTCGTTGTCGAGCGCCGATGTCGCTTCGTCGAGCAACAGGATCGGCGCCTGGCGCACGATGGCGCGCGCGATCGAGACGCGCTGGCGCTGGCCGCCAGACAGCGTCACGCCGTTCTCGCCGACCGGCGTGTCATAACCCTGCGGCTGCTGGCGGATGAAGTCGTCGGCCGCGGCCTGCCTTGCGGCCTGCTCGATCTCGGCGTCGGTGGCGCTCAGCCGGCCGTAGCGGATGTTGTCGCGGATGGTGCCTTCGAACAGATAGGGCTGCTGCGAGACATAGGCGATGGAGCCGCGCAGCGACTGTTTGGTGACCTTGGAGATGTCCTGGCCGTCGATCTCGATACTGCCCGCCTCGACGTCGTAGAAGCGCTGCAGCAGCGCCACCAGCGTCGTCTTGCCGGCGCCCGAAGCGCCGACGATGGCCGTCACCTTGCCGGCGGCCGCGACGAAGCTCAGGTTCTGCAGGACCGGCGCCTCCTCGACATAGTGGAAGGAGACGTTGTCGAAGCGCACTTCGCCGGAGGTGAATTTCGCCTCGGCGGCGCCCTGCGCGTCGCTCTGCTGCGGCTCGATGTCGAGAAGCTCGTAGATCATGCGCGCATTGACCAGCGCGCGCTCCATGCCGACCTGCATGCGCGCCAGCCGGCGGGCCGGATCATAGGCGAGCGTCAGCGCCGTGATGAAGGAAAACACCGCGCCCGGCGGCTGGCCGAGAACGGTGGCGCGGTAGCCGGAATAGGCGATGACGCTGGCAAAGGCGATGCCGGCCAGCAGCTCGGAAACCGGCGTCAGCCGCTCGGAGACGCGGGCGATCTTGTTCGACCGCTGTTCGGCATCCTCGGCGAGCTTGCTGATGCGGCGCGACAGCTCGTCCTCCATGGTGAAGGCCTTGACGATAGCGATGCCTTGTGTGGCCTCCTGCATGGCGCCGATCAGCCGCGAATTGATCTGCACCGATTCGCGCGTGATGCGCCGCACCCGGCGCATCAAATAGGTGACGGTCCAGATCAGCGGCGGCCCGATCAGCAGCGAGCTCAGCGAAAGGATCGGATCCTGGTAGATCATGACGCCGACCAGGCCGACCAGCGAGACGGCGTCGCGCGCCGTCGAGGTCACGGTCATCGACAACAGGTCGCGAATGCCGTTGACGTTCTCGTTGACCTGCGCCGCCAGCCGCCCGGACCTTGTGTCGTTGAAGAAGGAGACGCCGAGCTTCATCAGATGGTTGAAGATGCGCTGCTGGTAGCGCGCCACCAGATTGTTGCCGATCCTGGCCATCGTCACCGCCTGGCCGTAACCGGCAAGGCCGCGCAGGATGAAAGCGCCGAGCAGTGCGGCGCAGATCCACGGGATCAGGTCGCCGCGCCGTTCATAGAAGATCTGGTTGACGACCGGGCTCATGATCCAGGCGGCAAGCGCCGTCGTCGCCGACACGGTCAGCAGGCAGAGGATCGTGAAAATATACGCGCCCCGATAATCGCGGCCGTTTTCCTGGAGAATGCGGCGGATGACCGCCACGATCTCGCCCGCACGGGGTTTCGACGAATTGGGGGGCTGAAATGTCAAATTGGAGCGCTTCGTAGGTTTCCGCTTCCCGCGGCCGGGCAATTCGGCACCCCTCTTAACGCCAAGCAGCCGGCTTGCCTATGCCTTGGGGTGACTAACTTCGTCGCGCCACCGCCGTCCCTCCGTCTGGACGCCGAACAGCGAGGGGTTACGGGCATAGGCGGCGAGGCCCAGAAGGGCGGCCAGCGGGTGGGTGATGACATAGACCGGCATGGTGCGCATCAGCGCGCTGTGCGGCGCCTTGTCCTCGAAGGCGGCGCGGAAATTGCCGGCTTTCAGCGCCGGCACGATCTTCTGTGCGATGCCGCCGGTGAGGAAGACGCCGCCACGGCTCATGAACACCAAAGCGAGATCGCCGGCGGTGCGCCCGAGGCAGGTGACGAAGATCTCCAGCGCTTCTTGCGCAACCGGATCGGTTTTCGCCAGTGCGGCGGCAGTGACTTCCGCCGGCGTGGTGAAGGGCGACGGCTTGCCATCGGCCTTGGCCACCGCCCGATAGACATTGACCAGACCGCGTCCGCACAGGATCTGCTCGCCCGAAATGCGCCCTTCGAGCTTCTCGATATGCGGGAAAACCTCGAAATCGCGCGGCGTGCGCGGGCCGATGTCCATATGGCCGCCCTCGCCCGGCACTGGTATCCAGTGGCGCAGCGCATGGACCAGCCCGGCGACGCCGAGCCCGGTTCCCGGGCCCAGCACGACGCGCCCGGCATTGGGCTCCGGCGTGCCGCCGCCGATCTTTTCCATGTGCTCCTCGCCGAGCGCGACGACGGCGAGCGCCTGCGCCTCGAAATCATTGAGCACGACGATGTCGCTCAAGCCGAGGTTGGCGAACATCTGCCTGGGCTTGACGATCCACGGGCAGTTGGTGAGCTCGATCTCGTCGCCGTCGACCGGGCCGGCCACCGCCAGCACCGCCGAATTGGGACGCACCGACGAGCGGTCGAGCACGGCCGCCTGGATCGCCTCGTCGATGGTGTTGTAGTTCGCCGTCTGGACGATGGTCGGCTCGCCGGCCTCGGAATTGGTGTCGAGCACGATTGAAAAGCGCGCATTGGTGCCGCCGATGTCGCCGATCAGGATCGGAAACCGCAACAGAGTATCGTCGTCACCTGTGCCTGGCATGCTCTCGTCCGTCTCCGGCGCCCCGACGGCATCTAGCCGTTCTTCCGTTGACTAGCGCATGAGTTTGAAAAGGGAAACGGTTTTCGAGACCGATGGCGCGCAGACAATGGTTCTGCGGCCAAACGGCCACTATTTCGCAGAAATGAGACCCTAAACCGATTGAGCCTGCCGGTGGACGCCGCGACCGTCAGTTTCCCGGCGGCCGTGGCCGCGGCAGCGGGACGCCGATCTCGGGGGTCGCGGTGAAAGCGTTCACCGCGCTTGGCAATCCGGCGGTGCCACTGGCGGTGGTGACGGGCAGCGACGGCGCTTCGGATTCCGGCGCGGCAACCGCAACCGGCATGCCGCCGCCATGGTAGGTCGCGGCCTCGGCGGAGGCCGGCCCCGGTGCGTCGAGCACGGCGCGGCATTCGCTGGGCAGGTTCGCCATCGTCATCACGTCGCGCGCCTTAGGCGCATCCGGGTTCTTGTTGGGCCGCCACGGCTCCTGCGTAAACCACCAGGCCAGCGGCTTGCCGCAGCCGTCATCGTCCGGCGTTGCCTCCTGCGCCTTGCAGCCGGGCGAACCCGGCTGACAGCCGATGCGCATGTGGAAATGATAGTCGTGGCCCCAGAACGGCCTGACCTTGCGCAGCCAGCCGCGGTCACCCTTGACGGTGTCGCAGAGCTTTTTCTTGATGCCCGGATTGACCAGGATGCGTTCGACTTGGCTGTAGCTCGCAGCCCGCTTCAGAAGCTTCGTGTGCGCCGGAGTCCACAGCGCGTCCTTCACCAGATGGGTCTTCTCGTCGACCATCAAGGTGGCGCTCTTGGTCTCACGCTGCGCCATCGAAAGCGGGCGGCTGGGCATCGGCGTCAGCCAGATGTCGGCGTCGAGCCCTATCTGGTGCGAGGCATGCCCAGTCATCATCGGGCCGCCGCGCGGCTGCGAAATGTCGCCGATCAGCAAGCCTGGCCAACCATCGACTGCTGCATCGCGCGACAATTGCTCGATCACCGCGATCATCGCCGGATGGCCCCAGCGGCGGTTGCGCGACGGCCGCATCACCTCCCAGGTCGGACCATCCATGGGAATGGCGACGCCGCCGGCAAAACAGCCCTTGGAATAAAAGCCGATCGACTGCGCAGCGGTCGCGGCCGGCAGTTTCTTGGCGCCGAACAGGTCCTTTGCCCGTTCTTCCGCGCTCGCCGGCTGAACGGCGAGCGCGGCCAGTACAAACAGGCCAAGAGCAGCTGTCAGTCGTGCTTTCTTGCCGAGAGATGGCCGCATCGCTGTCTTCCCCCGCAATCCCAGGACCGAATCATAACACGCAAGGCTTCGATCGTCAGCGTTTCATCGGGCTGCGCGCCTCGCCGTCGCGCCAGTCGCCGCTTGCCCACATATGGTCGAAGGCGGCGCGATAGTCGCGAAAGCGCAGGGAATAGCCCGCCGCCTTGATCGCCGCGTTGGCGACCCGCTTGTTCTCGCCATAGAACGACCGCGCCATGGGCGAAAGTTGGGCGGCGTCAAAGGGAATTTCGGGCGGCGGTTCGATACCCATCAATGAAGCGGCATAGGCGACGACATCCTGCGGCGGCGCCGGCAGATCGTCGGTGACGTTGAAGATGCCGCCTGTATTGCCCTCGACAAGCTGCCAAAGCGCCCCTGCAATGTCGTCGCAATGGATGCGGTTGAACACTTGGTCCGGCTTGACCAGCCGTCTTGCGCTGCCGTTTTCCAGATTGACCAGAGCGTTGCGGCCCGGCCCGTAAATGCCGGAAAGCCGCAAGATCGCCACCGGCCGGCCGATGTCCGTGCCCAATTGCAGCCAGTCCTGTTCGGCCGCAACCCGCATCACCGAGCGCTTCGACACGGGCCGGCATTCGGCGGTTTCATCGACCCATGCGCCGTCATAATTGCCATAGACGCCGACAGTGGAGAGATAGCCGATCCATTCGAGCGCCGGCATCCGGGCCACGATCGCCTGCCGGGCTGCACTCAGCACGGGATCGCCGGCCTCTTCCGGGGCAACCGAGATCAGCAGATGCGTCCTCTTTTTCAGCGCATCGCCGATTTCCTCGGTCAGCACGCCGTCGAACAACAGCGGTGCGATGCCGGCCTGGCGCAGCGCCTCGAACTTTTCCGGCGAGCGCGTCGTGCCGAAGATCGTCGCGGCATCCTTGCCGGCGCGGGCAAAGGCCTTGCTGGCTCGGGCAAAAGCCCTGCCGGAATAGCCGGCGCCGAAGATGAAGATCTGTTTTTCGCTCATGCATGCGCCCTGGTTGGCCGCGCCAGACGCCATTCGTCGCGCACGGCTTCGTCGCTCTCGGTTTTCAGGCCGGTAGCGGCCCGTTCGGAATATTCGGCGGCCGGCACCAGCCGCGCCAGCGCCCATATTGCCGCGCCCCGCACCAGTGGCGAGGCGTCGTCCAGCAAGGCACGCACGGTGTCGGCAAGAGAGGCATCGCCGGAATTACCGGCGGCGATCAATACGTTGCGGACAAAACGATCGCGGCCGATGCGTTTTATCGGCGAACCCGAGAAAAAGACGCGGAAAGCCGCGTCATCGAGGCCCAGCAGGTCGGCGAGCAGCGGTTCGCGCAGATCATCGCGCGCGGCGAGTTTTGCTTCTGAAGCTGCCCGGGCAAATTTGTTCCACGGGCACGCAGCGAGGCAATCGTCGCAACCATAGATGCGGTTGCCGATCTTTTCGCGGAATTCATGCGGGATCGGCCCCTTGTTCTCGATGGTGAGATAGGAGATGCAGCGCCGCGCATCGAGCCGGTAGGGCGCCGGGAAGGCGTCGGTCGGGCAGGCGTCGAGGCAGGCGCGGCAGGAGCCGCAATGGTCGATCTCGGCGCGGTCGGGCGCAAGCTCGGCGGTGGTGAAGATGGTGCCGAGGAACAGCCAGGAGCCGTGTTCGCGGCTGACCAGATTGGTGTGCTTGCCTTGCCAGCCGAGGCCGGCGGCCTCGGCCAGCGGCTTTTCCATGACGGGTGCGGTGTCGACGAACACTTTGACGTCGCCGCCGGCGCGCGCCACGAGCTTGCCGGCGATTTCCTTCAGCCGGCCCTTCATCACCTCGTGATAGTCGCGGTTCTGCGCATAGACCGAGATCGCGCCGCGGTCGCGCTTGGCCAGCACGCCGCGCGGATCATGGTCGGGGCCATAATTCATCGCCAGCACGATGATCGAGCGCACCTGCGGCCACAGTGCCGTCGGTTCGGCGCGGCGCGCAATCGTCTCGGCGATCCAGCCCATCGAGCCGTGAAAGCCGTCGGCGACGAATTCGGCCAGTCGGGCAGGCGCCAGCGGGATCGCATCGGGGGTGGTGACGGCGACGGCATCGAAGCCGGCGCGGCGCGCCTCTGCGTCGATCAGCGCGCGCAGTTTTGCGGCGTCAGAAGTCGAGGTCCGCATAATGCGACACCGGCGACAGGCCGCGCACCCGGTCGGTCAAAAGCGGCCGGAAGGAGGGCCGCGACTTCACCCGCGTGTACCATTCGCGCGCGGCGGCGTGTTCGCGCCAGTCAATCTCGCCGAGATAATCGAGCACCGACAGCGTCGCCGCGGCCGCGAGGTCGGCATAGGTGACCCTTGAGCCGGCCAGCCAATGGCGGGTGCCAGCCAGCCAGTTGGTGTATTTCATATGCTGGCGGATGTTGGCGCGCGCGGCACGGATCGCGCCTGAATCGGGCGAGCCGCCGCCCGCCGTTTCCGGCATCACCGGCTTCAGCACGCGCTCGCGCACCAGATGGCGGGTGACTTCGCTTTCGGCCTTGTTGAGGTACCAGTCGATCAGCCGGCGGATTTCGGCGCGCTGCATCGGATCCTCGGCGAACAACCGCTTGTCGCGCTTCAAGACGCCGCGCGTTTCATCGAGATATTCGGCAATGACGGTCGCCCCGACGATCGGCACATCGCCTTCGGCCAGCAGGATCGGCAGCGTGCCGGCCGGGTTCAGCGCCAGGAACTCCTTGCGCCGGGTCCACGGCTTTTCCTCGATCAGGGCCAGCTCCTCGCCATACTCGCCGAAAGCGAGGCGGACGAAGCGACAGGTGGCGAACATGGGATGGTGGAAAAGCGTCAGCATGGTTCCGCGATGATAAAGCGCACTGGCGAATCGCAGGGCGCACCGGTAAGTCTTGGCCGCCCGGTTAGCGGGCCGTCAGGGTGTTGCGACCTATAGGGGGACTTGCGCGCCATGACAAGCAAGCCGTTCTGTCAGCCGTCACGCCAATGCCGAGGTAGCCATGGAAAGCCAGACCATCGTCGAAGCCCTGCTGCTCGGCCTGCTGGAGGGGCTGACCGAGTTCATCCCGGTGTCGTCGACCGGCCATATCCTGCTCGCCGGCCATTTCCTCGGCTTCCACTCGACCGGCAAGGCCTTCGAGATCCTGATCCAGCTCGGCGCCATCCTGGCGATCCTCAGTGTCTATTTCCGCCGGCTGTGGCAAATGCTGCTCGACCTGCCGCATGACCGGCTGACCCGGCATTTCGTCATCGGCATCCTGATCGCCTTCCTGCCGGCGGCGATCATCGGCGCGCTGGCGCATGATTTCATCAAGACGGTGCTGTTCGAATCGCCAAGGCTGATCTGCATCATGCTGATCATCGGCGGCGTCGTGCTGCTGGCTGTCGACCGCATGAACCTCAAGCCGGTCTACCGCGATGTCGAGCGCTTTCCGACCCGGCTCTACCTGCAGATCGGGCTTTTCCAGTGCCTATCGCTCATTCCCGGCACGTCGCGTTCGGGTTCGACGATCGTTGGCGCGCTGCTTCTGGGCGTCGACAAGCGGGCGGCGGCGGAATTTTCCTTCTTCCTTGCGATCCCGACGATGGTTGGCGCCTTCGCCTTCGACCTGTTCAAGAACCGCAACGTGTTGAGCACCGCCGACCTGCCGATCATCGCAGTCGGCTTCGTCGCCGCCTTCGTCACCGCGCTCATCGTCGTGCGCTTCCTGCTCGATTACGTCTCGCGCAACGGCTACTCGCTGTTCGGATGGTGGCGGCTGGTGGTGGGCGGTGTCGGGTTGGTGGCGTTGATGATCTGGGGATGAGGGCGGGCTGCGCCCTTACCGCCCCGCCGAGTTCCTTCGCGCCCCCCCTCTGTCCTGCCGGACATCTCCCCCACGAGGGGGAGATTGGCGGCTCCGCTGGCGGCGCCCTTCCTGCAACGCTGGTGATTGGCGAAAGCGCCCGCGACGGCTGATCTCCCCCTCGTGGGGGAGATGGCCGGCAGGCCAGAGGGGGGCGCTGTCCCGCCGACGTTTCGCAAGATTCCGCCGCGCGAAGCCACTCAATTCCGCCCATAAAACGCATTCTCGACATGCACCGGCCAGCGCCAGGGCAGCACCGCGACCATGTCGAAGCGCATCGACAGTTTGCCGTAGTCCGCCTGGCGCGACAGCCAGATGTCGGCCGCGCCTTCTATGCGACGCTCCGATTCGTGGCCGATCGCCTGCATTGCTTCCATCAGCGTGCGGCGCGCCTTGACCTCGACGAACAGCACCAGGTCGCCGCGCCGCGCGATCAGGTCGATCTCGCCGAAGCGCGTGCGATGGCGGCGCGCCAGGATCCGGTAGCCCTTCAGCATCAGTGCTGCCGCCGCCAGCCATTCGCCGCGATGGCCGCGCCGATAGGCTTCTTGGCGGCTGGCAATCGGGCGCTCAGCCACCGTCCTCTCCGGAAGCATCCTTGAGCTCGAGCAATCGCCGGTAAAGCGCCTGCTTCTGGCCGCCGGTCATCTTCGCGGCTTCCGCCGCCGCCTTGGACGCCGGCATTTCGGCGGCAAGCGACAAAAGCAGGCGGTCGATATCGGCCGGCTCATCCGGCTTGGCCTCGGCCGGACCGACGCAGACGACGATCTCGCCCTTCGGCGTATCGGCCGCCGCATAGTGGTCGGCCAGCACCCGCAGCGTGCCGGTGCGCATCTCCTCGAAGGTCTTGGTCAGTTCGCGGCCGATCGCCGCCTTGCGCTCGCCGCCCAGCGCTTCGACCATGGCGACAAGCGAGTCAGCCAGCCGGCGCGGCGATTCGAAGAAGATCAGCGTCGCCGGCACGGCTTTCAGGGCTTCCAGCCGCGTCAGCCGCTGTCCGTTCTTCACCGGCAAAAATCCGGCGAACAGGAAGGCGTCCGACGGCAGGCCGGATGCAGTCAGCGCCGCGAGCGGCGCCGACGGACCGGGGATCGGCACGACGCGAATGCCATGGTCGAGCGCCTCGCCGACCAGCCGGTAGCCGGGATCGGACACCAGCGGCGTGCCGGCATCGGAGATCAGCGCCACGCTCTGTCCGGCCTGAAGGGCTGATATCAGCTTCGGTCCGGCCTCGCCGGCATTGTGCTCGTGATAGGCCGTGGTGCGGCGGCGGATGGCGTAGCGGTCGAGCAGCACGCGCGACACCCGCGTGTCCTCGCAAGCGACGATGTCGGCGGCGGCCAGCGTCTCCAGCGCGCGCAGCGTGATATCGGCGAGATTGCCGATCGGCGTCGCCACCAGATAGAGCGCCGGCTCCAGCGGCCGGGCCGCGATCTCGGTCTGCCCGACCACATAGCTGCGCTTGCCTGTCTCGCCGATCACTGATGCCTTCTCCATTCAGCCCTGTTTGGCACGGCTGACGCGGGCTTGCAAAAGCTGACGCCGATGTAAGGAATTCGCCATTCCTTTGCCACAGTGGGGAACGAAACCGGCATTGGCAGATTAGCCCCCTGATTCCGGAGGAGGACAGGATGGATAGCCTGAAGATACAGGACGCTTTCGAGCCCTATTATGCCGGCCGCAACCGCGTTGCCGCACGCAGGGACAAGCGCTTGCCTGCCAAGACCGAGCACAGCCTGACCAAAGAGCGAGCCGCGAGCGCCTTGCCGACCAATGTCAGGCTTTCCGACAACAAACCCGATAGCACGACGGAGCACTGACCGGACGATGCCCAATCGCTTCGATATTTTCATCACCCGTCTTGAAACAAAAAGCGCCCGCAATGCCGTGCCGCTACCCGCGATAGGCGACCAGCACCGCGCCCGCCGCGATAAGGGCGACACCAAGCCAGTTCGCTCCGGTGAGTCGCTCGCCGAGAAAGGCCGCGCCAAACACCGCCACAAGCACGACGCTTAGCTTGTCGATCGGCGCCACCTGCGCCGCATTGCCGATTTTCAACGCGCGGAAGTAGCAAAGCCATGAGGCGCCGGTGGCCAGACCGGACAGGCCGAGGAACGCCCAAGTCTTTCCCGAGATCGTAGCCGGTGATTGGAACTGGCCGCTGGCCAGCAGGATGGCACCCAGAACGATCAGGATGATGACCGTGCGGATGAAGGTGGCGAAATCGGAATTGATGTTCTCGATGCCGACCTTGGCGAAAATCGCCGTCAGCGCAGCGAATGCCGCCGACAGCAGTGCCCAGAATTGCCAGGAGGATACGGTCAGGTTCATGCCGGTGGCCTTCGCGGATGGCGTCTCAACTGAGATACCTTGAAACGCGCGCCTTCAGAAGCGTAATCCTCGGGTTTGGAGATTTGAGTGCGGCATCCCTGCCTTCGTCATCCACGGGCGGAGCAAGGAGCACAGCGACGCAGCGCAGACCCGAGGATCCATGCCGCGACCTTGGCCGAAGGGTGCAGCGGTGGAGAACCCGGAATGCTTCGGTTGGAGATAGCACCCGGCAACGAAATCGACTACTTGGCCAGGACAGGCGGTAAAGAAGCCATGCCTTATTCAGGGCCGCCGCGCCCTTGGTTCCCCGCTACGGCATGGATCCTCGGGTCTGCGCGCCGCTTCGCGTCGCTCCGCCCGTGGATGACGAAAGTTCGCTACCGCGCCAAATCCGCGACCACGGCGTCGAGCACGATCATGCCGGCCGGCGTGGCGCGCAGCCGGGTATTGCCGATCGGCGCCACCAGACCCTCGCCCTGCAGCATCGACAGCCGCGCGCTCGACAGGCCGCGCCCGGAGAACGCCTCGTAGCGGGAGAGGTCGATGCCTTCGGCAAGCCGCAGGCCCATCAGCAGGAATTCGTCCGCCTCTTCCGAGCGCGTCAGGATCTCGCCGCCGGTGACGCCATGGCCCTTGGCCTCGACCAGGTTAGCCCAGGTTTCCGGCATCCGCTCAGCGATGGTCACCGTGCGGCGGCCGTTCTCGACGAAGCGGCCATGCGCGCCGGGGCCGACGCCGACATACTCGCCATAGCGCCAGTAGGTCAGATTGTGCCGGCTTTCGGCGCCCGGCCTGGCGTGATTGGAAATCTCGTAAGCCGGCAGGCCATGCCCCGATGTGATCTCCTGCGTCAGCGCATAGAGGTCGGCGGCGTGGTCATTGTCGGGGATGGTGAATTTCTTCGCCGCATGCAAAGCATGGAAGGGCGTGCCTTCCTCGATGGTCAGCTGGTAGAGCGAGAGATGGTCGGCGGCATGGCCGATCGCCTGTTCCAACTCCGATGCCCAAGCTTCCGGTGTCTGGCCGGGACGCGCATAGATGAGATCGAAGGACAGCCTTGGGAATATTTCCCGGGCGAGCCCGATGGCATGCAGGGCTTCGTCGACATTGTGCAGCCTGCCGAGGAAGCGCAAATCCTTGTCGTTCAGCGCCTGCACGCCGAGCGACACGCGATTGACGCCGGCCGCCCGGTAGCCGCGAAAGCGTTCGGCCTCGACCGAGGACGGATTGGCCTCCAGCGTCACCTCGACGCCGTCAGGAACGGTCCAGTTCTTCGCCACGGCGTCCAGAACCCTGGCCACCGTTTCCGGCTTCATCAGCGAGGGGGTTCCGCCGCCGAGAAAAATGCTGGTCACGTCGCGTGGGCCAGTGCGCTCGCGCATCGTCGCCAGCTCGGCCTCGAAGGCACTGGCGAAACGATCCTGGTCGACCGGCTGGTGGCGGACATGGCTGTTGAAGTCGCAATAGGGGCATTTGGCCGCGCAGAACGGCCAATGGACATAGACGCCGAAGCCGGGCGTCCGGTCGAGAAGCATGCTCATGCCGAGCCCAATCTCGCTTTGGCGAATTTCTGGAAGGCACGGGCGCGGTGCGACAGCGCTGTCGGCCGACCGGGCTTCCAGCCGTGCTTTTCCTCAGCGCTCATCTCGCCGAAGGTTTTTTCGAAGCCATCAGGCAAAAACACCGGATCGTAGCCGAAGCCGAGCTCGCCGCGCGGCGGCCAGACCAGCGTGCCTTCGGCCTCGCCGCGATAATATTCGGCCTCGCCGTCGGGGAACGCCAGGCAGATGACGGCGACGAAGCGCCCCTTGCGCTGTTGTGGCAAGGCGGCGCCGACTTCCTGCAACGCCACTTCGGTGCGCTGCATGGCCATGCCGAAATCGCGCGATCCGTCCGGGGTTTCGGCCCAGTTGGCGGTGTAGACGCCGGGCGCGCCGTCAAGCGCGTCGACGCACAGGCCGGAATCGTCCGACAGCGCCGGCAGGCCGGTCGCCTTGGCGGCGGCCAGCGCCTTGATGTAGGCGTTCTCCTCGAAAGTGGTGCCGGTCTCATCCGGCTCCGGCAGGCCATAGTCCTTGGCCGATTTCGCTTCGAAGCCGAACGGCCCCATCAAATCGGCGAATTCGCGCAGCTTGCCGGCATTGTGGCTGGCGACGACGATCTTCTTGCCATCAAGCGAATGAACAATTGGCGAATGAACAGTTGGCGAATGCATCAAAGGCCCCAGATCCTTGGCTCGGCGAATTCGATCGAATTGCCCGAGGGGTCGCGTATATAGATCGAACGGCCGCCCTGCGGCCACTGAATTCGCTTTCGATGGCGATCTTCTTCGCCTCGAGATGCGCTTTCCAGCCGGCGATTTCGTTGGAGGTCGCCGCAAAGCAGAGATGGCCCTGGCCGACCGTGCCGTGCGGCGGCACCGGCAGCCGGGCGTCGGGCGCCGGCGGGATTTTGGTTGCCTCGGCGTTGAAGATGAGCAGCACGCCCGGACCGCAGCGGAAGAACAGGTGGCGGCCGTCGACCTTGCCGAGGAGGTTTAGGCCGAGGATGTCGGTGTAGAAGGTTTCGGCTGCCGTCAGATCGTTGACGTAGAGAGCTGATTCAAGGATGGCAGAGGGCGTCACGAGGCACCCCCCCTCTGCCCTACCGGGCATCTCCCCCGCAACGGGGGAGATTGGAAGCATCACCGCCGGCTCACGGCTTCCACCCTTGGTGATTGGCGACACCCGCGACCACAGCCGATCTCCCCCCTTGCGGGGGAGATGCCCGGCAGGGCAGAGGGGGGTGTTCAAGCTCGACATTTAAATCCTAAGCAACCGCCATCTGCTGCAAACTCACCAGCCTCTGGATGCCTTTCTTGGCCAGCCCCATCAATTCCGCGAACTGCTCTTCGGAGAAAGGCTCGCCCTCGGCGGTGCCTTGGATCTCGACGATGCCGCCCTTGCCGGTCATGACGAAATTGGCGTCGGTGCCGGCCGCGGAATCCTCGATATAGTCGAGGTCGATGACCGGCTGGCCGTCATGGATGCCGCAGGAGATCGCCGCGACGTGATCCTTCAGCACCTTGGCGACACTGGCCATCTGGCGCGCTTCCATCCAGCGCAGGCAGTCATACAGCGCCACCCAGCCGCCGGTGATCGAGGCGGTGCGGGTGCCGCCATCGGCCTGGATGACGTCGCAGTCGACGGTGATCTGCTGCTCGCCCAGCGCCTGCAAGTCGACCACGGCGCGCAAGGAGCGGCCGATCAGTCGCTGGATTTCCAGCGTGCGGCCGCCCTGCTTGCCGGCCGAAGCCTCGCGGCGCATGCGCTCGCCGGTCGAGCGCGGCAGCATGCCGTATTCCGCCGTCACCCAGCCCTTGCCGGAATTGCGCATCCAGCCTGGCACTTTTTCCTCGAGGCTGGCCGTGCACAGGACATGCGTGTCGCCGAACTTCACCAGGCATGAGCCTTCGGCATGCTTGGAGACGCCGCGCTCGAAGGAGATGGCGCGCATTTCGTCGAATTGGCGTTTGGAGGGGCGCATTCTGGCTGCTTTCTTGTCATTTTTCGGATTCTTGGCCGGCTTGTAACCACATGGAGCGTGTGGCGCAAAGGAAAATGGCCTGACGATCTGGCACAGACACCGGGTGATCTCACAAAGAGGTAGTGCATCAGTTTGAAAATGGCGGTCGGACGTTGGACGCAACTAGATGCCGCTGCCATCCGTATCCAGCTTTGACCGTATTGTGTTGATGGCGTCCACGATGGCGTCTGCCGCCTGCCGGTCGAGCGCGATATCCAGCAAGCCTTCAGTTGTCTGGATCGAGAGGATGCCAAGAGAGCCTTTCTCGTCCCTGACAGTGCTGACGTGGATTTCGGTCGGCACGAAAGGCAGAGCCTTTTTTCCGGTACGCTTCATTGGGTACTCAATTGCCTAGGCCGCGCAGCGACAATCGCGCAACCCGGCAATGATTTCAAGCGGAGCCATAGGCTACCCAGCGGTAGGAGGCCGCATCGACCCTGTCCCGCGACATATTCAAGGCCCGCCATTTTCAAACTGATGCACTACCCACAAAGACACCGGGTTGCGCGGGCCGTAGTGAAGTCTATATCCTTGGGCCGGAGGTTTTTGGCCGTATGACCAAGGCAGTCGATCCGAGTTCGCAGTCGCCCGCGCTTCAGTCGCCAGTATTCCAGGCGCTCGATATGCGTTCCCGCGACATCTTCCGGCGCATCGTCGATTCCTACCTCAAGGACGGTGAACCGGTCGGATCGCGCAGCCTGTCGCGCATCCTGCCGTCCTCGCTGTCGCCGGCGACCATCCGCAACGTGATGAGCGATCTCGAGCATCTCGGCCTGATCTACGCGCCGCACATTTCGGCCGGCCGGCTGCCGACCCAGGCCGGCCTGCGCTTCTTCGTCGATGCCTTCATGGAGCTTGGTGACCTTTCCGACGAGGAGCGCCGCGCCATCGAGGCACAGGTTCGCGCGTCCGGCTCCGGTGCGACGCTGGAGCACATGCTGACCGAGGCCAGCCAGATGCTGTCAGGCATGTCGCGCGGCGCCGGCCTGGTGCTGGCCGCCAAGAACGAGGTGGCGCTCAAGCACATCGAATTCATCCAGCTTGAGCCGACCAAGGCGCTGGCGGTGCTGGTGTCGCAAAACGGCGACGTCGAAAACCGCGTCGTCGAGCTGCCCGCCGGCATCACCGTCTCGCAACTGCACGAGGCCTCGAACTTCCTCAACGCCCATATTCGCGGCCGCACGCTGGCCGAGGCGCGGATCGAGATCGCCCGCATCAAGGAAGAGACTAGGGCCGCACTCGACACGCTGTCGCAGGACCTCGTCGAGAAAGGGCTGGCGGTGTGGGCCGGCGCCGACAGCGGCCTGCCGGCGCGGCTTATCGTGCGTGGCCGCGCCAATCTGCTCGAAAACGTCACCGCCCAGGCCGATATCGAATTGTTGCGGCATTTGTTTGAGGACATGGAGACGCAGGATGGGCTGATCCAGCTACTCGACCTCGCCGAGGAAGGCTCGGGCGTGCGCATCTTCATCGGCTCGGAAAACAAGCTGTTTTCGCTGTCCGGCTCGTCACTGGTGGTCGCGCCTTATCGCGACAAGGACGCCCGCGTCGTCGGCGCGCTCGGGGTCATCGGCCCGACCCGGCTTAACTATGCCCGTATCGTGCCGATGGTCGACTATACGGCGCAGCTGATATCGCGCATGCTCCGTTGAGCTGATCTAACCGAGGAGACGACGATGGCGCTCGAAGAATTCAAGGCCCGGATCAGCCTGCTGCTCGAAGAGATGGTCAACCAGCCGGAGGACCAGCACGAAATCCAGGAGCAGTTGCGCGAGAAACTGCGGGAAATGCGCGCCATGGGCCTGCCGCTGCCGGCCGACCTCGTCGCACTGGAAAAACGCCTCGACGACGATTTCTACGCCGCCGGAACCTGAACCGAGCCTTCGCATCCTCAAATCATCGTGTGCCGCGGAACGTTCGACGAAACCGCCCGTTGCTGTCTTCACGGCCAAATGTTGGAGGGCAGGATGATCCGTTTCGCCGGTCTGGCTATTTCCGCCACCCTGTTTGTCACCACAATGGCATTCGCCCAGCAGCCGAACGAGCCCGTGCTGAAGGGTGCTGCGGCCTTCGGCGACTGGCGTGCCGACAGGCCAGGGGTGCGCCGCCTGATCAGGCCGAACGATCTGCCAAAACCCTACGTCACCAAATCCGCCTCGAACAGTGCCGGCCTCGCCGAAAGGCCGGCGGATACCAAACCCAAGCTGCCGCCGGGCTTTTCGGCCGAATTGGTCGCGTCGGGCATCGACAATCCGCGCGTCGTGCGTGTGGCGCCGAACGGCGACCTGTTCGTCGCCGACAGCGAGGCCAACCAGGTCCGCGTCTATCGCCTGGCCGAAGGCAGTGCGAAGCCGGCGCAAGACGGCATCTTTGCCGGCAACCTCAACCAGCCCTATGGCATCGCCTTCTATCCGCCGGGCAATGACCCGCAATGGGTCTATGTCGCCAACAGCGACAGCGTCGTGCGCTTTGCCTACCGCAAGGGCGACCTAAAGGCATCCGGCGGTCCGGAAACCGTCGTCGACAACATCCCCTCCAATCATCACTGGACCCGCGACATCGCTTTCTCGCCGGACGGCAAGACGCTCTATCTGTCGGTCGGCTCGGGATCCAATGTCGCCGAGGATATGGCGAAGGAACCGGAGGGCGGACTTGAGGCCTGGGCGAAGTCACAGCCGCTCGGCGCCACATGGGGGTCCGAGGACGGCCGTGCCGACGTGCTGGCCTTCGACCCAAACGGCAAGAACGGCCGCATCATCGCTACCGGCTTGCGCAACTGTTCGGGCATGACCGTGCAGCCGGCGACCGGCGCGCTGTGGTGTGTCGTCAACGAGCGCGACGGGCTCGGCGACAATGTGCCGTCCGAATATGCGGCCGTGGTCAAGGACGGCGCCTTCTATGGCTGGCCCTGGTACTATGTCGGCAACAACGAGGATCCGCGCCACAGGGGCGAGCGCCCCGACCTTGCCGGCAAGGCTGATATTCCCGATGTGCTGATGCAGGCGCATTCGGCGCCGCTCAACATCACCTTCTACGACGGGAAGAGCTTTCCGACCGAATACCAAGGCGACGCCTTCGTCGCTCTGCACGGTTCATGGAACCGAGGCAACAGAACCGGCTACAAGGTGGTGAGATTGCTGTTCAGGGACGGCAAGCCGACCGGCGAATATGAGGATTTCATCACCGGCTTCGTCGTCTCCAATGGCGAGGTCTGGGGCCGGCCGGTCGGCGTGGCGGTGGCGAACGACGGCGCGCTGATCGTCACCGAGGACGGCAACGGCACCATCTGGCGCGTCACCCATGGCGGCAATCGTTCCTGATCTGCTTGGGTAGCGCAGGCCCCCTCACCCGGATTGCCAACCGAATTGCGAAGAGCAATTCGGGACAATCCGACCTCTCCCCGGCGGGTAGAGGAAGTAGGCGGGGCCATGCTCGTCTCTTCTCCCCAGCGGGGAGAAGGTGGCCGCGAAGCGGCCGGATGAGGGGGGCCTTCTTCAGGTGTCCCAGCGATATCTGGTGCAATGGATTCCGACCCACGGGAATTCAATTCTGGTCCGTTTCATGCGACAGTGCATTCTGATCTGAGACCAATGCCATGACCCTGACCGGATTCCTCGCCTACAGTGCCGCCCTCGGCATCGCCGCCGCCATTCCTGGCCCCGGCATCACCGCGCTCGTCGCGCGTGCGCTCGGCTCCGGCTTCCGCTCGTCGCTGGCAATGTCGTTTGGACTGATGGTCGGCGACATCACCTATCTGACCGCCGTGGTGCTGGGCCTCGCCTTCGTCGCGCAGAGTTTCGGCATGGTTTTTCTCGCCATCAAATGGCTTGGCGTCGCCTACCTCGCCTTCCTCGGCTGGCGCTTCTGGAACAGCGGCATCACGCCCGAGACCGTCGAGGCCAGGAAAGGCAAGGGTGGGCTGCTGTCGAGCTTCGTCGCCGGCCTGACCGTCACGCTCGGCAATCCGAAGACGATGATCTTCTACCTCGCGATCACGCCGACCATCGTCGACCTGAAGACCATCACGTTGGCCGACTACGGCATTCTCGTCGCGCTGACGGTCGTCGTACTGTTGGTGGTGCTGGTGCCCTATCTGGCGCTGGCCGCCAAGGCGCGCTGGTTCCTGAAATCGCCGCGCGCGCTCAAGGCGCTGAACCGCACTGCCGCCGGCTTCATGGTCGGTGCTGCCGCAGCGATTGCCGCCCGGCAATAAAGGGCTCTCGGCCAAAGCATTTCGCAAACAGGCCTTTGCGGGAAATGCTTTTCCGGGACGAGGGCGTTTTAGACACAGGTCCCACTCGGATATTTTCGACCGACAGCTTATGTTGCGCGGCTGAAGGCCCTATCTTGCCGGCTGCAATTCAACTTGCCTGAAATTCTCCACTAGCCTGAAAATTCTGGGAGCGAAACCAATGAACAAGCCCGTCACATCAGCCCGCGTGCCCGGTCGCGGCCGCGTCTACGATTCCATCACCGACACGATCGGCGACACGCCTCTGGTGCGGCTCGACAAGTTCGCCAAGGAAAAGGGCATCGTCGCCAATCTCATCGCCAAGCTCGAATTCTTCAATCCGATCGCTTCGGTCAAGGACCGTATCGGCGTGGCGATGATCGAGGCGCTGGAGGCAGCCGGCAAGATTTCTCCCGGCAAGACCACGCTGATCGAACCGACGTCCGGCAACACCGGCATCGCGCTGGCCTTCGCCGCCGCCGCCAAGGGCTACAAGCTGATCCTGACGATGCCGGAAACGATGTCGATCGAGCGCCGGAAAATGCTGGCGCTGCTCGGCGCCGAGCTGGTGCTGACCGAAGGGCCGAAAGGCATGAAAGGCGCCATCGCCAAGGCCGACGAACTGGCAGCGACGATCCCCAATGCGATCATCCCGCAGCAGTTCGAGAACCCGGCCAATCCGGAAATCCACCGCACGACGACGGCCGAGGAAATCTGGAACGATACGCATGGCGAGGTCGATATCTTCGTCGCCGGCATCGGCACCGGCGGCACCATCACCGGCGTCGGTCAGGTGCTGAAGAAGCGCAAGTCTTCGGTGCATGTCGTCGCCGTCGAGCCGGAATCCTCGCCGGTTCTGTCAGGCGGCCAGCCCGGCCCGCACAAGATCCAGGGCATCGGCGCCGGTTTTGCGCCCAAGATCCTCGATACGACGATCTATGACGAGATCGTCAAGGTGTCGAACGAGGATTCGGTCGCCAATGCCCGCCTCGTCGCCCGCCTCGAAGGCGTGCCGGTCGGCATCTCGTCGGGCGCCGCCCTGCAGGCAGCCATCGTCGTCGGCTCACGGCCGGAGAACAAGGGCAAGAACCTTGTGGTGATCATCCCCTCCTTCGCCGAGCGCTATCTGTCGACCATCCTGTTCGAAGGGTTGGGGTCGTAGTCCTCTCCCTTCGTCATCCACGGGCGAAGCAGGAGCGAAGCTCCGTCGCGGAGACCCGAGGATCCATTCCGTGACGGCTGTCGAGGAATGCGGCGGATCAGAATTCTGAACCGCAGCAACGCTGAGAGGTCGCGGCATGGATCCTGGGGTCTGCTCTCGTCGCTCCGCTCCTCGCTGCGCCCCAGGATGACGAAGGGACTGGTGTCCTGGCCAATTTCACATGGCCGCGATGCCGCCTGGGTTTTGGTTGAGGCCTCTTCACTGGACTGTCGCAGTTCGCTGGCCCGCTGAAAAAATCCTGGTGGCGTCAGCCACCGGCTTGAGCAGTGCCCTGCTTCCGGTTCATATCGCCCCCGGCTTGCTTGGCGCGGGCCGGGGGAGGATTTCATGTACAAGCTCTACACCCGTCCGGGCAGCGGCGGCTTCGTCGTCGAGGCTGCGCTGGCGCTGGCGAACGCGCCGTTCGAGCAGATCGACGTGCCGAAGACCGATCTGCCCGATCCGGCCTTTCTCGACATCAGTCCGTTGAACCAGGTTCCGGTGCTGACCCTGCCGGACGGAAGCTCGATGACCGAATCGGCGGCGATCTGCATCCTGCTTGCCGAGCGTCACCCCAATGCCGGCCTGGCGCCGGCGGTCGACGCGCCTGCCCGCGCCGACTTCCTGCGCTGGATGGCCTTCATGTCGTCGGTGCTCTATCCAGCGGTGCTGCGTTTCTACTACGCGTATCGATACACGGCCGACCCCGACGGCACCAAGGCGGTCAAGCAGGCAGCCGTCGCCGAGATGGACCGCGGCTTTTCTGTTCTTGATGCCGCTCTCCAAGGCCACGACTGGCTGGTTGGCGACCAGCTGTCGCTGGCTGACATCTATCTCGTCATGCTGGTGGCCTGGCATCCCGACGTCGACAGCGCGCGGACGGCATGGCCGAACATTGAACGCCTGTGGTCGAAACTGCGCGAGAACCCGCTGATGAGGACGCTCAACACATCGCATGAGATGTGGCCAGGCTGAACGAACGGCCGGTGGCGAGGCTCAATTTCTGAGCACTGCCCGTTTTCCCTGCAGGAACCGGCGCACCGCCGGGTCGCGCTCGAGGCCGATTGCCCGATCATAGGCCTCGATTGCATGTGGCACCTGACCGAGCCTTGCCAGCAGACCGGCGCGGGCTGCCCAATAGGGCTGATAGTCATCAAGCCGCTTGTCGTCGCCCAGCACGTAAAGGGCCGCCAATCCCGCCACGGCGCCCTCGGCCTCGGCAATCGCCACTGCGCGGTTGATTGCCACCACCGGCGATCCCGCGATCGAAAGCAGCGCGTCGTAGAGCTCGCGGATCGCCACCCAGTCGGTGCGGCCGGTCAGGCGTCGTGCCGCATGTGCGGACTGCACGGCCGCCTCGAGCTGGTAGCGGCCGATGACGCCCATGGTGGCGGCGTGGCCGAGCAACGCTTCCGCCTCATCGACCAAAGCGCGATCCCAGAGCGTATAGTCCTGTTCAGCCAGCGGCACGTAATCCCCGGCAGCATCGCGCCGTGCGGCGCGGCGCGCCTCGGCAAACAGCATCAGCGACAACAGGCCAAGCGCCTCGGGCTCCTCCGGCAACAGCGAAGCCACCAGGCGACCGAGCCAGATGCCTTCGGTCGCCAGATTGCGGCGGCGCGTTTCGGTGCCCGCCGGATCGGACCAGCCTTCGGCGAAGGCGGCGTAGATCGCTTCCAGCACCGCATCCAGCCGTTCGCCGAGTTCGGCCCGCTCCGGCACGCGGAACGGAATGCCGGTTTCACGGATGCGGGTCTTGGCACGCACCAGGCGCTGGCCCATCGTTGCCGGCGAGACCAGGAAGGCAGAGGCGATCGTCGCCGCGTCAAATCCGAGCACGGTCTGCAGGATCAGCGGCGACCGTACGCTGGCCTCGATCGCCGGATGGGCGCAAGCGAACATCAGCCGCAGCCGTTCGTCGGGCAGGTCTTCGTCGGTCATGCGCGCCTCCGCTTCCTCGGCAATCAGCTTGAGATGCTCGCGGCCGGCCTGGCTGGTCAGCCGCCGCCGCACCGCATCGACGCGGCGCCGCCTTGCCACCGCCAGCAGCCAGGCTTCCGGCTTTTCCGGCACGCCGGTTCGTGGCCAGCGTTCGAGTGCCGCGGCAAAGGCGTCGGCCAGCGCGTCCTCGGCGGCAGCCACGTCGCGGGTGCGCGCCGCGAGCCAGGCGACCAGCTTGCCGTAGCTTTGCCTGGCGGCCGCCTCGGCGGCCGCCTCGGCGGCCGCCCGGGCGATCTCCGAGCGACTGTCCATCACATCGTCATTTTTCAGACAGGTACTCGGTCAGTTCCCAGATCGGTCGCAGCTCGACAGTGCCGGCGCTGGCCGCCGGGCAGCGCGCCGCCCAGGCGATCGCGGCGTCGGCATCCGCGGCCTCGATCATGTAGAAGCCTGCAAGCTGCTCCTTGGTGTCGGCATAGGGGCCGTCGAGGACGTTGGTCTTGCCACCAGCCACCCTAACGGAGGTGGTCACCTGACTCGGGCGCAGCCGGTCGCCGGCCAGCCACGCGCCGGATTTCTTCAGGGCTTCGGTATAGGCGCCATAGGCGGCACTCATCTGGTAGGTCGCCTCGGCCGGAGCATTCGCCATCGCGGCTTCGTCGGCGTAGATCAAAATCATGTATCGCATGGTCTTCTCCCGTTGTTTCGAAGGCCGCTTCGTTGCGAGCCGGACGTATGTCGCGCGGCCCTGGCCGATTTCGACAGGCGTTGGAAAAATCTTTCGGCTCCGAAGACATTTCACGCAAGCGGGCATGCGCGCATGCCGCACTCAACCATTCGGGTCGGATGGCGCGAGCCAGCCGCGATAGCGCACGATCAAGCCGGTGAGCGGATGGGAAATCTCGACATGGAAGCGGAAGCGGCCATTCTCGACGGTTTCGAACGATGTCGAGCGCGGACAGAGCCACATCGGCAGCGGCAGCCCGAAAATGCTCCAGCGGCGCAGGACCAGCGACAGTTTTTCGTCCCCGGTCACCAGCGCCATGGCAAAGGTCAGCGGGCCGAAGCGCTCGCACAGCAGGCGCTCCGAACGGCCATGGCCAACAAACTGGCGGCTGGAGAAGCTGTGCGTGCCGAATGTCCGCGTCCAGGTTTCTTCCCCCTTGTCGACTTCGAAGCGGACCCGAACCGGGACATCGGCGCTCGCCTTGGGAAATCCGGCCAGCCACGCGGCCAGCCGGCTAAGGATATTTTGTCCGCGCTCGATACCGGCACGCCCTTCGGCCCCTGCCGCACGGTTGTGCATGGTCCGGATTTGCTCAGGCAAGCGCTGCCAGGCCCCGCCGAGCAAGGCGGCATAGAGCGGTTGATCGGTGTCGGCCGCTTCGGTGTCGTCGCGAAAGCCCGTGTAGATCGTCTTGGCGGCAAACAGAGCCTCGTAATCTTCGAGTTCGAGATCTCGCACTGCCGCGCGTGCGCCGGGCGCAGGCGCATGGCCGTCCAGCGCCTTGCGCACCAAGGCCTCAACCGCCATCGCCGGGATCAACGGCCCATCATCACCCTCGGCCAGCAGATGCCATGAGCGTTTGACCGGCGTGCCGATCTGACCGGCGCCGGTGACCTCAACGAACATGCCGCCGCGATGCTCGCCCCAGCGCAGCCGGTTGGTCGCCCAGTGCATCAGCGGGGCAAGCGGCGACAGCGAGCGGATCAAGCCGATGCGCACCAGCCAGGCGAGGCCAATCAGGACGCGATGCAGCACTTCGGGAACCGGGCCGGCGCCCATCCAGATGGTTTTTGCCTGTGGCCAGAGTTCCGCCAATGCGCGAAGGTCCGGCACGTCTAAAAGCGAGAACAGCGTGTTGTTGAGCGGCACCCGGCCGGGCGGCGCGATGGTGTAGCGCATCTGTTCTGTGAGCGGATGGCCTTGCGCCTTGCCGCCGTCACGCACCAGCCCGACCGGCTGGCCGGCGTAACCTGCTATGGCGCGGATGACGTTTTCGCCGACGCCGGCATAGGGTGATGGCGCGATGCCGCCTCTGATCGTATCGACCCGCACCATGTCCGATGACAGCAGGCGCACCACCGCCGCCGTCAGCACCGGAAAGCTGGAAACCCCCGACAGTACGAACAGCGCGGCTTGCCTGGCTGCCGCATCGAAGGCCGGCACGCCGGCGACGAAATCCGATCCGTCGGCGAGATCGAGATAATTGATGCCCTGCGCGATGCAGGCCTCGATCAGCCGATAGCGGCCCTCGCCATAGGCCTGAAACGGGCCGCTGGCATCGACCAGCGTGTCGGGACGCAACGACGTCAGTTGCGCGGCGAGGTCACCGTCGCGATCGAACACTGTCGGCACCAAGCGCGCCGCGACATCGCCACGCGTTCTGCACCAGGCCTCGGCCTTGGCCAGCGAGCGGCCGGCGACGATCACCGTCAGCCGTGCCTCGTTCTCCAGCAATTGGATGATGCGGCCACCAAAGATACCGTAACCGCCGACAATCAGAAGCTTCATCCGCTGCTCCCTCAGAGCCACGCCTTCTAGCCTAGGAACCGCTCCCGCATCTCGGCGGAAGGAACCTCGCAACTGTCCTTTCTGCCGAACAGCGCGTACCGATTCTTGGCAATGCGATCGTAGAGCCAGTCACGCAGCGGGCGCGGCAGCACCAGCAGAGCCTTCATCGCCCGCCACGGCCAGCCGAGTTCCGACATGACGGCAACGAAGCTCTCAAGCCGCGTGAAGGCGACACCGTCGATCAGGACAAGATTGGTTTCGTAGCTGTCCGTCCGCAGCCCGTGCTTCTTGAACAGCGCTTCGCCGAATGGCGACTGCGCGGTGGCGAAGCGGAAGCGGCTTTGACGGTCGAGCCTGACCACCATGCGCACGAAGCCGGAGCAGAACACACAGACGCCATCGAAGACGATCAGCGGATGATGGGCGTCGAACGGAGAAGGACTGGGAAGGTCGGTCACGCTGGCCTCGGCAGCTCATGTCCCTGGGAGATTAAGCCAGCCGGGGGCGGCGTCAAAGACGTGGCAGTGTCGCATGTCGCCGTCGGCGAGAACCGGGCGCTCGCCGCGATAGGCGAAGCGGCACAATCGGTGAGTTGGTGATACTTGAATAAAAGGCAGGCAACAACTCGACTGCTTATCCCTTGCACTTATCAAAGCTGGTAAATGTCGCATTTATGCTTGGCGAAAGAGAGATTATTAACAGAGTGCATAGCAGTCTACACCCGGATCAAGGGGTTCAACGATGTCAGCCAATCCTGAACGCGCCAAGCTGATTGAAGAATTTCGAGCTTGGAAGAACAATATTTTCAACGTTACCCGGCAAATCGTCGATCAGCGAGAGTTTTCGGCGGGAAAAGAACACCTCGCGAAGACCCTGAGGGATATGCCGATCCGGGACTTCGATTTTGTTCTCGGGCTCAGGATCGGCGATGAGAAAGCCGATATCCAGCGCTCGATCTCAGAACTGTTCAACGCCATGGAACATGACCACGGCACCATCGATCAGATCGTTGGCCTGAGCATCGATATTTCAGATCATGAGCAGCTTGGCGACGCCAAACACGGTTTCACGCAAGGCGTCGACGTCAGTCTCTATAATCGCAACGTCTATGATTTTCTTGTGAAATCAGACGAGGACATAGGGCTTCAGTACGCTGCAGCCGCGAGCAAATGGCAAGGTGGCTTCGACCAGGTCGGTGTCGCCGAGATTGATGGCATGCATGAAGTACTCGCCTTCAAGAGATCGATCGTTCGCGGCGACCACTCTCGGTACGGGTTCGTCGTGCAAGATGCCGGAACAGCGTCAGAAAAAGTCGGACGCGACGCCGCGCCTTATACCGAGACCATCTTCAATGCGCTTGTCGCCGTAGAGTTTCACCGCTTCATATACGAGCTTGTGCCGCAATTGACCCTTCCGCACGACATGGTCGTCGTCGCGGGGAACCATGACATGATCCATGTGCCCCATACGCACTACCGCGTGAAAGGAAGCCCGGATTGGAAGAGCCGGCCCGCGCCGAAGCCTGAAATAGCTGAGATGGTTGACGACACATATCGTCGACTTGCCGAGATGGGCCGCTTTGCTCGTGGTCTCGGTATTCTCACCGGCAGCGGGCCAAAAGTTTTTGGGCGCCGGGGGAACAAGCCTTAGTCATCGGCTTGAAGAGGTGATCGATGGACACCTCGGCAGCCCGTCTTGGAGAGACAGGCTCGCCGGCGAAGGTATCAAAGCCGTGGCGATGTCGCACGCCGCCTATCGGCGAGAGCGGGACGCTCGGCGCGATAGGTGGTGGCGCGGGTAGAGGCGGCCGGCCTGCAGATCCGGCTGTCGTGGCGATTTTCGAAAGCCATGATCAGTGCGCGCTCACGCCGAGCGAGTTGCCGCGACGGGCGCAAGCCGGGCCGGGGCCACGCATGTAATAGCGCTCGGGCCGATAGGTCGGCGCGACGAATTCGCGGATGGCGGCGGCATAGCCGATGAGGTGCGCGAGGAAGTTCATTTACCTTGTCCCTGTCCCGATTTTCGGATGTCCCTTCCGAATTGCGGTCATCATAGCGTCGAGGCGTGAATAGTCGGTGAACGTGATGTTAATATCTGGTCGAAAATGCCTCGCTTCATGGCCGGAATGCGGCTGATTCGGGGTCTTTCCGTGCAGTTGGTCGGCATTGCGCCCAATGTGACTTTTGCATCACATATGTTTCGTTTGAATGTCGCCTGCGTGCGGTTCTGTTTCAACTTTGGCCGCGCCCGTGAAATTTCCGTGCTGGCGGCCAGAACGCCTGGGCGGCGCTTGGCATCCAGATCGGTGCGGGAGCGCGGAACTGGAGCGCGGTCTGTCCGTTCTCACCTTCATCTGTTGCTGAAGGGAAATTGTCATGGCGCCGCGTCCTGCCTGGAAGGGCTATCTAAAGCTGTCGCTGGTCACCTGTGCCGTCGAGCTGACTAACGTCGTCACCCACACCGAAAAGGTCTCGTTCCGGGTGCTGAACCGCAAGACCGGCAACACGGTGAAGCGTATCTATGTCGATTCCGAAACCGGCAAGCCGCTCGGCGACGACGACGAGATCAAGGGCTACGAAGTCAGCGACGGCGATTTCGTCCATATCGAGGAAGACGAGATCGAGGCGGTGCAGATCGAGTCCTCGCACACGATGGCGCTCGACGGTTTCGTCGACAAAGCCTCGATCCAGCAGATCTACCTCGACACGCCCTATTATGTGGCGCCGGCCGACAAGGTGTCGGAGGAGGCGTTCGCCGTCATCAGGGATGCGATGGCCGGCAAGAAGATGGCCGGGCTGGCCCGCATCGTGCTCTATCAACGCGAGCGCCCGGTGGTCATCGAGCCGCTGGGCAAGGGCATGGTGCTGACGACGCTGCGCTACAACAACACGGTGCGGCAGCCGGACACTGTTTTCGGTGACATCAAGGCGGTGAAGACCGATCAGGAGATGACCGATCTGGCCGAGCTGATCATCGACAAGAAGAAAGCGACGTTCGATCCCTCGAAATTCGATGACAAATACGAGGACGCACTGCTGGAGCTGATCCGTGCCAAGAAGGCCGGCAAGAAGGCGCCCACGGCCAAGGCAGCGCCCAAGCCTTCCAACGTCGTCAATCTGTTCGATGCGCTGAAGAAGAGCCTGTCGTCGGATGGCTCAACAAAAGCTTCATCGGCGAAAGCCAAACGCGCCAAACCGAAAGCCAGCGCGCCCAAGCGCAAATCGGCCTGAGGAAAAGAAGCAATGGCCAGCCTCGAACAGTATCACTCCAAGCGCGATTTCAAGAAGACCGCCGAGCCGGCCGGCAAGGTATCTCGCGACAAGAAGGCCAAGGCCGGCGGTATCTTCGTCATCCACAAGCACGCCGCGACGCGGCTGCACTACGACCTGCGCCTCGAACATGACGGTGTGCTGTGGAGCTGGGCGGTGACGCGCGGCCCGAGTCTCGACCCGCATGAGAAGCGGCTGGCCGTGCATGTCGAGGATCATCCAACCGACTATGCGCCGTTCGAGGGCACCATTCCCAAGGGCGAATATGGCGGCGGTTCGGTCATCGTCTGGGACGAGGGCACCTGGACCCCCGAGATCGACCCGGCCAAGGCGATGAAGAAGGGCCATATCAGCTTCGAGCTGCACGGCCACAAGCTGCATGGATTGTGGCATCTGGTCAGGCTGAAACCCCGTGCGGGCGAAAAGCGCGACAACTGGCTGCTGATCAAGTCCGACGATGCCGCCGCGCGCCCCGGCGAGGATATTCTCAAGGAGGCGCCGGAATCGGTGAAGTCCGGCCTGACGATCGAAGAGGTCGGCGAAGGCAAGACCGCCAAGGGCGAGAAGCCTGATGTCTGGCATTCAAACAAGCCGGCCGCCGGCAAGGCGAAGGCCGGGGGCAAGAAACTCGACTTTGTCGAGCCGCAGCTCGCCACGCTGGAGCGCGATGCCCCGCCGGGCAAGGACTGGCTGCATGAGGTGAAGTTCGACGGCTATCGCATGCAGGCGCAGATCGCCGGCACCGAAGTGCGGCTGCTGACCCGCACCGGCCTCGACTGGACGGAGAAATTCGGCGGCGAGATCGTCGCGGAACTGGCCGGACTGAAATGCAGGGACGCCATCATCGACGGAGAGATCGTCGTGCTGGCCGACAGCGGCGTTTCTTCTTTCTCGCTGCTGCAGCAGGATTTGTCTGCCAATCGAACCAACCGCTTTATCTACTACGTCTTCGACCTGATGCACCTCGACGGGAAGGATCTGCGCCGCGAGCCATTGGTCGAGCGCAAACAGGCCTTGCAGGACTTGCTCGGCAAGCAGCCGGAGAATGCGGCAGTCCGTTTCAGCGACCATTTTTCCGAACCCGGCAAGATCATGCTGGAGCATGCCTGCCGCATGGGACTGGAAGGCGTCGTCTCAAAACGCGCCGACGCACCCTATCGCAGCGGCCGCGGCCCAACCTGGGTGAAATCGAAATGCACGGCGCGGCAGGAATTCGTCATCGGCGGCTATCTGCCGTCGGAGAAGACCGGGCGCGGGCTGCGCTCGCTGCTGGTCGGCTATCATGAGGGCGGCAAGCTGCATTACGCCGGCCGCGTCGGCACCGGCTTCTCCGCCAAGGGCGCAACCGACCTGAAGAAGAGGCTCGATGCGCTCGAGGCGAAGTCGTCGCCGTTCGATGCCGCCGTGCCGAAGGGCAAGGGCCTGGTCTGGGTCAAGCCGGAACTTGTCGGCGAAGTGGAGTTTCGCAGCTGGACGTCGGACCGTATAATACGCCACGCCTCGTTCCAGGGGCTGCGCGAGGACAAGCTGGCGGAGGAAGTCGTGCAGGAAAAGCCGAAAGCAGCAACAAGCGAAACTCCAGCCAAGTCGGCACCCGGCGGCGCTGCCAAACCCGCGGGCTCGATGACGACCACGGTAAAACTTTCCCACCCCGACAAGCTGCTGTGGCCGGACGAAAAAATATCCAAGCAAGGCCTGCTCGACCACTACGCGCAAGTTTGGCCACGCATGGAACAGTTCGTCGTCAACCGGCCGCTCAGCCTGGTGCGCGCGCCCGACGGTGTCGGCGGGCCGCGCTTCTTCCAGAAGCACGCCTCGGCCGGCATGAGCGACAAGATCGCCCGGATGAAGGACCCGACCGATGGCGAGGAGATCCTGTTCATCCGTGATTTCGACGGCGTTGCGGCACTCGTCCAATACGGCGTGGTCGAAATCCACATCTGGGGCTGCACGACAGACAAGCTCGAACAGCCGGACCAGATCATCTTCGATCTCGATCCCGATGAAGGCGTCGACGTGAAGGCGGTGCGCGAGGCGGCGCTCGACATCAGAGGCAAGCTCAACGAGCTGTCGTTGGCGAATTTCGTCAAGACCTCAGGCGGCAAGGGCTACCACGTGCTGGTGCCGCTGAAGCCCTCGACGGATTGGGAGGCGGTAAAAACCTTCGCCCATGATTTCGCCAAGGCGCTGGAACAAGGTGCGCCGGACCGCTACACGGCGACGCTGTCGAAGAAGGCACGCACGGGGAAGATCTTCGTCGACTATCTGCGCAATGGCCGGGGTTCGACGACAGTCGCGCCCTATTCGTCACGCGCCAAGAAGGGCGCCACCGTGTCGATGCCGGTGACCTGGGCTGAAATCGAGGCCGGGCTGGCGCCGAACGCTTTCCCGATCGGCGACAAGACGACGCTGAAGCAGCTGGCGCAAGCCGATCCGTGGGCGGATTTCTTCGGGCGGGGGAAGGTGTTGGGGCGGGGGTGATTTCGCACTTGGCAGCGTAGCGATCCTTCGCGCCCCCCTCTGTCCTGCCGGACATCTCCCCCACGAGTGGGGAGATTGGCAGCCTCGGTGTTGCGCGTCCCTTTGCACCGTAAGAGATTGGCGAAAGCCGGTGTGACGTCCGATCTCCCCCGTGTGGGGGAGATGTCCGGCAGGACAGAGGGGGGCGCTGTCCCGCCTGCTTCTCAGCTCAAAAACACCCTCTCGAACGCCTGCTTGCCGGGCGGCGAGAAAATCACCGCGCGGCTGTCCTTCTCGCGGCGCGCCCATTTCTCGGCAAGGATCTTGTCGAGGATGGCGGCGCCCAGCGTGCCGGCGAGATGCGAGCGGCGCACGCTCCAGTCCAGGCAGGCGCGGCACACCGGCCGGCGCGGCTTGGTGTAGACATCGATGCCTATCGCCGCGAAATGCGATGCCGCCGATGGCCCGAGCCTGATCTCCTTGTCGTCACGGACCAATATTTTTTTGGCGACAAGGCGATCGAGCATCGCCACCGCCTGCTCGCCGGCGAGGTGGTCGTAGCAGACGCGCGCCACGCGCATGGCACCGTCGCGGGGGCCCGGCCGCACGCGCTGCGGGCCAACCGAGGCGGCGACACCGGTGATGGCCTCGATCATGCCCGCCACCTGCGGTCCGGCGAGACCGTAATAGCGATGGCGGCCCTGGCTCGCCACCGTCAACAGCCCGCCTTCCATCAGCTTGCCCAGATGCGAGCTGGCGGTCGGCAGCGAGACGCCTGCCTCGAGCGCCAGTTCGCTCGCCGTCAGCGCGGTGCCGCCCATCAGGGCATTGAGCATATTTGCCCGTGCCGGGTCGCCGACCAGGCTGGCGATGCGGGCGATGTCAGGTCCTTCGCGCATAGTTCGTTCCTCATCGAAGCATTCTTGTCAGATAACCACTATTCTCCGATCAGATCAAGGAGACGACGATGACAGCACGAACCGCTTTCCCCTCGGCACCGCTCGCCAGCCGCCAATCGTTCCCGTTCATCACCTGGTTGCGCTCCCGACTGCTGGCCCGCTGGTATGACCGCTATTTGCAGCGTCTCGACCTTGCCGAGGTCGACGATCATCTGCTGCGCGACCTTGGCCTGACTCGGCAAGACGTGCGCCGCGAATGCGCGAAATCCTTCTGGCAGACATGACCGCCGAGGGAATTGCTTAGCAGACCAGGCGACACAACGTTTCGACACCGCTCGAACTATCGACGCGGAAACCCAAGGAGACCACAATGACCATCACCTGCTTCATCCGCTACGAGATCGACCCGTTCGGCAAGGCGGCCTTCGAGGAGTACGCCCGCAACTGGGGCCAGGCCATTCCGCGCTGCGGCGCCGATTTGATCGGCTATTACGCGCCGCATGAGGGCTCGGCCACGACCGCCTATGCCGCCTACAACATCGACAGCCTGGCGGCTTACGAAGCCTATCGCGCCCGGCTTGCCGCCGATCCCGCCGGCAAGGCAAACTACGAATTCGCCAAGCGTGAAAGATTCATCCTGAAGGAGGACCGCATGTTCCTGAAACACGTCTCGGGACCGCACGCGAAACTGGTGCTGCCGTGATTGCCGTCATCTTCGAGGTCGAGCCGGCGGCGGGCAGGCGTGAAGCCTATCTCGGCATCGCCGCCGATCTACGGCCGCTGCTCGACGGCATTGACGGCTTTGTCTCCATTGAGCGCTTCCAGAGCCTGGTCGATCCAAACCGCATCCTGTCCTTGTCGTTCTGGCGCGACGAGGAGGCGGTCAAGGCCTGGCGCAACACCGAGGAGCACCGGCAGGCGCAGAAGGCCGGCCGTGGCGGTATATTTGCCGGCTACCGTCTGCGGATTGCGTATGTCGTGAGGGACTATGGGCTGACGGAGAGAGATGAGGCGCCTGGGGATAGCCGGGCGGTGAATGGGTAAATGTTAGTGGGTTGGTGTTGGCGCTGCCCCTCACCTGCCTGCCGGCATCCTCTCCCCGTATAGTGACGGGGAGAGGGGCGCTGTCATCACCGATTTCGCCAATTGCCGGCATTGCGGGAAGAGTGCCAAGGTTTCGGCCAACTCCCTTCTCCCCGTCACTATACGGGGAGAAGGTGCCGGCAGGCGGATGAGGGGCGGCGCCGACCTTTGCTTACTCAAGCATTCCCGATCAGCACGCCGGCCGCGAACACCAGGGCGCCGCCCAGCACCACCTGGAAGGCGGCGCGCAGGAAGGGCGTCTGCATGTAGCGGTTCTGGACGAAGGCAATCGCCCACAATTCGAAGAACACCACCACCGCGGCGACACCCGTCGCCGTCCAGAAGCTCGGGATGAGATAGGGCAGTGCGTGGCCGAGCCCGCCCAGCGTCGTCATGATGCCGACGGTCAGGCCGCGCTTGATCGGCGAGCCTCGGCCCGAAAGTTTGCCGTCGTCTGACGCGACTTCGGTAAAGCCCATCGAGATGCCGGCGCCTATCGACGCGGCAAGCCCGACCAGCAGCGTCTGCCAGGTGTCATGCGTGGCAAAAGCGGCGGCGAAGATCGGCGCCAGCGTCGACACCGAACCGTCCATCAGTCCGGCCAGCCCCGGCTGCACATAGGTGAGGATGAACTGACGCTGCTCGGCGCTGGCTTCCTCATCCTTGACGGCGCCCGGCACATGTTTCTGTTCCAGCCGCTGCGCCAGCGTTTCATGGCCCAGCTCGGCCACCGCCAGATCGTCGAGCAGTTTCCGGGTCGAAATGTCTGACGTGCGCTTGGCTGCTTCGACATAGAACAGATAGGCCTGCCGCTCCATCGCCTCGGCCTGGCTGCGCACATGCTCGATGCCGAGCGGCCGGATCAGCCAGTCGGGCTTGCGCTCGTAATAGCCCTTCACATGCTCGCGCCGGATCAGCGGAATGCGCTCGCCGAAACGCCTGCGGAAAAGCTCGATCAGCGCGTCGCGATGGCCATCCTCTTCCTCGGCCATCTCCTCGAAGACTTTTGCCGATTGCGGGAAGGCCTCCGTCAGCCCGTCGGCGTAGGCGCGGTAGATGCGCCCGTCATCCTCCTCGGACGAAATGGCCAGCGCCAGGATCTCCTGTTCGGTGAGCGATTCGAAGGGACGGCGGCCGAAGCCGAAAACACGGGAAAGCATGAGGAATTCACCCTAGTTTAGAATGGTTCTAAACTAGGGTTTTGAACGCCTTCGGTCAATTGCGCGCTTGGGTCGCGGTCAAGAATTGTTGAAGTCCGCGCGCGAGCCGTCCCCTTCATTATCAGTGAATGTTCACCTATATAGTCGAACTCAAGCCAGGAAGAAGGAGCCAGCAGATGACGGCAAAACAGCCTCCGCATCCCTATGACCCAAAGCCCGTTCTCGATCTCATCGCCAGCATCGAGGCCGACCTGCAGCGCCTGAAAGGCATGGTCGAGCAGCAGGTCGAGAAATTCGACCCCGCCAACCCGCACAACAAGGCGCCTGACGGCAAGCTGACCGAGGAAGGCGTCGAGTGCTGCTACCGCATGTTCGACGAGGGCAAGTCGCGCTATTCGGTCGCCCAGCAGATGAAGATCTCCTTTGCCGCCGCCAGCCACCGGTTCAACAACTGGCGCAAGCTTGGTGGAGGCAAGAGGCAAAGGACGCTGCTTGGCTAGAATTGGGTGGCCAATTTGCTGATCTCAGCGCCGCCCCTCATTGCCCTGCCGGGCATTTCTCCCCGTATAGAGACGGGGAGAAAGAAGCTGGCCGTGATGCCGCGCCCTTCTTGCGACGCTGGCGATTGGCGAAACCGCTGGCGACAGCTCCCTCTCCCCGTCACTATACGGGGAGAGGATGCCGGCAGGCAGGTGAGGGGCGGCACAAACGCCGATCATGACTCGCTAAACTTTGTAACGGTCACATTTTTCCCATGGTGCGCCACCTCCCTTTCCGTGCACCATAAGCGGACCTCATTTCCGCAGGATCCGCCATGACCACCCCTCCTGGTATCGCCGACATTCACGCCGCCGCCGCGCGTCTCTCCGGCCTGATCGTCGAGACCCCCCCTGATCGAATCGCAGGAGCTGAACAAGCGCTTCGGCGCCCGCATCCTGTTCAAGCCGGAGACACTGCAGCGTACCGGCTCGTTCAAGTTCCGCGGCGCCTACAACAAGCTGTCGTCGCTGAGCGAGGAGGAACGCAGCCGGGGCGTCGTCGCCTTCTCGTCGGGCAACCATGCGCAAGGCGTCGCGGCGTCGGCGGCAATGTTCGGCGTCAAGGCGGTCATCGCCATGCCGGCCGATGCGCCGGCGATGAAGATCGCCAATGTCCGCAAGATGGGCGCCGAGGTGGTGCCGTTCGACCGCTTTCGCGACGACCGCATGACGGTGGTGCGGCCTTACATCGAGGAAGGCATGGTGCTGGTACCGCCCTTCGACGACCCGGCCATCATCGCCGGCCAGGGCACGATCGGCCTCGAATTGATGCGCCAGGCAAAGGCGCTTGGCGTCAGCCTCGACGCGGTCGTCATCCCCTGCGGCGGCGGCGGCCTGACCAGCGGCATCTCCGTTGCGGTCAAGGACGCCTCGCCGGAGACCGCGGTCTGGGCAGTGGAGCCCGAGCATTTCGACGACACCCGCCGCTCGCTCATCGAAGGCGCCAGGGTATCGAACGAACCCGGCCATGCCTCGATCTGCGATGCGATCCTGACCGCCGAGCCCGGCCTGATCACTTTCGAGATCAACCGCAGGAACCTCGCAGGCGGCATCGCCGTCTCCGACAAGGCGACGGCACAGGCGATGCGCGACGCCATGGCCTATCTCAAGCTGGTGGTCGAGCCCGGCGGTTGCGTGGCGCTGGCGGCGCTGTCATCGGGCGAGATCGAGCTGTCGGGCAAATGCATTGCCGTGGTGCTGTCGGGCGGCAATGTCGATTTCGGGACGTATGCGGAGATCATGGCGGCGGCATAGGGGTGGACGAAGACCGCGACGAAACTGTTCGGTAGCGATCCGTCGCGCCCCCCTCTGTCCTGCCGGACATCTCCCCCACAAGTGGGGAGATTGGCTGCCCCTTGGCCTTCGCCAATCTCAAACGCTGCAAAGGGGCGGCCGGCACCAAAGCTGCCGATCTCCCCCAAGTGGGGGAGATGTCCGGCAGGACAGAGGGGGGCGCTGTCCTGCCGACCTCGCCACGAACGGCGCCTTAATCCAGCGTCCGCCTGAACCGAACCAATGCGACGCCGGCAAACAATGCCACGAACACCACCAGCCAGCCGATCTCGCCGGCCACCCCCGGCAGTTCCGCGCCCTTCAGCATCACCGCGCGGGTGATGCGCAGGAAATGCGTCAGCGGGAAGATCTCGCCGAAGGTCTGCGCCCAGTCCGGCATGCCGCGATAGGGGAACATGAAACCCGACAGCATGATCGACGGCAGGAAGAAGAAGAAGGTGAGTTGGAGGGCCTGCATCTGCGTGCGGGCGACGGTCGAAATCGTATAGCCGAGCAGCACCAGCGCAAGCACGAAGATCAGCACGGCGGTCAACAGCAGCGACATCGATCCGGTAAAGGGGATGGCGAACAGAAGCTTCGCCGCCGCCAGCACCACCACCACCTGCACGCCGCCGACCGCCAGATAGGGCAGCACCTTGCCCATCATGATCTCGAGCGGGCTGGACGGCATGGCCAGCAGGTTCTCCATCGTGCCGCGCTCGGTCTCGCGCGTCAGCGCGATCGAGGTCATCATCACCATGGTCATCTGCAGGATGACGCCGAGCAGGCCGGGCACGATGTTGTATTGCGAGATGCCTTCGGGATTGTAGCGCCGGTGCACGACGACATCGAGCTGACCCTTGGCGGCCTCGGCGGCGGCTTCCTGCGTGCCTTGCGCCCTCAGCAGCGCCTGGCTGGCGACGGTGCCGAGCGTCGAGATGGCGCCGCTGGCCACCGCCGGGTCGGTGGCGTCGGCCTCGATGAGTATCTGCGGGTTGTTGCCGCTCTCCACCCTCCTGGCGAAATCGGCGGGGATAGTGACGACGAAGGCGACGTCGCCGCGCGATATCAGGAACTCGGCCTCGGCGGCACTTTGCGCGACATGGTCGAAACGATAGTAGCCGGTGGTCTGCAGCGCCGCGACAATGGCACGCGTGTAGGGATCGTTGCTCGTCGCCACGAGTGCTGCCGGCAGGCTTTTCGGGTCGTTGTTGATGGCGTAGCCGAAAAGCACCAACTGTATCAGCGGCACGCCGAGCATCATGGCGAAGGTGATGCGGTCGCGCCGCATCTGGATGAATTCCTTGATCAGCAAGGCGCCAAGCCGGGCGAAGGAAAAGACATCGTTCATGCCATGTTGTCCTTCGAGCCGGACATGAACTGGATGAAGACGTCCTCGAGGCTGGTTTCGCCCGGCGAAACTTTCACGCCCTTGTGCTCTCTTTCGACATCGGCGAGTGCCGCCTCAAGCTTCTTCTTGTCGGAGCCTACGACATGCAGCGTCGCGCCGAACGGCGCCACTTGGTCGACACCGGGGCGGCCCTGAAGCGCTTCCGCCACCTGGTCGAGCCGCGGCCCCTGCAGGACGAAGGTGGTCAGCCCGGCGTTTTTCACCACCTCGGCGACGGTGCCGGTGGCCAGCATCTTGCCGTAGGAGATGTAGCTGATTCGGTGGCAGCGCTCGGCCTCGTCCATGTAGTGGGTAGAGACCAGCACGGTCAGCCCGCCGCCGGCGAGGCGATGGATCTCGTCCCAGAACTCGCGCCGCGCCTTCGGGTCGACGCCGGCCGTCGGCTCGTCGAGCAGCAGCAATTTCGGCTTGTGCATGATGCAGGCGGCGAGCGCCAGACGCTGCTTCCAGCCGCCCGACAAGGTACCGGCCAACTGGTTGCGGCGCGTGGTCAGGCCGAGTTCCTCCAGCGTTCGCGCCACATGCTCCTCGACCGGTTTCAGCCGGTAGAGCCGCGCCACGAATTCGAGATTCTCGCCTATCGTCAAATCCTCGTAGAATGAGAATTTCTGCGTCATGTAGCCGACTTCGCGCTTGATCCGCAGGCTGTCGGTGCGGATGTTGAAGCCGAGCACCGTGCCTTCGCCTTCGTCGGGCGTCAGCAGGCCGCACATGATGCGGATGGTGGTGGTCTTGCCCGAACCGTTGGGCCCGAGAAAGCCGACGATCTCGCCTTCGGCGACCGACATCGTCACATGGTCGACGACAGTCTTGTCGCCAAAACGCTTGACCAGGCCATGGACGTCGATGGCGTTCATTTTGCGCTGTCCGCCAGATCGACATCGACGATCTGGCCGGGCTGCAGCGGGCCGGCGGCGCCCTCCGGCCGCGCCTCCACGAGGTAGACCAGCTTCTGCCGGTTCTCCAGGGAGTAGATCACCGGTGGAGTGAATTCGGGATCGGGCGAGACGTAGCTGACGCGCGCCTTCACATCCGGGCCGCAGCCGTCGCAATGGACGCCGAGCAAGGTGCCGACCTTGACCGAGGAGAAGGCGCTCTCCGGTATGTAGACGCTGAGCTTCACCGCGCCGTCGGGCAGGATCGAAATGACCGGCGCGGTCGGACCTGCGGTGTCGCCGGGATTGCGGATGACGTCGTTGACGCGGCCGGGCGACGGGGCTGCCAGCACCCGCTTCGACAGCCGCCATTGCGCCTGCTCCAGCGTCGCCTGCGCCTGCTTGACCTGGTTGTCGGCGGCCTTGATCGTTTCGGGCCGCGCCGGCAGGCCGCCGACGGCGAGATTGGCGGTGGCCTGACCGACCTGCGCATTGGCCGTCTCCAGCGTCGCCGACGCGGTGTCGAAATCGGCCTGCGTGCCGGCGCCGCGTTTGAACAGATCGGCGGCGCGGTCGAATTTGCGCTTGGCGTCGGCGGCCTGGGCGCTGGCCATGTCGACCTCGGCCTTCAACACGGCGATCTCTTCCGGCCGCTTGCCGATCTGCAGGTCGGCCAATTGCGCTTGCGCCTGGGCAAGGCCGGCCTCGGCCTGCGCCACCGCGATCTTCGCGTCGGCACTTTCCAGCGTCACCACGGTCGTGCCGGGCACCACTCGGTCGCCGCGTTTGACCGTGACGGTCTCGACCTGCGCCACCTCGATCGGCGCCAGCAGCACATAGTCGCCTTCGACATAGCCGACGGCCAGCGGGGCAGCCGGGGCACAGACGCTGAAAAGCTGCGCGGCGAGCGGCAGCGAACAGAGAAAGCTCATGGTCTTTGCCCCTTCCTTGAGGCCAATATGGCCTTGAGATTGCCCGATGTGGCCGCCACCACCTTGGCGGCTTCGGTGGCGCCGATGTCGTTCCAGCCCATGCGGCGCATCACAGCCTCGCGGCCGATGCGGAAATAGATGACCTGGCCGATCAGGGTGAACACGGTCAGCCTTGTGGCCTCGCTTTCGGCCGGCTCTCCGGTCGCCTGTTCCCAGAGCTGGCAAAGCCGGCGATGCGTCGGCTCGAAGACGCCGTCATAGATACGGTCGAGGGCTGCCGTCGGATGCGAAAGCTCGCGCAACACGAACTGCACGATCTCGCCGGCCTGCGGGCTGGCCACGACGAAGCCGACCATCCGTTCCAGCGCCGCGAAGAGCTGTGCTTGCGCCGCCTCCGGATTGGCTGGTCCCGGCGCAGGCGCCTGCACATTGCCGAGCGCCTGGCCGGCTACACCCTGGATGGTCTCGACGATAAAGTCCGCGGCAGCGGCGCGAAGGCCCTCCTTGCCACCGAAATGATAGGCGATCGAGCCGATATTGGCTTGCGCCTCGGCCGCGACCTCGCGCGTCGAGGTGCCGTCGAACCCCTGCCGCCCGAACAGCTTCAGTGCCGCCTGGACGAGGGCGGCGCGCGTCATCTCGGCGGGCTCGCGGCGAAGGTTTTTGGCGTCGGGCTGCTTGATCATATCAGGACTTTAATCAATCGATTGATTAAAGTCAATTCGTGAACGCCAATCTGTGTACGCCACCGTCTTGCCATCGCCGGCGGTAACCGCTTTAGTGCGCGGCCATGGGCAAGGAAGTCGAGCGCAAGTTCCTGGTCTCCGGCACCGCATGGCGGGATCTGGCCGAGGCGGATATCCGCATCCTGCAGTTCTATCTCGCCGCCGGCCCCGGGCGCACGGTTCGCATCCGCATCAGCGACGGCACGTCCGCCAAGCTGACGCTCAAGTTCGGCAGTAAGGCGCGCGAGCGCGACGAATTCGAATACCCGATCCCGCTGTCGGAGGCGGTGGAGATGCTGGACTTCGCCATCGGACATGTCATCGAGAAGACACGTCACCATGTTAGGCACCGCGGCTATCTCTATGAAGTCGATGTCTTTGGCGGTCCGCTTGCGGGACTTGTGGTCGCAGAACTTGAGACGCCGGAGGACGTGCCGGACGAAATGCTGCCTGACTGGCTCGGCCGTGAAGTCACCGGTGAGCAGAAATTCTACAACGCGTCGCTCGCCCTCGGGGGGATACCGGAGATCGCCGCATGAGCTTTCGTATCGATCCGCGCCTGCCGCTGACCGGCGAGGTCAGGCGTATCCTTGCCGAGGAAATCGGGAAGGCGCTCCATCATCTTGACTCCGCGCGCAGCCGGCCAGAACAGGCGCTGCACAAATGCCGCAAGCGACTGAAGAGCGCTCGCGCCTTGTTGCGCCTCGTTCGTTCCGGTGACGAAACATTCTGCGAGACCGAAAACCAATGCTACCGCAACGTAGCCAGCCTGCTTGCAGGCCCGCGCGAGGCGACGGCGCTGATCGAGACCATCGACCGGCTGGCGGCAAGCTTTCCCAAGGAGAGCGCCGACGACGGGCTGGGCGCGGTTCGCGACAGGCTGATTGCACGACAGCATGAAATGCATGAAGGCGCAGGGCTCGAAGCGGCGATCGGGGCGGCGACCGCCGCTTGCGAGGAAGGCCTCAAGCGGATCGAAAGCCTTGTCTTGCCCGACCAGCCGGAACAGGCTGCCGATGTCCTTGCCGAAGGCGCCCGCATCACCTTGCGCCGGGCCAGGAAGGCGCTGGAGAAGGCCGGATCGCGCGGCGTCGCCAATGATTTCCACGATCTGCGCAAGGCGGCCAAGACCCACGGCATGCATCTGTCGCTGCTCGGCAGGCTGTGGCCGACGCCGATCAAGGCCAGGCGCAAGGCGGTCGACGAACTGGGCGAGCGGCTGGGCGACCTGCACGATGTGCTGGTGATGCGCGATCTTCTCGAGGCTGACGACGGCCCGCTCGGGCCGCCCGAAGACACGAAGCTTCTGGGCAAGCTTTTGAAGCGGTCGGAGAAGCAGCTGAAGAAGAGCTGTCTTGCCGAGGCGGCCGAGCTGTTCGGCGACAGTCCCAAACGCTCGACACGCAAACTGGCGCGCAAGGCGCGCGACGATCTGGCTGCGTCGCCGGAAGAAGCAAACGGCATCGTAGGCTGACTTGGCGCCTTTCCTCGTCCCTCCGGGGGGAGGAAGGCGCGCGTTCACCGGCTTCATTCCTCTACCTTCAGCGGGGAGAAGGTGGCGCGCCGGATGAGGGGCTGCGCCCTGTCGGCAACCCTGTCGCTCCACCCGCGCGCTAGCCCTTATTACCCACCCATGCTAATCGGCATAGGGCATGACCGAGTCCGCCGACACGCTTCTGGATCGACTTGGCCGCTGGCTTGCCGGCCGGCTGCAGGAAGAATCTTCCGGCTATGAGCCCTACACGCCATCCGATGCCGAGACGCTGCGCCGCACGCTTGAGCCCGGCGACATCCTGCTGATCGAAGGCAACCAGAAGATATCGGCGGCGATCAAGTACCTGACCCAGTCGACCTGGTCGCATGCCGCCTTCTATGTGGGCGACGCGCTGGCCGAACCGGAAGACGGAACGGAACGGCGGCGGCTGATCGAGGTCACGCTCGGCGAAGGCTGCGTCGCCGTGCCGCTGTCGCGCTATCGCACCTACAACACCCGCATCTGCCGGGCGAGCGGGCTGGCGCCGGAGGACCGCGACAAGGTCGTCGCCTTCATGATCGGCAAGCTCGGCCTGAAATACGACCTCAAGAACATTTTCGACATGCTGCGGTTTTTCCTGCCTACGCCGCCGGTGCCGGTGCGCTGGCGCCGCCGCATGCTGGCATTCGGCTCCGGCGATCCGACGCGGGCCATCTGCTCCTCGCTGATCGCCGAAGCCTATGGCCAGATCCACTATCCCATCCTGCCCGAGATCACCCGCGCGCCCGGCCGTGCGTCGGCACAGTCGACCTATATGCGCAAGGAAATCCTGCACATCCGCCACCACTCGCTCTACACGCCGCGTGATTTCGACCTTTCGCCGTTTTTTCGCATCGTCAAACCAACGCTGGAATATGGTTTCGACTACCGGGAGATGGTCTGGGACGACAAGGCCGACATAGACGCCGCAGCCGTAAAGGCTGGCGCGATCGCCTCAGACACGTGATGGCTATCGGCCCGGGTCAGGACATGCCCCTATGGCGCGGCCTGCCGCTATCCAGCCGAGGTGCAGGCGTTTCAGATGCGGCCTGTATCACGCCGAAACCGCAACCGCTCTGTGTTCGACCCAGACATGGACCGGTTCGTCCCGGCCGCGGATGCTCACCGGTCCATGATCGCGCGCATTCAACTGCGTCGTGGGCGATTCCGCCTTCGCGGCCTCAATCAGTCGTGACCCAAAGCAAATACTCGCCTGAAGCTCACGGCAGAGCGACTGCAAACGGCTGGCGACGTTGACGGTGTCGCCCACCACCGCGAAAGACAGATTGCGCTCGCTGCCGACCGCGCCGATGACCACTGCGCCATATTGTGCACCGATCCGAACGTCCAGCGGCGGGTACCCCCTGGACACCCGCTGGACATTCCAGCCTTCGAGAGCGGCGACCATCGCTTCAGCGCACTGGATGGCCCGAGTCGCGTCGTCATGGCTGGCTTGCGGAACCCCGAATGTCGCCATGATGCAATCGCCGATATAGTTATCGACGGTGCCATGGTGATCGAAAACGACCTGTTCCATGCGGCGGTGGAACTGACGCAGAAGTTCGAACACAGCTTCGGCCGGATGATCCTCGGAATAGTGTGTGAAGCCGACGATGTCGGCGAACAGCACCGCGATATCCTGCCGGCGGACCGGGCCGAAGGGCTCGTCATCGGTGGCGAGCTGGTCGACGACATTGGGCGAAAAATGCCGGGCGAGATTGGCGCGGGCGCGCTCTGCCTTGACATAGTCTTCCGACAGATGTCGGGAACGATAGACGACCAGCGCCATGATCGCGCCGATAATCAGCACAACCAACACGTTGGTCGCCTGCGCAAATGTATCGACGAAATTGGGGTTGAGATAGAGGTTCAGTCGCTCTGTCACCGGCAGCGAATAGAGGTTCGTCGCCGGAATGACGGTTCCCGGATGAGAAATCACCCATCCCACCCCGATCGCCCATGTCAGGGCCGCGAGTGCGCCGAGATAGAGCGCCAATCGTGTCGAAAGGGTCAGCGCGCCAAGGCATACGAAAATCAGCAGGAATTTGAAGCTGCCCTCGCGCAGTTGCATCGCGGCCGGCGCGACCTCCAGGGAAAACGGGTTGGGCGTTACCAGCAGAACGGTCAACAGAATGATGTCCAGCGTGCCGACGAGGTAACCGATCCACCATCGCGCCGTGCGACGGCGTGCAAAGAGAAACTGGATCAGGCCGACGAGCTGGAACAGCACGAGGCCCGCCAGCACGAAGAGCAGCGAAGCATCCCAGCGGCTGATCAATGAAAAGAAGCAGGAGATCACAGCGAGCGATGCCGTACGGGCCCAGAACTGCAATGCAGCGCCCTGGCGTTCTGCGCGCGCCCGCAAATTTTTCAGGCGCGAATAGCGGCGAAGTTCAAGTGTTGGCGCGGTCGGCATAGGATCACTTCGATTTCACGGGGGACGTGTCACGCATTCGGCAAACCGCCTCTACAGTCTGGCAAATCAGTGCGCGAACTCTATCATGAATGTGATTTCATTTTTGAACCGCGGCTGCGAAGAGCAAAAATGTTCGGACAAAAGATCATGGTGAAAACCGAAGCAGGACAGGCGGAGGCGTCCCTGTTCAGGTCACCAAAAAACCGCAGCGCCCGGCGTATCCTGCTCGGGATGATTGGCCGTGTCAGGCCGGTAACGGGCGGCGTCCCTTTGCAGGAGCGGCGGGCCGATCGAACGCACCGGCGTCGCGCGGATGCGGACCAATTGGCATGATTGCCGGAAATGGCGTCGCGCCAAAGGCAAACGTCCATTTGTAGCCGACCAGCCCGTCTTCGGGCGTCGTGTGCTGGTCGTGATGGGCGAGCAGTTTGGCGCGATCGGCGAGATCCTCCGCCTCGCGCCGCACCATCTCCGCCGTCTCCGGCCGCATCCGCCTGGAGAAGCTGACGAAGGTCGCTTCCTTGTCGATATGGGTGATGGCCCAGCCGATGAAATTCTTGTTGGTCATTTCGAACAGCGGCCTGAGCGGCCCTTCGAAATTCCACTGGATAGGCGTCTCGACCAGCACCCTTGCCGTGAGACCCCGGCCGAGAGCGACCAGGCCGAGCTCCTCGAGATCGCGCAGATAGAGGAACATCGAGGCCTCGCTCAGGCCTTGCGAGCGCATGATGCCTTCGGGCGTGAACTTTTCCGACAGCATGACGAAGACAAACAGCAGCGCCGGCCGGCCGGCGAGCCTGCGCTCGATCTCCGGCGCGATGTGGTTGACCGGACCTGGCCCCCGGTTCATCGAGCCGAGCACGTTCTCCAGTTCGACACCGGCGGCAGCGCAGATCTCCATCAGCCGGTCGAGCTTGCAGTTGCGCTCGTGGAAGATGCGCTTCACCGTCGGTTCGGAAACGCCCATGCGTTCGGCGAGCTCGCGATAGGTGACGCCCTTCGCCTTCAGCGTCCGCTTCAGCGCCTCGAAGATCAGACCGTTCATCGGATGCACCTCTTGCCAGCGGTTTCGTATCGACTTTCGATACTAGCGGTAATCGGCCTTTCGGAAAAGTATCGAAAATCATAGCTCTGCCGCGTCATCACAGGAGAGCAGTCATGAATACCCTCATCACCTCAGCCTTTCTCGTCGCCATCGGCAGCGCGTCGGTGCCTGCCGCCCAGGCCGGCGAACTCTGGCGCGCCACTGGCCTCGAACAGCCGGAATCGGCCCTGTTCGACGCCGCCAACAGCCGCATCATCGTCTCCAACATCGTTGGCAACCCTGGCGAGGCCGACGGCAACGGTTATCTCTCGGTGCTGTCCGTGGACGGCAAGACGGTCACCCAACACTGGACCGACGGCATGGATGCACCCAAGGGCATGGCGATAGCGGGCGGCAAGCTCTATGTCGCCGACATCACGAAAGTCCGCGTCGTCGACCTTGCCAGCGGCAAGCTCGTCGCCAGCATCGCGGTGCCGAACGCGGTCTTCCTCAACGACATGACATCGGACCAATCCGGCAAGGTCTATGTCACCGACATGCTGGCCGACGCCATCTACCGCATCGACGGCGACCGGCCGGACCTGTTCGTCAAGGACCCGATGCTGGCTTCGCCCAACGGCGTCTTCGCCGATGGCAACAGGCTGATCGTCGCCTCCTGGGGCAAGGGCATCAAGCCCGACTTCAGCACGGCGGAACCGGGCGGATTACTGTCCGTCGACATCGCCAGCAAGGTGGTTTCGCCCCTGCCGGGCGCCCAGAAATTCGCCGACCTCGACGGCGTCATCGCCATCGGCGACACCATCTACGCCACCGCCTACATGACCGGCACGCTCTACCGCTACAAGGACGGCGGCTCACCGGAAGCGGTGGCGCATTTCAAACCGGGTAGCGCCGACATCGGCACCGATGGGAAGTCGATCCTCTATGTGCCGTTGATGAATGAAGGTGAGGTGGCGGCGCTGCAGCTCGATTGAGAGCCATGGTCGGTGCCTCGGGGCCGATCTCCGAGACGTTCGCGCCAACAACCGTGAGATGGACCGTCATTCGTCGGCGCGCCCAACTCGAACTCGTATCGTGGCCAATAAACGACGTCCCCCGGATCGGCTCACCTTGTGCCAGGCGCCAATAGTGGACATTGCCGAGCAGATATTCTGACGTCGCCTTTGGGGCCGGAAGCTGACCGACTGGTTTTAAGGTGCCAAGAAGCGGGCACTGCGCCTACGACCCATCTCGGACGTATTCCCTATCTGCAATAGCTCCGAAAGCCGACGTTCAGGTGCATCACCAAAGCGGCCGCCCCTGCGTCACAAACGGACGTTGCAGGTCACCAAACTTGACGCTGGGCTGGCCAAAGCCGACACTGAGCAGAGAAAAACAGGAGCACCTCGGTGGGAGGGCCTGACTCCGACTCTGAGATGACGATCAGCTCGCTCCGATCCGAGTTGACAGCGGCGCGCGAAGAAAATCAGGTACGCACCGCGGAGGTCGCCAATCTACTTGAACAGCAGACTGCGACGAGTGCGATCCTCAGGGTGATCGCCGCATCGCCGACCGACATCCAACCCGTCCTGCAGGTCGTGGCGGAGAGTGCTGCGCGCTTCTGCGACACCTACGACGCCGGCATTTTCCTGGCGCGAGACGGCACACTATTCCCCAAAGCGCACTACGGCCCCATCGCCTTCGACTTCGAACCGATGCCGGTCGCACGCGATTGGGTCTGCGGTCGCGCGTTCGCCGACTGCAAGACTGTGCATGTCAACGACATAGCGGTTGCAGGTGCGGAGTTTCCTGTCAGCCAAACACTTGCCGAAAGGCTTGGCCACCGTACGATGCTCGCAACACCTCTCATGCGTGACACCGAGGCGATCGGCGCGCTCGTCATCAGGCGCATCGAGGTCAAGCCTTTCAGCGAGAAGCAGATCAAGCTGCTCAAGATTTTCGCCGACCAGGCGGTGATCGCCATCGAGAATGTCCGCCTGTTCGACGAGGTGCAGGCGCGCAACCGGGACGTGATGGAAGCGCTGGAACAGCAGACTGCGACCGGTGCCATCCTGCGGGTGATCGCGGCGTCGCCGACCGACATCCAACCGGTCCTGAATGCGGTCGCCGAAAGCGCCGCACAACTCTGCGAGGCCTATGACGCGGCGATCTTTCTGCGGCAAGGCGAATCGCTGGCCATTGGCGCACACCACGGGCCGATCCCCATCGACTTCACCACTTTTCCGATCACGCGGGATTGGGTCACCGGCCGCGCCGTGATCGATCGCAGGCCGATGCATGTGCATGATCTGCTCGCGCTGGAGGGCGAGTTCCCTGCAGGCCGATCGATGGCGCTACGGCTTGGTCACCGGACAATTCTCGCCACCCCTTTGCTGCGTGAGGACGAGGCCATTGGAGCGCTCGTCATTCGCCGAACGGAGGTCAGACCGTTCAGCGAAAAACAAGTCGAGCTACTCAAGACTTTCGCCGACCAGGCGGTGATCGCCATCGAGAATGTCCGCCTCTTCGAGGAGGTGCAGGCGCGCACGCGCGATCTCGGCGAGGCGCTGGAGCAGCAGACCGCGACCGCCGATGTGCTCAAGGCAATCAGCCGGTCGGCCTTCGATCTCCAACCGGTACTGCAGACGCTGGTCGACTCGGCAATACGCTTGGCCGGGGCGGACATGGGCGCAATCACGTTGCGCGTTGGCGATACATTGCGGTTCATGGCAGGCGGCGGGCAGGCTGCCGAGCTGCATGCATACGAACGAGCCAATCCACATGTCGTGGGACGAGGGACGTTCCAGGGCCGCGCCGCGCTGGAGGGATTGACGATCCACGTGGCAGACGCGCTTGAAGACCCGGAATACGAAAGGCCGGAAGCGGCAATCATGGGCAGTTTCCGCGGAGTCCTTTCTGTTCCGCTGAAGCGGGGTCAGGAGACCATCGGCGTATTCGGCATGGCGCGGCGGGCGATCGGGCTATTTTCACCGCGTCAAGTCGAACTGGTCGAGAGCTTCGCCGACCAGGCGGTGATCGCCATCGAGAATGTCCGCCTGTTCGACGAGGTGCAGGCGCGCAACCGTGAGGTGACTGAATCGCTGGAACAGCAGACGGCGACGGCCGAAGTGTTGAAGACGATCAGCAGTTCGGCGTTCGATCTCGATTCCGTGCTGCATACGCTTGTGAAGTCCGCATCCGACCTCTGTCATTCCGGGATGGGCTACATCTATCTGCGCCAGGGCGACGTGTTGCAGCCGACGGTACAGATCGGATGGAGCCAAGAATTCCAGGACCACATGAACAACCTCCCGGTCACGCCAGGCCGGGGCAGCATCGCCGCCCGCGTTGCCCAGAGCGGGTCCGTGGAGCAGATTGCCGACGTTCTCGACGATCCGGAGTATACCAACATCGAAGGCCAGCGGCTCGGCGGCTTCCGCACCCTGCTGGGCGTTCCGCTGATGCGTGACGGCGCCGTGACCGGCGTCTTCGTCCTCGCCCGCTCGTCGGTCTCGCCGTTCAGTACGCGCGAAATCGAACTGGTGCAGACATTTTCGGATCAGGCGGTCATCGCTATCGAGAACGTGCGGCTGTTCGAAGAGGTGAAGTCCCGCAACCGCGACCTAGCCGAGTCGCTGGAACAGCAGATGGCCACCGGCGCGATATTGCAGGTGATCGCCGGGTCTCCTACGGACATTCAGCCTGTGCTGGACGCCGTCGCTGAAAGTGCCGCTCGGCTGTGCGACGCCTATGACGCAACGATCTATCTGCTGCGCTCCGACAGGCTGGCTGTGGGAGCGCATCACGGACCGATTCCGATTGACAGTGCTGGCTTGCCGGTCGCGCGCGACATCGTTACCGGCCGCGCCGTATTGGATCGGGTGCCGGTCCACGTTCACGACTTGACCATCGCTGGAGAGGAGTTTGCAGCTGGCCGAATGATGGCTCAACGTCTTGGTTTTCGCGCGATTCTAGCCACTCCGCTGTTGCAGGAAGGAAAAGCAATCGGAGCGCTTATGATCCGGCGCATCGAGGCGCGGCCCTTTAGCGACAGCCAAATTGGCCTTCTCAAAACTTTCGCCAACCAGGCCGTCATCGCGATCGGCAATGTGCGGCTCTTCGAAGAGGTGCAGGCCCGCACCGCCGAACTTGGCGAAGCATTACAGCAGCAGACGGCCACGGCCGATGTGCTGAAAGTCATCAGCCGATCCGCCTTCGACTTGCACCGTGTCCTGGAAACGCTGATCGATTCGGCCTGCAAGCTTTGCGGGTCGCACACGGGCGGAATCTACATGCTGGACAACGACGGCGACGCCTACAAACTCGCTGCCAACTACGGAATGAGACCAGAGCTTGTTGCCTACGAGGCTCGCCATGCCATCCGCGTAGGACGGGATTCTTACGTCGGACGCAGTGCATTGGAAAAAGCGGTGATCCACGTTCCTGATGTCGCCAAGGATCTCGAATACGGGTTCCCGGAACTACCAAGTCTCGGCGGCTTTAAGGCCGTCCTGTCCGTGCCGCTGATGCGCGAGGGCGTACCGATCGGCGTTTTCTCAATGGGCAAGCCGGAGCCAGGTCCCTATACACCTCGACAGGTCGATCTCGTCCAGACGTTCGCCGACCAGGCGGTGATCGCGATCGAGAACGTGCGCCTGTTCGACGAGGTCCAGGCGCGCACGGCAGAACTCGGCGACGCCCTGCAGCAGCAGACGGCCACCGCCGACGTGTTGAAGGTGATCAGCCGCTCGACGTTCGATTTGCAGACGGTGCTCGATACGCTCACGCAATCGGCCGCGCAGCTTTGCGAGGCGGATATGGCTGGCATCACTCGGCAGGAGCCGGAAGGCGCCTACTACGCCACCAACTACAATCTGCCTCCGGACTGGCTGGAGTACGTCAAGGACAAGCACTTTGTGCCCGGACGCGGCAGTGTGGTCGGGCGGGCATTGCTCGACCGCGGGATCGTGCATCTGGCTGACGTCCTGGCCGATCCCGAATACACCTTCCTGGAGTCCACGAGCGAGGTTTGGTTCCGGACCGTGCTGGGTGTGCCGTTGATGCGCGAGGGAAATCCGATCGGCGTACTCATACTGGCCCGCCAGAAAGTCCAACCTTTCACCGAGAAACAGATCGATCTGATCCAGACCTTCGCAGACCAGGCGGTCATAGCCATCGAGAATGCACGCCTGTTCGAAGAAGTGCAGGCGCGCACCGCGGAATTGAGCGAGTCGCTGCAGCAGCAGACGGCGACGGCCGACGTCCTGAAGGCGATCAGCCGCTCGACCTTCGACCTCCGGGCAGTGCTCGACGCTCTGGCCGAATCGGTGACCCGGCTGTGCGAAGCGGACAATGCCTCGATCGTGCGTGAGACGGACGGCAAATTCGTCGAGGCTGCGAGTTACGGCTATCCGGCCGAGCTTGAGGAATATTTCAGCGGCTTTGTGCACGTTCCGGGGCGCGGCACTGGGGTCGGCCGAGTCCTGCTCGAAGGCAAGGCCGTCCAGATTCCGGACGTGCTGGCAGACGCCGACTACACGCTATGGGAAGGACAGCGGCTCGGCGGATACCGCACGGTGCTGGCCGTGCCGCTGCTGCGCGAGGGGGTTCCAATCGGCGTTTTCTCGCTCACCCGCTCGACAGTGCGGCCCTTCACCGAAAGGCAGATCGAACTCGTCGAAACCTTTGCCGACCAAGCGGTGATCGCCATCGAAAATGTCCGCCTGTTCGACGAGGTACAGGCGCGCACGGCGGAATTGAGCGAGTCGCTGCAGCAGCAGACGGCGACAGCCGATGTGCTGAAGGCGATCAGCCGCTCTACGTTCGACCTGCAGCCGGTTCTCGACACGCTGGCGGAATCAGCGGCCAAGCTGTGCGACGCGGACACTAGCGTCATCTTCAAGCGCGACGGCGATCTCTACCGGTGGTCGGCCGACTACGGCAATTTGCCTGAAGCCGCGGTTTTCGCCAAAGCCAATCCCTTCGCCGCCAGTCGCGACAGCGTCACCGGAAGGGTGGCCCTCGAAGCCCGCGCCGTCCACGTTTCGGACGTGCTCGCCGACCCGGACTACGGGGCAACGCAGCTTCAGAAGCTCGGCGGCTACCGGACCATTCTATGCGTTCCGATCTTGCGCGAAGGCGCGCCGGTCGGCGTGTTCGCGCTGACGCGGTCACAGGTGCGGGACTTCACGCCGAGGCAGATCGAGCTGGTCGAGACGTTTGCCGACCAGTCCGGCATAGCGATCGAGAACGTCCGGCTGTTCGACGAAGTGCAGGCGCGTACCCGCGAATTGTCACGCTCGCTCGAAGATCTAAGGACCGCGCAGGACCGCCTCGTGCAAACGGAGAAGCTCGCCTCACTCGGCCAGTTGACCGCCGGTATCGCCCACGAGATCAAGAACCCGCTCAACTTCGTCAACAACTTCTCAGCGCTCTCCGGCGAACTCATCGATGATTTGAGCAGCGTGCTGGCCGGAGCGCCTTTGGAGGCATCCGTGCGCAAAGAGGTCGCCGAGCTGACAGGCATGCTCAAGAGCAATCTCGACAAGGTGGTCCAGCACGGCAAGCGGGCCGATTCCATCGTCAGGAACATGCTGCTGCATTCGCGCGCGGGTTCAGGAGAGCATCGTCCGATCGACATCAATGCCGTCGTGGAGGAGAGCCTGAACCTTGCCTATCACGGGGCGCGCGCCGAAAAGCCGGGATTCAACGTCACGCTGACGCGGAATTTCGACCCGCAGGCGGGGGATGTCGATCTCTACCCGCAGGAGATCACGCGGGTGCTTCTCAACCTCATCTCCAACGGCTTTTATGCAACGGCCAAGCGCAGCGCCGCGGCGAATGGCGCGGACTATGAGCCGACGCTCTCCGCCACCACCAGGAGTCTCGGCGACCGTGTCGAAATCAGGATCCGCGACAACGGCACAGGCATTCCGTCAGAGGTTAAGGAGAAGATGTTCAATCCATTCTTCACGACCAAGCCAGCCGGCGAGGGCACTGGACTCGGCCTGTCGCTCAGCCACGACATCGTCGTCAAACAGCATGCCGGCACGATCGACGTCGACAGCCAGCCAGGCGAGTTCACCGAGTTCCGGATTGTGCTGCCGCGCGCTGCGGCCTCGCTCGCAAAATCGGGAGCTGAAGGATGAGCCTCCTCATCCTGGTCGTCGACGACGAGCCCGACGTCGAGCCGCTGTTTCGCCAGCAGTTCCGCCGCGACATCCGAGCCACCCGCTTCACCATGGAGTTCGCGCAATCGGCGGTCGATGCGTTGGAGCAGATCGACCACGCCGAAGGGGTGACACTGATCCTGGTGCTGTCCGACATCAATATGCCCGGCATGAGCGGGCTCGAGCTGCTGCCGAAGATCAAGGTGCTGCGGCCCGACGTCCCGGTCATCATGATCACCGCCTATGGCGACGCCGAGACCAAGCGCAAGGCGTTGGAGAACGGCGCCGAAGCGCTGCTGACCAAGCCGATCGACTTTGCGGCGCTCAGGCAACAGATCGAAACGCGGCTGGGAATGGTGGCGTGACGGCGCGCATCCTCGTGGTGGACGACGAGCCCGATCTTGAGGTCTTGATCGTCCAGAAGTTCCGGCGTCAGATCCGCGACGGCGCGGTCATTTTCCTGTTTGCCAGCGATGGTGTGGACGCCCTGTCCGTCATCGACGGCGACAGTGACATCGACATGGTGCTGTGCGACATCAACATGCCCCGTATGGACGGCCTGTCGCTGCTGGAGAAGCTGCAGCAGGCCGAGGGGCAGCAGCTTTCGACGGTCATCGTCTCCGCCTACGGTGACATGGCCAACATCCGCACTGCGATGAACCGCGGCGCCTTCGACTTCATCACTAAGCCGATCGACTTTGCCGACCTTGAGACCACGATCGCCAAGACCTTGAAGCATCGCGAGGTGCTGCACGAGGCGCATCGGCGGCAAGCGGTCGCGGAGCGCGCGCATGCATCGCTGTCGCGCTACTTCTCGCCCAATCTGGCCGAGCGACTGGCCGGCGACGCCGACGGGTTGGCGCTAGCCGGACAGTGGCGCGAGGTCGCCTCGCTGTTCACCGACATTACCAGCTTCACCACGCTGGTGGAAACGATCGACCCTGCCACGCTAGGCGCGCTCCTCAATGACTATTTGGCCGGCATGACCGACGTCGTGTTCGCGCATGAAGGCACCGTCGCCAAGATCGTCGGCGATGCGCTGCATGTGCTGTTCGGCGCGCCTGGCGAGCAGCAGGACCATGCGGCGCGCGCGGTTGCCTGCGCGCTCGAGCTCGACGCGCTGTCGCAATCGTTCCGCGACAGCTGGCGCGACAAGGGCGTCGCGGTCGGTACCACCCGCATCGGCGTCCATGCAGGTCCGGCGCTGGTCGGAAATTTCGGCGGAGGCCGCTTCTTCGACTACACGGCCTATGGCGACACCATCAATATCGCGGCGCGGCTGGAAAGCGCCAACAAGCAGCTGGGCACGCGTATCTGCGTCAGCGGGAGCGCGGCTGCAAGGGTCGAGGGCTTCCGCGGACGGCCGGTCGGCGATCTGATGCTGCGCGGGAGGGCCGAGGCGCTGCGCGCGTTCGAGCCTTTGTCGTCAAAGCAGTATGATGATCCTTCGACGGCGAGCTATCTCGAAGCCTTCGGCAGATTGGAGGCCGGAGATGCAAACGCGCTTACGGCTTTCGCCGCGCACATCGGCAAATGTCCGGACGACCAGCTCGCCAGCTTCCATCTCAAGCGGCTGCTCAACGGCGCCAAGGGAACGCGGATCAGCCTCGACTGATCTTTGCGCCTGTCGCTGCCGCGACCGTCAAGCCTCGTCGCCGGCAATGTCTGCTTTCACGAGGTGGCAAAGGTGCCCTCAACGGCCGACAGGGTCGCATACGCCGGCACTGCACGCTCGCATTCGAGGTCGCACTAGAATACGCTCGCCGCCCGGAGCTTCGACTTTATGGAAGAGGCAGGACACAAGCATGGAGCGACGCCTCACCGCAATCCTTGCTGCCGACGTCGTCGGCTACAGCCGCCTCATGGGAGCCGACGAGGTTGGCACGCTTGCACAGCTGAAGAGGCTTCGCGCCGAAGTGATCGAGCCCAAGATCACAGAGTCCCACGGACGCATCGTCGGTTCCGCTGGCGACAGCCTTCTTGTCGAATTCGCCAGCGCAGTCCACGCGGTGCAGTGTGCGGTCGAAGCCCAGGAGGGATTGGCTGCTCACAATGCAAGTTTGCCCGAAGACAAGCGCATGACTTTCCGTATGGGCGTGAATTTGAGCGACGTGATTGCCGAGGACGATACAATCTACGGTGATGGTGTGAACATCGCCGCGCGGCTCGAGAAGCTTGCAGAACCTGGCGGCGTCTGCGTCGCGAGCAACGTCTACGAGCAGGTCAAGGGCAAACTAGACTATGCCTACACCGACCTCGGTAGCCATCAGGTCCACAACATCGTGGAGGCGGTGCGCGCCTATCAGGTCAGTCGAGCAAAACCAACTTCGGTATTCTCGACAAGGGAGAGGCTGACGCTTCCCGAAAAACCGTCCATCGCGGTCTTGCCATTCGACAACCTCAGTGGCGACCCCGAGCAGGGCTACTTCGCTGACGGCATGGTGGAGGAGATCATCACCGCGCTGTCCCGGACGCGCTGGCTGTTCGTCATCGCGCGCAACTCGAGCTTTACCTACAAGGGCCGGGCAGTGGACATCAAGCAGGTCGGGCGCGAGCTTGGTGTGCGCTATGTGCTTGAAGGGAGCGTGCGCAAGGCGGCGAGCAGGGTGCGCATCACCGGGCAGCTTATCGATGCGGCAACGGGTGCACATCTATGGGCCGACCGTTTCGACGGCGGGCTGGAGGACGTTTTTGACCTGCAGGAGGACGTGACCCGGAGCGTCGTCGGAGCGATCGCTCCGAAGCTGGAACAGGCAGAGATCGAGCGGGCCAAGCGCAAGCCGACCGAGCACCTTGACGCTTACGACTATTATCTGCGCGGGATAGCAAGCCTCCACCAGTTGACCAGGGAATCCAATGCAAACGCCCTTCAGTTGTTTTACAAGGCCATCGAACTCGACCCTGAATTCGCCTCGGCATACGGCATGGCCGCGTGGTGTGCCGTCATGCGCAAGGCAAACGGCTGGATGGCCGATCGTGAGCAGGAAACCGTCGAGACAGAACGCCTGGCTCTGAAGGCAGTGGATTTGGGCAGGGATGACGCGGTTGCGCTCTCACTCGGCGGGCACGCGCTCGCGTTTGTCGTGGGCGACAACAATAGCGGGGCAGCGTTCATTGATCGCGCGCTCGCGCTCAATCCGAACCTGGCCACTGCGTGGCTATTCAGCGGCTGGGTCAGAGTCGACCTCGGCGATGCGGAAACCGCCCTCCAGCACCTCGCGACTGCGATACGCATGAGCCCGGTCGACCCGCTCATGTTCGATATGCAGAATGCGGTTGCAGTGGCTCATCTCTTCGCTGGTCGATTTGAGGAGGCATCATCTTGGGCCGAAAGGTCGTTGCGGGAAAAGCCGGACTTTTTGGGGTCGTTGCGCTATGCGGCTGCAAGCTATGCTCACGCCGGCCGAACCGAGGACGCGCAAAAGGTGGTGAGCCGAATTCTCGCCCTCGATCCTGGCCAACGAATTTCCAATCTCGCCGACGTCGTTTCAGCCGTCCCAGCCCATATGGCTCTGCTTGCAGAAGGTTTGCGAAAGGCGGGGCTGCCGGAATAGCGCTGCCAGGCTGGCGCATCGATCGTGAGTCGGGAACGCACCGAGATCGCAAAGACCGCACCGTGGGTGGCGTCGGCCCGGCACAAATCGCCATAGGGCGCCGTACAAGCGATCCCGCGTCATGTCAGGGGTGGGTCACTGATCCCAACTCGTCGCGTGGGCCTCGATTGGGGTGCCTGTGGCAAAGCACCTGCTCGATCTCAAGCCAAGTCGGCGATCCGTAGGCATAGGCAATGGCTGCTTCGGCAGGACGGCTGATCGGCCGTTTTTGGCGCAACCGCGACCTCCAGCCTAATCGCCGGCAAGGTCCGCTTTCAGGAAGCTGCGAAGCCGACCTCAACGGCCGAGATGCAGCGCAAAGCGGTCGTTCACTTCGCGCCGCGTGTGAGTCAACTCAGGGTCAAAAGTTGACGTTCAGCCGGCGGACACCTTGTACCAAGTGGCCACCGGTCGGCAAATCTTGACTGCTATTCCGCCTCCAGCTTCCCTTTCAGTTGCGCCCGTGCGTCGCGGATCGAGGCGGCATAGGTCACCAGCGGACGCTTGACGCCGTGGTTGATCAGCATGCGCCGTATCTGCGGCGCGGCACCCGATATGATGAAGCGGACACCGGCGCGCTTCGCCTTGTGGGCGGCGCCCTCGATGACATTGGCCGCCGTCGAATCGAAGAACGGTACGGCCGAGCAGTCGAGGATGAAGTTCTTGCGCTGGTCGGCGATGCGGTCGAGCACGGTGCCGACGGTCGACGCGGCGCCGAAGAAGAAGGCGCCCGAAATGCGGTAGACGACAGTATCGGCGTCGGTCGCCTCGCTGGAATCGTAGGCGTTGGTGCTGTCGGCGACATCCTCCTGCACCAGCGGCTGATCGACCTCGACCGCAATCGACTTGGCCATGCGGTCGATGAACAGGATCGACCCCAGCACGAAGCCGACGACGATCCCTTCGGTGAGGTCGCGGAAGATGACGAGCAGGAAGGTCGCCATCAGCACCAGCGCGTCGCCGCGCGACGTGCGCAGCAACGTGGCGAAGGCCTGTTTCTCGAACATGTTCCAACACACGACCGCCAGCACGCCGGCAAGGGCGGCGAGCGGGATGTAGCTGGCGAGCGGCGCCGCCACCAGCATCAGCGCGAGCAGGATGGCGGAGTGGACGATGCCCGAAACCGGTCCGTGGGCGCCGGCCCGCACATTGGTCGCGGTGCGGGCGATGGTGCCGGTGGCGCAGATGCCGCCGAACAGGGCGGACGCGATGTTGGCGAAGCCTTGCGCCACCAGTTCGCAGTTGGAACGATGCCGCCGGCCCGTCATTCCGTCGGCGACCACCGCCGACAGAAGCGATTCGATCGCGCCGAGCAGGGCAAAGGCAATGGCGTCCGGCAGCACGTCAATCATCCTGCCCAGGCTGATCGGTGGAAAAGCGGGCATCTGCAGGCTGCGCGGGATCCCGCCAAAGCGGGTGCCGATCGTCTCCGCCGGTAGCGCAAGAAGCGCCACGGCCAGCGATGCCAGCCCGATGGCGATGAGCATGGCAGGCCATGTCGGCCGCCAGCGCTTCAGGCAGGCGATGGTGACGATGGTCAACACCGCCACGAAGGTCGCCGCCGGGTTGATGGTGCCGACCGCCTCACCGACCGCGATCAACTTCGGCACCAGCGGTCCCGGCTCCTTGCCGGCAAGCTTCAGCCCGAACAGTTCGACGATCTGTCCCGAAAAGATGATGACGGCGATGCCGGCGGTGAAGCCGACCGTCACCGGATAGGGAATGAACTTGATGTAGGTGCCGAGACGGAGATAGCCGATGGCGAGCAGGAAGACGCCTGCCATCATCGTTGCCAGCAGCAGCCCGTCGACACCGACCCGGGCAGCCGTCGCGGCCACCAGCACGATGAAGGCGCCGGCCGGGCCGCCGATCTGGAAGCGGCTGCCGCCGAGCGCTGAAATGATGAACCCGCCGACGATCGAGGTGTAGAGGCCGCGCTCAGGCGTCACGCCCGAGGCGATCGCGATCGCCATCGACAATGGCAGCGCGACGATGGCCACCGTCAGCCCGGCGATGGCGTCCGCCTTGAAGTTTGCGAGCGTGTAGCCCTCGCGCCAGACCGTCACCAGCTTTGGCGTGAACAATTCGGAAAATGTCGGCTTGTGGGCCGACTTATGGGCCGGTTGATGTACTGCCCGCTGCGTCTGATCCATGGACTGCCTTCCGTACCCTGAAGGCGGCGGGATCGTCGGCAGGACTGTCGGCGGTCGCCGTCGCGACTTTATGCCGGCTCAGCCTTGGGATCTGGCGGCACGACAGGCTTGAGGCGCACGCCCCGGCCGCCGCGCTCGCTGGTCTGGTTCTCGCCGATCAATTCCACCCCGGCCTCGTCAAGGGCCTGGATGACCTTCATCAGCGTGTCGACCACGCCCCTGACCACGCCATCGCTCGCCTCCATCCGCTGGATGGTCGGAAGCGAAACGCCGGCGCGCTCGGCGAGCGTCTTCTGATCGATGCCGGCCAACGCCCTTGCGGCGCGCATCTGCGCGGCAGTGATCATCGGCCGGAACCCCCGTCTGAGTCTGCGGAAATAACGTATAATACCATCATTGTGATGTTTCAAGCATCAATATGAACGTCTGAGACGTAAGCGGCGTCACCTGATCGACCATTTTTTCAGATACTTCCCGAGGATTGCTCTGGCTCTTTGATCGACGCAATTCCCAAGGGAAAGCGCCATGCGCTTTTCCCGGGAAAACCGTTTCGCACTTTTCCTGGAATTGCTCTAGGGTGTTCCATCTGGGGTGGGAGATAACGCGGTTGACTGTTTTCAAGACCTTCATGACATCGGCATGCTTGCTGTCGGTGGTTTTGCTGTTGGCGGGTTGCGGGCACGGGCTGATCAACCGGCTGATCTAATCTCCAGTTTCGCTGTCGCCGTTCAGGGGCTGCCCGCGCCATCGCTGCCACACCTGGGCAGTGAGCCAGCAAAGCATTGCCCAGACGAAGCCGGCGCACCAGCCGGCCAGCACATCCGACGGCCAGTGCACACCGAGATAGATGCGGCTGATGCCGACCAGCAGCGTCGTCAGCACCGCCAGCGACAGCACATAGATCTTCGTCGTTCGCCCCGGCAGGAAGCGCGCTGCCAGCGCGCCGAGCGTCAGATAGGTCACTGCCGACAGCATGGCGTGGCCGCTCGGAAAGGACAGCGACGTTTCGTTGACGAGATGCGAGACGAGTTCGGGGCGCGGCCGGTCGATGCCGGCTTTCAGCAGGCTCGACAGCACCTGGCCACCGGCCACCGCCACGAAGATGAAAAAGGCGGTCGCCGGCCTGCGGATAAGCAAGAGATAAAGGATTACCGCCGTGACGATCAGCACCAGCACGCTGCCGCTGCCGAGGCTGGTGATGTCGCGCATCGCGCCCTCCAGCCAAAGCGGGCCGATCGGCACCCCCGGCTGGCCCGGCTGACGGAAGGCGAGCAGGATCTCGGTGTCGAAGGCGTGCGGTGTGGTGGCCCGCGCCACCTCCATCAACTCCTCGAAGCCCCACAGGCCGCCGGCGACGACCAGGCCGGCCAGCAGCACCGGGAATTCGACCCGGTTGAGCAGCGCGTTGGCGGCGTTCTTCATCGGCAAATTCGCCCGTTACAACCGGCCTTGCAGATAGGGTCCGAGCGTGATCAGCGCCACGGCGGCGATCGCCAGCATGATGCCGGTCGCCTGCAGCGCGTTGACGCGCTCGCCGAAGAACACGAGTGCTACGACATTCACCGAGACCAGCTGGATGACGGCCGAGAGGCTGAACGACACCGACATGCCGAACTCGCGGATCAACCGCAGCATGATCAGATTGCCCAACGAATAGAGCGCGAGCGTCAGCAGGATCTTGCCCAGGCTCGGCGCCAGGCCCCATTGCTTGGCGGCCGTCGCCGCCAGCAGGAAAATGACCGTCGAAAAGCCAAGCTGCAGCAATCCCGAAAAACTCAACGTCCCGTCCCCTCTCGAAGCGGCATCGGCCGCGTGTATCGCGGACGTTGTTTCCGAAGCGCGCCGGGACGTCAAGCGACCTCGATCAAACGAAGGTCTTGGCAACGGCATGACGGAAGCTCAATGTGCTGGTATCGCCCAGTCTGTCGATTCAGGGGCGGTCAGGGGCTCATGATACGCATTCTGCAAAACCTGGTGCGACGCTGGAGCGACCTTTCTCTTGCCCTGCAATTCGTCGTTGCCGGCGGCTTTGGCCTGCTGGCCGTCATGCTGGTGGTGGGCGCCTGGGTGACAGCGCAGATCCGGGAAGGCGTCATCCGCAATTCAGCCGCCACGACGGCGCTGTACGTCGACAGCGTGATTGCGCCGCTGCTTCCCGACCTGCGCAAGGACCAGGAGCTCAGCGACTCCGTAAAGCGGGCGCTCGACGAGACACTTGGCCAGGGCGCGCTCGGCAAGCGCCTCGAATCGTTTGTGCTCTGGCGCCGCGACGGCACGGTTCTCTATGCGAAGGACGCGTCCCTGATCGGCCGCCGCTTCGGTCCGAGCGACAATCTGCGTTCCGCCTTCAAAGGCAATGTCGTGGCCGAATTCAATACGTTCGATGACGATGAAGAGGAGGAGAAGGAGAAGGCTTCCGGCTTGCCGTTGCTGGAAATCTACAATCCGGTGCGCGAGCCGTGGTCCGGCGAGGTGGTGGCGGTCACCGAATTCTACGAGATCGCCGACGACTTCCAGGCCACCCTGGCTTCCGCTCTGTGGTCCAGCTGGCTGATTGTGGCCGGCGCGACCCTGGCGGCATTCCTGCTGCTGTCGGGCATCGTCCTGCGCGGCAGCCGCACCATCGACGATCAGCGCGGGGCGCTGCGCCGCCAGGTGTCGGAGCTGCAGGGTCTGGTGACGCAAAACAGCGCCCTGCGAATGCGTGTGCAGCGGGCTTCCCGCCGCGCCACCGCGCTCAACGAAAGATATTTGCGCCGTATCGGCGCCGACCTCCATGACGGTCCGGCCCAACTCGTGGCCCTGGCGGCGCTGCGCATGGACAGTCCGATATTTTCCAGCGACGGTCATTCGGGCGAAAGCCGCTCGACCGAGATCGCGATGATCCGCAAGACGCTGGAGGATGCGCTGCGCGAAATACGCGGCATCTGCACCGGCCTCGTCCTGCCGCAGATAGAGACGGCGGCGGCACCGGAAATTCTGCGGCTGGCCGTCAACGAACACGAGCTGAGGACGGGAACGTCGGTGACACTCACGCTGGCCGGACAGTTGCCGGAGCCCGGCGCCTCCGAGAAGATCAGCATCTATCGTTTCGTGCAGGAAGGGCTGAACAACGCCTACCGCCACGGGCGAGGCAAGGATCAAGCGGTGAGTGCCGGGATGAAAGGTGGCAGGCTTTGTGTTGAAGTATCGGACGCCGGGCCAGGCTTCGATCCGGCACGGGTCGAGGGCCTCGGGCTCGCCGGCCTCAGAGAGCGGGTCGAAAGCATTGGTGGCCAGTTCGAAACCTTGACCGGGCCGCAAGGCACGCGATTGGTGATCCGTCTATCGGTTGAGGAGCAAGCATGACTGATGTCATTCGCATCGCCATTGTCGACGATCATCCCCTCTTTCGCGAAGGTGTGACGCGCAGCCTGTCGGAGATCGGAGGCTTCGAGATGGTTGGCGAGGGCGCCACGGCACAGGATGCCGAACGCCTCGCCTCGACGGTGCGGCCCGACATATTGTTGCTCGATATCTCCATGCCGGGCGGCGGTCTGACCGCGGTTGCAGGCATCCTCGCCGGCCATCCCGCCCAGAAGATTGTCATGCTGACCGTTTCGGAGGCCAATGCCGATGTGACCAAGGCGCTCAACGAAGGGGTGCGCGGCTATGTCCTCAAAGGCATCGGATCGCGCGCGCTTGCCGACATCCTGCGCAACGTGGCGGCTGGCGAGAGCTATCTTTCGCCGACGCTGTCGGCCCGGCTGCTTTCGGATCTCCAGTCGCAGAAACCCACCAACGGCATAGCGGACAGGCTGCGGCAACTCACCGAGCGGCAGACGGAAATCCTGCGGCTGGTGGCTGAGGGGCTGAGCAACAAGGAAGTCGCCTTGCGGCTGGAGCTTCAGGAGAAGACCGTCAAGCATCACATGACCGGCGTGCTGTCGAAACTCAATGTGCGAAACCGCACCGAAGCAGCCTTGATGATGCGTGAGGCACGCGACCGCGACGGGAACCATATTTAACAGTTCAGCGCTTCTGGCAAAGCTGAACCGCTCCAGGGACTTCAGTCATCGCGATGCCGGAGATCGCGCGGCGCCGGCCCAAAGCGCGTCGCGTCGAAACGGATTCATGCGCCGCGCTTTAGGTCTTTTTTCCATGCATGTCGTTGTCTCAAAACCGGGGCCACTTTTGAGCGACATGCATTAGAAACGAGGTCACCTCCGCCGGGGGGCGGCGGAGGTGACATGTGAAGCCGGCCGTTGCCTGTTGGCAAGCTTCACAAGGCCTTGAGGCGGCTGACGTCGGCCGGCGTGGCCCGGCGGTCGATGATCGTGCGCCCGAGCGCATCCTCCATCCTGAAACGGCCGTTCTCGAGCTGTTCCGTGATGCCGTTGGGATGCAGGACCGTGATCTTGTTGCCTGTCACGTCGACCTTGTCGCCGGTCGCGGCATTGACATGACTCGCGCTGTTGCCGCTCTTGCCCTTGTTGGATCCCGACTTGCCGGAATTACCGCTGTTGCCGTTCCCGTTGCTGTTGCCGCTATTTCCGCCGCTGCTATTACCGCCGCTGTTGCCGCCACCGGAATTTCCGCCACCGCCACCGGAATTGCCCCCACCACCACCGTTACCGCCTCCACCACCGCCATTGCCGCCGCCGCCCTTGCCGGCCTGTGCGCTGGCGGCATAGATTCCCGAGAGCGGAGCCATGGAGAGCAATCTGATAGGGAGCGATGGTCAACGCCAGCGCGGCGGCCGAGCTGAGCGCCACCCGGCAACAACGGGTCGTGACCGATCTGTGCATGCTGATCCCCGTCGATTGAGCCCGGCGCGCCCACCCTCAACGTTGTAATTACAACCAACATCGCCGAAAGACGTGGTTCCCGGAAGCGACCTCCGACCGTTGCGGTTGTCCCCCAGGACCTTTGCAAGCGCAAGGTTGGACTAAAGTCCTAAGTGTGTGCTATATTAGCTTTGCATGAACGGCGCCACGACCGCCATCGCCGAACGGGAGACTGGTTTTCCCGATGCCGGACGACGGCAGGCGCCGGACATCAAGTCACCTCCGCCGGGGGCGGCGGAGGTGACTTGTGAAGCCGGGCCGCTACATGCTGGCCTTGCCTCACAGTGCCTCGAGGCGACTGAAATCGTCCGCCGTCGCCGGACGTTCGACGATCGTGCGCCCGAGGGCATCCTTCATCTCGAAACGACCGTTCTCGATCACTTCCGTGATGCCGTCGGGATGCTCGACCTCGATGTTGTTGCCGTCCACATCCACCTTGTCGCCGGTGGCTGCATTGACATGATGGCCGGTTCCGCCGTTGCCTGATCCGGAATTGTTGGCTCCGCCATTATTACCGGCGCCGTTGTTACCGCCACCGGGCCCGGAATTGCCGCTGTTTCCGCCGCCACTTCCACCGTTTCCACCACCACCACCACCCCCGCCACCATTTCCGCCATCCTTGGCGTGCGCAGCTGCGGCAACGATGCCGGGAGCGGAGCCGTGGAAGGCGAGTTGACAGGGGGCGATGGCCAGCGCCAATGCCGATATCGCTCTCAAAGCCAGCCCCCGATAGCGGGCGGGGATCGATCCGCGCATCTCGGTCCTCCTCTTCATCAGGCCGATGCCGGGCGTTGGCAAGCCGCCGACCATTGCCGACCTGGCTGCCTTGGCATAAGGGGGCCTACGACCGATGCGGCGCCAACAGGGACCTTTGCTTGTCTAACCAGGGACCTTGGTCCCCCGCGTTGCGCGACCGTGAAGGGTCGGCTGCCGAGATCGTGGAATGCGGTTGAAAGCGGTTTGGGATGTCACGAAGATGTGATCGACCGGATATAAGGGGTTAAACAGGCAACACGCTCCAGCCATCCCCAAAGCCAGAGGCAAGCCCCAAATGACCGAACATCGCTTCCCCGACGCCCGATTCCGCACCAGCCTGCTCGAGGAAAACGACGGCCCGGCCACCAACCCCACCGACAACCGCACCATGGGCGAGATCATCGCCGCGCGGTTTTCGCGCCGTGGCTTCCTCAAGGGCTCGCTGGCCGTCTCGGCCATTGCCGCCACCGTCAGCCCGCTGGCGCTGATCAGCGCCGACGAGGCCCGGGCCGCCGAAAGTTCGGCCTTCGTGTTCGACGAGTTGGAGGCCGGCATCGACGACAAGCATCATGTCGCGCCGGGCTACGATGCCGATGTGCTGTTGCGCTGGGGCGACCCGCTGTTTGCCGATTCGCCGGACTTCGACCCAACGAAACAGTCGGCCGAAGCCCAGGCGAAACAATTCGGCTACAACAACGACTATGTCGGCTATCTGCCGATCGACGGTTCGGCCGAACATGGCCTGCTGGTGGTCAACCACGAATACACCAACCCGCATCTGATGTTCCCGGGCATCGTGAAGATCGTCGAAAAGGACGGCAAGAAGTCGGCCGAAGTCGCGCCCCTGTCGAAGGAGCAGGTCGATGTCGAGATGGCGGCCCACGGCGGCACCATCGTCGAGATCCGCAAAGACGCTGGCAAATGGCAGGTGGTGCGCGACGGCAAGCTCAATCGCCGCATCACCTCCAACACCGAAATGGCGCTGTCCGGTCCGGTCGCCGGCCATGACCGCGTCAAGACCAATGCCGACCCGTCCGGCACCAAGGTTTTCGGCACGTTCAACAACTGCGCCGGCGGCGTTACGCCCTGGGGCACCTATGTGATGGCCGAGGAAAACATCCACGGCTATTTCTCCGGCGAACTGCCCGAGGGCCACAAGGAAGCCGCCAACTACAAGCGCCTCGGCATTCCCGAAGGCGCCTATGAATGGGCGGCGCATTACGACCGTTTCGACCTCGGCAAGGAGCCCAACGAGGCCAACCGCTTCGGCTGGATCGTCGAGGTCGACGTCAACGACCCGACCTCGACGCCGAGGAAGCGCACCGCCATGGGCCGCTTCAAGCATGAGGGCGCCGAATCGATCGTCGCCAAGGACGGCCGCGTCGTCTTCTATCTCGGCGACGACGAGCGCTTCGACTATGTCTACAAGTTCGTCACCAAAGCCGCGTTCAATCCGAACGACCATGCCGCCAACAAGGACCTGCTCGACGACGGCACGCTGCATGTCGCCAGATTCGCCGAAGACGGCACGGTCGAATGGCTGCCGATTGTCTTCGGCCAGGGGCCGCTGACGGCTGAAAACGGCTTCGCTGGGCAGGCCGACGTGCTGATCGAGACGCGCCGCGCCGCCGACCTGCTCGGCGCCACCAAGATGGATCGCCCGGAAGACATCCAGCCCAATGGTGTCAACGGCAAGGTCTATGTCATGCTGACCAACAATTCGAAGCGCAAGGCCGACCAGGTCGACGCCGCCAACCCGCGCGCCGAAAACGCCTTCGGCCACATCATCGAGATATCGGAGGACGGCGGCGATTTCGCTGCCGCCAAGGGCAAGTGGGAAGTGCTGCTGAAATGCGGCGATCCCTCGGTGGCCGATGTCGGCGCCACCTTCTCGACGGCAACGACGGCCAATGGCTGGTTCGGCATGCCCGACAATTGCGCGGTCGATTCGGCCGGTCGCCTGTGGGTCGCCACCGACGGACAGGGGCCGAAAGCCACCGGCCGCACCGACGGCCTGTGGGCGGTGGACACCGAAGGGTCGGCGCGGGCAACCTCGAAACTGTTCTTCCGCGTGCCGATCGGCGCCGAAATGTGCGGTCCGCTGTTCGCGCCCGATGACCAGACCGCCTTCGTCGCCGTCCAGCATCCGGGCGACGGCGGCGAGGACTGGGAGGCGTTCGGCCGCCCGTCCTACTATGAGGATCTGTCGACACGCTGGCCCGACTTCAAGCCCGACATGCCGGTGCGGCCGTCGGTGGTCGCCATCACCAAACAGGGTGGCGGCAAGATCGCGGTCTGATATCGGGCGCTGGCAGCGGAGCAGAATTCCGCACCGCTGCTACACTTTGAAGTCGCGGCATGGATCCTGGGGTCTGCGCCGCGTCGCTTCGCCCGTTGCTCCGCCCCCGGATGACGAAGCTATCGGTGAATCCATTCAAGCCTCGGGAAAGATTGGCAATTTGAACGTGGCGCCCTAGGTCTTTCTCAGGAGATCGCCATGTCGAAGTCCGTCTATGACCGTGGCTTGCTCAAGCCAGCCGATATCGCCAAGCTGCAGCGCGTGTTCGACGAGGCCTGCCGGCGGCGCGAAGCGCATCCCGATTCCACCGGTGCGCGCGAAATCGCGCTTAACCTGCTCGCCCTGCACAATGCCGGCATGGTCGAAGAAGAGATGCTGATGGAAGCCGTCGGTTTCCGGCGACTCGAGCCGAAGTCAGCGTAATGCACCGGATTGGTGGGAGACGTCGGCGGAGCCGGCGATCCGTTTGACGATCGCCTTCGCCAGGATGCCGGCATTGGCGAAGCAGCCGCGAATGCTTGGCCGCATGCCAGTGAACCACAGGCCGGGCAATTTCGGATCGGCTTGCCCGCCATTGAACAGCGGAACGCCCTTGCCGTCGAGCACGCCAAGCTTGCCGACCATGGGCTCCAGCCCGGTGCGGTAGCCTGTCGCGGCAATGACGATGTCGGGATCGATCAGGCTGCCATTGGCCAGGATCACGCCGTCGCGGGTGAATTCCCGTATGGCCGGCACGACGGTGATCTTGCCGGCCTTGATGGCGTCGACGGCACCGTCATCGGCGGCGATCGCGGTGTAGTCAGAGGTCAGGCGGCTGGCGCCGCCCTTGGGTGCGGGCGGCATGCCGAATTTGGTCAGGTCGCCGAAGACCAGGCGCTGCGTTGCCGCGATCGCCACATCGGCGACCCGCAACGGCAAGCGCGCCATGAACGGCGAAAGCCGGTGCACGGCGATCTTGCCGATGCGCTTTGGCAGGATGGCGGGGCCGCTGCGGGCCGACAGCCAGATGGCGGCCGTGCCTATGCCGGCCAGATGATTGAGTGCGTCGAAGCCCGAATTGCCGGCGCCGACAACCAGCACTTTCTGGCCCGCATAGTCCTGCGCATCGCCGAAATCCGCCGAATGGATGATGCGGCCGCCGAAATCCGTCATGCCTTTCCATTCAGGAGTGAATGGCTGCCTGTCGCGGCCGGTGGCGATGACGACATTGCGGGCCAGGCGCGGTCCGGCGCTGGTCCGCAGCACCCAATGATCGCCCTTGAAGGCGACTTCTTCGACAGCGACGCCAAACTGCACCGGCAGCCGATTCTCATCCCTGAAATCATTCATGTGGCGGATGACGACCATCCTTTGCGGAAAGGCGGGGGTGCCCGGGGGATAGGCGAGACCAGGCAGCGAAGAAAGATCTCGGTGGGTGTTGAGATGCAGCTGCTTGTGCCGCCTGTGCCAGGGCTCGGCCAGCCGGCTTTCCTTTTCCAGGATCGCCGTCGGCACGCCGGCGTTCATCAAGGCATGCGCGACGGCCAGTCCGGCAGCGCCGGCGCCAACGACGATCGCCGGCTCGACCGTTATCGGCAGGTCCGCAACCGATCTGATCGTCGTATCAGTCATTCACTCTTGAATCCCATTCGACCGCCCTGCCGCAAGGCTCGCATGACGCTGTAACCATTTGATCCCGCGCAGGACCCATCCCCGCAAACCGCTGCCGATTTTCGAGCCATACGATTTTCGAGCCATACGCCGGGCCGCGGTTGCGCTCTATATGGCATATGCGCGATATCAACGGTAATCAGGTCGCGGCAATGTGATTGATTCGAGGCCCTGGGGGGCTGGCGGGTCTCTGTTATCCCCCACGCGCATGCCCGAAATCGGGTTCGATTTTCGCGGCCATGCGCAGAATCAAAGTGTTACAGCACCTTTGCGCGTCTTGGACGCGCGGCGTTGTAGGCGGCACGCGGAATCTCGACCATGCCCTCCTTGCGGATCTATTTCGACAACATCCTTGAGGCCGCCGCGCCCAAGGTCGAGCGGCAGGCGCTGACCCATGTCGAACGACTGGCGCTTGTTCGCCGCCATGGCGACTTCTCGCTTGCCTACTCCACCGCCGTTCAAAACAAGCTTTCCTATTTCGGCGATGCCGACGGCTACATCGCCTTCGGCACCAAGATGAAGCATCATTTCGCGCTCGGCGATCCGGTGGCGGCTCCAATGCTGCGGCCCGACTATATCAGACGCTTCGTCGAGACCGCCGGCAGCCCGTGGTTCGTGCAGATCGGCGAGGAAACCGCACGCGTGCTGGCCGGGCTCGGCTACAAGGTCAATCGTCTCGGCATCGACACCCGTCTCAATCTGCCCGATCATGATTTTTCCGGAAAGCGCAACGAAACCGTGCGCTACTCCGAGCGCTGGCTGTTGAAGAAGGGCTTTTCGTTCGAAGAGGACAAGCGCACGATCCACCTCGACGAGATCGCCCGGCTCTCCGAGAACTGGCGCGGCGACCGCATCGTCAAGCGCTGGGAGATGGGCTTTCTCAACCGGCCGTTCGCAGATCAGCTCGGCACCGCCATGCGCCGTTTCGTGCTGCACGGCCCCTGGGGCGAGCTGGTCGCGCTACTCGACTTCGACCCGTTGTTTGCCGACGGCAAGGTCATCGGCTACACCACCGCCTTCAAGCGCAAGCACATCGATGCCTCGCCGCATGCCGAGATCGGCCTGACCAAATTCGCCGTCGACCGTTTTCGCGAAGAGGGCGTCTCGGTGGTCACGCTCGGCCTGTCGCCGCTCGTCGACATCGGGCCGAGCGGCTTTGCCGAAAGCGACTTCTGGCGCAACACCTTCCAGCGCGCCTATGACTCGCCCTGGGTCAACCGCCGCAGGTTCAACCTGCAGGGCCAGGCGGCGTTCAAACGCCGTTTCCACGGTGTCGAGGAGCCGGTCTACATCGCCTTCCGCGAGGGGACGTATGTCGAGATGCTTGGGTTGCTGCGGCTGGTCAAGGCAATTTGAGGTCGGTCGCAGGACCTGGGTTCCTCGCCCCCGCGGATGCGGGGAGAGGTGGCCCGGCGTAGCCGGGACGGAGAGGGGGACGCCATTCGCGAAGCCAAAACACGGTGAGGACAGGGGCGCGAGGCTGGCCTCGACACGAAGCCATCGGGCGCTTTCAACAAGGACTTTCTCAGCCGCCGCGAAGGCCCCTCTCCGTCCCGGCTTTGCCGGGCCACCTCTCCCCACGTTGTGGGGCGAGGAACCCAAGTTTTGCGAAGCCGTCAGTTCCTTAGCCGGTAACCTGTCCTGAATATCCAGGCGACGATGGTTATGCAGACCAGCAGGAAGACGACGGTCATGCCAAGGCTGACGCCGACCGAGACGTCGGATTTGCCGTAGAAGCTCCAGCGGAAGCCGCTGATCAAATAGACGACCGGATTGAACAGCGTCACCGTGCGCCAGATCCCGGGCAGCATGTTGATCGAGTAGAAGCTGCCGCCGAGGAAGGTCAGCGGCGTGATGATCAAGAGCGGCACCAGCTGCAGCTGCTCAAAGCTCTTCGCCCAGATGCCGATTATGAAGCCGAACAGGCTGAAGGTCACCGCCGTCAGCACCAGGAAGGCGAGCATCCAGAACGGGTGCAGGATGGTGAGCGGCACGAACAGCGAGGCTGTGGCCAGGATGATCAGGCCGAGGATGATCGACTTTGTCGCCGCGCCGCCGACATAGGCGATGACGATCTCCAGATAGGAGACCGGCGCCGACAGAAGCTCGTAGATCGAGCCGACGAATTTCGGGAAATAGATGGCAAAGGAGGCATTGGAGATCGACTGCGTCAACAGCGACAGCATGATCAGCCCCGGCACGATGAAGGCGCCGTAGCTGATGCCGTCGATCTCGGTGATGCGCGAGCCGATGGCCGAGCCGAAGACGACGAAATACAGCGATGTCGAGATGACCGGCGAGACGATGCTCTGCAGCACGGTGCGGAAGGCCCGCGCCATCTCCATCCGGTAGATCGCCCATACCGCGCGCAGGTTCATGGCTCTCTCCTCACCAGATTGACGAAGATCTCCTCGAGCGAGCTGTTTTGCGTGTCGATGTCTCGGAACTGGATGCCGCCGGCCTCGAGATCGCGGATGAGCGAGGCGACGCCTGGCCGCTCGGCCTGGTTGTCATAGGTGTAGGTCAGCTGTCCGCCATCCGGCGACAGCTCCAGCGCGTAGCGCGAGAACGCCTCGGGAATGGCCGTCAGCGGATTGCGCAGTTCCAGCACCAGCCGCTTGCGGCCGAGCTTGCGCATCAGTTCGGCCTTGTTCTCGACCAGGATGATCTCGCCGCGGTTGATGACGCCGACGCGGTCGGCCATCGCCTCGGCTTCCTCGATGTAGTGGGTGGTGAGGATGATGGTGACGCCGTCCTCGCGCAGCCGGCGCACCATCGCCCACATGTCCTGGCGCAGCTCGACGTCGACGCCGGCGGTCGGCTCGTCGAGGAACAGGATGCGCGGCTCGTGCGACAATGCCTTGGCGATCATCAGCCGGCGCTTCATGCCGCCGGAGAGCGTGATCGCCTTGGCGTCCTTCTTGTCCCACAGCGACAGGTCGCGCAGCACCTTCTCGACGAAGGCCGGGTTGGCCGGTTTGCCGAACAGGCCACGGCTGTAGTTGACCGTCGCCCAGACGCTCTCGAAGGCATCGATGGTCAGTTCCTGCGGCACCAGCCCGATCAGGCTGCGCGCGGCGCGGTAATCCTTGTTGATGTCGTGGCCGTCGACGGTGACGGTGCCCGACGAGCGGTTGACGATGCCGCAGACGATCGAGATCAGCGTCGTCTTGCCGGCGCCGTTGGGCCCAAGCAGCGCAAAGATCTCACCGCGCTGGATGTCGAGGTTGACCTCCTTGAGCGCTGTAAAACCGGTGGCGTAGGTCTTGGAGACCCCAGAAATGGAGAGAATGGAGGGCATGGATGAAAACGGCTGCTTGAAAGAGGTCCCCTGATATAGGCCGAATGTCGGTGCATGCAACCGCAAGTCAGCGCCGCTGCTGACAGTTCTCGACAGTCGTTCCGGCACGGCGCCACGCATGCGTCATATTGGCAGGGCGCTGCGGCGTTCCGCCTCGCGGCGGGACGCCGCTTTGACCGACCGGCGCGACAGGCCTATTCTTGGCTCATTAGCAGCAGCCGGAGCCCACCATGGACCCGCTCATCCTCTCGCGCATGCAATTCGGCGCGAATATTTCGTTCCATATATTGTTTCCGACGATCACCATTGCGCTGGGCTGGGTGCTGCTGTTCTTCAAGCTGCGCTATAACGCGACCAACGATTCCGCCTGGATGCGCGCCTATTTCACCTGGGTGAAGGTGTTCGCGCTGTCCTTCGCCATGGGCGTGGTCTCGGGCGTCACCATGAGCTTCCAGTTCGGCACCAACTGGCCGGGCTACATGGAAAAGGTCGGCAACATTGCCGGGCCGCTGCTGGCCTACGAGATCCTCACCGCCTTCTTCCTCGAAGCGGCCTTCCTCGGCATCATGCTGTTCGGTTTCCGCCGTGTCTCCAACCGCATCCACACGCTGGCGACGGTGCTGGTCGCCGGCGGCACCACCCTGTCGGCCTTCTGGATCATCGCGCTCAATTCCTGGATGCAGACGCCGGCCGGCTTCGAGATCCGTGACGGCGTGGCGCACGCCGTCGACTGGTGGGCGATCGTCTTCAACCCGTCGATGCCTTACCGGCTGGTTCATATGCTGCTTGCCTCCGGGCTCACAGTATCCTTCCTGATATCAGGCCTGTCGGCGCTGCGTTATCTCAAGGGCGACCGCTCGGAATCGATGTGGAAGGCGCTGCGCACCGGCGTCTTCACCGCGGCGGTCCTGATCCCGATCCAGATCTTTGCCGGCGACCAGCATGGCCTCAACACGCTGGAGCATCAGCCGCAGAAGATCGCCGCCATGGAAGCCAACTGGAACACCGGCCCCAACGTGCCGCTGGTCCTTTTTGCGCTCCCCGACGAGGCGGCCCGCGAAAACAAATTCGAGATCGCCATTCCAGACGGGGCCAGCCTGGTGCTGCGGCACAGCGCCAGCGGCGTGGTGCCGGGGCTGAACGACTATCCCGGCAACCACCCGCCGGTGTTCCCCGTGTTCTGGGGTTTCCGCATCATGGTCGGCACCGGCATATTGATGCTGCTCGTCTCGTGGTCGGCGGCTTTCTTCCTCAAGCGCCGGCACGGCCTGCCCAAGCCGCTCGCCCTGCTGATGGTGCCGATGGCGCTGTCGGGCTGGCTGGCGACGCTGGCCGGCTGGTACACCACCGAGATCGGCCGGCAGCCCTGGCTGGTGACGGGCGTGCTGAAAACCGCCGACGCGGTCGGCCCGGTGGCCGGCAGCCATGTCGCGCTGACGCTGGCCATCTACCTCATTCTCTATGTGCTTTTGCTGATCGCCTATCTCGGCGTGCTGGTGCACCTGGCGCTGAAGGCGGCGAAGGACGGCGATGCATCGCCGCTGCCGGGCGTGATGAAGACGGCCATGTCGCAACCGGCTGCGGGGGAGTAAGAACATGACTTTCGACTGGCCAACCGCGCTTCCCCTGATCTTCGCCGGCCTGATGGGCCTCGCCATCCTGATCTACGTCATTCTCGACGGTTTCGATCTCGGCATCGGCATCCTGTTCGCCGTCGCCGAAGATGCCGAACAGGACACGATGATTGCCGCGATCGGCCCGTTCTGGGACGCCAACGAAACCTGGCTGGTGCTGGCCGTCGGCCTGCTGCTGGTCGCCTTCCCGATGGCGCATGGCGTCATCCTGACCGCGCTCTACATTCCGGTCTTCGTGCTTTTGGTCGGGCTGATCCTGCGCGGCGTCGCCTTCGATTTCCGCGCCAAGGTGCCGACCGAGCGCAAGCACCGCTGGAACCGTATTTTCTTCCTCGGTTCGATCATCGCTTCGCTGGCACAGGGCTACATGCTGGGCGTCTATGTGTTGGGCCTCGATGTCGGCTTCGGAGGCATGGCATTCGGCGTGCTGGTGGCGTTCTGCCTTGCCGCCTCCTATGCGGCGATGGGTGCCGCCTGGGTCATCTACAAGACCGAGGGCGAGTTGCAGAAGAAGGCGGTGCGATGGCTGCGCACAGCGCTGGTGCTGACCGCGCTCGGCATGGCCGCGGTGTCGCTGGCGACGCCCTTCGCCAGCCCGCGCATCTTCGACAAATGGTTCGTCTGGCCCTCGATGCTCTATCTGTCGCCGCTGCCGATCCTGTCGGCGCTGCTGTTCGGCTGGCTGTGGCGGCAGACCTTCCACCTGCCGAAACCCAACGACCGCCATTCGCTGACGCCGTTCCTGACGCTCGCCACCATCTTCGCGCTCGGCTTTGCCGGTCTCGCCTGGTCGTTCTATCCGTTCGTGGTGCCGGATCGTTTGACCATCTGGCAAGCGGCCTCGGCACCGGAGAGCCTGGCCATCATCCTGGCCGGCACCGTGGTCGTGCTGCCGGTCATCATCTTCTATTCCTTCTATGCCTACCGGGTGTTTGGCGGGAAGGCGACGGATTTGACGTATGATTGAGGGGGTTGGCGCGCGAGGCGCCCCCTCTGGCCTGCCGGCCATCTCCCCCTCAAGTGGGGAGATCGGCAGCTTCGCTGTCCCGCTCATCCTGCGGCGTTGACAATTGGCGAAGGCGGCGGAGTGCGTAATCTCCCCACTTGAGGGGGAGATGCCCGGCAGGGCAGAGGGGGGCGCCGCGCGCTGACCCCTCTTTTGGCTCAATTGCTCGCCGACAGCACCAGCACCGGCTTCTCGCTATAGAGCGCCGGGAACAGCGCCTTCAAATTCGCCACCTTGGGCAGGTCGTTGTAGACGATGTAGGGATAGGTCGGGTTCAGCGTCAGGAAGTCCTGATGATAATTCTCGGCCGGATAGAAGGTCTTGCCGGTTTCCAGCGTGGTGACGATCGGCGCCGCAAACACCTTGGCCTGGTCGAGCTGGGTGATGTAGCTCTGCGCGATCTTCTTTTGTGCATCGTTTTCGGCAAAGATCGTCGAACGGTATTGCGTGCCCGAATCCGGTCCCTGGAAATTCAGCTGGGTCGGATTGTGGGCGACCGAGAAATAGACCTGCAGCAGCTGGCCGTAGGTCACCTTGGACGGATCGTAGGTGATCTCGACGGATTCGGCGTGACCGGTGCGGCCTGAGCCGACCGTCTCGTAGACGGCGTCATCCTTGGCGCCGCCGGTGTAGCCGGAGACGGCCTTGCTGACGCCCTTGACGTGCTGGAACACGCCCTGCACGCCCCAGAAGCAGCCGCCGGCGAAGATTGCCTTTTCACTGCCGCCGGCAGCCTTTTCGTCAAAAGCCGGCGGCGGGATCTTCACTGCGTCCTCGGCCGAAACCGCCGGGCTCAGCCAGAAGGCGGCGCCCGCGGCGGCAAGCGCAAGGGCGGCAAGCGCGCCTTTGACAAAGCCGAACGAACGGTTTGAAATCTTGATGTCGGTCATGGTTGCACTCCTCATGGCTTCCATTGGGATCAGTCTATTGGATCAGCTACGGCGGCGCGACGCACGAGTTGCGGCGGGGGCTCACATTCGCGTGCGCCGTCGGCAGCCTGGCTAGTTTGCCGGCTTCATCGCATCGGTTGCGGGTTTCATCGCGTCAGCCGCCGGTTTCATCGCGTCGGCCGCTGGCTTCATGGAATTGGTGGCCATCGGGTCGGCAGGCTTCATGGCATCCGTCGCAGGCTTCATCGCATCGGCGGCTGGTTTCATCGCATTGGCGGCAGGCTTCATCGCGTTGGTCGCATCATCGGCACGGGCAATGCCGCCGGCGAGCAGCGCCGTCGAGCACAGAGCGAGAGCGAGAGCCGGCAGCGTCAGGCGGAACAGAGTTGTCATGGTGGGTCTCCTTGGGGTTGGTCGTGGAAGGCGCGCCCTCTTGGCGGCCGTGCTATGCGGCGCCGCGCGTGCGGCGTTTGCGCAATCTCTTGTCGAAGTGTGATCTAGTTTGTCGCAGCGGCCAGGATCGGCCCGCCACTGGGCGACTGCACGAGCACGGCGGTGCTCAGGCCGTCCGACGCTGGCGGCAGATCCAGCGCCGTGGCGTCGCCGGTCCAGCTGCCGAGTTTCTTCAGCGCATGCACGACATTGGCGTGCGGCAGGGTGCGGCCGGTGTTTTCGCCGCGCGCCACCGGCACCTCGACGACGCCTTTGAGATAGCGCACCAGCCAGACATCGGCCCGGCCGGCCGGCGCGGCGCCAGCGCCGATGCTGATCTTGCCATTGTTGAGCGACAGCGCCGGGCCGCTCGCCGGGCCGCTCGCCGAAATCAGCTTTTCGATCTCGCCGGGCGCGGCGCCGACGGCATCGGCATGGCCGTTGACCACCACTTGCGGCGTGAACGGGCCGTCATGGCCGAGCGGCGGCTCGTAGCTGATCTGGCGCTGGGTGAATTCCTGGCGGCCGAAAATGTCCTTCCAGCCGAGATAGTCCCAGTAGGTGACGTTGAACGACAGCGCCAGCACGCCGGGCTGGTCCTTGACCTTGATCAGATTGGCGTTGGCCGGCGGGCAGGACGAGCAGCCCTGGCTGGTGAACAGCTCGACCACGGTGAGCGGCTGGGCGGCCGCCGCACTGAGCGACACTGCCAGCGCAAGCGCGGCCAGGCTGGACAATGCGATAGGCTTGCAGGATGACGGCATCGGCTTGCTCCGTGGGCGGCGGCGCTTCGAATGCACCGCTCATGTCCCCACTTCGCCGCCGCTTGCCGCTTCGTTACAGCGCTCACCGGTTTGTGATGAAGGTTCGTCGCTTTGCTGCTCTGGACAGAGTCACTGGCGATCGCGGCATGGCAATCTCCCCCTCGTGGGGGGATGTCCGGCAGGACAGAGGGGGGCGTCGTAGAACACCAACAGAGGCGTGGTTCGACGGCCGCCGTTGCGCAACGGTAGAATGATCGTCAGATAACTGAGAAAAAGGGGCTGATATCGCCTACCACACCAAAGCTGGCGGGACAGCGCGCCCCTCTGGCCTGCCGGCCATCTCCCCCACACGGGGGAGATCGGCCAATCTCTACTGCGTCAGCCGCGTATTGTTGGGTCGCTTGTTGAAGTCGCACTTGCCGCTCACGTTGTAGAAGAAGTCGGCGTTGCTGACCGGCGCCGGCACCGCATTGCCGCCGTCTTCCCAGGCCTGGTAGCCTGTCGAGCCGCAAGGCACGAGGCCGAAGATATCGACGATCTGGCCGGTCGCCATCTCGGCCGGAGGGACGTCCTTGCTTGTCGAGCTATAGAGCCGGTTGGACGTGGTCGGATCGTTCGACATGAGTGTCGTTGGCTGGGGTGGTTTTGCCTTGGCGGCGGACGGCACGTCCATCTGCAGATAGAGGCCGGCCATCTGGCTGACGTCGATTGACGCACCGGCGCCATTGGCCGGATACATCGTATCGACACAGTAATACTTCGTAAGGAACTTGTCGGTCTGGATCACCGCCCCGGAAGGCGTGTTGGAGTCGACGAGCTTACATACCTGCTTCTGGGCCATTGTGGTGACGGTCTTGCCGGCTGAATCGGTGGTAAGGACGTTGACGATGGTGGTACCGTAGCCTTTCGGATCTCCGGTCCCGCCATAGGTATAGTCGATCGTCATCAGCGGCTTGCCCGCCGCCGCACCGAACATCGTGCCGTAGAGCGTCATTGTCTTGTTCCAGTAACCCGATACGCCGGTGACCTTGAAGGTCGCCTCCACCAAAGCCGGCGCCTTGTTCACCGCCGATACGACGCCGATCGGCACGGAGGTGACCCTGGCGATCTGCATGAACACGGTCGGCATGGCGAAACTCGCCGTGGCCTGCGCGGTGGCGGTGCCGTTGGCGCTGACGTCGAAGCTGTTCAGCGTCGCGGTGCCCTGTCCGCCATTGGCGGCGTAGGAATTCTGCAGCACCACCTGGCGCTGCGGCTTCGTCGAGGCGGTATCCATCGAGGTGATCGACAGGATCGCGGCATCGAGTGCCGCCTGCTCGGTCGACCTGGTCTGGACCGCCGAGGTGTAGTCGACCGAAAAGCCGATGGCGGTGATCAGCGGGATCATGGTGAGAATGAGTATCGGTGCGAACGAGCCGCTCCGCGACTCGATAAACCTGCCTGCCAGCCCCCGCATGCCTTGATCCTTATAGCCGAATATCCCTACCGGCTAACATGCCACTCGCAAATTATGCTCTAATGGACTTGGTTAAAATTTATCGACTTTTTGCGAAACCGCCTGTTAAAGCCGACAAAAGCCCGCACCGCTTGCCCGGCGGCGGCCTGCTCCGCTTTCCGGCAAAGGCTGTACGGGGCTTGCCAGGCAACGGGCCGCACCATTTGTCCGGCGGCAGCCTGCCGCTTGCTCGGGCAAGCCGCCCCTGCTAAACGCGCGCCATGAGCACGCCCCTCGACCACATCCGCAATTTCTCCATCGTCGCCCATATCGACCATGGCAAATCCACGCTTGCCGACCGGCTGATCCAGCTGACCGGCGGGCTGGAGCTGCGCGACATGAAGGAGCAGGTGCTGGACTCGATGGACATCGAGCGCGAGCGCGGCATCACCATCAAGGCCCAGACGGTGCGGCTGAAGTACCACGCCAACAATGGCGAGGACTATATCCTCAACCTGATCGACACGCCCGGACACGTCGACTTCGCCTATGAAGTGTCGCGGTCGCTGGCCGCCTGCGAGGGCTCGCTGCTGGTCGTCGACGCCTCCCAGGGCGTCGAGGCGCAGACGCTGGCCAATGTCTACCAGGCCATCGACAACAACCACGAGATCGTCGTGGTGCTGAACAAGGTCGACCTGCCGGCCGCCGAGCCCGAGCGCATCCGCGAGCAGGTCGAGGAGGTGATCGGCATCGACGCCTCCAACGCCGTGCTGATCTCGGCCAAGACCGGGCTTGGCATTCCGGATGTCTTGGAGGCCATTGTCCACCAATTGCCGCCACCGCGCGAAGGCGACGCGACCGCGCCCTTGAAGGCGATGCTGGTCGACAGCTGGTACGACGCCTATCTCGGCGTCATCGTGCTGGTGCGCGTCATCGATGGCGTGCTGAAAAAGGGCCAGACCATCCGCATGATGGGCACCGGCGCCAAGCACCTGGTCGAGCGCACCGGCGTGTTCACGCCTGCCCGCATCAATGTCGACGAGCTCGGCCCCGGCGAGTTCGGCTTCTTCACCGGCTCGATCAAGGAAGTGGCCGACACCCGCGTCGGCGACACCATCACCGAGGACAAGCGCTCGACCGCCAAGGCGCTGCCCGGCTTCAAGCCGGCGCAGCCGGTGGTGTTCTGCGGCCTGTTCCCGGTCGACGCCGCCGATTTCGAGGATCTGCGCGCCGCCGTCGGCAAATTGCGCCTCAACGACGCGTCCTTCTCCTTTGAAATGGAAACCAGTGCCGCGCTCGGCTTCGGCTACCGCTGCGGCTTCCTTGGCCTGCTGCATCTGGAAATCATCCAGGAGCGGCTGGAGCGCGAGTTCAACCTCGACCTGATCGCCACCGCACCCAGCGTCGTCTACCGGCTGGCTCTGACCGACGGCTCGATGAAGGAGCTGCACAACCCGGCCGACATGCCCGACGTGGTGAAGATCTCGGCCATCGAGGAGCCGTGGATCCGCGCCACCATCCTGACGCCCGACGATTATCTCGGCGGTATCCTGAAACTCTGCCAGGACCGGCGCGGCATCCAGGCCGACCTCTCCTATGTCGGCAAGCGCGCCATGCTGATCTACGATCTGCCGCTCAACGAAGTCGTCTTCGATTTCTACGACCGGCTGAAGTCGATCTCCAAGGGCTACGCCTCCTTCGACTATCACCTCACCGACTACAAGGAAGGTGACCTGGTAAAAATGTCGATCCTGGTCAATGAGGAGCCGGTGGACGCGCTTTCGATGCTGGTGCACCGCACGGCGGCGGAAAAGCGCGGCAGGCAGATGTGCGAGAAGCTGAAGGAGCTGATCCCGAACCATCTGTTCAAGATCCCGATCCAGGCCGCGATTGGCGGCAAGGTCATTGCCCGCGAAACCATCTCGGCGCTGCGCAAGGACGTGACCGCCAAATGCTACGGCGGCGACGTCTCGCGCAAACGCAAGCTGCTGGACAAGCAGAAAGAAGGCAAGAAGCGGATGCGGCAGTTCGGCAAGGTGGATATCCCGCAGGAGGCGTTTATCCAGGCGCTGAAGATGGGGGATTGAGGTTATCCGCTTCGCGACCACTCGCATCGATCCAGTTGGTTAACAAGAGCGCAAATCCGGACGAGGATGGCTAGGCTTCGCAGCTTACCTGGTCCCCAGCAGAACTGCTTTGGCCAAGAACGCCGGGTAGTGGAACGGCAGGGAAGGAGACGCGACCCACTGCTGAACCTATCGCCTCTCTACATCGCTTCGCAAAGTCTACGTCGATATTCTCGCTAAGGTATTTAGCAATCAAAAACAGATCCGACGTGCTGACCAACGCCGTGGAGCTGGCTTTCGACGCACTCTGACACTTCTCAGTAAATGGATCGCCGCGTTCATCTATTGCTGTCAGACGGTAGCTATTGCCGAACAATACACCCTTTGCGAGTTCATCGACGTCATCGCGTGCAAAGTCCTCGTGTACGTTGAGGGCCAGTTGACGCAGTTTTGTGACATTAACGGGCTTATCGTCTTTTCCCTCAGCCTCCCCAATTAACCTCCCCTCTGGGGACGTGAATACAACATCAAGCTCTAAGTCAGCCGTTTTAAATCCTTCCGCCTCATAGCCAAGAATCCGCAGGGCCTTGATGATAGATTTCTCCAAGGGAACACCCTTCTCATAGAGAAGCCCCCTCAAAGACGAAATATCCAGCAGTTTATCTTTAGACCATTAGTCTCCGTGCTTATTCTTGAAAATTCAGCGTCAAGAGTGGCGATCCTACCTTCGATATCAATCTCCGCTTTTAGTCTGTAAGTGAGAGCCGAAGCCCAAGGCGGTTCTGGTGTAATCTCGACAGAATTCTTGATGGCCTTGTCGATTGAAACTGCTGCATCGATCAACCTATTGGCGAACCTCTGACTTTCGTCGGACGAGCGTAGCGCGTCCTTCTCAGCAGTCACTCCAGAGACGCCGGCCTCGACGTCGACATCTGGCAACAAAACGAGAGCGCCGTTAGCCGTTCTTGAGCGAACAATCAGGCCAACAGCCTTTCCGCCGTTGCGAGTCAGTATTTGGCCAGAAACTCCAGCTCCATCAAATATCAACTTATAAGTTGAACAACCTTCGAAGCCCTTCCAATAGTCAATCAAGGGTTCCGATTTCGTCGCTGCAAGTACCATTGAGCTTCCCACGCTTGGCGTCAATCGGATGGTGTACGGCAAAAACTGATAGTTGTCGTAATCCATCACCATTCGCGTCACTCGTGAATTACGCCCGCTCCCAGAGTATGTTCGCTCTCCGGTCGCTATAGATACTGGTGTCAAATCGGTCATAAAGACGATAACTGTCTTTCCGCTATCGACGGCGTCCCTTATCTCCCTGCGCCAATGTTCCATGTAGCGCTTAAGAGCGAAGGAGCTGTCGTCGTCTAAGCATGGCTTGCCATTGTAATTCTCTCGCGCAATCATGTGGCGCCCGATCTCGGGTCGGAACATAATAATATCGAAGTCGAGGAGTGAATTGTTTCTACTAAACTCGATATAACTGATAGCATTATTACGACATCTGATTCCAACAGATGCGATTGAGCGGTTAGGCATGATAGATCACTCGCCTGGTCACATAAGGTGTTGTTTGCATTTCGAGGGGAGCCCACCTCGACCGATAATTGGCAGGCTCCCCTGCAACCCGTCGTCAGGCGGCATTCTCAAGACTTGTCGGATACCAGACCGGGCTATTGGTCGATGCCTTCATGATGTCAATGCCTCGCTCGGCATCGACACGACGCTTGTAGCCCTCGCTGCTTACGGCGATAGTCTCGCCATTCGCAGCTTCGTACGTCCAACGCCATTCACCACGATTGTCCTTGTACAACCAGTACGAAGGATAGGTACGCTGCGCCATTGGAGTTGCTCCTTGATTTGGCGTGAGCGAACGTCCGGCTTGACCATGGCGCATTATTCTGATTCAACATCAGCGTACCTAATACGTCATACCCCGCGCCCGACGTCCAATCTTGTGCGGGTTTAGAACCTCCGAAACCGCCGCGGCTCGCCAGCTTTGCGGCGGTTTCTTGATTCTGGACGACTGCTAGATGAATTGAGGCTGAGCCGAGAGTCAAGACATGCCTAATAAGCCGTTAACGCTGGTCACCGGCCTCAAAATTTCTGTAATAAAAACAAAAGCTTACGCAACTCCTCCCGACGAGGAAGCTCCGAGTGAAGCGACCACCGTCTTGGTCGGACAATACTTCTGTTTGGTAGAAAAGCAAATATTGGAACAAAGCTGATTCTATTGCACTGCAAAATAGGTCTGCATTACTGACGCTTTGTTTAGAGAGCGTCGCCAGTGGCTTCGAACTCGCCGCTGCCCATTCCAATCCGACCCTTCAACAATACCCACCACCTTGGCGTATCCTCTCCTCGATTTGGAGAGTTATCCGTGCGCCCCACTTCGGCCACCGTCGCCGCAATCGGCCTCGCCATCGGTGGCCCTTCGGCGTCGCCGGCACCTTCGTCGCCAGCGCGCCGCTGCGCGAAACACTCTGGACGATCGACGGCACAGCGCTCGTAGCCGTGACCGCTGCTGACCATGAAATACCAGCGGCTGGGCAATGACTGCATCGCTGCCGGGTTTCTCACCTTCTCGCCAGCGCTGCGTTGAAGCTGCACGATTGGGATCAAGCCATCGGCCCGCGCCGCTCGAGCGCGGTCTTGCGGATGATTTCCGCGATCTCCGGGCTGCTGCTGCACAGCATCTGGAAATCCGCCGCGTGCAGCGACAGGAGGGAGACCGCCGTCGCGGCGTTGACGGTCGCCATACGCGGTTCGCCGCTGATCAGCGCCATCTCGCCGAAGAAGGCGCCAGGGCCAAGCTCCACCGGGTTCGGCGTCGCGACGCTGACCCGCCCCTCCACGACGAAGAACATCCGATCCCCGGTCTCGCCACTGCGGCAGATCACGGCGCCCGCCGGCAAATTACGAGGTCTTAGCGCGCGCACGATCTCGACCAGCACGGCCGGGCCGAGCTTCTGAAACAACGGCACGCCGGCGACCAATTGCCAATTGCGGACGAAATCCTCGCGACGGATTTCCTGATAGAAGCCGGAGGCAAGAATGCCGGCCCAGAGCGCGAAGATGCCGATGCCAGTCATCATGACCGCCCCGGCAAGGACGCGGCCGGCGAAGGTTTGCGGGATGTCGTCGCCATAGCCGGTGGTGGACAGCGTGACCACCGCCCACCACATTGCCTCGGGGATGCTGCCGAACTTTTCCGGTTGGATGTCGCGCTCGATGACATAGGCGGCGAGTGCGACACCGAACAGAACGACACCGAAGAGCGTGGTGACGCCGATCAGGTTGCGCGCTTCGTTGGCCAGCACCCTGCCCAGCACCGGGAAGAAGGTCGAGTCGCGCAGCGGTTTCAGCAGCCAGACACCACAGTAGAGGCTCCAGTCGGGTGTGCCCTCGAGCAGAAATGCGGCGAGTGGAACCAAAACCGCGAGCACATCGATGGCGATTGCCGGCGTCCTGTCCCGAAGGTCTCCCGCCCAGTGCTTGAGCAGCGTCGCGGCCATCTGCAGAAGATAGGCGCCCCAAATGACCGCGAGCAGGGCGATCAGAGCCAGTCTGCTTCGTCCGGACAGGTTCGGTGTCGTGAGCGCCGCCACCGCCAGAAGCCCAGGCGCGGCCAGCACCGCGTTGAGCGGCGCGTAAATTCTCAGGAAAGGCAGTACCGACATTCTATGCCCACGAGCCGCTACTATCCGCCAAAATAGGCTGCCTTCAAGGCAAGCGTAAAGGTGCTTGCTGCGATGCGCCGATATCGGTTCTCGGGCAAGGCCGACTTTGTCGATTGCGGGCGCTGCGGACCGCTCTCTCGACAGTCTCTGCCTTCACGCCCTTGTCGATTTCGGGCTGACACTGGAGCCGCGTCGGGAAGTCAAACAGGTGAGAGCGCCTCGCCATCGGCGAGCATTGGATTAGTCACCGCCCTGCAGTATCCTCGAGCCAGCTTGGGGAGACATCAAATGCGCACCACTTCGGACACCGTCGCCGCGATCGGCCTCGCCATCGGCGGCGCCTTCGGCCTTGCCGGCACCTTCGTCGCCAGCGCTCCGCTGCGCGAAACACTCTGGACGATCGACGGTGCAGCGCTGGTGGTGGCGACCGCCCTGCTGACGATGAAGTATCAGCGGCTGGGCAATGATTGCGTAGCCGCCGGCTTCCTGACCTTCCTGGCCGGCGAGACCCTGCTGCTGGCGGGCAATGCGGCGGGACTGGAGGCCAGCGTGCCCTCCTATGTCGGCGGCATCACACTATGGGCCGCCGCATTGGTCATGGTCAGCGCACCGAAAACCTTCGCCCTGTGGATGCGGCTCACCGCGCTTGTGGCCGCCGTGCTGTTTGTCGTCTCGGCTTGCATGATCCTCTGGGGCGCGCCCTTGCTGCCGACCTCGTCGCCGCTGCCCGCCGCCGGCTATCCTTTCCTGGTGCTGACCTTTGTTGGCTGGATCTGGACGCTTGTAAAATCCGGGCGATGAGCAGTAAGTAGTGGCGATGTAATCGTGCTGTTGGGGGGTCAATTTGCGCAAATATGTCTTGCCGCTTCTCGGGCTCTATCTCGATTTCGTCTGGATCAACGCGATCGTCGTTCTTGCGGACCGCCTGTTTCCCAGCGTTGCCGAGACCTTGCTTGGCCAGCCGATGCCGGTGCGTGCCCAGACGGCGCTTTCGCTGATCCTGATCGGCCTCGCGCGGCTGACGAACGCCTCCCTGGGCCAGCGGCTGCTGTCTTACGCTTGGTCAGAGCAGCCCGCCGGCCAGCGCCAATGGCCCAACCTTCTGCTTGGCACGGCTGGCTTCGTGTCCGGGATAGGACAGCTGAAGCGCCTGACCGGATCCGGCGACGTGGTGCCATTCCTGTCCATGTTCGAGGACACGCCGCTCATGATAGCGGCCTTCGCGCTTTACGCCGCTCTCTATGGCTGGTGCGGCGTGGTGCTGTTGAGGTTCGCCCCCGGGGCAAAGCTTTTTGGCGCCCTGATCTTCGGATCGAGCGTGCTGCTGGCCGGCATTGACTTCCTGTTCTCCCGCGACGTGCTGATTGCCCGCATGATGATGCGCGAAGCCAGCAAGGGGCGCCCGATCACGCTGGAAAGGGCGGAGTTCTTTCTCAGCCTGTCGCTTTTGCACACTCTTGTGTTCGCCGGGATCCTGCTGGTGATCTTGCTATTCAGCCGGGAGCGGCCGGGCGCCGAAAGGTCGCTCGAAGGCTCGCCGGGCAGTCCCGCGTAGCCGCATCGGAGCATGATCCTCTGGGGGGCGCCGAGGTGATCGTCATCGCGACCGGCCCGCCGCCGGCTATCCGTTCCTGGTGCTGACTTTCGTTGGCTGGATCTGGACGCTTCTCAGGCCCGCGCGGTGAACTGGTCAGGACGCGCGCATTGACAGGCGCTGTCGCCGGACGGCGCCTTTTTTCAATGACGCAACGGGAAGGGTTCATATGTCCGCACCAACCCTGAGTTGGTTGATCGCGCAGACTCGGAGCGGTAGAAAACTCGGGCGGCGGACATTAATCAGTTCGCCAGTGGCCGGCGCGGGCTCAGGCAACTGCCTCACCGGCATTCGCGCCGGCCATTTCTGCTTCACTTGCGAATGATCCAATCGATCAGGCCTGAGTCAACGTGATTCCTGTCGGTAAGCTCACGGACCATGGACGTGGCGTGCCGACCCCATTGCGCCTCAGGGATGAGATGTTCGGCAATGGATGTCTTGAATGCCCTTCGCAGCGCATGGAAGGTAAGCGCGGGCACCAGGCCCGTGGGGTCTTCCATTGCATTGCTCCCGACGGGGGCGGGAGCACGCTGACACTCTCAAGCACCAGCGCCCATACAGTGGCCAGCGACAGCGGAACCATGCGCCCTGTGGCGGCGGCGGTCCACCGCCTGGCACCGCACGTTTTGCGCCGTACATGAAATATAGGGCCTGGCGATGTGCGCGGTCGGCAGATGCCGACGCCTCACGCGCCGCTCACCCCGTCGAAATCCGCCGGAAAGCCGTTTCCGGAGGAGGCCGGCTTCGCCTGTGAAGGTGGGCGGAGTAGGTGCTACCTGGTTCCTCGCCCCACGAAGTGGGGGCGAGGAACCCAAGAACGGGAACGGCTCAACTCTCCAACCACACCTTCTCAAAGTGCTGCTCCAGCGCCTGGTGCTGTTCGCAGCCCTCTACCCCCTTGCGGTACGTCCGATAGACCGAGCGCCAGTAGGGTTGGATGATGATGCCGGAGTCGCGCAAATTCTGCTCGATCTTGGCCATGATCTCCTTGCGCGCCTTGGCGTCGGGCGTTGCCAGCGCCTTGTCGAGCAGCGTGTCGAATTCGGGATTGGCGTAGGCGCTTTCGTTCCAGGCGGCGCCCGATTTATACGCCAGCGCCAGCACCTGGACGCCGAGCGGGCGGCCGAGCCATTCGGTGCAGGAGAAGGGGTATTTGCTCCAGTCGTTCCAGAAGGTGGCGGCGGGCAGCACGGTGCGCTTGATCTTGAGGCCGGCCTCGCGCATCTGCGCGCCGATGGCGTCGCCGGTGCTCTTTTGCCATTCGATATCGACGGAGATGAGCTCGAATTCGTGGTCGGCCTTGCCGGCCTCGGCAAGCAGCTTCTTCGACTGCTCGACGTCGCGCTTGGCCGGCCCGATATCGGCATATTCGGGGTGCATGGGGCCGACATGGTGGTTGTCGGCGGGCTTGCCGCGGCCGCCGAGGCCGAGCGCCAGCACCGCGGAATTGTCGACGGCGAGCTGGGCGGCGCGGCGCACCTTGACGTCGTCATAGGGCGCGTTGCCGACATTGAAGCGGGCGACGATGGTGGAGCCGGTGGCGATCTCGGAATTTTTCAGCCCCATCTGCTCGGTCTGCGAGACGGCGTCGGAGGCGGTTTCGTGGTCGGTGTCGATCTCGCCGGATTCGAAGGCCGACAGCATGGCGTTGGGGTCGGAGCCGTAGTCGACCCATTTGATGCCGTCGAGGTGGAATTCGCCCTTCCACCAGGGCTTGTCCTTGCGCTTCACCTCGGCACCGGTCTCGGCATCCCAGCTGACCAGTTCGCAGGGGCCGGTGGTGATCGCCAGCGCCTTCATCGGATCGCCAGCGCCCTCATAGGAGCGGTGCATGATCAGCGCCGGATAGTCGGCCATGCCGGCGATCAGCGAAATGTCGGGCTTGGGCAGGTTGAGCTTGATGGTGAAGTCGTCGACCTTGGCGATGCCGCCATCGACCATCTTCTTGGTGTCGGCATTGACCAGCGCGCCCATGCGCGCGGCGACCGAATTACCGGGCACGGAAGCATCGCACCAACGGGTGAGGTTGTGGATGACATCGTCGGCGTTGAAGGCATCGCCGTTCGACCAGGAGATGCCCTTGCGCACATGAAGGGTGAGGGTCTTGGCGTCGTCGCTCGCCTCCCAGCTTTCGAGCAGCCAGGGCTCGAAGGAGAAGTCGGTGTTCCAGCGCACCAGATATTCGTTGCAGTGGCGGGCGACGTTGGACATCTCGACGCCGTCGAAGGTGCGCGGGTCCTTGAAACCCTTGACGTTCATGGCGACGCGCAAGACGCCGCCCTTCTTCGGTTCCGCCGCGCGGGCAGGGGTGGTGCCCAGCCCACCCAGCGCCAGGGCGCCTGCGGTGCTGACGCCGAGGCCGGCCATCAGCGCCAGATATTCGCGGCGGTTGATGCCGCCGGTCTTGAAATCGTCGGCGACGGGTTTGGCTTGCGGGTGCAAATTGCGGTCGGTCAGCATGAATTTCATCGTCGTTCCCCTGTTGTTGGGCGCCCCGGCCGATCGCCAACGCGGGGGCGGACGCGACCGCCGGGACGCCATTGCCTGAGGGGATGATAAAGCGGGGTGACTTTGCGGAGTGTTCGGTTTTCCGCAGTGATTGTGCGGTGCTCCGCAGGGGCAGGTACAGCCAATCTCCCCCTCGTGGGGGAGATGTCCGGCAGGACAGAGGGGGGCGCCGTAGAGCGCAAACAGCGACAGGCATCAAATAGTCACCATGTGGCTCCAATGGAAAGTGGCGGCTAGCGGACAGGATGGACCTTGGCAAAGTCGGCGGGACAGCGCCCCCCTCTGCCCTGCCGGGCATCTCCCCCACGAGGGGGAGATTGGCGCTCCGCCGGTGGCGCCTCTTCTCCTCAGCCGTTCAATACGGCCACTCACCCCTACCCAGCGCCCCGACCGCGCCGACAATCCGCGCAAACGCTTCCGCCGCCGCCGGCACCGTAGCCCGCGCGCGCAGGAAGCTGTGCACCAACCTCGGTTCTTCGTGCCACCAAGCCTTGCCGCCGGCGGAAACAATACGGTCGCGATAGGTCCCGCCATCCGACGACAGCGGGTCGCACTCGGCGGTGACGACTACGGTTCGCGGCAGGCCCGAAAAATCCGTGTCACGCAGCGGCGAAAAGGTCGGATCGTCGGGCGATTGGCGCTTGGTGGAGCGGACGTCACGATAGAAGGCGATGTCGGCCACGGACAGCAGCGGCGCGTCAGTGTGCTCGACATAGGAGCCGGCGCTTTCGTCGCCGCCGAGGCCGGGATAGATCAGCACCTGGCCGATGGCGGCCCTGATATGCCCGCGCGTCGCCTGCGCCACTCCAGCCGCCAGATTGCCGCCGGCGCTTTCGCCGCACAGCACCAGCGGCAGGCCTGATGTCACCGCCGCCCATTCGAAGGCGGTGACGGCATCATCGAAGGCGGCGGGGTGGACATGCTCCGGCGCCAGCCGGTAGTCGACTGACAGCACGTCGAAACCAGTGCCGGCGCAGAGCTCGGCGCAGATGTCGTCATGGCTGTCGAGCCCGCCGAGGATGAAGCCGCCGCCGTGGAAATAGAGCACCATGGCGCGGGCGGCCTTGCCGGCGCGCTGGTAGTGCCGGACCGGGATGTCGCGGCCGGCGGCGGCGATCAGGCCGTCGCTGGCCTTGACGCCTGGCGGGCGGCCCTGATGGAAGGCGCGGCTCATCCTGTCATAGACGGCGCGCTGCTTGTCGATCGGCAGGCCGATGATTTCGGGCGGATACCAGGCGTTGACCGCGTCGATATAGGCCCACAGGGCCGGGTCGAGCCGGGTTTCGTAGGGGCCGCGTGCTGGTCCGGTTTCTTTTTCTTGCATGTCGTTACCCCAAAACCGCCGCACACTTTTGGGCGACATGCATTTATAGATCGGCGTAGAGCGCGGCCGCGTTGTCGAAGGTGAAGCGCAGCGGCACCGAGCCTTCGACCTGCCAAGCGGTGACGGTTTCGCCGGCCAGCAGCCGGCAGGCGCCATCGGTGTCGGTGACGGCGCCGCCATAGAGCCGGTTGGCGAGGTTGAGGATGCCGGTCTGGTGCATGGCCGCGCTGCCGCTGCCGCAGGCATCCTTGACCAAAAGCACGCGAAAGCCTTTCGCCACCGCATCCTTCACCGACGCGTCGATGCAGGCCTCGGTCCAGACGCCTGATATGACCAGCCATTCGATGCCCGAAGACTTGATGTCGCGCGCCGCCGGTCCGGTGCGGAAGGCGCTGGCCTCGGCCTTGATCAGCAGCGCCTCGCCGTTGGATGGCGCCACCTCATGGCAGATCTCGGTTAGGGGGTCGCTCTTGTCGGAGAAGGCCGACTTGCCGTCCTCACCGACCGGATGAAACGGCCGGTCCTGCTTGTCGAGATCGACGATGTAGGCCCAGTGGTAGAGCGGCACATGGTTCCGCCGCGCCGCCGCCTGCAGGCGCTGGACGTTGGCGAGGATCGTTGCGTAGCCGTCGACGAGGTAGCGCGGGTCCTGCCGGTGCTCCTCCTGCAGGTCGATGAAGATCGCGGCCACGGTGCCGCGCTTGATGGCGATGGGGGTTTTCATGCACGTGGGCCTGCGTCGGCAATCAGCGCCGTTCTGTTCAGTGAGTTGGCGCTAGCGCTGGCGATTGGCCGTCGCCTTTCCGACGTCGTCATCCACGGGCGGAGCAGCCGCGAAGCGGCGTCGCGGAGACCCGAGGATCCATGCCGTGACGTTGATCGAATGGTGCAGCGGAGCAGAACTTGGACCGCTGCGGCGCTTTGAAGTCCCGGCATGGATCCTAGGGTCTGCGCCGCGTCGCTACGCTCCTTGCTTCGCCCTAGGATGACGAAGCGATGGGAGGCTGCGCCAGCCGCGAGGGCTCGCGATACGACGGTGGGGTGCGAAACCACCTTCAAACCTGCTTCTCCAGAAACTCATCCTCATACGGAAAGCGCGACAGCAGCTCTGTGCCCGTCTCCGTGATCAGGATCTCGTCCTCCAGCTTGACGCCCTCGCGGCCGCCCTTTTCGCCGATGTAGCTTTCGACGCTCACCACCATGCCTGGCACGATATGGCCGTCGCGGCCATAGGTCTCGTAGTCCATTGCATGCGCGATGAACGGCGTTTCGCCATGCATGCCGACGCCGTGCATGACCGAGGTGTAGCGCTGGTCGACGAAACGGTCCGGGATTTTCCACGCCTTCTCGGCGATCTCGCGGAAGGCCATGCCGGGTTTGACGATGGAAATGTTGTGCTGAACCTGGTCATGCGCCATGCGGTAGAGCGACTTCTGGTAAGGGGTCGGCTTGCCCGGCCCGCAGCGGAAGGTGCGCGAGAAATCCGAATAGTAGCCGTAGCAGCCGATCGTGTCGGTATCGAGCGCCAAAAGTTCGCCGGGGCGGATCTTGCGGCCGCTGGCCTCGTTGAACCACGGATTGGTGCGCTGGCCGGAGGTGAGCAGCCGCGTCTCGATGAATTCGCCGCCCTGGCGGATGACCTCGCCATACATGATGGCGAACAGGTCGTTTTCGGAGACGCCGGGCTTGATCGCCTCGCGCACCGCGTAGACCGCGGCCTCGGCGCCGGCCATCGACACCTGCAGGCATTTGACTTCCTCCGGCGTCTTGACCGCACGCACCGCCAAAATCTCGCCCTGGCAATCCCGGACTTCGCAGCCGCGCTTTTCCAAAGCGAGCGCCTGCAGATGGCTGCAGCGGTCGAGGCCGAGCTTCATCGAGCCGCCGCCATGCTGCTTCAGGAACTCAGTGATCTCGTCGGCGAAGGGGCCGGCGGTTTCGTCGTCGCGGCCCGAGACCGACGACCAGACGAGCTTGGAAGGACGCGCCTCGTCGATCGTGTCGAGCACCATCGAGACATGGTAGCTCTGCGGGTACTCGAACAGCACGATCGGCCCAACGGTCGGGATAAAGAAATAACGGGTCGAGTTGCGCAGGAAATAGCCGAACATGTTGCGCGAGCCGGTGGCGTAGCGCTGGTTGTAGGGGTCGAACAGCACCACGCCGCCATAGCCCGCCTCGCGCATCCAGCCGCGCAGTTTGGCCAGCCGGCCTTTGCGCAGCGCGTCGGCATCGATGAAGGACGGCTCGGTGTCCGACAGCCACATGCCGCCGGCCGGATCGGCCGCCGCGGGATGGCGCATGCGGTCCTTGAAATCGACGTCCTCGGTGCTGTCGGGGTCGAATACGACGATGCTCATGGGGGGCGGCCTTGGCTGGGTTGCTAGGCCGGAGCATGGCGCAAGGGAGGCGGATGGATTGTGCGGAAAACCGCGTTTGTTGTGCGGGATGCCGCCGGCTAATAGGTTACGTCGCGATCCTTCACGCCCCCCTCTGCCCTGCCGGGCATCTCCCCCACGAGGGGGAGATTGGCAGCGTCGCCCGCCACGCTTCACTCTTTAATTCTGGCGATTGGCGAAAGCGCCGGTGACAGCCGATCTCCCCCTCGTGGGGGAGATGTCCGGCAGGACAGAGGGGGGCGCTGTCCCGCCAACGTCACCCGTCAGCGAGCGCAAACTAATGCCGTCTCGTCAATTTCGGCGGATGCCCGTGCTCCTCGCGAAAAGCCCGGGCAAAACTCGACATCGAGGCGAAGCCGCAGGCCAGCGCCACGTCGCGCACGGCGAGCGTCGAATGCGCCAACAGGTCGGCGGCACGTTTCAGCCGGAGACGCCGGTAATAGCCATTGGGCGAGATGGCGAGTTCGGACCTAAAACTGCGTTCGAGCTTGTCGGAGGAGACGCCGAGCTTCGCCGTCAGCTCGGCCATGCCGAGCCGCTCCTCGACGGCATCCTCCATGATGGCGATGGCCGACAGCACCAGCTCGTTGCGGACGCCGGTGCGCAGCCTCAGCGGCATCATCTTGCGGTCGATGCTGGAACGCAGCTGGCTGTGCACGAACCATTCGGCGACGCCGGCAGCGAGCTCGGCGCCGTAGTCGCGGGTGATGATCTCCAGCATCATGTCGAGGCTGCCGACGCCGCCGGCCGAGGTGAAGCGCTTGCGGTCTATGACAAAGAGATCGCGCCGGAGCTCGATGTTGGGGAAGGCCTCGGTGAAGGCGGCCTGGCTGGTCCAGTGCAAGGTGCAGGCATGGCCGTCGAGCAGGCCGGCGCGGGCGAGGAAGAACGCGGCATCCGCCACCGCGCCGATATGCGCGCCATTGCGCAGGCTCTTGCGGATCCAGTGTGCTGCGTCCTCGGCGACGAGGTGATCGGCATCACCACCCGAGCAGACGACGATGCGGTCGACCTTCGGCGCATCCTCGGCGTAAAAGCCCGGCTGGATGACGACGCCGTTCGAGGCCTCGACCGATCCCCTCGTGCCGCCGACGATGATCCAGCGATAGCACTGCCGCTTGGCCAGGACATTGGCCGCGCGCAGCGGCTCGATGACCGAGCTGAACGCCATCATCGGAAAGCCGGGGAAGACCAGCACCGCGAAGGTGAGGGGCGTTTCGGTGGGTTTGGGTGCGGCGTGTGTGGCCATGGGGCGCTACACTTCGGGCAGATGGGGTTCGGGGTCAATTGGGTCGATGGCTGGTCAGTTCATCATGAGACGCCGGCGCCGCCCCTCATTGCCCTGCCGGGCATTTCTCCCCGTAAACGGGGCGAAAGAGGCTAACCGCTGGCGCCGGTGATTGGCGAAACCGGCGACAACAGCGTCCCTCGCCCCGTTTACGGGGAGAGGATGCCGGCAGGCTGGTGAGGGGCGGCGCAGGCTTTGGAGATTGGCTCGCTTCGGCGGGAGCGATTCCGCCCGCTAACTCCCCAGTGCCTGATCCAGATCAGCAATCAGATCGTCACCATCCTCTATCCCCGCCGACAGCCGCACCAGCGAATCCGATATGCCGATCTCGGCCCGCTTCTCGGCCGGGATCGAGCCATGCGTCATCAGCGCGGGGTGCTCGATCAGGCTTTCCACCCCGCCGAGGCTTTCGGCCAGCGTGAACAATTGCGTGCGTTCGAGGAACTTTTTGGTGCCGGCGAGATCGCGGTCGAGCACGGCTGATATCATGCCGCCGAAGGCGTGCATCTGGCGCTTGGCGATATCATGCTGCGGATGGCTGGCGAGGCCGGGATAGATGACGCGGCGCACGTCCTTGCGGCCTTCCAGCCACTTGGCGATCTTGAGGCCGTTGGCGGAATGGCGCTCCATGCGCAGCGCCAGCGTCTTCAGGCCGCGCAGGGCCAGAAAACTGTCGAACGGGCCTGAAATGGCGCCGATGGCGTTCTGCAGGAATTTCAGCTGGGCGGCCAACTCCTTGTTGTCGCCGACCACAGCCACGCCGCCGACCATGTCGGAGTGGCCGTTGAGATATTTCGTCGTCGAGTGGACCACGATATCGATGCCGAGCTCCAGCGGCCGCTGGATGTAAGGGCTGCAAAACGTGTTGTCGGCGACCGTGAGAACCCCCTTGCGCTTGGCGAGTGCGGCGACGCCTTCGAGGTCGACGATGCGCAGCAGCGGGTTGGTCGGCGTTTCGACCCAGAGCATTTTCGTTTCCGGGCGGATCGCCGCCTCGACGGCGGCTAGGTCGGTGAAGTCGACGAAGCTGACCTGCAGATTGGCAGAGCGTTTTCTGACCCGCTCCATCAGGCGGAAGGAGCCGCCATAGATGTCGTCGGTGGCAACGATATGCGCGCCGGAATCGAGCAGTTCGAGCACCGTGGCGATCGACGCCAGGCCGGAGGCGAAGGCAAAGGCGGCCGAGCCGCTTTCGAGATCGGCGACGGCGCGCTCGAAGGCAAAGCGGGTCGGGTTCTGGCTGCGCGCATATTCAAAGCCCTTGTGCACGCCGGGCGATTGCTGGGCATAGGTCGAGGTGGCGTAGATCGGCACCATCACCGCACCGGTCAGCGGATCGTGGCTCTGGCCGCCATGGATGGTGCGCGTCGAGAAGGCCAGGCGGTTCTTGCCCGACTGTGAAGTCTTGCTGGTCATCGTGCGCGCCTCAAATGGTTGATCAGGTCGATACGGGTTATCAGGCCGACGAACTCGTCGCCATCGAAGATGATGGCGACCTCGTTGCGGTCGAAGACAGGCAGCAGCGCGTCCAACGTCTGGCTGGCCTGCAGCGTGTGCAGATTGGAGGTCATCGCCGTGCGCACCGGGCCGTTGAAGCGCTCCCAGCGGCCGTCATGCGGGCCTTCCACCTTGGCCAGTATATCGCTTTCGTCGACGATGCCGATCAGTCTGCCGTCGTCGAGCACCGGCAGCTGCGAAACATCGGAGCGGCGCATCCGCCCATAGGCGTTGAGCAGGCTTTCGTCCGGGCCGACGGACACGGTGTCGCCGGTGCGATGCGAGCGCATCACCAGGTCGCGCAGGTCGCCATGCTGCTCCTGCTCGGCCAGCCCCTGCTCGGCCAGCCAGAAATCGTCGAAGACCTTCGACAGATATTTGTTGCCGCTGTCGCAGACGAAGGTGACGACGCGCTTCGGCACCGTCTGCTCGCGGCAATAGCGCAAGGCAGCGGACAACAACGTGCCCGACGACGAGCCGGCCAGAATGCCTTCCTTCGACAGCAGGTCGCGCACGGCCAGCATGCTCTGCTTGTCGGGGATGGCGTAGGCTTTTTTCACCAGCGACAGGTCGGCATTGGGCGGCACGAAGTCCTCGCCGATGCCTTCGACGGTCCAGCTGCCGGCCTCTTCCATCTTGCCGGTCTTGATCAGCGGCGCCAGCACCGAGCCGACCGGATCGGCCAGCACCATCTCCGTCTTCGGCGACACTTTGGCGAAGTAGCGGCCAAGCCCGGTCAGCGTGCCGCCCGAGCCGACGCCGACAACCACCGCGTCGACATCGCCTGCGAGCTGCGAGAAAATTTCCGGGCCGGTCGTCGTTTCATGCGCCAGCGGATTGGCCGGGTTGGCGAACTGGTTGGCATAGAAGGCGCCGGGCGTTTCCGCCGCGATCTTCTCGGCCATGTCCTGGTAATATTCGGCATGGCCCTTGCCGACATCGGAACGCGTCATGCGCACCTCGGCGCCAAGCGCGCGCAGATGCTGGATTTTTTCGCGCGACATCTTGTCGGGCACGACCAGCACGATGCGATAGCCCTTGGGGATGCCGACCTGGGCGAGGCCGAGGCCGGTGTTGCCGGCGGTCGCCTCGACGATGGTGCCGCCACGCCTGAGCTTGCCCTCCCGCTCGGCCGCGGCGATCATCGACAGTGCGATGCGGTCCTTGATCGAGCCGCCGGGATTCTGGCTTTCGAGCTTGATGAACAGCCGGCATTTGCCGGTGTCGAACTTGGTCAGCTCGACCACCGGCGTCTGGCCGATCAGGTCGAGAACCGACGCATAGGGCGGACGCAGGCGGGACAATTCGTCGGCTGCGGCGATCTCGTGCTCGCTCATATCGATGCTCCATGACCAAGCGACCGCCTCGTGGCAGAGCGGCAGCGTATCCTCTTTTCCAGCCCTTTGCAGTCGGAAAGAAGATAGATCGTGCCAATCAACCGGCCAGATGCGGAATGAAATTCCAGGGTTTGGCCCGGTCGGTGGGGCACGCCCCCTCTGGCCTGCCGGCCATCTCCCCCACGCGTGGGGAGATTGGCAGCTTCAGCGCCCCCGCATGCCTTCCAACGTCGATAATTGGCGAAGGCTGTCGTGTCAGCCAATCTCCCTCCTTGTGGGGGAGATGGCCGGCAGGCCGGAGGGGGGCGCCGTAGAGCGCTACCCGCAACCACTCACCCCAGCAGTTGCTTGCTCAGCCTGGCACACTGCACGCGGATATCGGGAATGGCGTCGATCTCGAAGAAGGTGCCGCGCGTCAGCGGGCCGACGGCGAGAATCTTGGCCGAAACGGTGCCGTCGCCGGCAATGATCTCGCAATTGGCCGACACGTCGAGGCCGATGCGCAGCGGGTCCGGCCGTGCCAGACCACGGTCGACCAGCGAGCGCACGACGCTGTTCGACGAGGTCGAGATGTCCCTGACGATGCCCGAGCAATCGTAGATGCGGGCGACCTCGAACGTTTCGAGGCGCTGTGTGTGGCGCGACTGGACCTGGACGGTGAATTCGCCATTGCGCACGATGTCGACGACGCGGCCGGCGACCAGACGGATGCGACCGGATTGGACGGCTTCGGTAACGCGGGCGTAGACCTCGGGCGCCATGCGATGGCGGTGGATGTCCCACCAGGCCTTGGTGTGTTCGACAAAGCGGCGCTTGGCGGAAGCCGGCCAGTTCTGCCAGATCTTCTGGTTGAACGGCCGCAGGCCGTCGACGACGTCGCGCCAGTCGATGCCGGCCTTCTGGTTCTCCTTGATCAGGTCGCGGAACCAGCCGACGAAATAGGACAATTGGGTGCCGACGGGAATGTCGGCGACGTCGAGCTTGATCGGATTGCCCTTGCGATGCGGCGAGGGCAGCAGGCCGCGCCGCGACACAGCGACGATGTCGCCGCGATGGCCGCGCTGTTCCAGCGCCAGGAACGCATCGACCATGCTGAGGCCGGTGCCGAGCACCATGACGCAGCTGTCCGACGGGAGCGCTATGTCGGCTTTCGAGCCCATCCTGACGGCATGGCCTTGCGCCGGCTCCTCGTCATGGCCGGTGGCCAGTACGGCGAGATGCGCAACGACGCTGGTGCCATTGGCCAGCGCCACCTCGACGCCGGACGGGGTGGGCGTGATGGCGAGGCTTTCCTCGCGGATAAGCCGAAGACGTCCGGTCGGCTTTTCCCGCGCCTCCAGCTCGTCGAGCAACTCGCCGAGATAGCGGGCATAGATGCTGCGCGGCGCGTAGACCGGCGCCTGTTCGGGGGTTGCAAAGCCGCGCTCCTGCAGCCAGCGCCAGAAATTGCCGGGATCGTCGGCATAGGCGCTCATGCCGGCGGCACTGACATTGAGCACATGCGCCGACAGCAGCGTCGAATAGGCGATGCCCTGGCCGAAATGCGGGCGCTTTTCGATCAGCGTGACGCGCAGGTCGGGATTGGACGATTTCAAGAGATGCGCGGCCAGCACGACGCCGCTGGCGCCACCGCCGACAATGATGATCGAGTTGGCGCGCCCGATCATTGGCATGCCTTGCGCAGCGCCAGTGTCAGGCCTGGACCTTCACCGCAACCGGCAGCTCGTCGGTAGCCATATCGCGCATTTCCGCGAGGCTGCGCTGATCGAGCACCTCGGCGATCGCCTGCCGGACCTCGAGCATCAGATGTCGGACTTGGCATGTCGCCTCGTTGCAATCTTCACAGCGCTGGTACTGGGTGCGGCTGGCGCAAGGGATAGGCGCCAGCGGACCGTCGAGGACGCGCACGACATGGCCGACCTTGATTTCATCCGCCTGCCGGGCGAGGCGATAGCCGCCATCCTTGCCCTTGCGGCTCTGGACGAAGCCGGCATTGCGCAGCTCGCCGAGAATGGCGTCGAGAAATTTCTTCGGGATGTTGTTGCCGGTGGCAATGTCGTTGACGAAGGCAAGCTGTCCGGCCGGCAATCGCGCAAGGTGGACGAGCGCCTTGAGGCCGTACTTACCCTTTTTCGTGAGCATGAAATCAAAATTTCTCTGTCATGCGACGGCCAGGAACCATCGGTTGCAAAACGCCCGACGTGCGTCCCCGCCGCGTCCAAGCTGCCATGACACATAAATTCTAGTGACATGATGTACAAGCCGAGGAATGTTGATTTTGCTTCGTTTTCAAGCCGCTGTAGCCATTTTGACCAGCCTTTGTGCCCTAGAGAGCACAAAAATGCGCTTTGACGGCAGCGAGATGGCAAATGGTCCTCCAGGGCCGGAGGCGACCGGCATCGACTGACGCGACGGCGAAAGCCGATCCATGCCGCTGGCGATCTTGGTGATGTGGTGGTCGCTCATCGCCGACTCCAACTCTCTAATGTCGATAAGAGTACTATACTTACCCCCGAACACGCGGAACGCGTTTTCGAATCCAGAGCTGTTTGGGGTATGGATTTGCCGAGTAAGGGCTGGAGGCGGAATTCTCGTTTACGGGTGGCTTGGCAACGCAGCGATCCTTCACGCCCCCCTCTGTCCTGCCGGACATCTCCCCCCACGAGGGGGAGATCGACTGCCACCGCCGCCTTCGCCAATCTCCACCGTTGCAAGAGTGAGCGCCACGCCGAAACTGCCAATCTCCCCCGCGTGGGGGAGATGTCCGGCAGGACAGAGGGGGGCGCTGTCCCGCCGGCATCAAAAGGTCTGCCTTGTGGCGACACCCTGCCCGCCACAGCCGCCCTATCCGCCTCACCACCCCACCACCGACAGCTTTTTTCTAACAAGCCCGCCTTCGTTGGAAGGATTTAACTCTACAAGAACGATAGAATTAGCTGACTATCATGGGGCATTCCGATTTTTCTCTTTTCAGGAGCCCTTCATGTCCACGATTTCGCGACGCATTATTCTGCTCTCGTCAGCGGCGCTGGCCGGTGCGGCCTTCCTCGGCCCGGCCCTTGCCGGCGACCTCAAGATCACCATCGGCTATCAGACGGTGGTCGAACCTTCGAAAGTGCCGCAGGCCGACGGTGCCTATGAAAAGGCGACGAAGGCCACCATCGACTGGCGCAAATTCGATTCCGGCGCCGATGTCATCGCCGCGGTGGCTTCCGGTTCGGTCGATATCGGCTATGTCGGCTCGAGCCCGCTGGCGGCGGCGGCGAGCCGCGAGCTGCCGATCCAGACCATCTTCATCGTCGGCCTGATCGGCGAATCCGAGGCGCTGGTGGCGCGCAACGGCGCCGGCATCGAGAAAATCGCCGATCTCGCCGGCAAGAAAGTCGCCGTGCCCTTCGTCTCGACGACGCATTACAGCCTGCTCGCCGCCCTGAAGCATGAAGGCGTCGATCCGAAGTCGGTCGAGATCCTCAATCTCAGGCCACCGGAAATCGCGGCGGCCTTTTCGCGCGGCGACATCGATGCGGCTTACGTCTGGGATCCGGCACTCGGCCAGATCAAGACGACGGGCAAGGTGGTGCTGGATTCCTCGCAGGTCGCCGCCTGGGGCGCGCCGACCTTCGACGCCTGGATCGTGCGCACCGACTTTGCAGAAAAGAACCCTGAGGCTGTACGCGACTTCGTCAAGGTGACGGGTGCGGCCTATGCCGAGTTCCTGGCGAAGCCCGATGCATGGTCGGTGTCGTCGCCGCAGGCGGCGGCGATCGCCAAGCTCACCGGCGCCAAGCTGGAGGAAGTGCCGCAACTGCTCAAGGGCTATGTCTTCCCGACGCTGGAAGAGCAGGCGTCGGACAAATTCCTGGGTGGCGGTACGGTCAAGGCGGTGGAAGCGACATCCGCCTTCCTCAAGGAGCAAGGCAAGATCGACGCCGTGCTTCCCGACTATTCGAAGTACGTGTCGTCGAAATACGTCACCGAGGCGCTCGCCTCGAACTAGACGCATGAACCCGGCCCGCGCGCTTCTTCCCTGACGCCGCGTGCTGACTGCCCCGGAACCGCTGACGAGGAGCGGCTCCGGGGCATTCAGATTTAGACGAACCTCTTGCGATTTACCCATGCCGCATCTCGTGCTCCACCCCCATCTCCTACTGGACAAGGTCTCGATCCATTATGACGGCCAAGCCGCACCCGCCGTCGAGCTTGTGTCGATCGATGTCGCCAAGGGCGACTTCGTCGTGCTGGTCGGCCGCTCCGGCTGCGGCAAGACCTCGCTGCTCAATGTCGCCGCCGGCCTTGTCGCGCCGGCGCGTGGGCTTGCCTCCATCGACGGCCAACCGATCACCGCGCCGGGCTCGGACCGCGCGGTGGTGTTCCAGAACGATGCGCTGTTTCCGTGGCTGACCGCGCGCGAAAACGTCGCCTTCGCGCTCAGGCTGCGTGGCATCAGGCCGGCCGAGCGGGCGCGGCGCGCCGATGAACTGCTTGAGCTGGTGAAGCTCACCGATGCCGGCGACAAGCGCATCTGGGAACTGTCCGGCGGCATGCGCCAGCGCGTCGGCCTCGCCCGCGCCTTGGCCGCCGAACCGGAATTCCTGCTGCTCGACGAGCCGCTCGGCGCACTCGACGCGCTGACGCGCGAGCGCATGCAGACGACGCTGCTCGATTTGTGGACGGCAAGCGATGTCGGCGTGCTGATGGTGACGCACGGCATCGAGGAGGCGCTGGTGCTGGCCACCCGCATCGTCGTGCTGGCGCCCGGCCCGGGCCGCGTGGTGCGCAGCTTCGAACCCAATTTCTCCAGGCGCTACGCGGCCGGCGAAGCCATTCGCACCATCAAGGCCGATCCGGCTTTTGCCGCGGCGCGCGGCGAGTTGACCGATGCGATCTTCGAAGGAGAAGCGGCATGACCGTTACTTCCTACACGGAGCGGCCGGGCAGGAAGATCGACGAGGCCGACGGTCTGTCGGTGCCGTGGTCGCGGCCCAGCCCGAAGCGCAAAGGCATCTCCGCGCGCGCGGTCAGCGCCGTCACCATCCTGGTGGTGCTGGCGCTGTGGGCACTGTCGGCGCGCCTGCAATTGGTGTCGCCGGTGTTCCTGCCGTCGCCGGTGGCCGTGTGGAACAAGTTCGTCGTCGTCGCCCGTGACGGCTTCGTCGATGCGACGCTGCTGCAGCATGCCGTCGCCAGCCTGTGGCGGGTGTTCGCGGCGCTGATCGCGGCCATCCTCGTCGGCGTGCCGGTTGGTCTCGCCATCGGCATCAGCACGGTCGGGCGCGGCATCTTCGATCCGCTGCTGGAATTCCTGCGGCCGATCCCGCCCCTTGCCTATCTGCCGCTGGTCATCATCTGGTTCGGCATCGGCGAGCCGTCGAAAATCCTGGTGATCGCGATCGCCATGCTGGCGCCGGTGGCGCTGTCGACCGCGTCCGGCGTTCGCGGCGTCTCGCAGGAGCGCATCAATGCGGCGCGCTCGCTTGGCGCGACGCGCACGCAAGTGGTCCGCCACGTGATCCTGCCCAGCGCGCTGCCTTCGATCCTGACCGGACTGCGCATCGCGCTTGGCGCCGGCTGGTCGACCCTGGTCGCCGCCGAGCTGGTGGCGGCGACGCGCGGGCTTGGCTTCATGATCCAGTCGGCCGCCCAGTTCCTCGTCACCGACGTCGTGGTGATGGGCATATTGGTGATCGCCGCCATCGCCTTCGTACTCGAATTCATCATCCGCAGGATCGAGCGCGTGCTCGTCCCGTGGGCCGGACGCGAATGATTGGAAACCAGAAGAGCAGGCAGAAAGCAGGAGAGAACGACGATGACCCATTCCACCGCCGTGCTGTTCGCCCAAGCCGGCAACTGGCTTCTCGCCTGGACCAGGGAAAGCCAGCCGCCTGAACAGCAACCGAAATCGCCGGCGCCGGTGCGCTGGGACGCCGAGCGCGACCGCCTGCCGCCACGCGACGAGAGTTTTTACTGGGCCTGGCAGTATTGGTCGCAGTGAGGGGTGGGCCTGGACGGCACACAGCGGCCAATCACAAGCCTTCGAGATTGGCCGAGACATTCCTCTCTTCGTCATCCTAGGGCGAAGCAAGGAGCGAAGCGACGCGCGCAGACCCTAGGATCCATGCCGCGACCTGGACGCGTTGCAACGGTGCAAAAACGCTCACCACCCAGTTCCGCGAAAGAGTTCGAACCATTCCGGATTGGTCGTCTCGATCAAGTCGATCTTCCATTGGCGTGGCCAACGTTTCAAGGACTTCTCACGTTGGATCGCATCAGTGATGTCGAAATACTCCTCGTACCAGACAAGGCGTTGCACGCCGTAGCGGCTGGTGAAGCCTGAGCCTTGGCCGGACTTGTGCTCGGGTACGCGGCGGCCGAGGTCGTTGGTGACGCCGATGTAGATCGTGCCGCGCTTCTGGCTTGCGGTCATGTAAACATAGCCGGTCATGTTTGAAGGGTAGCCCGCGTTAGAGGGCGTGCAAGCGCCATTTCTGATCCGCCGCATTCCACGACCAACGTCACGGCATGGATCCTAGGGTCTGCGCCGCGTCGCTTCGCTCCTTGCTCCGCCCTAGGATGACGAACACGAAGGGTTTCCGCAGAAAATAATTCCGCCTCCATTGAGTAACTCGCAAAACCATTCCTCTACTAAGTTTATAGAACTACCTAGCCTGATCCATCTTCCAACCGGCGAGGCCATTTTCCGGCACCGGTCCGCATCCAAGGAGAGGGATCATGTTCAATCTGACCAGACGCGTTTTCGGCCTCGGCCTGCTGGCGGCAGGCGTTGCCGTGTCGTTCAGCGCCAACGCGCAGGAGCTGAAGCAGTTCAGCATCGGCTATCAGAAGACCGGCCTGCCGGTGATCGCCAGGCAGCAGCAAGTGATCGAAAAGGCGCTCAGCGACAAGGGCGTCACGGTCAAGTGGGTCGAGTTCACCGCCGGACCGCCGCTGGTCGAAGCGCTCAATGTCGGCGCCATCGATGTCGGCTGGACCGGCGACGCACCGCCGATCTTCGGCCAGTCGGCCGCCAACATCGTCTATGCGGCGGCGCTGCCGTCGAATGGCGAGGGCGAGGCGATCTTCGTCAAGCCGGCGTCGCCGATCCAGTCGGTCGCCGACCTCAAGGGCAAGCGCGTCGGCGTCGGCAAGGGCACCAGCGCGCACAATCTGCTCGTCGCCGCGCTTGAAAAGGCCGGCATTCCGTTCGACCAGATCACACCGGTCTATCTCAGCCCGGCGGATGCCGCCGCTGCCTTCGCCAGCGACCAGATCGACGCGTGGACCGTCTGGGATCCATTCTTCGCCATCGCCGAAACGCGCTACCAGCCGCGCGTGCTGGCCCGCTCCAGCGAGGTGCTCAAGGTCAACACCTATTTCCTCGCCAACAAGGATTTCGCCAAGGCGCACCCCGAAACCGTGACCACGACGATCGCAGCCCTCGGCGAGGCGGCGAAATGGGCGGACCAGAACCGCGACAAGGTGGCAGCAGCGCTGCATGAGGTGACGGGCGTGCCGCTCGATGCACAGATCCTCGCCGCCAACCGCACCAAATTCGGCATCTTCCCGATCACCGACGAGATCATCGCCGGCCAGCAGGCGACCGCCGACCGCTTCTACAAGCTCGGGCTGATCCCGAACGCGGTCCGCATCTCCGACGCGGTGTGGACCGCACCGGGCAATTGATCTTTCCCTCGATGGCGCCGGGTGGAAACGCCCGGCGCCATTTGCGTTTGCACCTTCCATGAGGTCCGTCATGACCGCGCCTGCCAGCACCGCACCGCTCGATTTCTTCTGGTTCATCCCGACGCATAGCGACGGCTCCTATCTCGGTTCCGAGGAGCAGCAGCGGCCGCCCGAATTCGGCTACTTCAAGGAAATCGCGCAAGCGGTCGACCGGCTCGGCTTTCCCGGCGTGCTGTTGCCGACCGGCCAGAACTGCGAGGATTCCTGGATCACCGCGACGGGCCTCGCGACGCTCACCGAAAGACTGAAGTTCCTCGTTGCGCTGCGGCCCGGCGTGACGCTGCCGACTTTTGCCGCGCGCCAGACCGCCGCACTCGACCGGCTGAGCAATGGCCGCCTGCTGCTCAATGTCGTGGTCGGCGGCAATCCGACCGAACTCGCCGGCGACGGCGTCTTCCTGCCGCATGACGAGCGCTATGCCCAGGCGCATGAATTCCTGACCATCTGGCGCGGCCTGGTGTCGGGCGAGCGCGTCAATTTCGACGGCAAATATTATCGCGTCGAAAATGGCCGTCTCGACCTTCTGCCGCGCCAAGAGCGGCCGCCGCTCTATTTCGGCGGCTCGTCGGACGCCGGCCAGGACCTCGCCGCCGACCTCGTCGACATGTATCTGACCTGGGGCGAGCCGCCGGCGCAGGTGGCCGAGAAGCTGGCTTCGGCACGCGCGAAAGCAGCACTTCGCGGCCGCAAACTGCGCTTCGGCATCAGGCTGCATTTCATCGTTCGCGAGACCGAGGACGAAGCCTGGCGCGCCGCCGACCGGCTGATCAGCCATGTCACCGACACCCAGATCGAAAACGCGCAGGCGCGCTTCCTCAACCAGATGGACTCCGTCGGCCAGCGCCGCATGGCCGAGCTGCATGGCGGCCGCCGCGACCGGCTGGTCGTGTCGCCCAATCTGTGGGCCGGCGTCGGGCTGGTGCGTGGCGGCGCCGGCACGGCACTGGTCGGCACGCCGGAGCAGATCACCGAGCGCATCCGCGAGTACCAGGCGATCGGCATCGACACCATCATCGGCTCGGGCTATCCGCATCTCGAGGAAGCCTACCGCGTCGCCGAGCTTTTGTTTCCAAAGCTCGGGCTCGGCACCAGGCGGCAGCGGGCGCATGAGAACATCGCCAACGAATTCTCTGTCGGCTTCCACGGCGCCGCCCGCCTGCAGGCTTCGTCATGAGCTTTTCCACGCGCCTGCACAGCAATGGCATCGGCTGGCTGCTCCCGGCGCTGGTGGTTGCCGGCTGGGAAATTGCATCCCGGGCGGGCGTCATGCCGGCCAACGTGCTGCCGGCGCCAAGCGCGGTCGCCGAGGCCTTCTGGCGGCTGACGCTGTCGGGCGAACTGATCCGCAACATCGGCGTCTCGACCGCGCGCGCCCTTGCCGGTTTTGCCGTCGGCGGCTCGATCGGCTTTGCGCTTGGCCTTGCCAACGGACTGTCGACGCTGAGCCGCGGCCTGACCGACACCACACTGCAGATGATCCGCAACATCCCGCACCTGGCGCTGATCCCGCTGGTGATCCTGTGGTTCGGCATCGACGAGGAAGCCAAACTCTTCCTGGTGGCGCTCGGCGTGTTCTTTCCGATCTATGTCAACACGCTGCTCGGCATCCAGAGCGTCGACCCGCAGCTGGTCGAGATGGGCCGCGTCTACGGCATGGACCGGCGCGCTCTGTTCTTCCGTGTCATCCTGCCGGGCGCGCTGCCGGCGATCTTCGTCGGCCTGCGTTACTCCTTGGGCATCATGTGGCTGACGCTGATCGTCGCCGAGACCATCTCGGCCAGTTCCGGCCTTGGCTACATGGCCATGCAGGCGCGCGAATTCCTGCTGATCGATGTCGTCGTGCTGTCGATCCTGATCTACGCGCTGCTCGGCAAGCTCGCCGACAGCCTCGCCCGCCTGCTCGAGCGGCTGTCGCTCGGCTGGCATCCGGCCTTCCAGAACGGATGAGATGTTGCCCATGACAGCCGCCAGCCTGACCGCCGTCCGCTCCTTCGTCGCCACGCCACCGTCACGGCCGGTGGAACCGGCCGCAAGGCAGCGCGCCTTCGCCTTCAAGGATGCGGAGAAACGCTTCGGCGACAAGACCGTGCTCGACGGCATCGATCTCGACGTGCCGGCCGGGCAGTTCGTTGCCGTCATCGGCAAGAGCGGCTGCGGCAAGAGCACGCTTTTGCGATTGCTCGCCGGCCTCGACCGGCCGACATCGGGATCGCTGACCTTCGGCGTGGAAGAGGAAGGACACAGCCGCACCCGCTTCATGTTCCAGGAGCCGCGGCTGCTGTCCTGGGCCAGCGTGGTGAAAAACGTCGAGGTCGGGCTGACCGGCATTGCTTCCGGCGCTGAGGCAAAACAACGCGCGCTCGACATTCTGGGCGAGGTCGGGCTCGCCGATCGTGCCGACGAATGGCCCTCGGTGCTGTCCGGCGGCCAGAAGCAGCGCGTGGCGCTGGCCCGCGCGCTGGTCGGTCACCCGCAGATCCTGGCGCTCGACGAGCCGCTCGGGGCGCTCGACGCCCTGACCCGCATCGAGATGCAGCAATTGCTGGAACGCATCTGGCTGGCGCAGAAGTTCACGGCGGTGTTGGTCACGCATGATGTCGCCGAGGCGGTCGCGCTGGCCGACCGGGTGGTGGTGATCAGCGAAGGCCGGATCGCGCTCGATCTGGACGTGCCGGTGGAACGGCCGCGCCGTCGCGGTTCGGTGGAGCTGGCGAGGCTGGAGGGCAAGATACTGGATCGGCTGTTCGGGTAGGTCTGTCGGGGCAGAGGATTTGACGAGCGGCTTCCCCCACGCCGTCGCTGCTTCGCAGCGCCACCTCTCCCCCTCCGGAGGGAGAGGAAGGGTGCCAACCTTGCTTAAGCTCGCGCCTTTCCTCTCCCCCGTCGATCGGGGAGAGGTGTCGAGCGAAGCTCGACGGAGTGGGGGTCGACCTTTCTTCGAAGCTCACCCCTACCGGTTTGCCCACACCAGCCCAACCAGCCCGACCAGCATGGTAACGATGCCGATATAGAGCCATTGCGACTGGCCAGTCATGAAGCTGCCGCCGATCACGCCGACGCCCTGCAGCGACCACAGCGCGCCGATGGCAAGCACAATCAACGCCAGCAGATTCTTGGCCAGCAGATTTTTGGTCAGTCTCATTGCCGGATCTCGCTTTCGAAGTCGATCGATTGTGGCGCCATGGCCGCGATGAAAGAGCCAAAGGAAGTGGCCCGATTGCGTCCACTTCTACTTGGATATCTATGCTCGATCTTGTCAAACAATTCCCGGATATCAGCACGAAGATCATCATCAATTGATCTCTTCTCGTCGGAAAATCCCTGACAGACTGTTACCCAATGACTCCAAACGTGTGCCACTGCCACGGAACCGCCAGATCATTGCCGCATTTCCTGCCTTATTCGGCACCTAACGGCTGGGGTCTGTCAAAGAACGGAGCCATCCCTCAACATGAAGAACTCAAAACAGACCGCGCTTGTCGCGGTAACGATCGCTGCTGGCCTTATGGTCGGCGCTTCTTCGGCAACCGCCGCCGCCCAGTGCGGCCGTGCCTCCTGGTATGCCCTGCACTCCAAGACCGCATCGGGCGAACGCATGAACCCGTCGGCGATGACCGCCGCCCACCGCACTTTGCCTTTCGGCACCAAGCTCAGGGTCACCAACAAGAACAACGGCCGCAGCGTCATCGTGCGCATCAACGATCGCGGCCCGTTCATTAGGGGTCGCGTGCTCGACCTGTCGAAGGGTGCGGCCGGTCAGCTCGGCTTCATCGGCTCCGGCCACACCGCCGTCTGCATGGCGCGCGTCTGAAGCTTCCTGTGTCCGGCAACATGGGCCGGACACATTACTTACACATTTCGCAGCCGCACACTGAGCCGGCTGGCGCCTTTCAGGGCCGATTCCCAGTGCCTTGAACCAAAGAAGCATTGGTCACGCCGCGTGACGTATTGCATCGCAGCAATTAGTTGTTAACTTCCCCGCGAGACATTTAGGCTCGGCGCTGCTCGTCGTCCCTTCGGTCGCAGGCAGCAGCGGGGTTCTCGATGTTCTACCAGCTCTATGAAATGAACCACGCCGCCTTGCAGCCGGCGCGTCTCTATGCAGACGCGGTGCGCATGCTCTACACCAATCCGCTCAATCCGTTTTCCCACACGCCCTGGGGCCGTTCGGTCGCGGCGACGGCCGAATTGTTCGAGCGCACCACGCGCCGCTACGGCAAGCCGACCTTCGGCCTCGACAAGACTGTGGTTGACTGGAAGAGCGTCGAGGTCACCGAGAAGACCGTCTGGTCGAAGCCGTTCTGCAAAGTCGTCCGCTTCGAACGCGCCATTCCTGCCGGGCGCCGGCCGGATCCCAAGCTTTTGATCGTGGCGCCGATGTCGGGCCACTACGCGACGCTGCTGCGCGGCACGGTGGAAGCCATGCTGCCCCATGCCGACGTGCACATCACCGACTGGGTCGATGCCCGCATGGTGCCGCTGGCCGACGGCAGCTTCGATCTCGACGACTATATCGACTACATCATCGACATGCTGCATGCGCTCGGCCCCGACACGCATGTGATGGCGGTGTGCCAGCCTTCCGTGCCGGTGCTGGCCGCCGTGGCGCTGATGGAAACGAAGGGCGATCCCTTCGTGCCCTCGACGATGACCTTGATGGGCGGGCCGATCGACACCCGCAGCAACCCGACCGCGGTCAATCTGCTGGCGCAGGAAAAGGGCATCGACTGGTTCCGCGACAATGTGGTCATGCATGCGCCGTGGCCGGTGCCGGGCTTCGGCCGCGAGGTCTATCCAGGCTTCCTGCAGCTGTCCGGCTTCATGAGCATGAACCTCGACCGCCACATCATCGCCCACAAGGACTTCTTCATGCACCTGGTGAAGCATGACGGCGACAATGCCGTGAAGCACCGCGATTTCTACGACGAGTATCTGGCTGTCATGGATTTGACGGCAGAGTTCTACCTGCAGACCGTCGACACCGTCTTCGTGCGCCAGGCCTTGCCCAAGGGCGAGATGACGCATCGCGGCACCAGGATCGATCCGTCTGATATCCGCAACGTCGCGCTGTTCACGGTCGAGGGCGAGAACGACGACATATCAGGCCTTGGCCAGACCAAGGCGGCGCATGATCTGTGCCCCAACATCCCTGCCGAGCGGCACGCCCACTACATGCAGCCGGCGGTCGGCCATTACGGCGTGTTCAACGGCTCGCGTTTCCGTTCCGAGATCGTGCCGCGCATCGTCGACTTCATCACCAGCTATGGCCGCCAGGAGCGTGTTGCGGTGAAGCCAAAGCTGGTCCGCACCGCCAAAAGATAGTGTGCACCGCCCAAAAGCATGGCCACGGGCTGACCCGAGGAGCGTAGTCATTGTGCCTGGAACAAAGCTTAACGGCGCCAATCCGGCCAATTGATCGCCAAAACCGGCCGGCTGGTCGATTCTGTTGCACAATAGACGCGGTACTGCCCCGCGGGTAACCATGCCGACAATCCGACCGTCGTCGTAATTGACACGGACTGTAAATCCCCCTTAACCTTTCGTTAATAACAAAGGGCGAGCGGGGACAATGATATCCTCACCAATGGCGCGAAGGCTGCGCGTGTATGTTGCAGCCGGGCTGGCAGTAACGGGAGGCTGGGTGGCACCGGCTTTGGCGGCCGGAGCGATGGCGACCGGGGGCCTCACCTCGCAGCCGATCGGCCACTATGATTTCTGCAAGCTGCATCCGGGCGAATGCTCGATCCGCCCGTCCAATCTCGCGCCGGCGCCGATGACCGACGGGCTGATGCGCAAGCTTCTCAATGTCACCGCCAGGGTCAATGCCGCCGTCAAGCCGATGAGCGACATGGACATCTACGGCAAGGACGAAGTCTGGGCCTATCCCGACAAGGGCGTCGGCGATTGCGAGGACTATGTGCTGGAAAAGCGGCGCCAGCTTTCGCGCATGAGTATCTCGCTTGCCGATCTTCTGATCACCGTGGTGCGCAAGCCCGACGGCGAGGGCCACGCGGTGCTGACGGTGCGCACCGACAAGGGCGACTATGTGCTCGACAATCTGACCGACAAGGTCAAGCCATGGGACGCGACCGGCTACCGCTTCCTCAAGCGGCAGGCGATCGACAACACCGGCCGCTGGGTCTCGATCCGCGGTGGCCAGCAGGTGCTGGTCGGGGCTGTGCAGTAGGAAGCTTCGAAGCACGATCGCGCTGCCGCTTTCGCCAAATAGCCGAGGCCGGCGGCGCCCCTCATTGTCCTGCCGGACATTTCTCCCCGTATAGGGACGGGGAGAAAGACGCTTTCATCGCCGCTTTCGCCAATCATCAACGTCGTAAGCGCCAACGGCGCGGCTATACCCTTCTCCCCGTCACTATACGGGGAGAAGGTGCCGGCAGGCGGATGAGGGGCAGCGCGACGTCTGCCAATATTTCCCACCGCGAACGTAACCACGTCCCCCATGAATTTTCGCGCCTCTCCGTGAACCATTTCCTCCCGGCCGACGACACATGGCCGTAGACGGAAACCAATCATGGAGACTTCAGATGACCGCACTTTTGCGAAATGCCTTCCTCGCCGCTGTCGCGGTATCGGCTTTGGCCGGACCCGCTCTGGCCGATCAGACCATAAGCTGCGCCAACACGCAGACCAACGATGTGTGGGCCGGCCGCTGTTGCGGCGCCGGCGACTCGAGCTGCCTGGGCGGCGGAAACAATGGCCACGACCATGGCGATCATGGCCGGGGCGGAAATGGCGGCACGGCCGGCAAGAATTGATTTCACCACTGCAGCTTGCCGGCGAGCGTCTCAAATCGAGGCGAACGCCGGCAGGCCAGTTTGATGCAGCGCAGGATTATGGCCGTCGGTCCAGTGCCGCGCGGATCGAAGCGGTGATGCGGCGAAGCTCTGCTTCGTCGAGCTTTTCGATATTCTCGGCTAGCAGATTGGCAAGCTCGGTGGCGGCGGGGTTCAGGCCCGACGTGTCGAGTTTCACACGCGGATGCGAGGCTTCGGCCAGCCGCGCGAGCTCCTCGGCGTCGTCCCAGATGATGTTGAAATAGCCGATGATCTTCTGGATCAGCGTCCAGGTCGGCGCGCCACGCCTGCCATGCTCGAGCGCCGACAGATAGGCGGCGCTGACGCCGATCGCCGCCGCCATGTCCTTCTGGCTGACACCGCGTTCGCTTCTGAGCGCCCGCAGCTTCTCGCCGAACGGGGTCATGCACCTGGCCTCACGATGCGCCGGAGCCTGATGTAAAGGGCGCCCGAGCCGCCATGGTTGCGGGCGGCATGGTCGTGGCTGGAGACCAGCGGCCGGAAGGCGGGCGTCGACAGCCAGGCGGGCACGGCGCGCCGCAAGACGCCATCGCCACCCGAGGAAGACCCCTTGCCGGTGATGACCAGGACATAGCGGATGCCGCCGGCATGCGCCCGGTGCAGGAACGAAAACAGCAGCGAATAGGCCTCGTCCTGCGTCATGCCGTGCAGGTCGACGCGACCCTCGATCGGCAGCCGGCCCTTCGACAATTTATCCAGCGTCGGCTCGTCGAGGCGGTGCGTGACATGCTGAGCTTTCGGCTTTGCGACCCCTGCGGCGTTGGCGGCAGTCTGAGCCGGTTGCGGCGGTGTCGGCCTGGCCTCGGCGGCAATTTCAGGGACATCGACGGCGATCCTGCCCTTGAGCGGCCTGGCCGTGCGCGCCACCAGGTTCCACAGAACCCGGTCGTCCTCGCTGAGTTTGTCCGGACGCCGGGTCATCGGACCGCACCCGGAACGAGCGCGCGCGGCACCAGCGCATAAAAATCGGCCGCATTGCGCACCACGCCGGCGATCTCGCCGGCGGCATCGCCCGAACCGGCGAAGAGATCTCCGCGCGCGGGTCCGGTGATGGCCGAGCCGGTGTCCTGCGCGATCATCAGGCGGCGGAACGGCTTTGCGTCGAAGGCGGTGAGTGTCGGCGCGTCGATGTAGAACGGCGTGCCGAAAGTGTGCAGCAGGCGGTCGACGGCAATGGAGCGTCCCGGCGTCAGCGGCACCTTGGCGGCGGCGATCGGGCCAAGGGCTGCGTCCTCGACATGGGCCTTGCGGAAGAAGATGTAGGAGCGGTTCTGCCACAGGATCTCGTCGACGCGATCCGGATGCGCCTTGAACCAGGCTCGGATCGACTGCATCGTCACTTTCTCGAGCGGGATTTCGCCTGACACACTCAGGACCTTGCCGGGCCCGGTAAAGCGCTGGCCGGATTTGGCGGCATAGGTGACGCGGTCAAGCCGGCCGTCGGTCATGGCGAGCCGCGCCGCGCCCTGCACGTGAATGAAGAAGGCATCGACCTTGCCGGCCAGCCAGGCGATTTCCAGGCCCTTGCCGACAAGCGCGCCGCGCTCGATCTCGCCGCGATCGAAATACGCGACCGGCCCGTCCGGCGTCTGCCGCGCGAAGGCAAGGTAGGGATCCATGTCGGGCGGCCGATTGCTGTCGTCGATATCGACGAGATCGGCCGGGCGAGAGAGCAGCGGTACCGAAAAGCGGTCCGTTCGTACCGGCGATGCCTCGACCACCGGCTCGTAGAAACCGGTGACGAGGCCGGCGCCACCAGTCTCTGCGTGGACAAGCACGGGGACAAAATGGCGTTCGAAGAAGGCGCGGGCTTCCTCCCGATCCAGAAGTGGCGACCGATTCGCCGGCGAAACAATGCGGGCCTCGGCGTAGGCGTCGGCAAAGGCGCCGAAGTCGACGCCGAGCGCACCGCTGCGGTAGGCTTTGGTCAGGACATGAAAGGCCGAGCGGCTAAAGGCAGCGAAAGCCGCCAGATGGTCGTCGTCCTCCCAGCCAGGGAGGTCAGCGAAAGATTTTCCGACAAAGAGAGGCGATAGCGACACCGGAGCCTCGCCGCGTATCCGAACTCAGTCTTCTTCCTCGGTGGCGACGAGCTTCCAGTTCGGATCGCGCGAGCGCGTGTCGCGGGCGAAGGTCCAGACATCCTTGACCTCGGCGACGGTTTCCGGATCGCCGTCGATGACGGCGCCGGCCTTGTCGCGGGTCGCCGAAATCAGCTCGCTGATGATGCGCAGCGTGACATGCGCCTCGCCGCCCTTCATCTCGGCCGAGACGATGTCGGCCTTGTCGATGCCGACGAAGGAGGACTGGATCTTTTCCGCCTTGGCCTCGCGCTCGCCGATCGCGGCGACAAAGCCGTCAAAGACTTCGCGCGACAACAGGTTCTTCAGCGTTTTGCGGTCGCCGTCGGCATAGGCCATGACGATCATCTCGTAGGCCATCTTGGCGCCGTCGACAAAACCCTTCGGCTCGAAGGACGGGTCGTTGTCCTTGATCGTGCGCAGGCCCTTGTTGAGGTCGGTGTCGGGCTTGGCAAAAGCGTCGATCGCCGCATAGGTGTCGGCAGCCGCCGGCTCACCGGGCAGACGCTTGCGCGGCAGCGAAACGACATTTTCGGATTTCTGCGCGGCATCCTTGTCGCTGCGGGCCGCCGTATAGGGATCGAAGGGCGGCCGTTCGCTGCCGGTACGACGGCCCAGCACATTGCGCAGCTGGAAAAAGATGACCACCGCCGCAATCAGGAAGAAAATCGTGCCGAAGTCGAAGAATCCCATATCTTCCGCCAATCAATCCCTGCCTTGTGGCCGGACCGTCAGGCCCAATGGCCGCGGTCGCATAGCGTTCAACATTCAAAGCATATAGAACGCAAGGCGCAATCATTCAAATCAAAGGCAGGCATACCTATCTAACAGCCTCAGTGCCAGCGGCGATTGCTCTCCAGGGGCCAAAACAACCGAAACGGCCAAAACGATCGAAAAAGGTTGGCAAGACTTGCGCATTTCGTTCCTTCCGCTTTTTCTCCTGGCACTTCCGCTGCTGGAAATCGCCGGCTTCGTGGTTGTCGGACGCCAGGTTGGCGCCTTGGCGACAGTCGGCCTGGTGCTGGCATCGAGTATCGCCGGCGCGCTGCTGCTCCGGCATCAGGGTTTCAGCGTCATGACGCGGATCCGGACCGAAATGGACGCCGGCCGCGATCCAAGCCGTCAGCTGGCGCATGGCGCCATGATCGTGCTGGCGGCGATCTTGTTGATCATTCCCGGCTTCATCACGGACATTATCGGCCTGCTGCTGTTCCTGCCGCCGGTCCGCGACCTCGCCTGGCGGGCGCTGAAGGGCCGCGTCGTACTGGCCACCAATTTCTCGACCGGCGGCTTCCGCGGCCGGCAGCGCGACAAGACCATCGACCTCGACGATGGCGATTATTCGCGCGAGGACGATTTCAAGCGCGGCCCGGATCACAATCCGCCCTGGCGCCGTCTGAAGGACGACTAGGCCGCCGTCCCCCACATCCCGAGGCCGGGAAGCAAGGCGGCAAACCTTGTCTTGTCATCCCCGCCATGGTAGCGAACGCCCGATTTCAATTCGGTCAGCGACGCTGCCCAGGCAAGAGGACGAAGGCTTATGGCCAGCAAAGATGACGCGCCGGTCGGCGCAGCCAACGGAAACGGCAACACCGCGGCGCAGCCGTCGCTCAACGTGCTGGCGCAGTATGTGAAGGACCTTTCCTTCGAAAGCCCCGGCGCGCCGAATTCGCTGCGCGGCCGCGACAAGGCGCCCGGCATCGCCATCAACGTCAACGTCAACGCCAACCCGCTCTCCGACAAGCAGTTCGACGTCAATTTGACGCTGAACGCCAAGGCATCCTTCGACCAGGAAGTGCTGTTCAATGTCGAGCTGGTCTATGGCGGCGTGTTCGCCATCGCAGGCTTCCCGCAGGAACACATGCTGCCGATCCTGTTCATCGAATGCCCGCGCCTTTTGTTCCCGTTCGCCCGTCAGATCATCGCCGAAGCAACCCGCAATGGCGGCTTCCCGCCGCTGATGCTCGACCCGATCGACTTCGCGCAGATGTTCCAGCAGAAGCTGGCCGAGGACCAGGCGGCGTCGAAGGCCCAGGTAAGCTGAGGCAGGCTGCCACGGATTGTGAAAAGCCCGGCCTCGTGCCGGGTTTTTTGTTTTGGGGGGTGCGCGAGAGACAGCTAAGATGCTGGAGGGACCTCGCGCCTTCGAGGGTAGCGCGGCCCTCCCCGTCTTCGTCATCCTAGGGCGGAGCAAGGAGCGCAGCGACGCAGCGCAGACCCTAGGATCCATGCCGTGACGTTTGCCTTAGAATGCAACGGATCAGAATGGCGCTTGTCCCCGCGCCTGTGCTCGGTACGCTAAAACTATGACCGGCTACGTCTACATGACCGCAAGCCAGAAGCGCGGCACGATCTATATTGGTGTCACCAACGATCTCGGCCGCCGCATGCCGGAGCACAAATCCAGTGAAGGCTCGCGCTTCACCAGCCGTTACGGCGTTCAACGGCTGGTCTGGTACGAAGAATATTTCGATATCACCGATGCCATCCAGCGCGAGAAGTCGCTGAAGCGCTGGCCGCGCCAATGGAAGATCGAATTAATCGAAAAGGCCAATCCGGAATGGTTCGAGCTGTTTCGCGGGACGGGGTGGTAGGCGTTCGGTTTCTTGCACCGCCGGAGCACTGCATCACTGTCACGGCATGGATCCTAGGGTCTGCGCCGCGTCGCTTCGCTCCTTGCTCCGCCCTAGGATGACGAAGACGCGAAGGTTTTCGGCTAACAGTTTGCGATCAGCCAGCCGCAACCTTCAGCCACAACGCCTTTTCGCCAAGCGTGGCGACCATGCCGGCATGCGCGTCGCGTTCGGCTTCGGTCAAGCGGAGCGGCAAGGGTGCCGGCCGCTGGCTGATGACAATCTCGATCTGGCGGACATTCTCGCCGCCTTGCGCCGGCGCGGTGGCGCTGTCGAGGATGAGGGCCGCCTGCTTACCGCCGATCAGCTCGATATAGACCTCGGCCAGCAGCTCGGAATCGAGCAGGGCGCCGTGCTTGGTGCGCCTGGTGTTGTCGATGCCGTAGCGCCGGCAGAGTGCGTCGAGCGAATTGGGACCCATCGGGTGCTTGCGGCGCGCTAGTGCCAGCGTGTCGACGACGAGGCCGTTGTCGATGACGGGGTGGCCGAGCCGACCGAATTCGACGTTGAGGAAGCCGACGTCGAACGTCGCGTTGTGAGCGACCAGCTTGGCGCCGTCGGTGAAGTCCAGCCACTCCTGCGCGATCTCGGCAAAGGTCGGCTTGCCCGCGAGGTCCGCCGCGCTGATGCCGTGCACGGCCTGCGCCTCGGCGTGGATCGCGCGGCCTTGCGGGTTGATGTAGTGGTGGAAGGTCTTTCCGGTCGGGAAGCGGTTGACCAGCTCGACGCCGCCCAGCTCGATCACGCGGTCGTCGCGCGAATCGAGGCCCGTGGTTTCGGTATCGAAGATGATCTCTCGCATCGAATCAGGTGCTCCAAAGGAGCAGAATCGTGAGGGCGGAACAAAATGGCAATGGGAAACGGCGTTGCCTAGGACAATCGCCACAGGTTTGCGCTGCCCCTCATCGCCCTGCCGGGCACTTCTCCCCGTATAGTGACGGGGAGAAGGGGCCGGCCGCTACCTCGGCACTCTCTCTGCAACGCTGGAGATTAGCGGAATCCGTTGCGAAGTCGTCCTTCTCCCCGTCACTATACGGGGAGAAGATGCCGGCAGGCAGATGAGGGGCGGCGCCGACATCGACAACCATCAGCAAGTGTCAGCGGCTCGGCTTCCCGACCCCGATCAGCTGCCTGATGATCGCATTCACCTGAGCACGCGCGGCATCCAGCCCCTTTCCGGTGTCGACGATGAAATCGGCCTGACGGCGCTTTTCCGCGTCCGGCACCTGCTTGGCCAGGATCGAATCCAGCTTCGCTACCGTCATGCCCGGCCGCGCCAGCACGCGTTCGCGCTGGATTTCAGCCGGGGCGGTGACGACGACGACCTTGTCGACGCGGTTGCGGCCGCCGGTTTCGAACAGCAAGGGAATGTCGAGAACAGCGATCGATTCGCCTGCGGTACGATGCTTGTCAAGAAAGGCGTCGGCACCGGCGCGCACCAGCGGATGGATGATCGCCTCGAGCCGCTTCAGCGCGGCGGCGTCGCCGAGCACGCGCGCGCCAAGTTTTGTCCGGTCGACCACGCCGGCAAATGTGGTGCCGGGAAAGGCCGCTTCCACCAGGGGCGCTGCCTTGCCGGCATAGAGGCGATGCACCGCTTCGTCGGAATCGTGAACCGGCACGCCAGCCTCGGCAAACATCCTGGCCGTGGTCGACTTGCCCATGCCGATCGAGCCGGTGAGGCCAAGCACGATCATGGCTTCGGCACCAGATCGGCAACGATGAGTGTGCGGAGTTCCGCCGTGACTTGTGGTCTGACACCGAACCAACGTTCGAAGCCGGGCACGGCCTGATGCAGCAGCATGCCGAGGCCGTCGACCGTCTTCAGCTTTCGCGCGCGGGCTGCCGCTAGCAGCGGCGTCTCAAGCGGCACATAGACGATGTCGGTGACGATCGCGTGGTCCGGCAGCCGGGCCGGATCGGCTGACAGGCCTTCATTGCCATGCATGCCGAGTGCCGTGGTGTTGACCAGCAGGCCGGCATCGCCAAGCAATTCGTCTGATGCCGCCATGCCATGCGCCGAAACGCCGGCGCCGAAACGATCGCGCAATTCTATAGCCCGGGCGAGCGTGCGGTTGACGATGCGGATGTCGGCAACGCCGCGCTGCTTCAGCGCATGGATGACCGCGCGCGACGCGCCGCCGGCGCCAAGCACCACCGCCGGGCCCTTGCTCGCCCAGCCCGGCGCATGATCGTCGAGATTGGCGGCGAAGCCGTGCGCGTCGGTGTTGCCGCCCCACAGGATGCCGGCCTCGAACCACAGCGTGTTGACGGCGCCGATCTCTTCAGCCGCCGGGTCGCGGCGTTTGGCCAGCGCGAAAGCCGCCTCCTTGTGCGGAATGGTGACGTTGCCGCCGCTGTAGCCGTTGGCCCGCAGCGTCTTCACGAACGCGGCAAAATCTTCAGGCGCGACATCGATGGCTTCGTAGCTGCCGTCGATGCCATGTTCGGCCAGCCAGTGGCCATGGATTTTCGGCGAGCGTGAATGCATGACCGGATGGCCGGTGACGAAGGCCTTTTTCTTAGCCATCGATCGCCCCCAGCGTGCGCAGTTCGGCCAGCAGCGGCAACAGCGGCAGGCCGACAATGGTGAAATGATCGCCTTCGATCTTTTCGAAGAGCTGGATGCCTTCATCTTCGATCTGGTAGGCGCCGACGCTGGACAGCGCCTTGGCGCCGACGCGGGCGAGATGACGGCCGATGAAGGCGGGGTCGAGCTTGCGCATGGTCATCGAGGCGATGCCGACATGCCGCCACAAGACCTTGCCGTCACGAACCAGCACCGCGGCGCTGTTGAGCTGATGGGTCTTGCCCGACAGTGCCAGGAGATGACGGCGCGCACCTTCCCTATCGGCCGGCTTGTGGAACACCTCGTCGCCGAGCGACAGCGTCTGGTCGCAGCCGAGCACCAGGGCGCCCAGCCTGCGCTCGCTGACTTCGGTGGCCTTGGCCTCGGCCAGCACCAGGGCAACATCCTCGGGCGAGACACCGCTGTCCTGCAAAGGCGCTTCGAGCGCGCGCTCGTCGACGTCGGCGGGAACGGCTTCAACGTCGACGCCAGCATTGACGAGCATCGCTTTGCGGAACGGGCTGCCGGAGGCAAGGATGAGTTTTTCGGTCATTTTTGCACTCGGGCGCAGACACAGGCGCGGTTGGAGTATGATCAGCTCTAGTCCTGTAAAGTTGGCGCTGCCCCTCATTGTCCTGCCGGACATTTCTCCCCGTATAGAGACGGGGAGAAAGGGGCAGCTTCAGCGCTGGCGCTGTTTCCGGCCACGCCGGCGATTGGCGAAACCATCGGCGACAGCGCCCCTCTCCCCGTCACTATACGGGGAGAGGATGCCGGCAGGCAGGTGAGGGGCGGCGCCGAGTTCCGCTAGGAAGGCTCGGAAAACGCACTCCTCGCTCATTTATCTATTCTTCCCCCGTAGGGCAACGATCGCCGCCGCCGTTTCCTCGATCGAGCGGCGGCTGACGTCGATCATCGGCCAGCCATGGCGCGTGCAGATATTGCGGGCGTAGGCGAGCTCTTCGCTGATCGCCGCGCGGTCGACATAGTCCGATGCCTCATACGAGCTGCTGTTGCCGAGGATGCGGTTTTGCCGGACATGCGAGATGCGCTCGGCGGTGGCGATCAGCCCAACGATGAGCGGTGTCTTGGCGTTGACCAGGCTTTCCGGCACCGGCACGCCGAGCACGATCGGGATGTTGGCGGTCTTGATGCCGCGGTTGGCGAGATAGATGCTGGTCGGCGTCTTCGACGTGCGCGAGATGCCGATCAAAACGACATCGGCATCGTCCATGTTGAGCGGCAGCTGGCCGTCATCATGGTCCATGGTGAAATTGAGCGCGTCGATGCGGCGGAAATATTCGGCGTCGAGAACATGCTGGGCGCCGACGCGGCGGCCGGCCGGCGTGCCGAGATAGGACTGGAACACGGTCAGCACCGGCTCCAGCACCGATACACAGGGCAGGCCCATGGTCGCGCAGCGCTCGTCGATGCCGCGCGCCAGTTTCTGGTCGACGACCGTATAAAGGATGATGCCGGGCTCCTCCTCGATGTCCTCGAACACTTTCGCCACCTGCTTTTCGGTGCGGATGAGCGGATAGATGTGCTCGATGGCGCGCGCATCCTTGTACTGCGCCGAAGCCGCCCGGCCGGCGGCGAGCAGCGTTTCGCCGGTCGCGTCGGAAATCAGGTGCAGATGGAAGAAGCTCTGGGGTTTGTTCACAGGGGGTCACCTGGGGCTGTGGGCTTCTGTGGATAAAGCGGGATGAAAAGACGGGTCGGTCGGAGGCGACTGTATCAGATGCCAGTTTGTCCACAATTCGATGCGCTGTCAGCTTCGTCGGGCGGCTGGGGACAAGTCTGGGGACCGGGTTTTTTGCCCTGCTTCTGTCCACAGGGCTGGTTTTTCCCGGGGCATCCTAAGGCTTTGACTCCAGTAGCGGATTCCAGACTATCCCCAGAGCCCTACATCCGGGAGAAAGAAGCGCGCGACAATATGCTTGCTGGTGTTTTTCGGGGCAAAGCGGGACAGGTGACAACCACCACAACCAACAGACTCTTAGAATCAGAAGAATCTTAGATATAAGAATCTTTAAGATTATAGAGGGCTGGGAGAGGCGAGCGTTCGATGCCCAAAAGCCGGATCATGCTGGACGTCCTCAAGGGCGAAGCTCATTTTCCGCCTCCGCTCTGGATGATGCGTCAGGCTGGGCGCTATCTGCCGGAGTATCGTGAGACACGCAGACAAGCCGGGTCGTTCCTCGATCTCTGCTATGATCCCGACCTTGCCGTCGAAGTGACCTTGCAGCCGATCGAGCGTTTTGGCTTCGATGCCTCGATCCTGTTTTCCGACATCCTTGTCGTTCCGCATGCGCTTGGCCGCGACGTCCGCTTCGAAGAGGGACGAGGGCCACTGCTGACGCCGATTACGGTGCCGGAGATCTTGGCTCTGGAAGGCAAGGTGTTTCACGTGAATCTCGAACCGGTCTACGAGACGGTTCGCCGGTTGCGGGCCAAACTGCCCGACGAGACGACGCTGATCGGCTTCTGCGGCGCGCCATGGACTGTGGCGACCTATATGATCGCCGGCCATGGCACGCCCGACCAGGCGCCCGCGCGGCTGTTTGCCTATCGCGAGCCGGCGGCGTTCCAGCACCTGCTGAAAGTGCTTGCCGATCATTCGGCCGCCTATCTCATCCGTCAGGTCGAGGCGGGTGCCGATGTGGTGCAGATTTTCGATTCCTGGTCCGGCGTGCTCGATGACGCTTCCTTCGACCTGTTCTGCGTCCAGCCGGTGGCGGAGATCGTGCGTCAGGTTAGAGCCGTCCATCCCGATGTTCCGATCATCGGTTTCCCCAAGGGCGCCGGCGCGCGCTACCAGACCTATCGCCAGAAGACCGGTGTGACGGGTCTGGGGATCGACTGGACGGTGCCCCTGGAGGCGGCGAAGGATTTGCAGCGCTCCGGTGCGGTTCAGGGCAACCTCGATCCCTTGCGCCTCGTGGCGGGCGGCAAAGCGCTGTCCGATGGCATCGAGGCGATCCTGAAAGCGCTGGGAGACGGACCGCTGATTTTCAATCTCGGCCACGGCATCACGCCGGAGACGCCGATCGCCCATGTCGAGGCGATGGTGAAGCAGGTACGGAGCGCGACACGCTGATGGCCGAAAACACGAACAGCACCGGGCAAGCGATGATGCGTATGATGTCAGGCATAGGCATCCTGATTGTGCTGACGGCACTTCTGTTTTTCTTCGCGCCCGCCAGCTTCTATTCCTGGGCCAAGGCGATCCATATCCTTGCCGTGATCTCATGGATGGCCGGCATGCTCTATCTGCCGCGGCTGCTGGTCTACCACGCCGATGCCGAGAAGGGCTCTGTGCAGTCGGAGACCTTCAAGGTGATGGAGCGGCGCCTGCTGCGCGGCATCATCAATCCGGCGATGATCGTCACCTGGGTGTTCGGGCTTTGGCTCGCCTGGAAAGGCTTTGGTTTCCAGGGCGGCTGGCTGCACGCCAAGATCGGTGCGGTGCTTCTTTTGTCCGCCGTTCACGGCTATCTGGCCGGCGCGGTGCGCAAATTCGCCGAGGATCGCAATGAAGAGCCCGCGAGGCACTGGCGGATGATCAACGAGATCCCCACATTGCTGATGATCGCAATCGTGATCCTGGTTGTCGTCAAGCCGTTCTAGGCCTTTATCGGTCCCGCAAAACGCAGCTTGCTCTTTCACCCGACCGACGATAAAAGACGGGTCTTCCTTCCCGTCATGCGCCGCCCCTCATTGCTTTCGGCCGCGCCCGGCATTTGTCGCATCCCGCCGATATTTTCCCAAAGCTTACCCAGACTCCATCTATTCAAGGTCCGTCTATGCAAGAAATGAAACTCGCCGAGTTCAAGAACAAGAAACCACCAGAGCTGATCGCTTATGCCGAATCGCTCGAGGTCGAAAACGCCAGTGTCATGCGCAAGCAGGAGCTGATGTTCGCGATCCTGAAGAAACTGGCCGCCCAGGACGTCGAGATCATCGGCGACGGCGTGGTCGAGGTGCTGCAGGACGGTTTTGGTTTCCTGCGCTCGGCCAACGCCAACTATCTGCCAGGTCCCGACGACATCTATATTTCGCCGTCGCAGATCCGGCGCTTTTCGCTGAAGACCGGCGATACGGTCGAAGGGCCGATCCGCAGCCCGAAAGAGGGCGAGCGCTATTTCGCGCTGCTCAAGGTCAACACGATCAATTTCGACGATCCCGAAAAGATCCGCCACAAGATCCACTTCGACAATCTGACGCCGCTCTATCCGACGTCGCGGCTGAAGATGGAGATGGAGGTTCCGACCTCCAAGGACATCTCGGCCCGAGTCATCGACCTGGTGGCGCCGCTCGGCAAGGGCCAGCGCGCGCTGATCGTCGCGCAGCCGCGCACCGGCAAGACGGTGCTGTTGCAGAACATCGCCCATTCGATCACCACCAACCATCCCGAATGCTATCTGATCGTGCTTCTGATCGACGAGCGGCCGGAAGAAGTGACCGACATGCAGCGCTCGGTGAAGGGCGAGGTCGTCTCCTCGACCTTCGACGAACCGGCTGTGCGCCACGTGCAGGTTGCTGAAATGGTCATCGAGAAGGCCAAGCGCCTGGTCGAACATGGCCGTGACGTCGTCATCCTGCTCGATTCGATCACCCGTCTCGGCCGCGCCTACAACACCGTGGTGCCGTCATCCGGCAAGGTGCTGACCGGCGGTGTCGACGCCAACGCGCTGCAACGGCCGAAGCGCTTCTTCGGTGCCGCCCGTAACATCGAGGAAGGCGGTTCGCTGACCATCATCGCCACCGCGCTGATCGATACCGGCAGCCGCATGGACGAAGTCATCTTCGAAGAGTTCAAGGGCACCGGCAATTCGGAAATCGTGCTCGACCGCAAGGTCGCCGACAAGCGCATCTATCCGGCCATGGACATCCTCAAGTCCGGCACCCGCAAGGAAGACCTGCTGGTCGCCAAGCAGGACCTGCAGAAGATCTTCGTGCTGCGCCGCATCCTGGCGCCGATGGGAACCACCGACGCAATCGAGTTCCTCATCGACAAGCTGAAGCAGACCAAGACCAATGCGGATTTCTTCGATTCGATGAACACGTAAGGTCTGGCCAAATCTCCGGCCGATGCATTGAAACCCCATTCCGGGAAACCGGGATGGGGTTTTTCATTACCCGGCGGCAAGTCGCTTTCCCGATATCGAGCGGCTGTATGCGGCGGCAGATGATTTCGCCTTCATGCAAAGCTCGCGTCTTGGAATCGGAAGCAGCGACGTGAAGAAGACCATCCCGACCCTGATCGGCTTTTCGGCCATCCTGACCTGGTCGTTCCTGGCGTTGCTTTCGACCGCCGCGGGGGCGATCCCGCCGTTTCAGCTGGCGGCCATGACCTTCCTGCTCGGAGCGCTCGTCGGCGCCAGCAGCTGGATTGTCCGCCCGGCCGCGATCCGGTCGCTGCGGCAGCCTTGGCCGGTCTGGGCGATCGGCACGGCGGGATTGTGCATCTACCATTGCGCTTACTTCTTCGCGATCCAGTCGGCGCCGCCGGTCGAGGTCAGCCTGATCGCCTATCTCTGGCCGCTGCTGATCGTCGTCTTCGCCGCTTTCCTGCCCGGTGAGCGGTTGAAGGTTCATCACGTCGTAGGCGTCGTTCTCGGGCTTGCCGGCGCGATCGTCGTGATCACCAAGGGCGGCACTATCGGGCTGGCCAATGGGGTGATGAAGGGCCATGTCATCGCTCTGTTCTGCGCCTTCATCTGGGCCGGCTATTCGGTCCTGTCACGACGCTTCGGCCAGGTGCCGACCGATGTCGTGGCCGGCTATTGCTTCATCACGGCGGCGGTCGCCTTCGCGCTGCACCTGACGCTCGAGACCACGGTCTGGCCGCAGACGCCAACGCAGTGGAGCGCCATCGTCATTCTGGGCACGATTCCTCTGGGAGCCGGCTTCTACGCCTGGGATTTTGGCTGCAAGCACGGTGACATCATGATCCTCGGCGCCCTGTCCTACGCCGCCCCGCTGTTTTCGGTGATCGTGCTTCTGCTGGCAGGGTTTGGCGTGTTCCACTGGTCGGTGGCGCTTGCTTGCGTGCTGATCACGATCGGCGCGGTGATCGCGGCGAAGGATCTGCTGTTCAAGTCCCAGCAGGCCATGTCTTCGACCGAGACGTTTCCCGCGCCGGCGCAAGGCGACGCATCCTGACCTATTGACGGCGCAGAAGCCGATCAAGTTCCTTCGTATCCGTCACCACAGGCAGGCAGACTTGGCCGGTGCAGAGCCAGGCACCGGGCCGGTTGTTCGGCGGCAGGATTCCACCAGGCAGCAAGGGTCGATTCGCACCCGTACCGATCGGCACGATGATATCGACACGGCGAGGATCCGGGCTTCGATTCGCAACCGGAACGAGCTTTGGATCCTCCTGTGCATCGACGATGACCAGCTTGAGCGGCTCGATCGCCAGTGCGCAGGCGTTGACGATGCCGGCCTGGCCATAGGCCTGGTGCGCCGCACGGCCGGCGGCATGTTCGGCGACTTGCCAGGCCCTTTCCTGCAATTCGGGGTCGCCGGTGACGGAGGCGAGCCGGACCAATGCCTCGATGATCTGGCCGGTGGCGGACGGAATGGCTTCGTCGACATCGCCCCTGATGCGGATCGGCACGTCGGCGCTGTCCGAAGCGGTCAAATAATAACCGGTCTTCTCGGCGTCGGCGTGCCACTGGTCGAGCTGCCCGATGAACTCGCCGGCCTGGTCGACATAGCCCCAATCCCCAGTGGCCTCGAACAGCGAGATCGCTGCGTTGGCCATGGCGGCGTAGTCGCTGGACAAAGCAGGAAACAATCTTTTGGCGCCGAGCATCGAATGCGGCAAGCGGCCGTCGCGGCTGGCAGAGCGGATATGGGCAAATGCATTTGCAGCGGCTTCGATCCAGTCAGGCCGCGCCAGCGACTGGCCGGCCTCGGCAAGCGCTGCAATCATCTGGCCGTTCCAGTCGGTGAGGGCCTTGCCATCGCGCCCGGGCCTCACACGATGCTCTCTGGCCGCCAGAAGTTTCGATTTCAGCGGGACGATGTGATCGCGATCGATAACACTTTGCGATTGCTGGGATCTTGTTTGATGGACAACCGGCTTGCCTTCCCAGCCATGTGGGCTGGAGAGCGTGAAGCGCTTGAAAAACAAAGATGAATCGTCGCCTAGAGCAGCTTCGATCTCATCGCGGGTCCAAGTGTAGAACAGCCCTTCCTCGCCATCGCTGTCGGCGTCGAGACTGGCGGCAAAGGCACCGCCGTCGACGCGCATTTCGCGCAGCAGCCAGGCGACCGTCTCTTCGATTCGCACCCGGAACAGTTCATTGCCACTTGCCGCATAGGCCCAGTTGCAGAAGCGGATGAGTTGGGCATTGTCGTAGAGCATTTTTTCGAAATGCGGCACCAGCCATTCGGCATCGGTCGAGTAGCGGCTGAGCCCGCCGCCGATATGATCGTAGATGCCGCCGCTCATCATCTGTTCGAGGCTGATGAGGACGTCGTCGCGATGGCTGGCGTTGCCGTCGCGCAGCCAGGACAGCCAGAGTGTTAGCACGAACGGCGCATTGGGGAATTTCGGCGCGCCGCGCAGGCCGCCGAGATCGCGGTCGACCATGCCGTCTATGCCTTTGGCAAGCTCCGTCAGCGTGTCGCGATCGAGCCCTGCTTTCGCATGCGAACCAGCGAGGCGCGCCTCGACATGGGTCGTCAGGCCGTCGGCGCTCTGGTTGAGGCTCGCGCGCTTCTCGCGCCATGCCTTGTCGACCGCCTCCATCACCTGGATGAAACCGGGGCGGCCATAGCGCGGCTCGCGCGGAAAATAGGTGCCGCCCCAGAACGGCTTGCCGTCCGGCGTCAGGAACATGGTCAGCGGCCAGCCGCCCTGCTCGCCCATCGCCGAGAGCGCCGCCATATAGATCTGGTCGATGTCGGGGCGTTCCTCGCGGTCGACCTTGATATTGACGAACAGACGGTTCATGACGGCGGCGACAGCGTCGTTTTCGAAGCTTTCATGCGCCATGACATGGCACCAATGGCAGGCGGCATAGCCGACCGAAAGCAGGATCGGCCTGTCCAGCGTCTTTGCCTCCTCAAGCGAAGCCGGCGACCAGCCCCGCCAATGGACGGGATTGCCGCTGTGCTGCTGCAGATAGGGGCTGGCCTCCTGGGCAAGCAGGTTTTGCGCGGGCAATGTCACAACGGGCAACTCGGTTCACAGCGTTGGCGGAAAGCTAGGGCGGTTCGGTAGAGCGGGCAAATGAATTCAGGCGGTTCCATCGTTGCGTTGTCGAGCGGCCGGCTTCCCGCCGGCGTCGCCGTCATCCGTATTTCCGGCCCGCAGACTCGATTCGTAATCGAAACGATTGCCGGTAGTATGGTTAAGGACCGCGTGGCGGTTTTGCGCAGGCTGCGGGCGCCCGACGGAACCGTGCTCGACAACGGCCTGGTTCTCTTCTTTCCCGGCCCCGCGAGCTTTACCGGCGAGGATGTCGCCGAGTTCCATGTTCATGGCGGACGCGCCGTGGCGGCTCGAATGCTGGAGACCATCGGTGGTTTTGACGGCGTCAGGCATGCTGAACCGGGCGAATTCACCCGCCGCGCCTTCCTTAACGGTAAAATCGACCTTGTGGAGACGGAGGCACTGGCTGACCTGGTCAATGCTGAGACCGAAGCGCAGCGGCGTTTTGCGATCCAGAATGCCGAAGGCGTCCAGAGTGAGCTTTATCTCGGCTGGCGTCGCCGATTGATCCATGCACGCGCGATGATCGAGGCCGAAATCGATTTTGCTGATGAAGACGATGTCCCCGGTTCCGTTTCGGATACGGTCTGGTCTGATGTCAGGGCAATGATCGGCGAGATCGACCGGCACATCGCCGGATTTCGCGCCGCCGAGATCATCCGAGACGGCTTCGAGGTCGTCATCCTTGGCGCGCCCAATGCCGGTAAGTCGAGTCTGTTCAACGCCCTGGCGCGGCGGGATGCCGCTATTGTAACGGATGAACCTGGCACGACGAGGGACCTGCTTGAAGTGATACTTGATCTTCAGGGGTTGCGGGTCAGGCTGATCGATACGGCCGGGCTGCGCGATGCGCCGGGCAAGGTCGAGGCGATCGGCATCGAGAAGGCGAGGGCCAAGGCGCATGGCGCCGATCTCTTGCTGCTGCTGCTGGACGTCGCGAACCCCGGGGATATCGGCTCGCTGCCGACCGAAGCGCCGACCTTGCGCGTCGGCACCAAGCTCGATCTGCTCGAGAGCCGTGCAGCAAGCGATGCGACGGGGGACTATGATCTTGTCATCTCGGTGAAGGACGGGACCGGCGTGGAGGAACTGCTGGTGGAAATCGGCCGGCGCGCGGCGGAAGCGGCCGGCAGCGTCGGCGATGTCCTGCCGTCGCGCCTTAGGCACGTCGAGTTGCTCGGCGAGGCCAACCGTCATCTGCTTCGGGCAACGGATGGCCAGACTGGCGGGCAGGAATTGCGCGCCGAGGAGTTGCGGCTGGCAGCCGATCGCCTCGGCCGTATCGTCGGCGCCATCGACGTCGAGGACATGCTGGACGTGATCTTTTCGCAGTTCTGCATCGGGAAATGACTCACGTGAAACAGTGCGGCGTATTGAGATCGGGAGCGTCGCCAACGTTGCCTATGACTCACGTGAAACATAGTCACGAATGTCGGCGCCGCCCCTCATTGCCCTGCCGGGCATTTCTCCCCGTATAGGGACGGGGAGAAAGAAGCTGGCCACATCGCCGGCGCCTTCCTTGCGACGATGGAGATTGGCGAAAGCGACGATAACATCGCCCCTCTCCCCGTCACTATACGGGGAGAGGATGCCGGCAGGCAGGTGAGGGGCGGCGCAGACCAGAGGTGATTGCCTCGGTCGGTGCCCCCGATGACTCACGTGAAACACGCGCGATGGCAGGTGCAAGGTTGTTTCACGTGAAACGACTCGCGGAGTTTTCTTGACAGCACTGCCTTGCGGGGACATGTGTCCCTCAATCTTTTGAGTCTGGGACGTTTGGAAATGACCAATCACTATGATGTGGTTGTGGTGGGCGGCGGCCACGCGGGTTGCGAGGCGGCCAGCGCTGCCGCGCGCGCCGGTGCCAGGACGGCGCTGGTGACGCTGCGTTTCGACACGATCGGGGTGATGTCGTGCAATCCGGCGATCGGCGGGCTCGGCAAAGGCCATTTGGTGCGCGAGATCGATGCCATGGACGGCCTGATGGGGCGCGTGGCGGATGCGGCCGGCATTCAATTCCGTCTGCTCAACCGCCGCAAGGGCCCGGCGGTGCGCGGGCCGCGCACGCAGGCCGACAGAAAGCTCTATCGCCTTGCCATGCAAGAAGCGATTCGGCAGCAGAACGATCTTGACGTGGTCGAAGGCGAGGTTCTGGACTTCGAAATCGTCGATGGACAGATCGCGGCTGTTCTCCTGGCTGATGGCAGGCGCCTGGCTTGTGGCGCGGTCGTTCTGACGACCGGGACTTTCCTGCGCGGGCTCATTCATATTGGCGAGAAGAAGATTGTCGCCGGTCGCATGAACGAGCAGGCCAGCCTAGGCCTGTCGGCGACGATGGACCGCGCGGGCTTCAAGCTGGGACGGTTGAAGACCGGAACGCCGCCACGGCTCGATGGCCGGACCATCGACTGGGCGTCGCTGGAAAGTCAGGCCGCGGATGAGGATCCGGTGCCGTTCTCGCTGATGACCGACCGCATCGAGACGCCGCAGATCGAGTGCGGCATCACGCGCACGACCACGGCCACGCATGAACTGATCCGCGCCAATCTTGGCCGCTCGGCCATGTATTCCGGTTCGATCGAAGGGGTCGGGCCGCGCTATTGCCCGTCGATCGAGGACAAGATCGTCAAGTTCGGCGACAGGGACGGGCATCAGATTTTTCTCGAGCCCGAGGGGCTCGACGACGACACCGTCTATCCCAATGGCATTTCGACCTCGCTGCCGGAGGATGTGCAGCTCGACATCCTGAAAACCATCCCTGGGCTGGAGCGGGCCGTCATGCTGCAGCCTGGCTATGCCATTGAATATGATCATGTCGATCCGCGCGAGCTGCATCAGACGCTGGAGACGAAGCGGATCAGTGGGCTCTTCCTGGCCGGGCAGATCAACGGCACGACCGGCTATGAAGAGGCGGCCGGGCAAGGCCTGCTTGCCGGCCTGAATGCGGCGCGGCGGGCTGCGGGCAGCGAGCAGATCGTGCTGAGCCGCACTGAAGCCTATATCGGCGTGATGGTCGACGATTTGACCAGCCGCGGCATCAGCGAACCCTACCGGATGTTCACCTCGCGGGCCGAATTTCGGCTGTCGCTGCGCGCCGACAATGCGGATGAGCGACTGACGCCTGTCGCTGCCAAGCTCGGTATCGCTTCGGCGCAACGGATGCAGCGCTACGGCGACATGGTGCGGCAACTTGACGAGGCGCGGGACGTGGCGAAGTCGCTCACCCTGACGCCCAACGAGGCGGCGCGTCATGGGCTGGAGATCAACCGGGATGGCGTGCGCCGGTCCGGTTATGAATTGCTGTCCTATCCCGACGTCGATGTGGCCTGGCTGGCTCGTGTCGATTCGCGCTTCGCGGATATAGACGACAAGACGGCGGAGCGTCTCGAAACGGAAGCGAAATATTCGGTCTATCTCGACCGTCAGAAGACGGATGTAGCGCAGATCCGGCATGAAGAGAGCCGCTTGATCCCCGAGACGGTCGATTTCGCCGGCGTGCCTGGGCTGTCCAACGAATTGAAGCAGAAGATGCAGGCGCGGCGGCCGCGCTCCATCGCCGATGCCCAGCGCATGGAAGGCATGACGCCGGCGGCGCTGGCGATCATTGTCGCGCATGTCCGCCATGCGGAGAGCGCCCAGCGCCTACAAAAGGATGTTGCGTGAGTTCTATGTCCCTAGAGAGCCTGCAGGACGCGGCAGGCCCGGTTTCACGTGAAACATTCAATCGGCTGGTGGCATTCGAGCAGATGTTCCAGAAATGGAATCGCAGCATCAATCTCGTGGCGCAATCGACGTCGGGCGATGTCTGGCAGCGCCACATCCTGGACAGCGCGCAGCTCGCGCGCATAGAGTCTGCCGCGACACGCTGGGTGGATCTCGGCTCGGGCGGCGGATTTCCCGGCCTTGTCATGGCTTTCCTGCTGGCCGAGCGCGACGGCGCCAGCATCGATCTGGTTGAAAGCAATCGCAAAAAAGCGTCCTTCCTGCAGACCGTCGTCGGGCAGTTCAGCCTGCCGGCGCGGGTCGTGGCGCGCCGCATCGATGATAGCCATGCGCTTGTTTCGACACCGCAAATCGTCACGGCGCGGGCTCTGGCCTCGCTTTCGACCTTGCTGGACCTGTCGGCGCCCTGGCTGATTTCAGGCGCGCGCGGCCTGTTCCACAAAGGCCGGGATTATCGCGCCGAAGTGCAAGAAAGCGTTCACCGATGGTCCTTCGATCTGGTAGAACATCCCAGTGTGACCGACCCGCAAGGGGTCATCCTTGAACTGTCCAACCTGCGACCTGTCTGATCCGCGATTTGTCAGGCTATTTGGCGACCCAAAATGAACTTCTGGCATAGACCCATGATGAAGAATGGCCCCCGAATCATCACTGTAGCCAACCAGAAGGGCGGCGTCGGCAAGACCACCACCGCCATCAATCTGGCGACCGCGCTGGCCGCGATCGGCGAAAAGGTGCTGATCGTCGATCTCGATCCGCAAGGCAATGCCAGCACCGGTCTCGGCATCGACCGCAAGGACCGGACGGTCTCGTCCTATGACGTTCTGACCGGCGAGCTGGAGCTGGAAGCCGCGGCCATTCCCACGGCCGTGCCTGGCCTGTCGATCGTGCCGTCGACGCTCGACCTGCTCGGCATCGAAATGGAGATCGCCTCCGCACCCGACCGTGTGCTCAAGCTGCGCAACGCGCTTCGCGCCGCGACCGAGCGCGGGGCGCCCTTCGGCTATGTGCTGATCGATTGCCCGCCGTCGCTCAACCTTTTGACCTTGAATTCAATGGCCGCGGCCGATTCCGTTCTTGTGCCGCTGCAATGCGAGTTCTTCGCCCTCGAAGGTCTCAGCCAATTGCTGGAAACCGTCGAGCAGGTGCGCCGTTCGATCAATCCGGACCTCACCATCCAGGGCATCGTGCTGACCATGTATGACGGCCGCAACAATCTGGCCAACCAGGTGGTGCAGGATGTGCGCGCGCATATGGGCGACAAGGTCTACGAGACCATCATTCCGCGCAATGTGCGGGTGTCCGAGGCGCCGTCCTACGGCAAGCCGGCGATCCTCTACGACCTCAAATGCTCGGGCAGCCAGGCCTATCTGCAACTGGCGTCGGAAGTGATCCGCCGCGAGCGCAAGTTGCGCGCCGCTTGATTAGGCCGGATGCATAGTTAAGAGCCGATTCGATACCGAAACGATTTGGAATAGCCAACTGGAATAAAGATGAGCGAAGACCTTTCGAGAAAGAGACTGGGGCGTGGGCTGGCGGCGCTGATCGGCGAGATTGATCGCCCAGTAGCGCCTGAAAAGCCTGGGATGAGCGCTGACGGCAAGGTGCCGATCGAGTTCCTGACCCCCAACCCGAAGAATCCGCGCCGCCATTTCGGTGATGCCGAGCTGACGGATCTCGCCCAGTCGATCCGCGAACACGGCGTCGTCCAGCCGGTGGTGGCACGGCCGTCGCCGATACAGGCCGGCCGCTACGAGATCATCGCCGGCGAGCGTCGCTGGCGTGCGGCGCAGCGCGCCGGGCTGACCGAGATCCCGGTCATCATCCGCGAGGTCAACGACCGCACCGCGCTCGAACTGGCGATCATCGAGAACGTCCAGCGCACCGACCTCAATGCGGTCGAGGAAGCGCTTGGCTACCAGCAGCTGATCGATGAGCACGGCTACACCCAGGCCGATCTCGGCAATGTCATCGGCAAGAGCCGCAGCCATGTCGCCAACACGCTGCGCCTGCTGAAGCTGCCGGATGTGATCCGCGACATGCTGGTCGACGGTGCACTGTCGGCGGGCCACGCCCGCACGCTGGTGACGGCGGAGGATCCGGCCGGCCTTGCCAAGCGCATCGTCGAAGAGGGACTTTCGGTGCGCCAAGCCGAAGCGCTGGCGCAGATGCCGGCCGGCAACGGCAGCGCGAAGGAAGCCAAGTCTGCGGCAAGCCCGGAGCAAAAGGACGCCGACACGCTGGCGCTGGAAAAGCTGTTGACGGATACGATCGGCATGATTGTTTCGGTGGATCACAAGGGCAAGGGCGGCACTTTGCGGGTGTCCTATCGCTCGCTGGAGCAGCTTGATGAGCTGTGCCGCAGGCTGAAACAGGAACGGTAGTTAGCCGGCGAATTATCTTCTGGCTAAGGTCCGGTTGAGTTGGCCGGCAGTGGTTTGAGAGGCATAAAGGGCTGGCGGTTGCCGGCCCTTCTCTTTGCGGCGCCTGTATTTGGTGAAGGCGGCGAAGCTGCCAATCTCCCCCTCGTGGGGGAGATGCCCGGTAGGGCAGAGGGGGGGCGCGAAGGAACGCCAGCCTTGGTCGCCCTCTGGATAGCTGACAAAATTATCAGGTGGCGCATTTTAACCAATTGGGACGTCGGCGGGACAGCGCCCCCCTCTGGCTTGCCAGCCATCTCCCCCCACGAGGGGGGAGATTGGCCATTCTCCTACCTCTGCGCCAGCCTGCTGCTCTCCACCGCAATCCCCAGCAGTGCCTGTCTTGCCAGCGCGACAGCAAGATCCGGCCTTCGCCGTGTCTGCAGCACCGCCGTCTGCAGCCGCGTCAGCGCGCGGCTGAGCGCCTCGGTGCTCCAGCGCTCCAGCGCTTTCTCGACCAGCTTGCGGCGCGAGAAAAACACCGGTGGCCGTGCGGCGGCGACGACCGAGGCGGCGTTGCGATTGCCTGAAACCATCTGGCCGCGCATGACCTGGATCTGCTGCAATTGCCGCATCGCCGAGGACAGCACCAGAAAGGGCTGGCCGCCGGACTGGCAATGCCGGCTGAAGGCGGTGTCGAAGTCGCCGATCTTGCCTTCGAGAAGCGCGTCGACCGCGTCATCGAAAGAGGCGCCGGACACGTCGCCCGACATCGCCTTGACCTCCTCCAGCCCGATCTCGGTCTGGCCATGGGCGTAGAGCACGAGCTTCTCGATTTCGCCGCGCGAGGCCAGCCGGTCGCCGCCGAGATTGCGGCGCAGCGCCTGCCTCGCTTCCATGGTCATCGACATGCCGGCCTTGCTCAGTTCGTGGTCGATAACGGCGTCGATGTCGCGGGCTTCATCGGCGTAGCACGGCAGCGCCATGGCAGTGTCCGCCGCCTCGACGATGGCGCGCAGGCCGACTCCCTTCTTGAGGTCGCCGGCCTCGATGAGAATGATCGCGTCTCGCGCGGGCTCCGCTGTCAGCGCCTTGACATCGTCTGCCAGCGCCTTCTGGCCGCTGGCATTGCGCACCCAAAGCAGGCGCCGGTCGGAAAACATCGGCACGGTGCGAGCCTCGTCGAGCAGCCGGCCCTCATCGCGGTCGACCTCCGACCCTTCCAGCCTGACCACCGAGAAGGGATCGTCGAGCGGCAGGCCGGTCTTGCCGGCAAAGGCCTTCGCCCGCTCGGAGACGAGGCCGCGATCGGGGCCGTAAAGCAGGACGATGGAGATGCGCTGGTCCGGCCGCGCCAACCACCCATCGACCTCGTATGCTTTCTTCTGTGCCATGAGGGGTGGTTAGCATGATGCGGGGGCGAGGTGAATGGAGTTCGATCTCCCCCTCGTGGGGGAGATGTCCGGCAGGACAGAGGGGGGCGCTGTCCCGCCGACTTTTCAGTCGATCGCGACTGCGCCTTCAACCTTGTTTTTGGTACTTGTAGACTGAATGAGGCTGGCGATCCTTCACGCCCCCCTCTGCCCTGCCGGGCATCTCCCCCACGAGGGGGGAGATTGGCAGCTTCGACCGCGGCGCCAGCGCTGGTCGCTCAATCCGCCTCCAATCACCTTATCTTCCGGCAAACCCAGCCCAAACCTTCTCCCAAATTGCGCGCCATCCCCCAACATCGACAAGAAATTTCGCCGACATATCTTCATCTTGGTGCGTGGGAGGCTGGATCGGCCGGCGCGGCCGGGACCGACGTCCGAAGGCTACCCGACGAATTCGCACTGGTCTGGCCGCGCAGATATGCAAATATCGGCTCCAGGCAACATTGGAGGACAAAGGTCATGGCCGATGCTGGGATGTTGCGTTTCCACGTTCCGGAGCCGGAAGTGCGGCCGGGCGGCACGCCTGACTTCTCCAATGTGCCGATCCCGAAGGCCGGTTCGGTGCCGCGCCCCGAGATCGATGTCGATCCGCGCACCATCCGCGATCATGCCTTCTCGATCATCCGCGTGCTGAACCGCAATGGCGAAGCCGTCGGCCCCTGGGCCGGCCTGCTGTCCAGCGACGAGCTGTTGGCCGGCCTGCGCCACATGATGACGCTCAGAACCTTCGATGCCCGCATGCAGATGGCGCAGCGCCAGGGCAAGACCTCCTTCTACATGCAGCATCTGGGCGAAGAGGCGGTGGCTTGCGCCTTCCGCAAGGCGCTCGAACCCGGCGACATGAACTTTCCAACCTATCGCCAGGCTGGGCTGCTCATCGCCGACGGCTATCCGATGGTCACGATGATGAACCAGATCTATTCCAACGAAGCCGACCCGCTGAAGGGCCGGCAATTGCCGATCATGTATTCGTCGAAGGAGCACGGCTTCTTCTCGATCTCCGGCAATCTGGCGACGCAGTACATCCAGGCGGTCGGCTGGGCGATGGCGTCGGCAATCAGCAATGATTCGAAGATCGCAGCCGCCTGGATCGGCGACGGCTCGACGGCCGAGTCCGACTTCCATTCGGCGCTGGTGTTCGCTTCCACCTACAAGGCGCCGGTGGTGCTCAACGTCGTCAACAACCAGTGGGCGATCTCTACTTTCCAGGGCATTGCGCGCGGCGGTTCGGGCACGTTCGCGGCCAGAGGCCTCGGCTTCGGCATCCCGTCATTGCGCGTCGACGGCAACGACTATCTCGCCGTCCATGCGGTCGCCAAATGGGCGGCGGAGCGGGCGCGCAGCAATCTCGGGCCGACGCTGGTCGAATATGTCACCTACCGTGCCGGCGCGCATTCGAGCTCGGACGATCCGTCCGCCTACCGGCCAAAGACAGAATCCGACGCCTGGCCGCTCGGCGACCCGATCGTGCGGCTGAAGAACCATTTGATAGGGCTCGGTGTCTGGTCGGACGAGCGGCACGCGCAGGCCGAGGCGGAAATCCTCGACACGGTGATCGCGGCGCAGAAGGAAGCCGAAAGCCACGGCACGCTGCATGCCGGCGGCAAGCCGTCGACGCGCGACATGTTCGAGGGCCTCTATGCCGAAATGCCGCCGCATCTACGGCGCCAGCGCCAGCAGGCTGGGGTCTGAGCCATGCCGAGACGGACCATGATCGAGGCCATTCGTGATGCCATGGATGTGTCGATGGCGCGCGACAGCAAAGTCGTCGTGTTCGGCGAGGATGTCGGCTTCTTCGGCGGCGTATTCCGCTGCACGCAAGGCTTGCAGGCCAAATACGGCAAGAGCCGCTGCTTCGACGCGCCGATCAATGAATCCGGCATTGTCGGCTCGGCCATCGGCATGGCCGCCTATGGCCTGAAGCCGTGCGTGGAAATTCAGTTTGCCGACTACATGTATCCGGCCTACGACCAGCTGACCCAGGAAGCAGCTAGACTGCGTTATCGCTCCAACGGCGATTTCACCTGCCCGATCGTGGTGCGGATGCCGACCGGCGGCGGCATCTTCGGCGGCCAGACGCACAGCCAGAGCCCGGAAGCGCTGTTCACGCATGTGTCCGGCCTGAAGACGGTGGTGCCATCCAACCCGCATGACGCCAAGGGGCTGCTGATCGCGGCCATCGAGGATCCGGATCCGGTGATCTTCCTCGAACCGAAGCGGCTCTACAACGGCCCCTTCGACGGCCATCACGACCGGCCGGTGACGCCATGGTCGAAACATGAGCTGGGCGAGGTCGCCGACGGCCACTACACCGTGCCGCTCGGCAAGGCGGCGATCCGCAGGGCCGGTTCCGCCCTCACAGTGCTCGCCTACGGCACCATGGTTTATGTCGCGCAGGCCGCGGTCGAGGAAACCGGCATCGATGCCGAGATCATCGATCTGAGAACCCTGCTGCCGCTCGACCTCGATACGATCGTCGCCTCGGTCAGGAAGACTGGGCGCTGCGTCATCGTGCACGAGGCGACGCTGACGTCGGGCTTCGGCGCCGAGCTGTCGGCCCTGGTGCAGGAAAACTGCTTCTATCATCTGGAGGCGCCGGTGGCGCGCGTCGCCGGCTGGGACACGCCCTATCCACATGCGCAGGAATGGGACTATTTCCCCGGCCCCGCCCGGGTCGGCCGCGCTCTCATCGAAACATTGGAAGCTTAAAGTGGGGGAGGCCTGAGATGGGCGAACACATCATCAAGCTGCCTGATGTTGGCGAAGGCGTCGCCGAGGCCGAGCTCGTCGAGTGGCACGTCAAGATCGGCGACATCGTGCGCGAGGACACCGTGCTCGCCGCCGTCATGACCGACAAGGCGACGGTTGAAATCCCGTCGCCCGTCGACGGCGAAATCCTGTGGCTGGGCGCCGAGATCGGCGACACGGTGGCGATCGGCTCGCCGATCGTGCGGCTGAAGGTGGCGGGCGAGGGGAATGTTGCCGGCGGCACGGCGTCGTCCAAGGACACGTCTGTTTCGGCTGAGCCTACCCCCACCCCTAACCCCTCCCCACAAGGGGGGGGGGAGGCGCCACGCCTCCCAAGGCCGAAGCAAAATCCACGTCGCCATCACCTGGGCCTGATGCAAAGAGCGCGCGGGCAGCATCGACCGAATCCCCCTCCCCCTTGTGGGGAGGGGCTAGGGGTGGGGGTGCTGCGCCGACCTCCGGCGCTCCCCGCCCCGAAGGCGAAAAGCCGCTGGCCTCGCCGGCCGTGCGTCTGCGGGCAAAGGAAGCCGGCATCGATCTCCGGCAGGTCGCGGGGTCTGGCCCGGCCGGCCGCATCAGCCATGAGGACATCGAGACTTTCCTGGCGCGCGGACCGCAGGTCGCCAAGTCATCCGGCCTCGCCCGCAACGATGCGATACAGGACATCAAGGTGGTCGGCTTGCGGCGCAAGATCGCCGAGAAGATGTCGCTGTCGAAATCGCGCATCCCGCACATCACCTATGTCGAGGAGATCGACGTCACCGCGCTCGAGGAATTGCGTGCCGCACTCAACAAGGAGAAGCGTCCGGGCGTGGAGCGGCCGAAGCTGACGCTGCTGCCGTTCCTGATGCGGGCGATGGTCAAGGCAATAGCAGACCAGCCCAACCTCAATTCGCTGTTCGACGACGAGGCCGGCATCATCCACCAGCATGGCGGCATCCATATCGGTATTGCCGCGCAGACGCCGTCCGGGCTGGTGGTGCCTGTCGTCAAGCACGCCGAGGCGCGCGACATCTGGGATTGCGGCGCCGAGGTCATCAGGCTGGCCGAGGCGGCCAAGTCCGGCACCGCGACACGCGACGAGCTGTCCGGCTCGACCATCACCATCACCTCGCTCGGCGCCATGGGCGGGGTGGCGACGACACCGGTCATCAACCATCCGGAAGTGGCGATCATCGGCGTCAACAAGATGATGGTGCGGCCGGTGTGGGACGGCACCCAGTTCATCCCGCGCAAGATGATGAACCTGTCCTCCAGCTTCGACCATCGCGTCATCGACGGCTGGGACGCGGCGGTGTTCATCCAGCGCATCAAGACGCTGCTGGAAACGCCGGCGCTGATTTTTGTGGATTGAGGGAAACGATCGAGATGCCGGCGGGACAGCGCCCCCCTCTGCCTTGCCAGGCATCTCCCCCACAAGGGGGGAGATCGGCAGCTTCACCGTCCCCGCCTCTCTTGAAGTTTTGGAGGTTGGCGAAAGCCGAGGTGACATCCAATCTCCCCACTAGAGGGGGAGATGTCCGGCAGGACAGAGGGGGGCGTGAAGGATCGCGACAGAGCGCTCTTTTCAAGCCGGCGCGACAGAGAGTTAGGATGCCAAGATGAAAGAAATCTCCTGCAAGCTGCTCGTCATCGGCGCCGGACCCGGCGGCTATGTCTGCGCCATCCGCGCCGGACAGCTCGGCGTCGATACGGTGATCGTCGAAGCCGGCAAGCCGGGCGGCACCTGCCTCAATGTCGGCTGCATCCCGTCCAAAGCGCTGATCCATGCGGCGGAAGAGTTCGAGAAGGTGTCGCATATGGCAGGCGGCAACAGCCCGCTCGGCATTTCGGTCACCGCGCCCACGCTTGACCTTGCCCGGACCATCGCCTGGAAGGACGGTATCGTCAGCCGGCTCAACAGTGGCGTCGCCGGCCTGCTCAAGAAGGCAGGCGTCAAGACCGTGCATGGCTGGGCGACTTTTCGCGACGGCAAGACGGTCGCGGTCGAGACCGAGACCGGGGTTCAGGTCATCCGGGCCGAGGCGATCGTCATCGCCACCGGTTCGGCGCCGGTGGACCTGCCGTTCCTGCCGTTCGGTGGGCCGGTGATTTCGTCAACCGAGGCCCTGGCGCTGAGTGAAGTGCCGCAAAAGCTCGCGGTCGTCGGTGGTGGCTATATCGGACTGGAACTCGGCATGGCCTTCGCGAAAATGGGCGCCAAAGTGACCGTGGTCGAGGCCTTGCCGCGCGTGCTGGCGCAGTATGACGCGGAGCTGACCCGGCCGGTGGTCAAGCGGCTCGCCGCACTGGGCGTCGAGGTGATGCTGGGCGCCAAGGCCAAGGGACTGTCGAGCAAGGGTGACGCACTGCTGGTCGAGACCTCGGACGGCAAGAGCGCCAAGGTCGCCGCCGACAAGATCCTGGTGACGGTCGGGCGCAAGCCGGTGACCGAAGGCTGGGGGCTCGAGCAGATCGACCTCGACAGGACAGGTAAATTCATCCGCATCGACGACCAGTGCCGCACCTCGATGCGCGGCATCTTCGCCATCGGCGACGTTACCGGCGAGCCGATGCTGGCGCACCGGGCGATGGCGCAGGGCGAAATGGTCGCCGAGATCGTTGCCGGCCACAAACGCAGCTGGGACAAGCGCGCCATTCCCGCCGTCTGCTTCACCGATCCGGAACTGGTGACCGCGGGCCTGTCGCCCGAAGAGGCCAAGGCGCTCGGCGGCGAGATCAAGATCGGCATGTTCCCGTTCGCAGCCAATGGGCGGGCAATGACGAAGCTCGGCGAGGACGGCTTTGTCCGTGTTGTGGCCCGCGCCGACAACCATCTGGTGCTCGGCATCCAGGCGGTCGGGCAGGGCGTGTCGGAACTGGCGGCGGCTTTCGGACTGGCGCTGGAGATGGGCGCGCGGCTGGAGGACATCGCCGGCACCATTCATGCGCATCCGACGCAAGGCGAAGGGTTCCAGGAAGCCGCGCTGAAGGCGCTGGGCCATGCGCTGCATATTTGAGGCGGTGCTTACCCTCCCCCTTGTGTGACGCGAGGGGAGACGAGCGGCGCGAACCCAAGGCTCCTTTCCTCTCCCTCCGGAGGGGGAGAGGTGGCGCTGCGTAGCAGCGACGGAGTGGGGGAAGGCGGTCCTCGAATGCGCTGCCGTTGGCAATTCAATCAGGGCGCGGCATCGCCCCGGCCCGAAATGACAACACCTGAGCGGGTCGACCCCCACTCCGTCGAGCTTCGCTCGACACCTCTCCCCCGATCGACGGGGGAGAGGAAAAGGGGCGTAGGCTCCTCAGCTCGCGAGCCGGCTCACCATCTCGTGCTGGGCGTAGGCGCGGCCGAAGCGGTTGGCGAGGAAGGCGTCCAGCGCGATGTCTTCCTGTTTGATGAAACCCGTCGCCGGCAGGCTGCCGTCGGCCAGCATGTCGAGCACGGCGCAGATGCCGGAGGCGGTGGTGATCTGGATGGCGCTGCGCACCTGGTCGCCGACGCGCTTGGAGTAAATCTTGTTGGCGTAGGTCTCCTGCAGCAGGCGGCCGTTCTTGCGGCCGGAGACGGTGACGAAGACGATGACCACGTCCTGCAAGGTTGCCGGCAAGGCGCTCTCGAAAATGTCCTTCAGCACGTCGCGGCGATGGCGCAGGCCAAGATCGTTGAGCAGCGCCTTCATGATCGCGGCGTGGCCGGGGTAGCGGATGGTGCGGTAGTTGAGCGTGCGCACCTTGCCCTTCAGCGTCTCGGCCAGCGTGCCGAGCCCACCGGAGGTGTTGAACGCCTCGTAGGTGACGCCGTCGAGCGAGAACTCCTCGCGCTCTTCCAGCGGCGGCACTTCGACCAGTTCGCCTTCGACAATCGCTTCGCAAGGCTCGCAATATTCGTTGATGACGCCGTCGGTGCTCCAGGTCAGATTGTAGTTCAGCGCATTGGACGGATATTGCGGCAGGGCACCGACGCGCATGCGCACGCTTTCCAGCGAATCGAAGCGGCTGGCGAGATCGTTGGCGACGATCGAGATGAAGCCCGGCGCCAGGCCGCATTGCGGAATGAAGGCGCTCTTGCCCGAACGCGCCAGTTCCTTGACACGGCGGGTCGAGACGACGTCCTCGGTCAGGTCGAGGTAGTGCACGCCGGCACTGGCCGCCGCCTCGGCGATGCGGGTGGTCAAATGGAAGGGAGCGGCGCTGAGCACCGCGAATTTGCCGGCGAGTGCGGCTTCCAGGGTGCCGGCAGCTTCGATGTCGAGTTCCAGCGTCGCAACCGTGGCCGGCACTTCGGCGGCAGCAAGCTGCGCCGCCGAGCGGTCGACGAGCGTGACCTGATAATCCCCCGTGGCGGCGAGCATCTCGGCAATGGTCGAGCCGATCTTGCCGGCGCCGACAACAACAATTTTCTTCATGTCCGATCCCTCACGCAAAAGCTTGTTCTGTGAGCAGAATCGCAGCTTGCCCGTCGAAAGGAAGCGTGGAATTGTTCGAAACGAAACTCTGATTGCGCAATCCGCCGACAGGAATCGTCGAAATGCTTAGTGACGCCGAACAGGCCCTGCTTTCCCTGCTGCGCGAGAATGCGCGCGCCTCGACCGCCGAGCTCGCGCGGCGGCTTGGCGTTTCCCGCACGACCGTGCAGAGCCGCATCGAGCGGCTGGAACAGCGCGGCATCATCACTGGCTATGGCGTTCGGCTGGCGCCGGACTATGAGCAGGGGTTGGTGCGGGCGCATGTGCTGCTCACCGTGACGCCCAAGCTCGCCGACAAGGTGGTGCGCGGTCTGCGCGCGCTGGCGCCGGTCAGGACGCTGCATTCGGTCAGCGGCAATTTCGACATGATCGTCATCGTCGACGCGCCGTCGATCCGCGACCTCGACATGCTGCTCGACCAGATCGGCGCCATGGACGGGGTCGAGCGGACCCTGTCGTCGATCATCCTGTCGACGCGTATCGATAGGTGAGGGCGGGGCTTCTAAGAACTTGGGTTCCTCGCCTCCGCCAGAGGCGGGGGAGAGGTGGCCGCGAAGCGGACGGAGAGGGGGCTTTCGTAGGGCGTTCCCCTCTCCGTCTCGGCTTCGCCGAGCCACCTCTCCCCACTCTCGTGGGGCGAGGAATCCAAGCTGGGCTTGAACAGCACCAGGCGTTTCGCCGGCTAATCCATCGCCAAGGGAAAACTCACCACCACCGCAAGGCCTGGCTGCCCATCCTCGAGCGTAATCGATGCGCCATGCAATTCGGCTATCGCCCTGACGAGGCTGAGGCCCAGCCCGCTGCCCGGCGTCGACCGGCTGTGGTCGAGCCGGTAAAGCCGCTGGAACACGTTTTCACGCTCGTCGGCAGGAATGCCGGGACCATTGTCGGCGACGCCGGCGACAACGCGTTCGCCCTGGCGCGTCACCGACAGTTTGATGGATGTGCCTGGTGGACAATGGCGCAGCGCGTTCTCGACCAGATTGGCGAACATCTGCGTCAGCAACTCGCGATCGCCGTGGATCCAGTCCGTCGTGTCCTGCAGTTGAATCAACGACAGCGATTTTCCGTCGTCCTCGGCCACGTCGGCATAGATCTCGGCGATGGTTTGCAGGACCTCGCCCAGGTCTACATCGGTGAACCGCGCCCGGCGGGCGCCGGCCTCGATCTGCGCGATGCGCAGCAGCGCATCGAAGGTCTCGTTGATCTGCAGGCTCTCGGCATGCGCTTCCGCCAGTTCACCGGCGACCTCTTGACCCGACAGGTTCTTTTCCGACGCGGTGTCGAGAATCATCTGCAGCCGGTTGAGCGGCGTCTTCAGATCGTGCGCGATGTTGGCGCTGACCTGTTTCATGCCTTCGACCAGCGCCGACAGGCGGTCGAGCGCCGCATTGACCTGGCTGGAGACGATGTCGATGTCGTCGCCCTTGCCGGTCAGCTGAATGCGGGTGTCCAACCGTCCATGCGAGACATCCACCATTGTGGCGGCGATGCCGTCGAGACGGCGCTGGACGCGCGAGGCAAGCAGGGCGCCGCCGGCGACCGCCAGCCCGGTGATGATCAGCGTTGCCCAGCCGAAGCTCATCAGCGCCACCTGTTCCAGCTCCTCCGTCTCGGAAAGGCTGAAGGCTACCGTCAGATTGTTGCCGCCGATCGAACCGGAATAGGCACGGTACTCGGTGTCCGGCGGCACGCCGGGCAATACCGCGTCGAACATCGAGAACCCGTCGGGAAGGCCGGTCGCGGTGAAGTTGCCGGCCAGTCGACTTCCGGCCGCGTCGGTCAGTGAAAACAGCTGCTCCTTCTTGGGGCTGAGCTTGGCATGGCTTTCGATCGTGGCAACCATGTCCTCGAGGTCGTTCCCGGCATAGGTCGCCGTCACCACCGAATAGGTTTCCTTGATGGTCTCGTCGAGCCGTTCGGCAAGATCGGCGCTCATCATCTGGTAGACTATGGCGCCCGACAGAATGAAGGCCAGCATGAACAGGAAGGCGAAGGTCAAGGCGAGCCGGAACGGCGTGCTGCGCAGCAGGCGCGACCATGTTCCGGTCATGGCGCCGCGTGCAGGCTGTAGCCTGTGTTGCGGACCGTGTGGATGAGCTGGGTTTCGAACGGTTTGTCGACCTTGGCCCGCAGCCGGCTGATATGCGTTTCGACAACGCTGGTCCTGGGATCGAAATGAAAATCCCAGACGCGTTCCAGAAGCATGGTGCGGGTGATGACACGGCCTTCGCCGCGCATCAGCACTTCCAGCAGGCTGAACTCCCTGGGCTGCAGATCGATCGGCTGGCCCTGCCTGACAACGCGCCGCATGATCAGGTCCATCTCGAGGTCGGCGACCCGCAGAACGGTCTTCTGCTCCTGCGCGGCCGGCCGCCGGCCAAGCGCGTTGATGCGGGCGAGAAGCTCGGAGAAGGCGAAAGGCTTGACCAGATAGTCGTCGCCGCCCGCCTCGAGGCCCTCGACACGGTCGTCGATGCCGCCGACCGAGGTGAGGAAGATCGCCGGTGTCCGTACGCCTGCTGCGCGGACCGCCTTGACCATCGACAGGCCGTCGAGGCCCGGGATCATGCGATCGGCGATGATCACGTCATAGCTGCCGCTGGTGGCGGCGAAAAGCGCGTCATGGCCGTTGCGAAGCAAATCGCAGACATGGCCGGCCTCGGTCAGCCCCCTGACGATGTAGTCGGCCGTCCTGTGGTCGTCCTCGACAAGAAGAAGTCGCATGAAAGGTCCGGTCCGTTGCCGAGATGGAGAGGTTACCACCGGTGCCGATCCGTTCCTAGGATGTCACGAGGGTGCAGGCCCGACGCGGCTAGAACGTTCAAGATTGGCCGAAGCGCCCTCGCGTTCGTCATCCTAGGGCGGAGCAGGAGCGAAGCGACGTCGCGGAGACCCTAGGATCCATGCCGCGACCTGGGCCGAAGAGCGCAGCGGAGCAGAATTCAGCACCGTGGCGACGCGTTGGAGTCGCGGCATGGATCCTCGGGTCTGGGCCGCGTCGCTACGCTCCTTGCTCCGCCCGTGGATGACGAAGCGGTGGGTTTTTTCGGCAATTGTCAACGCTAGCGCATCCGCCCTGCACCTAGTCCGCGTCCAGCAGGATCTCGTCGGCATCGTCTGCTGTTTTCTTCAACGTCATGTAGAGGACGAGGGCAAAGATGCAGCCGAGGAAGATCAGGCTGGTGAAGGTGGTGCCGAAGCCGAGACCGCCATATTCGACCGGCTGCGACAGCAGGTCACCGAAGGAGGCGCCGAGCGGGCGCGTCAGGATGTAGGCAAGCCAGAAGGCCAGGATGCCGTCGAGATTGAGCAGCCAGTAGGCGAGCGCGATCAGCGCGATGACGCCGCCGAACAGCAGGCCTGTGGTGAGGTAACCCATGTCGAAGCTTTCGGCGACCAGGTCGCCGGCGGCGGTGCCGAGCGAGAAGGTCAGCAGGATCGCCAGCCAGTAGAAGATCTCGCGCCTGGTGGTGAAGATGGTGTGGATCGACAGCGTTCTTTCGCTGGCGTACCAGACCGCGAATGTCGCGGCGAGCGCCACTGAGAAGGCAATCGTCGTCGTCTGCAGGCGCACGCCGAAAGTGTCGACGAGGTTGTCGGTGACCAGCGTTCCGACGACGCTGATCAGCACCACCTCCAGCCAGTAGGCCCACGGTACATAGCGTTTCTGCGCAAACTGCAGGACAAGGGCCGCGATCAGCACACCAGTCATGATCAGCGAGGTGACGGTGAGCCCAAGGCCGAGATTGACGGCGAGGTAGTCTGCCGCCGTCTCGCCCATGGTCACGGCCATCAGCTTGATCAGCCAGAAATCGAAGGTGACGTCGGGAACCCTGTTGTGGTCCGGTGCGATCGTCTTCGGCACATTGGGAGAGAGCATGGCTGATATCCTGAGGCTGGTGGTTCGCGGAATTACTTGCCCATGACCTTCATGGCCTGAGCGAAGAAGTCGTCGGCGCGCTTGTCGTCGTCCGCATTGCAGCGCTCGATGCCCTTGGTCTCCAGCTCCGAGACCTTCGCCTTGTCGGCGGCGCTGAGCGTGGCCGCGGCCTCGGCCGCGCGAAGGGTTTTCAGCGTCTCCTCGCAAGGCGCGGTGGCGGCAAAGACGGTGGAAACCGCGCCGGAGACGGCGAGGGTGCCGACTGCGATGGCAAGCGCAAATCTTCTCATGAAACCATTCCCTGTTTGATGCCGGTGGTCCGGCTGTCGCAATTGAAGCTGGCCCATAAATGGCAGGCCGGCATCCGAACGATAGGGGAAGCGACTTCACCCCAGCCTGTCCGGCGGCATACAAATTCGTAAGAATGGGCGTGGGTCGCGCAAAAAGCCTTTACGAATGCCTTGCGATGCGCTGATGGAATGCGGGTGCCTTGCATCCGCCATCAATGTGGTGACCAGTGCCCCGAACCTGCCCAACGCCGCTTGTCGAAGCCCAAGGAAAACAAGAATGACCTACGCTTCCCTCAAGCCGGTTTCACAGGCCTTCGACCAGCGCAAGCGGTTGATCTTCGTGCGGGCCGCGGCGGTGCTGGCGGTGCTGCTGCTGTTTCTCACCAAACCGGCGCTGACCGAGGGCTCGGACGGGCACGAGACGCTCGAACTCCTCGGCTTGTGCCTGGTGCTCGCCTGCGTCGTCGGGCGGCTCTGGAGCATCCTCTATGTCGGCGGCAAGAAGAACGAGGAACTGGTCTCGACGGGGCCGTTTTCGACAACCCAGAACCCGCTCTATTTCTTCTCGACGGTCGGCGCGGTCGGCGTCGGCTTGCTCTACGGCTCGGTGCTGGCGGCGCTGGCGCTGGGCCTCGCCAGCTTTTTCATCTTTCGCGTCACGGCGCGCAAGGAAGCTGAATTCCTGCTCGGCAAGTTCGGCCCGGCCTACCTCGCCTACACCAAGGACACGCCCCGCTTCTGGCCAAATCCCTTTCTGTACCGCGACCATGACGAGCTGCAGTTCTCGACGCGGGCGCTGAAGCGCACATTTTTCGACGGGCTCTATTTCCTCGCCATCTTCCCGGCCATCGAACTGGTCGAGCATTTCAGGGCGACCGGCCTGCTGTTTCCAGCCCTTGTCACGCTCTACTGATCGGTTTCTAGCTGCCGAGCGGATGCGGCATGTAGCCGACGAAGCCCGCGATCTTCCAGCGTCCGCCGACCTTGGTGCAGAAATACAGCGTCTGCCATTTCAGCCTGTCGACACTGCCGTCCGCTTTGGCGACCGAGCCGTCGAATTTCTTGTGCAGCACGGCGCGGTCGCCGTCGACATCGATGTCGCGCATGTTGGTGACGCGAAACAGCGCCTCGCGCAGCGGCTCGGCGAATTTGGTCGCCGCCGTCTCCTTGGCCTGGCGCAACCACTCGTCGCGGTAGACTTCCAGCCTCGGAAACTGCAAGCGCCAGGCGTCGGCGTTGTGCAGGAAATGCGCATGCATGCCGAAGAAGCTTTCGGCGACGAAATCATTCTCGACCATCGCCCAGTCCTGGCCGATGAAGGCGTCGATGTCGCGCCGCACCAGCATTTCCCAGAGCGCGTGGCGATCGGCATCGCCTGATGGAAACGGGTTCTTGTCGTAGGTCATTGCTGTCGTCTCCGGTCCGGCAAATGCGTCTGTGCGTTACGGCTGCAAGGCAGCCAGCCGGCGCGCACGATGCAAGCGCTTCTGTAATAAAGCAACATGAATTTCTGGGAATGTTGCTTTCCAACAAGGCCCCTATGAGGATCGCCCCGATCGGGGTAAATGTCGACGCAAGCGGGCGCCGCCATGGCATCCCGTCCTGTCATCAAAGGAGGCCTTCCCTTGCCCAAGCAATGTTTTGGAACGTCGCATGTGCCGTTGTCGCCCGCCGTGCGGGCCGGTGATCTCGTCTATGTCTCGGGCCAGGTTCCGGTCGGCAGCGACGGCATCGTGGTCAAGGGCGGCATATCCGAACAGACCGAGCAGGTGCTCGCCAACATCAAGGCCGCACTGGCGCTCGCCGGCTGCACCCTGGACGATGTCGTCAAGACAACGGTCTGGCTGGAAGACGCGCGCGATTTCGGCACCTTCAACGCGGTCTATGCCCGGCACTTTCCGAAGAACCCGCCGGCCCGCACCACGGTCGAATCGCGGTTGATGATCGACATCAAGATCGAGGTTGAGGCCATCGCCTACCGGCCACTCTGAGAAAGCAAAGCAACGAACCGGAGGTGACCCCAATGCAATTCGACCTCCTGCTGAAGGGCGGACGGCTGATCGATCCGGCGTCCGGGATCGATGCGCCGCGCGATGTCGCCATCGCCAATGGCCGCGTTGCCGCTGTCGATGCCGATATCCCGGCAACCAGAGCCGCGCAGGTCATCGATGCCGGCGGCTGCATCGTCACGCCAGGTCTGGTCGACCTGCACAGCCACGTCTATTGGGGCGGCACCTCGCTCGGCGTCGATGCCGACCGGCTGGCCGCCAAGAGCGGCACCACCACCTTCATCGATGCGGGCAGTGCTGGCGCCGGCAATTTCCTAGGCTTTCGCCGCCATGTCATGGAGCGCTCGAAGGTGCGCATCCTGGCCTATGTCAACATTTCCTTCGCCGGCATTTTTGGCTTCTCGCAGACGGTGTCGGTCGGCGAATGCAGCGATCTGAGGCTGTGCGAACCGCGCGAGGTTGTGGCAGCGGTACGCGAACACCGCGATGTCGTGGTCGGTGTAAAAGTTCGCTCCGGCAAGCATGCCGGCGGCACCAGCGGCATCGCCCCGGTGGATCTCGCGCTGGAGGCCGCCGACCAGGCCGGCCTTCCGCTGATGGCGCATATCGACGAGCCGCCGCCCGGCCGCTCGGAAGTGCTGCCGCGGCTGCGCAAGGGCGACATCCTCACCCACTGCTTCCGCCCGTTCCCCAATGCGCCGGTGTTCGCCTCCGGCGCGGTGCGGCCAGACATGCGGCTGGCGCGCGAACGCGGCGTCATCTTCGACATCGGCCATGGCATGGGCTCGTTCGATTTCGCGGTCGCCCGCGCCATGCTCGAGGAAGGCCTGGCGCCGGACGTGATCTCGAGCGACGTGCATCTCTACTGCGTCGACGGGCCGGCTTTCGACATACTGGTCTGCATGTCGAAGCTTCTGGCACTCGGCATGCCGCTGGTCGAGGTTTTGCGCGCCGCGACGCAAGCGCCGGCGCAGGCGATCGCCAGGCCCGATCTCGGCACGCTGGCGGTTGGAACTGTCGGCGATGTCGCGGTGCTGCGGCAGCGCCCGGGCCGCTTCACCTTCGTCGACGCGGTCGGCGCCTCGCTGGTCGCCGACCAGCGGCTGGTGTCGGAGGGTATTGTCATCGGCGGCACCTGGTGGCCGAACGAGGCGGTTAACGATGTCAGCGAGACCGAGCGGTTTGTGGCGCATGCCGCGCATACCCATGTCGAGGTTGCGGCGAGGCACTTTGGGCATCGGCACGATTAGCCGATCTCCCCCTCGTGGGGGAGATGCCCGGCAGGGCAGAGGGGGGCGTGACGGAATGCAAACCTTCGCCATCCTGCGACCCGACCCGATAATCTTTTCGAAGACACGGCTGCCGTCGGTTGATAAGCCGGCGGGACAGCGCCCCCCTCTGGCCTGCCGGCCATCTCCCCCACGAGGGGGGAGATCGACCTTCACCGACCCGAATTGCTGAACGCCCCATAAACCGGCGTCTCAACCCCTTCCATCCGCGCCTTGATCTGCAGCGCTACATATTTCGAATAAAACCGCGACAGCGCCAGATTGCCGCCGTGGAACCACAGCGCTTCCTGCGCGGTCGGCTTCCACATGTTGCGCAGCTCGCCTTGCCATGGGCCGGGGTCGCCCTTGACGCCCGAGCCAAGTCCCCAGCAGGGGCCGACCTTGTCGGCGACCTCGCGTGAGACGATCGCCGCCACCGTCTCGTTCATCGACTGATAGCCGGTGCAGGCGATGATGGCGTCGGCGGCGAGTTCGGTGCCTTCCTCGAACAGAATGCCGCTCGGTGTCAGCGACTTGATGGCGACGCCGCTGCGGACGCCGATCTCGCCGTCGATGATCAGGCTGGAGGCGCCGACGTCGATGTAGTAGCCGGAGCCGGTGCGGTAGGCCTTCATCAACAGGCCGGTTTCGTCGTCGCCGAAATCGATGGCGAAGCCGGCGGCGCGCAGGCTGATATAGAAGGCCGCGTCGCGCGCCTTGATCACCTCGTAGAGCGCGCGCTGGCCCTTGGGCACCAGCGCGAACGGCGTCGAGGCGACGATCATGTCGGCCTTCTCGGTGGTGATGCCGCGTGCCAGTGCGTCTTCCGAAAAGATCTCGAAGCCGACTTCCATCAGCGTGTCCGACTTGACCACCGTCGTCGGCGAGCGCTGGACCATGGTGACCTCGGCACCGCTTTCCCAGAGGTCGACGCAGACATCGTGGCCCGAGCTTGCCGCGCCGATGACGGCGACACGTCTGCCGCGGAATTTCTCGCCGCTGGAATACTGGCTGGAGTGCAGCAATTCGCCCTTGAACTGATCGGCGCCCGGCAGATCGATCCGCCGTGGCGGACCATAGGCGCCGGTGGCGAAGACGATGTGCTTCGGCTTCAGCGTGATCTGCCTGCCGACGCGGTCGACCACCACGGTCCAGACTTTCTCCGCCTCGTCATAGCTGGCGCTGAGGCATTTGGTGGCGACCCAATAGTTGAGCTCCATGACGCGCGTGTACATTTCCAGCCAGTCGCCCATCTTGTCCTTGGGCGTGAACACCGGCCAGTTTTCGGGGAAGGGAATGTAGGGCAGATGGTCGTACCAGACCGGGTCATGCAGCACGAGGGTGCGGTAGCGGTTGCGCCAGGAATCACCGGGCCGAGCATTCTTCTCGATGACGATGGTGGGCACGCCGAGCTGGCGCAGCCGCGCGCCCAGCATGATGCCGCCCTGGCCGCCGCCGATGACCAGGCAGTAGGGCTGCTCGTCGGCGCCGAGTTCGCGCGTCTCGCGCGCCCGCGCCTCGCCCCAAGTCTCGCGCCTGGGGTCGGCCTTGTGGCGCACACCCAGCGGCCGCGCCGCGCCCTTGCGCTCCTCGAACCCTTTGAGGTCGGTCATCGCCGTGAACAATGTCCGGCAGCGGCCGTCACGCAGCCGCATGATGCCCTCTCCTGATGCCACTGCGGTTTCGAAGCTGAACCAGGCTTCGATGGTGCCCTCGTCCGAGGTCGCCTCGCCGGTCAGTTGCCACCCCGTCGGCTTGGTCGTCTCCAACGCCGCCGCCAGCATGTCGGCGATCGCCTCGCGGCCTTCCATGGTGGTGATGTTCCAGGTGAAGGTCAGGAGATCGCGCCAGTAGCAATCGTCGCCGAACAGGTTGCTCGCGGCGGCCACGTCGCCGGCTGCGAGTGCCTGCGCCAGGGATTCGAGCCATGCGGCGGCCTGTTTCGTCGGTGCTATTTCGAGCATTTCTTCCCTCTTCCTGCGTGCGTCTAATCTGTGTTGGAATGGTAACTGTCGGACCCGGCGCTGCCCCTCATCCGCCTGCCGGCACCTTCTCCCCGTGAACGGGGAGAAGGGAGCTAGTCTCCGAGCGGCTCCATCTCCTTGCCGGTGCGGTGGATCTGGGCGTTGTATTTGATGCGGCGCACCGTCTCGCGGGCCGAGCCGTCGAGCTTGTAGGCCGAGGCCACCGCCAAAAGGTCGATCGCCGCCAGGAAGGCGAAGCGCGACGCCGTCGGCTTCAGCGTATCGGGATATTCGGGCACCGCCACCGTCAGCCTGACGTCGCAGGCGCGCGCCAGTTCGGTGTCGGGCGCGGTCACCGCGATCGCATTGGCGCGGTAGTGCTTGGCGAGTTCGACGGCCTCGATGACCTCGCGGGTGCGCCCCGTCGCCGAAATGGCGATCACCAGATCGCCGGGCTTGAGCGTCGAGGCGGTCATGCGCATCAGATAGGGATCGCATTGGGCGCTGATCGATATGCCGTAGCGGAACAGCCGGTACTGGGTTTCCTGCGCCAGCGCCGAGGAGCTGCCGCCGAGGCCGAAGACTGTAACCTGGCGCGCCTTGGCGATCAGCTCGGCCGCCTTCTGCAACTGCGCCGGGTCGAGCTGCCGCTCGGCTTCCTGCAGTGCCCGGCGGGCCTCGCCGAACACGGCGTTCCAGAACGGCATGCCATTGTCGTTGCTGACGGAAGGCGACTTGGCCAGATAGAGCGCACCGACGACGAGGCTCTGCGCCAGCTTCAGCTTGAAGTCGCGCACGCCCTCGCAGCCGATGGCGCGGCAGAACCGGGTCACCGTCGGTTCGCTGACCCCGGCGCGCTTGGCAAGTGCGGCGTTGGAGGCGTCGACGGCGTATTTGACATCGTCGAGCACGACATCGGCGACACGCCGTTCGGCCGGACGCAATTCGCTGTAGGAATCCTTGACCAGCGAGATGATGTCGGGGATGCGCCGGACAGGGTCGCGCCCCTCAGCGTCGTGGCCTGAAACAGGCTCGTCCTGGCTGCCAGCTTCGATCATGGAGTCCTGGTCTTTCCCTGGGTTGCGAGGCTGTCGTCTTAGCATGTTTGCACGCCGTGGCTCCATGTGCCTGACCGCATCGCAACCGGAAACCTCACCTTCTCCGCTTCCTTCCAGCCCGTGCGAGTTCCGAAGTATGTAGGAAAGCAACATATATTTCAAGGTCATGAAAACATCGTGAAAACAATTGGATAGCTATGAAAGCCCATTTTTGTGATATGGGTACCAGCGCTCGTGCTTGACAGGAAAGTAGGATAGTTACAGACTGATTTTCGCGGTCGGGTGAGCCAGTGGGTCATCGCGCAATCTTCCCGGGGGGCAGATGAATACGGGCGATGCAAGAAACCCGAAGCTTGGCGTGCAGGCAGCGACCAAGATCTATCACACGGCCTCCGGCGACCTGCTGGCGCTGGACGGTTGCAGCCTCGACATCAGTGCCAATGAAATCGTCTCGATCGTCGGCCCTTCCGGCTGCGGCAAGACAACGCTTTTGTGGTCGATGTCGGGCCTGCACAGCCTGACCAGCGGCGAGATCCGGCTCGACGGCAAGGCCATCACCGGACCGCATCCCGATATCGGCATCGTCTTCCAGGAAGCGAACCTCCTGCCGTGGCGCAATCTCGACGCCAACATCCGCTTCCCCTTCGAGATCAAGGGCGAGAAGCCGGACCGGGCGTGGATCGCGCATCTGCTCAACCGCGTCGGTCTCGACGGTTTCGGCGGCAAGTTCCCGCGCGAGCTGTCGGGCGGCATGCAGCAACGCGCGGCGATCGTGCGGGCGCTGGCGCTGAAACCCTCGGTGCTGCTTATGGACGAGCCGTTCGGCGCGCTCGACAGCTTCACCCGCGAGGAGATGAACCGGCTGGTCGAGGAGATCTGGCTCGACACCAAGACCACCATCGTCTTCATCACCCACTCGATCGAGGAGGCGATCTTCCTGTCCGACCGGGTGGTGGTGCTGAGCGCCCGGCCGGGCCGCGTTGCCAAGGAGTATCGCGTGCCGTTTGCGCGGCCACGCTCACTGGAGATCATGGCGACGAAGGAGGTCTTCGACCTCACCAACCGGATCAAGATGGACATTGTCGGCGAACGTACGCGGCCAAAGGCGGCGGAGCGCCCGAGCGCAGAGATCGTGAGGATCAGACCGTGAGCGGGGGCGACGCGATTCCGGAATTCTCGAAGTCCAAGTCGGGTGCCAAGTCTGGCGAAGGCCATGAGGTCAGCCTGACCAACCTGTCTGCCTTCGCCAGCGGCCCCGGCATCAAGTCGGGCAAGGAGGTGGCGGCCATTCTTGCGGTGGCGGTGATCATCATCGGCGGCATCGAACTGGCGCTGCGGCTGTTCCACGTGCCGCTCTACATTATGCCGCCGCCGAGCTCGATCGCCTATGCGCTGTTCGACGAATTTCCGCTGATCGCGCCGCATCTCGGCTACACGCTGGTCGAGCTGGTGTCCGGTTTTGCGATCGGCGCCGTCATCGGTCTCATTTTGGCTGCGGTCATCACCCAGTTCCCGTTCGCGGAAAAGATCGTTGCGCCCTACATCCTGCTTTTGGTCACCACTCCGATGCTGGCGCTGGTGCCGCTTTTGATCCTGCGCTTCGGCTTCGGCTACACGCCGCGCATCATCGCGGTGGCGCTGGCCGCCGGGCCGATGGTGATGATCAACGCCGCCACCGGCTTTCGCCGCGTCGACAGCGCCAAGATCGCACTGGCGCGCTCCTATGGCGCCAGCACCTTGCAGATCTTCTGGAAGATCCGCGCGCCGATGGCGCTGCCGATGATCCTGGTCGGGCTGATGATAGGCGCCATCTTCGGCCTGTTGACCGCGGTCGGCGCCGAAATGGTCGGCGGCGGCTTCGGCCTCGGCAACCGGCTGACCACCTATTCGTCGATGATCCAGATGCCGCAGTTCTTCGCGGTGGTGCTGATCCTGTCGACGCTCGGCATCCTGATCTACGTGCTGTTCTTCCTGATCGGCAAGAAGTGGGCGAGCTGGGAGGCTTAGACACAAAGGTGAAGGCGGCGCCCGGGAGGCGGGCGGCAAGAGACTGACGTCAAACAAAAAGGGGAATGCCATGACCAAAGACAATTTCATCCACCCGGCGGGAATGAGCCGCCGCTATTTCCTGCAGGTGACCGGCGCCGGCCTGGTGACGGCAACCGCGCTCGGCGCCACGGGCCTGAAGGCCCGGGCCGAGCCATATGGAAAATTCACCTGGATCTCGCCGCGCGGCACGCTCGAAGTGCTCGACGACTATCCCTACTGGGCAGCCAAGAAGGCCGGCTATTTCGACGGGCTGGACACCGACATGCAGCCGGGGCCGTCGGACGGCACCGCGACGGTGAAGTTCGTCGATGTCGGCCAGGCCGATATGGGCTTCCCTTCGCCCGGCGTGTTCTCCTTCGCCATCCAGAACGGCATGAAGCTGAAGTCGGTGTTCCACATGGGCGCCCGCGACACGTTCAGCTTCGCCTTCCGCAAGGGCGAGGGGTCGAACGATCTGAAGAAGCTGGAAGGCAAGACCATCCTGCTCGGCTCCGCCGCCTGGCAGTCGATCACCGATCCGCTGCTGGCCGCTCAAGGCGTCGACATCAAGAAGGTGAAGTATGTCGAGGCCGGCTGGCCGACCTGGGGCACAGCACTCGCCGGCGGCCAGGGCGATGCCGCTTTGGCATGGGAAGGCCTGCGCGCCGAGTGGATCGCCAAGGGGCTCGACTTCGAATACTGGCTGGGCGTGCAGAATTCCAAGCTGCCGGCCAACACCTTCGTCGTGCGCGCCGCCGATCTCGAGGATCCCGACCGCAAGGCGTTCCTGGAGAAGTATCTGCGCGGCTGGGCGATGGGCCTCGAATTCGGCTACCAGAATCCCCGCGCGGCGGTCGAAGCGGTGTTCGAGCAGTTCCCGACGCTGGCCAAGAATCTCGGACCCGAACTTGGCACCACGTCGATCCTGCAGCAGATCAACGTCTTCCGCGGCGACATGGACAAGCGCGGCGGCTGGGGCTCGCATGACATGGCGAGCTGGCAGGGCTTCTTCGACGAGATCCACAAGATCGGCCAGATCACCGCTCCGGTGAAGGCCGAGGACGTCTGCACCAACGATTTGATCGGTCCGGCCAATGATTTCGACAAGGCCAAGGTCAAGGCCGATGCCGACGGATACAAGTTGTCGGAAGGTTTTGCCGCGCTCGATGTCGAGAAGATCAAGGCGCATCTGTTCGATTCGGCGATCAAGTAGGGCTGCAATTGTCGAAGTCGGCGCCGCCCCTCACCTGCCTGCCGGCATCCTCTCCCCGTAAACGGGGCGAGGGACGCTGTCATCGCCGATTTCGCCAATCTCCAATGTCGCTAAGAAGGCGCCAGCGTCGCGGCCAGCGCATCTCTCCCCGTTCACGGGGAGAGATGTCCGGCAGGACAGTGAGGGGCGGCGCCGACCTGACGTAATTGCCCGTCGAAACATACATGCGGCGGCTCGCCGTCCGCGATCCGATCAAGAATTTGGGAGGCTGACATGGCCGACAAGGTAAAAGTGCTGGTGGTGGGTCTCGGCAATATGGGTGCGTCGCATGCCAGCGCCTATCACCGCTCCGAGGGTTTTCAGATCGTCGGCATCATGAGCCGCTCGATCAAGAGCAACACGAAGATCCCGGCCGAACTGGCGGGCTATCCGCTGTATGAGGATTTCGACCAGGCGCTGAAGGAGGCGAAACCCGACGCCGTCTCGATCAACAGCTGGCCCAACACCCACGCCGAATACGCGCTGAAAGCGATCGCCGCCAACTGCCATGTGTTCATGGAAAAGCCGCTCGCCACCAACAATGAGGATGCCGAGAAGGTGGTTGCGGCGGCGCGGGCCAAGAACCGCAAGCTGGTGCTCGGCTATATCCTGCGCGTCCATCCCTCGTGGATCAAGTTTATCGAGGTCGGCAAGACGCTCGGCAAGCCGCTGGTGATGCGGCTCAACCTCAACCAGCAGAGCAGCGGCAGCGCCTGGCACTGGCACAAGAACCTCATCGATTCGCTGATCCCGATCGTCGACTGCGGCGTGCACTATGTCGACGTCATGTGCCAGCTGACCGGCGCCAAGCCGGTGCGCGTGCACGGCATCGGCGCCAAATTGTGGGCGGAAGCCGACAAGCAGAATTACGGCCATCTGCACGTCACCTTCGATGACGGCTCGGTCGGCTGGTACGAGGCCGGCTGGGGCCCGATGATGAGCGAGACGGCCTATTTCGTGAAGGACGTGGTCGGCCCCAAGGGCGCGGTGTCGATCGTCGCTGGCCAGCAGGCGAGCAGCGCTGCCGACACCGCCGAGGTCTCGAACTCCGCCGACATCGACCGCCACACCAAGACCGATGCGTTGAAGATCCATTATGCCGCGGTCGACGGCGACAAGAATTTCTCGAAGCCCGACGAGATCGTCAGCATGGAGGACGAGCCCGGCCACCAGGAACTCTGCGACCGCGAGCAGGCCTTCTTCCTGCGCGCCATCCGCGAGGATCTCGATCTGACCGAGCAGATGGATGCGGCGGTGAACAGCCTGCGCATCGTGCTGGCCGCCGAGCAGAGCATCGCGCTGGGGCGGACCATCGACCTGGCCTGACGCAATCCGGCTGCTGGCGGCAATCGTTTCAGGTCGGCGCTGCCCCTCACCCTTACCCTCTCCCCGTGAAGAACGGGGAGAGGGGGTCGTCAGCGTTGGAGCGTCTCCCTTCTCCCCGTCACTATACGGGGAGAAGGTGCCGGCAGGCGGATGAGGGGCGGCGTCAACGTTGGCAAGATCAACGAACGACGTTGAAAAATTGGGAGAGAGACATGGTCACCGACAGTCTGCTGAAAACCTATGCCGAGTCCGACGCGCTCGACCTGGCCGGGCTGGTGCGCGGCGGCCAGGTTTCGCCGGCGGAACTGGTGGAGGCAGCGATCACACTGGTCGAGCGGCTCAACCCGGCGCTCAACGCGGTCATCCATCGCCTCTACGACATGGCGCGCGCCCAGGCTGAGACGGTCGACAAATCAGCACCCTTCGCCGGCGTACCGTTCCTGCTCAAGGAGCTGGCCTCGTCCTGGACCGGGGCGCCGAACACCAACTCCTCATTCTACCTGAAGGACGTTGTCGCCGACTTCGACACCGAGGTCGTGCGCCGCATGAAGGCGGCGGGGCTGGTGCTGATCGGCAAATCGAACGCGCCGGAGAACGGCTGGTCGATCACGACGGAACCAAAACTCTATGGTGTGACCAAGAACCCGTGGAAGGAAGGCATCACGCCGGGCGGCTCCAGCGGCGGTGCGGCCGCGGCCATCGCTTCGCGCATGGTGCCGATCGCCGAGGCCAGCGATGGTGCCGGCTCGATCCGCATCCCGGCCTCCTGCTGCGGCATCGTCGGGCTGAAACCGTCGCGCGGCCGCGTCAGCCTCGCGCCGTTCGGCGATTATTGGTATGGCGGCGCCTATTTCCTGTGCTGCTCGCGCACCGTGCGCGACACCGCTGCCTATCTCGACGCGGTGTCCGGCGCCCTGCCGGGCGACCCCTATACGCCGCCGGTTCCCGATGGTTCCTGGCTCAGCCTGTCGGCGCGAACGCCGAAGAAGCTGCGCATCGGCTTTTCCGTCACGCCGCCCAACGGCACCGTGATCGATGCCGAGGTGAAGGCGGCGGTGCTGGCAACCGTGGCAGTGCTCGAGCGTCTTGGCCATCATGTCGAGGAGCACGACATGCCGCTCGAGGCGAATGCGGTGTGGAAGACCTACACCAACATGACCTGCGTGCAGACGGCGGCGACCTTCGACTATCTTGAAACGGTGATCGGCCGGCCGGTGACACCAAACGACGTAGAGGCGGTGACCTTTGCGATCATCGAGCGCGGCCGCGCGACCAGCGGCACCAGGCACATCTCCGATGTCGAGCAATTGCGGCAGATCGGTCGCGACATCGTCGGCGACCTTGGCGCCTACGATCTCTTCATCACCCCGACGCTGACACAGTTGCCGCGCCCTTTCGGCTACTACGACATGTCGGAAACCGACATCGACCGCTACAACGCCAAATGGGCGGACTCGGTGTTTGCCTTCCCCTTCAACATTTCCGGCCAGCCGGCGATCTCGCTGCCGCTCGGCTGGTCGAAAGGCGGCGTGCCGATCGGCGTCCAACTGGTCGGCCGCTACGGCGACGAGGCGACGGTGCTGGCCGCGTCGGCACAGTTGGAGCAAGAGATGGCTTGGAGGGAGAGGCGGCCGGCGGTGAGTGGTTAGCTGCTTGGCACCGTGCGCGCAGCTTCGAGATTGGCCGAATCGCTCTATCGTTCGTCATCCACGGGCGGAGCAAGGAGCGCAGCGACGCAGCGCAGACCCGAGGATCCATGCCGCGACTTCAAAGCGTCGCCACGGTACAGAGTTCTGCTCCGCTGCATTCCTCGGCCAAGGTCACGGCATGGATCCTCGGGTCTCCGCGACGGAGCTTCGCTCCTGCTCCGCCCGTGGATGACGAAGGCGGGGAGCTTTAGCCGATCTCCAGGAGTTGCAGCAGCCCGCTGAAACGAACGATGCATGACAGGTCTTGGAACAACGATTTGCGCAGAGCAAAGCCGGCTAACCGATTATCTCCAGCCGTCTCGGCAGGCGGTTCATGGCAACAGGGCCGTCCGGCGTGATCAGGAACTGGTCCTCGAGATTGAAGCTGGCGAGGCCGTCTATGTAGAGCGGGATCTCGAAGGCCAGCACCATGCCGGCTTCGATCACGACATCGCTGTCGGCCGCAATGAACGGCCATTGTTCTGAGAAGACCGACTGGCCGACGCCATGGCCGAAATGACCGCGGCGGTAGGAGCGCAGCCCTTGCCGTGCCAGGCTGTCGGTCGCCACTTGGTGCACGTGGGCGAACATGGTTCCCGGAACGAGGGATGCCAGCCCGTCGTCAAAGGCGTGCTCGGCGATCGCATGCAGTTCGGCCTGCTCGGCGGATGGCGGCCCGAAAATGAAGTTGCGCGACATGTCGGAGGCGTAGCCGCCGACCGTGCAGACCATGTCGCACTTCAGCGGATCGCCGGGCATGGCTTTCGCATCGGCAGCCTTGGCCCGGGCGCCGAGCGTCACATATTCGGCTGTGGCGACCGGATGGGCCAGTCCGGCCGCTGCCGTGGCGACACCTTGCCGGTAGAGGGCAATGAGATCGGCCTGGCGCATGCCGGCCATGGCATCAACCTGCAGCCGGTCCAGCCCGGCTTCCGACAGGATGATGCCTTGCTGGAGCAGGTCGATCTCGCGCGGCGATTTGATCGCCCGCAGCCTGTCGAGCACCGCCGAGCCGTCGACCATGGTGCTGGCCGGCAACAGCGCCTGCATGGCCGAGAAATCGGCGGCGGCGATGAAATCGAGATCGACGCCGATCCTTGCGTGGTCAAGACCGAACCCGACCAGGATATGCTTCAGCGCGCCGACGGAATGGACGAGTTCGAATGTCGCGGGTCGAGAAAAACCAGGCGCCCGGCCGGACGAGGCAAGGTCGGCCTCGATGCGTTGCGCCAGCCCTTGCCCTGAGGTCGAGGCGTCAAGCGTGGCGGTTTCGATCCAGATCGGGTGGCTGCGGATGACAGTGTCCGACAGAGCCCGTTGCAGTTGTCCCGCATTGAAATCCGCCACCACGACGCCGATCGGCAGGCCCGGGTCAGCCGGAATGACGACGAAGCCGGCGCCGGCGCGCCGGAACAGTCCCGCCGGGCCGATCGAGGCCCCGGTCGCATAGTGGAAGGCTTCGGGCGCGCACAGCACCAGCGCCTCGATGCCGGCGCGGTCCATCAGTTGCGCCGCGCGCTGGCGGTCGACAAAGCCTGTCATGGGTTTCTCCGAATGTCCGAAGCGGCAACGGAGCATTCCGGGTGGGGACAATCAAGCGGCAAGATGCCGGGCAGGTGGTCTGGCAATCGCTTTAGGTTTGGATTCGCTCCGCCATCCTTTCGGGGCGCCGGCGCCGCCCCTCACCTGCCTGCCGGCATCCTCTCCCCGTATAGGGACGGGGAGAGGGACGCTCGTCGCCGCTTTCGCTAATGACCAGTTCTGCAGAAGGGCGCCGGCGTTGCGGCCGGCTTCTTTCTCCCCGTTCCTATACGGGGAGAAATGCCCGGCAGGGCAATGAGGGGCGGCGCTGACTTCGACAAATTGAACTGCGCCCTGACTGCTACAAGGACCAGCGGGCCGAACCGCTATTTGATGGCTTCCAGCTTGTCGATCGCGGCGGTGAAGCCGGCCAGCGAGACCGGAATGGTGACTGGCTTTCGCGTCACGGATTCCATGCCGATGTTGAGGTTGGTTCCCGCTTTCATGGCGGCGATGAGTTCCGGCGACAGCGGTGCGGCGGCGTAGGCGCCGTTCTGGTCGCTGGTCTGGATGGCGACGGTCGTCTTCTGCCCCTGGTCGATCTGGTAGGAGGCGCCGGACGGCAGGAACAGGCCGTGCGGCAAAGCGAGCAACATGGCCAGGCTGCCATTGCCCTTGTCGCGGCGCACGGTCACGGTCAGCACACGCTGACCGGTCTTGGCTTCGGTCAGGTTTTGCGACACCTGACACTGAAGCTCGGCCGTCGATGAACCGCTGGAGCAATTGATCGCCCATGGATTGGCGTCGGCGGGCTTTGCTTCCTTTGCTTCGACCGGCTTTGCGTCTTCGGCAAGGGCTGGCCCGGCGGCCAGGACCAGCGACAGGGCGGCGAACCCCGCGATCACACCAAGTAGATTAGCCTTCGCTAAAATAAGTGCCATGTTCTTTTGTCGGATGGCTTGCATGTTTCCTCGCCCTGCCAGGTATTCTCCCAGGAGGGGCTTGATACAACACTCGGGACTGTTCCGGAAGCTGCGTGGGAGCCAAGAAAGCCGGCAAAAGTACTGTGACCTTTCGGACACACCGAGCAATTTTGCAGGAAGCCCCTAGAAATCGAAGGGCTCGAGACTCGCTATACAATAGAATTCGCGTAAGAACTCTTCTGGGGACGTGTAGTCCCGGAAGGACTCGCCAGGGATGGGAACTACCGAGAATTCTCGGCAAGTTGGTGAGATGGCGGCGCGTGGGGAAGATTTCCGCGTGCGCGCCGGCTATCGCCGTTCGCGAATTGCCAGGCATTTGTGGAAGACGACAGCGCTGACGACGCTGGCGCTCGGCCTTTCCGGCTTGGCCGCCCATGGCGATCCGAACGGCTTGTGGCAGCCGCAGATCCGCGCCATCATCGGCGCCGACAACAATGGCGGCAACGCCGCGCTCGAAGGCTTCATCCCGCTCAAGCAGACGGCCGAATCAGTGCTGTTCCTGGATGTCCGGGCCAAGCACGATTTCAAGGACAGTTTCGGCCAGGATGTCGGCCTCGGCATTCGCCGCATCGTCAACCCGGACCTGATGATCGGCGGCTACGCCTATCTCAACGTCGAGAACTACAACTCCAACCAGTTCACATCGGCCACGCTCGGCGCCGAGGCGATCACCTCGCATTTCGATGCGCATGTGAATGTCTATCTGCCGATCAAGGGCGATTCGACCGATCACTCGACCAGCTCGACCCTGTCGATGGTCAGCAACCAGCTGATGGAGCAGATCTCGGTCCTCGATCACCGCGACTACGCGGCGTGGGGCATCGAAGGCGAGATCGGCGCGCAGGTGCCGATCAACCTGCCCGACAAGCATTCGCTGCGGCTGGATATCGGCGGCTATCACTTCGAGGATCCGCACGGCAACGACCACAGCGTCACCGGCGCCAAGGCCGGCTTCGAATACACGATCGGCGATGTCTTCGGCAGTGGTACTGAACTGGTTCTGGCCGGCGAAGTCCGCAACGACAATCGTGACGACACCCAGTTCGCCGGCAGCGTGCGGCTGAACATCCCGTTCAACCCGGGCCATGGCTCGGACACGACCGCGGCCATCAGCGAGGCGGACCCGGTCTATCCAGTCAGCGAGGGCCTGCGCAAGCGCGTCAACGAACGGGTGCGCGGCGATATCGGCGTCCGGATCCAGTCGCAGGAACTCACCGGCGGCACGACGACGCGCATTGCCATCAACGCGGCCACCAATGCGGCCTTCGGCAAATTCTACTTCGCCGATGGCGGCCTGGCCGGTGCGGGTACGCAGGCCGACCCGACGACGCTGGACGACGCCGTCACCAAAGCCGGCAGCGGCGGCTTTGTGGTGGCGCTTGGCGGCAACGGCAATCTGACGACCGGCGGCGTGACGCTTGCCAATGGCCAGACTGTCATTGGCGGCGGCGAAAGCGTCACCGCCAAGCTTTTCGGCGGCGGCACCAGCACCTTCAACCTGGGCGGCAGCGACGGCACGATCCAGGGCACCAACGTCGCCAACCCCGTCATCACGCTGGGCAATGGCAACACGCTCAACGGCATCACCGTCACCGGCGGCGCCGACGGCATTTTGGGCAACAACATCACCGGCGCGACGCTGACCAATGTCACGGTCACCGGTGCGGGCGGCAACGGCGCCGACTTCACCGGCACCTCGACCGGCATCGCCGGTTCCAATTTCACCGCCACCGGCAACGGCCTCGACGGCCTGCACATCGAAGGCGATGGTACCTACAATTTCACCGGCACGACGTTGCTGCAGGGCAATCTCGACGACGGTCTCGATATCACCGGCAAGGGCACCTACACCTTCGCCATCGTCAATGCGAAGGACAATGCCGACCGCGGCATCACCGTGCAGGGCACGTCGACCGGCGGCACCTTCACCACCACCGGCGGCACGGTATCGGGCAATGGCGGCACCGCGGTCTTCATCGACCCGATCACCGCGCATGTGGTGCTCGATTCGATCAGCCAGAGCGGCGGCACGTCGGGCGTCGTGCTCGAGAATGTTTCGGGTAGCTTCACCGTCAACGGTGCGACGACGATCTCGAACACGACGGGACCGGCGATCGCCATTTCGAATTCGCCGGCAGCGATCCGCTTCGGCGACGTCGCCATCTCGGCACCCGGCGGCGACGGCATATCGTTTGCCGGCGTCAATGCGGCGGTGGTCGCCGGCAACATCGTCATTTCCGGCCTGGGTGTCGGCACCGGCCTCGACTTCTCCGGCAGCAAAACCAATTTCACCGCGCAGTCGCTCAACATCACCGGCAGCGGTGCGGCCGGCTCGATCGGCATCGACCTGACTTCGCCGAGTGCTGGCGGGGCAACGATCGTCATCACCAATGGCGGCGCGATCGCCGGTGTCGACACCGGCGTGCGCTTCGGCATAGCGGGTTCGCTCGCCAATTCGGCCAATGCCGAGTTCAGCTTCGGCGGCGGTTCCATTGCCGGCGTCACCGCTTCGCTCGACGCGCGCGGCCTCAACCAGACGCTCGGCCACTATGCTTTCGGCTCGACCACGTTCAGCGGTGCGCAGCTGTTCGACGTGCAGAATGTCATCTTCGTCGGCGCCTCGGCGATGGGCTCAGGCACCGGCTCCTCGCTGCTGGACCTGGCCTCGATCGCGACCGCCGATGCCAACACCGACGCGGACGCGATCTTCGTGCTGGTCAATCGCGGCACGGCCATCGACGACACCGACGGCTTCTCGCTGACCGCCGGGCAGACGCTGGCCTCGTTCGGCAATGGGCGGACCTTTTCGCTCGGCGGTGTTCCGGTCAATGTCACCGGCGACAATGTCGAGCACGATGTGGCGATCTCGGACGGCGGCGGCGCGGCGACGCTCACCAGTTCAGCCGGCGCGGACACCGTCACGCTGGCCAACAACAGCTCGCTGCTCGACGTCAACGTCTCGAACGCCAATCCAGGCGGCGGCACCGGCATCCACGGCAACAACGTCACCGGCGTGACGATAAGCGGCGTCAATGTCAGCGGAGCGGGCCTGGACGGGTTGCTGTTTGAAGGCGCCAGCAACGTCTCGGCCAACAATGTGACCTCGACGGGCAATGCCAGCGACGGCCTGCATATCGAAGGCGACGGCAGCTATGCCTTCACCGGCACGACGACGCTGTCGGACAACGGCAGCGGTCTGCTCATAGACGGCAACGGGACATACGCATTCCAGACGCTGAACGCGTCCGACAATTCCGGCGCCGGCATCAGCGTCCTCTCCACCACCGGCACATTCAGCACCACCGCCGGCACGATCTCCGGCAATGGCGCGGTCGCCGTCGCCGTGCTCGGCGCCAAGATCGACGTGACGCTGACCAGCTTGACGCAGGACGGCGGCCTGTTCGGCGCGGCGTTCGCAGGCGTGTCGGGAAATTTCGCCGTTTCCGGCGCAACGACGGTCAGCAACACCTCGATCCTCGGCCTCGGGATCGCCGACAGCACCGCCGATTTCACGTTCGGAGCCGTCGACATCTCGGACATCACCGCCCTGGGCGGCACCGGTATCAGGGTCCAGAATTCCGACGGCGCGGTCACTTTCGGCGGGCCGGTCACGCTGACTCATATCTACAGCGAGGGCATCCTCGCCAACCACAATGCCGGCACGCTCACCTTCAGCGGACCGGTCAGCATGACCGATCCGGGCGACGGCATCTGGCTGGAAGACAACACCGGCGCCGTTTCGTTCAGCGGCGCCGTCACCATCGACCAGCCGGCCGGAAGCGGCATCGACGTCGTTGGCAGCAACGGCACGATCAGCTTCGGCGACATCGATATCACTGGCCTGTGCAACTGCTCCACCGCGCTCGACCTGTCGGGCAGCACCTCGACCTTCACCGCCGCCACGCTTGACGTCAGCGGTAGTTCCGGCGCCTCCTCGATCGGCATCGACCTGTCCGGCACCAATGGCGGCTCGGTGACCATCGGCAGCGGCGTCATCACCGGTGTCGACACCGGCGTCCAGATGGGCACCAACGGCCTGGCCGGCACCACCGCCAACACGACGTTCTCGTTCGGCGCGGCCGGCGGCGCGTCGATATCAGGCGTCACCGCGTCGCTCGACATGCGCGGCCTGTCGCCGGGCAGCGGCACCTATGCCTTCAACACCACGGTGCTGAACGGTCCGCAGCTGTTCGACATTGCCAACGTTATCTACGTCGGTGCCATCAGCACCAACGCCGGTGACGGCTCGACCGTCAACGACCTTATCAATGCCACCGCGGCGGACGCGCTGGCGGCCCCTGCCAACACGATCTTCGTCCTGGTCAACACCGGGGCCGGAAGCATCGATACCGATGGCGACGGCTTTACCCTTGCCGACGGCCAGTCGATCGTCTCCTTCGCCAATGGCGCTTCGGTGAACCTGGGCGGGCCGCCCGCCAATGTCACCGGCACGAATGTTGTAGCCGGCGCGACGCAGGCCGATCCCTTCGGCAATGGCGGCGCGACGCTCAACAATTCGGCTGGCAACACCATCGACCTGGCCAATGGCAATGTCGTCGAAAACCTTACTGTCAGCAGCTCCGGCTTTGCGATCGACGGATCGGGCAGCGCCGGCTCGACTATCAACGGGGTGACGATCAGCGCCGCTACGATCGGCCTTATGCTCGACGGCACGACCGGTACGGTCACGGCCAACAATCTGAACATCCAGAGCGCCAGCCAAACCGGCATCGCGATTATCGGTTCGAGCGCGACCTTCAATTTCACCGGCAACACCAAGATCACCAACGCCAGCAATGTCGGGCTGATCGCCACCAATTTCGACGGCAGCGCCAGCTTCGACGACCTCGATATTATCGGCGGTGGCATCGGCGTCGGCATTGTCGGTGGCTCGAGCGGAACCTTGACCTTCGGGACAGGGAGTTCCATCGCCGGCACGAGCAGCAACGCCTTCTCCATCACCAGCTCCACGCCCAACGTCACCTATAACGGCACCATCAGTCAGACCGCTGCCGCAAGCGCGGTGAGAATCACCACCATGACCGGTGGCACCGCAACGTTCGGCGGCAAGATCACCGCCAATACGGGTGCGGCCAATGCGATCGACCTGAGCAACAACACTTCCACTGCTATAGCGTTCAATGGCGGCCTGATCATCAACACGACCTCCGGCATCGGGCTGAACGCCACCAACGTCAGCACGCTGGGTATCTCATCGGCCGCAACCAACACAATCACCACCGCGACCGGCCAGGCCATCAATATGGTCGGGCTCGATGTCGCCGCGGGCGGGATCTCGTTCGACAGCATCACCACGGGAGTTGTCACCGCTCAGAATGCGTTGCGCTTTGACACCATGGGCGGTGGGGCCGTCTCCCTCGGAGACGTTACGATCGGCGGTGCGGCCAGTGATGCCATTCACGCCACGAGCGCCGTGAATCACTTCACATTCGACTCGATCAAGATCGATGGAGCAGGCGGCGACGGCGTCAATCTCGTCGGCGGCAGCATAGGCACCGTGGACATAGGTTCCGTTGATATTGATGGCGTGACAGGCAATGGTATCGAGATTCAGAATGGCGTCGACCACAATGTGACCATTGGCGGAGGCACCATTGGCGCAACCACTCCTGCCGGTGGCGCGGCCATACGCATCGATGGTCAAGCGGCGGCAAGTACAATTACGCTGACCAATCTGGCGATTACGGCGGGCGCTGAGGGGTTGGCCATCTCCAACTCGACCGGCACGGTCAAGATGGTCGGCGGCACCATCACCAATTCCGGCAGCGGCGACGGCGTCGTCGTCTCCGGCGGCACCGCGACTATTACGGTGTCGGCTGCCATCTCCAGTTCGGCTGGCTCCCCGGGCACGGCGGTCAAGGTCGACGGCATCACCGGCGGTTCGGCGACCTTCAGCGGCAGCGTCACCTCGACCGGCACCGGCAATCTCTTCAGCATCGGCCAGACGACGGCACCGACCGGCGGCGCGATCAGCTTCACCGGTTCGGCGCTGACGGCGACGGGCGGTGGTGGAGCGGTTGTTGTCGGCCTTGCCGGCACGGCCAATTTGAATGTTGCCTCCCCGCTGTCGATCACCAATGCCACGACCACCGGCCTGGTCGTCGCCAATGTCGCCAGCACCGCATCGGCGACCTTCGGAGCGGTTACGGTGACGGGCGCCGGCGCCGACGGCATCGGCATCGGCAATAATGCCGGCGCCGTCACCTTCGGCACCACCAGCGTGACGATGGGCTCGACGGTCGGTTCGGCCGGCATCAACTTCGCCCTCACCAACGCCGACGTGACCTTCGGCACGACGAATGTGACGCTCGGCGCGGGCGCCAGCCAGACCGGCATCGATTTCAGCGGCTCGTCGACGACCGCCGATTTCGGCCTGACCACGATCACCGGCACGAATGCGCTGACCTCGCGCGGCATCGATCTGTCTTCGACCACGGGCAACAAGGTCATCACCTTCCTGCGCGGCTCCGAGATCAACACTGTCGGCATCGGCGTCGACCTCTCGTCCGGCCTCACCACGGCGACATCGGCCCAGGCCGACTTCACCTTCGGCGATGGCGATTCGACCGACGGGCGGCAATCGACCATCAACATCACGGCGCCCGGCGGTTTCACCGTCAACACGGTCGGGCTCGATTCGACGAAGGGCCACTATGATTTCGACGATGTGAAGTTCCCCTTCGGCAGCGCCAATCTGGAAACCGCGCCCGGTTCGGTCACCCTGGTCTCGCAGATAGGCGGCTTCATTCTCGCCGGCACGACCGGCAATCTCAGCATGGGCGTCAACACCATATCGCTCGCCGCCGCCGATGCGCTGACCGGCGCGCAGAACTTCGCCTTCGTCGGTTCGATCAATCTCGGCGCCACCGCCTTCACGCTCGATTCGGGACAGACCATTGCCGGCTTCGGCAATGGCAGCGTCGTTTCGACCGGCACGATCCAGCCCGCCAATGTCGATGGCAATCTCGGCGCGACCGGTGGCAACATCACCGGCACCGCGGCCGTGGTTACCGGCACGGGCGACTTCATGCATCTGCTCGGCGACAATGCCGTTCGCAACACCGCCTTCGACTTCAGCGGCGCCACCGGTGCTGCCTTCCTCGTCGACCAGGGTGCGGGCGGTTTCGCCAACACCAGCGGCATCACCATCGAAGGCGTGACCATCACCAATGTCGCGGTGGGCCAGACCGCAGTCAAGGTCGTCGGGCTCGACAGCACCCTGTCGGTCATCAACAACAACATCAACGTTGCCGGCACGCTGCTCGACGTCAATGGCGGCACCGGCACGATCACCGTATCGCGCGGCGTCCTGCCCTACAGCGCGACGCCGGGAACACTGACCGGCGGCGGCATCAACATCGCCAACCGCACCGGCGGCTCGGTCACCTTCACAGACCAGGTGACGATCACCGGCGGCAACGGCGTCTCGATCTCGGGCGGCACCGCCGGCGGCGCCGTCAATTTCAACGGCGGCCTCGACATCACGACGTCCCTCGCCACTGGCCTCAGCCTTTCGGGACTGAATGTCCTGACCGTCGCCAATGCCGGCTCGACGACGATCAACGCGACGGGCCAGACGGCGCTGTCGCTGCAAGGCACACTCGGCGCCGGCGGCGTCAACTTCGACAGCATCACCTCGACCAACGCAGCCGCACAGGGCGTGCTGATCAGCGGCGCCAGCGGCGGCGCGATCGATCTCGACGCGGTCAGCGTCACGGCCTCGGGCGGCGCCGGCATCGAGATCCTCAATTCGACCGGCAGTGGCTATACGTTCGGCAACACGACGATCGACAATTCGACCAGCGCTGGAGGCGGCGCCAACATCCAGAATGCGGCGGGCATCACGTCGGTTACCTTCGACGGCACGCTTGATGTCAAAACGTCCACCGGCACGGGTTTCCGCGTCGTCGGCGGCGCCACGCCGGCCAACACCAGCGTCAGCTTCACCGGTGTCGGGGCAAAGTCCGTCGTCGCATCGGCCGGCACTGCCGTCGATATCACATCGGCCAATGTCAATGGCACCTTGACCTCGACCACCGCTACCTTCGCCGCCGGCAACGGCATCAATTTGCAGAACCTCACCGGCACGCTCGTCCTTGGCGGCGGCACGCTGACCAACACCGGTTCGGGCGCTGCTTTCAATCTGAGTGGTGGCAGCGCGGTCATCTCCTATGCCGGCACAATTGCCAGCAACGGCACGGGTGCCGCGGCTTCGATCCAGGCGCTGGCCGGTGGCTCGGTGGTGCTGTCGGGCAATTTGACGGACGGGTTAATCGGGGACGGCGGCCAGATCGTCGTTGCCAACATCAACAGCGGCGTGGCGGCCAGCGTCACCTTCTCCGGTGCTGTCAAGATCGATTCAGGCGCAACCGACGCCGTCAGCCTGATCAGCAATCCCAACGGGACCATCGATTTCAGCAATGGCGGCCTGGTTATCAAGACCAGTTCCGGGCAGGGCTTCAACGCCGCTGGCGGCGGTACCATCAGCGTCGGTGCACTCCTCGCCGACAACAGCATCACAACGACGGGCGGCGGCATCGCGTTGCACCTCAATACCGTTGTGGTCGGCGCTGGCGGCATGAGTTTCGACGGTGTCTCGACCACCGGTGTAACGACGGGCGACGGCATTGTGCTGACCAACGTTGGTGGACCAGGCGTCATCAATCTCGGCACCGTCGACCTGCAAGGCATCACCGGTACCGGTGTGTTCGTCAGCGGCACGCTTGGCGCGTCGGTGAATTTCGGCAGCCTGAACATTGGGCTCGGCGGGCCAAACGCCGTTGGCCTCAGCCTCAACGGCGCTACCATCAATGCGGCCATCACGGCCAATGATTTCCACGTCGACGGCCACGGCAACACCGGCACGATCGCCGTCGACCTGCGCGGCGCCGGTGGCAGCGGTCAGACGGTGCGGCTCGGAGACACCGTGGCGCTCGCCGGCAATGATTCGACTATTACCGGCGTCGGCACCGGCGTGTTCCTCGACAGCGCGACCAATCTCACCTTCACCTATGGCGACGGCGAATCGAACGACGACCAGGGTTCGACCGTCATCGCCAATGTCGGCATCGACGCGACGAGCGCGCCGACAAACGGCACCTATAATTTCAAAGACGTCAACTTCCAGTCCAACCCTGGCAACGGCTTCGGCCTCGGCAAGATCTACTTCGTTGACAGCAATGGTGCTGTCGGTGGTGGAAACGGTTCCGGTAGCGACGGCGGCAATCCGATGACGCTTGCCACCGCCGAATTGCTGGCCGGCCCCGACGACATCATCGTCCTCATCAACAACGGCACCGCGATCACGGCGGCAGGGGGCGACAATACGCTGACGTTGCAAGCAGGCGAACAGGTGCGCGGCTTCGGCAATGGTGCGATCAACCTCGATCTGACTGTGCCCAATCCGATCAAACTGGCCAGCAATACGATATCGATCGCCCCGGTCGGCAGTGGCGCGGCGACGCTGACGACAAATGCCGGCAACAATGTCATCACGCTCGGCAGTCAGAACAACATCATCGACGGCTTCATCCTCGACGGTGCCGCGAGCGCAGCGCGCGGCATCAAGGACAATGGCGCGGGTGCCACAGGCACCAAGATTAGCAACATGACGATCGGCAACTTCGCCGCCGCCGGCGTCGAGATTACCCCGTCGTTCAACACCACTATCAACAATGTGACATTCGTCGGCAATGCGTCGGACGTCATCGTCAACGCGCTCAACACCACCATCACCAACGTCTTCAGCACCGGCGCCACCGGCATCGCCTTCGATATCCGCAACACAACCGGCACGACGACGCTGACCAACCTCAACGTCACCACGGCGGCATCCGGCACCGGTATCGTCTTCGGCGGTGCATCCGGCCCGCAAGGCACGATCATCGGCACCAATGTCGATGTCACGGGCGGCGCGGGCGGCGGTATCAAGGTTACCGGCGGCAACGCTATCATCGGGTTCGATGCGGCGAGCTTTGTCGGCGTCCCCGACACGTCGAGCGGCACGGCGGTCACGATAACGGGCCGCAGTGGCGGCAGCTTCGGCTTTGCCGGGTCGGTCGTGGCGAATGGCACGGCGAGCGGCATCAGCGTTTCCGGCGCGGCGGTGGCCAACACGGTCAGCTTCACCGGCGCGGTCGGCCTCGGTACGTTCTCGACGCTGACCGGCACCGCGGTCTCGATCGACAACAACGGCACGGCTTCGACCGTCAGCTTCTCCAACCTCGGTATCGTCACCAGCGGCACCACCGGCTTCTTCGCCAGCGATGGCGGCACGGTCAACGTGACGACGGGCACGGTGAACTCCACTGGCGCACAGGCGGTGGACTTGTTGAATGTCGCAGCCGGTATTGCCTTTACGTCGACTACATCGACGGGTGGTGAATATAACGTTAGCGCATCCAACGTCACTGGCACCGTCGCCCTTGGTTCCGGCGCGCTGAGCGGCGCCACGAGCGTTGCATTGATCGTGAGCGGCGGCACGACCGCAGTCAGCTATTCCGGTAGCGTCACCAAATCGGACGGTACGGGCTTGGCTGTCGCCGTCGCCAACCGGCTTGTCGGGGCGGGTCTGGTTTCCCTGAGCGGCAATCTGACGGTGGACACCTCCGGCGTAGGCATAGCCATTGACAACAATGCCGGCGGCAGCGTGACGCTGTCGGGTGCGTCCAACAGCTTGACCGGCACCGGCACCGGCATAGCCATCACCAACAACACCGGGGGCACCTACACTGTCAGCGGCACGAGCTACGACATCAACCTCACCGGTGCGGGCATTGGCGTCAACCTTGCGGGCAACAGCAGCCCGGTGACAATGAACTTCAGCGGCGGAGGGTTGAAGATCGCCACCGCCACGGGCGCAGGCTTCAGCGCCACCGGCGCGGGTACGGTCAGCGTGACCGGCGCCAGCAATTCCATCACGACGACGAGCGGCATCGCGATGAACCTGCAAGGCATCACCGTCGCCGGCAGCCTGAACTTCGCCACGACCAACAAGGGCGCCGGCGGCACCAGCGCCGTGGTCATGAACGGCGTTGCCGGCATCGGGTCGGTCAATCTCGGCACCGGGTCGCTCGCTGGCGGCAGCGCGGCAACGATCCTCATCGGCGACGGCGCCGGCGGCGCCAACACCGGCGGCACGGCGGGCCTTACCTATGCGGGCGGCATCAACGGCGGAACCGGACGAGCCATCGACATCCAGGACCGCATGGCTGGCGCGCAGAACATAACCCTGTCGGGCAACATCTCGCACATTGTGTCGGGCCAGACCGGCATCTTCCTCGCCGACAACGCCGCCGGCACCATCACCTTCTCGGGTGGGACGAAGACGATCAGCACGGTGAGTGCAACGGCTGTCAGCATCGCAAACACCGGCGCGAGCGTTGTTTTCAGTGGCAGCGGCCTGAACATCAACACCCAGTCGGGAACCGGCCTCGATATTTCCGGCACCGGCACGGTGACGATCAGCGGCGGCCTCAACGCCGTCACCACTACAACCGGAACCGCCTTCGCCAATCTGGGCGGCAGCGCCACCATCACCAGCGACGCGGCGCTGACGACCGGCGGTGCGGGACGGGTGGTCGACATCCAGAACCGCACGGCCAACAACGTCACGCTGCTCGGCAATGTCATCAACATGGGACCCAACGCGCTCGGCCTGCGCGTCCAGAACGTGTCCGGCGGCACCATTACTTTCTCAGGCGCGAAGATGTTGACCACCGGCGCCAACACCGCCGTCAACTTGAACAGCAACACCGGCGGCACGATCAACTTCACCAGTGGCGGCATGACCATCAGCACCACCAGCGGCACCGGCTTCAGCGCCACCGGCGGCGGCACGGTGACGGTGCAGGGCATCGTCAACAGCATTGCGTCCACCACCGGCACGGCGCTCAACGTCGTCAACACGACGATCGGTGCGAGCGGGCTGACGTTCCAGAGCATTGCGTCCAATGGTGCAGCCAATGGCATCGTGCTCAACAATACGGGCTCGGGCGGCTTGACGGTGACCGGCACCGGCGCGACGGCGGGCAGCGGCGGCACGATCCAGAACTCGACCGGCGACGGCGTCAGCCTGACTTCGACACAGAATGTCAGCCTGACCAACATGAACATCACCGGCTCGCTGGGCAACGGCATCTTCGGCAATGGCGTGAACGGCCTGGTGCTGAACCGTGACACCGTGTCCGGCAGCGGCAATTCGACGACTGGCAACGGCGAGGGCAACATCTACCTCTTCGAATTGACCGGCGACGCGACGCACCTGACGACGTTCGACAACCTCACGGTCAGCAATGCCTACGTCCATAACGTGTTCATCCAGAACACCGGCGGTACCTTGGCCGACCTGGTGGTGACCAACAGCACCTTCTCCAACAACGGCGCCTCGACGGTTGCGGGCGATCAGTTCGAGATCGTCCTGACCACCGGCGGCCTCGCCGGAACGCCGACCGCGACGGTTCACGCAACGCACAACACCTTTAGCGGCAACCTGTCGGCACCGGCGACGTTCACCGCAACGGGCTTCGCGGGCTCAGTTGACGACGGCACGCTCAACGTCCATCTCGGCGACGGCACCGCCGGCGGCCTGAACACGTTCGACACCAACAATTCGGGCATTACGCTGTCGGCTACCGGTTCCAGCACGCTCAACTTCGACGTGAACAACAACCTCGTCACGAACAACCGCGCGGTCGGTATAGCCGTCAATCACTTCGGCACCGCGACCGTGACGGGCTTCCTGCGCAACACGACCGTCGGCACGCAGGGTGTCGCGGGTTCGGGAGCGCAGATCGGCAACGGCATCGACATTCACGACGAGTCCACCAGCGGCACCATGACGCTGAGCGTCACCAACAACATCGTGCAGAGCGTGGGCGATGGGGCCGGAAGCGGCTTCGAGGGCATCCTCGTTCAGTCGGGCAACGGCGCCCAGAATTCGGCGAGCACCCTCAATATCACGCTGACAGGCAATTTGATCCGCGACATCCTCGATGACCGGGGACTGTACATCAACAATTTCAATACCGCTGGGGCCAGCGTCATCAATGCTCTCGTGAGCGGCAACACCTTCTCGAATGCGAATGCCAGCGGCGCCAACACCACCGTGCGAATCGGCGGCGCGCCTGGCGGGTCTGACCATGTCAATGTCACGCAGGCCAATGCGAATGCCCTCGCTACGGTGAACGGGCTCACCGCCAGCGGCGCGCCCGGCAACACGATGCGCGTCGACACCAATGTCTTCTTCAATCAAGTCGCGCCGGTTCTGCCGCCGCCCACGCCGTGATGATCGCGGGCAGGTCGTTGGTAGTGTTCCGTTAACCAATGCGCGTACTGGGCCGGTATTAATTTTTGCTCTGTTGATAAATACTTGTCGACGACAGAAGTGAAACTGGCTAGATTGCGTCAAGGGTAGGTGGGGGAACCAAGATGGGCACGCCTTTCATAGGTGAACTCAAAGTTATTTCTTGGAATTTCGCGCCGAAGGGCTGGGCGTTCTGCAACGGGCAGCTACTGCCGATAAATCAAAATCAGGCTCTATTTTCGCTTCTTGGTACAATGTATGGCGGTGACGGCAGGGTTAATTTTGCTCTGCCTGATCTTCGAAGCAGAGTTCCAATATACTCTGGCGGTTCCATTGGAGCGGTCGTCGGCGGTAGCGGTGGAGAAGAGTTTCACACGCTGACGCAGGGCGAAATGCCGGCTCACAACCATCTGATCAATGCGTCACAGACGCAAGGCGACAAGAACACGGCCTCCGGCAATGTACTGGCGCGCGAAGTGGGTGTCCTCTACGCAGCCTATGCCAATCTGACGACATTGAACCCTGGATCGATCTCCAGCGTCGGCGGCAGCAACCCGCACGAAAACCGTCAGCCTTTTCTGACGCTGAACATCGTCATCGCCCTGCAAGGCATCTTCCCGTCGCAGAACTAGAGGAAGCGGCAATGAGCTCACCTTATGTTGGCGAGATTCGCATGTTTGGCGGCAATTTTGCGCCGGCTGGCTGGGCTTTCTGCGATGGCAGCTTGCTGCCGATATCCGAAAACGAGACGCTGTTCAATTTGATCGGGACGACCTATGGCGGCGATGGCCAGGAGACGTTCGCCCTGCCCAACCTCAGCGGCCGCATTCCTATCCACGCGGGCCAGGGGCCGGGGATGAGTCAGACCTATACGATCGGCGAGGCTGCCGGCGTCGAATCCGTGACGCTGACCACAAACCAGATCGCGGCGCACGGTCATGCCCTGATGGCGTCGTCGAACACGGCGTCCGACCCCAATCCCGCGGGCAACATCCTGGCAACCTCCCCGACGATCTCGGCCTATGTCATCGACGTCGCGGGGCCTGCACTTGCCGGCAATTCATTGACCACCGCTGGTGGCAGCACCCCGCACGACAATTTCATGCCCTATCTGTGCGTCAATTTCATCATCTCGTTGTTCGGGATTTTCCCAACGCAGACCTAAGAGGACTGTCATGGCTGACCCGTTCGTCGCCGAAATTCGCATCTTTGGATTCAATTTCGCGCCCACGGGTTGGGCGACCTGCGATGGTCAGTTGCTGCCCCTCTCGCAAAACACGGCGCTGTTCTCCTTGCTCGGCACCACCTATGGCGGCGATGGCAAGTCGACTTTCGCGCTGCCAAATTTGGCCGGGTCGGCGCCGATGCATCCGGGGGCTTCAGTGGGCGGAAGCGACCATTTTCTGGGCGAGACCGGCGGCAGCACGGCGGTGAACCTGATCAGCTCCGAAATGCCGATCCATAACCACAATATTTTTGCTTCCACCGAAAACGGGACGCTCAAGGCTCCGTCGCCAACGGAATTTCTTGGCCGCTCCAAGGCCGGCACGATCTATCAATCGAATACCGCAAACAATCTGGCGCTGATGAACGTTCAGGCCGTTTCGCTTACCGGCAGTTCACTGCCCCACAACAATCTGCAGCCCTACCTGGCGCTTACATTCTGCATCGCATTGCAAGGCGTTTTTCCGCCAAGAGGCTGACACCAGGCAACAAGCAGGATCGGGACCATGGCCAAGAAAGCAGCAACGAAGTCCGAAGCGCCAAGCACGAAGGCCGCGCCGACTGTCGCGAAGAGCACGACTGGTGCCCGCTCGCGGCGATCCAGCGTCCCGCCCGTTTTCCAGAGCATGCCGGCCGGCGCGTCCTTCTTCGAACTGTCGCGGCTGATGGTGGTGGCCATCGATTCGGCGGCCGGGCGCCTGATCCAGAAGGCGCAGACCGCGCCGAACGGACCATGGCCCGCGGCCTGGTCGATCATCGCTCCCGGCACCTTCGTGCAGATGACGGCCGGCATCACCAAGGACGGAAGGGTGGCTGTCGTCGCCCAGCTGTCAGGCAGCCCCAATCTGTTCTTCATCACCGAGGACGCCAACCAGGTCGGCCCGATCGACAAATGGACCGCGCCGATGAACATCGGCGCGCCGCCCGGCGCCGCCAGCTACTACGGTTTTTCGATGGCGCGCGATGTCGATGGCCGCATCGAACTCTTCGTGCTCGACAATCAGGCCCGCATCTGGTGGATCTACCAGAATCCGGACCAGATCGTGCAGGTGCAGAAAACCGTCACGCCGCCGGGCACCTCCACGCCCATCGTCGTCACCGTCGACGTGCTCGTCCCGCCCGCCAAGATGTGGAGCGACTGGCTGCAGATTCCCGGCGGACTGGTGTCGATCTCGGCGATACGCCAGGCCGACGGGACCATTGCGCTGTTCGGCATCAATTCAGGCGCCAATCTCTATCGCTGCCAGCAGAATAAGGCGCAGGCGCTGAAGGTTGCAGACTGGACTGGCTGGGTGCAGATCGACACTCCAGGCACCGGTGGTTTCGCCGTCATGGCGCCGGTTGTCGGTCCGCTGGGTGCCACCAATCTGTTCGCCTTGACGAAGGGCGGCCAGGCCCTGCACACGCGCCAGAAGCCCGCCGGCACCGACAGCTGGACGCCTTGGGCGATGACCGAGTACAGCAGGGTCGGCAAGTATACGCTGGCAGCCGGCATCGAAGGCGATGGCGACATCATGCTTGTCGCGTCCGACCAGCAGCATGTTCACTCGTTCAACGCTCAATATGACGCTGCCACGCAGAACTGGTCGGGATGGCGCGACTTCAACGCTTCCAGCTCCAACACGCGGCTGATGCTCGATTACAATGCCGACGGCCGCCTCGCACTGTTCAGCCTGTTGAGCGGCGCCGCCGGCAACACCAACTCGCTGTGGACGCTGTCGCAGATGAGCATCGACAGCACCGAGTGGGAGTATTCCTGGGTGTCGCTTGCCGACAGCAACGTCAACCAGGCCATCGTGGTGCGCGACCTGACGCCGCCGGTCTGACGGTTGATTTCCGGTAGCGTGGCAGAAGCGAAGCAGGCACATCCCCGTCCAGTGTGGGCCCGGTCTGACAAGGCCGGGCTCGGCTTCCGTGCAGCGACGGATGCCGATATGCCCTTCCTGTCGCGCCTCTATGCCTCGACGCGCATGGATGAACTCGCCGTGACGGCGTGGACCGACGCGCAGAAGGCCGGCTTCCTCGACATGCAGTTCCAGGCGCAGCACGCGCATTACCGAAAACACTATCCCGAGGCCGACTGGCTGGTGGTGGAACGCGATCGCCAAGACATCGGCCGGCTCTATATCGAGCGCTGGCCAAGCCAGCACCGTATCATCGACATCGCCTTCCTGCCGGAACATCGCCGCAAGGGCTGCGGCACGGCACTGCTGCGCGACCTCGTCGACGAGGCATGGTTAGCCGGCAAATCAGCTTCGATCCACGTCGAGAAGCATAATCCGGCGAGGCAGCTCTATGTCGAACTCGGCTTCGCGGTGGTCGAGGACAAGGGCGTCTACGATCTGATGGCTTGTGCGCCGCCTGTCGATAGCAATCCATGATCGTCGGTTGGCGCTGCCCCTCACCTGCCTGCCGGCATCCTCTCCCCGTAAACGGGGCGAGGGACGCTGCCGCCACCGATTTCGCCAATCTCCGGCGCCGCAAGAAAGGCGCGCCGGCGTCGGGGCCAGCTACTCTCGCCCCGTTTACGGGGAGAGATGTCCGGCAGGACAGTGAGGGGCAGCGCCGACGGCAAAGATTGTCGCATTGGCCCTGTCATAGTGCGGCAGGCCTGCATCCCAAAACCGAACGCTAATTAAACACCGCCTCGTATAGCCGCCCCGCCGCATCGGCCGCGACCGGTACGATGAAGATCTCGTGGGAGCCGCTTGTGCCGGTGAAAAGATAGGTCGCCTGCGGCAGCGCGATTTCGCGCGGGCCCCTGAACAGCAGCGAGAAACCGCCGCCCGGGCGCGGGCTGGCGGCGATGGGGTTGACCGCGCTCAGCTCGAGCGGGATCTGCTGGCCGCCGGCTTCGATGGTGAAGGTTTGCCCCTGTTCGAAATCCGATACCGACGCCATCCCGTTTGCCTCAATTTGTCCGCTGCCGGCGGCACTGTCGCCGCTTCGCCGTAAGCTGTCCAGAGGCGGGCAGGCTGCCGGGCTGTGCCGCAAGACAATTCGTCGCCGCAAACCCAAAATACAGCACCGCTTGTCCTTTTATGCACGCAAGAGACGCTGTAGTACTTTGTTCCTGCGCGGGATTCCTTTCGATCCAAGCTCAGTGCAAACAACAACAGATCCCGGCTTCGGGACCATTGGCGGCCGGATCGGCTTGCGGGAGACGGACGATGGCGGATGCAAAGACGGATGGGGCGAGCGATGCGATGCCGCTGTTCTATTCCAGGCCGGAGGCGCTCAACCCGGCGCGGCACGGCTCACTTGGCCTGACCGCGCGCGCCGACTTCGGCTTTGCCCGCTCGGCGCACGCCATTCCGGTGGTGGCGTCGGAAATGCCGGCGGCGATGCGCTCCTACCCGATCGTCTTCATCGGCGCCGCCAAGGCGCCGGTGATCATCACCGGCGTGCGCCAGGACGAAAACCTGTTCGTCGACGCCGACGGCAAATGGATCGGGCCGCATTACATCCCCGCCTATGTCCGACGCTATCCCTTCATCATGGCCGAAGACCCGAAGGCGGCCGGCCGGCTGACGCTGTGCGTCGACCGCGCCAGCGACCGCGTCGTCGACCAGTTGCTGGCGCCGTTCCGCGACGAAAAGATCGCGCCTTTCTTCACCGGCAGCGAGCCGACCGAAGCGACCAGGCAGGCGCTCGCCTTCTGCAACCAGTTCCAGATCGATTTCAACGCCACCCGCGCGATGATCGAAAAGATCGACGCGCACGGCCTGTTCGCACCGCGCCAGAGCAAGGTGACGCTGGAAGGCGGCGAAGTGCTCAACCTCACCGACTTCCAGGTGATCGACGAGCCGGCCTTCAACAAACTCAGCGACGAGGCGTTTCTCGACCTCAGGAAATCAGGCGCGCTCGGCATGCTCTACTGCCACCTCGCCTCGACCAACAGCTGGACCTCGCTGGTGCACCAGGCATCGCTGCGGAAGGCTGGTGGCGCGAAGAGCGCCTGAAATATACGTGACCGGCCTGTTGGAAAACGCTGCGCCGATGTTTCCCAGTGCAACCATTCCATGGAATGCGTTGCGTCGCGTTTGAGCGGATTCAGGCGACGCGCTTTAGGTCTTTGCTTTATGCATGTCGTTCTCGCAAAACCGGGGCCACTTTTGCGCGACATGCATTAGGCAGCGGCCCTTCTGTCGTGCCGGCCTTCCCTGATTTCCTCCGGTGAGCTTGTCGCAGAAGGCGTCGAGGTCGCCGGGGTTGCGGCTGGTGACAAGCCCCTGGTCGGTAACGACCTTGCTGTCTTCCCAGATACCACCTGCATTGTTCACGTCGGTCCTAATCGACTTGTATGACGTGACCCGGCGGCCGTTGGCGCTTCTGCCGGAGCCCAGCCGGCAGGGCGCGCGTCCAAAAGATCAGTCTGGCGCGAAATCCGCCCATGCCAGACGTGGCACGGTTCTTGCTGCTGCTGTCTCAGATATGCCGGGCGCAAAGACGCTGTTCCAAATCGACACCGGCGTGTGAGGTTAGGACAATGATGTCGCGTAACCTGCTGTTCGGCGTTGCCGTCGTGTTCTTGGCCACGGCCGTAGGGGTAGCTTTGCTGTCGTCCGTGACTTCAAGGGGACTTCTCACCGCGACCCAAAACGATGCGGTCTTTTGTTCAAGCGGTCTATTGGCGAAGACCGTATCGGCGTCGGCCTCGCGGACTTTGCCGCCATGTCCGCCGGGCGTCAAAAGGTCATAAGGAGCACCTCGATGACCGCGAAACTGTGGATATGGTCGTGCATAGCATTCCTGAAAGATGCGGAGGCGGCCGGCATATCGGTGGTGGGCGGAAAAGGCGTGGTAGCGCAGTTGGCACTAGCCTTTCGCGAATTCGTCGCACCGCGCTACCGGCCAGAGCTCCATTATATGCGCGGCCCCGGGCCGGCGTCTGCGCGCCGCGTCAGCTCGCTGAAGGCCGGCCTTCATTCCTCCTGATCTCTTGCTGTGTCGCATGGCGAAGCAACTCTGGGCCTCAAATATCGCGTACCCTGCGCCACTACGGTCCTTGGCTGCTGTTCGCGCCTGGAATCAGAAAGAGATCGGGCCGACCGGACCGTTTCGAGTACGAATCAGTATCCTCGGGCGCGAGCGTACCAATCGTGTGCCGGATCTATCTGGATAGCGCCGTCGACGGACGCCCGGCGCGGATCGGCGAGAGTTGTGACGTCGTGTTCCGTTTCCCCGACGCCAGACAGCAAAAAGGCCCGGTCACCCGGGCCCTTTGTGCTTTTCAAATCTAAAGAAGATTTGGAGCGGGTGAAGCGATTCGAACGCTCGACCCCAACCTTGGCAAGGTTGTGCTCTACCCCTGAGCTACACCCGCTCGCGCGGCGTCTTGGCCGCAAGCCGGGCCTATATGGCTGAAGAGCGCGGCGATTGCAACAGGGAAATCGCAGGCTTTTTTGCGATGCGGCAAGCGATGCCGGCAAAGCCGTCGGCACGGTGGCGGGTGCGTGAGTGGCTGGCGGCGGGGGCGCCACCGCGAAGGGCGGTGCCGCTCATCGTGATGTCGCATGACGGTCTTGTGTCGGCGGCCTCATTGGCCGTAAACGGCATGGCCTGAGAAACATGGGCCTGAAACATGGGCTTGAGAAAACGGGACGAAGACGAAACCGATGCCGAAGACCGAAGCCGAACTCTTTGCCTTTCTTGCCGAACTCGGGATTGCCGCCTCGACGAAACGCCATCCGCCTCTCTATACGGTCGCCGATTCGCAGGCGCTGCGTGGCGAAATCGCCGGCGGGCACACGAAAAACCTGTTCCTGAAGGACAAGAAGGACAATTTCTTCCTGGTCACCGTCGACGAGGACGCGGTTGTCGACCTGAAGCAGATCCACCAGGTGATCGGCGCCGCCAGCCGCGTTTCCTTCGGCAGACCGGAGATGCTGATGGAGCTGCTCGGCGTCACGCCGGGTGCTGTCACGGTCTTTGGCGTCATCAACGATACGGCAAACAGGGTCAAGCTCGTGCTCGACAAGGATTTGATGGAGCATGCGGTGATCAATGGGCATCCGCTGACCAATGAGGCGACGACATCGATCGCGGCGGGCGACCTGATCAAATTCGTCGAGGCAACCGGGCACGATGCTGCTATCTTGAAAGTCTCCACGTGATCGCCACATGGATGGCTTGAGTCAGATGGTCTGAAGCATGTGGCGCCTGGCTGCCGGCCGGCCGCGCCACGGAAGGGTAAAGAGATGAGCGACAACAATCCGTTTGGCGGCCCCTTTGGCGGCAGTGGCGGCCAGTACACCACGTCCGTGCAGTATGGCGGAACCGCCCCGGCGCCGGCGAAAGTCGCGCTTGGCGATGCGCCCGCGGCCCCGGCCGATGTCATCAAGGACACGACGACAGCGGCTTTTGCCGCCGACGTCATCCAGGAATCGCGCCGCCAGCCGGTGCTGGTCGATTTCTGGGCGCCGTGGTGCGGACCTTGCAAGCAGCTGACGCCGCAGCTGGAGAAGGCGGTGAAGGCCGCCGGCGGCAAGGTCAAGCTGGTCAAGATGAACATCGACGACCATCCCTCGATCGCCGGCCAGCTCGGCATCCAGTCGATTCCCGCGGTCATCGCCTTCAAGGACGGCCAGCCGGTCGACGGCTTCATGGGCGCCATCCCGGAGAGCCAGATCAACGAATTCATCACCAAGGTCGGCGGCAAGGGCGATGGCGCGCCGCCGGTGGCCGAGGCGCTGGCCGCAGCGGCCGAGGCGCGCGACGCCGGCGACATGCAGACCGCGGCCGACATCTATGACGCCGTCCTGGCGCAGGCGCCGGAGACGATCGAGGCGATCGCCGGGCTGGGCGAGTTGCTGTTCGAGGCCGGCGACACGGAAGGCGCAGAGGCGCTTTTGGCAACAGCCCCGGAAGCCAAGAAGGATGCGCCGCCGCTGGCCGCCCTGCGCGCCAAGATGGCGCTGGCCGCGCAAGCGGCAGCGCTTGGCAACCCGGCCGAGTTCGAGCGGCGTCTGGCGGAAAACCCCAAAGACCATCAGGCACGCTTCGATCTGGCCATGATCCAGAACGCCAATGGCGACCGCACGGCGGCCGCAGACAATCTGCTGGCCATCATCAAGGCCGACCGCGCCTGGAACGAGGACGGCGCCAGGACGCAATTGCTGCAGCTGTTCGAGGCCTGGGGCATGACCGACGAGGCGACGCTTGGCGCGCGCCGCAAACTGTCGGCGTTGCTGTTTTCCTGAGCCGGTTTCCGGTTGTTTTGCCGCACGGGCTTGGCGTCGGCGACGACTGCGCCAGATTAATGCATGTCGCCAAAAGTGGACCCCGGTTTTGGGAGGACGACATGCATAAAAACAAAGGGATAGAGCGTTTCCGTGAAACGGTGAACCGCTCCAGGACAGGGAATTGACGCGCTTCTTGATGGCGCGATCGGAGGAATGAAGTGCAAGCGGGAAACGCGCATTACCGGCTCGCCAAGGATTTGCCGTCGACGATCCCGATCTTTCCGCTCGAGGGTGCGCTTTTGCTGCCGGGAGGCCGCATGCCGCTCAACATCTTCGAACCGCGCTATCTGCAGATGGTGGACGAGGCGATTGCCGGCTCGCGGCTCATCGGCGTCATCCAGCCCAGTCTCGACGGCGCCTTGCGCGACGACGGCGAGCCGGAGCTCTGCAATGTCGGCTGCGCCGGGCGCATCATTGCCTTTTCCGAAACCGGCGACGGTCGCTATCTGATTTCGCTGCAGGGCGTGTGCCGGTTCCGCATTGCCCACGAACTGACGGTCAAGACGCCGTTTCGCCAGTGTAAGCCGGCGGCTTTCCTTGCCGATCTCGACGAGGACCAGGCGGCGAACGAGATCGACCGGCCATCGCTGCTCAAGGCATTTCGCGCCTATCTGCAGGCCAACGATCTGGAAGCCGATTGGGAAAGCGTCAGCCGGGCCGAAAATGCCATGCTGGTCAACGCGCTGTCGATGATGGCGCCTTACGGGCCGGCCGAGAAACAGGCGCTGCTTGAAGCAGCTGATCTGAAGACGCGGGCCGAAACGCTGATCGCCATCACCGAAATGGCGCTGGCGCGCGAGAATGAGGATTTTGGGTCGAGTTTGCAGTAAGATGTGCCGATATTCAGGTGACACCGGCCTGCAAATGGCGGCTTCCTGCGCTTCCGGTGCTCACGTACGAAAAGTACGCTCCGCTCCGGTTCTCGGAACCCACCATTTTCGACTCGGCCTGACCTGAATCTCAACACATCTTAGGCCCGCAACTGGCTGGGAAGAGAATCTTATGGCGGCGGATGGACGTGACGGGAAGAAAATCAATGTCGACCCCAAGCTGCTGGAACTGCTTGCCTGCCCGCTGACCAAGGGGCCACTGGCCTGGGATCCGGAACGTGGCGAACTGGTCTCGCGGGTCGCCAAGCTCGCCTATCCCGTGCGTGACGGCATCCCGATCATGCTGCCCTCGGAGGCGCGGACGCTTTCCGTGGAGGATGTGCTGGCGCCGCCGCCGCCACGTTTGGGTGGGCCTTCGTAAGAGGCAGAGAAGTTTGCCAGAGGCTGGCGGGGCAGCGCCCCCCTCTGCCCTGCCGGGCATCTCCCCCACAAGGAGGGAGATTGGCCGTCATTTCCGCTTTCGCCAATCTTGAACGCCGAAGACAGGCCGGACGACGAAGCTGTCGATCTCCCCCAAGTGGGGGGAGATGTCCGGCAGGACAGAGGGGGGCGCGAAGGATCGCCGTCGCTCGTTTTCGTTCCGCTCTTGGCATGGCCATGCCTACTGAAAATTCCGGCCCTTCGGCATGACCTGTTCCGCTTCTTCCGACAGCGTCGCGATGTCCTGCCGGATCGGCGCGTTCTCTATGGCTGGCCGATTGGAGCGTCCCCTGGCAGCGTGTTCCGGAGGACCGCCAACCGCCGGTGCGGCCCCGCTGACCTTCTCCAGCAGCACGGTCAGCCAAGGCGTCAGATCCTCGATCTTCTCGGCGACGATGTGGACCACACCCGATTCCGACTGCAGTTTCCCGGTGACCTTCACGAACCGTGCTCCCATGACGATGGGCCGATAGCGGTCGAAGGTTCTTTGCCAGAAAATGACGTTGGCGACGGCCTTGTCGTCCTCCAGCGTCAGGAAGATGGCGTTGCCCTTGCCGGGGCGCTGCCGCACCAGCACGAGGCCGGCAACGGAGACACGCCTGCCGTCGCGCACGGAAGGCAGGTTCGCATTGGGCGTGACGCCGGCCCGGTCGAGCCGCTCGCGCAGGAAGGCGACCGGATGCGCCTTCAGCGACAGGCCAAGCGAGCGGTAGTCGTGGATGACATGCTCGCCAAGCGGCATTTTGGGCAGCTTCGTCTCGGGTTCGAGCTCGCGCAGGCGGAGCGCCGGCTGGTCGAACAGCGGCAGCCTTTCGGCGGCGCTCTTGCCGTCGAGCGCGCGCACCGCCCACAGCGCCTCGCGGCGGTCGAGGCCAAGCGAACGGAAGGCGTCGGCCTGCGCCAGCCTTTCGATCTCGCCGACATCGAGGCCGGAACGCAGCCAGACATCCCGGACGGTTGAGTAGCCTGAACCGCGCCGCTCGACGAAAGCCTCCATGCGTTCCTTCGACAGACCCTTGATCTGCCGGAAGCCGAGCCGAACCGCATGATTTGTCTGGATGACACCGCGCATTTCGGCGTGGCGAGGGAGGATGCGGGCCGGATCGAAAGGGAATTCCTCCAGCGTGCAGTCCCAGACCGAGAAATTGACGTCGACGTCGCGGATGTCGACGCCATGGTCGCGTGCATCGCGCACGAGCTGGGCCGGCTGGTAAAACCCCATCGGCTGCGAGTTCAGGATCGCGGCGCAGAACACGTCGGGATAGAAGGTCTTGAACCAGCAGGAGGCATAGACGAGCAGGGCGAAGGAAGCAGCATGGCTTTCGGGAAAGCCATATTCGCCAAAACCCTCGATCTGCTTGAAGCAGCGCTCGGCGAAGTCCTTCGTGTAGCCCTTGCCGACCATGCCATTGATCATACGGTCTCGGTAATTGCCGATGGTGCCGGTGCGCTTGAAGGTGGCCATGGCGCGGCGCAGTTCGTCGGCTTCGCCCGGTTTGAAACCCCCGGCGACGATGGCGATATTCATCGCCTGCTCCTGAAACAGCGGTACGCCAAGCGTCTTCTTGAGGATCGCCTCCAGCTCCGGCTTTTGATACTCGGCCTGTTCCTTGCCTTGCCGGCGGCGCAGATAGGGATGAACCATGTCGCCCTGGATCGGGCCCGGCCGCACGATCGCCACCTCGATGACGAGATCGTAAAAATTGTCTGGCTTGAGACGCGGCAGCATCGACATCTGGGCGCGCGATTCGATCTGGAAGACGCCGAGCGTGTCGGCGCGGCAGATCATCTTGTAGACCTGCTTGTCCTCCGGCGGCAGGGTGGCCAGCACATAGGGCTGCCCATACGGGTCCCTCGCCTTCGGATAATGCTCAGTGAGCAAAGTGAAGGCGCGTTGCAGGCAGGTCAGCATGCCGAGTGCCAGCACGTCTACTTTCAGGATCTTCACCGAGTCGAGATCGTCCTTGTCCCATTCGACCATCTTGCGCTCGTCCATCGCCGTCTTGACGATGGGCACGATCTCGTCGAGCCGGTCCCGGGTGATGACGAAGCCGCCGACATGCTGCGACAGATGGCGGGGGAAGCCCATGATCTCATTGGCACGCTCCATCACGTGCCTCGACACCGGGTCGGTGCGGTCGAGGCCACCGGCGCGGGCTTCCTTCTCGCCAAGCTCCGATGTCGACCAACCCCAGATCGAGCCGGAAAGCGATGCCCTGACATCCTCGGACAGGCCCATCGCTTTCGACACTTCGCGCAGCGCCGAACGGCCGCGGTAGCTGATGACGGCGGCGGCAAGTGCTGTGCGCTTTCCGCTGTATTTCTCGTAGATGTACTGGATTACGGTTTCGCGTTTTTCGTGCTCGAAATCGACGTCGATGTCTGGCGGCTCGTTTCTCTCCTCGGAAATGAAGCGCTCGAAAAGCGAATCGATTTTTTCCGGTCCCACTTCGGTGATGCCGATGCAGAAGCAGACGACCGAATTGGCGGCTGATCCACGTCCCTGGCAGAGAATGTCCTTGCTGCGCGCGAACTTGACGATGTCGTATACAGTCAGGAAATAGCGGGCGTAGTTGAGGCGCTCGATGAGAGCCAACTCCTCCTCGATGCGCTTGATGACCGAAGCCGGCACACCCGCCGGATAACGTTTGGCCGCTCCCTCCCGCGCCAGCCGTTCCAGCTCGGCCTGCGGCCCGAGGCCCGATTCCGTCGGCTCGTCCGGATAATTGTACTGGAGGTCGCTCAGCGAGAAGGTCAGCTCTTGCGCAAACCGCAAGGTCTCGGCCAGCGCCTGCGGATGCCGGCGGAACAGGCGGGCCATTTCCATCGGCGGCTTCAGATGGCGTTCGGCATTGGCGGTGAGTTGCAGCCCGACCTCGGCGACAGGGGTGTTGAGGCGGATCGCGGTCAGCACGTCCTGCAGCGGGCGCCGTTCGGCCGTGTGGTAGAGAACGTCATTGGTCGCCATCAGCGGAATGCCGGCACTCTCGGCAAGTGCGGCCGCCTGCTCGATCCGGAAACGGTCATTGCCGGCATAGTCGGGCGAAACGCCAAGCCGCAGGTTCCTGCCGAAGCGGTCCTTGAGTTCTCGAAGCAAAGCGAGACTGTCTGGCGCGCCCGCCGACAGACCGGGCAGGACCGCCAGCGACATCAGGTCACCCCATTCAAGCAAGTCGCTGCGCTGGAGAAGGGTGGCGCCTTTTTCGTTCTCGTCGCGCAGATTGGCTTGGGTCAGCATGCGGCAGAGATGCCCCCAGCCCTTGCGGTCCTGGGGGTAGGCGAGAATGTCCGGCGTGCCGTCGCCGAAAACCAGCCGGCAGCCGGGATGATAGGAAAGCTTCTCGACCTTGGCCTGCTGCCAGGCGCGCACCACGCCGGCCACCGTGTTGCGGTCGGCAAGTCCGATCGCCGAGAAACCCAGGAGCTTGGCCGCGACCACCAGCTCCTCCGGCTTGGATGCGCCGCGCAGGAAGGAGAAATTCGATTGGATGCCGAACTCCGCATAGGGAATGACGGTCAGCGCGTTCATGCAAAAACCCCATGCAGGAACCAGCGCGGCGGGACTTGCGAGGCGCCGCCGTAGAGGCCCTGCCGGTAGAGCCAGTAGCGGCGGCCGTCGGCATCCTCGATGCGGAAATAATCGCGCGTCGATGCCGCCTCGTCGCTTGGCGTCTCGCGCCACCATTCGGCGGCGATGCGTTCCGGCCCTTCGGCCCGGGTGACCCGGTAGAGAGCGCGCCGCCAGCGGAAGTTCAGCGGCGGCCCCTCCGGCATTTCGGTGGCCGGCACGTCGATGGGTTCGGGCGAGCGGAACAGCCGGATCGGCCGCTCCGGCGGGAAAATGGTCATCGGCGCCTGCAGCCTGTCCGGCTTCTTCGGCGGCGTGGTCCGGCGCGGGGCCTCGGTGAAGGGGATGGTGGCGACGGCACGCTCCGGCAGATGGCTTTCGACGACGACCGGCTGCAGCACCGCGCCCTCGCCGAGCCGGGCGCGGATGCGGTCGGCGAACAGCGCGATATCGGCGCCGTCGTCGGTCACCTCGCCGGCAAGATCAGCCTGCTGCATGTCGAAGGCGGCTGATGCCAACACCGAGAGCCGCACCAGATCGAAGCCATAGCCGGCATCGATATCCTGTTCGAGTGCGGCCAGCCGCTCATGGAACAGTTTCTGGATCAGCATGGGTTCGCGCAGCGGCCGCGAGGTGCCGATGGCGATGCGGCTGACGGCACCGTCGACGCGAAAGAGCAGCAGCGCCAGCGTCTTGGCGCCCTCGCCGCGGCGCTCGAGGTCGACCTTCAAAGTCGCTGCTAGCATGCCCACCAGCCGTTCGATGTCCTCGGTCAGAGTGACGGGTTCGGCGAGGTGGCGTTCGACCGAAAGCGGCGCGACGGGTAGGCGCGGCGACACCGCTTCGTCGAGGCGGCCAAGCGCCTGGTCGAGCCGCAGCAGCAGCAAGGCGCCGAAGCGGCGGGCGAGCGGCGCGCGGGGTGCCGCCATGACGGCGCCCGCCGTGCGCAGGCCGACGCTTTCCAGGCTGGTGCGAGTCGCCGGCTCGATGCGCAGTGCGGCCAGTGGCAGGGGCGCCAGCAGCGCTTCCTCCTCGCCTGATACAACGATGCGGTCGCCGCAAAAGCGTGCCGCCGCCCAGGCAGCTCCCGGTGTCGCGGCAAGCCCGGCGCGGACATCGAAACCCTGGTGGAAGAAACGCGACAGGATGTCGTCCAGAATGGCGCGTTCGCCGCCGAACAGATGGGTGCAGCCGGTGACGTCGAGAAACAGGCCGTCTGCCCCGTCCAGCGCCACCAGCGGCGTGTAGCGGTCGCACCAGTCGGCAAGGCCTTCGAGCAGGCGGTGGTCGGCCTCCGGATCGGCCTCGACGATTTCGATCGACGGATGCATGGCGCGCGCATCGGCGATGCCCATGTCGCGCTTCAGGTGCAGCGCTTCAGCCCGCTCGTCGAGGGCCGAGATGCGCTGCGCGTTGCGGTCGCGATGGCTGATCACGAGCGGGGGTGAGATGGCGGCAGATGATCCGACGGCCGGGAACGCCAGGATCGCCCCAGACGCTGCCGCAGGATCCTTTCCACTGCCAGATAGGGAAACCACAGGGACAGGATTCTTTGCCCGCTCTCTTCCCTCGCCCCTTCTTTCGTCGCCCGTTCTTTCGTCGAATGCGCGTTCATCGGGGTTCCACTCCAGTGTGAATTGTCCAGGCAGGGCCGTGCGGCTCTTGCCGATGGTGATGGTGAAGGCCGGGCGGCCGATCGAGCCGGCGAGCGGCCCGGCGATGGTGCCGCGCGGCGCTGCCGGCGCCGAGGCGACGATGAGGCGGACGGGGGCGGCCGTCGGTTCGGGCTCGGCCGCCTGCCGCAGCAGGAATACCGGCCGGCCGGCACCTTGCGCCCTTGCATGCAGGCGTCGTGTCGCGGTCAGGTCCAGCCGCTGCGGATTGCCGCGAATTTCCAGGATGACCGCGGCGAGCGCCGTCATCCGGGCCGCCTCCTCGGCGACCCACAGCGCATCGACAAGCCTTGGCGCCTCGGAAAACAGCAATTGCTCCGGCTCGATGCCGAACGCGGTATGAAGCCCCCTGGCATAGGGAAAGCCCGCCTCGCGAAAGATCTCCGTCGTGCCGATCCACAGCACCGGCAACCCCGGCGTTTGCTTGAGGATCAGGCTGATGAGCGACAGGGCAAAGCCGGCGACGGCCCCGGCATCGCGGGTCTCAAGCCCATGGATTTCGCTCAAGGCGGCCTTGGGCAGGCCGCCGCTCAGGGCGGCATCGAGGCGCCCGACGCCGATGGGCAGGAACGCATCCGGCAACGCCGCAGCAATGCCGCGCCGGACGATTGTGAGATCTGTGTTGACGTCAGCATCTAGGGGCGCGGCGGCCGGCGCAGCCAAGCGCTCGGGCAGCGTCCCCTCGATTTTCGCGATCTGGCGGCGCAGGGCAAAAACAGTCTCCCGCGCCACGGCGGTCATCGCCATGACGGTCAGCTTCCACTTACAATTGTTCCTGTTATGTTCCCTAGGATTCCAGAGGGGAACCCAAGAGTCAAGCAGACTCATAGGGAATTTATTCCTCTCTGCCTGGATGGCGCCGGCGCATCAGCCCGTGTCATTTGCCGATTCCGGTGCGAAAGCCTATATGCCGGGATCAAAGGACAAAGCATGGCCCGCATCTACAAGACCCGCACCTGGCATGACGAACTCTCGCCCTCGATGGACGAAATGGAGTTCCTGGCGCTGGAGGCGTACGCCCATCTGCCGGAGGATTTTCGCAAGCTGACCGGCGAGATCGTCATCCAGATCGCCGAATTCCCGACCGACGAGATCATGGACGACCTGTCGCTGGAAACGCCGTTCGACCTGCTCGGCCTGTTCGAGGGGCGCGGCATCGCCGAACGCTGGAATCCGCAGACCGGCGAGGGCCCGAACCGCATCACGCTCTACCGCCGCGCCATCCTCGATTACTGGTCCGAGAACGAAGAGACGCTGGGCGACATCGTCACCCATGTGCTGATCCACGAGATCGGCCACCATTTCGGCCTGTCGGACGATGATATGGAGAAGATCGAAGAGGCGGCTGAATAGCCCACACCTTCGTCATCCTAGGGCGGAGCAAGGAGCGAAGCGACGCAGCGCAGACCCTAGGATCCATGCCGTGATGTTGGTACAGTGCTCCGGCGGTGCAGCACTGAAAGCTTACCATCCGGTTCGGCGAAATAGGCCCTAATCTTGATCCGCTATGACCCTCGGCGGAGGTAACGGCATGGATCCTAGGGTCTCCGCAATCGCTTTGCGACTGCTACGCCCTAGGATGACGAAGGGAGGCGTGACGATGGAACGTCAGAGCTTTGAAAACGTGTGGGACGCGCTGGAAGATACTCCGGCCGAGGCCGCCAACATGACCATGCGCTCCAATCTGCTGATCGCGATTGAGCAGCGGGTGCGGAGCTGGAAAATTACCCAGGCCGAAGCAGCCGACCGGCTCGGAATCACGCAGCCGCGGCTTAGCGACCTCCTGCGGGGCAGGATCGCGAATTTCAGTCTGGATACGTTGATCAACCTTGCGGCACAGGCCGGACTTACCGTGCGTCTTGATATTGCCGAGGCTGCCTAATTACGCATCCAAAGCGCTGTCTCCTACCAATCACTCAGCTTGGTATCCGGCCCATATTCCTGACCGTCGATATCCTTCACCACGGCCTGGCCGCAGCGCATCGTCTTGGCTTTCTTGTCGTAGGCATAGGTCGGCGAGCCGAACAGGTGCCAGCCCTTGTTCAGCGCCGCCGTCACCTTGTGGCAGAAGCTGGCGTCGTCCGGGCCGGTCAGAAAGCGGTAGAGTTTCATGTCTCAAGTCCTGTCGTGAATAAGCTTGGCCGGTTTTTAGTTTAGCATGATCTCTGGACAAACGGACCGTTTGTCCGAGAAAACCGGTTCCCACTTTTCGGGATCATGCTCGATCATGCGCCGATGGCGGCGGCCTTCGCCAGCAGTTTTTCAGCCTGCGCCAGATGCAGCCGCTCGACCATCTTGCCGTTCAGCGCGATCACGCCCTTGCGGGCGTTTTCCGGAAGCGCGTAGGCTTGCCTGACCAGGCGCGCCTCGGCCACGGCTTCCGCGGACGGCGCGAAGGCGCGGTTCGCGGCCTCGATCTGGGCCGGATGGATGAGGCTCTTGCCGTCGAACCCCATGGCCGCGGCTTCCGTGCATTCCCGGGCGAAAGCGTCGAGGTCGCGAAAATCGTTGGAGACGCCGTCGAGCATGTCGATGCCGCCGGCGCGCGCGGCCAGCACCATCTGCATCAGCCATGGCACGAGATAGCGCCGGTCAGGCGTCGCCAGAACGCCGGTGCTCTTGACCAGATCATTCGTTCCGGCAACGAAACAAGCCAATCGAGAGGCCGGATCGCGGCCAAGCTCGGCGATGGCGCCGATGTTGAGCAACGCCTTGGGCGTCTCGATCATCGCCCACAGTTTCACGCTGTCAGGGGCAAAATTGTCGTCGAGCATGTCGCCGGCTTCGAGCAGGTCGCGCGGCGTGTCGACCTTGGGCAACAGGATGCCGTCGGGCTCGCAGCCCGCGGCAACCAGCAGGTCGTCGGCGCCCCACTCGCTGGCCAGCGCATTGATGCGCACGACCATCTCGCAGCGCTTGCCAATAGGGTTTCCAACCGGGCGGTTGGCGAAAATGCCGGCCAGTTTTTCGCGCGCGGAAATCTTGTCGGCCGAGGTGACGGCGTCTTCCAGGTCGATGATGATTGCGTCGCAGGTGAGCTGCGCGATCTTGGCCAAGGCCTTGTCGTTGGAGGCGGGGACGTAGAGCACAGAGCGGCGCGGGCGATAGGTTTCCATAGGTGATCTATGCCGCGTGTGGTTGGTCGAGGCAAGACGGCGCAGGGCTGTGCGCCCACCCTCTCCCTTGTGGGGGAGATGTCCGGCAGGACAGAGGGGGGCGCTGTCCTGCTGACCTCTCATTGATTGCAATTGCACTCTGAGGCTGTCCTCAGCGGTAGCAGAGTAACCGAGGTTGGCGATCCTTCACGCCCCCCTCTGCCCTGCCGGGCATCTCCCCCACAAGGGGGGAGATTGGCAGCTTCGGCCTCTGCACGAAAACTGCACACGCCTGCCGAAAACCTCCTCGGATCCGCCCTGCCGGTTCCCCGCCGGCCTGCGAAACAGGCGGCATGCACAAGCGAGCAAAACCCCTTCTGCCTCATCGGCTGCTCAGCGAAGGCTGGTGGCTGGCCGATCCGCCGCGCGCGAATCCGACGGCGATCCTCATCCCTTTTGCCCGCAAGAGCCCGCCGGCGATTCGGCTGGAAGCCATCAGGAAGATCAGGTCATGACAGCGTTGTTCTCCGCCGCGCCGAGCTATTGCAGCCGCTTCGGTGTCGCCATGCTGCTGGCAGCACTTGCGGATTTTCTGTTCTACGGCCAGCCCGCCGGGATCACGGTTTTCCTGTTCGCCCTGCTGATTGCCGCCGCGGTGGTCGCCGTGCACCCGGCGGCCTTCAGCGACGGCAGGGTCTGGCTCAAGCCCGCCGCCCTGCTTGTCGCGCTGCTGCCGCTGGCCGAGACCGTCAGCGCCCTCTCGGTGTCGATCGCGCTGGCGGCCCTGGTCATCTTCGCGCTTTCGCTGAGCGGGCGTCTGCGGCACGGCATCGCGCGCATTGCCGGACAGATCGCGCTGTTCTTGCTGGCGGCGCCGTTCCGCTTCGCCAGTGATTTCATCCGCTGGCGCAAGACGGCGCGGCGCTTCGGCCGGCGCCGCGTCCGCCTCGCCGCGATCGCCGTCTGGGTGATGCCGCTGACGCTGGGCGCGGTCTTCCTGGCGCTGTTCGGCGCCGCCAATCCGGTCATCGACTACTGGCTGTCGCTGATCGACCTTCTGAGGCTGCTCGATCTCATCCAGTTGGCGCGGATAGCCTTCTGGCTGTTCGTGCTCGCCGGCGTCTGGGCTTTTCTGCGGCCACGCCTGCCGCGCCTGGTGCGCCGCATGCCGCGCGCGGCGCCGGCTGATATCAGCGCTCAAACAGACAAAACCGTCACCATCGAGGACATGCTGTTCGGCAAGGCCGCCATTCTTCGCGCTCTGATAATCTTCAACATGCTGTTTGCGCTGCAGACGGCGCTCGACGCCGCCTATCTGTGGGGCGGGGCCGCCCTTCCCGACGGGCTGAGCTACGCGTCTTACGCGCATCGCGGCGCCTATCCCTTGATCGTCACCGCGCTGCTTGCCGCCGGTTTTGTCCTTGCGGCGCTCAAGCCCGGAAGCGAGACATCGGCCGATCCGCTCATCCGCCGGCTGGTCTATGCCTGGGTGGCGCAGAACATCATGCTGGTCATCTCGTCGATCCTGCGGCTCGACCTCTATATCGGCATCTATGCGCTGACCTACTGGCGCGTCGCCGCCTTCGTCTGGATGGGGCTGGTCGCATCAGGCCTTGCCCTGATTATTGCCCGCATCGCGCTTAGAAAATCCAATGAATGGCTGCTGTCCGCCAATCTTCTGACGTTATCTCTAACGCTTTATGCCGGCAGTTTCATCAATTTCGCAGCAACGATCGCCAACTACAATGTCGACCACTCCCTCGAAATGACCGGCCAGGGCATTCCCCTCGACGCCTGGTATGTGCGCTCGCTCGGCCCGGGCGCGTTTCCGGCCCTCGACCGCTTCCTCGATCATCAGAGCCGGACGGCTGCCGCCAACAACCCGGTTGTTCGTGAGCTGGCGGGGCGGCGCGGCAGCGACGAAGGCTGGTATCGCACCCTGCAGCAGAACTGGCGGGCCTGGAGCTTTCGCGACTGGCGGCTGCTCGGATATCTCGACACCAGGGGGCCGTTCGTGGTTCCTGACGCTACCGAACCTTCCATGCCGGGCCGCTGATCCATGCCGCATCACATCCTCGTCGCCGACGATGATCCGCACATCCGCGAAGTGATCTGCTTTGCGCTGGAGAAGGCCGGCATGAAAACGCTTGGGGTGGCCGACGGCGCCGCCGCCTTGCAGGCGATTGAACGGCGCGCGCCCGACCTGGTCGTGCTCGACATCGGCATGCCGGAGATGGACGGGCTGGAGGTCTGCCGGCGGCTCAGGCACACATCCGATGTGCCGGTGCTGTTCCTGTCCGCGCGCGACGAGGAGATCGACCGCATCCTCGGGCTCGAAATGGGCGGCGACGACTATGTGACAAAGCCGTTCAGCCCGCGCGAGCTGGTCGCCCGCGTCAACGTCATCCTGAGACGCGCCCGCCCGGTGGCGCCAGAGCCGATCGACGACAGGCAGTTCACGCATGGCAAACTGGCTCTGGCGCCGGCCAGCCACGCCGCCAGCTTCGACGGCAGGCCGCTTGCCCTGACGGGGATAGAGTTCTCGATCCTGAAAGGGTTCCTGGCGCGGCCGACGCATGTGCTCGACCGCGACGCGGTGATGGCCAGCGCCTATGCAGGCAAGATCCATGTCGCCGACCGCACCGTCGACAGCCATATCCGCAACATCCGCGCCAAGCTGGCGGCGGTGGGTTGCCCTGATGTCATCGAGACGGTGCATGGCGTCGGCTTCCGGCTTGGCCGATGCGGCTGACGACGTCCAGCAAATGGATCGGCCGCAAATGGCGGCCACGGCTTGCCACGGTCGTCGTCGCCATCCTGATCCTGGTGATGGCCTTGCCGCTGGTCGGCCTGTTCTTCTTTCGGCTCTACGAGAACCAGCTGATCCGCCAGACCGAAGCTGAGCTGATCGCGCAAGGGGCGGCCATCGCCGCCATCTATGCGCAGGATGTGCGCGACGCCGGCATTGCCGCGGAAAAACTCGGCGCGCCGATGCCGGGGCCAAGCGGGGATTCAAGCCGAAGCGTCAATCCTGACCCGCTCTACAGGCCGATCGAACCGAGCCTCGATCTCGCCTCAGACTATGTGCTGCCGACCCGGCCGGCGGCGATACCAGCCACCGCCGATCCCGCCTTCGCCGCGATCGGCGCGCGCCTGTCCGGCATTCTCGACGCGACGCAGAAAACCACGCTGGCCGGTTTCCGGCTGCTCGATCCCCGGGGCGTCGTCATTGCCGGGCGCGGCGAGGTCGGACAATCACTCGCCGACGTTGAAGAGGTGCGCGCCGCACTTGCCGGCCGCTATGCCAGCGCGCTCAGGCTGCGCATTCCCGACCAGCCGGCGCCACCGCTCTATTCGGTCAGCCGCGGCACCAAGGTCCGTGTCTTCGTCGCCTTGCCGGTGGCCGTTGATGGCAAGGTCGCCGGCGTCGTCTATGTGTCGCGGACGCCCAACAACATCATCAAGCATCTCTATGGCGAACGCGGCAAGGTGACGTTGGCGGCCATCGCCATTCTCGGCGGCACGCTGCTCATCGGCCTCGTCTTCCTGCGCACCGTCAGCCGGCCGATCTATGCGCTGATCGATCGCACGGAGCGTATTGCCGCCGGCGATCGCGCGGCGATCCGGCCGCTCGACCATCACGGCACTCGAGAGATGGCGGAGCTTTCCGCCGCCTTCCTCGACATGGCCGAAAAACTGCAGGCGCGCTCGGACTCGATCCAGACCTTCGCCACCCATGTCTCGCACGAGCTCAAATCGCCGCTGACGGCGATCCAGGGCGCGGCCGAGCTGCTGCGCGATTCAGGTAGCGCGATGGACGATACGGAGCGTCGGCGTTTCTCCAACAACATCGTCACCGATGCCGGACGGCTCAATCTGCTGGTGCGGCGCCTGCTCGATCTGGCGCGCGCCGAAAACCTGGCGCCGAGCGGCGAAAGCACCTCGATCGGTGGGGCACTGGCGCTGCTGCCCGTCGACACCAGGCTGGCGGTCCGCGTGGAGGCCGGCGGCGATCTGGCCTTGCGCATATCGGCCGAGAATGCCGCAATCGTGCTGGCCAATCTCATCGACAATTCGGCCAGGCACGGCGCGACGCAGGTTTCGATTGCCGCTGCGAGCGCCGGTGGCAAGGCGAGCATCCTGGTCAGCGACGATGGCGCCGGCATTTCACCCAGCAACCGGGCGCGCATCTTCGAGCCGTTCTTCACCACGCGGCGCTCTACCGGCGGCACCGGCATGGGCCTCGGCATCGTGCTGGCCCTCCTGAAAGCGCATGATGGTATGATCCGGCTGGTTGACAGCGAGCGCGGCACGCGCTTCGAGATCATTTTGCCGGTGGCGTGAAGGATGCCATCGGCCGGATCGGAGAAAAAATGCGCTACGACATCGTCATCGTCGGCGGGGCCATCGTCGGCTCCTCGGTTGCCTACTATCTGCGCGAGGAAGGGTTTTCCGGTTCGATCGCCTTGGTCGAGCGCGATCCGCAATTTGCGCATGCGGCAACGACGCTGTCCCTGGCCTCGATCCGCCAGCAATTCTCGATCCCGGAAAACATCCGGCTGTCGCAGTTCACGCTAAAGCTGTTCCGGCGGCTGAAGGAAGAGTTCGGCACTGATGCCGATATCGGCTTTCGCGAAGGCGGCTATCTCATCCTTGCCGGCGAGAACGGCTTGCCGATCCTCAAGGCCAATCACGACGCGCAGATGGCCGAGGGCGCCGACATCGTGCTCGAGGACGCGGAGCAGCTGGTGCGCCGCTTCCCGTGGCTGTCGGCCGAGGGCATCACCGCCGGCGCCTATGGCCGCAGCGGCGAGGGCTGGTTCGACGCGCATGCGATGCTGATGCTGTTCCGCAAGGCGCTGCGGCAGAAGAAAGTCGATTTCATCACCGCCGATGTCACCGGCATCGAGCGGCAGGGCGACCGTGTCAGCAGCGTCCGCCTCGACAATGGCGAGGTGCTGGAAGCCGGCACCGTGATCAACGCCGCCGGGCCGAATGCCGGCAAGGTCGCCGCCATGGCCGGGCTGGCGTTGCCGGTCGAGCCGCGCAAGCGCAACGTCTTCGTCTTCGAGGCGCGCGAGAAATACGCCGACATGCCGCTGCTGGTCGACCCCTCCGGTATCTATGTGCGCCCGGAAGGCTCGGTCTACCTCACCGGCGGCGCGGAACCGGAAGAGGGCGACGGCCCGGCCGCCCTCGGGGATTTCGATGTCGACTGGCCGCTGTTCGAAGAGGTGATCTGGCCGGCGCTGGCAACCCGCATTCCAGCTTTTGAGGCGATCAAGCCGACCCGCGCCTGGGCTGGCCACTACGACTACAACACACTGGACCAGAACGCGGTGATCGGACCGCATCCCGGGGTGCTAAACTTCATCTTCGCCAACGGATTCTCCGGCCACGGCCTGCAGCAGGCGCCGGCGGTGGGCAAGGCGCTGGCCGAGCTGATCGTGCATGGGGGTTATCGGACGGTGGATTGCTCGGCGTTTGGCTATGGGCGCGTCGCGGAAGGACGGGCGTTCCGGGAATTGAATGTGATTTGAGGGGCTGGCGCGAAGGTTTCCTTTGAAGGCTGGCGGGACAGCGCCCCCCTCTGTCCTGCCGGACATCTCCCCCACATGGGGGAGATCGGCCGTCACTTCGGCTTTAGCCAATCGCCAGCGTTGCAGGAATGAGCGGGCGGCCCAAGCTGCCAATCTCCCCCTCGTGGGGGAGATGCCCGGCAGGGCAGAGGGGGGCGCCAAGGATCACCACCTTCGACCTACTGTCTAAGCTGCCGCTCGACTAGCTGCACTCAAATAAGCCTGCAGCCAGCCCAGCACCCGTCCCCAACCCTCGGCATGCTCGGTGGCCGCTTCGCTCAGCCCGGCAAAGCCGCCGTGGCAGATGGTGAGGCGCGTGCCGGTGGCGATCGGCTGCAGCAACCAGGCGACCGTCGTTTGCCGGCGGCCAAGCGTAGGATGGTCCCATGCATAGGCCCGCGTCTGCACGAGTCGGCGTGGCGCTTCGATCTCGAGGAATTCGCCGCTCGACGGCAGGTGTCTGCCGTTGGCCGTCCTGACGACAACTGTCCAGCGGCCGCCTACGCGAAGGTCGGCCGACCAGTCGACCATACGGTAGGTCCCGGCGGACCCCCACCATTGCTCGATCTCCTTGCTGACCAGCGCGCGGAAGATGCGTTCCGCGGGCGCTTCGATCTCGGCGGATGCCATGATCGTCTCGCCATTGGTCATGCTTTGCACCTTGGGAACGTGCATCATGGACGCCTCCGGACAAAGTTTGTTTCGGTATCGAAATGATCCTTCATCCCTTGGACGGCGGGCGCTCAAAACCCTTGCCGCTTTCGAGCAGGCTTTTCAGGCTGGACAGCACCAGCGGCCAGCCCTTGGCGACGTTGCCGATCAGCCTGTGCGGGCCGTCTGCCTCATGGGTGACGGCAAGCTTCATCAACTCGCCATCCTGCTCGATGGTGAAGGTGCAGCGTGTGTAGCCGTCTTCCCTGACCTCCGGCATCCATTCGTTGCGCCATTTGATGACCAGGCGTTTGGGCGGATCGATCTCGAGGATCTCGCCGCTGTCGGCGACACTCCCGTCCGGGAACATCAGCTTCCAGCTGGAGCCGACTTTCCACTCGCTCACCTGATAGGAGCAAAGGAAGAACTGCCGGTTGAACTCCGGCTCGGTCAGCGCTTCCCAGAGTTTTTCGGGCGTGGTGCGGATGTAGGTCACGTACACGAACTTGTTGCTCATCAGTCTTCCCTTTCGAGGCGTTTCTTCAAATCGCCGAGGGCGGTCAGCCGCCCACGTTCGAATTTGCCGATCCAGCGGTCGGCGATCTCGTTGATGGGAACGGGGTTGAGGTAGTGCTCCTTCTCGCGCCCCTTGCGGATGGTGGTGACGAGGTTGGCCTCCTCAAGGATCGCCAAATGCTTGGTCACCGCCTGGCGCGTCATCTCCATCTCGGCGCACAGCGCGTTCAGCGTCTGCCCGTTCCTGGCATGGAGACTGTCCAGCAACTGCCGGCGGGTCGGGTCGGCCAAGGCGCGAAAGACGGCATCCATGCTCATGGCTTTAATATGCAACCATTTGGTTGCATGTCAAGCGACCGAGGCCATCAGAAATGTCACGGCTTTGTGAGGAACGTCAGCCCTTGCGGCCGAACCAGAAGGCGTCGGGCATGTGCTTCATGCCGATGCGTTCGTAGAAGCCGACGGCGTCGGGCATGGAGATCAGGCTGATGGCGACGGACGGGCCGAGTTGCCGGCGCGCCTCGTCCATCAGGCCCTTGCCGATGCCGAGGCCCTGCGCCGATTGGGAAACGGCGAGTTCGGAGATGTAGCAGACCCAGGAAAAGTCGGTCATCGCCCTGACAACGCCGATCAGCGGCTTGCCCTCGACGTCGAGACGCGCGGTCAGCACCAGATTGGCGCCCGACAGCATCGCCCGCAGGCGTGCTTCGTCATCGACCGGTCGTGTCTCGCCGAGGCCGGATTCGACCAGCACGCGACGGAATTCGCCGATGTCGAGCGCGGCCTCGCGTGCATAGAGGACGTGCGAATTTTCTGCCATGGCCGCCAGACTGCACCATCGGGCCGGCTTGTGCCACCGTGCACAAACAGTTGCCTTTTATTTGCCGCCGGCTTTGTGTAAACCGGGCCTCAGCAAATTCCCCCGCAACGAAAACACGGGCAAAAGCCATGGAAAAATTCACCAAGCTCACCGGCGTCGCCGCTCCGATGCCGATCGTCAATGTCGACACCGACATGATCATCCCCAAGGATTATCTCAAGACGATCAAGCGCACCGGGCTCGGCACCGGCCTGTTCGCCGAAATGCGCTACAAGGACGACGGTTCGGAAAACCCGGATTTCGTGCTCAACAAGCCGGCCTACCGCAAGGCGCAGATCCTGGTCGCCGGCGACAATTTCGGCTGCGGTTCATCGCGCGAACACGCGCCGTGGGCGCTGCTCGACTTCGGCATCCGCTGCGTCATCTCGACCTCATTCGCCGACATTTTCTACAACAACTGCTTCAAGAACGGCATCCTGCCGATCACCGTCAGCCCCGAGGATCTCGAGAAGCTGATGGACGACGCCTCGCGCGGCTCCAACGCCACGGTGTCGGTCGATCTCGAAGCCAAGGAAATCCGCGGTCCCGACGGCGGCGTCGTCACATTCGACCTCGACGACTTCAAGCGGCACTGCCTGCTCAACGGGCTCGACGATATCGGCCTGACCATGGAGAAGGCCGGCGCCATCGCTTCGTTCGAGAAGCGCAACGCCGAACAGCGCCCCTGGGCCTGAGCGGCGCGCTCGGGACAGACAGGCCCGGCCGCTTTCAGGCCGGGTTCGTGGCGACTGAGTGGAGGGACAGACATGACTCGTTCGCTTCTTGCCGGCACTTGCGGGCTGACGCTTCTTCTGATGACTGCCGCTTTGAGCCATGCCCAGACGCAGACGCCCGCCGCGCCGCCTGCGGTGGAAAAGCCTGCCGCCGACCAGGGCACGGACGCCGCCGACGCTACCGATGACGACAAGCAGGCGCCTGTACCCTTCGAGGACGGCACGCTGACCATCACCCAACCGGAACAGGACGGCGAGAAGGTGCTTGCCTATGACGGCAAGCAGCTGGCCACCAACTATGACGTCTTCTTCGACAGAATAGTCGAGGTCGGCGGCGTCAAGGTGGCGCTGTTCGATGTCGGCGATGGCGGCAATCAGTGCGGGCCGGCGACGGTGATCGTCTGGAAGCCGGAAGGCGGCACCATCCAGAGCACCACCGTCGAGCAGGACGATTGCGGCGCACCGCCTTCAGCGGTGTCCGACAACGCCATCTATTTCGTGCCCTATCTGTTGCCGGGGGATCAGAAGCCGGCTTTGCAGTGGTCGCCGACCGACGGGCTGACGATTTCGGGCAATCTGAGCTACATGCCGGAACCCGGCACGGACTGGAAAGACATCGATCCGGAAAAGTACCAGAACATCATCGACGCCTTCCACAACGAGGCTGTCTACAGGCTAGCTGAGTCGCTGCTCGGCAAGGACATGCCCGACATGGCGACCAGCCTGCTGGTCGGCGGCGGCACGGAAAAGACCGCTTCGGGCGCCTTCTACGCCAGCGGCTGCGTGCCGCATGACTGCGGCGGCAATGACGGCTTCATGGCGGTCGACCCGGCCCAGCACAAGCTCTACTTCGCCCGCCGCGGCGACAAGCCCGAGCCAGATGCCTGGCCGGCGGTGGCGACATGGCCGGCCGATGTGAAGGAGGCGCTGGACAAGGCGCTGGGGGCGGCGAATTAGCCTTTTCGCGCGCCGCGGTGGCCACCACGCCTTCGTCATCCTCGGGCTTGACCCGAGGATCCATGCCGTGATCGCGGTCACAGGGCGCGGCGGGGCAGAATTCTGAACCGCTGCAACGCCTTGAAGTCGCGGCATGGATCCTATGGTCTGCGCCGCGTCGCTTCGCTCCTTGCTTCGCCATAGGATGACGATGAGAGGGATGCTCTGGCTAATCTCCGAGGTTGCGCTTGCCACATGGTGACAACTGTCATTCCCGTCTGGCCCATGGCCGGATCAACACCTTCCCTGCAAGATGACCACCACTCTGCGAGGGACACCCATGCGTAAACTCATCTCCACCGGCTCGCCGTTCGAAAAGACCGCCGGCTATTCGCGTGCCGTGGTGCAGGGCGATTGGTGTTTCGTCTCCGGCACCACCGGCTACGACTATGCGACGATGACGATGCCGGAGACGGTGGAAGCGCAGACGCGCAATTGCCTGGCGACGATTTCCAAGGCGTTGAAGGACGGCGGCTTCGAAATGGCCGACGTGGTGCGGGCGCATTACTACATCACCGACCAGGCCTTCGTGGATATCGTCTTCCCGATCCTCGGCGAGACGTTCGGCGACATCAGGCCGGCGGCGACGATGATCGTCTGCCAGCTCAACAGACCGGAAATGAAGATCGAGATCGAAGTCACGGCGCTGCGGCGCACGGCGTGAAAGGCGGGCCGACGATGAAAGTCCAACGCATCGTTGCCAACATCGAGACATCGGATGTCGCGGCGGCGAAGCGCTTCTACCAGGACGTGCTCGGCCTCGATGTGCTGATGGATTTTGGCTGGATCGCCACCTACGGCTCGCAAGCCAAGATGGATGTCCAGGTCAGCTTCATGGCGCAAGGCGGCTCCGGCACGCCGGTGCCCGACCTCTCCATCGAAGTCGATGATGTCGATGCGGCGCTTGACGCCATGAAGGCCGCCGGCTTCGCCATCGAATACGGACCGGCCGACGAGCCCTGGGGCGTGCGCCGCTTCTATGTGCGCGATCCGTTCGGCCGGCTGGTCAACATTCTTTCGCATCGGTGATGGTTTAGCCTGGATTCCTCGCCCCCACGAAAGTGGGGGAGAGGTGGCTCGGCGAAGCCGAGACGGAGAGGGGGACCGTGCTCTACGAAGGCCCCCTCTCCGGCCGCTTCGCGGCCACCTCTCCCCCGCCTTTGGCGGGGGCGAGGAACCCAGGTTCTGAGAGGCCTGGCGCGGCGGCATGCGGCATAGCTACACCTGTTCTGCGCCGCAGCGCTCTTCCTCCCCTTGCATGCAACTCGCTTGGCGTTTAGCAAAGCGCCGGTTCAATTCTTTCCAGGACGGTTTTCCATGGCAACGAAGCATCTTTTCCTGCTCCCCGGCGACGGCATCGGTCCGGAGGCCATGGCCGAGGTCAAGAAACTGATATCAGCCATGAACGACAAGCTCGGCAGCGGTTTTACCACCGAGGACGGGCTGGTCGGTGGTTGCGCCTATGACGCGCATGGCGCGGCGATCTCCGATGCCGACATGGAAAAGGCGATGGCGGCCGACGCGGTGCTGTTCGGTGCCGTCGGCGGTCCGAAATGGGATGCGGTGCCCTATGAGGTTCGCCCTGAAGCCGGCCTGCTGCGCCTGCGCAAGGACATGGAGCTGTTTGCCAATCTTCGTCCGGCCATCTGCTATCCGGCGCTGGCGGCGTCCTCCTCGCTCAAGCAGGAGGTGGTCGAAGGCCTCGACATCCTCATCGTGCGCGAGCTGACCGGCGGCGTCTATTTCGGCGAGCCCAAGCAGATCATCGATCTCGGCAACGGCCAGAAGCGCGGCATCGACACGCAGGTCTACGACACGTTCGAGATCGAGCGCATTTCCGGCGTCGCCTTCGAGCTGGCGCGCACGCGCAAGAACCACGTCACCTCGATGGAAAAGCGCAATGTGATGAAGTCGGGCGTGCTGTGGAACGAGGTCGTCACCCAGACCCACAAGGCGCGTTATTCAGACGTCAAGCTCGACCACATGCTGGCCGATGCCGGCGGCATGCAGCTGGTGCGCTGGCCAAAACAGTTCGACGTCATCGTCACCGACAATCTGTTCGGCGACATGCTGTCCGACATCGCCGCCATGCTGACCGGCTCGATCGGCATGCTGCCGTCGGCCTCGCTTGGCGCGCCTGACGTGAAGACCAAGAAGCGCAAGGCGCTCTACGAGCCGGTGCACGGCTCGGCGCCCGACATTGCCGGCAAGGGCATCGCCAACCCGATCGCCATGATCGCGTCCTTCGCCATGTGCCTGCGCTATTCCTTCGGCATGGTCGATGAAGCCGACCGTGTCGAAGGCGCGATCGCCGCCGTGCTCGACGCAGGCCTGCGCACCAAGGATATTTTCTCTCCCGGCATGACCGAGGTCGGCACGGTCGAGATGGGCGACGCGATCATCGCCAGGTTCCTGGGCTGATCCCCATGGCGGTCGACGTCCGCTGGGCGACGATCGATGACGCCGCGGCACTGGCGGCCATATTGTGCGAGATGGCGAAGCATTACCGGCAGCCGCCTCTCGATGTCGACCGGGCCCTGTCTGCTGCACGCAAATGGCTTGGCGAGGAAAGCCCGGCCTATCCGCATTTCGGGCTCGCCTTCGTCGACGGCGAGGTCAGCGGCCTGGCGTCGGTGGCGATCGCGCATCCAGGCATCGATCTTGAGCGGCTGCTGTTCCTGAAAGACCTGTTCGTCTGCGAGAAGGCTCGCAACGCCGGCGTCGGCCGGGCGCTGATCGGCTTTCTCGCCGATCATTGCTTGCGCGAAGGCATCGGTCGCATCGACCTGACCACCGAGGACTGGAACGAGGGCGCACTGCGCTTCTACGATCGGCTTGGCGCCGAGCGCCACGGCCAGAAGGTCTTCCTCAGGCTTTCAGGCGAGGCGCTGAAGGCGGCTAAACCCTGACGCCCGCCGGCATCCGCCCCCAGGGATTTTCGCCCAGCTGAGACGGCGCAAGCCCCAAGACCAGCAAGGCCACCCCGCCGATAACCGGAATGAAGCTGAGCAAGACAAACCAGCCGCTCAGGCCGACATCGTGCAAACGCCGCACGGTAAGCGCGATCCATGGCAGGCCGAATGCCAAGACGAAGACAGCGGCGGGTAGGTATCCGATCGACGTCCTACCCGCATTGATGCCGAAGCCGTTGATGGCCAAATTGACGAGTATCCCGAAGCCAAGAAGCGCCATCAGCACAAGATTAAAGCATAGCCAAAAGGCCCAGAATTCCTTGCGGCGGGCGCGTCCTTTGAAATTGAAATAGTTCACGCTCACCGTGTTCCGGAAGTATGCCCACAGTCCCGTGGAACGAGTGGGCTGGTTTTCGGCGGTACGGCCGGGGGGTGACGAGGTCGTCGAATTCACGGCGACGATATTGTGCGCCGTGCCGTCATCCGGCTGGAATTCGACGAGGGCACCGCTGACGAGGGCCGCCCCTTGGGTCACATCGTTACGGACGAAGAAGTAACGCTTGCCGTCAACTCCATTGATGTAGCCGTAGTCCTGATCCTTGTCGTAGTGAAGCACCGCGCCCCGCATGCGTACCCCCATCTATGCTGCGATGGGAATACTACCCAGGGTTGCCAGCGATTGCAACATGCACGTCAGATTAAACCCTGACGCCCGCCGGCACCGGTCCCCACTGGTTTTCCCGGGCTTGCGTCGGGATCAGCGCGAAGACCAGGATGATCAGGCTGCCGATGGTCGGGATCAGGATCAGCAGGCAGAGCCAGCCCGACAGGCCGATGTCGTGCAGCCGGCGCACGATCATGCCGAGACTGGGAAGAACTGTCGCCAGCAGGAAGGTGCCGCACAGCCCAACCGTTATCGCGCCCGAGATATCGCTGTCGAAGCCGCCCATATCCATATCGGTGTACAGGCCGATGCCGCCGATGATCAGCAGGCACACCATCCAGAACAGGCTGTAGCCCCAATATTCCTTGCGGCGGGCGCGCCCGCCGAAATTGAAATAGTTTTTCGTCACGCCACGCCAGAAATAGCCCCAGAGATCGCTGGGCTCCGCAGTCTCGGAAGACCGGCCGAAATGCTGCGCAGGAGGCGGGGTCGCTGCAGGCGGACCGCTGGCCTGGGCCGGTGCGGCCTTGATGCCGGGGTCGGCGGCGGCCGCAGCGGCAGTCGGGGCGACGATCGAAAAGACGTCGCGCGCCTGGCCGCCGCCCGGCTGGAACTCGACGGCCGTGCCGTTGGGCATGGTGGTTTCCCGGCGCAGGTTTTCGCGGGTGAAGGTGTAACGGTTGCCGTCGGCCCCGGTGATGAAGCCAAACCCCTGATCCTCGTCATAGTGAAGCACTTCGCCGCGCATTTGCCACCCCCGCTCGCTACGTCCCTGCCGAAGGTGTGGCACAGGGCCGAGCCGATGGGCAATACCGGGCAGCATGGCTACCGTCTTGCCGAGAGATGAAGCATAAGGCATCAAGTGCAACCGCCGTCGCCAAAAGCAGACCCAAAAGCAGACAATGACAGCCGAGCGTTCCGATACCAGCATGGCGATAGGGGACAGAGAGGTCGCAAGGCCTCCGAGGCTGGCCATCGACGCCACCGGCCTGATGTTCTGGCCACACGGCGAGGGCCTGGCCGGCATCCCGCGAGTGGAAAGCTTTCTCATCAACGCGGCGTTGGCGGATCCCGACCCTTGCGTGGAGGTGGTGGCGTTCAGAGCCGATGAAGGCCGGTTCCGCCCACTTGCCCCCTACGAACAGGACCATGTCGCGGCGGGCGAGATTTCACCGCATCAGGTCAAGAGGTGGCCGGGAAGACGCACGGCGCTGTCGCAGGCTTTCGCGGCAGTGCGGCAGCAGCCATGGGGCAAGCGCGACGCTGACCGCCATCTCGCCAAGACGGTGACCAATGGCCGCAAAGGCATTGCCTATCAGGCGACGAGGCTGCTGATCCAGGCCTATCGTCTGTACCAGCGGGCACGGATCCGGTCGGCCCCGCGTCAGGACGTTGCAAGCCAGCCGGCCGAGACCGAACGCGGCCTTGTGCTGATCAGCCATCACATTCTGACCGGGGATGACCGAGCCGCCGTCTCGGGGCGCGCCGGTGGCGTCGCGTTTCTTTGCCACGACCTCATCCCGACACTGCGCCCCGATCTGGTTGGTATGACCCCTCGCGAGGCGCGTTTCGGGTCCTATCTCGAACACCTCGTGCGTTCCGGCGCGCCGGCATTTTGCGCATCGGAGGAAGTTGGCGCGACGCTGACCGATCATATGCGCAAGGCAGGCGTCACGCAGCCGTTGGTATACCGGTTTCCGATGCCCTCCATCCTGCACGAGACGGCTTCGCGCATGGGCGAGACTTCGCGCATCGAGGCCGCCGAGCCGTTCGTGCTCTATTGTTCGACCATCGAAGTGCGCAAGAACCACATCCTGCTGGCGCGGATCTGGCAGCAGGCGCTCGACGAGGGCGTCAAGCTGCCGAGGCTCGTCTGCGCCGGGCGCTGGGGCTGGATGATCGAGCCGCTGCGGGCTTATCTCAAGGCCCATCCGAGACTGCTTGAGCGGGTCACGTTCACCGGAGCGATCAGCGATGAGGAGCTCATCCAATATTATCGCAGTGCTTCCTTCGGCGTCTTTCCCTCGCATATCGAGGGCTGGGGCTACGGCGCCTCGGAATGCCTCGATTTTGGCGTTCCGGTCATCGTCTCGACAGCGCCGTCACTGATCGAGGCGACCGGCGGCCTGATGCCGGCGATCGATTCGCAGGATCAGCAAGGCTGGTACGAGGCGATCCGCAAGATGGCGCAGGACCATGCGTGGCGGTCCTCGCTGACGGAGCGCATCGCCCAAAACCACCGGCCGACGCCGGCGGCGGCAAGCTGGGCCGCCATCAAGGCAGGCCTGCAGGCAAGCGCGTCGAGCCGCTCAAGGTCTTAGGAAGGCCGCTTCTTCGCCTTCTTGTGCTTGGGCGCGCCGGAGGTGTCGAATTTCGGCTTGCCCGGCTTCGCCCACGGCTTTGCCTCATGCGCGGCCGCCGGGCGCTGATCGGCTGGTGCCGGTGCACGCTTCTCGAATTTGCGCTTCGGCGCGTTGGGGTCGAACGGCGCCTTGCCGCGATGCGGCTTCTTGTCTGGGTTTGGCGCCTGATAGCCGGCGCGCGACAAATCGGGCGTGCCGTCGAGCCGCTTCACCAGGATGTTGTTTTGCATTTTGCGGTCGGGGCCGATTGCGGCCAGGAAGCGGTCGGCCCAGTCGGCGGCGATCTGCACGAAGGTCTCATCCGGCTGCATCTTGATGGCGCCGATCTCGCGCTTCGAGATGCTGCCGGTGCGGCACAGCATCGGGATCAGCCAGCGCGGCTCGGCATTCTGCCGGCGCCCGATCGACAGGGAGAACCAGACGCTGTCGCCGAAATCGTCGCGGCGGCTGGGTGCCTCGTCGCGGCGTGCGAAACCTTCGCCCGCCGGTCTTTCACGCGACGGCGTGAACGGCGCGACATCCATGAGGTCCTCGGGCGCCGAGCGGCTGGCGCGGCACTGGCGCACGAAGGCGGCGGCCACCTGTTCAGCGCCATGTTTAGCCAGAAGCGCATCGATGAAACCGCGCTCGTCGTCCTTGATAGCCTCGGCAAAAACCGGATCGGCCAGAATGCGCTCGTCGTCGCGCTGGATCACGTCGTCGGCGGAGGGCGGGCTCGCCCATGTCGCCTTGAGGCCGGCGTTCTGCAAAAGCCGCTCGGTGCGCTTGCGGGCGCTGTTGGGCACGATCAGCGCGCTGACGCCCTTGCGCCCGGCGCGCCCGGTGCGGCCGCTGCGGTGCAGCAGCGTTTCCGGGTTGGTCGGCAAATCGGCGTGGATCACCAGTTCAAGATTGGGCAGGTCGATGCCGCGCGCCGCCACATCGGTGGCGATGCAGACTTTGCACGACCGTCGCGCATCGCCTGCAAGGCATGGCTGCGCTCGTTCTGGCTGAGCTCGCCGGAGAGTGCGACGACGGAGAAGTTGCGGTTGTTGAAGCGCGCGGTCAGATGATTGACGGCGGCGCGCGTGTTGCAGAACACCAGCGCGTTCTTGGCCTCGTAATAGCGCAGCACATTGATGATGGCGTTTTCCCGGTCGGGCTGGGCAACGCTCAGCGCCCGGTATTCGATGTCGAGATGCTGCTTTTCCTCGCCGGCCGCCGAAATGCGCACGGCATTGCGCTGGTAGCCTTGAGCGAGCGTGGCGATGGAGCGCGGCACCGTGGCCGAGAACATCAGGGTGCGGCGCTCGGAGGGCGCTGCGTCGAGGATGAATTCGAGGTCCTCGCGAAAGCCGAGATCGAGCATCTCGTCGGCCTCGTCCAGCACCACCGCCTTCAGCGCCGACATGTCGAGCGAGCGCCGGGTGATGTGGTCGCGCAGCCTGCCGGGTGTGCCGACGACGATATGGGCGCCGCGCTCCAGCACACGCCGCTCGGAGCGCATGTCCATGCCGCCGACGCAGGACGCCACCGTGGCGCCGGTCAGCTCGTAGAGCCATTCCAGCTCGCGCGTCACCTGCAGCGCCAGTTCGCGCGTCGGCGCCACCGCCAGCGCCAGCGGTGCGGCGGCGTGGCCAAAGCGCTCCGCGCCTTCGAGCAGGGTTGGCGCCAGAGCGAGGCCGAAGGCCACCGTCTTGCCGGAGCCGGTCTGCGCCGAAACCAGCGCATCGGCCTCACCGAGTTCGGGCGCCACAACCGCCTTCTGTACCGGCGTCAGCTCGGAATAGCCGCGTTTTTCCAGCGCCCTGGCGAGCGCTGGGACAAGTGCTTCGAAGTTGGACATCTCACTCTTTCGGAATTTAGGGTCTGCGCTCATCATGGAGCACATGCCGGGGCCGACCTAGCGCCAGCCAAAACAATCTTGGCCGTTCGTACTTCGCGCGGCCGCGATTGTACAGGGCGCGCGCAAAACCGGGCGTCGCTCGGCAATTGACTCTTGACGCAAACCGCGTAAAAGCCGGCACCGAACAGGACAGTTTCGATGCGCGGCCTTTTGATGGCGGTTCTTGCATTCGATTTCCCTGGCCACAATGCACATCATTGGGCCGGGCGCGTCGGCGCGTCTCCTCGTTCCAGCAAAACCCCATTCTTGGCCAAGAAGACTGGCAAAACCACCACCAAAACGGTGTGATTCCCTTGGCCTAACCACCCTCTCCCGGGTTCGGCCCGGGGGACGGAACCCGCATCGGCCAGCGGGTTTCTCCAAAAACCAAGCGGAGAGGGACAGGAGATTTTTCGATGAGTTTCAAGGTTGCAGTCGTCGGCGCCACGGGCAATGTGGGCCGGGAAATGCTCAACATACTGGAAGAGCGCGGCTTTCCGGTAAGCGAAGTGGTGGCACTGGCCTCGCGGCGCAGCCAGGGCACGGAAGTGTCGTTCGGCGACCGCACGCTGAAGGTGAAGACGCTCGACCAGTATGATTTTTCCGACACCGACATCTGCATCATGTCGGCTGGCGGCAACGTCTCCAAGGAATGGTCGCCGAAGATCGGCAAGCAGGGCTGCGTCGTCATCGATAATTCGTCGGCCTTCCGCTACGACCAGGACGTGCCGCTGATCGTACCGGAAGTGAACCCGGACGCGATCTCGCTGTTCACGCGCAAGAACATCATCGCCAATCCGAACTGCTCGACGGCACAGCTGGTGGTGGCGCTGAAGCCGCTGCACGACTTCGCCACCATCAAGCGCATCGTCGTCGCCACGTATCAATCGGTGTCCGGCGCCGGCAAGGAAGGCATGGACGAACTCTTTACCCAGACCCGCGCGGTCTTCGTCGCCGATGGCGTCGAGGTCAAGAAGTTCACCAAGCGCATCGCCTTCAACGTCATCCCGCATATCGACGTCTTCCTCGACGACGGTTCCACCAAGGAAGAGTGGAAGATGGTCGCCGAGACCAAGAAGATGCTCGACCCCAAGATCAAGCTGACGGCGACCTGCGTGCGGGTGCCGGTGTTCATCGGCCATTCGGAAGCGGTCAATATCGAGTTCGAGAAGCCGATCACCGCCGACGAGGCGCGCGACATCCTGCGCGAAGCGCCGGGCTGCCAGGTCTTGGACAAGCGCGAGGACGGCGGCTACATCACGCCGCTGGAATCGGCCGGCGAGGACGCCACCTTCATCTCGCGTATCCGCGAGGATTCAACCATCGACAACGGCCTGTCGATGTGGATCGTCTCCGACAATCTGCGCAAGGGCGCGGCGCTGAACGCGGTGCAGATCGCCGAGCTTTTGGTCGAGCGCGGATTGATCCAGCCGAAGAAGAAGGCGGCCTGACGGCGGGTTAGCTTTCGCTCACGGGCCGTATCGCCGCTGCCGCGGCGGGCCCTCCGCAGGGGCGCCGGACGACCGGCGGCCCGCGGTCGCCGGCTCGGCCTTCGGCCGTTAGCCAATCTCCCCCCTTGTGGGGGAGATGTCCGGCAGGACAGAGGGGGGCGCTGTCCCTCTGTCCTCTCAATCGATCTCAGTTGCGCTCACTGACCTTTTTATTGGTCACATATAAGCGAAGTTGGCGTTCCTTCACGCCCCCCTCTGCCCTGCCGGGCATCTCCCCCACGCGGGGGGAGATCGGCAGCTTGGCCGATGCGCTACACTTTGTTCTCCTCGGCCAACCCAACCAACAGCTTTAGCGCTTCCTCCGCCCGGTCCGCCGGCACGAACAGATGGTCGTGGTAGAAGGCCGAGACCGGGTTGACGCCCATGCCGGCGGTGGCGAGGCGCGTGGTGATGGCGGCGAGGAAGCCGACGGCTTCCAGCGACGAATGGATGTTCAGCGTCACCATTCGGCAGCGGAAGGAAGCGGTCAGCGCCGCTGCACTCGCCTCCTCCTCGGTCACGATCAGCGTCGTTCCCTCGCGCTCGCGAAACACCATCACCGGCTCGAGGCCTTCCGGCTGAGCGACGCCAGGCGCCAGCGTGGCGAAGACATAGGCTCCAGCCAGCAGTTCCGGCGTCATCGATGCCAGCAGTGTCTTCAGATCGGTTTCGCCGGTCATTCGTCTTCTCTCGCCTACAGAAATGGGCCGCAGCCCACATGCTCCTCAATATCCGCGACCGGCGATGGCCGATAGTGCGCACGCTGCACGGACGACATGGCGATGTCGCTGGCGGCTGGGCTTGCGGATCCGTTGCGTCGCACAATAAAGCAGCTGAGGACCAGCGCCGGTCCGCGAAAGGCTTTTGATGATCGTCCGCCCGCGCCCACGCCTTCTGCACCTGTTCTTCATCATGCGCGGCTCGGTGGTGCCGCGCATCCTGCCGCAAATCTTTGGCTTTGCCGCCTATGGCGCGCTGGTGGTGGTGGTCGTGCGGGCGCTGAAGCTCGACTTCGGCAATGCCGGCACGGCACCCTTTGCGCTGCTCGGTGTGGCGCTGTCGATCTATCTCGGCTTCCGCAACAACGCCGCCTACGACCGCTGGTGGGAGGCGCGCAAACTGTGGGGCCAGCTCGTCTTCGACATCCGCAACCTGGCGCGCGCCTCCGCCGGGCTGGTCGATGACCGGACGGAATTGCGCGGCCTGCTGATGGAAGCGATCGCCTTCTGCCACTTTCTGCGCGGTCTGCTCAGGCGGGTCGACGCGGCGCCGCAAGCCCGCGCTTTCATTGGTGACGAAACCGAGATCGTCGCCAAAGCGGCCAACGCACCCGACGCGATGGTGCGCGGCATGGGCCGCCGCATCGCCGCACTGCGCAAGGCCGGCGCGATCGACACCATCGGCTACCGTATCCTCGACGAGCGCCTGTCGGAAATCGCCGCCGCGCAGGCCGGATGCGAGCGCATCATGGGAACACCCTTGCCGTTCGCCTATACGCTGCTTCTGCAGCGCACCGCCTATGTCTTCTGCCTGCTCTTGCCCTTCGGGCTGGTCTCCGCCGCCGGCTGGGGAACACCGCTGTTCACGGCACTGATCGCCTACACCTTCTTCGGCCTCGACGCGCTGTCGGAAGAACTCGAGGACCCGTTCGGCACGGAGGCCAACGACCTCGCGCTGGATGGTCTCTGCCGTGTCTGCGAGATCTCGGTGTTCGAGGCGCTGGGCGAAACGCCGCCGAAAATGCTGCCGGCGGAGAAGTTTTATTTTTCGTAGGTGTTGGATACGGATGGCTCTGTCTTCGGAGATTGGCCGACACGGCCCTCTCTTCGTCATCCACGGGCGGAGCAGGAGCGAAGCGACGTCGCGGAGACCCGAGGATCCATGCCGCGACACTCATGATACATGAAAGCAGATCAGAATTGAGAGTCCGGCGAATAGCTAGCCATGTTCCGCACCGTTGCACTCTTCGGCTGACATCACGGCATGGATCCTAGGGTCTGCGCTCCGCTTCGCGTCGCTTCGCCCTAGGATGACGAAGGCATGTTTATCTCGACGCCAAGGTTGCCTTCGCCTCATTGTAGCGTCATCGGCGCCAAAAAGAATCCGGACCCCTTGTCGGATCGCCGCCCCATGCCGCGTCCTTGGGTCGACCCCTGCGAAAAGGGCTCGAACCATCAGGAGGGACCACCATGAGCATTTCCGAAACCGCGCCCGTATCGCCGGGCGCTTTGTGGACCGGCCGCGCGCTCAGCGGCGTCATCGTGCTGTTCATGATCTTCGACGGCGTCATCAAGCTGCCGCCGCTCGACATCGTCACCCAGACGATGGTGCCGCTCGGCTGGCCGGCGGATCCGAATGTCGCACGCATGCTCGGCATCATCGGCCTGATCTCGACGGCGCTCTACGCCTTGCCGCGCACCGCGGTGCTCGGCGCCATCCTGCTCACCGCCTATATGGGCGGCGCCATCGCCACCAATGTCCGCGTCGACAATCCGCTGTTCTCGCACACGCTGTTCGGCGTCTATCTCGGCATCATCCTGTGGGGTGGCCTGTATCTGCGCGATCCCCGGGTGCGTGCGCTGATCCCGTTCAGCCGTTAAGCCAAGAGGAAGAGAAAAATGTTTAGCACCATCCTCCTGATCCTGCTCGTCATCATCGCCGCCGTGCTCCTCTATGCCGCGACGCGGCCGAACGATTTCGTCGTCACCCGCACAGCCAGCATCAAGGCTCCGCCGGAAGCGATCTTCCCGATGATCAATGATTTCAGCCATTGGCCGACATGGTCGCCTTACGAAAAGCTCGACCCGCAGATGAAACGCACGCTGTCCGGCACGGAGAGCGGCAAGGGCGCGGCCTATGCCTGGGAAGGCAATTCCAAGGCCGGCAAGGGGCGGATGGAGATCGTCAATTCGGTGCCGTCCTCGCTGGTGTCGCTGAAACTCGATTTCGAGAAGCCGTTCAGGGCCAACAACAGCGTCGATTTCACCCTGACGCCTTCGGGCGGCAGCACCGCCGTCACCTGGGCGATGCGCGGCAGCCGGCCCTTCATCGCCAAGCTGATGGGCCTGTTCATGAATTTCGACACGCTGATCGGCAAGGATTTCGAGGTCGGCCTCGCCAATCTGAAACGCGCCACGGAGGCATGATCCGTACGGGACGCCGCAGCTTGTCTGGACGTGCGAGCGTGGCGAGTGCCGCTACCGGGATCTTTACCGCCGCGTCTACATCGACCGCTGCCCGTGCGGCTATTGATCGGGCCGCGTTCGAGAAATGAAGTCGAGATGGCAAAACGGCGGGCACATGGCCCGCCGTTTTCCTGGATGCGATAGAGCAATATTTATTCGGCGGTGGCGGCTTCGGCCTCGGCCGGTGCTGCTGCGGCGGCCGCAACGGCGGCTGCGGCGTCTTCCTGCGCCTTCTTCAGAAGGGCAGCGCGTTCCTGCGCCTTCTTGCCCGGCTCGGCCTTCTTCGGGTTGGAACGGGCGTCGCGCTTGACGAGGCCGGCCTCGTCGAGGAAGCGCAGCACGCGGTCGGTCGGCTGGGCGCCATGCGCCAGCCAATGCTTGACGCGGTCGGCATCGACCTTGACGCGCTCGCCGTCCTTGGGCAGCAGCGGGTTCCACGAGCCGATCGACTCGATGAACCGGCCGTCGCGCGGCGAACGGGCGTCGGCGATGACGACGTGGTAGTAAGGACGCTTCTTCGAGCCCGCACGGGCCAGTCGGATCTTCAAGGGCATTTCTTTTCTCCTAAAAACTCTAAGTTCGTTGATTGGGTTTCAGTTGGTTTTCGTCACGCCGTTGGAAGTGGAAGCGGCGATCTGTTCGTGGTGGCGGATCACTTCGCGGACGACGAAGTTGAGGAATTTTTCCGCGAAATCCGGGTCGAGATGGGCATCCTTCGCCAGCTGGCGAAGCCGGGCGATCTGCTGCTGCTCGCGTGCCGGGTCGGCCGGCGGCAGGCCATGCGTCGCCTTCAGCACGCCAACCGCCTTGGTGCAGCGGAAGCGCTCGGCCAGCATGTGGATAAGGGCCGCGTCGATGTTGTCGATCGAAGCACGATAGTCGGCCAGGATGGCGCGGGCGTCAGCCATATCTTTCTCTTCGTTCATGGCGTCCTCACTTCTTCTTGCCAAGGCCGGGCAGCCCGCCGCCGCCCAGACCGGGAAGCCCCGGAAGTTTCATGCCGCCGGGCAGCCCGGGCAGGCCGCCGCCGGGAAGGCCTTTCATGCCGCTGCCGAGGCCGGCTGCCTGCGCCTGCTTCTGCAGAGCTTCGAGCTGCTTGGGGTCCATCTTCGACAGGTCCGGCATACCGCCGCCCATCATGCCGCCCATGCCACCCGGCATCATGCCGCCGAGGCCCATCTTGTTGGCGAGACCGCCCATCATGCCGCGCATCAGGCCGCCGCCTTTGCCCTTGCCGCCCATCGCCTTCATCATGTCGGCCATGCCGCGGTGCATCTTGAGCAGCTTGTTGATTTCGGCCGCGTCGGTGCCGGAACCGGCGGCGATGCGCTTCTTGCGCGAGTGCTTCAGCACATCCGGATTGGCGCGCTCGGCCTTGGTCATCGACGAGATGATGGCGAGCTGGCGGCCGAACATCTTGTCGTCGAGGCCGGCGGCAGCCATCTGGTCCTTCATCTTGCCCATGCCAGGCATCATGCCCATGATGCCGCCCATGCCGCCCATTTTCGACATCTGCTGAAGCTGGCTGGCGAGGTCGTTCAGGTCGAACTTGCCCGACTGCATCTTCTTGGCCATCGCCGCCGCCTGTTCGGCGTCGATGTTTTCGGCGGCCTTTTCGACGAGCGAGACAATGTCGCCCATGCCGAGGATGCGGTCGGCGATGCGCTTGGGGTGGAATTCCTCCAGCCCGTCCATCTTTTCGCCGGTGCCGATCAGCTTGATCGGCTTGCCGGTGACGGCACGCATCGAAAGTGCCGCGCCACCGCGGCCGTCGCCGTCCATGCGGGTCAGCACGAGACCGGTGATGCCGACGCGCTCGTCGAAGCTCTTGGCCAGGTTGACGGCGTCCTGGCCGGTCAGCGAATCGGCGACCAGCAGGATTTCGTGTGGGCTCGACACCTTCTTGATGTCGGCCATCTCGACCATCAGCGGCTCGTCGATATGGGTGCGGCCGGCGGTGTCGAGAATGACGACGTCATGGCCGCCGAGCTTGGCCGCCTGGACGGCACGGCGCGCGATGTCGACCGGCGACTGCCCGTCGATGATCGGCAGCGTGGCCACCTTGACCTGTTCGCCGAGCTGGCGAAGCTGCTCCTGCGCGGCGGGGCGCCGCGTGTCGAGCGAGGCCATCAGAACCTTCTTGTTCTGACGCTCGGAAAGGCGCTTGGCGATCTTGGCCGAAGTGGTCGTCTTGCCGGAACCTTGCAGGCCGACCATCATGATGACGACCGGCGCCGGGGCATTGAGATCGATGGCGACGCCTTCGGCGCCGAGCATCTCGACCAGTTCGTCATGGACGATCTTGACGACCATCTGGCCGGGCTTGATCGACTTGACCACGGCGGCGCCGACGGCCTTCTCGCGTACCTTGTCGGTGAAGGAGCGCACCACTTCCAGCGCCACGTCGGCTTCGAGCAGCGCACGGCGCACCTCGCGCAGTGCCGCCGAGACATCAGCCTCCGACAGGGCACCGCGGCCGGTCAGGCCGTTCAGGATGGAGCCAAGGCGCTCCTGAAGCGATTCAAACATTCTTTTTCCTTTTCCCGAGCACCGGATGTGGTGCCGGAGAAATAATGCGTTCGCGCCGAGTGTCCAAGCAAAAGCCCGTGCAAGCGAAAAGCCAAAAAGCACCCGGGGGCGCTCAGCGCTGCCGGGTGTTGGCCTCCAGGATCGATTTACAGCACTTCACCTCAAAGAGGTTTCGGCGTCCTGGTCGGCTTGCTCGGAGGGATACTCGTCGCGGAATTCGGGGCGTGTAGACAGGAAATCGGCTGCAGAGTCAAGACGAGGGCCTTATCGCGTCGTTCTCCAGGCTGCATTCAGGCCGTGCTCGACTGGTCGGGCAACTCAGCGGCAACCCTCAGCGGCGAGCGCGGATGCAGCAGGAGCAAAATCGTCAGCAGGCTGCAGGCGATGCCGATGAAGGCGATGAGAACCGCATCATATGTCGTCCAGCCCGGGCCTTCGAGCGGCCTGGCGGTGAACAAAGCGAAGGAATTGTAGCTCTGCTGATGCGAGATCAGGAGAAACCCGGTCAGATTGTTGCCGAGATGAGCACCCAGGGCGGCGCCGAGATTGCCGGTGGCATAGACGACAAGCGTCAGCAGCAGCGCGAAAGCGGCGATCGAGGCCAGCACGCAAGCGTTGATGGCGGGTGACGCGCTCGCACTCCAATGCAGCGAGGTGAACAGCAGGGCCGGCAACAGCGCCCAGATGACCGGGCTCCTGAACCGGTTGGCCAGGCCGCGCAGCAGATAGCCGCGAAAAAGCACCTCTTCCGACGAGGTCTGCAACAAGGTGAGCGCGGCGATCGGGATCGCGAACAGCAGCCAGGACGGCACGCTGATCGGGCCGCGCGCGATCTCAGGCTGCAAGAGATAGAGCAGGATCTCGGATAGGAGCGATGTGATCAGCACCGCGACCAGCCCCTTGAGGAAGCCCGGCCATGAAATACGACGGCTGACGCCGATCAGCGCCGACAGCTTCTCGCCATGCACCCAGCGCATGGCGACCCAAAGGCCGATCCAGATGCCGGCGAACGAGACGAGCGCGGTGAGGATGCCGATGGGCGAGGCGAGGAAGCCCTGCATCACGCCCTCGGGTGGCGGAGCCGCTGGTGCCTGCGAGGTGAAGAATGCGTAGGTGCCGCCGAACAGCACGGCCGCGGTCGTGGCGGCCCAGAACAGGACCACGATCGCCGTTCCGAGGAAAAGCCGCGGCAAGGTCGTCCTGGCGTTCGGCGACTGCCTATAGCGCTCGAAGGCAGCCGAATCGATCGTCACGCTGGCTCCTTGGCCGATAGCACAGGGCTGCATGATCTATGAGATCGGGTGCTTGCGCGCAATCCTTTCCGGGGTTGCGCCGCCCCTCACCTGCCTGCCGGCATCCTCTCCCCGTATAGTGACGGGGAGAGGGGAGCTCTCATCGCCGATTTGGCCAATCACCAGCGTTGCAAGAAGCGCGCCGAGGTTGCGGCCAGCTTCCTTCTCCCCGTCACTATACGGGGAGAAGTGCCCGGCAGGGCGATGAGGGGCGGCGCCAGCTTTGACAATTGGTGGTCTCCAACACAGGCGACCGCCGCCGCCGTATCAGCGCACGACGTACATGATGCGCCGCGTCTGCGGATCGATCAGCGCCGGCTGGCCGTTCACATAGACATAGCGGTAGTTGTAATCCGGGATTTCGCGCAGCTCGACGGTGTCGGGCAAGGTGGCGCCGGTCACCACCTCGCCGTCGAGATAGACGGGGTCGAGGCGATGCGTGTCGACATAGGTTCTGATTTCGAGCGGGGGTGGGGGGAAGGCGTCCTCGATCGGCTCACCGGCAACGATCGCGCCGGTATAGTCGGTCGAGTAGTCACCGATGTCGTCCGGCGGCGAGACGACAGTAACGCTGGAACCGTGCGGCCGCTGCGTCAGCACCACCCGGGTGCCGCTGAAATCTGCCGTCACATAGTCGGAATAGACCCAGCCCTGGCCGCCGGCCTCGGCGATGGTGCACCATTTGCTGTTTTCGATGCAGCCATTGAGCGTCGCCGACTGGCCGGCGGCGAGCACGCCGATGACAGGATATTGCGGACCAGGCCCGGCGCGGACGTTGAGATCGGTGACGGCGGAGACGGCGGTGTCGGCAAAGGCGGCGCCCGACATCGCGGTCAGCATTCCGGCGACAGCCGGAAACAATAGGGATTTCATGATTTCTCTCCGTTTTCATGGACCCTCGCCAGCGAAAACGGGTCAGTGGCTCATGCGTTCCCGCTAAAACGCCTGCGCCAGCTCACGATTTGTTCCCTGTTCTCCAGGCAAACCGGTCAGAAGTTCGTGAACGAAGGCCAATTTCCGCGCCGTGACGTCCGAAATGACGAAGGGGTAGAGGTCGGGCAGGCCCATGCAGCGGTTGATCGAATTGGAGGCTTCAGACAGCACCAGCCAGCGGGCAAGGATCTTTTCGAAAGGCTCGGGCTCGGTCGCCGGCTCTGAGGGGGCGGCCTGCAGCCCGCCGCCAGTGTCGCCTTGCGGCAAGTCGTTGGCCTCCACCGTTTCCAGCCTGCCGAGCGGAAAGTTCAGCGCGTGGACCATCTCCAGCGTGTCGGTGATGTGTAGATGGTGGGCCCAGGTTTCCGCCCAGTCCTCCCACGGATGCGAGGTGGCATAGGCCGAGATGTGGCCTTGCTGCCAATCGGGCGCGGCGCCATTGGCATAGTAGGCCTTCAGCGCCTGTTCGTAGTCGGCGCGATCGTCGCCGAACAGTGTGCGGAAAGCTTGGAGCCTTTGCGGATCGTCGCGGATCAGGCGGTCCCAGTAATAGTGGCCGAGTTCATGGCGGAAATGGCCGAGCAAGGTGCGATAATTCTCGCCCATCTCGACACGCCGCTTCTCGCGCTCCGCCGAGTCCGCTTCGGCGACGTTGAGCGTGATCAGGCCATTGTCGTGGCCGGTCAGGATGCGTTCGCCGCCGGGGCCGCCGCCGATCGGGTCGGCGAGGAAGTCGAAGGCCAGGCCGATCTCGTCGGCGGGGCTCTGCTTGGGCGCCACCGGCAGTCCGAAGGCCAGCAGCGAGTAGATGGCGCGCTTCTTCGCCGCCTCGACGCGGATCCAGCGGCGGCGATTGCCGTCGACGGAAAGGTTCGGGATCAGCTGGTTCAGCACGCAGGCGCGACAAAAGGCCTGTCCCGGCTCGGCCATCCAGTTGCAGGCGCATTCATCGGCATTGGTGCACTGGAAGATGCCATCGATATCAGACAGCGCAAAGCGGGCGTGCTCGGGATCGTAGAGCACGAGACTGCTGCAGTTCAGACACTGGGCGTTCTCGAAATAGATGCGGTGGCCGCAATGCGGGCAGTCGAAGAGCTTCATGTCGGTCTCAAACCTTCAGAGCCAGCATATGTGGGGCGGCACGTGCCCAACGCCAACCGTCCACCGGCGTTCTGCATCTCTCGAACTGTTTGTTGGAACATGATCTTATTGGAAGACCGGATCCGCTTTTCGAGGATATGTCCTATTTCGCGCGCCTGGTCCTAGCGGCGGCAAGACCGGCCGAACCGGCGCCGATGATCACGACATCAACGTCTTCCATTGCGTCCCCCGCCACAATAATCACTTGATCGTAGGCAAATTCCCCTTCATTGGCCAGCGTAGCGCCGGGGGACGGTGACAATTGCGCGTTTCACTGGCAAATTCGCAACCGGGACGTGATTCAGGCAAATCAGGAGAGAAAAGCATGGCATTACTTGCCAAGGGAAAGATGTTTGCATCGGCCGTGGTGGCGGTGCTTGCGCTGGCTACGGGCGCGCAGGCGGCGGCCAGCTGCGGCAAGACCGGCGCCGGATTCGAGGCTTGGAAGCCGGAGTTCGCCGCCGAGGCCAAGTCCGAAGGCGTGGGCCCCAAGGGTCTGGCCGCTCTGGCCGGCGCGAGCTACGCAACAAAGACGATCTCCGTCGACCGCGGCATCCACAAGGCGTTCAGCGGCTCGGTGGATGATTTCATGAAGCGCCGTGGCGGGGCCGCGATCATTTCCAAGGGCCGGTCGCTGAAGAAGTCGAACGCGGCGCTGTTTTCCAAGATCGAAGCGAATTACGGCGTGTCGCCGGGTGTGTTGCTCGCCATCTGGGGTATGGAAACCGGGTTCGGTTCCGCCATGGGCAACCAGAATACGGTTTCTGCCATTTTGACGCTTGCCTATGATTGCCGCCGTCCGGGTTTCTTTTACCCGCATGCCATTGCGGCCCTGAAGCTGGTTGACCGCGGGGCGTTGACAGCCTCGTCCGTCGGCGCCGCGCATGGCGAGATTGGCCACACGCAGTTCCTGCCCGGAAATGTCTTGAAGTATGGCGTCGGCAGCGGAAACCTGCGCGACAAGGGCACTGCGCTGGCTTCCACCGCCAACTTCCTCAAGGGTCATGGCTGGCGTGCCGGTGCGAGCGCGAGTTCGAATATGGGCGCAATTGCCGGCTGGAATTCGGCGAGCGTCTATCAGCAGGCTATCGCCCGCATCGCCACCGCAATCGACGGCGACTGACAGAAATCTCCAGACTATTCGACGGAAAGCCCGGCCATGCGCCGGGCTTTCTCGTTCTGACATTCGGAATTGGCCGAGGTCTCCCAACGTCGTCATCCCTGGGCGGAGCAGGAGCGAAGCTCCGTCGCGGAGACCCTGGGATCCATGCCGTGACCTTTGCCACGGAGTGCAGCGGAGCTGAATTCTGCGCCGTAGCGGCGCCCAGAAGTCGCGGCATGGATCCTCGGGTCTGCGCCGCGTCGCTGCGCTCCTTGCTCCGCCCGTGGATGACGAAGCGATGGGCGTTCCCTGCCAATAGCCCAAGATGTTCGGTTCGTCGACGCACCGATCAAACTCTTGCGCCGGGGCGCATTTCACTTGGCTCAATAGAACCCGGCGCCGCGCCGCGTTCTATTTCACATCAAGCACGTAGGAACAGCCAGCCAGCGTCTTGCCGGGGTGTGACTCGACGGTCGAGACGTTGAGCTTGATGTCCGTGGAGAAGGTCAATCCCTCCGACTCTTCGGTGTTTTGGACAACAACTTTCTCGCCCAGGAATTTTTGCGGCGTCGAAAAAACGGCTACGATATCGAGCTCCCTGGCAAGCTCTGGCGCGGCAATGCCATCCAGCACGGCCATCGGCCCGGCAGCGGTAAAAACGATCGATCCTGTCTCGCGGTTGAACACGCGAATTTTGGCCGGCAGCTCGTATTGGCTGAGAAACGGATTGCCCGAGGCAACCTCCTTCCAGCCAAGCGTTTCAACGGCACCTGGTGCGCTGGACAGCCAAAGGGCAAAGTCGTTGTAGGCCGGAACGTCGGCACGGCATTCGATTAGGGCGGGAAGGTCGAGGGCTGCGGGGTCAAAGTCGTCGGCTTTGGCGACAGCCAGGTTCGCCAGGACAGCCAGCGCGGGTAGGAAGCCGATTCCAAGAGTGGCCGAGCGGCTGGGCATGTCACCTCAATAATGCGCGTAGCCGCTCAGCGGGCATTTCTGGGAAACGGGAACCTGGAAGGTGCCGTCGACACCGTTGCAGTTGCGGAACTTGGAGTTCCGCGGCGCCGGGGTAGCCGCCTTTGGCCTGCCCTCGATGACCATCGGGACTCCGGCAGCTTGCGAGTAGCTGCCGCCCAAGGGGCATTTCTGGGAAGCGAGAACCTCGAAGGAGCCAGTGATAACATTTGAGCAGGTGCGGAATTTGGAGTTCCGCGGTGCCGGGGGTTGCGTAGCGCCCTTCGACTTGCCCTTGATGACCATCCAGATTTCGGTCGGTTGGTCGAGTTGCAGGTTGTTTATGTCGGAATAGCTGATCCGCCCGCTGCGGAGCCCTTCGGCAATGCGCTGGCAAAACAGGGCCGGCATGCGCTCCTGCGAGACGCCCATGAAAGAGGCGATCTCGTGCTTGAACGTAAGGCCCCATGCTGCCTGGACAGCACTGACACACCCGCTCAAGTTCGCCTTCGGCTCGCGCTTGCCGGCTGCCTGCGAAGACTGGCTACCTGCAAAGACGACCGTCGCCACAAGCAGAAGAAGAACACCATTTTTCACTGTCAAAACCCCTCCATCCCGCAAGAGACCTAAGATGAAGCCGCCGAAAGGTCAAACAGGAACGTCTCCGAAGTCGTTTGATTTTCTTTATATTAGTAGCATCAAATAAAAACCCGGCGTCTTCGCCGGGTTTCGTGGGTCGTTTCAATTCTGCCGTGATCGGTATAGTTGTCAGCCCCGGCGGTTACGCGCGGCCAGCGTGCGCAACCGCAGCGCGTTGAGGCGGATGAAGCCGGCGGCGTCCTTCTGGTCGTAGGCGCCACGGTCATCCTCGAAGGTGACCAGCGCGTCGGAATAGAGCGTCTTCTTCGACTTGCGGCCGGTGACCATGACGTTGCCCTTGTAGAGCTTGAGGCGCACCGTGCCTTCGACGTCTTCCTGGCTCTTGTCGATCATCGCCTGCAGCATCAGCCGCTCGGGCGCGAACCAGAAGCCGTTGTAGATCAGCTCGGCGTAGCGCGGCATGAACTCGTCCTTGAGGTGGGCGGCACCGCGATCGAGCGTGATCGATTCGATGGCGCGGTGGGCAGCGATCAGGATGGTGCCGCCTGGTGTTTCGTAGACGCCGCGCGACTTCATGCCGACGAAACGGTTCTCGACCAGGTCGAGGCGGCCGATGCCGTTGTCGCGGCCGAGATCGTTGAGGGCCGCCAGCATGGTCGCCGGCGACAGTTTCTTGCCGTTGAGCGCGATCGGATCGCCCTTCAGGAATTCGATCTCGATCTCGGTGACCTTGTCGGGGGCATCCATCGGCGAAACGGTGCGCTGGTGGACGAATTCCGGCGGCTCCACCCACGGATCTTCCAGAACCTTGCCCTCGGACGAGGAGTGCAGCAGGTTGGCATCGACGGAGAACGGTGCGTCGCCCTTCTTGTCCTTCGGCACCGGGATCTGGTGCTGCTCGGCGAAGTTCATCAGGTCGGTACGCGACTTGAACGACCAGTCGCGCCATGGTGCAATGACCTTGATGTCGGGGTTCAGCGCATAGGCCGAAAGCTCGAAGCGAACCTGGTCGTTGCCCTTGCCGGTGGCGCCATGCGCAATGGCGTCGGCGCCGGTCTCCCTGGCTATATCGACCAGGTGCTTGGAGATCAGCGGCCGAGCGATCGAGGTGCCGAGCAGATAGGTGCCTTCATAGACGGTGTTGGCGCGAAACATCGGGAAGACGAAGTCGGAAACGAATTCCTCGCGCACGTCGACGACGCGGATGTCCTTGATGCCCATCATCTCGGCCTTGCGGCGCGCCGGCTCGAGTTCGCCGCCCTGGCCGAGATCGGCGGTGAACGTCACGACTTCGGCGCCGAGCTCGGTCTGCAGCCATTTCAGGATGATGGATGTGTCGAGGCCGCCGGAATAGGCGAGCACGACCTTCTTGACGTCTTTGGCCTTGGACATTTCTGCTCCGTCGATGGCGCACGCCCCAGCCGAGGCGTCATGGATTGTCGGAGGGCCTTTTAGCAGGAACGGCAAAGCGAGCAAGCACGTGCGCGTGCATGGCTTCTGGTCCAGCGCATGGCGGGAGGCCGGCGGGGGAACAACCTGCTGCAATCAAGGGCTGCATTTGCCGGAGGGGCTTAATCAAGTTTTCACGCCCTGCGGCTAACACTGGGGCAAAGCCGCCTTGGCATGTGCCGGGCGGCTCTTGCCTGCTTCGCCGTGGGCACCCTCGGGCTTGGGCCGTTCTTGATGCGCGTTATATCATGTATCGCCACGGAGCATAATCTGTGGCTCGTTCTGCTGGCGGCGCTGATGTGCGTCACCGGCTGCTGGGTGACGATCGGCCTCTTCGACCGTGCCAGGAAAACCGCCGGCGTGCAGATGCGGGGCTGGCTGTTCCTGACCGCGGTCGCCGCCGGTTCCTCGATCTGGTGCACGCACTTCATCGCCATGCTGGCCTATCAGCCCGGCGCGCCGATCACGTTCGATCCGGTCTTGACCATGGTGTCGCTGGTCATCGCCATCGTCGGCACCGGAGCGGGCTTCACCCTTGCCTCCGACAAGCGTCTGGCCCCGGAGTGGGGCGGCTGTGTCGTCGGTCTGGCGATCTCGGCCATGCACTACACCGGCATGATGGCCTATCACGTTGCCGGCATCGTCGAATGGGACGGCTCCTATGTCGCCGCTTCGCTGGTGATTTCGGCGGTGTTTTCCGCTTTGGCCGTTGGCCATGCGGTGCGCCGGCCATACCGCTGGTCGCACTATCTCGCCATCGGGCTGCTGGTGCTGGCGATCGTCGGCCTGCATTTCACGGCGATGGCGGCGGTGGCCGTGACGCCGCTGTCCTTCATCACCACCGGCACCAATCCCGATATTCTGGTGGCGATGGCGGTCGCCGTCGCCGTCGTCGGCCTGATCGTCGCGGCCACCGGCTTTGCCAGCTACCTGATCGATGAGCGCGGCCGCCTGGAAAGCTTCGAGCGGCTTCAGCATCTCGCCCTCAACGACGCCCTTACCGGTCTTCCCAACCGGGTCTCCTTCAACGACCGCCTCGACCATGAGATCGACCGGGCACGCGAGGGCGAGGACACGATGACGGCGGTCATCGTCATCGATCTCGACCGCTTCAAGGAGATCAACGACCTCAGGGGGCACGCGGCCGGCGACCAGGCGCTCAAGATCGTCGCCCGCAGGCTGTCGAAACTCATCGGCGAGGGCGAATTCGTCGCAAGGCTCGGCGGTGACGAGTTCGCCGCGATCAAGCGCTTCAAGGATCAGAAGGACCTTCTCGGCCTGGTCTCGCGGCTGGAGAAATCCCTGTTCGAGCCGTTGCGGCTCGACGATTTCGAAATTGCCGCCGGCGCCAGCATCGGCGTCGCCGTCTATCCGCGCGACGGGGCCGATCGCGAGCGGCTGGTCAGCAATGCCGATCTTGCCATGTACCGGGCAAAGAACGACGTGACTCGCGCCGTCTGCTTCTACGAATCCGCCATGGACGAGACGGCGCGGGCGCGGCGCGCGCTGGCCACCGACCTTCGGCAGGCGATCGAGCGCGGCGAGCTTTCGCTCCACTATCAGGTGCAGACCTCGGTCCCGACCGGCGCCACCTGCGGCTACGAGGCATTGCTGCGCTGGACCCATCCCGTGCATGGCATGATCCCGCCGGTCGAATTCATCCCGATCGCCGAGGAGAACGGCTCGATCATGGCGATCGGCGAATGGGTGCTGCGGACCGCGTGCCGCCAGGCAGCCTCGTGGGACAATGGCCACAAGATCGCGGTCAATCTGTCGCCGGTGCAGTTCGCCCATGCCGATCTCGCCAAGCTCGTCCACCAGATCCTGGTCGAGACCGGGCTATCGCCGAAACGGCTGGAGCTTGAGCTGACCGAATCGACGATCGTCGCCGACAAGGTGCGCACGCTGCATGTCCTGCGCCAGATCAAGGCGCTGGGGGTGACGATCGCGATCGACGATTTCGGCACCGGCTATTCATCGCTCGATACGCTGCGCTCGTTTCCCTTCGACAAGATCAAGCTCGACCGCTCGTTCATGGCCGACGTCGAGCGTAGCCCGCAGGCCAAGGCGATCATCCGGGCGGTGCTGACGCTGGGCCGCAGCCTCGACATTCCGGTGCTCGCCGAAGGCGTCGAGACGCATGTCCAGCTCACCATCCTGCAGGTCGAAGGCTGCAACGAGGCGCAAGGCTATTTCCTCGGCCGGCCCAAGCCGATCGATCAGATCCTGCTCATCGGCGGTCCCGATGTCCGCAACGACCAGCTCGTCGCCGAGGAGCCCGCTAGGATGCGGCTGAGCAGGCAGGCATAGGATTGCGGCGGGTGGCCGCGCGCCGATGCCTTCGCCGTGCGCCTGCTGGATCGACCATCGGATCGCTGCTGCGCCTGGCACCGTCGCGGCGCATCCTGTATAGGCCCTTGCAATCCCCTGGGGCCGCCCATGTCGTTCATTCCAGACACCACCACGCTGATCCAGTTCGCCATCGCCACCGTCATCCTGGCGATCACGCCGGGGCCGGACATGACCCTGTTCGTCTCGCGCACGCTGAGCCAGGGCCGCGCCACCGGCTTTGCCTCGATGGCCGGCGCGGAGTGCGGCACGCTGATCCACACTACGCTGGTGGTGGTCGGCGTCTCGGCGCTGATCGTTGCCTCGCCGATGGCCTTCCTGGCGCTGAAGATCTTTGGCGCCGGCTATCTCGTCTTCCTGGCCTGGCAGGCGATTGCCAAGGGCTCGGCCTTTTCGCCGGAGAAGAAGACGGGACCCGAGATTTCGCTGTTCCGCGCCTGGGCGGCGGGGCTTGGCGTCAATCTGCTCAATCCGAAGGTCATCCTGTTCTTCATGACCTTCCTGCCGCAATTCGTCTCCGCGCATGATCCGAACGCGCCGGGAAAGCTGTTTTTCCTTGGGCTCATGTTCATCGTGCTGTCGGTCCCGGTGACCGTGCCGATGGTGCTGGCGGCGGAAAGGTTTTCGGCAGCAATGAAGGCCAGCCCGCGCGTCACGCGGGTGGTCGATTATCTCTTCGCCGGGGTCTTTTCGGCCTTCGCGCTCAAGATCCTGACGGCGCAGGCGAAGTAGGCTTTCGCCGGCCTGCGCTTCGTCCCGAAACCAGCCAATAGGCCAGTCCGCCGATCAGCCCACACGTGAACAGCACTGCGTTGTCCTCCAGGGAGGGTATCGCTGGAATACTGGCCAGATGGGGTCTCTGCAACTTGCCGACATATTTCTCCCAGAAGGGCTGGTATTGGATCCAGAATGGAAAGTAGGCAACGATGCCGGTCAGGCCGCCCGCAGCCGTATAGTAGATCGGCGTTCTGATCGAAGCGAGTTCCGCAACGACGACGACCAAGCAGAAAGGCAGAACGCTGAGAACGCTGACAAAGACGGCAAAGATCGACGTCAGGAACAAGCCTATCTTCAGCACTACCCACTGCTCGGGATGTTCCCAGATGGCGACTGCTGCGGACATAACGATCATGGCCAGACTGGACGTCATCACCGCGGCCATGAATCCAACAGTTATGGTTCCCAACCGGGCCATGGCAAAATGCGCCAATCCACTAGATTGAAACGAACAGTATTCCTGCTCATCAATGAGCAAGAATCGTTAAGATCGACTGTGCAAGACCACCGGGGGGCGACTATCTCTTCGCCGGTGCTGTTCCAGGCCTTCGCGCTCAAGATCCTGACGGCCCAGACGAAGGAGATGCCTTCTCGTCTTTCCACCAGCTTCCGGCCCAGCGCCCGGCGCTGAGCCAGTAGAAGATGCCGCCGACCATGCCGCCGCCGATCACCGCCATGATGGCGCTGGTCTCCCGGATCGCGAAGGTGGCATCGCGGGCATGATCGACCATGGCGAGGAAAACGCCGGCGACCACCGCGCCCGCCAGCGCATAGAACAGCCAGTCGCGCCGGCCGAGGATCTCGGCAAGCAGGATGACGACGCAAGCCGGCATCAGGGCGAAATAGGCGACGAACAGGGCGACGAAGGGAATTGAAAAATAGAGCGAAGCGGTCGCTGTCGGATGCGCCTGCTCCGGCGTGTAGCCGAGTGACGCCAGGAACAGGATGTTGAGGAAGGCGCTCGCCGCCAGCGCGGCGACGGCATAGCCGAACAGGATGACTGCGAAACGGACGAGGTAGCCAATGAGACGGGTCATCATCCCAAATCCCGGCCCAGATCCCGGCGCATGCCAGACTTGCGCCCGGCCAGAAGCCAGTAGACCGAGCCGGCGGCAATGCCGGCCGTGGCCAGAAAACCGAGATAGCCCGGATTGAAAACAAAGCTGCCGGCAGAACGCGGGAGGGACACGCCAAACGCCGTCGAGGTGATCGCGCCCGTGGCGGCAAAGTAGAACCATCCCCGAAGCGAAAACCATTCGGCGACAAAGAGCGCGGGGCCGACGATCAACAGCGCGCCGACCATCACGGTCAAGACGGCGAGCGGGAACGAGCCCAGCCAGTCGAAGGCGAAAATGATCGACCAGTTGCCGTCCTCGATGCCTTCCAGAAGCGCGATCAGCAGCACGGGCACCAGGATCGAGGTCAGCACACCGGCGATATAACCGACGGCCATCATGGCGAGGCGCTTCGGCCAGGCGAAGCGGCGGCTCACGCCTCGCCGTGCCCCGCGATCATCATGGCCTCCAGGGCCAGCCGGTCGACCTTGCGCATGCGCTCGGAGTCCGACTTGAGCTGGCCGCAGGCGGCCAGGATGTCGCGGCCGCGCGGCGTGCGGATCGGCGAGGCATAGCCGGCATTGTTGATGTAGTCGGCGAATTTCTCGATCGTCTCCCAGTCCGAGCACTGGTAGTTGGTGCCTGGCCACGGGTTGAACGGGATCAAATTGATCTTGGCCGGAATACCCTTGAGCAGCTTGATCAGGCCCTTGGCGTCCTCGATGGAATCGTTGACGTCCTTCAGCATCACATATTCGAAGGTGATGCGCTTGGCGTTCGACAGGCCGGGATAGGCGCGGCAGGCGGCGATCAGTTCCTTCAGCGGATACTTCTTGTTGATCGGCACCAGGAGGTCGCGCAGATCGTCGTTGGTGGCGTGCAGCGAGATCGCCAGCATGACGCCGATCTCCTCGCCGGTCCGGAAGATTTCCGGCACGACGCCGGAGGTCGACAGCGTGATGCGCCTCTTGGACAACGACAGGCCGTCGCCGTCGGAGGCGATCAGCAGCGCCTTTTTCACCGCCTCGAAATTGTAGAGTGGCTCGCCCATGCCCATCATGACGATGTTGGATACTTTGCGGCCCTCGGCCGGCACGATGGCGCCGTCCGGCGTGTCGCGGTCGGGGAAATCGCCGAGCCGGTCGCGGGCGGTGAGCAACTGGGCGAGGATTTCCTCGGCGGTCAAATTGCGCACCAGCTTCTGCGTGCCGGTGTGGCAGAACGAGCAGGTCAGCGTGCAGCCGACCTGCGAGGAGATGCAAAGCGTGCCGCGGCCTTCCTCGGGAATGTAGACGGTCTCGATCTCGACGGGCCGGCCGGCGCCGCGCGGCGGAAAGCGGAACAGCCATTTGCGCGTGCCGTCGGCGGAAATCTGCTCCTCGACGATTTCAGGCCTGGCGACGGTGAAATGCTTGTCGAGTTCGGCGCGCAGATCCTTGGAGATGTTGAACATGCCGGCGAAGTCGGAGACGCCACGCACATACATCCAGTGCCAGAGCTGCTGGGCGCGCATTTTGGCCTGGCGCTCGGGCACGGTGCCTGATGCAACCAGAGCCTCGGCGAGTTCGATCCGCGTCAGGCCGATCAGCGACGGCTTTTCGGGCTGCGCAGCGCGGGCGCGCAACGCGTCACGGGCGCCGTCAATGGTAAGATCAAATGAAAGGGTCATGGTTTGCACTGATATAAGCGGTTTGCGGCCGATTTCACGCATCGTGCCGGAAAGGAAGCGCGGCGCATAGCACAGGTTGAGGGCAGAGTCATGCGGCGGGAATGCAACCGCATGCACGCCGGCTGACAGGCGGCCACGACCATCTGGCAGCCTTGCCCTATCTTTCCACGCAAAGGAACCGATCACATCGTCGTGTTTGCGTAACGATTCCCATCGCGCCGTCGAAATCCGAAAGGGGCAACCATGCCCCTACAAAATGGGAGTATGCAGAATGAACTCTATCAAGCTCGCCGTCATTGCCGGCCTCGTCGGCCTTTCCACCTCGCAGGCATTTGCCGAAAACGCGATGGGCACGATGACCATGATGAAGGGTGGAGAAGTGATGGCGATCATGCCGGACGGGCACATGGGCACCATGATGCCGGATGCAAAGATGGGCGCCGAGATGATGAAGATGGCAAAGCCGATCAAGCACTGCATGATGATGATGACCGATGCCAAGGGCAAAGCCTTCATGATCGACACGTCGACCAAGAAGGCTCAGGCCGAATGTGAAAAAATGGCCATGTGAGACTGAACCTGTCACGATCGAGACCCGCCGGCACACACGCCGGCGGGACATCCCGGACACCGGTCCAGGCCAAGTCAGGGCTGAAAAGCAAAAGGCCGGGCTTTGCGGCCCGGCCTGTCGTTCAAAACGAAGCTTTGTCTATTTGCGAAGCCTTACCTATTTGCACTTGGCGATCGACGTCAGCGCCGCCGAAATGCCCTTCAGCGAGAAGACATAGGAGGTCGGGTTGCCGCGACCGGACTTCGCCGTCACCTTCATGTCGGTGCCGGTCTTCATGGCAGCGATCAGCACCGGCTCCTCGGCGGCGTTCTCGACCCAGGCCGACTTGCCGCGCGTGAACATCGAGAAGGACTTCTTGTCGATGGTGACGGTGGCCTTGGAGCCTTCCTGGAAGGTGTAGCCGGCGATGAATTGCGGCTCGTAGGACACTTGCTGGCCGGGCCGCTGGCTGACGAAGAAGAACATGTCGCCATGGTCGAGCGTCGGCGGCTGCTTGTCGGTCGGCACGGTCAGGACATAGCAGACCTTGCCGCCCGATGCCTGGTAGCTGTAGGTGCCCCAGGCATTGTGCTGGCCGATCTTGGTCGCCGACTGCGCCAGTGCCGGCGCCGCCACGGCCACCAGGACCAGGCTCGAAACTAGTGCAATCAATCCGCGCATCGCTTTTCCCGTATTCCAACTGGTGCGGCGGCAGGCCGGCTTGGCGTCCTGCCCGTCGCTTCATTTTGATTTAATCTGGGTTACCAAACGGTGAATTTCCTTTGAGAAAAGGACCCGCACCCGAGGAAACCGCCGCCATTCCCGCGCCGCCGCCCTCTCAGCGGGTGGCGCGACGTCCCTTCGGCGACTTGGAGGCCACGAAAGCGGCAAGAGTTTGACTTTTTGCGCTGCCGCCGAAAGCCGGCTTCAACCGCGTTTCGCGGGCGCGTTCAGCCCTTATCGGCGATGGCGTCCTTGGCGGCCTGCCGGTGCGCCGGGGTGATGTGGGCGCTGACGGCGGTGATTGCGGCGGTGAGCACGGCGATGTCGTCGGTGAAGCCAAGCCCGAAGACGAAGTCGGGAATGACATCCACCGGCAGCACGAAATAGCCGAGCGCGGCCAGCAGAATGCCCTTGGCGCGCAGCGGCGTGTTCTTGTCCATGGCGCAGTAATAGGCGGCCACGACCTCTTCCATGAAGGGGATCTGCCGCGCGGCCTTCTTGGCCGTGCGCCAGAATTTCTCGCGCACTTCGTTCTCGTCGCCGAGCTTGCCGCCAAAGCCGAAGAAATCAAAACCGGATCGTTGCGCCATCAGTTTCTCCTTGCGAGCGCCCATGCGCATCCCGGCGCATGCCCGCGAGCGAAAATGTGGTGAAAGGTGAACCGCGCTGCAAGATGCCGGCCCACAAATGGCGGATGGCTCGACTGGCAATTGCCGCGTTGATGGTTAGCCGAAGCCCTCTTCCCGTCGTCATTCTAGGGCGAAGCAAGGAGCGAAGCGACGCGGCGCAGACCCTAGAATCCATGCCGTGATCTCGGAGCGCCTCAGTGGTGCCGAATTCTGTTCCGCTGCACCCGCCACCAACGTCCCGGCATGGATCCTCGGGTCTGCGCGTCCGCTTCGCTCCCGCTACGCCCGTGGATGACGAAGCCTGGAGGCCGCCTAACCGGCAAAGCGGTTCATTTTCTTCGCCAGATCGATATCGAGCGCGGTGACGCCGCCGGCATCGTGGGTGTTGAGCGTCACGTCGACGGTCTTGTAGACATTCGACCAGTCGGGATGGTGGTCCATCTTCTCGGCGGCCAGCGCGACGCGGGTCATGAAGGCGAAAGCCTCGGAGAAATTCGCGAAGGTGAATGTGCGCTTGATGGAGGCGCCGTCCGCCGCCGGTGCCCAGCCCTCGAGCCCGACCAGCGCGGCGGCGATTGCGTCCTTGCCCAGTTTCTCTCTCGTCATGTCAGCTTCCCGTGCTATTTGCAAAAATGACTCTCACCATAGTGCATGTCGCCCAAAAGTGCGTTGCGGTTTTGGGATAACGACATGCACAAGACAAATCCGGATCGATGAGCGCGAAGCCGATAGATTCCATTCTTTTCGTGTGCCTCGGCAACATCTGCCGCTCGCCGTTGGCGGAAGGCGTGCTTCGGGCCGTCCTGGCGGAGCGCGGGCGCGACATGCTGCTGGACTCTGCCGCGACCAGTGGCTGGGAGATCGGCTCTGCCCCCGACCCGCGCTCGATCGCGGTCGCCGTGCGTCACGGCGTCGACATTTCCGGGCAGAAGGCGCGCAAGGTCACGCCGCAGGATTTCCAACGCTTCGACCTGATCCTCGGCATGGACCGGTCGAATGTCGCCGACCTGAAAGCACTGGCGCCGGCAGCCATGCGCGACCGGGTGCAATTGTTCCTGGAATTCGCGCACGGCAAGGCAGGTGACGTGCCGGACCCCTATTATGACGGCGCGGAAGCCTTTGCCTCGGTCTACCGCATGATCCGCGAGGCGTCGGAGGCGCTGGCGACAAGGCTGGAGCCGCGGGCGTCCGTGCCCGACAGCGGCCAGGCTTCCTCGACGATATAGGGGCCGCCGCCGACCGAATCGCGCGACGACATCAAAACGAAACGGCCGATGCGAAACGGCAGCGTCGAGAAATTGCCGCGTGCGGACAGATACTGGGCGACGTCCAGCGGCGTCGAATTGCGTAGCCTTGCAAGTGTGACATGCGGCATGAACTTGCGCGGGTCGGCGGGGATGCCGAGCCGCTGGCAGATGCGGTCGATCTCGCCCTGAAGGGCGGCAAGATCGGGCGAGGCGGAAGCGCCCGCCCATACGGCATGCGGCTTCTTCTGGCCGAAAGCGCCGACACCGGATAGCGCCAGCGAGAAGGAGGGACGGTGGACACGGTCGAGTGCGTTGGCGATCTCGTCGGCGACATGGCCTGGGACATCGCCGATGAAGCGCAGTGTCAAATGGTAGTTCTCGACGTCGATCCAGCGGGCGCCTGGCAGGCCGCCCCTGAGCAGGGACAGCGAAAGGGCGGCGTCACGCGGAATTTCGAGGGCGGTGAAAAGACGCGGCATGAAGAGCCTCCCTTCCTCGAATCGAACTGTACCCATAGCGAATCATCGATAGTCAAACGGGGCAAGAGGTTTGTTGGTCACAGTCTTTGTTAAAAAGCTTCCCCAACGGAAACAGCTCCAGTCCCCCCCTTATGAACCACCCGGCACCGCCGCGATGGCCTTCTCGACGGTGGGCAGGATGCGTTCGACCATCTGGTCGACGCCCTGCGGGCTCGGATGCAGGCCGTCCTCGAGCTGCATGCCGGGCTGGCCGGCGACGCCGTCGAGAAAGAACGGGTAGAGCGCAACGCCATATTTGCCGGCCAGATCCGGAAAGATCGCGTCGAAGGCGTTCTGGTAGTCGGGGCCGAGATTGGGCGCGGCGCGCATGCCGGCCAAAAGCACGGCAATCCTGCGCTCTTTCAGCCTGCCCAGCATCTCGTCGAGGTTCGTTCTGGTGATGTCGGGCGAGACGCCGCGCAGCATGTCGTTGGCGCCGAGTTCGAGGATGACCAGCTGCGTGCCGTCCGGCACCGACCAGTCGAGCCGCGCCAGGCCGCCGCTCGTCGTGTCGCCGGAAACGCCGGCATTGGCGACGGTCACATCACGGCCCTTGGCGCCAAGCGCTGCCTGCAGCCTGTCGGTAAAGCCCTGGTCGGGTCCAAGGCCATAGCCCGCCATCAGGCTGTCACCGAAGCCGACGATCTTGAACGGCTCGGCACGCGCCGACGACATGGCGCCGCAAATGGCGAGGAAAACCATCAAGCCTGCGGCAATACTGCGTTTGAAAGACATGCGGCAGGCCCCATATGAACAAGGAATTCTTCCGGCGACGGCTTCCGGCAAGCAGAGCCTTCATCCTCCATATAGGACGCTTTCATTTTGACAGAAGCCGTCATCGCGCTGAAAGACGTATCGCTGACACTCGGCGAAGGGGCCTCTTCCGTCCACGTGCTGAAGGGCGTCAGCCTCGATGTGGCGGCTGGCGAGGCGACCGGCATCGTCGGCCCCTCGGGCTCCGGCAAGTCGACATTGCTGATGGTTCTGGCAGGCCTGGAAAGGGTCGATTCGGGTACGGTCCGAATCGCTGGCGAATTGCTCAACGGCAAAAGCGAAGACCAGATTGCTTCGTTTCGTGGCCGAAACATTGGCATCGTGTTCCAGTCTTTCCATCTCATTCCCAACATGACGGCGCTCGAAAATGTCGCGGTGCCGCTGGAACTGGCCGGCCACACCGATCCGTTTTCGGTGGCGGCGCGCGAGCTGGCGGCGGTTGGCCTCAGCGATCGCGTCACCCATTATCCCGGCGAATTGTCCGGCGGCGAGCAGCAGCGCGTGGCGATCGCCCGCGCGCTGGCGCCGTCACCGCGCATTCTGATCGCCGACGAGCCGACCGGCAATCTCGACCAGGCAACGGGGCGGCAGGTTGCCGACCTGCTGTTCGCCAAGGCGGCCGAGCGCGGCATGACGCTGGTGCTGGTCACCCATGACCCGGCCCTTGCGGCACGCTGTTCGCGCCAGGTTTCGATGCGGTCGGGACGGATCGAGGATGCGCCCTTGCTTAAAGTGACGGCGTAGCCATGGCGGACAAGTCCCCCTCATCCGGCCCTTCGGGCCACCTTCTCCCCGAGGGGAGAAGAGATCGCCAAGGCTGGCGCCAGGCTCTTCTCCCCAGCGGGGAGAAGGTGGACGCGAAGCGGCCGGATGAGGGGGCTAGCTGGTCGCGGACCCTTTCACTTGCGGTCCGCTTCTCGCTGCGCGAGATGCGCGGCGGCCTGTCCGGCTTCCTGATCTTCCTCGCCTGCATCGCGCTCGGCGTTGCGGCCATCGGCGGGGTCAACTCGGTCGCGCGTTCGATCACCGCCGGTGTCGCCAATCAGGGCCAGACGCTGCTTGGCGGCGATCTTCGCTTCCAGATCAACCAGCGTGACGCCAGCCAGGCCGAACGCGGTTTCCTTGACGGGTTGGGCACAGTTTCGCGGACCGCCAGCATGCGTTCGATGGCGCGTCTGGCCGACGGAACCGACCAGGCGCTGGTCGAGGCCAAGGCGGTCGACCATGCCTATCCGCTCTATGGCACGCTGGAAACCGAGCCGGCGCTGACGAAGCAGGAACTGTTCGGCGAAGAGTTCGGCGTCTTCGGCGCGGCAGCACCCGATCTGCTGTTCGAGCGGCTGCATCTCAAGCTCGGCGACCGGCTGAAGCTCGGCACCGCCACTTTCGAACTGCGCGCCAGGCTGGTCACCGAACCGGACGCCGTGTCCGACGGTTTCGGCTTCGCGCCAAGGCTGATGATCTCGACCGAAGCGCTGACGGCCACCGGACTGATCCAGCCGGGCAGCCTGGTCGAGAATGCCTACAAGATCCGGCTGCCGGCAGACGCCGACGAGGCGCGGCTCAAGGCCGTCCAGGATCAGGCGGCCAGAGATTTTCCCGAAGCCGGCTGGTCGATCCGCACGCGCAGCAACGCGGCGCCTGCGCTGTCCTCCAACATCGAACGCTTCTCGCAGTTCCTGACGCTGGTCGGGCTGACGGCGCTGGTGGTCGGCGGCGTCGGCGTCGCCAACGCGGTGCGCGCCTATCTCGACGGCAAGCGCGGCGTCATCGCCACCTTCAAGAGCCTGGGCGCTTCGGGCGGCTTCGTCTTTGCCGTCTATCTCGTGCAGATCCTGATCATCGCCGCCCTGGGCATCGTGCTCGGTCTCGTACTCGGGGCGCTGATGCCGTTCGCGGCCAGCGCAGCACTTCAGTCCGTCATTCCGGTGCCCGCGGAAGGCGGTTTCTATCCCGGCGCGCTCGGCATGGCGGCGCTGTTTGGCCTGCTGGTGACGCTGGCCTTCGCGCTGCTGCCGCTCGGCCGTGCCCGCGACGTGCCGGCCACCGCGCTGTTTCGCGAGATGGGGCTGGAAGGTCGTGGTTTTCCGCGCCCCGTTTATGTCGCGGCGGCCATCGGCATTGCGCTCTTGCTGGCGGCGCTAGCAATTCTGTTCTCGGGCGACCAGCGCATCGCCTCGATCTTCGTCGGCGCCACAATCTTCGCCTTCCTGGTGCTGCGCCTGGTCGGTGCGCTGGTGCAATGGGCGGCCAGGAAGAGCCCGCGTGTGCGCTTCGTGGCGCTGCGGCTCGCCGTCGGCAACATCCATCGGCCAGGCGCACTGACGCCGTCGGTGGTGCTGTCGCTGGGGCTCGGGCTGACGCTGCTGGTGACGCTGGCGCTGATCGACGGCAATCTCAGGCGTCAGATCTCCGGCAGCCTGCCGGAGCGGGCGCCGAACTTCTTCTTCGTCGACATCCAGAGCAACGATGTCGATTCCTTCTCGGCGCTGATCGGCAAGGAGGCACCAAAGGGAGTGCTGGCCAAGGTGCCGATGCTGCGCGGCCGGGTGATGGCGTTGAACGGCGTCGATGTCGACAAGGTGAAGGTGCCGGCGGCAGGCGCCTGGGTGCTGAAGGGCGATCGCGGCCTGACCTATGATGCCAAACAGCCGGAAAACGCGACGTTGACCGAGGGCAGCTGGTGGCCGGACAAGTATGGCGGCGAGCCGCTGGTTTCGTTTTCGGCGCAAGAAGGCAAAGAGATCGGGCTGAAGCTCGGCGACACCATCACCGTCAATGTGCTCGGCCGCAATGTCACGGCCAGGATCGCCAATTTCCGTCAGGTCGAATGGGAGACGATGGGCATCAATTTCGTCATGGTGTTCTCACCCAACACATTCGCGGGCGCCCCGCATGGCTGGATGGCGACACTGACCGAAAAGAATGCCTCGACGGCGGACGACGCCCGCATCCTCAATGCCGTCACCCGCGCCTTTCCGGCGGTGACGTCGGTCCGGGTCAAGGATGCGCTCGATGTCGTCAACCGGCTGGTCGGGCAGCTTGGCACGGCGATCCGCGCGGCGGCCGGCGTGGCGCTGATCGCTTCGGTGCTGGTGCTGGCCGGCGCGCTTGCCGCCGGTAACCGGGCGCGCATCCATGACGCGGTGGTGCTGAAGACGCTGGGCGCGACGCGCAGGACGCTGATCACGGCCTTCTCGCTCGAATACATGCTGATCGGGCTCGCCACGGCGATCTTCGCGCTGGCGGCAGGCAGCGCCGCCGCCTGGTTCGTCGTCGCGCGCATCATGACATTGCCGTCGCATTTCATGCCCGAGGTGGCCGTGGCGACCATTCTGTTCTCGCTGGTGATCACCGTCGGTATCGGTCTCGCCGGCACCTGGCGGGTGCTCGGCCAGAAGGCAGCGCCGGTGCTGCGCAACCTGTGACCACACGCCCGGAACGGCCACCCTGGATTAAATCTTGGTAAGAATACCGTCCGGAAAGCCGAGGAATCGGCACTTCGCTGTCTCACGAACCGTTACATCCGGTTACGGTCTTGTTCTTGACGCGAATAACCATCATATTTCGCCACAGGCATGCTGGAGCCCTGCCAGCGGCGCCTGGGTCCGGAAGGACCTGACACCGGACGGGGCAGAAGCAATAGAGGACTACAATGGCTGATCCCATTCGCAACTACCAGACGCGCGCCGTGCCCGGCGTCAGCGTCGGTGCTGACATCGATCAGGGCCTGCGCGCCTACATGATCAAGGTTTACAATCTGATGGGGCTTGGCCTCCTCATCACCGGTCTTGCCGCTGTCGGCACGATCATGCTGGCCACCACCACCGATCCGGCTTCGGCTGTCGCGACGCTGCCAAGCGGCGAGATGCTGACCTCCTTCGGCTACGCGATCTTCGGTTCGCCGCTGCGCTGGGTGGTCATGCTGGCGCCGCTGGCCGCCGTGTTCTTCCTGTCGTTCAGGATTCAGTCGATGAGCGTCGCTGCCGCGCAGACCACGTTCTGGGTCTATGCCGGTCTCGTCGGCCTGTCGCTGTCGTCGATCTTCCTGGTCTACACCACGGCGAGCATCTCGCAGACCTTCTTCGCCACCGCTGCAGCCTTCGGCGCGCTGTCGCTGTTCGGCTACACGACCAAGCGTGACCTGACGGCGATGGGCTCGTTCCTGATCATGGGCGTGTTCGGCATCATCATCGCGTCGGTGATCAACATCTTCCTGCAGTCGTCGGCTCTGTCCTTCGCCGTCTCGGCGATCGGTGTGCTGGTCTTCGCCGGCCTCACCGCCTATGACACGCAGAAGATCAAGGAGATGTATTTCGAGGGCGATGCTACCGATGTCGCCGGTCGCAAGGCCATCATGGGCGCGCTCAGGCTCTATCTCGACTTCATCAACCTGTTCATGTTCCTGCTGCAGTTCATGGGCGACCGTCGCTAGTTCAGCAGCGCTGGACCATCGAGTTCCAAAAGGGCGGCCCAATGGCCGCCCTTTTCTTTTGTGCCGGCCTTTGCTGTTATCGCGAGCAGAGAAATGGCATGCATAAATTATGAGCATTACGATTCGACCCGCGACAGCGGCCGACCTCGACCGGATCACGGACATCTACGCCGACGCGGTCGTCCAAGGCACTGCGAGCTATGAGCTGGAGCCGCCAAGCCGCGCCGAGATGGGCACTCGATTCGACAGTTTGATGGCTGGCGGATTTCCCTATCTGGTCGCGGAAAAGGACGGCGCCGTTCTCGGCTACGCCTATGCCGGCGCCTTCCGGCCGCGCCCGGCCTATCGCTTCATCGTCGAGGATTCGGTCTATGTCGCGCCCGAGGCCAAGGGCCAGGGGGTTGGCTTGTTGCTGATGCAGCAGCTGATCGAGGCGGTGCGGGCCGCGGGCTTTCGCCAGATCATCGCGGTGATCGGCGATGGCCGTCCCGACAGCGCCTCGGTGCGGCTGCACGAAAAGCTCGGCTTTCGCCATTCAGGCCGCCTGGAAGGCTCCGGCTACAAGCACGGGCGCTGGCTGGACACGGTGTTCATGCAGCTGTCGCTGAATGGCGGGACGTCGACGCCGCCCGATCCCGAATCGCTGCCGGAGCGGAAGTTTCGCCTTAGGGGGAACTGAATTGAGGAATTGGAGAATTGATGAACTGAAGAATAAAAGAAACAGCGGCTATATATGAAGCTGAGGGCCTTTTCTTCAACTCATCAATTCTCCAGTTCTTCAATTCCCCTGCATCCCCAGCTCAGGCCTCGACCACTTTCAGCTTACTGTCGAAGATGCCAAGCACGCGGCCGAGTTCCTGGCCGCGCTTCAAGATGCGGCCGCCGGCGGCAATGACGGCAAAGGCGCCCTGCTTGCGGGCCAGCTTCGGATCCTTGACGATCTGGAACAGCGGCACTTCGCTGGCGCGGCGGAACACGGAAAACACAGCGCGGTCGGTGAGATGATCGATGGCGTAGTCGCGCCATTCATTGGCGGCAACCATGCGTCCATAGAGTCTGAGGATCTGATCCAGCTCGCGCCGGTCGAACCGCACCGGCTGATCGAGGCGCTCGCGTCGCGCCTCGTGCAGCGGGATCAGTATTGCGGATGCGTCCCCATCCCCCGTCCCGCCGCTGTCATCGGTCATGCCTCGATCCTTCAAAATGAATCTTTGCCAACCAAAGTTGGCGTGTTCGCGGCCGAATTGCAAGACCCGGCGAAGCAGGGCGGCGCCGCGCCGTTTCCGTCACGTCCAGTCACTTTTATGAAACGCGGTGTTGGAATTGGTGATGCTCCGCCACATTTCTGCCTTTTTTTATCCGCGCTCATGCCCCAATGTCCGACGAATTTACCGGCGTTGCCTGAGACGGTTCGGTCCGGCACCGGCTCGTAAACCCCAAGCCCCCCGCCCACGAGTCTGCGTCGGATCGAACCAACCTCGGCTCTTCTTCGGAAGAACCGGGTGCGACGATCCCAAAACTTAAATGACCGACGTCAGAAGCAAGCTGACGTCGGTTTTTTATTGGGTGAAACGACTTCGCACGACCGCGACGTCGTCATCCACGGGCGGAGCGGACGCGCAGACCCCTGGAGCTGCTCCGCAGCCCAAGGGATCCATGCCGCGACGTTTGTCGAAGCATGCTGCCTATCAGAATGGCCAGCTGTCCCAAACGGGACAGCTTAGGCGGGCCGCCTCTCGATTCTGGACGGTTTCGTCGTAGCCGATGTCTCGGCATGGATCCCGGGGTCTCTGCGACGGAGCTTCGCTCCTGCTTCGCCCCAGGATGACGAAGGCAGGGTCGTGTCAGCTATTCCATTACGGCTTGTGAATGAACGCAGCGCCAAGAATGGGACCGGGCATGCCGTCCTTGCCGACTGACTGCAGCAGCACGGCGCAGCCGCCCTTCTTGGCGATCTCGCTCATAGGTAGTTCGTAGCGCTGCGCCTTGCCGTGCCACATGCCGGCGGTCTGGATGCCGGTGACCGCATTCCAGTAGGTCATCTTACGGCCGGTGTTCTCGCCCTCGCCGATCTTGACCGTTTGCGGGGCATCGAAATAGACGATGACGACATGGGCGTCGCTGGGGCCGCTACCGGCATCGCCGGCATCGATCATCACGCGGTCGCTGGTGCGGCTGACCTTGATGGCGACGCGCATGCCTTCGCCGCTCTTGGCCATGCGGGCGAGCGCGCCGTCGACCTCGCCGCGGCTGGCGCCGTTGACGTGGACGCGGCCGTTGATGACGGCCTGCGGGGTATAGACGGAGCGGCTGCCGAAGGCGCGCATATAGTCATATTGCCGCTCGGTGTTCTCCTTGCGGCTCAGCGTGTCCTGCCAGCCGAGATAATCCCAGTAGTCGACATGATAGGCGAGCGCGACGATGTCTTCCTTGGCGACAAGTTCGGCGAACAACGCATCGGCCGGTGGACAGGAATTGCAGCCCTGGCTGGTGAACAGTTCGACCACGCCCAATGGTCTTTCGAGCTGAGGCTTGTCGGGCTCGCCGCCATACCCGGCGCCGGCAGACGCCGAGAAGGCCAGCGCAAAAGCTGCCAGCCACAATGATTTTCGCGAGGCCATAGCCATTCCGATTCCCGCCGGTGGTGCCGGCTTTATCTTGATTGCTAAAATATGTGGCAGAAGCGGAAGTCAACGGGAAGTCACGTTGCGGTGAAATTTTGCCATTGCCGCCGACCGCAACGGCGCAATAGGACAAGGTCTGCGCTTCAGGATAGAAACCGATTCGGGCGGCAATCACGATGTGGCAAACTCTTTTGGCGCCGGTCGATCTCTATTGCGAGCGGACCGGGCCGGAATTCTGGTCCGAGCCGGTCAACGCCCTGACCAACCTCGCCTTCATCGCCGCCGGCCTGTGGGGCGTGCGCGAGGTGCGAAGGCTGGGCACCGGCACCTTCGCCGAGGTGCTGGCATGGTGGGTGGTGGCGATCGGCATCGGCTCGACGATCTTCCACACCTTTGCCACCAAGGGCACGGTCTGGGCCGACGTATTGCCGATCGCCGGCTTCACGCTGGCCTACACGCTGTTCAACCTGCGCCGCTTCCTCGGTCTGCCTTGGGGCAAGGCCATTGCCATCTTCATTGTCTTCTATGTGATTGCGGGGGCGATAACCCTGGCCGTGCCGGACTGGCTGCGCCAGGCGTCGAACGGCACAACCGGCTATCTGCCGCCGTTCCTGGCGCTCGCCTTCTTCGGCGCGCTGGTGGCGGCCAGCGGCAATCGCGCCGGCTGGTACAATCTGGCGGGCTCGGCGATCTTCGTCGTGTCCGTCATCTGCCGAATGATCGACCCGCTGGTCTGCGGCAGCTTCCCGCTCGGCACGCACTTCCTCTGGCACATCCTCAACGGGCTGATGCTCGGCGTGCTTCTGGCCGCGGCGGCGCGCTTTGGGGCGCCGAAGGTAGGCAGTAGGCAGTAGGCAGTAGGCAGTAGGCAGTAGGTGTCCTATTCCCTACTGCCTAAGCCCTACTCCCTTGCTGCTACGCAGCAAGATCGCGCAGCACGTATTGCAGGATGCCGCCGTTCTTGAAGTAGTCGAGCTCGTCCAGCGTATCGATGCGGCAGATGATCGGCACATTCTTCACCGTGCCGTCGCCATAGGTGACTTTGGCGATCATCGTCTGGCGCGGCTTGATTGTGCTCAGTCCGTCGATCTCGACCAGCTCGTCGCCTTTGAGATTGAGCGTGGCCCAGGACGTGCCGTCCTCGAAGACGAAGGGGATGACGCCCATGCCGACCAGGTTCGAGCGGTGGATGCGCTCGAAGGACTGGGCGATGACCGCGCGGACACCAAGCAGGTTCGTTCCCTTGGCTGCCCAGTCGCGCGACGAGCCGTTGCCGTATTCGACGCCGGCGAAGACAACCAGCGGCACGCCTTCCCTCTTGTACTCCATCGCCGCGTCGTAGATCGATTCCTCTTCCTTCGACGGGTAGTGGATGGTGTAGCCACCCTCGCGGCCGTTCTCGCCCAGCATGTGGTTGCGGATGCGGATGTTGGCGAAGGTGCCGCGCATCATCACCTCGTGATTGCCGCGCCGCGTGCCGTACTGGTTGAAGTCGGCGACGCCGACGCCGTGGTCGGTGAGGTATTTTCCGGCCGGCGAGGCCGCCTTGATCGATCCGGCCGGCGAAATGTGGTCGGTGGTGATCTTGTCGCCGAACAAGCCGAGCACGCGGGCGCCCTTGATGTCGCCGATCTTGCCGAAACCGGCGGTCATGCCGGCGAAATAGGGCGGGTTCTGCACATAGGTCGAATTGTCGTCCCAGGCATAGGTCTGGCCTTCCGGCGCCTTGACGTTCTGCCAGTACTCATCGCCCTTGAAGACGTCGGCATATTTGCGGGCGAACAGCTCGCGGGTGACGTTCTTCTCGATGAACTCCTGGATCTCGGCCGAGCTCGGCCAGATATCCTTGAGATAGACCGGGTTGCCGTTCTTGTCCTCGCCGAGCGGCTCTGTCGTGAGGTCCTTGGTGACGGTGCCGGCCAGCGCGTGCGCGACGACCAGCGGCGGCGACGCCAGATAGTTCGCCTGCACGTCGGGGGAGACACGACCTTCGAAGTTGCGGTTGCCGGACAGGACCGCGGCAGCAATCAGGCCTTTTTCGTTGATGGTTTTCGAGATCGGCGCCGGCAGCGGGCCGGAATTGCCGATGCAGGTGGTGCAGCCGAAGCCGACCAGGTTGAAGCCGATCTGGTCGAGTTCCTTCTGCAGACCGGATTTCTCCAGATATTCAGCCACCACCTGGCTGCCGGGGGCCAGCGAGGTCTTCACCCATGGCTTCTGCTTCAGACCGAGGCGGTTGGCGTTGCGGGCGAGCAGGCCGGCGCCGATCAGCACGCTCGGGTTCGAGGTGTTGGTACAGGAGGTGATGGCGGCAATGACGACATCGCCATGGCCGAGATCATGGTCGGTGCCTTCGACGGCGTAGCGCTTGTGGATCTCGGCAGCCTTCTTGTATTCGGTCTCCATCGCCTTGGCGAAGCCTTCCGGAATGCCTTCCAGAGCGACGCGGCCTTCGGGCCGCTTGGGGCCGGCCATCGACGGCACGACGGAGCCAAGTTCCAGCTCGAGCAGGTCGGTGAAGACAGGGTCGGCCGAGCCGGTATCGCGCCACAGGCCTTGCGCCTTCGCATAGGCCTCGACCAGCGCGATGCGGTCCTCGCTGCGGCCGGACATTGTGAGGTAGCGGATGGTCTCACCATCGACCGGGAAGAAGCCGCAGGTGGCGCCATATTCGGGTGCCATGTTGCCGATGGTGGCGCGGTCGGCCAGCGTCATGTTGGAGAGGCCTGGGCCGAAGAACTCGACGAACTTGCCGACGACGCCCTTCTTGCGCAGCATCTGGGTGACGGTGAGCACGAGGTCGGTGGCGGTGACGCCCTCCTTGAGCTTGCCGGTCAGGCGGAAGCCGATCACCTCAGGCAAAAGCATGGAGACGGGCTGGCCGAGCATGGCCGCCTCGGCCTCGATGCCGCCGACGCCCCAGCCGAGCACGCCAAGGCCGTTGATCATCGTGGTGTGCGAATCGGTGCCGACGCAGGTATCGGGATAGGCAGTGGTTTCGCCGTCCTCGGTGTTGGTCCACACCACCTGGCCGAGATATTCGAGGTTGACCTGGTGGCAGATGCCGGTGCCGGGCGGCACGACGCGGAAGTTGCGGAACGCCTGCTGGCCCCATTTCAGGAATTTGTAGCGTTCCTCGTTGCGCTCGTATTCGAGCTCGACATTGCGGGCGAACGCCATCGGCGTGCCGAATTCATCGACGATGACGGAATGGTCGATGACGAGGTCGACCGGCACCAGCGGGTTGATCTTCTGGGGGTCGCCACCGAGCGAGGCCATGGCGTCGCGCATGGCGGCAAGGTCGACCACGGCCGGAACGCCGGTGAAATCCTGCATCAGTACGCGGGCCGGGCGATAGGCGATCTCGACGCCGGCGGTGCCCTTGTCGGTCAGCCAGCCGGCAACCGCCTGGATCGATTCCTTGGTGACGGAGCGGCCGTCCTCGTTGCGCAGCAGGTTCTCCAGCAGCACCTTCATCGAATAGGGCAGCTGGGCGATGCCGGTGAGGCCGTTCTTCTCGGCCTCGATGAGGTCGAAATAGACATACTCGGCGCCGCTTGCGGTCAGCGTGCGGCGGCAATTGAAACTGTCGAGGGATTTTGACACGTGCGATCCTTGTCTGTTCAGCCTGAAAGGGAACGGACGCCGATGGCATGCAATCACGCGCAAAGGTGCGGGTACGGCCATTTCCGCTGTCCGTTCCCAAGCAACCCGAGCCGTTCAAGGCGGCGCGTGCGCTGGTTCGGCGCTAATTCTGTTCCCGTGCCGACCGCTGGCACGGATGCACCGCATATAGAGAATTTTCTGGAATAGTTCTAGACAGTTGCAAAGCAATTTTGTGCGATGCGGCAGCTGCCGCGACACATGGTTTTCAGGGCAGGCGAGGGATGCGGCTGATCGCCGAAAATCTGGGCGGCGAACGCGGCGGCGACACGGTGTTCTCCGGCATCGGCTTTGCCCTGGAGGACGGTCAGTCGCTGGTCGTCACCGGGCCGAACGGATCAGGCAAATCGACACTGCTGCGGGTCATCGCCGGGCTGCTGCCGGTGGCGGAAGGCAGCGTGAGGATTGAAGGAGGCGGCGAGGCGTTTCCGTCCGTTGCCTCGGCCTGCCACTATCTCGGCCACCAGAACGCAATGAAGCCGGCGCTCAGCGTGGCGGAGAACCTGCGTTTCTGGCGCGACTTCAACGGGGACGGACAGCTGGGCGTCGAAGAGGCGCTTGAAACAGTCGGGCTTGGCGGCATCGGCCATTTGCCGTTCGGCTATCTGTCGACCGGGCAGCGGCGGCGGTCGGCGATCGCGAAACTGTTGGTCAGCCACCGGCCGTTGTGGCTGCTGGATGAGCCGACGGCGGGGCTGGACAAGGCTTCGGAGGGGCGGTTCGCGGGGTTGATGACGAGGCATTGCGCGGATGGCGGGATGATTGTCGCCGCGACGCATCTGCCGTTGGGGCTGGACGGGGCGAAGGGGTTGGTGATGGGCTCCTCACCCTCCCCCTTGTGGGGAGGGTCGATCCGCGAAGCGGAGCGGGGTGGGGGTCCCTTATGATGACCGCCGCTTCCCCACTCCGGCGCTGCGCGCCGACCCTCCCCACAAGGGGGAGGGTGAAGTGCTAGCCCTCTTCCTGCGCGACATCCGCCTCAACATCCGTGCCGGCGGCGGAGCGCTGACCGGCGTCATCTTCTTCCTCGCGGTCATCGCCACCATCCCGTTTGGCGTCGGGCCAGATCTCAAGCTGCTTGCCCGCATCGGTCCGGCGATCCTGTGGATCGGGGCGCTGCTGTCCTGCTTGCTCGGCCTCGACCGGCTGTTCCAGGCCGACCGCGAGGACGGTTCGCTCGATCTCCTGGTGCTCGGCAATGATCGCCACATGCTGGCCTTGACGGTACTGACGAAATGCCTGGCGCATTGGGCGGGCAGCGTGCTGCCGCTAGTCATCGCCGCGCCCTTGCTCGGCCTGTTCATGAACATGGAGCCGCTCAGCATCGGCGCCACGGCGCTGACCCTTTTGGTCGGCACGCCGGCAATCACCTTCATCGGCGCCGCCGGTGCGGCGGTGGCAGTGGCGCTGCCGCGTGGCGGGCTCCTGATCTCGGTGCTGGTGCTGCCGCTGACCATCCCGGTGCTGATTTTCGGCGTTTCGGCGAGCTATGGCGCGACGGCCAATCCCGATCCGTTTCTGCAGCCCTTCCTCATTCTTGCCGCGCTGACCTTGTTTCTTGCCGTGCTGGGGCCGGTCTCGGCGGCGCTGGCGCTGCGGCATGGCACGGATTGAAGCGGCCGCGTGAGCGCGAAGGCTGCGGCGTGGCGACCGATTGCGAAGCCGACGAGGCGAGGCTAAGGGAAGGCATGTCTAGACGGGGTGAAACGATCGGTTTGGAAGGCCGCATTTTGGCGGGGCCTGCCGCATGAGCGCGCACGCACTTTACGTGACCGCCGCCTATGGCATCACCGCCGTGGTGCTGATCGGGCTGATCGGCTGGATCCTGCTGGACCAGCGGGCGCGCAAGCGCGAACTCTCCGAACTGGAAGCGGCCGGCGTGCGGCGTCGCTCCGACAAGGCGGCCAAGCCATGAGCACCGAAACGGAAACGCCGACACCCCGTCGCCGCCTGATCGTGCTTCTGCCGCTGTTGATCTTCCTCGGCCTGGCCGGACTGTTCCTGTCGCAGCTGTTGTCGGGGCGCGATGTTTCGGAAGTGCCGTCGGCCCTGATCGGCTTGCCGGCGCCGCAAACCAACCTGCCGGCGCTGGAGGGCTCAAACCTGCCCGGGCTCGATTCGAAATCCTTCGCCGGCAAGGTCACGCTGGTCAATGTCTTTGCGTCGTGGTGCGCGCCGTGCCGCGAAGAGCACCCGGTGCTGCTGGCATTGGCGCAGGATAAGCGCTTCGCCATGGCGGCGCTGAACTACAAGGACCAACCGGAAAACGCTCGGCGTTTCCTCGGCGATCTCGGCAATCCGTTCCAGGCGATCGGCGTCGACGAAGCCGGCCGCACGGCGATCGACTGGGGTGTCTACGGCGTGCCGGAAACCTTCGTCATCGGCAAGGACGGCAAGATCGCCTACAAGCATGTCGGCCCGCTGACGCCCGAGACGGCGAGGGATCTCTTGCTGCCACAGATCGAAAAGGCGCTGGCGGCACCGAATTGACGCGACCACCCGCCTATACGCGCAGCTTCGTCATCCTAGGGCGAAGCAAGGAGCGGAGCGACGCGGCGCAGACCCTAGGATCCATGCCGCGACATTCGTCGGGAAATGCGGCGGTCCGAAACGCGCGCTTGCCAGCGCGAGATCACGGATCATCGCAAACAAATTCTGCACCGCTGTGGTGCTCGAAAATCACGGCATGAATCCTTGGGTCTTCGCAACGCTTCGCATCGCTACGCCCAAGGATGAAGAACGTGATGGGCTGACCGAATGATCAGCCGTAGATCTGCTTGTGGACCTGGTAGAGCATTTCCGAGCGGTCGGCGCGCATGTCGGCCAGATCGCGGCTGGAAAAGCTGTCGATTTCGGCGACAAGGCGGTTGTAGTGCTTGCGCTTGGCAATGCTGTTGCGAGCGCGGGTCATGAGACTGTCGAGGATCATAGCAAGGTTCCTTTTTGGCGCCGCATTTCGGCGGCGGTTTCTTCCTCCCTTGATCGATACGAAGCATGACATAGTAATGGTGCATTGCAAAAGAAGATGTTGCAATGCACCATTGCACTGGACGCATAGCCGGTTAATGCGGTGCTAAAGCGCGTCGCGTTTGAACGGATTCAGGCGACGCGCTTTAGGTCTTTGTTTTTATGCATGTCGTTCTCCCAAAACCCGGGCCACTTTTGGGCGACATGCATTAACGTCATGCGCAGAGCCGGCAAGCGATCTTTTGTATGACACTGTGCGTACCCACATTGCCTTCTGTCCCGTCGGCTGGCTTGATCCGGTGTCACTGATGCCGGGAGGAAAAGCATGGCGGCCGCAGACTATTATGAAATTTTCGATCCGCGCTTCGCGCGCCTGTTCAGCAGCAACGCGCAGGTCGAGAAGCTGTTCACCGGATGCCAATGGGCGGAAGGGCCGGCCTGGTTCGCCGCCGGCCGCTATGTCGTCTGGTCCGACATCCCCAACAACCGCATGCTGCGCTACGACGAGACCGACGGCAATGTCAGCGTCTTCCGTCAGCCATCCGGCAACTCCAACGGCAACACCGTCGACCGGCAGGGCCGGCTGGTCACCTGCGAGCATTCCGGCCGCCGCGTCAGCCGCACCGAGTTCGACGGCTCGGTCACCACCATCGCCGCCAAATGGAAGGGCAAGCGGCTGAACTCGCCCAACGACGCGGTGGTGAAGTCTGACGGTTCGATCTGGTTCACCGATCCGACCTACGGCATCGATACCGACTATGAAGGCGACAAGGCCGAGAGCGAGATCGGCGCCTGCCATGTCTACCGGGTCGACCCCGGCACCGGCGAGGTCGAAGCCGTCATCACCGACATGGTCAGGCCCAACGGGTTGGCCTTCTCGCTCGACGAGACCAAGCTCTATGTCGTCGACACCGGCCGCACGCATGGCGCGCAGAATCCGGCGCATATGCGGGTGTTCAATGTCGGCAAGGGCGGCAAGAAGGTTTCCGGCGAGAAAGTCTTCGCCGATTGCACGGCCGGCCTGTTCGACGGCTTCCGGCTCGACGAGGACGGACGCATCTGGACCAGTGCCGCCGACGGCATCCATTGCTACGACCCGGACGGCACGCTGATCGGCAAGGTCAAGGTGCCGGAAGTCACCGCCAATTGCGTGTTCGGCGGCAACAAGCTGAATTGCCTCTACATCGCCGGCACCACGTCGCTCTACATGGTGCGGCTGATGGTCAACGGCGCCAAGACTTATTGAGACCAGAGCACTGGGTCGCGCGCACGAACATCCCCGGGAGGACAAAAATGCCATTCGTCAACATCCGCATCGTCAAGGAAGTGATCGCCGCCGATCCGGCGGGCAAGAAGGCGGACATCGCCAAAAAGGTGACGGCGGCCATCATGGACGCCACCGGCCTCGGCAATGACGATGTCTGGGTGGTCTTCGAGGAGGTCAATGCCCGCGACTGGTATGTGGGCAAGACCGACGTGGAGACGTTGCGGAAGGGGTAGGTCGGAGGAGTGGCGGACCAAGCCCCACGCCTTCGTCATCCTAGGGCGAAGCAGTCGCGAAGCGACGTCGCGGAGACCCTAGGATCCATGCCGTGACGTGCGAGCACGATAACGGTGCAAGTTTGTTTGTGGCGGCTAGGCAATATTCACGTCAGGTAGTCTGAGCCCTTCTTGGACCGCTGCATTCCTCGCCAATGTCACGGCATGGATCCTAGGGTCTGCGCCGCGTCGCTTCGCTCCTTGCTTCGCCCTAGGATGACGAATGCGTGGTGGGTCGGCGCTCAATGCGAGCGGATAAAAGCGGCGAAAGCATCCAGCGCATCGCGCATCGCCAGTATATTTCCCGGCTCGGCCAGGATGGCCTCCACTTCCGGCGGCTTCTTGCCGAGCAGGGCAATCTCCAGCACATCGTCGCAAAGCGCGAACGACATGGTGCGCATGATCTCGGCCAGTGCGGCACGGGCAAACAGCGAGCGCGGCGAGGCGTGCACCAGCATGGCGGGCTTGGCGACAGCGGCGTCGCGCGAGACCAGCCAGTCGAGGGCGTTCTTCAGCCCGCCCGGCACGCCATGGGCATATTCCGGACAGGAGATGATGACGCCGTCGGCTTGGGTGACGGCATCGATCAGCGCGGAGGCTTCAGGCGGCGTCCGCTCGCCCTCATCGTCGGGATTGAAGATCGGCAGACGGCCAAGCCCGTCATGGACAGTGACGCGGCAGCCGGACGGTGCGTTGCGCGCCAGTGCGGCGACCAGTGCCGAATTGGTGGAGGCCGCCCGCAGGCTGCCGGAAATGGCAAGGATGTTCAGCAAAGTATGGAACCGGTCCGGCGCGAATCGCGTCCGGAAAACCTACCACATCGTCTTCTTGTATTCCTCGTCGAGCCAGCGGTCGGTCGCTTCGGCCGAATCGGCAACGGCCAGCTGATCGCGCATGATCTGGCCGAGCGTCGGCAGTGTCGTGCGGTCGTACCAGGTTTCCGGCTTCCACAGGTCCGAGCGCATGAAGGCTTTGGCGCAATGCATGTAGGCGGCCTTGACGCTGACCACGACGACGCTTTGCGGTTCCCTGCCGTCGACGGCGAGCCGTTCGCGAAGGCCCGCGTCGACGGTGATGCGGGCGTCGCCGTTGACACGCAGCGTCTCGTTCATGCCGGGAATGAGGAAGAGCAGGCCGACCGAGGGATTGAGGAGGATGTTTTCCAGCGTGTCGAGCCGGTTGTTGCCGGGTCGGTCGGGAATGGCGATCGTCGTTTCGTCGAGCACCGTGGCGAAGCCAGGCTTGTCGCCTTTCGGCGTCACGTCGGCATTGCCGGCGCCGTCGGAGGAGCCGATCAGCACGAACGGGCTCTTGCCGATGAAGGAACGGCAATGGCCGTCGAGCAGTTTCAGCTCCTTGCGGATCGAGCCGTCGGTCGGCCGTGGCGTCTTGTAGATCGTCCTCAGCTGGTCGCGCGTGGTGACGAATTCCATGGCTCTCCCCCTAATTGCAGGCTCTACTTCCCGGCCTTCTCTTCTTTCCCGGTCTTGTCCTCAAGCGAATGGCGCAGGATCAGCGGCATCTGGCTGAAGGTGAACAGAAGCGTGATCGGCATGATGCCCCAGACCTTGAAGGTAACCCAAGCGTCGGTGGAAAAATTCCGCCACACCACTTCATTGGCAAGGGCCAGGAACAGGAAGAACAGACCCCAGCGGAAGGTCAGCTTGCGCCAGCCTTCGGCGTCGAGGCTGAAGGCCGAATCGAAGACATAGCCAAGCAGCGACTTGCCGAAATAGAGGCCACCGAGCAGCACGCCGCCGAACAGCGTGTTGACGATGGTCGGCTTCATCTTGATGAAGATGTCGTCCTGCAGATAGAGCGTCAGCGCGCCGAAGATGAAGACGACGACGCCAGACACCATCGGCATGATCGGCAAGGTGCGCATCAAAAGCCATGAAGCGATCAGCGCGATGGCCGTGGCGGCCATGAACAAGCCGGTGGCGACGAAGATCGGCCCGCCGAATTCCGCCAGAGCAGGGAATTTCTGCACCAGCCATTCGCCGCGCGCATTGGCGAAGAAGAAAACCATCAACGGCCCCAGCTCCAGCGACAGCTTGAGCAGCGGATTGACGCTTTCCTTCTTCTGTTTTTGCGGATCCGACGGATCGCGTTCGAGAATGGGTGGGCTCATGGACTCTCTTTCTTACGCATGATCCGATCCAAAAAGTCTGCAGCTTTCTGGGACATGCTTGCTACGCCACTCCAGCGATCGCCCTGGCGAATTCGCTTGCCGAGAAGGGTTCGAGGTCGTCGACCTGTTCGCCGACGCCGATGAAATAGACCGGCAGTTTGTGCTTTGCCGCGATCGCCACCAGAATACCGCCGCGTGCCGTGCCGTCCAGCTTGGTCATCACCAGGCCGTTGACGCCGGCGATATTGCGGAAGATTTCGACCTGGTTGAGCGCGTTCTGGCCGGTGGTGGCGTCGACCGTTTGCAAAACGGTGTGCGGTGCTTCCGGGTCGAGCTTGCCCAGCACGCGGACGATCTTTTCGAGCTCGGCCATCAGTTCGGTCTTGTTTTGCAGGCGGCCGGCGGTGTCGATGATCAATACGTCCGAGCCGGCTTCCTTGGCCTTTTCGAAGGCGTCATAGGCGAGGCCCGCGGCATCGGCGCCGATCTTGGAGGCGATGACCGGCGATTTCGTCCGCTCGCCCCAGATCTTCAGCTGCTCGATCGCGGCAGCGCGGAACGTGTCGCCGGCGGCGAGCATCACCGACAGGCCGCCATCGGTGAGTTTTGCGGCGAGCTTGCCGATGGTCGTGGTCTTGCCGGTGCCGTTGACGCCGACCACCAGGATGACATGCGGCTTGTGCGAGAGGTCGAGCTCGAGCGGCATGGCGACATGGGTCAGCACCTTTTCCACCTCGGCCGCCATGATGGCGCGAACCTCGGTGTCGGAGACGTCCTTGCCGTAGCGGCTGGCGGCCAGCGCGTCGGTGACGCGCAAGGCCGTCTCCATGCCAAGATCGGCGCGGATCAGCACATCCTCGAGGTCCTGCAGCGTCTCCTCGTCCAGCTTGCGCTTGGTGAAGACGCCGGCAATGTTGCCGGTCAATTCCTTGGACGAGCGGGCAAGCCCGTCCTTCATGCGCTGGAACCATGAGCGCCTCGGCGCCGGTTCCGGCGCCTTCTGCGGCTCGGCCTTCTGCTCGACCTTCTTGGTGACGGTCACCTTGCCGGGCGCGGGCTTTGGCTCCGATTTCGGTTGCGGCAGGACCTGCGGTTCGGGCGCGATTTCGGCTATGACCGGCTGCGTCTCGACGGGCGCCGGCTGGCGAATGGGCGCCAGGACTTCGGCTGGCGGGGCTTCGGGCGCCGTGCGCTCTACCTCCCCCTTGATGGGGGAGGTCCCGAGCGCAGCTCGGGGGTGGGGGTGATCAGCGCCGGCGCTGCCACCCCACCCCGCCGCTTCGCGTCGACCCTCCCCATCGAGGGGAGGGTGGGGCGTCGGCGCGGCCTGCGGTTCGGGCGCGATCTCGGCGAGGATCGGTAGCGGTTCTACCGGTGGAGGCTGGCGAATCGGGGCTGGGATTTCCGCCAGTGGTATCTCGGGTTCCGGCTTTGCCGGTGGAGCTTCGACCGCCGGCGCCGGCACTTCGACGGGCGCTGGTTCTGGCAGCTTCTCCGGCTGGGGCACGACCTCCGGCTGCTCCGGTTCAGGAACTTCCTTCGGCTCCGGTGCGGGAACTGGCTCGGGCACCTCGGGCGCGGCGGGGACTTCCTCCGGCGCCGGCTCTTCAGCGGGAATTTCGGGAGCCGGTGGCTCTGGGGCCGCAGGCTCAACCGGCTGCGGTTCCTCGACCGGGGCAGGCTCAGGCTGGATTTCCGGCTCGGCAGGTACCGAAGGTGCCGGCGCCTGAATGACCTCCGGCTCAGCCGCCGGTGTAGGTACGACTTCCGCCTCCGGCCGCTGCTCGTCGCGCTTCAAGAACTCCGGAACGACCTGCTCGGCCGCCGGCTTCAGCGCATCGAGCGCTTCCCATTTGATCGGCGGCAGAGGGGCGGTCTCGTCGATTCGCTCCTCGACAACCTCTTTCTTGCCGAACGAAAATATCTTCTTGAAAAAACCAGCCATGCTTTGCGTTTCTCAGGCGGCGCGGGCGGCAAGGGGCGCCGCGATAAGCCTGATACCATCGTGGCCTGATATATCGGCCTCGACGATCTCGCCCGGTGCGCCCATGCCGAGTGCGGCAAGCGTAAAACCCTCGGTGCGGCCAAGGCCGTCGCGCTCGATCAGGATCGACTGACGCGTACCAGTGAGCGACGACAGATGCCTGGTATAGGCAGCTTCACCGGCGACGCGCAGCCGGGCGGCGCGCTGCTTGACCACCTCGCGGCGGAGCTGCGGCATGCGCGCGGCGGGCGTGCCTTCGCGTGGGCTGAACGGGAAGACGTGGAGATGGGTCAGGCCACACTCCTCGACGATTTTTTCCGAGTTCTCGAACATTTCATCCGTTTCGGTCGGGAAGCCGGCGATGATGTCGGCGCCGAAGACGATGCCGGGGCGCAGCTTGCGCACATCCTCGCAGAAGCGGATCGACTGATCGCGCAGATGGCGGCGCTTCATCCGCTTCAGGATCATGTCGTCGCCCGATTGCAGCGACAGATGCAGATGCGGCATCAGCCTGGGCTCGGTGGCAATCGTGTCGAGCAGATCGTCGTCAGCCTCGATCGAATCGATGGAGGACAGCCGCAGGCGCTTCACATCGGGTACCTGCTTGAGGATGGTCTTCACCAGCCTGCCAAGCTTCGGCGCGCCCGGCAGGTCGGCGCCAAAACTGGTCATGTCGACGCCGGTCAGCACGATCTCGGCATAGCCGTTGCCTGCGAGCCGCTTGACCTGCTCTACCACGGCGCCCATCGGCACCGAGCGTGAATTGCCGCGGCCATAGGGAATGATGCAGAAGGTGCAGCGGTGGTCGCAGCCGTTCTGCACCTGGACGAAGGCGCGGGCGCGGCCCTCGATGGCGTCGACCATGTGGCCTGCGGTCTCACGCACCGAAAAGATGTCGTTGACGCGCGCCTTCTCGGTGTCGTTGACGCCGAAATCCGGCAGCGCGCGATAGGAATTGGCCTTCAGCTTCTCCTCATTGCCAAGCACGAGATCGACTTCGTCCATGGCGGCGAATTTTTCGGGCTCGGTCTGCGCGGCGCAGCCGGTGACGATGATGCGCGCCTGCGGGTTGTCGCGGCGCGCCTTGCGGATCGCCTGCTTGGCCTGGCGCACCGCCTCGCCGGTGACGGCGCAGGTGTTGAAGATCACGGCGCCGCCTTCCAGCGCGCCGAGGCCGGCGGTTTCAGCCTCGCGCCGCATCACCTCGGACTCATAGGTGTTCAGCCGGCAGCCGAAGGTCACCACATCGATGCCCTTGGACACCGGGCTCTTGGGCAGAGCGGACATCAGGCCGCGCTTTCAGTGTCGCGGGCCCATGTTCCGGTCGACGGATCGAAGCTGCCGGAAAATTCCCATTCGGCAGCGCCCGTGAGGATGACGTGGTCATCCTCACGCCATTCGACATGCAGCGTGCCGCCGCCGGGGGTCAACAGGCTGACGCCGCGGCCGGTCCGGTTGGTGCGAGCCGCGGCAACAACGGCGGCGCAGGAGGCCGAGCCACAGGCCTTGGTCAGGCCGGCGCCACGCTCCCAGGTACGGATGACCATGGTTTCAGGCGAGGTGACCTGCGCGATGGTTATGTTGGCGCGCTCGGGGAACATCGGGTGGTTCTCAAGCAGCGGGCCGAAGCGGTCGAGCTCATAGGACCAGACGTCGTTGTCGACCCAGAAGATGGCGTGCGGATTGCCCATCGAGACGACAGAGGGCGAGTGCAGCACGGGTGCGTCGATCGGGCCGATCTGCAGCTCGATCATGCGGGTGTCGCGGAATTCCTCGGCCAGCGGAATGTCCTGCCAGCCGAAACGCGGCGTGCCCATGTCGACCGAGATCAACCCGTCGGCATGTTCGCGCGCGTTGAGGATGCCGGCAACGGTCTCGAAGGTGAAGGTCTTCTGGCCGGTCTCGGCGGCAAGCGCCTGGACGACGCAACGCATGCCATTGCCGCAGGCCTGCGCGCCTGTTCCGTCGGAATTCAATATGTCGATGAAAAAGGCGGTGCCCGGCGTCCTGGCGTCGTGGATCGCCATGATCTGGTCGAACCTGGTGGCGGCATCGGCGTTCAGCGCAATGGCGGCGGCCGCGGTCACCCGATCGGCACGGCTGCGCATGTCGGCAACGATGATCTCGTTGCCGATGCCGTTCATCTTGGCGAAAGGGGCAGTGCTGGCCATTGCTCCGAAAATTCCGTGTCCGTTTGGCGCTATATGGCGGAAACGGGCAGGAATTACCAGTGCGCAGCCGCCTCAGAGACCGTTTCGAAATTCGCTCTGGCGAGTCATATGGTGGTGGTTTCGAGAACCGGAGCGCAGCGGACGTTTGGTCCGTGAGCACCGGAAGCGCAGAAAACGCCTTCAGATGGCCGCCAGAGCAGAGTTTCCAAACGGTCTCAGGTCACCGCGAGGATGCCAAGCACCACCAGCAGGAAGATGACCCGAACGATGCCGATGAGGATGTGCCGCGAGGCCGATGCCCGAGGCTATATCCAGGGGTGAAAATCTGACGCTTGGTACCGACGCTAAATTACCGCCTCGGGTCTGAGCGGCCTATCCATGAAGACGATGTATGGCATGAGGTCGTCGGGATAGTCGTTGTAGGCGGGACAGTCGCGGAAGCCGACGGACCTGTACAAAGCGATCGCCTCAGTGAGCAAGTTGGCTGTATCGAGCCGCATGAGCGCGTAGCCGTCACTTCGCGCAGCATCGATCAATGCCGCGCAAAGGCGCCGCCCGGTGCCGCGCCCCTGACCGCTCTTCCGAACGAAAAGCCGCTTCATTTCGCAGATCGTGTCAGACAGCCCCCGGTAGGCGATACACCCAACGACCTCGTCCCCTGAGAGCGCCAGAAACGCTCGGCCGCTCGGCGGCCCGTACGAGGACGACAACTCTTGCAACTCCTCGTCAAGCGACTGATGGCTGAACGCGGCGTCAACGAACCAGCTGTCTCCTGCATATCGTTCGCGGCACCATTCGACATACTCGCGGACCATGGTCGCAAACTCGTGATAGTGCTGGCTCGTCGTGGCAGAGATGACTATGTCCATCGACATTTGGATGCCTCCCCCAGAAGCGCAGGACGCAGCCTAGCAGAGATGCCCACGCATGTCGTAGCTGTCGCATCCGGATAGCCGCTCTAACTCTTTGTTTTGACGCAATTCCGGACGGAAAACCGCTTCACACTTTTCCTGGAATTGCTCCATGGCAAAGGAAATGTCGAGCTCCCGTTCGTCGGGAGCACCAGTTCTGGCGAACCGGCACGATCCCGGGATGCCGAAGACCATGGGTGTTTTCCATCCAAAGCGGACTCCATTTCGGGTACCAAGCGTCAGATCTTCACCACTAGCCTGCGATCTCGATATCGGTGGTGAAGGGCGCCGTCTTGCTCGAATTCTCGTCATGCATGAGGAAGTCGCAGCGGTATTTGCCGGGCGGCAGGCCGTCGAGGGAGAGGTCCAGCTTGAAGAACAGTTCGCGGTTGTGCGAGCGGGACGCGACCTGGACACGGCCGACCTTCTCGCTCGTGCCGAGTGTCTCGCCGGCCGCGGAAACGACGGTGATGTCGACGGACAGCGCGATCATGCTGTTGCCGAGGCCGTCCGAGCCGTATCCATAGCCAACAGGTTCCATGTAGAGCACGATCTTCTCGCCGGGCTTGTAGATGTGATTGGCACGCTCGCCGTAGATGCCGAAACCGCTTGCGGAATCGACCTGTTTGACGTTCTGGACAGCCAGCGGCATCGCTTGCCAAAAGGCTTCCTCGGCGCTGCGGAATTTGTCCAGCGCGCCGGCGCCGTCGCCCGATTGCAGCAGCTTTTCGGCTTCCGCGGCGCGGTCGCCGATTTCGCCTGCGAAAGCGCACGGCGTCGAAATCGCCAGCGCCATCAGAACTGCCATGATTGATTTCATCCGAATTCCCCTTTGCCTGTCGGGCGGACCATCTGCGAAAATGACCGGGCCGTAAATGGCCAATGCAGATGTCAGCCGCGCCCGATCTCGGGCACGGTCCAGACCTCGCCTGGCCGCAAGGCGCGAAAGCGTTGCTTCGGGATGCCTTGATCCTCGAGCGCCTCGGTCAATTTCCGCGCCGGCTCGTCGATCGGTTCGTCGGTGAGCTGGAAGGTGCCCCAGTGGCAGCCGGCGGCGAAAGCGGCGTTGCACAGCATCATGCCTTGCACGGCTTCCCTAGGGTTTTGGTGCTGCGGCGCCATGAACCAGCGCGGCTCATAGGCGCCGATCGGCAGGATGGCGAAGCGGAAACCGCCATGTTTCTCAGCCATCAGCCGGTAGTTGATGCCGTCGTGGAAGCCGGTGTCACCGGCGAAATAGAGCTTGCTATCAGGTGTCTCGATGACGAAGCCGGCCCACAGTGCCATGCGCCGGTCGCGGGCGCCACGCGCCGACCAGTGATGCACCGGCTCGACATGGACGGCGGTGCCATTGCCGATCTCGACCCTGTCGCCCCAGTCATGCGCCGACAGCCGCATGCCGGGTACGGCGGCTTCGATGATGGCGTCGTTGCCGAGCGGGGTGAGCACCAACGGATCGTGGCCGGCCTTCAGCCGCTTCAGCGTCGCGAGGTCGAGATGGTCGTAATGGTTGTGGCTGACCAGCACGAGGTCGATCGGCGGCAGGTCGGCAAAGGCGATGCCTGGCGGATTGATGCGTTTTGGTCCGGCGAAGGAAAGCGGCGACGCGCGCGGCGACCACACCGGATCGGTGAGGATGTTCAGGCCGGCCGTCTGGATCAGCAAGGTGGAATGGCCGACCATGGTCACCTCCAGCGCGGCGCCTTCGATCTTCGCGGCCGGTTTGGCCTGCGGAAAGGGGCTTGGTCTCGTCGCCGGCCATTTCGAGCGCTTGCCATTCATCTGCCATTTCAGCAGCTCGGCGAAACGACCGGGCGGCTGGCCGTCGGGATTGAAGAACAATGTGCCGTCGAAATGGTCGCTGGGCGGGCCGCTGTAATAGTGATTGGCGGCTGTCTTTCTTGCGGCCAATTTTGCGGCTCCAGCAGGATTTCGTCTCCCTGACATAGGCGCTACGGCGGTCGGCGCAAGGATCTGACCGCCGAATGCCAGGGACAGCACTGCGTTGACCGGGATCCCGGGGCGACGCGCGACAAGCGCTCGGTGCCATCGCGATTGCGATAAATTTGCAACAAATCTTGCTGCAAACCGTATTTTAACCATATCGGGTTGAAATTTCGCCACCTTCTCCATCTTGGTGGGGGTGAGATTGTGCGGACGGCTTCCCCCCAGCCGGATCCGACGGAGGTTGGAATGACTTTTTCGAAAACCGGTCTGGTGGCCGTATCGCTGGCCGCGCTCGTTGCGAGCGGCTGTTCGACCTCACGTTTCTCGTCGATGGATGACCAGCAGCCCGCGCCGCTGGAGGCCGCGCCCGCCGGCAAGGTGACCGCGAACCAGCTGCCGCCGCCGGCATCGCCCGGCACCACCGACCCGTCGCAATTCCCGACCGCTCCGGCGAACACGCAGGTCGCTTCGCTGCCGCCGGACGGCGCGGCGCCGGCCGGCGCGTCGGACGTGACCGCGGCCAGCGTCGCCGGTGTCTGGAACGTCAGCGTTTCAGGGCAGAGCTGCAAGGTGGCGACACCGCAGACCAAATTCGGCGCCGGCTTCCGCGCCGGGCCGCTGCATTGCCCGGCACCGATCGACGGCATCAAGTCGTGGAACGTCGCCGGCAAGCAGCTGACGCTCTATGACGAGGGTGGCGGCGCGCTGGCGCGGCTCTATTCCTCGGGCGGCTCGAAATTCGACGGCCAGACTTCCAACGGCCAGCCGATTTCGCTTACAAGGTAGGCTAGTCCTTCCGAATGCATGTCGCGCAGAAGTGGCCCCTGTTTCGGGACAGCGACATGCATAAAAACAAATGACGTGACCGATGCATCTGCGTGACGGCCTCCAGACCCATGCGACCGTCAGGCAGCGCTACGACCATCTGGTGGAAACCGGCGCGATCGAGCGCGATCCGGCTCAGGAGCGGATCGCGACTGCGCTCGACCGGCTGACCGACGAGATCTCGGCCAAGCGACTGGCACACAAGTCGAGTGCGCTGGGCTGGCTGTTTGCCCGCAAGCGCGAGGTCCATGAGGCCGTCAAAGGCCTTTACATCCATGGCGGCGTCGGCCGCGGCAAGACCATGCTGATGGACATGTTCTTCGGCTTGCTGCCGGTGCGGCGCAAGCGCCGCGTCCACTTCAACGACTTCATGGCGGATGTGCAGGATCGTATCCAGAAGCATCGGCAGGCGCGCAAGAATGGCGACGTGAAGGAAGACGATCCGATCCCGCCGGTGGCCAAGGCGCTTGCCGAGCAGGCCTGGGTGCTGTGCTTCGACGAGTTCTCGGTCACCGACATTGCCGACGCGATGATCCTGTCCCGATTGTTTTCGGCGCTGTTTGCCAGCGGCGTGGTCCTGGTCGCCACCTCGAACGTGGCGCCGGAAGATCTTTATCGCGAGGGGCTGAACCGCCAGCTTTTCCTGCCCTTCATCGGCATCCTGGAGCGGCACGCGCAGGTGCTGGCGCTCGATGCCGACAAGGACTACCGGCTGGAAAAGCTCGCCCGCACACCGGTCTATCTCACGCCGGCCGATGCGGCGGCCGACCAGGTGCTAGACGAGGCCTGGCAAGCCATGACACGCGGGTCGCCAGAGGCGCAGACGTCGCTGGCGCTCAAAGGGCGGCAAGTGATCGTTCCGCGGGCGGCCGGTGACGCGGCGCGGTTTTCCTTCGCCGATCTCTGCGAAAAGCCGCTCGGAGCCCGCGATTTCCTGGCGATCTCCGGGCGCTTTTCGACCGTCTTCATCGACCACGTCCCGGTGCTCGGCGAAGGCAAGCGCAATGAGGCCAAGCGCTTCATCCTTCTGATCGACACGCTCTACGACCATCACGTGCGGCTGGTGGTGAGTGCCGAAGCGCCGCCGCCGCAGCTTTATGTGGCCAAGCGCGGCGTCGAGGTCTTCGAGTTCGAGCGCACGGCATCGCGGCTGATCGAAATGCAGAGCCGCGACTGGCTGGAGGATTGGGCGGAAAGGCAGAAGGCGAAGGCGGCGCCGGAAGCGCAGCAGGCGCAGGCCTGAATTTCCAGAAAATCGGCCGGTAGCGATCCTTCGCGCCCCCCTCTGTCCTGCCGGACATCTCCCCCCTCGTGGGCAGGGCAATCGCATATGGATTCTTGCGAAGAAGGACCCCCACCCTAACCCTCCCCACAAGGGGAGGGAACGCTGCCGCGCGCTCTATTCAATCCTTTTGGCGTCGAAACGTCGGAAGTTTGCCGATGTCAGCGCTTACGGAAGTCTCCCTCCCCCTTGTGGGGAGGGGTTAGGGGTGGGGGTACTCGTAAAGCGAAAGCCTTAGCCTTCCCATATGCGATAGCCCTGCCCACGAGGGGGGGAATTGGCCGTCATCGCAGTTTTCGCCAATCGCTGACGTTGCTGGGGCGGAGGGTCGAAGCTGCCAATCTCCCCCGTGTGGGGGCGCTGTCCCGCCGACGTCTTCAACTCACATCCTCGGCGACCCGCATCACAAGGGCGTCATCACCCGCTTCCAGCCTTACGATCTCCATCCTCATTGTGTAAATTCCCAGAAGTCGGCTTACAAACTTTGACGTTTACGTAAATCCCAAACACTCTAACCGATTGAAAATGCTAGCTCCGAAATAATCGTTTGAATTTATATCGCACCAAGGCTATTGGGTGCGGCGAAAATTCGCGGTTTCCCCGCAGCATTCCGGCCTCTTCTTCGACGCCGCCATCAAGTCGTTAGGGATTTGAGACGTCGTCACTGACAAAGGGAAAACATCCTCACATGGCACGCAACAAGATAGCGCTTATCGGCTCTGGCATGATCGGCGGCACGCTCGCCCACATGATCGGCCTCAAGGACCTCGGCGACGTGGTGCTGTTCGATATTGCCGAGGGTACTCCGCAGGGCAAGGGGCTCGATATCGCGCAGTCGTCGCCGGTCGATGGCTTCGACTCCAGGCTCACCGGCATCAACGACTATGCCGGTATCGAGGGTGCCGACGTCTGCATCGTTACCGCCGGCGTGCCGCGCAAGCCGGGCATGAGCCGCGACGATCTTCTGGGCATCAACCTCAAGGTCATGGAACAGGTCGGCGCCGGCTTGAAGAAATACGCGCCGAAGGCCTTCGTCATCTGCATCACCAACCCGCTCGACGCCATGGTCTGGGCGCTGCAGAAGTTTTCCGGCCTGCCCAAGAGCCATGTCGTCGGCATGGCCGGCGTGCTCGACAGCGCGCGCTTCCGCTATTTCCTGGCCGAGGAATTCAAGGTCTCGGTCGAGGACGTCACCGCCTTCGTGCTCGGCGGCCACGGCGATTCCATGGTGCCGATGATCCGCTATTCGACGGTTTCCGGCATTCCGCTGCCCGATCTCATCAAGATGGGCTGGACCTCGAAGGAGAAGCTCGACCAGATCGTGCAGCGCACCCGTGACGGCGGCGCCGAGATCGTCGGCCTGCTCAAGACCGGCTCGGCCTACTATGCGCCGGCTGCCTCGGCGATCCAGATGGCTGAAGCCTATCTCAAGGACAAGAAGCGCGTGCTGCCGTGTGCGGCGTATCTCTCCGGCCAGTATGGCGTCAAGAACACCTATGTCGGCGTTCCCGTGGTGATCGGCGCCGGCGGCGTCGAGCGCATCATCGAGATCGACCTCAACAAGGCCGAGCAGAAGATGTTCGACTCCTCGGTGGCGACGGTGCAGGGCCTGACCGAGGCCTGCGTCAAGATCGCGCCGCAGCTGGCCTCGAAGTGAACCGGAGCAAATCCAGATGAACATCCATGAGTATCAGGGCAAGGCGCTGCTGAAGTCTTTCGGTGCGCCGGTGGCCGAAGGGGTGCCGGTGTTCAAGGCTGATGAGGCGGAAGCCGCCGCCAAGGCGCTGCCGGGTCCGCTCTATGTGGTGAAGAGCCAGATCCATGCCGGCGGCCGCGGCAAGGGCAAATTCAAGGAACTCGGCCCGGATGCTAAGGGCGGTGTGCGGCTGGCCAAGTCGGTGGCCGAAGTGGTTGCCAACACCAACGAGATGCTGGGCAACACACTGGTGACCAAGCAAACCGGCCCGGCCGGCAAGCAGGTCAACCGCCTCTACATCGAGGACGGCGCCGACATCGAACGTGAGCTCTATCTGTCGATCCTGGTCGACCGTTCGGTCGGCCGCATCGCCTTCGTCGTCTCGACCGAGGGCGGCATGGACATCGAGGCGGTCGCGCATGACACGCCGGAAAAGATCATCACCGTTGCCATCGATCCGGAAAAGGGCGTCACTTCGGCCGATCTTAAGGCGCTCAACGGCGCGCTGAAGCTCGACGGCGACGCGGCACAAGATGGCAATACGCTGTTCCCGATCCTCTACAAGGCCTTCGTCGAGAAGGACATGAGCCTGCTCGAGGTCAACCCGCTGATCGTCATGAAGAACGGCCGGCTGCGCGTGCTCGACGCGAAAGTGTCGTTCGACAACAACGCGCTGTTCCGTCACCCCGATGTGCTCGAGCTGCGCGACACCACCGAAGAGGACGAGAAGGAGATCGAGGCGTCGAAATACGACCTCGCCTATGTCGCGCTCGACGGCAATATCGGCTGCATGGTCAACGGCGCCGGGCTTGCCATGGCGACGATGGACATCATCAAGCTCTATGGCGCCGAGCCCGCCAACTTCCTTGATGTCGGCGGCGGCGCTTCGAAGGAGAAGGTGACGGCGGCGTTCAAGATCATCACCAGGGATCCGGCGGTCAAGGGCATCCTGATCAACATCTTCGGCGGCATCATGAAGTGCGACATCATCGCCGAGGGCGTCATCGCCGCGGTGAAGGAAGTCGGCCTGGAAGTGCCGTTGGTGGTGCGCCTGGAAGGCACCAATGCCGAGCTCGGCAAGAAGATCATCAACGACAGCGGCCTCAACGTCGTCTCGGCCGACGATCTCGACGACGCGGCCAAGAAGATCGTGGCGGCGGTGAAGGGCTGATCTGGTGCCTCCGCACAAGATAAACCTGGTCGAGGCGGCGGATGCGAAGATCACCAAGGTCTTCGATCCGCATATCGCCGGCGACGTGAATGACAGCCAGGCCAAGGTCGCCAAGTTTGGCGAGATGTTCGACTGGCATGCGCATGACAATGAGGACGAAGCCTTCCTCGTGCTGCGGGGGCGCATCGCCATCGATTTCCGCGACGGTCCGGTGGAGCTCGGCGAGGGCGACTTCATCGTCGTGCCGCGCGGCGTCGAACACCGGCCGCGTTCGCTCACCGTTGAGCCCGTGGTGCTGATGTTCGAGCCGGCGACGACACTCAACACCGGCAACGCCAAGAGCGACCTCACCGTCGCCGACCTGAAGCGGCTCTGACCATGAACGCGGCACCCTTCTCTTCGCTCTCGGCCGATCACCAGCGCCTGCAGGCGCTGGTCGGCGCGTGGCGCGGCGAGGAAGAGGTGGCTGACACACAATGGGCCGATGGCGGTACGGCGACGTCCGAAGTGCTGGCAGAGGCACAGTTCGGCGGCCTGTTCGTGGTGCAGCGCTATCGCCAGCGCCGCGACGGCACGGTCTCGTTCGGGTCCCACGCTGTGTTCGGCTTCGACCAGCAAAACAGCCTCGTCAGCATGCACCAGTTCGATTCGATGGGGTTTGTGCCGGCGTCGCCGGCCACAGGCACGTGGAACGGCAGCGAACTGGTTCTGGAGCGGTCGTCGCCGCGCGGCTCGGCGCGCGTGACGTATATTTTTGACGATGCCGACACCTACCGCATGCGACTGCACTTCAAACCTGCCGGCAGCGATAGCTGGCAAGACATGGTGAGCGGCGTCTACCGGCGCGTTTCGCCTTCCTCGATCAACGGCTTTTAGAAAAGGGCTCCCATGTCCATCCTCGTCGACAAGAACACCAAGGTGCTGGTGCAGGGCCTGACCGGCAAGACCGGCACGTTCCACACCGAACAGGCGCTGGCCTATCACGGCACGAAAATGGTCGGCGGCATCCACCCGAAGAAGGGTGGCGAGACGTGGACCGGCTCGAAGGGCGAGAGCCTGCCGATCTTCGCCACCGTCGCCGAGGGCAAGGAAAAGACCGGCGCCAACGCGTCCGTCGTCTATGTGCCGCCGGCGGGTGCCGCCGAAGCCATCCTCGAAGCGATCGAGGCCGAGATCCCGCTGATCATCTGCATCACCGAGGGCATACCGGTGATGGACATGATCAGGGTCAAGGCCAGGCTCGACCGCTCGACCTCGCGGCTGATCGGACCGAACTGCCCGGGCGTCTTGACGCCCAACGAATGCAAGATCGGCATCATGCCCGGAAACATCTTCCGCAAGGGCTCGGTCGGCGTTGTTTCGCGCTCAGGAACACTTACCTATGAGGCTGTGTTCCAGACCACCAATGTCGGGCTCGGCCAGACCACCGCCGTCGGCATTGGCGGCGACCCCGTCAAGGGCACCGAGTTTATCGACGTGCTCGAGATGTTCCTCGCCGACGACGAGACCAAGTCGATCATCATGATCGGCGAGATCGGCGGTTCGGCCGAGGAAGACGCCGCGCAGTTCCTCAAGGACGAAGCCAAGCGTGGCCGCAAAAAGCCCATGGCCGGCTTCATCGCCGGGCGCACGGCGCCTGCCGGCCGCACCATGGGCCATGCGGGCGCGGTCATCTCCGGCGGCAAGGGCGGCGCGGAAGACAAGATCGCGGCAATGGAATCGGCCGGCATCAAGGTATCGCCCTCGCCGGCAAGGCTGGGCACGACCTTGGTCGAGGCGATCAAGGGTTAAGGCAGTAAGGGAGTAGGGCAGTATGGCAGTATGGGAATAGGAAGAACGGGACGAGCGCGGCAACCGCCTGCTTTCCCTACTGCCTTACTCCCCTACTGCCCTACTCCCCTCCAAAAACAGGAGACGGAGCCAGGCTCCGCGGACAAAAATGGCAAGACAAGATCAGGCCAACGACCAGTTTTCGCTCACCTCATTCCTCTATGGCGGCAATGCCGATTACATCGACGCGCTTTATGCGTCCTATGAGGACGATCCGGAGTCGGTAAACCCCGAATGGCAGGAGTTCTTCGCCGGGCTGAAGGACGATGCCGGCGATGTACGCAAGAATGCCAAGGGCGCCTCCTGGGCCAAGCCCTCCTGGCCGCTGCAGGCCAATGGCGAACTGGTGTCGGCGCTCGACGGCAATTGGGGCATCGTCGAGAAGCATCTGGAAAAAAGGTCAAGGACAAGGCGGTCACCAACGGCATCGTGCTGTCCGATGCCGACGTGCATCAGGCGACGCGCGATTCGGTGCGCGCCATCATGATGATCCGCGCCTACCGCATGCGCGGCCATTTGCACGCCAATCTCGACCCGCTCGGCATCGCCAAGCCGCTCGAGGACTATAACGAGCTGTCGCCGGAAAATTACGGCTTCACCGAAGCCGACTATGACCGGCCGATCTTCCTCGACAATGTGCTCGGGCTCGAATTCGGCAGCATCCGGCAGATGCTGGAAATCCTGACGCGCACCTATTGCTCGACGCTCGGCGTCGAGTTCATGCATATTTCCGATCCCGAGGAAAAGGCCTGGATCCAGGCGCGCATCGAGGGTGCCGACAAGGAGATCACCTTCACCGCCACCGGCAAGAAGGCGATCCTGCAGAAGCTGGTCGAGGCCGAAGGCTTCGAGCAGTTCATCGACGTCAAGTACAAGGGCACCAAGCGCTTCGGCCTCGATGGCAGTGAAGCGCTGATCCCGGCGCTGGAGCAGATCGTCAAGCGCGGCGGCCAGCTCGGCATGAAGGAGATTGTGCTCGGCATGGCGCATCGCGGCCGGCTGAACGTGCTCTCCCAGGTGATGGCCAAGCCGCACCGCGCCATCTTCCACGAGTTCAAGGGCGGCTCGGCCGCCCCGGACGAGGTCGAAGGCTCGGGCGACGTCAAGTACCATCTCGGCGCCTCGTCGGACCGCGAGTTCGACGGCAACAAGGTGCATTTGTCCTTGACCGCCAATCCCTCGCATCTGGAAATCGTCGATCCGGTGGTGATGGGCAAGGCGCGCGCCAAGCAGGATTATCTGTTCGGCCGCAGCCGCGAGGAAATCGTGCCGCTGGAAGAGCGCGCCAAGGTGCTGCCGCTGCTCTTGCACGGCGATGCCGCCTTCGCCGGCCAGGGCGTGATTGCCGAAATCCTCGGCCTGTCCGGACTGCGCGGCCACCGCGTCGCCGGCACGCTGCATTTCATCATCAACAACCAGATCGGCTTCACCACCAATCCGCGCTTCTCGCGCTCGTCGCCCTATCCGTCCGACGTCGCCAAGATGATCGAAGCGCCGATCTTCCACGTCAATGGCGACGACCCGGAAGCCGTGGTGCACGCCACCAAGGTGGCGATCGAATTCCGCATGAAGTTCCACAAGCCAGTTGTGGTCGACATGTTCTGCTACCGCCGCTTCGGCCACAATGAGGGCGACGAACCGGCCTTCACCCAGCCGATCATGTATCGCAACATCCGCACCCACAAGACGACGGTGCAGATCTATGCCGACCGCCTGATTGCCGAGGGCCACATCACCCAGGCCGAGTTCGACAAGCTCAAGGCCGACTGGCGCGCGCATCTCGAATCCGAATGGGAAGTCGGCCAGCACTACAAGCCCAACAAGGCCGACTGGCTCGACGGCGCCTGGTCGGGCCTGCGCACGGCCGACAACCAGGACGAACAGCGGCGCGGCAAGACCGCCGTGCCGGTCAAGACGCTGAAGGAAATCGGCAAGAAGTTGACCGAGGTGCCGAAGGAATTCGAGGCGCACAAGACGATCATCCGCTTCCTCGAGAACCGCCGCCAGGCGATCGAGTCCGGCGAAGGCATCGACTGGTCGACCGCCGAGGCGCTGGCTTTCGGCGCCATACTGCTCGACGGCAATCCGATCCGCCTGTCGGGGCAGGATTCCGAACGCGGCACCTTCTCGCAGCGCCATTCCGTGCTCTACGACCAGCGCGACGAGACCCGCTACATCCCGCTCAACAATCTGTCGGCGGCACAGGCCGGCTATGAAGTCATCAACTCGATGCTGTCGGAAGAGGCGGTGCTCGGCTTCGAATATGGCTACAGCCTAGCCGAGCCGAAGGCGCTGACGCTGTGGGAAGCGCAGTTCGGCGACTTCGCCAACGGCGCCCAGGTGGTGTTCGATCAGTTCATCTCGTCGGGCGAACGCAAGTGGCTGAGAATGTCGGGCCTCGTGTGTCTCTTGCCGCACGGCTATGAAGGCCAGGGTCCGGAGCACTCCTCGGCCCGGCTCGAACGCTTCCTGCAGCTTTGTGCCGAAGACAACATGCAAGTCGCCAACTGCACGACGCCGGCCAACTACTTCCACATATTGCGCCGGCAGCTGAAGCGCGACTTCCGCAAGCCGCTGATCCTGATGACGCCGAAGTCGCTGCTGCGCCACAAGCGGGCGGTGTCGACGCTGCCGGAAATTTCGGGCGAAAGCTCGTTCCATCGGCTGCTCTGGGACGACGCCCAGCTGCTGCCCAACCAGGCGATCAAGCTCACCAAGGATTCCAAGATCCGCCGCGTCGTGCTGTGCTCGGGCAAGGTCTATTACGACCTCTATGAGGAGCGCGAGAAGCGCGGCATCAACGACATCTATCTGCTGCGCGTCGAACAGCTCTATCCGTTCCCGGCCAAGGCGCTGATCACCGAACTGTCGCGTTTCCGCAATGCCGAGATGGTGTGGTGCCAGGAGGAGCCCAAGAACATGGGCGCCTGGTCGTTCATCGACCCGTATCTGGAATGGGTGCTGGCGCATATCGACGCCAAGCATCAGCGGGTGCGCTACACCGGCCGTCCGGCTGCCGCCTCGCCGGCGACCGGACTAATGTCGAAGCATCTCGCCCAGCTCGCCGCCTTGCTCGAAGACGCGCTCGGCGAATAACAGAACCGAAAGAAAACGGACAGGCACAATGGCTACCGAAATCCGCGTTCCCACTCTCGGCGAATCCGTCACCGAAGCGACCATCGGCAAATGGTTCAAGAAGGTCGGCGATGCCATTGCCGCCGATGAGCCCCTGGTCGAACTCGAGACCGACAAGGTGACGGTGGAAGTGCCCGCCGCCGCTGCCGGCATCCTTTCGGAGATCGCGGTCAAGGAAGGCGAGACTGTCGGCGTCGGCGCTTTGCTGGGGTCGATTTCGGCAGGTGGCGAGGCTCCCGCCACCAAGCCGCAAGCGGTGTCGCAGGCCTCGTCGCCGGATGCGGCTACGACCGGCAAGCAGGCCGCGGCCGAGACCGCCAAGATCGCCGGCGACGCCGGCGCGGTCGAGCCGCGCAGCATGCCGCCAGCTCCGGCGGCAGCCAAACTGATCGCCGAAAACAATCTGGCGGTCGACCAGCTCTCGGGTTCGGGCAAGCGTGGCCAGGTGCTGAAGGGCGACGTGCTCGACGCCATCTCCAAGGGCGCGCCTTCGCAGCCGGCCGAGATGCCGAAAGCAGCACCTGCACCGGTTGCCGTGCGCGCACCGTCCTCGGGCGACGATGCGTCGCGCGAGGAGCGCGTGCGCATGACCAAGCTGCGCCAGACCATCGCGCGCAGGCTCAAGGAGGCGCAGTCGACCGCCGCCATGCTGACCACCTTCAACGAGGTCGACATGTCGGCGGTGATGGCGCTGCGCACCAAGTACAAGGATGTGTTCGAGAAGAAGCATGGCGTGAAGCTCGGCTTTATGGGCTTCTTCACCAAGGCGGTGACCCACGCGCTGAAGGAGATCCCCTCGGTCAATGCCGAGATCGACGGCACCGACATCATCTTCAAGAACTATGCCCATATCGGCGTCGCCGTCGGCACCGAAAAAGGCCTCGTCGTGCCGGTCGTACGCAATGCCGACCAGATGTCGATCGCCGAGATCGAGAAGGACATCGGCCGGCTCGGCATCGCCGCACGTGACGGCAAGCTGTCGGTGGCGGATATGCAAGGCGGCACGTTTACGATTTCCAACGGCGGCGTTTACGGGTCGCTGATGTCGACGCCGATCCTCAACGCGCCGCAGTCGGGCATTCTGGGCATGCACAAGATCCAGGACCGGCCTGTCGTGGTCGGCGGCCAGATCGTCATCCGGCCGATGATGTATCTGGCGCTGAGCTACGATCACCGCATCGTCGACGGCAAGGAAGCGGTGACCTTCCTGGTCCGCGTCAAGGAAAGCCTGGAGGATCCGGAACGGCTGGTGCTCGATCTGTGAACAACGCCGACCGCCCCGTGAGCGGCTGGCTGGAACGGTTCGGGTTCAAGGTGGGCCGGGCCGCTCGCGGCGCGCAGCGGACATTTCGGCGCAGCATTTTCTGGCTTGGCTTGTCCACTGCGGTTCCTTCTCTGGCAATCGCCGCCGAATGGAATCCGGCAAAGGTGAGCAGCAACCTCGGCATCTTTACCCTTAGTGACGTGCAATTGGTGGAGCGGAAGATAACGGTCACCCCGGTCGGCCAACTCGAATTGCCGACGGGCGAGATCTTGGCCTGCGATCCTCTGGTCACAGGCGATGACTGGCCAGTATTGAGCCGCAAGGTCAAACCCGGAAGTTATCCGGTTTCGCTGTTCGAGGCGCAGGGCCGCGTGGCGGCAGCGTTCCTTCGCTTCCGCCCTGGCACGCCGGTTCGTTGGGAACTGGCTACCTTGCCAGACCAGAACGTGTCGACGCTGAAGGACGACGAAATGTTCGGCTATCCCGTCGATGCCGGCCTGGGCTCGTTCATGGACAAGACGGCGATGGCGCTGATGTCGGCCGAGCAGGATAAGCTCAAGGCCGATGAGAATTACTATGACGACGTGCTGGCTGCCGAATTCGCGCCCAACCAGGACAGGTTCGTCATGCACCATCCGGTTGCGGGCAACCCGCTCAACATTGCCATGTTCTGGAGCGGCTGGGGTGACGGGTTTTATCCGTCGTTCTGGGGACTGGACGCGGCCGGCGAGCCGCTGTTGCTGATGACCGATTTCGGCGTGCTGGAAAACGCCGATGGCCGCGAGAGCCAGTAGGTCGCCCCGATGCAAAGCGCCCTCTCGCCCACAATCAGATGTTTCGCCGGATTGCTGGCCTTCGGGGTTGCGTGCTCCGAGGCACGCGCCGCCTGCCCGATCGAACTCGCCGTCTATGGCGACGCCCAGAGCGGCAGCGAGATCGATTTCACGCCGACCGGCACCTCGGCGACCGTCACCAACACGTTCCGGATGATCCTCGACAACAATGTGGTGCTGAACGGCATCGTCATGTGGAATGAGGGCGTGTCGCGGCCGAACGGCGCGCTGATGTACAAATGCCCGGAGGGCGACGTCACCGGCGAGGAACTTGGCGCCTGCACGCCCTGGCATGGCGTCATCTACACGTCGGATGACAAGGGCAACATCGGACTGCTGCCGGCCGAAGGCGTCGAGGCGCCGAAGACGCTGATCCTGCCGGATCTCGGCCCGGCGCTGCGCCAGTCCAGCGCCTATGGCGGCAGCGGGTTTTCGAAAGTGCCGTGGGACGTGTTTGCCTTGAAGGGATGCCAGGAATGAGCGGGACGCAAAAGGTGCTGCTGGTCACCGGCGGGAGCCGAGGCATCGGCGCCGCGATCTGCCGGCTCGGGTCGAAGGCAGGCTATCACGTGGCGGTCAACTACGCTTCGAACCAGGACGCCGCCAGTGCACTGGTCGCCGAGATCAAGGCCGGCGGCGGCGAGGCTTTTGCCGTCAAGGGTGATGTCGGCGCTGAGTCCGATGTCGTGGCCATGTTCGAGGCCGTCGACGGCGCCTATGGCCGGCTCGACGCCTTCGTCAACAATGCCGGCATCGTCGACGCCAAGGCGCGCGTCGACGAGATGGATGTGGCGCGGCTGGAGCGCATGATGCGCATCAATGTCGTTGGCTCGTTTCTCTGCGCCCGCGAGGCGGTCAAGCGCATGTCGACCCGCCATGGCGGGTCTGGCGGATCCATCGTCAACATCTCCTCGGCGGCGGCAGTCCTGGGCTCGCCGGGCGAATATGTCGACTATGCCGCCTCCAAGGGCGCCATCGACACCTTCACCATCGGGCTCGCCCGAGAGGTGGCGCTGGAGGGTATCCGCGTCAATGCGGTGCGGCCGGGCCTCATCGACACCGAAATCCATGCCTCCGGCGGGCAGCCGGACAGGATAGAGCGGTTCCGCGACATACTGCCGATGAAAAGGGCCGGCACGGCTGATGAAGTCGCGGGCGCGGTTCTCTATCTTCTATCCGACGCCGCGTCCTATACGACAGGCGCGATCCTGAATGTAAGCGGCGGCCGCTGAGCGCCAAGCAAAGGGAAACAAACATGGCTTATGACGTCGTTATCATCGGATCGGGACCGGGCGGCTATGTCTGCGCCATCAAGGCGGCGCAGCTCGGGCTCAGGGTTGCGGTGGTCGAGAAGAACGCGACCTTCGGCGGCACCTGCCTCAACATCGGCTGCATCCCGTCGAAGGCGCTGCTCCATGCCTCCGAGATGTTCGCCGAGGCCGGACATTCCTTCGACACGCTCGGCGTCGAGATATCGGCGCCGAAGCTGAACCTGAAGAAGATGATGGCGCACAAGGATGCGACGGTGTCGTCGAACGTCAACGGCGTCGCCTTCCTGTTCAAGAAGAACAAGATCGATAGTTTCCGCGGCACCGGCAAGGTGGTCGCGGCCGGCAAGGTGTCGGTGACCGGCGAGGACGGCAAGGTCGAGGAGATCGAGACCAAGAACATCGTCATCGCCACCGGCTCGGATGTCGCCGGCATTCCCGGCGTCAAGGTCGATATCGACGAGAAGGTCATCGTGTCGTCGACCGGCGCGCTGTCGCTGGACAAGGTCCCCGGCCATCTGGTGGTGGTGGGTGGCGGTGTCATCGGGCTCGAGCTCGGCTCGGTGTGGGCGCGGCTCGGCGCCAAGGTCACCGTGGTCGAGTTCCTCGACACCATCCTCGGCGGCATGGACGGCGAAGTTTCCAAGCAGTTCCAGCGGCTGCTATCCAAACAGGGTTTCGAGTTCAAGCTCGGCGCCAAGGTCACCGGCGTCGCCAAGGCCAAGAAGGGTGCGACCGTCACCTTCGAGCCGGTCAAGGGCGGTGCCGCCGAGACCATCGAGGCCGATGCCGTGCTGATTGCCACCGGCCGCCGTGCCTATGCCGACAGTCTCGGGCTCAAGGAAGCCGGCGTCGAGGTCGACGAGCGCGGCCGCGTCAAGACCGATGGCCATCTCAGCACCAACGTCCCCGGCATCTATGCCATCGGCGATGTCATCGCCGGGCCGATGCTGGCGCACAAGGCCGAGGACGAGGGCGTGGCGGTGGCGGAAACCATTGCCGGCCAGGCCGGCCATGTGAACTACGACGTCATTCCGAGCGTCGTCTACACCAGCCCGGAAATCGCCTCGGTCGGCAAGACCGAGGAAGAGCTGAAGAAGGCCGGCATCGACTACAAGGTCGGGAAATTCCCGTTCAGCGCTAATGGCCGGGCGCGCGCCATGCTGCACACGGACGGTTTCGTGAAGATCCTCGCCGACAAGCAAAGCGACCGTGTGCTCGGCGTGCATATTGTCGGCTTCGGCGCCGGCGAGATGATCCACGAAGCGGCGGTGCTGATGGAGTTCGGCGGCTCGTCCGAGGATCTCGCCCGCACCTGCCACGCGCATCCGACGATGTCGGAAGCGGTCAAGGAGGCGGCGCTGGCGACGTTCTTCAAGCCGATCCATATCTAGAGGCGCTCATCGGGTCGACGCTTCGCTCGCCCTTGTTCCGTCACGCGAAGAAGCCCCCCGGCGTCGCGCTGCCCCTCATTGCCCTGCCGGGCATTTCTCCCCGTATAGAGACGGGGAGAAAGAAGCTCGCATCGAGGCTTCGCCAATTGCCCAACGTAGCAGAAAGAGCGCCGAGGTTGCGGCCAGCCCCCTTCTCCCCGTTCTACGGGGAGAAGATGCCGGCAGGCAGATGAGGGGCGGCGCCAGCGTCGACAGTACCTGCGCTGCGGTCGCAACATCGGCACAGGGTCAAGGGTTATCGCCCAAAACAAAACGGCCCGCTTTTCAGCGGGCCGTTCGTATTTGATATCGAGCCGATCAGTTGGCCGGTGCAGGTGCCGGGGCCGGCGCAGGGGCCGGTGCGGGCGCTGGTGCCGGGGCCGGGGCCGGGGCTGGGGCTGGCGCAGGTTCTGCAGGTGCCGGCGCTGGGGCCGGAGCAGGTTCGGCCGGCTTCATCGGTTCTGCCGGTGCGGGCGCTGGGGCCGGTGTGCTGGCCGCCGGCGGTTCGGCAGGTGCGGGGTGCTCACCGCTTCTTCCGAAAACATAGTACGCGACAACCGCCAGAATAACGACGACCAGCGCAATTAGCCAACCACTGCCGCCACCGCCGCCTGGCCTGGGAGTGTCGTTCGATGGATTCGCCATAAAAGTGTCCTCCGTGGATGAAAATGATCAATCAACAGCCATCAACGTGCAACCGTTGAATGGGTTTCACGCTAGGAAAGGAAAACGCCGAAAACGCGGCGTTTGCGCCTCCCCTGCCATCCGACTCAATTGACGGCGAGGGCAGTATAACCGGCTTTGCGAAAATCCTCGACCAGTCCCTCGGGACTGGAAGGTGGCGCCTCCCGCCAGCTTGATCTCGAGTGCCTCGCCGGACTGGCGGCGTTTCGCCACGCAGCAAGCCAAGTCCGTGCCTGCTATGGTCAATTCAGAGGATTTTGCCGTGATGAATTCCGCAGCGCAGATTGTCCCTAACCCCCACGACGCTCTTGCCGGCGCCCAGTTCGCCGACCGCTATGTGCTGGTCACCGAAGGTCTTTCATTGACCGCTCTCGGCGCCGCCGAACGGGCTTTGGGGCAAACGCCGCGCTGGGTTGGCAGGCTCATAGCACTGCGCAATCTTGCCGTCAGGCCGTTCCGGCTGAAGACCGGCCTGGAACCTGCCGTGTTGCCGGGCGGAAAAATCGGGATATTTCCGCTCCTCAGCCAGTTTCCCGGCAAGGTCGTGCTTGGTCTCGACGATCGGCATCTCGATTTCCGGGTCCTGGTCGAAGTCAGGGATCTCGGCATGGGCCGACAGGAGGTGGCCGCAACGACGATCGTCAAGACGCATAATTGGTTCGGGCGCACCTATCTCGCGATCATCATGCCGTTTCACCGGATCGTCGTTCCGGCGATGCTGGCTCAGATCGTGGCGAAGTAACCTTGCTTTTGTGCATGTCGTTGTCCCAAAACCGCGGCCCACTTTTGGGCGACATGCACTAGAGTCCGACAGGCGTGACAGTATAGCCAGCTTTGCGGAAATCCTCGACCAGGCCTTCGGGACCGGGAAGGTGGAGGGCGCCGACCGCCATGAAGGCATTGCCCCTGGCAAGGATCGGCCCGGCATGCTCGACCATCACCTTGTTGCGGCTGGTGATCATGGTTTCCTCGAACGCCGCATAGCCCGCGGGGTCGTCCTGCTGGTCAGGCATCGCCGCACGAAACAGCGGCCAGAACATGCCGGTGTCGCCGCGCTGGTAAAGCACGATCATGGTTTCGTTGATGTCGTTGACCTTGTCGCCGAGCTTCAGCGTGTCGACGAGGCCCTTCATGTGAAAGGCCAGCGGCAGCGAGGCCATGGCGCGCAGCTGGCTCTCAGCCGTCTCCAATCCTTCCACCGGCTTGCCGGCAGCCTTTGCACCCTCCGCCAGCTTGACGTCGAGCACCGGTGCGCCGCCGGACTGGCGGGCGAGTTCGCAGGCCGGCAGTGCCATCATCGCCGACAGCATCCACGGCTTCATCTTGGCAACGGTCGCCGGCGGGATGCCGCGCGCATCGAGCGCGGTGTTCATGGCCGCCGCATCGTCCGGCGACAGCAGGGACGCCAGCGTCGTCGAATCGGTGAACATCATCAGGTCCGGCTCCTTGAGCATCGCGACCATCATCTTCTGCTTGTCGAGCACGTCGGTGGTTTCGATGACGATGGTGCCGGCAGCGTCATAGGCCTTCTGCGCGTCAGGCGGCAGCGTGGTGACGCGCGGGTCGGTCATGTGCATGGTGCCGAACAGGAAGGACGGCTTTTCGCCGGGCTTTTCCAGCTTCCACAACAGGCCCTTGCCGTTCGGCGTCGCGGCGGCTTCCGTCTCGATCTTGCGGTAGGCCGCCGGGTCGTCCTTCTGCAAGGCCGACAGCATGTCGGCGCCGGTGCAGGTCGGGACTTCGGCATGCGCCCTGCCGGCCGCGAACAGCAAGACAGCGAGGAACGACAGGAAAAACAGGACGTTGAGCGCAACAAGCAGCTTCAGCGATACGGACGCTGCGCGGTCGGCGATGGCGATGACGCGTTTCATGATCCTTTCTTAGGACCGAAAAGCGGCAAAACGGTTAATTGGTACTGCGAAAATTGAAGGGTTCATGCCCTTGGATGCGCCGACTCGTAAATCTCGAGCAGCCGCGCGGTGTCGACGCCGGTGTAGATCTGGGTCGTCGACAGGCTGGCGTGGCCGAGCAGCTCCTGGATGGTGCGCAAATCGCCGCCGCGGCCGAGCAGATGGGTGGCGAAGGAATGACGCAGCGCATGTGGCGTTGCGGTGTCGGGCAGGTTGAGCGCCGAGCGCAGTTTGGCCATGTCGCGCTGGACGATGGCCGGGTTGAGCGGCCCGCCGCGCGCGCCGCGAAACAGAAATGCCTTCGGGTCGAGGTGATAGGGGCAGAGCCGGCGATATTCGGCGATCGCCCTGAGCGCCACCGGCAGCACCGGCACCAGCCGCGTCTTGCCGCCCTTGCCGGTGACGCGCAGCACGGTGTCGGTCGCCGACGCCAGATCGGCGCCGGCAAGGCCAAGTGCCTCGGAAATGCGCAGACCCGAGCCGTAGAGCAGCGTCAGCACGGCGGCGTTGCGGGCAGCGATCCAGGGTTCTTCCGCCAATTGGCCCTCGATGGAAACGACATGCTTGGCATCGCTTGCCGTCAGCGGCTTGGGTAGCGATTTGGGCTGGCGCGGCGCGCGCAGGGCTGCCGCACCCGCCGCATTGGCAAGGCCGCGCCGCTCGAGGTAACGCAGCAGCGAGCGGATGCCGGCGAGAGCCCGGCCGAGCGTGCGGGCACCGGCGCCCGCGTTGCGCCGTGCCGCGAGGAAGCCGCGCAGATCGGCCGGACGCAGATCGGCGATGTCCGAAATGCCGGGCGAGCCGCCGCAATGGCCGGTGAGGAAATGCAGGAACTGACGCGTGTCGCGCTCATAGGCTTCCACCGTCTCAGGGGACAGCCGACGTTCTCGCGCGAGCATCTTCAGCCAGCTTTCGCGTGCCGCCTGGAGATCGGGTTTGGCCGGGATGAGGAATTCCTGCATGGCGTGCTTTCGACCCTTGTTTCATGCATGCCCGTCCATTTTCCGGCAGCCGGGTTAGGAAGCGGTGAAGAGCGCGTCATTGAAATGACAATCGGGGAGCGTTAGAGCAAAGCCAAAGGATGTCGCGCCATGAGCAAGCCCCAGAACCCTGTCCAGATGGCCGTGATCGGCGCCGCCCACGGCATCAAGGGCGAATTGCGGGTGAAGACCTTCACCGGTGAACCGCTGGCGCTGGCCGATTATGGGCCGCTCTACGCCCGTGACGGCCGCGCCTTCCAGATCATCGACATCAGGCCCGCCAACACCGTCGTCGTGGTCCGCTTCAAAGGCGTTGCCGACCGCAACGCCGCCGAGGCGCTGGCCGGCACGGAGCTGTTCGTCGACCGTTCGATGCTGCCGGACGATGGCGAGGCGGATGAATTCTATCATGCCGACCTCGTCGGCCTCGAAGTGCGGGACGACACGGGTGCAGCGCTCGGCAAGGTCGTCGCCGTGCACAATTTCGGCGGCGGCGACATTCTCGATGTGACACTGGGCGGGCGCAAGGGCGTGCTGATCCCGTTCACGCAGGCCGCGGTGCCGCAGGTGTCGATCGCCGAGGGCTTCGTCCGCGTCGACCCGGCTGCGGCCGGGCTGGTCGAGGACGAGGGTGGCGATGGCCCGCGCGAGGAAGACTTCGACCCAAAGGGCAGGCCGCGCGGACCGAGCGATGCCGGGGGCAACCGGTGAGTTTTTCGGCTTGCGTGCTGACGCTTTACCCGGAGATGTTTCCCGGCGCGCTCGGCCTGTCGTTGGCCGGCCGGGCGCTCGAGGCCGGCACATGGTCGCTGGAGGCGATCCAGATCCGTGACTTCGCCACCGACCGCCATCGCACCGTCGACGACACGCCGGCCGGCGGCGGCGCCGGCATGGTGATGCGGGCTGACGTTCTGGCGAAAGCCATCGACCATGCTTCGCCGGAAGGCGACGCGCGGCCACGTCTGTTGATGAGCCCGCGCGGCAAACCGCTGACCCAGGCGCGCGTGCGCGAACTGGCCGCCGGGCCGGGCGCCATCATCCTGTGCGGCCGCTTCGAAGGCGTCGACCAGCGGCTGATCGACGCGCGGGGATTAGAGGAAGTCTCGATCGGCGACTACATCCTCTCTGGCGGTGAGCCGGCAGCGCTTGTGCTGCTCGATGCGGTGGTGCGGCTGTTGCCCGGCGTGATGGGCAACGCGGTGTCGGGCGAGGAAGAAAGTTTCGAGAACGGGCTGCTCGAACATCCGCACTATACAAGGCCGCAGGAGTTTGAAGGCCGCGAGATTCCCGAGGTGCTGATTTCGGGTAATCACAAGAAGATCGCCGCATGGCGGCGGGCGGAGTCCGAGGCGCTGACAAGAGCGCGACGGCCGGACCTTTTGGAAAATGGCAAGACCAACAACGACTAAGGAGAGCCCGTGTTTGGGCAAGTGCCCTCCAAGGCGCCTCCGATGGCTCGCCAAACTGGCGTCATAAAGTGCATTGGTTGCACTTTATGATTGATTTAGTGCATGAGATGCACTAAATATGGCTTATCGCGGGGCGAGCCAAATGCCGACGATCGCCACTTTCGACGGGATAAAAATTCAGGTCTTTGCAGACCATAGCCCACCGCATTTCCATGCGGTCAAGGCAGAATTTGAAGTCCTGATAACCATCGGATCGTGGGAGGTACTTCAGGGATCGATGCGCCGGGGTGATCTCGATGCTGTCATGGAGTGGGCAAAGACGCACGAAACGGAGCTTCGCAATGAGTGGAGACGCATCAATGGATAACGAGATCGTCACGAAAGGCCGTCCGCTTCCTCGGATTGCGGCCGCCACCATTATTGACAATCGTCGAGTTCGCGTGACTTGGCGAAACGGCAATTCGGTAACTGTGGACCTGGCCCCGGTCCTGAATAGTCACCGCCACTTTATTCCCCTTCGAACAGACGAAGAAAATTTCGCCACGATGAGGGTGAATGACGAAGGCACCGCGCTTGAATGGGATGACGGGATCGAGCTTTCCGCAGTTTGGATTGCCACGCTTCCTGCCGTGGGAATGGAGAACGGAGAGTTCCGCCAAATCATGGATAAGCTATCGTACTCGCTCGACGGGATGGCGCTGCAACTCGACGTTTCTCGACGCCTGATCGCAATGTACAGGGGATCAACTCCAATCCCGAACTCCATAGCCTTGGCTGCTCGGTATCTGGCAGAAAAGGCAGGTGAACGATGAGGCTATGCGGCCTATTTGACTGTGTCGACTCCAGCGGGGTTGCCGTTGGCCTCGCAAACGCTGCTCATGCTTGGTGAGCACGGCATCAAGCTCAGCCTCGACATTTACCATCGATCCGGAGTCGAGGCCGATGATTTTCCGGGATCGAAGTGATCCGGCTCACCCCTTCGTGAAATAATAGAAGGCCAAAAACAGGCCAACGGCGACGACGAAGCCGCGCACCGCGTTCTGCGGCACGCGCTTGGCGATCCAGACGCCGGCATAGCCGCCCAGCGCGCCGCCCGGGATCATGATGATCGCCTGCGGCCAGGCGACGACGCCGCCCGAGACGAAGACGACGATAGCGACAGCGGCGATGACCATGGCCAGCATGTTCTTCAGCGCGTTCAGCCGGTGATAGTCGCCGGCCTGGGTCAGGCCGAGCGTCGCCAGCATCATCACGCCCATGCCGGCGCCAAAGAAGCCGCCATAGATGGCGGTGACGAACTGCGCCAGCGAACCCGCCAGCGAGCCGACGGCGGCTTCCTGCCCCGGTTTTGGCGCCGGCTTCAGCCATGGCCCGGCGGCAAACAGGGCCGTCGCGGCCAGCAACAGCCACGGCACCAGGGCACGAAACGATGGATTGTCGAGCGCCAGCAGGATCAGCGCACCGGCCAGCGCACCGATGGCCGAGATCAGGCAGAGCAGCAGCGCGCCGCGCCAGAAATGCCTGATGTCGGCCGAGTAGGCGAGCGTCGAGGTGATGTAGCCTGGAAATTGCGTCACCGAGGAGGTGGCGTTGGCGACGATCGGCGGCAGGCCGACCAAAGTCATGGCGCCGAAGGTGATGAAGGTGCCGCCACCGGCGACCGCATTGGCGGCGCCTGACAGGAAGCCCGCCAGGAACAGCAGGATGGCGTCGAAGACAGACATGGAATGCGGCCGCTCAAAACTGTGTTATTTCAGGCTTAGGAAGCCTGAAGGACCGGCGCAACCCGGCACGGCAAGATTACGATGGTGCCATGCAAGCAGAAAATGCGCGGCCAAGGCGTGACAAAGCGGCGAAATAGCTGTATGTGCCCGCCCGTACCGGCCAGAAGGAATCTGCCGGACCCGTCAACAATGACGGTGTAGTCGCCCCTGCCCGATGTTTCAAAGACAAATGTCTTGGAGACAAAGGGCATAGCCGAGCGGTCATTGGAACTGCAAGGCGAGTGTCGGACGCTCTGACTGTCGGAAGAACAAGAAGTGGACTTTTGAGATGGATATTCTCCGTCAGCTCGAGGCCGAACAGGCCGCCAAGATCGAAGCCAAGCGCAAGCTTCCCGAATTCCAGCCCGGCGACACCGTGCGCGTCCTGGTCCGCGTGACCGAAGGCACCCGCACCCGCGTCCAGGCCTATGAGGGCGTCGTCATCGCCCGCGCCGGCGCCGGCTTCCAGGAGAACTTCACCGTTCGCAAGATCTCCTACGGCGAAGGCGTCGAGCGCGTGTTCCCGGTCTACTCGCCGATGGTCGAAGGCGTCGAGATCGTTCGCCGCGGCAAGGTGCGTCGCGCCAAGCTCTATTACCTGCGCGATCGTCGCGGCAAGTCGGCCCGTATCTCGGAAAACACCGGCGTGCGCGCCCGCAAGCTGAACGACGAGGAGCGCGATGCGCTGAACGCCGAGAAGGCCCGCATCGAGGCCGAGAAGGTGGCAGCCGCCGAGGCTCTGGCCGTCGAGAAGGCCGCCCAGGACGCCGCCGAGAAGAAGGCCGCAGCCGAGGCAGCCGAAGCCGCCAAGGCAGCGGAAGCAGCCACCGCCGAATAAGGTTTTCGACGAGCATGTTCAAAAAGGCGGCTTCGGCCGCCTTTTTTCGTTTGGAGGGATGGCAGGAAATCGGTGATTGACTCCAATTATATCGTGTACTAAACAATCGTGCACGATTTAAATGGAGAAGCGAAATGCCTGCATTGTATTCCACCCAAGCCCGCGCCGTCGGCGGCCGCGCCGGCCATGTCCAGAGCGATGATGGCCTGCTCAGCCTCGACCTTGCCATGCCGAAGGAGCTGGGCGGCAAGGGCGGCGCCACCAATCCCGAGCAGCTGTTCGCCGCCGGTTATGCCGCTTGTTTTGAAAGCGCCATGCGCTTCATCGCCGGCAAGCAGAAACTGCCGCTGCAGGATGCTTCGGTGACGGCCAATGTCAGCCTGCACAGCAATGCGCAGGGCGGATTTGTGCTTGGCGTTTCGCTTTCGGCGGAAACGAAAGGTCTTGATCAGGCGGCGACGGAAGCGCTTGTATCGGCGGCGCACCAGATTTGCCCCTATTCCAACGCCATCAAGGGCAATATCGAAGTGGCGCTTTCGGCAACGGCGCTTCCGGCAAAGGCAGCATGACCACGGAAACGACAATCAGGTCCAAGCAAACCCCGGCGCAATTCGCCGGGGTGGCAAAGCTCGACCAACAGCTCTGCTTCGCGCTCTATTCGGCGAGCGGGCTGATGACAAAGCTCTACCGCCCGTTGCTCGATCCGCTCGGCCTGACCTATCCGCAATATCTGGCCATGCTGGCGCTGTGGGAGCGCGCGCCGAGCACGGTGGGCGAGCTTGGCGAGGCGCTTGGGCTGGATTCGGCGACGCTGACGCCGCTGCTCAAGCGGCTGGAGGCAGGCGGCCTGGTCACGCGCCGGCGTGACCCCGCCGACGAACGCCGTGTTCTGGTCGAGCCGACGGCGGAAGGCCAGGCATTGCGCGAGCAGGCCAAAAGCGTACCGGCGGCGATGCTTTGCAACCTGCCGCTGGATGCCGACGAATTGAAATCCCTGCATCGCACCCTGACGCGGTTCGTCTCCGGCTTGCGCAAGGCGGATGCCGGCCCCGCGAACCAGAGCTGATCGCAGTCGCGCACCGTTCGTTCCTGAATCACGGAAATGAAAGCACTGGAATCCGCTTTCGCGCGTCCTGACGCAGCGGAGCGTCTTGCATGACGCTTGCGGAAAGCTAAAGTCGGCGCCGGATTTTCCTTAGAAGCCCGGCCATGCCCGGGCCCTTCAATTTTCCGGGGAGTGTGTCATGACCAAATCGAAACTGCTGCTGGCAGGCCTGCTTGCCCTCGTCCTGGCACCCGTTGCCGCCTTCGCGCAGGCTTTGCCCGATCTCGGCGGCAAGAAGGTGGTGGTGGTGACCGAGAATGCCTATCCGCCGCTGCAGTTCATCGACGCCAAGACCGGCAAGCAGATCGGCTGGGAATATGACGCGATGAACGAAATCGCCAAGCGGCTGAATTTCACGGTCGAGTACCAGAATACGTCGTGGGACGCGATGATCCAGGCGGTTTCCGACAACCAGTACAACATCGGCATGACCGGCATCACCATCAAGGACGACCGCAAGGAGAAGGTCGATTTCTCCGACCCCTATATGCGCTCCGAACAGTTCATGCTGGTGCGCGGCGACGAAAGCCGCTTCACCGACGCCAAGACCTTCGGCGCCTTCAAGGACGGGCTGATCGGCGCGCAGGCGGGCACGACGCCCTTCTATACCGCCGTCTACAGCGTGCTCGACGGCAATGAGCAGAACCCGCGAATCAAACTGTTCGAGACCTTCGGCGCCACGGTGCAGGCGCTGAAATCCGGTGATGTCGATGTCGTGCTGACCGACGGCACCGCCGGCAAGGGCTATGTCGACGCCTCCGAGGGCAAGCTGAAGCTGATCGGCGGGCCGCTCGGCACCGAGGATTTTGGCTTCATCTTCCCGAAGGGTTCGGACCTGGTGAAGCCGGTCAACGCGGCCATCGCGGCGCTCAAGGCGGACGGAACGCTCGATGCGCTCAACAAGAAGTGGTTTCTTGATTACAAGATGGGGCAGTGATTTCCCGCACCTCACCCTCCCCCTTGTGGGGAGGGTCGATCCGCGAAGCGGAGCGGGGTGGGGGTGCCAGCGCCGGCGCCTCACCCCCACCCCGTCTCACCAACTTTGCTTTGCAAAGTCGGCGAGCCGACCCTCCCCACAAGGGGGAGGGTAAAGGCGCGTTGTTCGGTGACCTCTGCGTTCCTTTTTCCGCCCTGCTTGCAGCGGCGGCCTGATGGCAACGCCCGCCTCAACCTCCAAAGCCGACTTCCCCTGGTGGCTCGTCGTGGCCGTAACCATCGCGATCGCGGTGGCCGTCTTCGTCGCCACCAGCAACCTCTATGCCCAGGTGTTCGCCATCGTCGCCAAGGGCATCGGCATCACCGTCTTCGTCACCGTGGTCGCCTTCGTCCTGGCGTCAGCCATTGGGCTCGGCATCGCGCTGATGGGAATGTCGGGTTCACGGTGGCTGCGCCAGATCGCGCGCTTCTATGTCGAGATCATCCGCGGTGTGCCGATCCTGGTGCTTCTGTTCTGGATCGCCTTTGCCGGTGCGCCGGCCTTCGTCGCGGCCTGGAACGCGCTGACAGCGCCGCTGCAAAGCGCCGGCCTGTTCGGCGAGCTGTTGGTGCGCGACGTATCGCTGTTGTGGCGTGCCATCATGGCGCTGACCATCGGCTATTCGGCCTTCATCTCGGAGGTTTTCCGGGCCGGCATCCAGGCGGTCGAGAAGGGCCAGATCGAAGCGGCGAAGGCGCTCGGGCTGAGCCGGGCGCAACGCTTCCGGCTGATCGTGTTTCCGCAGGCGATCCGCACCATCCTGCCGCCGCTCGGCAATGATTTTGTCGCTTTGGTCAAGGATTCCTCGCTGGTCTCGGTACTCGGCGTCGCCGACATCACGCAGATGGGCAAGGTCTATGCCGCCGGCTCGTTCCGCTTCTTCGAGACCTATTCGATCGTTGCCTATATCTATCTCATCCTGACTGTCGGCTTGTCGCTGGCGCTGCGGGCGCTGGAACGGCGGTTGCGTCGTCAGCACGAGGAATAGTTTTTCGGCGAAGACAGCGTTACGATCCCTCGGCATTCCCGTTGAGGAGGTCCCATGATCGTCGACAAAGCCAATGCAGCGCTGGATTCCGTCTATGCGGCCGACACGCCGGAAGCGCTTGAAGAGGCCTATGCCGCATGGGCCGCGACCTATGACAGCGAGACCGCCTCGCTCGGTTATCTCCTGCCTTTCCTGATCACTGCCTGGGTGGCGCGCCATGTGCCGGCGGGCGATGGACCCTTGCTCGATGCCGGCTGCGGCACCGGCCTGTCGGGGCCGTCGCTGAAGGCGCTCGGCTACCCCGACATTGCCGGGCTCGATCTCTCGGACGACATGCTGAAGATCGCCGGCAGCCGCAATGCCCACAACGAGCTGAAACAGGCGATGCTGGGCGGGACGCTGCCATGGCCGGACGGGTATTTCCGCGCCTTCTTCTCGACCGGCGTGTTCACCATCAGCCATGCGCCGGCATCCGGCCTGCACGAGCTGGTGCGCATCACCCGCAAGGGCGGCCATGCCATCTTCACCGTGCGCGACCAGGTGTTCGAGAGTGGCGGCTTTCAGGCTGTCTTCGAAGAGTTGGCGCGGGCGAAGAGATGGCGACCCGTCGAGGAGAGCCCGTGGTTCCGCTGCTATGCGATCGCGGAGCCGGATGCGCTGGTGAAGACGTTTGTTTTCGAGGTGTTGTGAGCGTTGCCGCGTTTCCTCGCCCCCGTGAAGCGGGGGAGAGGTGGCCCGCCGAAGCCGGGACGGAGAGGGGGACGACATACGCGAAGCCAGAACCCGGTGAGGGACAAGGCGCGAGACGGGCCAGGATCGAAGCTATCAGGAGGCAACAAATTCCAGACGCCGCGCAGGCCCCTCTCCGTCCCGGCTTCGCCGGGCCACCTCTCCCCACTTCGTGGGGCGAGGAACCCAAGTTCTGCGAAGACACGCCGCAATTGCCGAAAACCCAAAACATTGGTATGAGCCACGCCATGGAAGAGCTTTTTGGCGATCCGGCCTACAAGGGGTTCGTGCTGCAGGACAGAAAACGCCTGCCGTCGCGCTTCTCCGCGCGCATGTCCGGGGCGCTGACCAGCCGACTACCCTAGGCCGACCTGTCCAGGTCGTTTCGCCGGGCCGAAAGTCAGACGTCTGCTCTTTCCCATTCTCATATCGACGGATTTACGCACATGAGCGCACCGCGCACCCTCTACGACAAGATTTTCGACGACCATGTCGTCGACCGCCAGGACGACGGCACCTGCCTGCTCTACATCGACCGCCACCTCGTCCATGAAGTGACCAGCCCGCAGGCCTTCGAAGGCCTGCGCATGACCGGCCGCAAAGTCCGGCATCCGGAAAAGACGCTGGCCGTGGTCGATCACAATGTCTCGACGTCGCCCGAGCGCAAGTTCGGCATCAAGAACGAGGAAAGCCGCATCCAGGTCGAGGCGCTGGCCAAGAACGCCAAGGATTTCGGCGTCGAATATTATTCCGAGAACGATATCCGCCAGGGCATCGTCCACATCATCGGCCCCGAGCAGGGCTTTACCCTGCCTGGCATGACCATCGTCTGCGGCGACAGCCACACCTCGACGCATGGCGCTTTCGGCGCGCTGGCGCACGGCATCGGCACGTCCGAGGTCGAGCATGTGCTGGCAACGCAGACGCTGATCCAGCGCAAGGCCAAGAACATGCTGGTGCGTGTCGACGGCCAGCTGCCGGAAGGCGTCACCGCCAAGGACATCATCCTGGCCATCATCGGCGAGATCGGCACCGCCGGCGGCACCGGCTATGTCATCGAATATGCCGGCGAAGCGATCCGTGCGCTGTCGATGGAAGGCCGCATGACGATCTGCAACATGTCGATCGAAGGCGGCGCGCGCGCCGGCCTGATCGCCGCCGACGAGACGACCTTCGCCTATGTCAAGGACAAGCCGCGCGCTCCGAAGGGCGCGGCCTGGGATGCGGCACTCGAATACTGGAAGACGCTGCAGTCGGACGAGGGCGCGCATTTCGACAAGGTGATCGTGCTCGACGCGGCCAAGCTGCCGCCGATCGTCTCCTGGGGCTCCTCGCCCGAGGACGTCGTGTCGGTGCAAGGCATCGTGCCGAACCCGGACGATATCACCGATGAGAACAAGCGCACCTCCAAGCAGCGCGCGCTCGACTATATGGGTCTGACGCCGGGCACCAAGATCACCGATATCACGCTCGACCGCGTCTTCATCGGGTCCTGCACCAATGGCCGTATCGAGGATCTGCGCGCCGTCGCCAAGGTGGTCGAAGGCAAGACGGTCAGCCCGCATGTCGATGCGATGATCGTGCCGGGCTCCGGCCTGGTCAAGGAACAGGCGGAAGCTGAAGGCCTCGACAAGATCTTCGTCGCCGCCGGCTTCGACTGGCGCGAGCCGGGCTGCTCGATGTGCCTTGCCATGAATGACGACCGGCTGAAGCCGCATGAGCGCTGCGCCTCGACCTCGAACCGCAATTTCGAGGGACGTCAGGGTTTCAAGGGCCGCACCCATCTGGTGTCGCCGGCCATGGCGGCGGCGGCGGCGATCGCCGGCCACTTCGTCGACATCCGTGAGTGGAAGTAATTCCGGAGCGCCGAGCTTCGAACACATACCTGGCCCCGGACCGCTTTGCGCTCCGGGGCCTTTTCATCCGGTTCGTCCACATAGTCGCCTGCGCTTAACCGCTTGTTTGCGCTTGCCCTCTAAGGTCTTCCCTGACGTAAGCGGGGAAATACCAGTCGTTTGGACACGGGTCTGCTCATAGCGCTGCTCAACCCGACGATCGCGTTGGCGCTCGGCGCCGCGTTCCTCGTGCTATGGTCCTATCAACGTCACCGCCCCTATCTGGCCGTGCTGGGGATCAGCTACGGTCTCTCGGCAGTCGGCTTCCTGCTGCAGTATTTCACCTTGCCGATCGGCATGCCGCTGACCAAGCTGGCGTCGAACATCTGCTTCACCATCGCCGGCTGCTGCCTGTCCAGCGCCATCGTTCACCGCTATGGCCGCAAGGTGCCCTATGTGGGGATCGGCGTGCTGGCGGGCGGCGGCTTGGCATCGTTGTGCTGGTTCCTGTTCGTCGCGCCGGATCTCACCTGGCGCATCCTGGCGATGAATTTCGCTTTCGGCGGTATCAGCCTTCTGGTCGCCGCCGAACTGCGCCCGGTGCGCAACAACGGTCCGACCGAAAAAATCCTGTTCGTGCTGTCGTTGCTTTCAGGCCTCAATTTCTTCGTGCGCACCCTTGTCGTCGTCATCGCGCATGGGCCCTTCACCAGCTATGACGGCTTCTATGGCTCGTCCTACTGGACGACGGCGCTGCTGTCGCACGCACTGCTGTCGCTGCTCATCGCACTGTGCCTGTTCTCCGCCGCGGCACTCGACGTGATGAAAGCGCTGAAGACCGAGACCTATACCGACCCGCTGTCGGGCCTGCTCAACCGGCGTGGCTTCGAGGAGCGCGGTATGCTGCTGCTGCGGCACTGCGCCTCGGCGCGGTTCCCGGTCGCGCTGGTGCTGGCCGACCTCGATCATTTCAAGGCGCTCAACGATGTGCACGGGCATGCGGCGGGCGATCGGGTGATCGCCGATTTCGCCGCCAAGCTTCGATCGGCGGCGGGCGCGCGCGGTGTTGCCGGGCGTGTCGGCGGCGAGGAATTCGCGGTGCTGCTGCCGCTCAGCGATCTCGCCGCGGCGCGGCTATTCGCCGAGGCGGTGCGCACGCTCTATTCGGCCGGCCATGTCGACGGGCTTCCCACCGGGACGAAGGTGACAGCCAGCTTCGGCGTAGCGGCCCGCAGCGGCGACGAGGCTCTGGAGCCGCTGATGCGCCGTGCCGACGACGCCCTCTACAAGGCCAAGAGGAACGGCCGCGACAGCGTGCGTCTGTCCTATGAGCGGCCGGAAACGGCGTTCGTGCCGGAACCGCTCAAGGTAGGCTGAATCCTGTCCGGCTGGTCGGCGTTAACGTCTTCTTCGCCCGTCGATGCTTAGCTATTGGCGCGGGTGCGGGTAGAACATGAGCGGCGCCAACTTCATCCTGTTGATCAATGTGTCGGTTGCCGGCCTGCTGGCGGCATCCTTCATGGCGGTCGCCTTCCACGATGTCGGTCGCGCGCCGGCGCGCTGGCTGGCATTTGGCTATCTGCTGGGCATGGCCTATTCGGCCATCGAATTCAGCATTCCCGCTTTCACCGACGCGCGGCTCCCGGTCGTTGCCGCCTTCGCGGTCTTCCTTGGCGCCACCATTGCGTTCAATGGCGGGCTTGCCCTCAAATACGGCGTGGCGCCGCCCTGGAAGCCGATGCTGTTGTTCCTGGTCGCCACCACCATAGCTGTGTATTTCGTGCAGGATCTGCCGCGCCAGTCATTGGTCCGCATGATGGCCTACCAGCTTCCTTATGCGGTCATGCAGTTCATCGGGCTGGCCATCGTCTGGTCATCGCGGCAAGGGCCCGCCCGTCTCGATCGCATATTGATGGCCGTTCTGGCGGCCAGCGGCCTGCAGTTTGCCTCCAAGCCGTTCATCGCGCATGCGCTTGGCGGCTGGGGCGCCAATCCGCAGGCCTATCTGCAAAGCAACTACGCGCTGGTGTCGCAATCGCTAGGCACTGTCTTTGCGCTGGCGCTGGCGCTGCTGATGCTGGCCATCCTGGTTCGCGACGTGCTCGCCGAGGTGACGTCGAAATCGGAGATGGACACGCTTTCGCGCCTGCTCAACCGCGGCGGCTTCACCCGCCATGCCGAGCTGGCGGTGCTTGGCGCGATGCGGCAAGGCGTGCCGGTGGCGCTGGTCATCGCCGACCTCGATCATTTCAAGAGCGTCAACGACAGTTTCGGCCATGCGTCCGGCGACCGGGTGATCGAGACTTTTGCAGGCTTCCTGCGCGAAGCCGCCGCCGGGCATCATGTCGCCGGCCGCATTGGCGGCGAGGAGTTCGCCATCATCCTGCCGGGAACCAACCTTGCCGGCGCCCGGCTGTTCGCCGAGGGCACGCGCAGCGCCTTCGGCGCGCTGCCCATCCACGGATTGCCGGCCGACAACCGCTGCACCGCGAGCTTCGGTGTCGCCGAACTTCATCCGAGCGAAGACTTTGCCGAGCTGATGCGGCGCGCCGACCAGGCGCTCTATCAGGCCAAGAATGCCGGGCGCGATTGCGTGCGCGTCTCCGCCGGGCCGGCCGGCAACTGGTCGTCAGCCGGCTTGGAAGCTAGCGGCAGGGGCTGAGTTCGGGCATCTCGCCGTCGGAGAGACCGTACATATAGGAGCGGCCCTTCACCAGCACCGGCGGCCGGTAGCAATCGCTGTAGCCTGATATCTCGTCGGCTTCGTTCTCGTAGATCACCTTGGGCTGGCCGGCGCTGGTGTAGTCGGACAGTTGCTTGGCCAGCCTGCCTTCGCCGACGAGGATGCGCTTGTAGCCGGCGGCGCTGTCGATGACGAGATTGCCGAAAGAATCGGCGTAGACGCGATCCTGATGCCGCGCGCCGGCAAGCGCTGGCGCTGCAAGGCCGACGACCGAGGCCGCCACTATGAGCGCCGCAAGGCGCGATCTGCCCGAATTCGAACGCATGGCGTCCTCCGTGTCTTGAGGAAAGCCTCCTCGAATCGGAAATTAACGTTTTCTTAACCTTTGTTAAGAGGCGGATGCGCTTCCCGACGATGTCTCGGTAAACATGGTTAATATCCGTTAATATCCGACTGGATGGAAAACCCGGTGGCCATCATTCGGCCATGCTTGGCCGCACCATCGCGCCGGTGTCCGTCTCGGCGTCGGGATGACCTTGATCTTGGCAAAGCATCGCGGCAGGTTTGCCGCGCGGGAGGACAGCATATGGCGCACCGCCGGCCGATTTGGGTGTCCGTTTTCCCGTTGCTCGTTGTCGTTGCTGCCTGTGTGCCACAGGGCAGCGCGCCGAAGGTGGCCAATACCGTCGTCTCGCCTGCGCCGGCTCAGCAGCCCATCGCAGCCGCGGCGCCCCCGGCAGCTGCAACCAAGATCATCACCGACCTTACCGCGCCGCGATCCGGCATAGGCACGGCCACCTACAGATGCGGCAATAACGGTATGATCACCATCCAAAATCTCGGCACGTCGTTGCGTGTGGTCGGATCCGACGGTGCGACCGAGGAGTTTGCGGCGTCGCCTGCCAATCAGAGCAGCCGCTACCAGGAGGCGGCCACGCATGACGCAATCGTGATCGACGGACGCGAGGCGCTGGTGATGAAGAAGGGGTCGACACCGCAGACCTGTAGACGCTAGCGCCAATCTCAACACCGCTGAGCCCTGGGCTATACATGCTGCACTGCAGCGATATCGAGCCGGCTCTAGGCGATGAGTCCCTAATCGATTGAAGCCGGAGCCTGCCTTTTAGTCAGACTAAATTACGTTTTCGAAACGGTTTTCTGGCTTTGACGCGGTGCAAAAAGAGCATTAGAAACCGGCTGTCCGAAGTCGCAACCGGAAGCGGCAATGCCGCATTTCCACCTGAGGCTCCAGAGAGACGCCGAACTGGGGGAGCCATGAGCAAATCACCAGCCACCCGCGAATTTGCCAGACGTGAACGGCCGCTTTCGCCGCATCTGACCGTGTACCGGCCGCCGATCACGATGACGATGTCTATCATCCATCGCATCACCGGCGGCGCGCTGTATTTCGGCACGCTGCTGGTCGCCCTGTGGCTGATGGCGGCGGCAAGCTCGCAGGCGACCTTCGACTGGGTCAACTGGGCCTTCGGCACATGGCTCGGCCGGCTGATCCTGTTCGGCTACACCTGGGCGCTGATGCATCACATGCTGGGTGGCGTGCGCCATCTGGTCTGGGACACCGGCGCCGGTCTCGAAAAGCATACGGCCTCGAAGATCGCCTGGGCGACACTGGCCGGCTCGATCCTGCTCACGCTGCTGATCTGGATCGCCGGCTATATGGCGCGGGGAGCCTGATCATGAGCGGCAACAACTCCGACATGCGCACGCCGCTGGCGAAGGTTCGCGGCCTGGGTTCGGCCCGGGAGGGCACCGGACATTTCTGGCGCCAGCGCCTGACCGCGATCGCCAACATCCCGCTGATACTGTTCTTCGTCGGTTTCCTGATCGCGCTCAACGGCGCTGACTATGAGCATGTGCGGGCAGCCCTTGCCAATCCGTTCGTGGCGCTGGTGTTGGCCCTGGTGCTCGTCTCCGGGCTCACCCATATGCGGCTCGGCATGCAGGTGATCATCGAGGATTACGTGCATGGCGAAGGCATGAAGCTGGCGCTGATCGCGCTCAACACATTTTTCACCATAGCGGTCGGCGTCGCCTCGATCTTCGCCCTGCTCAAGCTGACATTCGGAGGCTGAGTTGGCCAAGGACGCAAAACAAGCCAACACGGCAGGCTACACCTTTGTCGACCACAAGTTCGACGTCGTGGTCGTCGGCGCCGGTGGCGCCGGCCTGCGCGCCACGCTCGGCATGGCCGAACAGGGCCTGCGCACCGCCTGCATTACCAAGGTGTTCCCGACGCGCTCGCACACGGTGGCGGCGCAAGGCGGCATCGCCGCCTCGCTGTCCAACATGGGCCCCGATTCCTGGCAGTGGCACATGTACGACACCGTCAAGGGCTCGGACTGGCTGGGCGATGTCGACGCCATGGAATACCTGGTGCGCGAAGCGCCGGCCGCGGTCTACGAGCTCGAACATTACGGCGTGCCGTTCTCGCGCACCGAAGAGGGCAAGATCTACCAGCGGCCGTTCGGCGGCCACATGATGAATTACGGCGAAGGCCCGCCGGTGCAGCGCACCTGTGCCGCCGCCGACCGAACCGGCCACGCCATCCTGCACACGCTCTACGGCCAGTCGCTGAAGAACAACGCGCAGTTCTTCATCGAGTATTTCGCGCTCGACCTGATCATGGAGCCGGACGGCACCTGCACCGGCGTCGTCGCCTGGAACCTCGATGACGGCACCATCCACCGCTTCTCGGCCAAGATGGTGGTGCTGGCGACCGGCGGCTATGGCCGCACCTATTTCTCGGCCACCTCGGCGCACACCTGCACCGGCGACGGCGGCGGCATGGCCGCACGCGCCGGCTTCCCGCTGCAGGACATGGAGTTCGTGCAGTTCCACCCGACCGGCATCTACGGCGCCGGCTGCCTGATCACCGAGGGCGCGCGCGGCGAGGGCGGCTATCTCGTCAATTCCGAGGGCGAGCGCTTCATGGAGCGCTATGCGCCGTCGGCCAAGGACCTTGCCTCGCGCGACGTCGTCTCGCGCTGCATGACGCTGGAGATCCGCGAGGGCCGCGGCGTCGGCAAGAAGAAGGACCATATCTTCCTGCATCTCGACCATCTCGATCCCGCGGTCCTGCATGAGCGGCTGCCGGGCATTTCGGAATCGGCGAAGATCTTTGCCGGCGTCGACCTGACCAAGGAGCCGATCCCGGTGCTGCCGACGGTGCACTACAATATGGGCGGCGTGCCGACCAATTACTGGGGCGAGGTGCTGAACCCGACGGCCCGAAGCCCCGACAAGGTGTCGCCCGGGCTGATGGCGGTCGGCGAAGCCGGCTGCGCCTCGGTGCACGGCGCCAACCGGCTCGGCTCGAATTCGCTGATCGACCTGGTGGTGTTCGGCCGCGCTGCGGCGATCCGGGCTGGCCAGGTGATCGACCGCAATTCGGCGATCCCTTCGCCCAACGAGGCCTCGGTCGAAAAGATCATGGACCGCTTCGACCGGCTCCGCCACGCCAATGGCTCGACGCCGACGGCGGTGCTGCGCGAGAAGATGCAGAAGGCGATGCAGGAAGACGCGGCGGTGTTCCGCACGCAGGAGTCGCTCGAAAACGGCTGCAAGCGCATTTCGCAGATCTGGGGCGAATTGAAGGACATCAAAGTGTCCGACCGCTCGATGATCTGGAATTCCGACCTGGTCGAGACGCTGGAACTGGAAAACCTGATGGCCAATGCCATCACCACGGTCTACAGCGCCGAGGCGCGCAAGGAGAGCCGTGGCGCGCACGCGCGGGAAGATTTTTCGGCGCGCGACGACAAGGTCTGGCGCAAGCACACGCTGGCCAGGCTCAGCGAAGACGGCAAGGTGACGCTCTCCTATCGGCCGGTGCACACCGAGCCGCAGCTGGCGGAAAAGGACGGCGGCATCAGCCTCGCCAAGATCGCGCCGAAGGCCAGGGTGTACTGACGATGGCGCCGGCGGCCTCGGGATATTCCGGCACGCCCCTTCCGGCCAAGCTCGGCCTGAAGGACGGCATGACCGCCGCTTTCATCGCGCTGCCCGACGACCTCAGCGATCTCACCGATGCCGTCGACTTCGCCCAAGTCGACCGGCTGGCAGACTGGTCGCGGATTTCGGGAACGACCCTGAAATATGACGCCGTCCATGCCTTCACCCGGCAGCGTGCCGAAATCGAGGATCGCCTCGGCGATGTCGAGGCGGCGATCAGGCGCGACGGCATGATCTGGGTGTCCTGGCCGAAGAAGGCCTCGAAGGTGGCCACCGACGTCACCGAGGGCGTTGTCCGCACTGAAGCGCTGAAGCGCGACCTTGTCGACGTCAAGGTCGCCGCCGTCAATGAAATCTGGTCCGGGCTGAAGCTCGTCATCCGAAAGGACCTGAGGTAATGGTCGAACTAACGCTTCCCAAGAACTCGAAGATCCAGCAGGGCAAGACCTGGCCCAAGCCGGAGGGCGCCACCAATCTGCGGGAATACCGGATCTACCGCTGGTCACCGGACGATGACGAGAACCCGCGCATCGACACCTATTTCGTCGACATGGACGATTGCGGGCCGATGGTGCTCGACGCGCTGCTGTGGATCAAGAACAAGATCGATCCAACGCTGACCTTGCGCCGCTCCTGCCGCGAAGGCATTTGCGGCTCCTGCGCCATGAACATCGACGGTTCCAACACGCTGGCCTGCACCAAGGGCTGCGACGACATTTCCGGCGCCGTCAAGGTCTACCCGCTGCCGCATATGCAGGTGGTCAAGGACCTGGTGCCCGACCTCACCAATTTCTACGCCCAGCATGCCTCGATCCAGCCTTGGCTGAAGACGGTGTCGCCGGAGCCGGCCAAGGAATGGCTGCAAAGCCATGAGGACCGCGAGAAGCTCGACGGGCTCTACGAGTGCATCTTGTGCGCCTGCTGCTCGACCTCGTGCCCGAGCTACTGGTGGAACGGCGACCGCTATCTCGGCCCGGCAACGCTTCTGCAGGCCTATCGCTGGCTGATCGATAGCCGCGACGAGGCCAAGGGCGAGCGGCTCGACAATCTCGAAGATCCCTTCCGGCTCTACCGCTGCCACACCATCATGAACTGCGCGCAGACCTGCCCCAAGGGCCTCAACCCGGCCAAGGCGATCGCGGAGATCAAGAAGATGATGGTGGAGAGAAGGGTTTAGCGGGGCCAAGGCAGTCTCGAAGACTTGGCTTGCTGGTCGAAAGAAGGGACTGACGCCGGATCCGTTGACGCTCAATGCGTAGCGAGCACCACCCAAAAGATGGTGCGAGCCGGGGATGGCAACCGACGGAGATGCACCAAGCGCCCAAGCTGCTTGAGTAGAAGGGCTGGTGTAGCGACTGTCCGGCTCGCGTGTCGACAGGTTATCAGTTCATATGGCTCGGCAGTTCTCGCCGACCGCGCCATGGTCCGTCTTGCTTGGCCTGCTCTGATTGGGTGGACAGCCGACCGCGCATGAATTGCCGGCGCACGCCGATCGCCTGATCGTTGTTTCCAAACATGCCGCTCGTCAAGGTCGAGGCTTTTTGACGACCGTATATTAGCGGCATCTCAAGTAATAGATTGTTTGATGTGCGCGATTGTGCAGCATTGCCTTAGTATAGTTTTAAGTGGTTATCGATATTCACTTTCGAGGTTGTCACTCGAGAGCAAAGTGATGCGCGGCATCGTCGTGGATCGGTACTCAGTATCCGGGTCATTGATCAGCGTCACAACAGTGGGATCGCTCACTTGGCTTGTGTCGCTGATCTATTCTCAGGAGAAGGGGCTGCTTGCGGCTCTCGGCCTGGGGGGATTGGTCGCGCTTCTCTTGTTTGACGGGCTCCGGGACAAGAGGGTGGATCAGCGAGAAAGCAGATGGTTCAGGCTCTATTTTTCGCTCATTCCCTGCTTTCTTTTCCTTGTCTATGTCTATCTTGAAAGTGTTTTTGGCTATTTTGACTGGGGTGCGATGTTCATGCATGCCGGCGGCGGGATGCTCACGCCCGGTGTCGTTTTTGACTATTTGTGGAATACCGGAAGCACGATGCTGGTCATTCTAGCCGTTCTTTTCGGCCTCGGCGCCCTGAAGGCGCGTGGCACGCTGACGAGAGGAATGGATGTCGCCCTGATGGCGTTCTTCCTGGCGGCAAACCCGATGCTGACACGGCCGATCGCCGCCGCGATCCACCTCAATCCGCTGCATGATTTCCTATCCAAGCGGTTCGTCGACATCAGCTCCCTGGCAGAGCCGGAGGCAGAAGCAGCGTCCGCCAACACCGCGCCAAAGAACCTCATTCATATTTTCATCGAGAGCGCCGAGCGCACCTACATGGACGAGGCGGAGTTCGGCGACGTCATGGGGCCGCTACTCGAATTCGACAGGCGGGGCGTTTCGGCGACCAACATGGTGCAACTTGCCTACACCAACAACTCCATCTCGGGGATGGTCGCTGCGAACTGCGGAACGCCGCTGCTGATGACGTTCTTCACGACGCGCCAGTACCTGGAGGAGAGTTCGCAGTTCCTGCCAGGCCTGACCTGCCTGGGCGATGTCCTGAAGGCGCGGGGCTATCAGCAGAGCTTTGTCACCGGTTGGCCACTCAGCTTCACAGGCCAGGGGACATTCTATTCCACCCATGGCTATTCATCGCTTTTTGGGGGACCCGAAGTCGTGGCTGCCGTCGCCGGGCGCGGCAGCGCTTTTGGCGCCGATGACGCCGAGGTTCTCGATTTGAGCCTTGACGTCTTGCGGCGCGCGCAACGGGACGGCAAACCGTTCTCGCTGACGATCGCCGTCAGTGGTGGGCATGCGATGGATGGCTACCTCACCGACAAATGTATCGGCAAGACGGGACTGTCTCCACAAACCCCCAACATTCTCCATGCCGTGAAATGCACAAACATGCTCATCGCGGACTTCATTCACAAAGCCGAGGCCGAAGGTCTGATGGCCAATACCGTCCTGGCGTTGCAAAGTGACCACCTTAGCGCGCCGAGCAAAGTGACGGATCGCCTGAACACGCATGAGCGACGCAACTTCTTCTCCCTGTCGGGGGATGGCGTTCCTGCCAAAACGCACACCGGGCTTTCGGGAACGATTGACATATTTCCCACCATCCTGGACGCGCTGGGCGTGCCGCCCCCCAATGGCCAGGCTGCCTTTGGCGTCTCGCTGCTCGGGGATCGACCGACGCTGGCCCAGGAACTTGGACAGGCTCGGTTCGACGATGCGATCCATGCCGAGGATGTGCTGGCCAGATCATTCTGGCAGCCGAAACCGGAGCGGAAGGCTGCGGCGCCTGGGACTGATGCGCTTTAAGCTTTCGTCTTCAAGCATGTCGTTCTCCCAGAAACCCGAGCCACTTTTGGGCGACATTGCATGCGTGCCGAAGCGCACCAGTGCATATGTCCCATGCCAGCTGTCGCCCTGATGCGAAAAAGGACTGGAAGAAAAAGGACCGGAAGGTGTGACGCACCGCTGTATCCGTCCGATCGAAAGTAGGAGACGTTTCGCGAACAGCTATGGTATCGGGAGCTTCGGATATGAGAGAGCCATGAGCGAAGACCTTCCCATCCTCAATCCCGTCGAAGCGCGCATACTCGGCTGCCTGATCGAGAAGAAAGAGCTGACGCCGGATGTCTATCCGCTGACGCTCAATGGCGCGCATGCCGCGGCCAACCAGAAGACGGCGCGCGAGCCGGTGATGGCGGTCGAGCTTGTCGAGGTCAGGCGGGCACTCGCCCAACTGGAGCAGAAGGGCCTGGTCCGGCAGGTCTTTGCTTCGCGCGTCGAGCGCTACGAGCATCAGGTGGCGCAGCGTTTCTCGCTGACCTCGGCGCAGATCGCGCTGGTCGGCCTGATGCTGTTGCGCGGCGCGCAGACGGCGCATGAATTGCTGGCACGCGCCGAGCGCATGGCGCGGTTTTCGTCGATCGACGCGCTGCGCACCGATCTGGACCTGCTGATCGGCCGCCGGCCGCCGCTGGTCCTGCTGATCGAGCGCTGGCCCGGTCAGCGCGAGGAGCGCTTCATGCATCTGCTGAGCGGGACACCGCAAATCTCGGCGATCGCCTCGCACCAGGTGCCGCCGGCCGTTTCATCGGCCTTCGGCCTCGAAGAGCGCATCAGCGCCCTCGAGCAGGAGGTTGCGAGGTTGCGCGCCCGCATCGAGGCGCTGTCCGGCGAAGAGGGTTAGGCTCATCGCCTCGAGTAAACGCCGCTTGCTTCGCCGTCGGGGTCGATCAGCCGCAACTGCCCGCCGTCCAGTTGCCAGCGCAATGAAACCGGTTTCAGGTCGCCGGGCTTGAATTTCCACAGGCCTGTCAGGTCGGGCCGGCAGCCGTTGACGGATTTGTAGGTTCCCGCCGTCGGCGTGAACACCAGGGTCGAGCCGCGCACCGAGGCCTTGCCGGTCTTCAGCGTCAGCGACCGCACCTGGCCGCAGCCGTCGACCAGCGACGACTGAAACAGCGCGTAATAGCTGCGCCCGTCAGCCCCGAAGGTGAAGGTGATGCTGCCGCCGCTGCCCGGTTCGCAGTTGCTGAACGTGTCGCAATAATTGCCGCTGGCGACAGCAAAACCCCATTTGCCGACCAGTGCCGCCGGCATCGCGCCGAGGCGGGAGCGTGTCGTCGGCCCCTTGCCCTGGCCGTAGGCGCCGCCGGCGCTGAAGGCCAGCCAGCTGGCGAGCCCGACAAGTGCGGCCCGGCAGGCGTGGTGTGACGAGGCCCTCAACATCCCTTGCTCGCGACAAGCTGTTTCAGATAGGCAAGCCGCGTTGATATGACCTGGTTGGCGATCGCCATCTTGCCGGCAGGCGCCATGCCGCCATATTTCTTCGGCGCCGGACCGGCGCCCTGGGCGCCCTGATAGTTGGCGGTCAGTTGCCGCAAATCCGCGCAGGACATCGAGGCGTATTTCGCCTGTTCCTGCGGGCTGATGGTGGCCGATTGCGCCATGCCGACGGAGTTGGCCGCCGCCATGCCGGCCATGCCGACGACCGCCGAAACCGGATTGATGCCGACGCAGCCGCACAGGCCAAGGCACAGGACCGGCGCCGCCAGGATCGCATGCCGGGCGGCGTTCATGGCCGACGCTCCCCGCTACGCGACGACGGCTTGAGGTCGCGATGGTCGACGACGGTTCTGCCGAGAGCGATGGACAGAAGATAGACGCGCGGATTGAAGCCCGCCGAGGCGAGACCCGACAGCGTCTTGAACAGTTGCAAATGATACATCGAACCCCCTTGTGGTTGTTTGCGATGCGCCTTCCGATCGGAAGCGCGCCGCAAACTAGGTCCGGCAAAAGCGGGCAGCTTGGACGCAGCGGCCCCAAAAACGGCCCAAACGGCCCTGTATTGACGTTTTCAGAGCTGCGGCGCATATGACCGCGCTTCTGTTTGACCTGAGGCTTGGGGGATGCCGATGACGGCGACGATGGGGCCAACCACCTCGTTCAGGCTGATGACGGACGCGCTTCCGGAGCGGGATCGCGTCGAGATCATGCGCGAGGTCTATGGCCGCACGGTGCTCAAGGTCGACCTCGATCCGCTTGGGCCGACGCAGGTCGATATGCGGGTGCGCGCCTTGCCCGGCCTCGGCATCGCCACGGGCACCTGCTCCGAATTCCGCGTCCATCATTCGACGCCGTTGATCGACAGCGACGATCTCGTCCTTCTGGCCGCCCTCGATGGCGCCAGCGTGATGAAGCATCGCGGCCGCGAGGAGCAGGTCGGCAACGGCCAGGCGCTGATGATGAGCGGCGAGGAGGTCGGCCTCAATGTCATCCAGCCCGGCGGTCTTCGCTTCGTCAATATGAGCTTCTCGCTCAGAGTGCTTTCACCGCTGATCGGCGACCCGGCCCTGGCGCTGATGCAGCCGCTGCCGACCAGCGGCGGGGCGATGCGGCTGCTGCTCGACTATGTGCAGTCGATCCAGGATGCCGGCGACGTTCTGACGCCGGAGGCCTGGCATCTGGCGACGACGCATATTTTCGATCTCATCGCCCTGGCCATGGGTGCCACCCGGGACGCGGCCGAAATCGCCCGGGGCCGAGGCGTGCGCGTGGCGCGGCTGCGCGCCATCAAGGCCGACATAACAGCCCATGGCGGCGACCTGTCGGCCGAAGACATCGCCCGCCGTCACCGCCTTTCCGCCCGCTACATCAGGAAGCTGTTCGAGCGCGAAGGCACGTCGCTGTCGGACTTCATGCTGTGCCAGCGCCTGCTGCGCGCGCACCGGATGCTTGGCGATCCGCGCCAGGCCAGCCGCAGCATCACGGCGATCGCTTTCGAGGCCGGCTTCAACGACCTGTCCTATTTCAACCGGGCGTTCCGCCGGCGCTATGACGCGACGCCGTCCGATGTGCGGGCGGCCGCGCTGAAAGACTGAGCGCAAACGAAAACGCCGGCCCAAGGGGCCGGCGCTGTCTGGATGGACTTGCCACTCGCGCCCTTCACCCGAGCCTGGCGTCGAGCGATACGTTTATGGCGCCGAGCGCCTTCGAGACCGGGCAGCCGGCCTTGGCCTTTTCGGCCAACTCGCCAAACTTCGCAGCATCGATGCCCGGCACCTTGCCGACCACGGTGAGGGCGCTGCCGGTGATCCCGGTGCCTGGAACCAGCGTCACCACCGCCTTGGCGTCGAGTTCGGTGGCGGGCGTGCCGTTCTCGGCCAGGAAATGCGAGAACTGCATGGCAAAGCAGCCGGCATGCGCGGCGGCGATCAGCTCTTCCGGGTTGGTGCCGGATTTGCCGCTCTCGTCCTCGAAGCGCGCCTTGAACGAATAGGGCGTGCCCTTCAGGGTCCCGCTCTGGGTGTCGAGCGTGCCCTTGCCCTCTTTCAGATTGCCTTTCCAGACGGCGTTTGCGGTGCGGTCCATGAATTCCTCCTTGGTTGTCGTGGCTGGGGTTGTCGTGACTTGCTGTCGGGGCTGAGCCCGGCGTCCGGTCAACTATAGCGCGCGCGGACGCGAAGGCCACTGCGCACTTTGAACTACGGCACAGTGTCGGCGATGGTGGCGAAATCTTTTCTGAAAAAAGCAGATGCGAAAATGTCGACTTTGGCTTCCCTCGCCCGTCCTGCGGGCGGCCACGGGATTCATGGCCGGATGGAGGTTCACATGGACAATCTGTTTTTCGCACTGTGGCAAGGCGCAAGCGGCAAGGCCGGGCGACGAGAAGACTTCTGGCTGCATCCGCCGGCGTCCGGCTTTGGCCGGCTTCTGGCGGCGGTTGCCATCATCGGCATCGCGGCATGCCTTCTCGACCATGCAGCCGCGGTCAGGGACAACGCTGACACCCTCATCACCGCATCCGATGGTTCGTCGCAGCAAGGGAGCTGGAAATGAAATATGTCTGTCTGGTCTATGGCGAGGAAAAGGATCTTCACGCGCTGACCCCCGAAGGGTCGGCCAAGCTCGATGCCGATTCGCTGGCCTATGACCGATCGCTGGAGGAGAAGGGCCTGCTGATTGTCGCGCAGGCGCTGCAATCGGTGAAAACAGCCAAGACCGTGCGGCGGCGCAAGGGCAAGCGGCTGGTCATCGACGGTCCGTTCGCCGAGACCAAGGAGCAACTGCTTGGTTTCGTCATGATCGAGGCAGGGAATCTCGAAGAGGCGCTGGATATTGCCGCCGGTATTCCGCTGGCCGAACTCGGCACGATCGAGGTCCGGGCGGTCTACGACATACCGGGGTCATAGAGCCTGCCATGGGTTGCGGCCGCTTCGAAACCAGGGCGTCGGGCTGAGCCAACGTTCTGGGTTCGGTTTCGTGCGCAACTTTTGCGTGTTGAAGCCAGCCAAGAGTTCTCCTATCGTCGCCAGGATTTTGGGGGATGTCGGCATGCCGTTCTTGATTGCTATCCTTGGCGTGTTGGGCGCGGCGGCGTTCTGGTGGTACCGGATGAAGGCGATGAACGACGCGGCCCGCGAGGTTGCGGACGTTGTCGGGCGCGTGCAAGGCAACATCCGCCGCAAGAAGCTGCGCAAGCAGGCCGCCCTGTCGCCGCTGACGGCGATCGACGATCCGGTCGTTGCTGCGGCAACGCTCATCACCGCCATCGTCTCCGAGAATGGGCCTATCCTGCCGCAGCGCGAGGCCGTCATTCGCGCGGTGATTTCCGAGATCGCCGACAAGAAGAAAACGGACGAAGCGGTGGTCTACGCCAAATGGGCGGCGTCACAGATCGACGACACCACAATCGTCATCGACAAGCTGGCGCCGTTCTTGCGCGAACGCCTTGATGTCGCCGAGCGCAACGATCTGCTGCAAATGGTCAACCGCGCCGCCCAGGGCGGCGAGAAACGCCTTGAGATATCCGACCAGAGGATATTGCGACTGCGGCAAAAGCTGGGTTTCGAAGTGAATTGAGCGACAGCGCTCAGATCGCCTCGCCCTTCAACAATCGTGGCGTGCCAGCGGACAACCCCGACGCCTGGCGGATAAAAAACGCCTTCAGGCGCGGCATGCGTTCGACCAGGCCGAGGCCGATGTCGCGGACGGTGCGCAGCGGGCCGATGTCGTTGGAAAACAGCCGGTTCAGCACATCCGTGGTGACGCCCATCTGCACCGTGTCGAAACGGCGCCATTGCTGGTAGCGTTCGAGCACGTCGAGCGCGCCGATGTCCTGGCCGAGCCGGTCGGCCTCGACGATCACCTCGGCAAGTGCCGCTACATCCTTGAAGCCGAGATTGAGGCCCTGGCCGGCGATCGGGTGGATGCCGTGCGCGGCGTCACCGGCGAGCGCGATGCGCGGTGCGACGAAGGCGCGTGCGATGGTCAGGCCGAGCGGCCAGGCGCGCGGCTTGTCAGCGACGCGGATCTCGCCAAGCTTCAAGCTGAAACGCTGTTCGAGTTCGTGTTCGAAAACGAGATCGTCGCCGGCCACCAGCTTCTCGGCATCCTGGGTGCGTTCGACCCAGACGATCGACGAGCGGTTGGTGCCGTCCTCACCGGGCTTGAGCGGCAATGTGGCAAAGGGGCCGGCCGGCAGGAAATGCTCTTCGGCGCGGCCATTGTGCGGGCGTTCATGCGCTACCGTGCAGACGATGCCGGACTGGCCATATTCCCACTTCACCGTCTTGATGCCGGCCATGTCGCGAAGCTTCGAGTTGACGCCGTCGGCGGCGACCAGCAGTCGCGCCTTCAACGCCGCACCGTCGGCCAGATGCACTGACATGCCGGCGCCATTGGTTTCGAAACCCTGCACCGCGACGCCTTCGATGATGTCGATGCCGAGCCTTTCGGCGCTGGCCCGCAAGGCGCCGTTCAGCACCTTGTTGGCGACCATATGCGCAAACGGCTCCCCCGGCGCCACTTCGCCGTCGAAGGTCAGGAACACCGGACGCACCGGATCGGAGGTGCGCGAATCGGTGATGATCATCTCGGTGATCGCCTGCGCCTGCGGCGCGATCTCGGCCCACACGCCGAGCTGGTCGAGCATGCGGCAGGCGGCGGCGGCAATGGCCGAAGCGCGGCCATCCCTTTGCCAGACGCCAGCAGGCGCGGCATCGACGAGAGCGATGGCGAGACCTGGGCGCGCCTGCTTCAGCGACACCGCGGCGGCCAAGCCGACATAGCCTGCGCCGGCGACCAGAACATCGAGGCCGGATCTGGTTTTCGCGTCCGCCTTGCGTTCCATCATCTTCGCTCCTTGCGCGCCGGTCGGGTCTTGCGCCCTTGACTGCCTGTCCGTCCTGTCGGAAACCGCCATAACACTTCTGCGGCGAGGGCGCGAAATATGACGGCAGCCATGGACGAGCTTCTCGGCATTCTCGACCTCGAGAAGCTGGAACACAATCTGTATCGTGGTCGCAGCCCGCTGCTCGACTGGCAGCGCGTCTTCGGCGGCCAGACCATCGCGCAGGCGCTGGTGGCCGCGCAGCGAACCGTCGATCCCGATCGCCATGTGCATTCGCTGCACGGCTATTTCATGCGGCCCGGCGACACCAAGGTGCCGATCGTCTACGAGGTCGACCGCATCCGCGATGGCGGCTCCTTCACCACGCGGCGTGTGGTGGCGGTCCAGCACGGCCAGGCGATCTTTTCGCTGGAGGCTTCGTTCCAGCAGGACGAGGTCGGTCTCGAGCACCAGGTGCCGATGCCGCAGGACGTTCCAGGGCCGGACACATTGCTGTCGCAACGCGAATTGCTGGGCAAGTTCGGCGAGGCGGTGCCCGAAGGCATCAAACGCTACTGGGAGCGCGACCGGCCGATCGAGATGAAGCCGGTGATGCTGAAGCATTACACGAGCCGGGAGAAGCTGGAGCCGAAGCAGAACATCTGGATCCGCACCACCGGTCCGGTGCCGGCGGATCGCGCCGTCCAGGCGGCGGTGCTTGCCTATCTCTCCGACATGACGCTGCTCGACACCTCGACTTTCGCGCATGGCCGCGCGATTTTCGACCGCGATATCCAGGCGGCGAGCCTCGACCACGCCATGTGGTTCCACCGCAGCCATGCACTCGACGACTGGATGCTCTACACGCAGGACAGCCCGTCGACACAAGGGTCTCGCGGCTTTACGCGCGGCTCGCTGTTTGCCCGCGACGGCACGCTGATCGCCTCGGTTGCGCAGGAAGGGCTGATCCGGCTCAAGCGATCGCCTACAGAGTAGGCATTTTGCGAAAATTGCCTTATTTTTAAGCAGATGCATCGCCGCAGCTGTGAACAGGTTGCCTCGGCACGCTCCTCAATCTCTTTGTTTACAACGGGTTAACACACTGCTTCGGCACTTGGCACGGAGCTTGAATCCTCGTGGGCACTCTCCGGCTCTTTGGGATCGGTGAAGGTGTGCAAACGCGGGGGACCGCAACAGCAAAGGGTGAAACCTTATGAAAATCGTGATGGCAATCATCAAGCCGTTCAAGCTCGACGAGGTACGCGAAGCGCTTACCGCCGTCGGCATCCAGGGCCTGACCGTCACCGAAGTCAAAGGCTACGGGCGTCAGAAAGGGCATACGGAAATCTATCGCGGGGCGGAATACGCGGTCAGCTTCCTGCCGAAGATCAAGATCGAAGTCGCGGTCAGTGCCGACATGGTCGACAAGGCCGTCGAAGCCATCACCGCCGCCGCCAAGACCGGCCAGATCGGCGACGGCAAGATCTTCGTTTTCGGCATCGATCAGGCGGTGCGCATCCGCACCGGCGAAACAGACACCGACGCGCTCTGAGCGGCGATCACGTATTCCAATGGAGAGTTCAATGAATATTCCTTCCACCTTGAAGACGACGGGACGAGCCGCCCTTTTGGGTTCGCTCGTTCTCGCAGCATTGGGCACGGTCGCCGCCTTCGCGCAGGAAGCGGCTCCTGCCGCAGCCGCGGCCGCGCCGGCTGCTGCCCCGACCCCGGTGCTCGACACCGGCAACACCGCCTGGATGCTGACCTCGACGGCGCTCGTGCTGATGATGACCATTCCGGGCCTGGCGCTGTTCTACGGCGGCATGGTGCGCAAGAAGAACGTGCTCGCCACCATCATGCAGAGCTTTGCCATCACCTGCCTGGTGACGGTGCTGTGGTTCATGTTCGGCTATTCGCTGGCCTTCTCCGACGGCGGCGGCGTGAACAGCTATATTGGCGGCACCTCGAAATTCTTCCATCACGGCATCACCACTGCCTCGCTGTGGCTGCCGGGCGTCGCGAACATTCCTGAATTCGTCTTCTCGATGTTCCAGATGACCTTCGCCATCATCACCCCGGCGCTGATCGCCGGCGCCTTCGCCGAACGCTTCAAATTCTCGGCGCTGCTGATCTTCATGGCGCTGTGGTTGCTCGTCGTCTACGTGCCGATCGCGCATTGGGTCTGGGGCGGCGGCTTCCTCGGCACGGCTGGCGTGCTCGACTTTGCCGGCGGCACGGTCGTCCACATCAACGCCGGTGTCGCCGGTCTCGTCTGTGCGCTGGTTCTCGGCAAGCGTGAAGGCTACGGCACCACCAACATGGCGCCGCACAACCTGGTCTATTCGGTGATCGGTGCTTCGCTGCTGTGGGTCGGCTGGTTCGGCTTCAACGCCGGTTCGGAACTCGCAGCCGACGGCCTTGCCGGCGCTGCCATGCTCAACACCCAGGTTGCCACCGCCGCGGCGGCTCTGGCCTGGATGTTCGCCGAATGGATCGTCGCCAAGAAGCCTTCCGTGCTCGGCATCATCTCGGGTGCGGTTGCCGGTCTCGTCGCGGTGACGCCGGCTTCCGGCTTCGTCAATCCGACCGGCGCCTTCATCGTCGGCATCGTTGCCGGCGTCGTCTGCTACCTCTCGGCGGTCAAGGTCAAGCACATGTTCGGTTATGACGACTCGCTCGATGCCTTCGGCGTGCATGGCGTCGGCGGTATCATCGGCGCCCTGCTCACCGGCGTGCTCGCCGACCCGGCGATCAACAGCCTCGGTGCAGGTGCTTCGCTCGGCAAGCAGATCTACGGCGTTGCCGTCACCATCGTGTGGACGGGCATTGCCACCTTCGTGATCCTCTACATCGTCAAGGCGCTGGTCGGCCTGCGTCCGACGACCCAGGAAGAGGTCGAAGGCCTCGACATCTCCCAGCATGGCGAAGTGGTGCCGTAAGGCCAGCTTAGCCACGGGGCCGGCGGAACCCTCCTCCCGCCGGCCCCTTATCTGGCCACACAATTCCGAGCGGAAAGCGCTGCACAGTTTTCCTGGAATTGTTTGAAAAATCCCGTCGTGACGCTCCCGAAAGGAGTTCACGCATTGAGGCCCGGATCACGTCCGGGCCTCTTTTTTTGGTACAATCGCCCTGCCAATGCCGGGATGCGGGAAATCACGTTCGTGTGATCGAGGCTTTTGAGGAAACATCGACCGCTCTGGCTCCGAACTGTGGGGACGATCGTCGTTCGACGCTCGTGCCAAACAACAGGGAAGGAAACCATCCCGTGAACCTCAAGAACATCTGCCTCGGAGCGCTCGCTCTTGCCATGGTCAGCGGCACGGCATTTGCCGGCGCTCTCGATGAACCGGACAACATGGCGCCGTTCTTCACCGACGCCGGTATGAAAACCATGAAGCCCAAGGCCGACTTCAAGGCCGCCTGGGATTCGATGGCGAAGGACAAGCAGGACGCGATGATGAAGGAATGCCAGGACGCGGCGATGAGCAAGCCGCATGCGGAGTTCTGCGCGAACCTGCAGGCGCTCGGCGGCGCCAACTGATTTGCCGCGATCGGGCCGAGGCCCGATCTCTTATTGCCAAACGACCAATGGCGGGCACGCAGGCCCGCCATTGTTTCGTTCGGGCAGCAGCACTATCCGCCGGCGCCGTCGTCCATCATGGTGCCTGTCAGCGCCTCATAGGCGCTGCTGCACGTCCGGGATTGGGGGCAATTTCGGACAATCAGCACGGGCGCCACCGTCAGGACGGCCGCGATCAAGATCCGCACGCCGAGACCCAGCACGGTAAATCCCTTGCCGAAAAGACCTCTGAACAGAAAATACAGGCCTTGTCCCAGGCAGGCTGTGGCGAGGATGTGCAGGAGCGGGACGGTCGCTCTGGCAAAGGGCGTCACGTAGCCGTCCGGGAAGCCCACCATGCCGAGTTCGGCAAACCAGTGCAAAGCGAGCAGGAGACTGAGCCCCGCCCAGGCCAGTGCCGCCACGCGAAGGAAGACGGATTGCATGCCTAGATCCCAAATTGGTGACCCCTGCGGTCCGCTCTCGCGCTATCCCTCGGGAAGCAAGCGGCTCAACCGGCGGTAACGAGGTTTGATCATCTCAACCCCTTATAGTTAATGCGCCCTTAACCTTCCCGCCGATAGTCTGACACCCGAATCTGCCGGAATGCGCCACGCACCCGGCGAGTCCATGACAGACGGGGAAGAGCATGCGTTCAGGGGCTTCAGCACCGCTCGCGCTGGCCGATACGGGGCACGGCATCCAGGCGTTCGCACGGCGTCAGGTCGGGCGGCTGGTCAGCGCCGGGCTGTTCTTGGCTGTAGCCTTCGGCGTGGCCAGCCTTGCCACCTGGAACGTCGCCGATCCGAGCTTCTCCCACGCGACGAACAACGCCGTCACCAACGCCATGGGCTATGCGGGTGCGGTGTTCTCCGACCTCGCCATGCAGTTCTTCGGCCTCGCCGCTGTCGCCGCCCTGGTTCCGGCCGTCATCTGGGGCTTCCTGCTGTTTTCCGCGCGCGGCGTAGACAGGCTGCCCAAACGCGGGCTGTCCTGGTTCGGCTTCGCCTTGCTGGCCGCTGCAATGGCCGGCTGCGTTGTGCCGCCCAAGACCTGGCCGTTGCCCACCGGCCTCGGCGGCGTGTTCGGCGACATGGTGCTGAAGATCCCCAGCCTCGTCATCGGCGGCTACCCAACCGGGCTGATCGCCAGCATCATCGCTGTTCTGCTGGCCGCACCCGCTCTGTGGCTCTTTGCCCTTGGCTCGGCGCTGATCGGACGCAAGAACGGCTTCGCCGTCATGGAGGACGAGCCTGCCGCCGATCCGCGCGAGGACGACCTCTTGTTCGACAATGACGAGGACGAAGGCGACGAAGGTATCCTGGCGCTCGGCGCAATCACTCATTGGTGGCTCTCGTTGCGCGCGTGGATGCACCGCCGCGCCGTGCGCCGCAGGCAGGAGCGCGACGAGTACGAACCGGAGATGGAGCAGCGCTCCACTGCCTGGCGGCGCGCCGCAGAACGGGTCGAATCGGCCGAGTTCGCCGAGCAGCGGATGAGCCATGATGGCCGCGCCCGCGTCGAGCCCGAATTCTTCGCCGCCATGGTCAATGACCGCAGCGTCTCGCTCGACCCTGACGATGCCGACATCTTCGAAACCGACGACGACATGGATTTCGAGCAGGACGAGCCCGTCAGCCAGCGGCGCGGCGCGCCGACCGCCAAGGTCCAGCCGTTCCGCTCCGATGCCGCCACTCGTGTCGAGGCGCCGGCGGCGCGCCCCGTGCCCGGCGCCCGCGTGCAGCGCGAGGCACAGACATCGCTGATCGGCTCCGAAAAATTCGAGATGCCGTCGCTGCATTTCCTCTCCGAGCCGAAGAACGTGGTGCGCGACGCCAGCCTGTCCAAGGATGCGCTGGAACAGAACGCGCGCCTGCTCGAAGGCGTTTTGGAGGATTTCGGCGTCAAGGGCGAGATCATCGCCGTCCGTCCGGGTCCGGTGGTCACCCTCTATGAGCTCGAACCGGCGCCCGGCATCAAATCGTCACGCGTCATCGGCCTGTCCGACGACATCGCCCGCTCGATGAGCGCCATCGCCTGCCGCGTCGCCGTGGTGCCAGGCCGCAACGCCATCGGCATCGAACTGCCGAACGCCAAGCGCGAGACCGTCTATCTCAGAGAGATCCTGGCCAGCCGCGACTTCGAGACGACGAAGGCCAAGCTGGCGCTGGCGCTGGGCAAGACCATCAATGGCGAGGCGGTTATCGTCGACATCGCCAAGATGCCGCACGTGCTGGTCGCCGGCACCACCGGTTCGGGCAAGTCGGTCGCCATCAACACCATGATCCTGTCGCTGCTCTACCGGCTGACGCCGCAGGATTGCCGGCTGATCATGATCGATCCGAAGATGCTGGAACTTTCGGTCTATGACGGCATCCCGCATCTGCTCACGCCCGTCGTCACCGATCCGAAGAAGGCTGTGGTGGCGCTGAAATGGACCGTGCGCGAGATGGAGGACCGCTACCGCAAGATGTCCAAGGTCGGCGTGCGCAACATCGACGGCTTCAATGCCCGCGTCAGCCAGGCTGACAAGAAGGGCGAAAAGATCTCGCGCACCGTGCAGACCGGCTTCGACCGCCAGACTGGCGAGGCGATCTACGAGACCGAGAACCTCGATCTCGAGCCGATGCCCTATATCGTCGTCATCATCGACGAGATGGCAGACCTGATGATGGTCGCCGGCAAGGATATCGAGGGCGCCGTGCAGCGCCTGGCGCAGATGGCGCGCGCCGCCGGCATCCACGTCATCATGGCGACGCAGCGGCCGTCGGTCGACGTCATCACCGGCACCATCAAGGCCAATTTCCCGACCCGCATCTCCTTCCAGGTGACGTCGAAGATCGACAGCCGCACCATCCTGGGCGAGCAGGGCGCCGAGCAGCTGCTCGGCATGGGCGACATGCTCTACATGGCCGGCGGCGGCCGTATCCAGCGTGTGCACGGCCCGTTCGTCGCCGATGAAGAGGTCGAGAAGATCGTCGCGCATCTGAAGCTGCAGGGCGTGCCCGAATATCTCGATGCGATCACCGAGGATGACGGCGAGGACGATGACGAGCCGTCCGGCAAGGGCGGTTCCGGCAGCGGTGGCGGCAACAGCAATTTCGAGGATTCCGACGACCCTTACGATCAGGCGGTTTCCGTGGTGCTGCGCGACGGCAAGGCCTCGACCAGCTATATCCAGCGCCGGCTGGGCATCGGCTACAACCGCGCCGCCTCGATCATCGAGAAGATGGAGAAGGAAGGGATCGTCGGCCCGGCCAATCATGCCGGCAAGCGCGAAATCCTGGTGCCGACCGAAGAGGACAAGTTCTGACCAGAAGGCCTGACCCTTGTGACATCCTGGTCTCGCAACCTTGAACCTTTCAGGACGTTGAAGCGACTGAGGGACGCCTGAGCCGCCAAACTTCAGCCTAACTGGGGGTCCAAGCACAGAACAACTCAGGAATCAGATGAGAGTGACCGACATGAAAAATGATCCTTCAGCGCTCAGCAAATTTGCTCCCTCCCGGCGTCAGTTGCTGGGCCTCGGCCTGGCGTTTGCAGGGGCGACCGCCTTCAACGCGGTGCCCGGCTTCCAGGTGCTGGCTTCGGCGCAGGCGGCCGTGCCGGCCGCCGCACAGAAGATCGCCGACCATTTTTCCTCGGTGAAATCGATGAGCGGCGAATTCGTGCAGTTCGGCCCCAAGGGCGAGCAGACCGGCGGCAAGTTCTTCCTCGAACGGCCAGGCAAGATCCGCTTCAACTATGACGGCTCTTCGAACTTCCGGGTGATTTCAGACGGCAAGTCGGTGGTCATCCTGAACAAGAAACTCAACACCTCCGATCTCTATCCGCTGTCGAAGACGCCTCTGAAGCTGCTGCTCGACACCAGGATCGACCTCTCCGGCGACCGTGTCAAAAGCGTCAAGCAGGAGGATGACCTCACCACCATCCAGCTCGCCGACAAATCGGTATTCGGCAATTCGAAGATCACGATGATGTTCGATCCGAAAACCTTTGATTTGCGACAGTGGACGATCACCGACGCGCAGGGCAAGGACACAACGGTGATGATCTTCAACACCAAGGAAGGCGTCAGCTTCGCCCCCGATACTTTCGCCATCGACTACACGGCGAATCGCGAGCTCAACACCAACAAGTCGCGCTAACCCTGTCCTTATAGCTGTGGAAAGCACCGGGCCGCGCCTCGTCGGGCGTTGGCCGGCTTGTGTTTGCGGCTTGCGGCTGGCAATTTCCGGACTGACTCCGTCAAAAGGCGTCTTCCCCGTCAGGGCCCATCGGTTCTGGCCGGCTGTACGCTGTCCTGGATTGCCAAATGCCCTTCTCCATCGCCACCTGGAACATCAATTCCGTCCGGCTGCGCATGCCGATCGTCGAGCGCTTGCTCGTCGAGCATGCGCCTGACGTGCTCTGCCTGCAGGAAACCAAGGTTCCAGACGAGCTGTTTCCCGAAAAGGCCTTCCGCAAGCTCGGCTACGAGCACATCGCGTTCCATGGCCAGAAGGGCTATCACGGCGTCGCGACGGTGGCGCGGCGGCCGATCGAGGTGGTCGAGAAGCGACGCTTCTGCGAGATCGAGGACAGCCGGCATCTTTCGGTGACGGTGCGAGCTGGCGGCAAGGCGATCCTGCTGCACAATTTCTACGTTCCGGCGGGCGGCGACGAACCGGATCCCGTCATCAACAGGAAGTTCAAGCACAAGCTCGATTTCGTCGCCGAGATGAATGCCATCCGTGCCGAACATGACGAGGTGTCCGGCTCGGTGCTGGTCGGCGACCTCAACATCGCCCCGCTCGAACACGATGTCTGGTCGCACAAGCAATTGCTCAACGTGGTCAGCCACACGCCGGTGGAGACGGAAAATTTCGAAGCCATGCGCCTCGCCGGCAACTGGATCGACCTGATGCGGCTCAACGTGCCGCATGAGCAGAAGCTCTACACATGGTGGAGCTATCGCGCGCAGGATTGGGAGCTGTCCAATCGCGGCCGGCGGCTCGACCATGTCTGGTCGTCGCCGAATCTGGTGCCCAGCTTTTCCGGCTATGAAATCCTGCGCCTGGCGCGCGGCTGGGAGCGCCCGTCGGACCATGTGCCTGTTATCGCGCGGTTCGATCTGGATTAGGTGCGTCGATATTCGGGCGGGGCCGGCCTGACCTGAATCTCACCACATCTCAGAGCGCGACCAAATGAATTCAAATTCAAACGGCGTGCTTCAAGTCCGTGTTGAGTGTGTCGTTGCCCCAAGACTGCTGCGCCGGCAGGCCTGCTGCGTGATCCGGCAGATGGGGATGGTCGCGGCGGCGCGTCGCCAGCATGCGCTGGGCCGCTTCGATGATTTTCGGCGCCGGGACATTGGCGACCAGGCCGGCTGGACTTGCATGGCGGGATTCGATCACGTCCACGCAGTTCGAAAGCGGCCGCCAACGGGCCATGCTGGCACCGCCGCTGACGACAACCATCGGCGTCATCACGGTCGCCATGAGATGTGCCGTGCCGCCTTCGGCGCCAATGTAAAGATCGACAAACTCTCCGAGCGCCAGCAGCAAATCGCTGACATCGACACCCTCGACCGCGCCGGAATCGACAAGCCGCAACTTCGGCGCGCGTTGAGCCAGTTCAGCCATATCAGGGCCATCACCTGGCGTTTTCACATAGAGAAGATTTGCCCCGTCGGCGATCATACTGTCGGAGATCGCGACAACCTGATCCGCTGTCATGCGTTTGCCGCCATCGCCATGCGCCGCGATAACGATCAATGGAGCATGCTTGCCGTCCGCCAAAACCCTGGCCGCTGCCCGGGCGGCCGAGGTGGGCTCCAGCCGATGATCGAAAGGCAACCGCTTGCCCGCAAGACGCTCGATGAGGCGGTGGTAGCGCCATGCGTTGCGCTCGGGTCGTGCTTCGGGCTTCTGACCGGGGCGCCAGGAAAGCGCGAAAGCCGGGAAGTTCGCTTCATAGGCAATGCCGCGGCCGAGCAGTGAGCCCCAGGTCTGAATCAGCCAACGCCCCGAGATGCGGAAATCGACAACGGCCAATCGCCCCTTGCCCTTGCGATGGCTGGCCACCAGCTGCATCAGGGGCGTTCGGACATTGATCGCATCGACGAGGTGATCGACATGGCGGTTGAGGACATGTTCAAGGGACGACGACCGGGTGGTTCCGTAGACGATGAAACTGTCGGGGAATGCCGTCCTGGCGGCGCGCAAGGCCGGAATCCGGATCAATCCGTCGCCGAACGCGTCATTGCGGGAATACAAGATAATCGTCTCGTAGCGAGCTGGCAGCATGCCTCGCCCCCCAGGAGCTTGGTGGTGGCGGTGCCTGCTAGGCCGCCCGCCTTCGAGGTTCTGTAGGATTTCACCTCTTGCCTGTCAACGGAACCTCGCCCTCAGGTCCGGGCAGCGGGATGATCAACCTGTCGGCGAGCCTCCCACTCCGGCCGCAGTTGCGCCATGACCAGCTCGTCGCGGTGCACGCCCTTGAAAAACGCGCTGCCGCGCGCAATGCCCTCAGCCGTGAAGCCGACGGCTTCGTAGGCGCGCCGGGCGCGGTGATTGTCCGGGAAATGGCCAATGCAGAGCCGGTAGGCGTCGGTCTCGACGAAAACCCGATCGACCGCCGCCGCCAGCAGCACTCTGCCGTGGCCTTGTCCCGGTGCGACGACGGCGATGCGCTTGACCAGCGTCACGCGCTCGGCAGAGGCCCATTGGCGAAGGATCACGAAGCCGATCGGCATTGAGCCGTCGACACCGACAAAATAGGCATGATTGTTGTCGAAAAGGGCCTCGCGATGACGCGCTTCGTCCCAGCGCCCGACAAAGGCGTCATAGCCCTCGCGCCGTTCGGTCGCCATGATGAAGGGCAGGTCATTCTCGCCAGCGCGTACAAGCTGAAAGTTCATGCGAGCCTTTGAAGAGATAGAGCATAATGTCGTCCGAAAACCGCTTCACACTTTTCGGCATCATGCTCTAGCCGGAGAAGCGCGGCCCCAGTTCCTCGATGCGGCGGATCATCGCCTGGAATTCCTCCGAGATGCGCTGGTGGAGCTTGACCGCGATCTCAGGGTATTCCTCCAGAATGCGGCGGAACATCTTGCGGCTGAGCCGTATCACTTCCGAATCGATCTCGGCCGATGCGCTGGTCAACCGGTTGGTGTCGGCGATCAAGGCCAGTTCGCTCAGGATCGTGCCGGGGCCAGCCGTGCCTATCGCGATGCGTTCGTTATCCTGCTCCCGGTAGAGCACGATGCGCCCGCTGACCACGATATAGGCGGAATCGGCCTCGTCCTCCTCGCGGTAAAGCTTGTGGTTGGCGCTCAGCCTGGTGTTCTCGGCGCCGAAGGCGAGCAGGCGCAACTGTTCCTGCGTGAAGCCCTCGAAGAGCCTCACGGCGGACAGGATGCGGATGTCGTCATCCAGCGCCATCTAGCTGTGTCCCCGAACGGTCAGTCCAATCCCTCCTTTAGAGCGCCGCGCGTCCTCTTGGACGCGCAAAGGACGCTCTAACATTGTCAATCGGCGCATCGTGCTTTCCAAAAATCGAATCCGATTTTTGGGCCGATGCGCGGGGCAGATCCAGAAACCCCCTCCAACTGGATCGTACCCGAAAGCGGCCCCGCCCCGACCGCTCATTGGATAATGAAATGTTTAAGGAACCAGCTTGTAGCCGCCGCTTTCTGTCACAAGAATTTCCGCATTGGAAGGATCGCGCTCGATCTTCTGACGCAGCCGGTAGACATGGGTTTCCAGCGTGTGCGTGGTGACGCCGGAATTGTAGCCCCACACTTCCTCGAGCAGTACGTCGCGCGTCACCACTTTCTGGTCGGCGCGATAGAGATATTTGATGATCGAGGCCTCTTTCTCCGTCAGCCGCACCTTGCCGCCGCGCGGGTCGAGCAGCAGTTTCTGGCTGGGCTTGAAGGTGTAGGGCCCGACCGAGAAGGTGGCGTCCTCGCTCTGCTCATGCTGACGCAATTGCGCCCGAATGCGTGCCAGCAGCACGGCGAAGCGGAAAGGCTTCGTCACATAGTCGTTGGCGCCGGCCTCGAGACCGAGGATCGTATCCGAATCGGTGTCGTGCCCGGTGAGCATGATGATGGGCGCCTTGTAGCCGCCCTTGCGCAGGATCTTCACCGCTTCGCGGCCATCCATGTCGGGCAGCCCGACATCCATGATGAGCAGATCGATGAGGCCGCCGCGCGCGGCGGCGACACCTTTTGCCGCAGTCGATTCCTGCAGCACGTCGAATTCCTCGTAAAGGGACAATTGCTCGACCAGTGTGCCGCGCAGGTCGTCATCGTCGTCGACGATCAGAATGGTGCGTGAAGTCATGGATCAATCCGTTGTTTTGAAAAGAAAATTCAGTTGACCGCTGCCTGTTTATGCGGAAGCTGACCGACACAACAGCCGATCACAGTGATTTGTTCCGTGGCACGATCATACAAGAAAAAACACGATCGCAATGCAGCCGGCGCAATTTTGCGAAAAGGGCTGCGCGTGCTGACCGTGCGGGCCAGGCCCGGCCACCCAAGCCAGGGCCTGCTGCAGGCGGGCGGAACGGTGTTTGCGTGTGCGCTGGGGCGCGGCGGCATTTCGTCCGGCAAGCGCGAAGGCGACGGCGCCACGCCGCTGGCCTCGATGCGGATACTGTCGGGATATTTCCGGGGAGATCAGTTCTCCAGCGGCCGCAGGACCCGCCTGGCGATGACGCCGATCGGGCCTGATCTGGGCTGGTGCGAAGTGCCTGACGACCGCAACTACAACAGGCCGGTCAAGATCCCCTATGGCGCCAGCCACGAACGCATGCGGCGCGACGACCGGCTCTACGACGCCTGCCTGGTGCTCGACTGGAACCTGGCGCCACGCCGGCGCGGCCGCGGCAGCGCCATCTTCTTCCATCTGGCGCGCCCCGGCTTCACGCCGACGCAAGGCTGTGTGGCAGTCACGGCGCAAACGATGGCACGGCTGCTGCCGCTGCTGTCGGACCGGACGGTGGTGAGGGTGGTGAGGTAGGCAGTAGGCAGTAGGCAGTAGGCAGTAGGCAGTAGGCAGTAGGCAGTAGGCAGTAGGCAGTAGGCAGTAGGCTATCCGCCTCGGAGCCGCTTACTTTCCCCTACTGCCTACTGCCTATTCCCTACTCCCTTCCGTCCTGGCTGTTGCCAGCCGATGTCGAGGAGACCCAGCCGGCCCATCTCGCGGTCCATGGCGCGTGCGATGTCCTTGCGCCTGGCGCCGACGTCGCGCAGTTGCCGGTCCGACAGGTCTTCGACGTTCTGGTGCGGGAGATTGATCGCGACCCTGGCGTGACGCAACCAGTTGAGGGTCTCGGTCAGCCAGTTCGGACGGGGTGTCGATGAATTCAAAGCGATGATGGACATGGTGTGATCCGGTCTCTCCGGATATCAAATCCGGCTTGATGATGTTTCGATGGTGGGATTATGCCGGATTGAAATCCCTGCGAGAAACGAGTAGTTTTCTCTGGATCGTCAAGTTTTCTTTGAGGATAGAGTGGCCCGCCTTCTGCCCGGAACTCGCGCCTTGAGGACGCTGGAAGCAGCGGCCCGGCACCTCAATTTTACCCGCGCGGCCGATGAGCTGGGCCTGACACCAGCCGCCGTCAGCCATCAGATCAAGGAAATCGAGGATCAGCTCGGATTGGTGCTGTTCACGCGCACCAGCCGCACCATCCGGCTGACCGAGGCGGGCACGGTGCTGTTCGAGGCCTCGACCGACGCGCTCGACTTGCTTGGCCGGGCCGTTTCGCGGGCGCAAAAGCTGACGCGCGGCACGGCGCTGCTGAAAGTGACGCTGGATGCGCAGTTCGCGACGAAATGGCTGATGCGGCGCGTCGACGATTTTCGCAAGCACCAGCCGGGTATCGACCTCCGCTTCGACATCACCTATGAAGTGCGCGACTTCGACCTGGACGACGTCGATATCGGTATCCGTTTCGGCGCGGGCAAATATCCGGGCCTCTGCGCCCACCGGCTGTTCGACAACGTCATCATCCCGGTCTGCAGTCCGGCCCTGTTGCGCGGCCCGTTACCGTTGAAGGAACCGCGCGACCTCTTCCATCACACGCTCGCCCATATCGAATGGTCCCGCCTGGGTATCATATGGCCGAACTGGCGCATGTGGATGGCGGCCGCCGGCGTTGACGATTTCGACGACAGCCGGACGATCGTCTTCGTCAATTCCTCCGATGCCGTGCAGGCGGCGCTCGACGGCAATGCCGTCGCGCTGGCCGATTTCTTCATGGTGGCGCACGACCTTTCCGAGGGCAGGCTGGTGCAGCCGTTCGAACTGGGCATCAAGGTTACGCCCGACTTCGCCTATCACGTCGTCTATCCCGTCGAATCCGCGAATGATGCCAGGATCATCGCCTTCAGGGACTGGATCCTGAACGAAGTCCACAATCCGCAGCCCGACCCGACACGTCGCAGCTGGGATGCGTTCTAGAGCAAAGCGGGTTGCAGCGAGCCCGGCGCCGGTCAAGACCGGGCATTGTGGCCGAGGATCATCCGGGTGTACTTCTCCCAGTTCCATTTCAGGCGTCTGTACAAAAGCGGATAATTTTTGCCGCCAATGGATGTCGGGAACGTTCCGTTGTGGGTTCCTTGTTCGACAATAGGCCGTTCGAACCACAGCATTTCAATTCCCAGTTCCTCGTCCATCTGCTCGATCTGGTGATCGATCACCCTCGATATCCGGTTCTGGGCGACCCAGGCGCAACGGGCTTCGGCGACCGGGCGCGTGATGAGATAGGAATCGGTGCATCTGCCATGCCGTGCCGGGTAGAGCCTGCGCCCTTTCCGCAATTTCCAGCTCGGCGTGTAGTAATTGCCGCCATTGCCAAGAGAGATGACAGCCTTGCGCGACGGATCGCCGAATTCGGCCAACGCTTGCCGGAACTTGGCTGTGAAGTCACGGGCCAGGAACACGTCGTCCTCGAAAACCAGGCAATAGGGCAGGTCCGTCTCGAGGAAGTCGCGCCAGATGCCGACATGCTTCAGCGATAGCGAGACGCCCGCCGGGTGGACAAAACCGGGGGCGATCAGCTCATCGCGAATCTCCGGGGTGATGTCCGGCTGGTCCCAATCGGTGTAGAAGTAAACTGGCACTCCGCGCCGTTCGAACTCGCTGACGATGTGCCGGCGCCGGTCCTCGTAGCCCTGCTTGACGTGGCAGATCCGGGTGAACACCAGTTCGCGCGGGAAACCGGAATCGTCTGCCAGCATCAAATCACCGTCTCAGCTTGCCGCCGCGCCGAACCAGCCGATCACCGCGCCGATGATCAGCAGGACGCCAAGCCAGTGGCCGCCATCAATGAGGGTCAGGTCCCAGCCGAAATTCTCATAGCGGTGGTTGACCGACAGCGTCGTGGCGACGAAGCCCAGCCAAAGCACGAAGCCGAAGACCAGGCCGGCAAGCAGTGTCGGCTCGCCGCCGGTCATCGCGCCGACGACCAGAGCCATGATGTATGCCATGAGCAGCTCGGCTATGAAGCTGATGACGAAGGGCAGCGGCGACTTCTTCATCGTGGCCGGGTCAAGCTTGGCGGCCTTCAGCCACGGCTTGCTCAGGCCCATGTACCAGGCGGCGCCGAACAGCCATGCCACGATTGCGGCGGCGATCACCGCCAGCCAGTTCACTGCTGAAAAATCCATGAGCTTCCCCCTCCGATGCAGATTGATGGAACGCCTGTTCGGCGTTGGCGTCAAGCGAACCGCCAGACGGTCGTGCGCTTGACCAGGGAATCCTCCAGTGCCCGCGTGACGGCCACTTCATAGACCGCAAGCGGCTCCAGCCCTGCCTTCGGCATATATGACCGGCCGGGATCGCCGACGAGAATCTCGGCGCCGCGCGCCTTCAGGGTTGCGAACCACGGCATCAGCAGGTCGGCGAAGGATTTGTCGTAGAAAACATCGCCGGCCAGGGTCACGTCCCAACCTGCATCGGTGCCGATACAATCCGTGCCGAGGAATTCGATTGCGGCATCGTTGGCCTCGCTGTTGAGGCGGATCGCGGTCGCACAGAACGGATCGATGTCGGTGGCGATCACCTTGGCAGCGCCTGCCTTGGCGGCGGCGATGGCGACAAGGCCGGAGCCGGAAGCGAAGTCGAGCACACGCTTGCCCCGCACCGTGCCGGGATTGTCCAGGACATAGCGGGCAAGGCCCTGGCCGCCGGCCCAGGCAAAGGCCCAGAAAGGCGGCGGCAGGCCGATCTCGACCAGCTCATCCTCTGTCCGCTGCCACAGATCATGCGCTTCATCGGCGAGGTGAAGCAGGATTTCCGGCACGTGCGGCGGCACCATCAACGCCGTGTTGTCGAGAATGAATTGCTTCGCGCTGTTGGGCGTCAGCGCCGTCACGGAGCGGGCATCAGGCCGCCCATGCGGCAGACTTCCTTCCATTCGGCTGGCGTCACCGGCTGCACGGAAAGCCGCCCGAGCCGCACCAGCGCCATGTCGGCAAGCTTCGGATTGGCCTTGACCTCTTCCAGCGTCGGCGGGTTCGGCACATCCTGGACGGCGCGGATGTCGACGCATTCCCAGCGCGGATCGTCCGATGTGGTGTCGGGATGGGCCAGCGCGCAGACTTCGGCGATGCCGACCACGTTCAGCCCCTCGTTGGAATGATAGAAGAAGCCGAGGTCGCCGATCTGCATCGCCTTCATGTTGTTGCGCGCGGCATAGTTGCGCACGCCGTCCCATTGCGTGCCGGCCTTGCCCTTGGCCTTCAGCATCTCGAAGGAGAACTTGAATGGCTCCGATTTGAACAGCCAGTAGTTCATTTCTTTTGCTCCTCCTTAGGGTTGCGCGCCGACGACCGGGATTAACTAGCCGCCGGCTTGTTGAACGTCCAGTTCCACGGGCGGATTTCGACGCTTTCGAACAGGCCGGCCCTGGCGTAGGGGTCGGCGGCCGACAGGGCCTGCGCACCGGCCATGTCCGGCGCTTCGACGACGACGAGGCTGCCATTAGGCTTGCCTTCGGCGTCAAGGAACGGACCGGCGAACGCCAGCTTCTTGTCGCCGTTCAACCCTTCGAGAAAGGCGATATGCTCGGGCCGCGTGTCGAGGCGCACCTGCAGGCTTCCGGGCTTGTCCTTGCAAATCACAGCAAACAGCATGGTCTTTCTCCTGGCGGTCTTGGGTTCAAGGTCTTGGGATTCAAAGTCGTCGGGATCAATCGTTGGTTTCGGTCTTCAGCGGCCGGGTCATCAAGGCCGTCACAGCCTGCCGGATGGTGATGGTGCCGTCCAGTATGGCGGCGACGGCGGCAATGATCGGGGCGTCGATGGCGCGCTCGGTGGCGATGCGGGCAGCGATCGCCGCCGTCGGCACGCCTTCGGCCAGCGGCAATCCGGCCAGCGGCTTGCCTTGCCCGAGCGCCAGCCCATAGGCGAAATTGCGCGACTGGGTGGACGAGCAGGTGAGCAAAAGGTCGCCAAGGCCGGAGAGCCCCATCAGGGTCTCGGGCCTGGCGCCGAAGGCAGCGCCGATGCGGCGCAGTTCGACAAAGCCGCGCGTCACCATGGCGGCCTGGGCGCTGGCGCCGAGCCCGGCACCGGTGACAGCACCGGCTGCAATGGCGAAGACGTTCTTCAAGGCGCCGCCGATCTCGACGCCGATCAGGTCGTCGCTCGAATAGCAGCGCAAATTCTCGGCCGAAAAGCGGGCGGCGAGGTCGGCGGCCAGAGCCTCGTCGCGGGCGGCGACCACGACGGCCGTCGGCAGGCCGCGAGCGACATCGGTGGCGAAGCTTGGGCCGGACAGGGCGGCGACCGGATTTCGCGGCAGGAACTCTTCGACGATTGCCGACAGCAAGGCGCCCGTGTCGCGCTCGATTCCCTTGGCGCAGAGAACAAGCGGGATACCGGTCGGCATATGGGCTTGTGCGGCTGCCAGTGTCGCCCGCAGTGATTGCGCCGGCGTCACCGCCAGCACGCAATCGGCGCCGGCAAGTGCCGCCGCGATGTCGCTCGTCGCCTCGATACCAGGCGCGATGGCAATGCCGGGCAGATAGCGCGGGTTCTCGCCATGCCCGATCGAAGCGACGGTTTCAGGGTCGCGCGCGAACAACCGTACCGAATGACCGGCACGCAGCATCGCCAGCGCCAGTGCCGTGCCCCAGGCGCCGCCGCCGAGCACGGTGACACGCCAGCCGCTTTCGCCAGGACGGTTCCAGTCCTGGCCAGTCATGCCTTGGCTCCGCGCCGGCCGGAGCCGACCATCGGCGTCGAGATGCTGTCCAGCGGCCAGCGCGAGCGCGGCACGAAATCGAAGCCGTTCTCCCGCGCCATGCCGGCGCGCAGCCGCTCGACGCCGGCCCAGGCGATCATCGCCGCATTGTCGGTGCAAAGTTTCAGCGGCGGCGCAATGAAGGTGAAGCCGGCCTCGACACAGAGCCGCTCCAGCATCGCCTTGATCGTGTGGTTGGCGGCGACGCCGCCGGCAACGACGAGCGCCGGGTTTTCCGTGCCGGGAAATGTCTCGCGAAAGCGCGCCAGCGCGCGAAACACGCGGTCGGCCAGCGCATCGGCGACCGCCGCCTGGAAGGAGGCACAGATGTCGGCGACGTCCTGGTCGCTCAAGGGAGCAATGGCGCTCGCTGCCTGACGCACAGCGGTCTTGAGGCCGGAGAAGGAGAAGTCGGGCTGCGCCGAGCCCTTCATCGGGCGCGGAAAGGCAAAGCGCGAGGCATTGCCGGCCTGTGCCGCCTTCTCGACATTCGGTCCGCCGGGATAGGGCAGGCCCAGCATCTTGGCCGTCTTGTCGAAGGCTTCGCCGAGCGCGTCGTCGATGGTCGTTGCCCAACGCTGATAGTCGCCGACGCCACGCACGGCGAGGATCTGTGTGTGGCCGCCGGAGACCAGCAGCAAAAGATAGGGAAAATCGAGGCCATCGGTCAGCCGTGCCGTCAAGGCATGGCCTTCGAGATGGTTGATGGCGATCAGCGGCTTGTTTGCAGCAGCGGCAATCGCCTTGGCCGTCATCAGCCCGACGATCAGCCCGCCGACCAGGCCGGGACCGGCGGTGGCGGCGATCGCATCGATATCGGCGAGCGCAATGCCCGAATCGGCAAGGGCCGCCTCGATGATGCCGTCCAGCGCCTCGACATGGGCGCGCGCCGCGATCTCCGGCACGACGCCGCCGAATGCGGCATGTTCCTCGATCTGGCTGAGCACGATGTTGGACAGGATTCTTGGCGCGGCATCGCCGTCCAGCGCCACGACGCTGGCGGCGGTCTCGTCACAACTCGTCTCTATGCCCAGCACGCGGATCAATTCGTCGCTATCCCAAGAGATTGTCTGTCAGGCCTTTCCCCGTTAGGAGAAAGCCCGCAAAGGCCTCGGTTACTTCAGCTGCATTTCCGCGACGCCAAGTGGCTCCACTTGGCTGCAAAATGCTCAGGCCGGGGGTTATCACGGACGGCGCGCCATGCAAACAATCTTGAGAATCGGAACACGCGGCAGCCCGCTGGCGCTGGCACAGGCGCAGGAAACGCAGGCGCGGCTGATGGCCGCGCATGGCATGCAGGCCGAGGCCTTCGAGATCGTCGTCATCTCGACCAGCGGCGACCGCATCCAGGACCGGCCGCTGTCGGAAGCCGGCGGCAAGGGCCTGTTCACCAAGGAGATCGAGGAGGCGCTGCTGGCGGGGCGGATCGACATCGCCGTGCATTCGTCGAAGGACATGCCGACACAACTGCCCGACGGTCTCGAACTCTCGGCCTTCCTGCCGCGCGAGGACGCGCGCGACGCCTTTGTCGGCAAGGCGGCGAAGACGATTGCCGACTTGCCGCAGGGCGCGAAAGTCGGCTCGTCGTCGCTGCGGCGGCAGGCGCTGATCCGCCGCATGCGGCCGGATCTCGACGTGGTGATGTTCCGCGGCAATGTGCAGACACGACTGCGCAAGCTCGACGAAGGCGTCGCCGCCGGCACGATCCTCGCCTATGCCGGGCTGAAGCGGCTCGGGCTCGAGCAGGTCGCCACCGACCTGATGCCGCTCGACATCTTTCCGCCGGCGCCGGGGCAAGGCGCGATCGGCATCGAAACCCGCATCGGCGACCGCGATGTCGAAAAGATGCTGGCGGCAATCCATGATGTTGCGACCGGCCAGGCGCTGGCCTGCGAGCGTGCCTTCCTGGCGGCGCTGGATGGTTCCTGCCGCACGCCGATCGCCGGCTATGCGGCGATCGAGGCTGGAAAGCTGTCTTTTGCCGGGCTGATCATCTCGCCCGACGGTACGCAATCGCACACGGTCGAGCTGCAAGGACCGGCGCAGGCCGCCGCCCGTATCGGCACCGAAGCAGCCAGGACGGTGCGGGCCAAGGCCGGCGAAAAGTTCTTCGACGGTTGGCTGTGAAAATGCTTCGCGTCCTGGTGACGAGACCGGAACCGGGCGCCTCGCGCACAGCGCGGCAGCTTAGGGAGACAGGGTTTCAGCCGATTCTCTTGCCCCTCACCGAAACGGTGGCGCTGCCGGTCGATGCCGGACTCGGCCCGGACGCTGCCGTCGCCGTGGCCATCACCAGCGCCAATGCCGTGCGCCACGCACCGGAAGAAGTCATCGCGGCGCTTGCCGCCTTGCCCTGCCATGCCGTCGGCAAAAGGACGGCGGAAGCCGCGCGCAAAGCGGGGTTCTTGTCGGTCAGCGAAGGCCCAGGCAATGCCGAAGGTCTCGCCGACAGACTTGCTGGTGATCTCTCGGGCAAGATCATTGTCTATCTCTGTGGGCGCGTGCGGTTTCCGGCCTTCGAACAGAGGCTCAAGACGGCGGGCGTTCAGGTCCACGCCGTCGAGACATATGACACGCTCCAGATGGGTTATTCGGATGAAACCATCATTGAGCGCCTGTCTGACCGACCCGCCGATGCGGTGCTGCTTTATTCGGTCAAGGCGGCTGCCGCGATGCAGGTCTTGGCCAGGCGGCCGGCATTGCAAGGGCTCTTTGAAAAAACATGGTTTTTCACCCTTTCTGCGCGCATCGCGACGACCCTCGACGATACCGCCAGCGAAAGAACCCGCATTGCCGCGCAGCCCGACGAGGAAGCGTTGTTGGCGCTTTTGCGAGGCGTGAGCTGAGCCGCGTCATCACACCGCCCCTTTTCACCGCTTGGTGATGTGCTAGACCCTTTCTGAACCATCATGCGCCGCAGGGCGTTGAGACGAAGCGAATTGTGCGGAGCCAGGCATGGTCAAGACGCCGAAGATGCGACACTCGAAAAGCCGCCGCGAACCGGTGACCATCGATCTCGAGCCGGGCGCCGTCTCACGCATCGTCGACGAGGATGCCGCCAAGACGCAGCCAGGCACTGATGAAGCGCCAGTGGAGGCCACGGAAGCCCCTCAATCCGAAGTTCCCGAAGAGCCGGTTCATGCCGACCAGACCGATCTCGAGCCCTGGGAGCATGCCGATGCCGCCGCGGAGGCGCAAGCGCCGGCGGATGCCGGAGCCAAAGCCGCCGAGCCTGAGCTCCCTTATCCCGGTTCGGATGCGCCGCCCAACCGCGCCAAAACCTTCGACTACAGTTTCGAGGACGCATCGGCGAAGCACACGCAGACCGATGGCAGCAAGGCCAAAACCGAGACACGGGACGACAGAATGGCGCCGACACCTCCCCCTGAAAAGCGTGGCGGCCTCAATGGCATCGCTGCCGGCATCATCGGTGGTGTCATCGCGCTGGTCGGCGCCGGCGGGCTGCAATTTGCCGGCCTGCTCGGTGCGCCGGGGTCAGGCGCCGGCGTCTCGCTCGATGGCGTCAATGGCGACATCGCTTCGCTGAAGACGGAAGTCGCAAACTTGAAAGACGCCGGTGGCAACGGTGACGCGGCGGCCAAGGTGGTCGGGCTGTCCTCGGGCCTGGAGCAGGTCAAGGCCGATGTCGCGGCGCTGAAATCGGCGGTCGAGAAAGGTGGAGCCGGCGACACCGCCGGGCTTGCCGCACTGGGCGACAAGGTCGCGCAGATCGAAACGGCGGTCGCCGCGCTCGGCAAGGCCGGCAGCACGGCTCCGGTCGATCTCGGCCCGCTCACCGAAAAACTGGCTGGTCTCGAAGCGCAGCTGAAGTCGGCCGGCGACGCGGCGACGGCACAGGATGGCCGGCTCACCGCGCTGGAGCAGTCTGTGTCGCAGCTTTCCGGCAAGGTCGAGGCGGCGGCAGGACAGCCGAAGATCGCGCTCGCCATTGCGGCCTCTGCGCTCAAGGCGGCGCTCGACCGTGGCGCGCCGTTTTCGGCCGAACTCGAAACCTTTGCCGCGATTTCGCCTGATGCACCGCAGCTCGCGACGCTGCGCACCTATGCCGAAAAGGGCGTCCCGACGCGCGCCGAGATCGCAACGCAAGCGGATGCCGCAGCCAATGCCATGGTCACCGCCGCGACGCCTGTCGATGAGAATGCCGGCTTCCTGCAGAACCTTTTGTCGAGCGCCGAATCGCTGGTCAAGGTCAGGCCGATCGGCGCCGTCGAGGGTGCCGGTGCGCCGGAAACCGTCGCGCGCATGGAGGCGGCGGTCAATCAGGGCGACTACGCCAAGGCGCTCAGTGAATACGACACGCTGCCTGAAGCCGCCAAGGCTGCCGGCGCCGACTTTGCCGGCAAACTGAAGGCACGCATCGAGGTCGAAACCCAGGTCGACGCGCTGATCTCCGGCGCGATGAAGGCATGAGGGCAACACAATGATCCGCCTGCTCGCCTTCCTCATCGTCGTTTTCGCGCTCGGGCTGGGCTTTGCCTGGCTGGCCGACCGGCCGGGCGACATGGTCGTCACCTTCAGTGGTTACCAATACCAGGTAAGCCTGATGGTGGCGGCGGTGGCTGTCGTTGCCGTGGTCGCAGCGGTGATGATCCTGTGGTGGCTGCTCAAGTCGCTGTGGAACAGCCCCTACACCATCTCGCGCTATTTCCGTGTCCGCCGCCGCGATCGTGGCTATCAGGCGCTGTCGACCGGTATGATCGCCGCCGGCGCTGGTGATGGCGCGCTGGCCCGCAAGAAGACCAAGGAAGCCGCCAAGCTGATCCGCTCCGACCAGGAGCCGCTGATCCATCTGCTCGAAGCGCAGGCGTCGCTGCTCGAAGGCGATCATGAAGGCGCGCGGCAGAAGTTCGAGAGCATGCTGGACGATCCCGAAATGCGGCTGCTGGGCCTGCGCGGGCTCTATCTCGAAGCCGAGCGGCTCGGCGACCGCAACGCCGCCCGGCACTATGCCGGCCGCGCCGCCGTGATGGCGCCGCAGCTGGCTTGGGCGGCCGAATCGACGCTGGAAGAGCTGGCCGCGCGCGGCGACTGGGACGGCGCCCTGAAACTGGTCGACGCGCAGAAGTCGACGCGGCAGATCGAACGCGACGCCGCCAACCGCCGCCGCGCCGTGCTGTTGACCGCCAAGGCGCAGGCGCTTGCCGACAGCGATCCCGCTGCCGCCAGAACCGCGGCGATCGAGGCCAACCGGCTGCGGCCGGACTTCGCGCCCGCCGCCGTTGCTGCAGCCGCCGCGCTGTTCAAGCAGAACGACGTGCGCAAGGGCTCAAAAATCCTCGAGGCGGCGTGGAAGGCCGAGCCGCATCCGGAGGTCGCCGAACTCTACACCCATGCAAGACCGGGCGACGCCGTGCTCGACCGCCTCAACCGGGCGAAGAAGCTGCAGGAGATGAAGAAGAACCACGCCGAGTCGTCGATGACGGTGGCACGCGCCGCGCTCGACGCGCAGGATTTCGCGACCGCTCGCCGCGAGGCCGAGGCGGCGATCCGGATGGACCGCCGCGAGGGCGCCTATCTGCTGCTCGCCGATATCGAGGAGGCCGAGACCGGCGACCAGGGCAAGGTGCGACAGCTTCTGTCCAGGGCGGTGCGGGCGCCGCGCGATCCGGCCTGGGTCGCCGACGGCGTTGCTTCCGAGCGCTGGGCGCCGGTATCGCCGGTCACCGGTCGGCTCGACGCCTTCGAATGGCGCGCGCCGATGGAGCGCCTCGGCCAGTTGATCGACAGCCATGAGGATGCGCCAGCCAGCGCGGCGCCGGTCATTGAAGCACTGGCGAAGCCGACGAGCGAAAAAAGCCGGCCGAGGTGATCGATGACGCCGGTCACGGCGAGGCGGCGGGCAAGCACGCCGAGAGCCACGAAGATCATGTCCGGCCGATCACGGCGGCAGCCTTCGCGGCGGTGCCGACCGATGCCGAGGCCGTCGATCCGGCCGAGGAGCTTGCACGGCTGCCGGACGATCCCGGCGTCGATCCGGACGAGGAAGCGGAAAAATCGCCGCGCCGGTTTCGATTGTTTTGAGTTGGGCCGGCCGTCAGGCCGTTGGGGAATGGGTCTATGTTTGAACGCGTTCTGTCGTTTCTCAGGGATTTGCCGGCCGCCGCCGGCACGCATGCCAGCACGGATGACCCGCGCGTCGCGGCCTCGGCGCTTCTCTACCATGTGATGAATGCCGATGGCGTGCGCCAGGATGTCGAATGGGAGCGGTTCAAGGCGGTGTTGTCGGAGAGCTACTCGATCAGCGGCGCTGAACTCGAAGCGCTTGCCGCCGCGGGCGAGCGGGCCGACAATGAGGCGATCGATCTCTATGCCTTCACCAGTGTCTTGAAGCGCCATCTCGATGCCGATGCGCGCAAGGCTTTCATTGGCCTGATGTGGGAGATCGTCTATGCCGATGGCGAGCTGCACGAGCTGGAAGACAACACCGTCTGGCGCGTCGCCGAGCTGATCGGCGTCGAACGCCGCGACCGCGTCGAGGCGCGCCGCAAGGCGGCGGCGCACGCACCCGGCGCCACCGGAACATCGAGCGACGAATAGGATTTTCGCCTTCCCATGCCGCGCCAAACGAGTTCGAAGCCAAAAATCCTGATCGTGCTGCATCAGGAGAATTCGAGCCCCGGACGCGTCGGCCACATGCTGCTGGAGGAAGGCTTCGAGCTCGACATCCGCCGGCCGCCGCTGGGCGACAGCTTGCCGGAAACGCTGGACGGCCACGCCGGCACGGTGGTGTTCGGCGGACCGATGAGCGCCAATGACGACGACGAGTTCGTCCGCCGCGAGACCAACTGGCTGGAAATACCGCTCAAGGAGAACCGGCCGTTCCTCGGCATCTGCCTTGGCGCGCAGATGCTGGCCAATCATCTCGGCGGCAAGGTCGAGGGTCATGGCGAAGGATTGGTCGAGATCGGCTGGTATCCGCTGAAGGCGACCGAAGCCGGCAAGCAACTGATGCACTGGCCTGAGATGGTCTATCAGTTCCACCGCGAGGGCTTTTCGCTGCCGAGTGACGCGACGCTCTTGGCGACGGCCGAGACCTATCCCAACCAGGCCTTCCGCTATGGCGACAATGCCTGGGGCATCCAGTTCCACGGCGAGTTGACCAGGGTGATGATGCAGCGCTGGGTGGTGCGCGGCGCGCATCGCTTCGAGTTGCCCGGCGCGCAGCCCGGCCGCGATCATCTCGGCGGCCGGCTGATCTGGGACATGCATCTCAAGCGCTGGCTGGACGAGTTCCTGCGGATGATTTTTGGCAAGCCAAGCAATAGCTAAGGTTCGAGCACCGGCCGCAGGAAGCTGCGCTCATAGCTGAGAATGCTGCGATTGCGCTTTTCCATTTCGAACACATCCTGGCATTCCGGGTCGGCAGCCATGCGCTTGCGATAGTCCTCGTAGTCGGCGAGGCTCGGGAAGCTGAACATGGCATAAGCGATATTGTTCGCTCCTTCGCTCGGAAGGAAATAGCCATGATGGTTTCCGCCGAGGCGATTGACCAGACCGATCCAGCGACGGCCATAGTCTTCGAACTCGGCAAGCTTGTACGGGTCAATGATATATTTCAAGTAGCAAGTGATCATGAGAGCTCCTGTGGCATGGGCGAGGCATGTCGGCTGTCAACCGTAAAAAGATCAATTGCGCCCGTTGAGGTGGCGGACCCTGCGCAGCTGCGGGAACAGCACCATCCACAGACCGGCGACGGCAATCGCGCCGACGCCGCCGACCACCACGGCCGGCACCGTGCCGATCAGCGCCGCCATCGTGCCGGCGCGGAATTCGCCCAGTTCGTTGGAAGCGCCGACGAAGACCTGGTTGACGGCGTTGACACGGCCACGCACATGGTCGGGCGTCCACAGCTGGATCAGGGTTTCCCGGATGTAGACGCTGAACATGTCGGTGGCGCCGAGGAAGGCAAGGGCGACGATCGACAGCCAGGTGATCGTCGACAGGCCGAACAGCACGGTGCAGGCGCCGAACGATGCGGCGGAGGCCAGCATGATCATACCCGCGTGGTTGCGCAGCGGATGTCCTGCGAGCCAGATGGCGACGCAAATGGCGCCGACGCTGGGCGCCGAGCGCAGCAGGCCGAGACCCCAGGGACCGAGCTGGAGGATATCGCGCGCGTAGACCGGCAGCAGCGCGGAGGCGCCGGACAGGAGCACGGCGAACAGATCGAGCGAGATGGCGCCCAGCACGATCTTCTCGCTCCAGATGTAGCTGAACCCGCCTAACAGGTGCTGCATGGTCGGCTTTTCCGTCTCGGTGCGCTGCGACGGCTTTGGGATGGTGAAGATCAGCAGCCCGGACACAAGCATCAGGACAGCGGCGGTGCCGTAGGCCACTTCCGGCGACACGCCGTAGAGCAGGCCGCCGGCAACCGGGCCGACGATAGTCGCGGTCTGCCAGGCCGATGAATTCCAGGCGATGGCGTTGGCGAAATCCTCCGATGGTACCAGATTGGCGAACAGCGAGGCGGAGGCCGGGCCGAAGAAGGCGCGGGCAACGCCGAACATGGCGAGCACGGCGAAGATCGGCAGCGGCCCGCTGATGCCGCGTAGCGCGAGGGCGAGCAGCGCCAGCGCGCACATCGCTTCCACCACCACCGCCAGCGCCATGATCAGGCGGCGGCCAAAGCGGTCGGCGACGACGCCGGTGACCAGCACCAGAAGCAGCGACGGCAGGAACTGGACGATGCCGACCAGGCCCAGATCCAGCGGGTCGCGGGTCAGGTCGTACATCTGCCAGCCGACGGCGACCGACACGATCATGGTGGCGAATGTGGTGAGGAAACGCGCCGCCCAATAGATCAGGAAGGAGCGGTGGCGGAACGCGGCATAGCGCTGGTCCGGCGAGGTTTGTGCTGATGTCATGGAGTGAGGCCCCGTTGCAATGTCATCGGCCGGCGGGGCACTTCCCGGATGGGCGCTGTTCCGGCCAATGGAACTTCTAGTAAAGTTCGCCGCGGATATGCGTCAAAATCGGTGCTGGATCAAGGAATTTTCAGCCTGCTCCATCGACCGCACGGGGAAGTTACTGCCGCAGCGCGGCCGAGATGGCGTCGAGGCCGCCGCTCAACTCGGCTTGCGTCGGCCAGCCAAAGCCGACGCGGAAGAAGCGCTTCTCCATTTCGAACCAGTGGCCAGGTCCGACATAGGTGCCATGGTTCTCCAGCAGGTTCACATAGAACCGGTCGAGGTCGAAGCCGGAATCGACATTGAGGCGTGGGAAGCCGACGACACCGCCTTCAGGCCGCACCCAGTCGACCAGCGGTTCGCGATCGATCCAGGCCTGGACGATGTCGCGGCGCTTGGCCATTGCGGGCAGCAGCGTCGCCAGGAAGGCGTCCCGGCGCTCAAGCATGCCGCGCGCGACGCCTTCGTCGATGACGCTGCCGCAGATGCCGATCTGCTCCTTGGCGGCGAGGAATGTCTCCTGAAGCGCGATATCCCTGGTGATCAGCCAGCCGATGCGGATGCCGGGAATGCCGAAGGCCTTGGACAGCGACGAGACGCTGATCGCCTTCGGGCTCAGCGACGCCGCCGACGGCAGGCGACGGCCGTAGGAGAGGTCGCGGTAGGTCTCGTCGACCAGCAGATGGCAGTTCGTGCTTTCCGCGAGCGCCACCAGCGCATCGAGCTCGGTTCGGCTCATCATCGTGCCGGTCGGGTTGTGCGGGCAGGTGACGCTGATCAGTTTCGTGTTCGGCTGTATCGCCGCCTTGACGCGTTCGACATCGATGGCGAAGCCTTCCTCGAAGGCCAGGTCGACGAAGCTGATGGCGCAGCCGATCGCCCTTGGAGTTTCGATGTTGGTGGCGTAGTTGGGCCGGATGACGACGAGATGGTCGTTCGCCGACAGGAGCGAGGTCGAGATGATGAACAGCGCCCCTGCGGCGCCGGCAGTGACCAGGACATCATCAGGCGAAATGCCGGCGTCCTGCGCCGATATCAGCGCGCGCAAATCCTTGTCGCCGCGATGCTCGCCATAGAAAAGCGTCAGATCAGGTAGCGACAGGCCGATGTCGGAAAGTTTCTGGTCGGCGATCGAACTTTCGGAGAGATTGTAGCGGATACGGTCGTAGCCGTACTCCTCCGGCGCCTCTTTCTCGATCACCATCCTGGTGTAGTTCATGGCTTCCCCCCAAAGACCTTGTCCGACCATCCAAGCCATAAAAACATGAAGCCTGCCAAGGCGGATTCGCCGGCAGGCTCCAATCAATCTATTGGCTCAGGGCCGAATTGGGTTTTTGCTTCAGGCAGAAACCTTGGCCTTCCTGCCCTTGGCAGGTGCCTTCACGGGGGCGGCCTTGCGGCCGAGGCCGATCGACTTCGCCAGCAGCGAACGCGAGGCCGCATAGTTGGGGGCGACCATCGGATAGTCCGACGGCAAGCCCCATTTGGCGCGGTAGGCGTCCGGCGTCAGGTTGAAATGCACGCCGAGATGGCGCTTCAGCGATTTGAACTTCTTGCCGTCTTCGAGGCAGATGATGAAATCCGGCGTCACCGACTTCTTCGGGTTGACCGCCGGGACCAGGGGGCAGCCACCGGAACCACCGGCTTGCCGAGCCCGCTTATCGAGGCGCTGACGCTGGCGATGAGGTCGGCCAGGCCGGAAACCGGCAAGCGGTTCTTCTCGACGTAAGCGGACACGATGTGAGCGGTCAGCTCGAGCAGGTCGATGTCTTTACGGGCACTGTTGCTATCGTCGGTCACTCTATTTCTCCGTCCAAAGCGAATGACCTGAAAATCGGATTCGATTCCCGGGAAGGATCATGCGCGAAATCAAAATGCTGCGGCACCCTTTGTGCATCCAAGGGACGAGCGGCGTTGTTGTGGCGCGGAATTCCTAGTCGGCAAATCTGCGTAATGCAATGACTTGGTGTCATTTCACACGTTATTTTGAACAACTATATTAAACAATAACAATATCAGACTATCAGCGCCTTGTCGCGCCACAAACGAAATCCGCCTTCGAAGGCGCGTGTGTTGTCGCCGCGCCTGGAGTCGGCGGGCAATTCATCCAGCTTGTCGACATTGCCGCCGCCAATGACGACATAGTCAGGCTGCAGGGCGGCGCGAAGCCGGTCGACAACGTCGAAAACATATTTGCGCCATTTCTTCTTGCCGCGCTTTTCGAGGCCGCGCTCACCGACATAGTCCTCGAAGCTCTTGCCCTTCTTGTAGGGCAGGTGCGCAAGTTCCATCGGCTGGGCGACGTTGTCGGCAATCATCGCCGCACCGAGACCAGTGCCGAGCCCGAGGAACAGCATGCGCCCGCCCTCATAGCTGCCGATGGCCTGCATCAGTGCGTCATTGACCACCTTCACCGGTTTGCCGAACGCACCCGCAAAGTCGAATCCAGCCCAACCCTTGCCGAGATTGGCAGGGTCGGTCAGCGGCCTGTTGTGATTGACCGGGCCGGGATAGCCCATGGAGACGACATCGTAGGACAGGCCCTCGGCGAGCTTCTTCACCGCATCGATCATCTGCTGCGGCGTCAGGCCCGGTCCGGAGTCGGCGCGGCGCTCCTCGCCGCCGGCGCTGGTCAGGATCTTGACGTGCGAGCCGCCAATATCGATCGAGAGCACGATCTTTTCGGCATCGGCTGCCGGTTGTATCACCGCCTTGGCCATGGTGTGCTCTCTCATTTCACCGGATCAATCCAGCCGTTGGGCGGCCCGAACCCGGCCATGACGTCCGCCGGCCCCCATGTTCGCGGCTCGTAGAGGTGCGGCGGCGTGGTGTCGCCAAGCACAGGGCCGACGATGCGCCAGGCCAACTCGCTGGCGTCCTGGCGGGTGAACAGCTGAGCGTTGCCGTTCATGGCGTCGCCGATCAGCCGCTCGTAGGGCGGCATATCGCCCTTGCTGTCGTCGAGCGCCGTCAACTCGACCTGCTCGCCGATCATGTCGTCGCCCGGCGCCTTGCGCTGGGCGCCGATGGCGATCACCACCTGGGGGTCGATGCGGAAGCGAACGTAGTTCTGGTCGGCGGGCTTGATCGGGTCGAAGACATCGAGCGGCGGCCGCTTCAGCCGCACCACCACCTCGGTGACATGCACCGGCATGTTCTTACCGGCGCGGATGAAGAACGGCACGTCCTGCCAGCGCCAGGTGTCGACGAAGAAGCGCACGGCCGCGAAGGTCTCGACCGGCGAGTTCGGCGCCACGCCTGGCTCGGCGAGATAACCGGCGAACTGGCCGCGCACGACATCGTCCTTGGTGAGCGTGCGGATGGCGCGCAGCACCTGCACCTTCTCGTCGATCAGGTCGTCGGCGGAACGGCCGACCGGCGGCTCCATGGCAAGCAGCAACAGGATGTTGAGCAGGTGGTTCTCGATGACGTCCCTGATGCAGCCGACATCGTCATAGAAGCGGCCTCGCCCCTCGACGCCGAAATCCTCGGCCATGGTGATCTGCACACTCTCGACGAAATTGCGGTTCCAGATCGGCTCGAGGAAGGAATTGGCGAAGCGGAAATAGAGCAGGTTCTGGATCGCTTCCTTGCCGAGATAGTGGTCGATGCGGAAGATCGACTGCTCGTCGAACACCAGGTGCAAGACCCGGTTCAGCCAGCGCGCCGATTGCAGGTCGTGGCCGAAGGGCTTTTCCACCATCAGCCGCGCGCCATGCGCGGTGCCTGATTGCTCCAGCCCCTGGACGACGGTCTCGAACATGGTCGGCGGCACCGCCATGTAATGCAGCGGCCGCTGTGCCGTGCCGAGCGCGCTTTTCAGCTTCTCGAACGTCGCTCCATCGCGGTAGTCGCCGCTGACATAGCGCAGCAGCGAGGCGAATTTGGCGAACATTTTTTCGTCGATCTTGCCCAGCGCATTGACGATGCCGTCGCGGGCGCGCGCCTGCAACTGCTTGAGGTCCCAGGCGTCGAACGCAACGCCGATCACCGGTTCGGTGAGCGTGCCCTTGGCGACCATCTGGTAAAGCGCTGGAAATATCTTCTTGTGGGCGAGATCGCCGGTCGCTCCGAAGAGCACCAGCGTGTCGGACCGTTCCTGGCTCATGCGCGCGTCTCCCCTGTCGCCGTCACTTGCCTGCCTTCGGCTTTTCGACATGGCCGCCGAAGGCATAGCGCATGGCGGACAGCAGCTTGTCGGCGAATTCAGATTCGCCTTGCGAGGAGAAGCGGTCGAACAGCGCCGAGGACAGCACCGGCGCCGGCACGCCGGTGTCGATCGCCGCCTTCAGCGTCCAACGGCCTTCGCCGGAATCCGAGACGCGACCGCCGTAATTCGCCAGGCCCGGGTCGCCTTTCAACGCGCCGGCGGTCAGGTCGAGCAGCCAGGACCCGATGACGCTGCCATGCCGCCAAACCTCGGCCACCTGGGGAAGGTCGATATCGAACTGGTAGTATTGCGGGTTTTCCAGCGGGCTGGTCTCGGCGTCCGCGGTCCGTTGCCGCTTGCCGGCATTGGCCGATTTCAGGATGTTCATGCCTTCGGCATAGGCGGCCATGACGCCATATTCGATGCCGTTGTGCACCATCTTGACGAAGTGGCCGGCGCCGCTCGGTCCGCAATGCAGATAGCCAAAGGGCGCGGTCCCGGCATCCTTAGGCGGATTGGAGCCGGCGTCGGCGCCCGGCGCCAGCGTGGCGAAGACCGAATCGAGATGTTGCACCGCCACGTCGGGACCGCCGATCATCAGGCAGTAGCCACGCTCCAGGCCCCAGACACCGCCGCTGGTGCCGACATCGACAAGATGGATACCCTTGCCAGCCAGTTTCGCGGCCTGGTCGACGGCGTCGTGGTAGTAGGAATTGCCGCCGTCGATGACGATGTCGCCGGGCTCCATCAGGGCCGCCACCTGATCGATGATCCTGCCGGTGATCGCCGCCGGCAGCATCAGCCACACACAACGTGGCTTGGCGAGCTTGCCGACGAATTCTTCCAGTGAAGCCGCCCCTAACGCCCCGTCTGTCACCAGGGCTGCGACGCTGGCGGGGTTGATGTCGTAGACGACACATTCGTGGCCGTCGCGCATCAGGCGCCGGACCATGTTGGCGCCCATCCGGCCCAGTCCCATCATTCCGATCTGCATGGTTTCGTCCCTGTTTCCTAGGAGATTTACGGGGTTTATCGAGAAAGGATCTGCTGGCTATCCTGGTCGCCGATTGTGACGGAAGCATCGACATTCTCCCAATCGCCGGTTGCGGGCCAGAAAAAAGTGAAGATCAACGTGCTTCCCTCGGGGAGGCTTGCCGCAGGCAAATCGGCAAGATGGATGCCGAAAGCATTCTCCGCCGTCTGGCTGTCATGGGCTGATGTCCAGTTGTCGGTGCTCCAATGGACTGTAGCCTGGTCCAACAATTCGATACGCAGCGTCTTGCCAGCTGGCATGGTGCGGATCTTGTTGTTGAACCGCCATGTCCTGAACGGCGACACGGTCTTGTCCTCGATATAGCGCTTGACGCCTTGCGGCGGCATGTCGAAGACCGCGCCGTCGCGCAGCGAGCGCAACAGCTTGATATGCTCCGAATGCGCCCAGACCAGCGGCATGGCGCTGCCGGAGGGCTTGCCATGCAGCAATTCGCGCTCCGGCATGTCAGCACCGTCCCAGACTTGCTCGGGCAACAGGCCGCCCGGTGCGGCCGAGGCTTCCAGCGTTGCCAGCAGGCTGGTCGCCTCGTCCTTGCGGCCTGCCGCCAGCTCGTAATGGGCCCGTTCGCCCGCCAGCAACGGCCAGGGGCGGCCTTGGCCGGTGCCGTCGAAGGGCGCCCCGTCTTCGTGCTCGCCATAGCCGTCGCTGGTGTAGCGGTACCAGAGCGGCCCTTGCGGCAACGGGCAGCGCAATTGCGCATCGATGACCTTGACCGTGTCGATCATCCGCGGATCATCGGCCGCCCGCAGGCCGAAGCGCACCAACGCCAGCGCGTCCGGGCTGACGATTGCCTCGGCGGGCCGGTCGCTGTCGCCGGGCGGCCGGTTCTTGATCGGCACGTAGCCATCCTTCGGCGAGCCGGCCTCGGCGCTGTCGGGAGGCGCGATGCGGACGTAGTAGCCCTCGACGCCGGCTTGCCTGCACATTGCCGTGCCGCTGACATAGGTCCAGCGCTCGATCTGGTCGTTCCAACCATCTGATGTCTCGCGCAGATAGGTCGCCGCGTCGTCCTTGCCGCAGGCGTCGAGCAGGTCTGCCGCGGCAAGCAGTGCCGCGATCTCGACGGCGAGCGTGAACGGGCTGTAGCCGGCATCCTCTTCCCAGCGGTCTTCGCCGGTGACCGGGCCGTTGCGCACGACATAGCCGGCGGCGCGCTCGATCATCGGCAGGAAGGTTATGAGCTGGGCGCGCGGCAAATGGCCGGCACGGTGCAGAGCATCGGCCAATAGCAGCGGGAAGGCGCATTCGTCCATCTGGATGCCGGGCCAATAGGCTGTTCCATCTAACCAGGCGTTTTGCGGCCAGTGGCCATCCGGCTGCTGGATGGAGCGGAGGTAATCCAGGATTTGCAGGGCCGAGGCAGCATCGCCGGCAGCGAGAAAGCCGCCTGCCGTCTCGACCAGATCGCGCGGCCAGACCAGATGATAGCCACCGAGGTCGTCGTCACCCTTGTTGAAGCCCCACGGGATCGACAGGCTGGCGACCGCGGCGCCCGGCACGACGATCGACCGGTGCGTCGCCAGCACCGCGGTGCTGGTGCGATAGCTGTTGATGCCTGACGCCGTGTGCCGATCCAGCGGCAGCAGGCCAGTCTGCCACTTGCGCCAGTTCTGGACGTAAGACTTGGCCGCCGCCGCAAAACCCCGCTTCAGGCTGGCGAAGGCATTTTCAGCCGCCTCGTCGGGCGTTGCGCCAAACCCCAGCGCCAACACGGCCTTGGTCTCGGTGGCGGAAAAGCCGATCTCGCCGGTCAGCGCGACATTGCCGTCCTCGGCCCGTTGGCAAGCCGGATCGAGTTGGCCGGTGTTGTGCAGTTGCTGCCAGCCGTCAGAGACGCCGACATAGCCGGCCGAGCAGCTTCGCCAGGGCAGCGACGAGGCCAGCGCCAGGCAAGAGCCGCGCCCCGAGGCGAACAGCACGGGCTTTCCCTTGTGCTCGCCGACCCAGGCGGTGTTGCCCATGCCGGCATTGACCAGATGCGGCGCCAGCAGGGCGTAGACGCGGTAGTCACTGGGCGAACCCTTCAGTGCCGTGAAGGTGATCTCCTGCAGCAGTGTGGGGCGGGCCGGGTCGGCAAGGATACGTTTCTCGATCCGCCAGGCGCCGTCGCTCGCCGTGTTGGCCAGCCTATAGGCGGGCACGCCGTCCTCGAACGCTTCGATGGCGTGCGCGGCATCGCGCTTCTCTTCCGAGAAGGAGCCGTCGGGGCCGGTGACGATCAGGCCGAAATCGCGCGTGCAGGCGCTGTCGACGCGCGGATAGTAGATTTCGTTGAGGATGCCGTGGCTGATCGTGAACCAGATCTGGCCGGTCGGCGAAAGCGACGTTCCGACGCCGCTCTTGGCGCTCGACGTCCAGCGTGCCGGAATTCCCGGGGCGCCCGGAGCAACGGTTGGCGTCACTGGCATTCTGTTTCGGTCTCCTGGCCCCCTCCCTAGACCAGGACACGAAGCCTTTTCAATCATTGCACCGCAAGTTGATCGGACACCGCCAATGGCGCGTCGTTGACAGCGGCGTCGGCATGCGTCCACTATTTCCCGGCACGGGAGGATCGTGAAAGCCAATGCCGGAAGTGTCCCTGGTCCTGATCGACCGGTTGCTGGCGATTTCGCGGGCGCTTGCCGGCCATATAGATCCCGGCACGGCGTTCCGCGCGACAGCCATCGAGATCGGCACGCTCATTCCGCATGACCATATCGATCTGGCGGTGCTGTCTCACGATGGGCGCATGCATGCCTGCTATGAAGCCGGTTTCCACACCAGTTGGAGCGAGCTCTCCCAGCATCCGGTGGAAGGCAGTCCGATCCGCTACGTGTTGTGGGGCAAGACGCCCTATCTGTTGTCGGACAACGCCCTTGTCGACGACCGCTTCCACTTTGCCGGCGCCTTTGACGAGCCGATTTTCGCGGCCAAGCTGCGCAGCCGTATCATCGTGCCGCTCAGGGCGCGCGGCAGCGTCATCGGCGCCCTCAACATCAGCCGGCACGAGATCGGCTGCTACACCCTGGCCGATGTCGCGGTCGCCCAGCAATGCGCCGACCTGATTGCGCCCTATATCTTCGCGCTGATCCAGACCGAGGAGGCGCGCCGCGCCATGCTTGCGGAGAGCGAGGCGCGCAACCGTGTCGAACTGCTGCGGGTCGGCGCCTCGCAACTGACCGAAGGCATGGAACGCGAACGCCGGCGCATGGCCATGGATTTGCACGACCAGACACTTGCCGACCTCGCCCGCATCGCGCGCCAGCTTTCGGCCTTGCGCGGCCAGGGCGTGGCGCGAGCGGCGCAGCTTGCCGATCTCGAACAGGAGGTTGCCGGCTGCCTGACGGAACTGCGCCACATCGTCGACGCGATGCGGCCGAGCGTGCTCGAACTGTTCGGCCTGCGCGACGCGGTCGAGGCGCATCTCAACCGTAGCGTCAGCAAGGCCAAGCCGCCGATCGCCGTGCACATCGCCGACACCAGCGATGGCGGCGCCGACAGCCTGCCCGAGCCAGTGCGGACCGCGCTCTACAGGATCGTGCAGGAAGCCATCAACAATGCCGTTCGCCACGCCGCGCCGCGCCGCATCGACGTGCTGCTGGCGTCGACCGCGAGCGTGCTGCGGGTGATCGTCACCGATGACGGCCAGGGATGCGGTGCCGTCGATCCGGCCGCGCATGGCGGCATCGGCCACATGCATACGCGGGCAGCCCTTATCGGGGCGCGGCTGCGCATCGGCCAGGCCGGCCGCAAGAGCGGCGGCACCCGTGTCGTCGTCGAGATCGACCGCCAGCCGTCGCGCGAATCGGCGGCGGTTGCAACAATGCCCGGCGAGCTCGCCGTGTCGGAGGCCATGTGATGCTTGTGATGATCGCCGAGAATGACGGACTGCACCGCACCTTCGCGCGGCGGACCGTCGAGCAATTGTGGCCCGGCGACGTCGAGGTGATCGAGGCGAGCGACGGCGAGGACGCCATCAACCTGGCGGCCGAGCGCGAGCCGCCGCATGTCGTGCTCGACCTGCAGATGCCGAAGGCGACCGGGATCGAGGTTGCCAGGGCGATCTGGAACCGCCGCGCCGGCACGCACATCCTGTTCTGGTCGAATTTCGCCGACGAGGCCTATGTGCGCGGCGTGGCGCGCATCGTGCCGCCCGGCTCGGTCTACGGCTATGTGCTCAAATCGGCGACTGAGGAAGGCATGCGGTCCGCTTTGCGCGGCGTTTTCCGCGACGGCCACTGCATCATCGACCGCGAGATCCGCGGCATCCAGCACCGCGTGCAGGACAAGTTCGAGGGCATCACCGACGGTGAATATGAAAGTCTGATCGACATCGCGCTCGGCCTGACCGACCGGGCGATCGCGGCACGCCGCGGCCTATCGATCCGTGGCGCGCAGAGCCGCATCAAGCATGTCTATGACAAGCTCGGCATCGTGCCGGCGGAGGAAGGCGCCAGCGACGCTTCCGTGTTCAACTCGCGGACGCGGGCGATCTATCTCGCCATGGCGCGCGGCCTGATCAACATCGACGCGCTGCGCCGCGAGCAGGACCGGCTCGATGCCTGGCTGGCCCAGGCGCCGCCGGGTCACTGATTGCAGCCATTTGCGACTGTGCAAACGCACAGTCGGCCATGCGCTTTGACCCGTATCGCCGCGCCGGCGTCGCAACTACGCTCGACCCCAACAAGAAGACCTATCGGGGAAGCGTTCATGCCATTCGCCACCATGGCTGTTTGGGCCGGGAGCCAGTGATGTCGGTTTCGGCGCGCGCGCGCCATTCCGGTTTCGACGACGTCGTCGGCGATGCGCCGATCGAAACGCTGGCAAGCGGCTTCGGCTTCCTCGAGGGGCCGGTCTGGCACCCTTACGAGAAATGGCTGGTCTTCTCCGACATTCCGGAAAGCCGGATGTATCGCCGCAGTGCCGGGGGCGAAATCGAGCTGTTCCGCGAGCCGAGCCACAAGGCCAATGGCAACACGCTGGACCGCCACGGGCGGCTGGTCACCTGCGAGCACGCGACGAGCCGGGTGACCCGCGCCGAGCCCAATGGCAGCGTCACCGTGCTTGCCACGCACCACCAGGGCAAGCAGCTCAACAGCCCGAACGACGTCGTCGTTGCCACTGGCGGATCGGTCTACTTCACTGATCCCGGCTATGGCCGGGTGGAATTCTATGGCGTGCCGCGCCCGCAGGAGCTGCCGTTCCAGGGCGTCTACCGCATCGACGGCGACGGCGCCCGGCTGACATTGCTGGCCGACGATTTCGTGCAGCCGAATGGGCTTTGCTTTTCGCTCGACGAGTCGCGGCTGTTCGTCAACGACACCGAACGCGGACACATCAGGGTGTTCGGCGTGGAAGCGAATGGCGACCTCAATGGCGGCGCCGTCTGGGCAGTGACCGAGGGCGAGGGGCCGGGAGCGCCCGACGGTATGAAGATCGACAGCCGCGGCAATCTTTATTGCACCGGCCCCGGCGGCATCCATGTCTTTGACGCATCGGGCGCCATTCTTGGCGTCATCCGGACGCCGGAAGACTGCGCGAATTTCACCTTCGGCGACGACGATTTGCAAAGCCTCTACATTACCGCGTCGACGTCGCTGTACCGGCTCCGGGTGCGCGTGCCGGGATTGAGACTGTTTTGAGCCCACGACGATCCGTGCTCAAATCAGATTGGCAGTGAGGCCGGGGTCAAAGCCGGCGGGAATGCAGCAGTCAACATCTGGGAGGATTACGACATGAAGAAATTGTTCGTCTTGGGCGCTCTGGCGGCGATGCTCGCCTCGGGCACCGCGCTGGCCGACACAAGTGGCAAGAAGATCGCCTTCTCCAACAATTATGCCGGCAATTCATGGCGGCAGGCGATGCTCGACAGCTATGGCATCGTCACCAAGAAGGCGGTCGCCGACAAGGTCGTCGGCGCGGCCGACATCTTCACCACCGCCGACAAGGAAGTGCCGACGCAGGCAGCACAGGTGCAGAACCTGATCCTGCAGGGCTATGACGCGATCGTCATCAACGCCGCCTCGCCGGACGCGCTCAACGGCGCCATCAAGCAGGCCTGCGATGCCGGCATCACCGTCGTCTCCTTCGACGGCACCGTGACCGAACCTTGCGCCTACCGCGTCGTCGTCGACTTCAAGGACATGGGCAAGCAGGAAGTCGAGCAGATGGCCAAGTTCCAGCCCAAGGGCGGCAATCTCTTGGAAATCCGCGGCCTTGCCGGCACCTCGATCGACGATGCCATCCATGCCGGCATCCTCGAAGGCGTCGCCGCCCATCCCGAGTTCAAGATCGTCGGCTCGGTGACCGGCGACTGGGACCAGACGACGGCGCAGAAGGCAGTGGCGACCATCCTGCCGTCGCTGCCCGATATCGTCGGCATCGTCGACCAGGGCGGTGACGGCTATGGCGCGGCACAGGCTTTCGCCGCCGCCGGCAAGCCGCGTCCGACCATCATCATGGGCAACCGCCAGGACGAGTTGCAGTGGTGGAAGGAGCAGAAGGACAAGGACGGCTACCAGACTTGGTCGGCCTCGATCGCGCCAGGCGTGTCGTCGCTCGCCTTCTGGGTGGCGCAGCAGGTGCTCGACGGCCGCACCGACATTCCGCATGACCTGCTGGTGCCCTATCTGGCCTTCACCCAGGACGATTTCGAGGCCGAGCTGCCGAAGATCGTCAAAGGCGGCGTCGCCAGCCACGAATACACGCAGGAAGATGCCATCGCGGCCATCAAAGCCAACATCAAGTGAGCATCACGGCAGCGTTGCCGTCCGTATCGCCGAGCGGATATCGTTGAGTATGCCTGAAGGGAACGCTGACATCATCAGACTGAACGGCGCCGAAAAGCATTTCGGCGCCGTTCGCGCGCTGGGCGGCGTGGATTTTCACGTCGGGCCCGGCGAGTGCGTCGGGCTTGTCGGCCACAATGGCGCCGGCAAATCGACGCTGATGCACATGGTGGCGGGCACGCTGGTGCCCGACAGCGGGCAGATCGGCGTGCATGGCGGCATCGAGGCGAACTACTCGGTGTCGCGGGCGCAGCATCTCGGCATTCGCTGCGTGTTCCAGGAACTATCGCTGTGCCCCAATCTCAGCGTTGCCGAGAACACACGCATCAACCATGCGTCGCTGCGTGGGCTCGGCTGGCGGCGCAAGGCGGCCGATCTGATCGCCGCCAAGCTCGACGAGATTTTTCCGGGTCACAGCATCTCGGCGTCGGACATTGTCGGCGACCTGTCGATCGGCCGGCGCCAGATGGTCGAGGTGGCGCGTGCCTTTACCGTCACGCAGGATCGTCTCGACCTCGTCATTCTCGACGAGCCGACATCGTCGCTGGACGCGCACACGGCCGGCCAGCTTCTGGCCTTCGTGCGCCGCTTCGTCGCCGGCGGCAAAAGCTGCATCCTGATCTCGCATGTGCTGGGCGAGGTGCTGCGTAACGCCGACCGCATCGTGGTGATGCGTGACGGCAAGGTGGTTGTCGCTGACGCCGCCAGTGCCTTCGACCGCGACCGGCTGGTGACGGCGATGGGCGGAGCGGAAGCGCGCCAGAAAATCGCCGCTGAAATCGCTGCCGCCAAGCCAGGCGCCAGTCCGCTGCGGGTTCGGGCGCGGCCCGCCGCGCAGAAGGACGGCACCGACCTCGTCGCCTGTGCCGGTGAGATCATCGGCCTTGCCGGGTTGGCGGGGCATGGCCAGACCGACCTGCTGCTGGCGATCTTTAGCGCCGCATCGCGCGCCCGGACTGGCATCGAGGTGACGGCGCCGGTGGCGCTGGTCGCCGGCGACCGTCAGTCGGACGGCATCTTTCCGCAATGGTCGATCGCGCAGAATATCGGCATCCGCTCGCTGGCGCGCCTGCGCAACGGGCTGCTGATCTCGCCGCAGCGCGAGGCCGAACTCGCTGCGTTTTGGCAGAAGAAGATCGGCATCCGCACGCCGGATATGAACAACAACATCTTCTCGCTGTCGGGCGGCAACCAGCAGAAGGCGCTGTTTGCCGGCGCACTCGGCTCTGATGCGCAGATCGTGCTGATGGACGATCCGATGCGCGGCGTCGATATCGGCACCAAGCTGGAGGTCTATGACCTCGTGCGCGAAGAGGCCGGCCGCGGCCGCACCTTCCTCTGGTACACCACGGAAACCGAAGAGCTCGACAATTGCGACCACATCTATGTCTTCAAGAACGGCCGCATCGTCGCCAATCTGCGCCGCGACGAACTGACCGAGGAGAAGATCATCCAGTCCTCCTTCGGCGATGCGGCCTGAAATGACGGCCGCCAGTCTCGACACCGCCGCCAGGACGTCCGCCGAGCGTGGCGCACTGGCCCGTGCCCGCCTGCTGCGCGGGCTGCTGCCGGCGCTGTCGCTGGCGCTGGTGCTGCTCGCCATCGCCTGGCTCAACCCGCGCGCCATCAGCTATTTCGGCTTCAGCCTGATGCTCAATTTGGCGATCCCGATCGCGCTGGCGACCATCGCGCAGATGTTCGTCATCGCCGGCAACGAGCTCGACCTGTCGATCGGCACTTTCGTCGGCTTCGTCGGCTGTGTCACCGCGACCTGGCTGAAGGATGCGCCGCTCGTCGGCGCCGTCATCCTGCTCGGGTCGATCGGCATCTATGCGCTGCTCGGCGCGCTGATCCATCTGCGCAACCTGCCTTCTATCGTGGTGACGCTTGGCATGAGCTTCGTCTGGCAAGGGCTGGCCATTCTCGTCTTGCCCAAACCGGGTGGCAAGGCGCCGGACTGGCTGCTTGGGCTGATGGCGTTCAAGCCGCCTTTCATTCCGTTCCCGATCATCGCGGCGCTGCTGATCGGCCTCATCGTTCATTTCGGCCTGATGCGCACATCCTATGGCGTGATCCTGCGCGGTTCGGGCGGCAATCCGGCGGCACTCGGCCGCGCCGGCTGGTCGCTGCTCAAGACCAAGATCGTGCTGTTTGCGCTCGCCGGCCTGTTCGGCGTGCTGTCCGGCATGGCGCTGATCGGCATCACCACATCGGCCGACGCCAATATCGGCAATGGCTACACGCTGCTGGCGGTCGCCGGCGTCATCCTCGGCGGCGGCGAATTCGTCGGCGGCCGGGTGTCGCCGATCGGCGCGGTGATCGGCGCGCTGACGCTGGCGCTGGCGGCATCGCCGCTGCTCACCTTCATGCACATCCCGCCTGACTGGCAGGTCGCCGCCAACGGCGCCATCCTCATCATCGTGCTGGCGGCGCGGGTGCTGATCAGCCGCAAGGAGAGGTGAGCGATGACCTCGGTGAAATCGTTGGCCGGCAAACCCTGGATCTGGTCGTTTCTCGGCGCCTTGCTGGTGTGGCTGGCGACGATCGCCTTCACCGGCGGCTATGGCGCTGGCGGCATGGTGACCGCCGCTTTGTCGCTGGCGGTGTTCACGGTCATCGTCGGTGTCGGCCAGATGTTCGTCATCACGCTCGGCCCGGGCAATGTCGACCTCTCGCTGCCGGCCAATATCGGCCTTGCCAGCGCCGTCGCGATGAAAGTGATGGACGGCAACGATTCCATGATCGTGGTCGGGCTGCTGGCGGCGCTCGCCTGTGGCGCGGCGGTCGGCGCCGCCAACTACCTGCTGATCTGGGCGCTGCGCATTCCTCCGATCATCGCCACGCTGTCGGCCAGCTTCATCATCCAGTCGATCGACATCAGCTATGGGCGCGGGCTGCAGATCAAGCCGCCGCCGGGCTTCGCCGATTTCGCCAACTGGCAGATACTGGGCATTCCGGTGCTGGCGATCCTCACCGTGCTGTTCACCATCGGTGCGGCCATCGCGCTGCAACGCATGATCTATGGCCGCTCGGTTCTGGCGATCGGCCAGAACATCCGCGCGGCGTGGCTGGCCGGCGTCAATGTCGGCCGCATCCGCTTCCTCACCTACACGCTGTCGGGCGCGCTCGGCGGCATCGACGGAGCACTGCTCGCCGGCTATTTCCGCGGCGCCAATGTCGATATCGGCAATGAATACCTGCTCGCTTCGATCGCCGTCGTCGTCATCGGCGGCACATCGGTGGCCGGCGGCAAGGCCAACGTGCCCGGCGTCTGGGGCGCGGCGCTGTTCCTGGTGCTGCTTTTGACCATGCTCAACACGTTCGGCGTCAGCGCCGGGGTGCGATTGCTGCTTACGGGGCTGATCATTGTCGGGGTGATCACGGCGGCGGGCGGGCAGAAGGCGCTGCGGTAGTCAACGCCTTCGTCATCCCAGGCACTTTCAAGGCCTGTAATCATTGTGCCAGGCCGACATCCGGTTCCCTTCGACGTCATGGCGCTGTAAATCCCGTTCGCGCGGCCGCGGCCGCTGAATATTGGGAGGTTTGCGTGTCCGATTTCCTCAGGATCCACCGTGACGGTGATGTCGCCATCGTCACCATCGACAATCCGCCGGTCAACGCGCTGAGCTTTCATGTCCGCGAACCGCTGATGCAGGCGCTGGTTGAGCTGCGGGATGATGCGTCGGTTGCCGCCATCGTCATCGCCTGTGCCGGACGGACTTTTGTCGCCGGCGCCGACATCACCGAATTCGGCAAGCCGATGCAGCAGCCCGAACTGCGCGCCATCGTGGCGACGTTGGAAACCATCGCCAAGCCAACGGTGGCCGCCATCCACGGCACCGCGCTCGGCGGCGGGCTGGAGCTGGCGCTGGGCTGCCATTTCCGCGTCGCCGACGCCGGTGCCAAGCTCGGTCTGCCGGAGGTCAAGCTCGGCCTGTTGCCGGGTGGTGGCGGCACGGTGCGGTTGCCACGCCTGGTCGGCGCGGTGAAGGCGCTCAGGATGATCGTCTCCGGAACGCCGGTCGCTGCGACCGAGGCGCATGCCGCCGGTCTCGTAGATGCCGTCTTCGATGGCGATCTGACCACGCATGCGGTGAACTTCGCTGGGGAAATAGCCCGCAAGGGTGGCCCCTTCACGCCGGTGCGTGATCGCAATGAGGGGCTCAAGGAGACCGACCTCGCGGCTTTCGACGCCGAGGCAGCGGATCTCGCCAGGAAAGCGCGCGGCCTCGAGGCACCGATCGCTTGTGCGCAGGCGGTGCGCAACGCCGTGACGCTGCCTTTTGACGAAGCGCTTGCGGCGGAACGCGCGCTGTTCGTGAAACTCGTCGCCGGCGACCAGTCGCGGGCGCAGCGCCATCTGTTCTTTGCCGAACGTGAGGCGGCAAAGCTTCCGGGAAAGGACATCGTCAAGCGCAGGATCGCACGCGTAGGTGTCATCGGCGCCGGCACGATGGGCGGCGGCATCGCCATGGCCTTCGCCAATGGCGGCTATCCCGTGACCTTGCTGGAAACCAACCATGAGGCACTGCAGCGCGGGCTGGCGACCATCGACAAGAACTATGCCGTTTCCGTGACGCGCGGTTCGCTAAGCGAAGACGCCAAGCGCGAGCGGCTTGCCCAGTTCAAAGGCTCTACCGACTATGCCGATCTCGCCGATTGCGACCTGATCGTCGAGGCGGTGTTCGAGGACATGGCGGTCAAGAAGGAGGTTTTCGGCAAGCTCGAAGCGGTGGCCAGGCCGGGTGCGATCCTTGCCACCAACACCTCCTATCTCGACATCAACGAAATCGCCGCCTCGACCTCGCGGCCGCAGGATGTGCTCGGCCTGCATTTCTTCTCGCCGGCCAATGTCATGAAGCTGCTGGAGATCGTGCGGGCCGACAAGACCGCGCCCGATGCGCTGGCGACCGTCGTTGACCTGGCGCGGCGGATCGGCAAGGTGGCTGTCGTCGTCGGCGTCTGCCATGGCTTCGTCGGCAATCGCATGCTGGCCGCGCGCGGCTCGGAATCCGAAGCCTTGTTGCTGGAGGGTGCGACACCCTGCCAGATCGACCAGGCATTCACCGATTTCGGCTGGCCGATGGGGCCGTTCCAGATGGGCGATCTCGCCGGCCTCGACATTGGCTGGCGCAACCGCAAGGCACGCGGCCTCACAGCCGTGATCGCCGACACGCTGTGCGAACAAGGGCGTTTCGGCCAGAAGACCGGCCGGGGTTTCTATCTCTACGAGGCTGGCGCGCGCACACCAGTGCCGGATCCCGAGGTTGAAGCGCTGATCCGCGACAAGGCTACCGAGAAGGGCATCGCGCCGCGTGCGATCAGCGCGGAAGAAATTATCGAGCGCACGCTCTACCCGCTGGTCAACGAGGGCGCGAAGATACTCGAAGAGAAGATCGCGGCCCGTGCGTCCGACATCGACGTCGTCTGGGTCAATGGCTACGGCTTTCCCATTGGCAAGGGCGGGCCGATGTTCTGGGCTGGCCTCGAAGGTCCGGCCAAGATCATCGAGCGGCTCGACCACTGGCATCAGCGGACGGGCAAGGACGTGTTCAAGCCCGCGCCGCTGCTGAAGCGGATGGCCGAGACCGGGTCGTGGGAAGCCGGCGCGGCCTGATCGAACGTCATGGGCAAGCCACCCAATTGTCGAGGTTTGCGCTGCCCCTCATCGCCCTGCCGGGCACTTCTCCCCGTATAGTGACGGGGAGAAGGGGCTCGCGGTAACCTCGTCGCCTGTCTTGCAACGTTGGAGATTGGCGAAACCGGCAATTACTGCACCCCCTCTCCCCGTCACTATACGGGGAGAGGATGCCGGCAGGCAGGTGAGGGGCGGCGCCAACGCTCGGAAAATGTGATGGGGTGTTCGAATCGGAAGCGATTGCCCTGGCAAGCGGTGGCAGGGCTGAAGGAGCTACCGGATCCGCGCGTCGATGATCTCGACGAAGCGTGCGAACAGGCCGGCCTGCGACTTGATCTTGAGCTTGCGGTAGATGTTGCGGCGATGAACCTTCACGGTTCCCGGCACGATGCGCATCGCCCTGGCGATCGATTCCGTCGAATGCCCCTGCAGCACCAGGTCGACGACATGCTTTTCGCGCGGCGTCAGCGACAGGCTCTTCCAGATATGGGCACGGTCGAATTCGTTGACCGCAACGATCGTCTCGTCCTGCTTCGTCTCGGTTGGTTCGTCGGCCGGAAGGGCGGGCCAGCGCAACCTGATGAGGTTGATCACCGCCGGCGCCATGTCGCGTAACAATCTGGCATCGGCGGTGCCGAACGGGCCCGAAGCGCGCAGCCGCATCAGCGACAGCACCAGCGCATCCTTGCCCGGTAGCGGCACGAAGAAGCCGACCTCCTCGGCCAGCCTGGTCTGGCTGTAGTAGGAACGAAAATACTCGCTGGCGTAGAAACGGTCCGGTGCCAATTCGCGCATGCGCCAGAAGCCTTCCTTGCGCTCGACCGCCGCGTGGTGGAACGGGTCGAGCAGATACGGGCCTTCCTGGTAGAGCGCGACGAAGACATGGCTTTCGGCGGGCGAAAACGTCTCGAACAGCAGCGGCGGGCGCGAGGCGCCGCGATAGCCGAAGACCACGCAGTGATCGAAACTGACATGAAGCCGCAGCCAATCGACCAGCGCCTTGCCGAAGAGGTCGCCGCTCGTCTCCCGCGTCGCTGCGACGAGCATGGCGAGTTGGCTATATTCGTCGCTGCGGGACAATCCATACCCCCTTAAACGAGAAAATAGATCAGATATACCACCTGCGAGGTATATACTAGCCGGCATTGGCTCTGGTAGCGTTCTGATATTGCCCTGTCGCTGGAGCCCGCAGCCTTTGACCGCAGTGCCTGACATCGAGTTTCGCGGCGTCACCAAGCGCTATGGCAGCGTGACCGCAGTCAGCGGTATCGATCTCGCCGTCCCACCTTCCGCCTTTGTTGCCCTGCTCGGCCCCTCCGGCTGCGGCAAGACGACCTGCCTGCGCATGATCGGTGGCTTCGAACAGCCGAGCGAAGGTCAGGTGTTCATTCGCGGCCAGGACATGGCCGGCACGCCGCCCTACCGGCGGCCGGTCAACATGGTGTTCCAGCAATACGCTCTGTTTCCGCATCTCGATGTCGAGGACAACGTCGCCTACGGGCTGCGCCAGGCGCGGCCAAGGCTGTCGTCACGCGAGATATCCTCAAGGGCGGGCGAGGCGCTCGAAATGGTGCGGCTCGCCGGCTATGGCCGCCGCAAGATCCACGAACTGTCAGGCGGCCAGCAGCAGCGGGTCGCGTTGGCGCGCGCGCTGGTCAACAAGCCGGCCGTGCTTTTGCTCGACGAGCCGCTGGCGGCGCTCGACAAGAAGCTGCGCACCGACATGCAGATCGAGCTGCAGAACCTGCAGCGCGAGATCGGCATCACCTTCGTGCTGGTCACCCACGACCAGGAGGAAGCGCTGTCGATGAGCGATTTCGTCTGCGTCATGAATGGCGGCCGCATCGTCCAGCTCGGGCAGCCGAGCGAGATCTATGACGAGCCGGCCGATTTGTTCGTCGCCGACTTCGTCGGCAAGACCAATCTCTTGAGCGGCACCGTCGCCGGGCATACCGGCGATCTGGTGGAGGTAGCGCTTGCCGATGGCACGGTCATTGCGGCGCGCAAGCGGACTGCCTTGCAGCAGGGCGAGGCCGTGTCGGTCAGCCTTCGCCCCGAATCGCTCAGTCTCGGCGCGTCGGGAAGCGGCCGGTTCAAGGGCATCGTCCGCAACCGGATCTTCCTGGGCTCGACGGCGGAATACGCGATCGAGGTCAAGGGCATCGGAACGCTGCTGGCCAAGGCCGACCATCTGATCGGCCACGGCAATCTCTTCAAGCCGGGTGAACCCGTCGCCATCGGCTTTGCCTCCGGAACGCCGCTGGCGTTTCCGGACACCAAGAACAACGGGACCAACCAGAGGGTAGATAAACATGTCGAAATCATATCGTGACGGACTGCCGATAAGCCCTGAGAATTTTGTCGACCAGCTGATGCGCCTCAAGCGCGGCTCGATCGGCCGCCGCGATTTCCTCGGCCTCACCGGCCTTGGCATTGCGACGGCGGTGATGGCGCGCGAGATCGGCATCATGCCGACGCCGGCCTTTGCCGCTGAAAACCTTGGCGACCGCATGTCGATCGCCACCTGGCCGAATTATCATGACCCGGCGACCTTCGAGAATTTCAAGAAGGACACCGGCGTTGCCGTCGAGGTCAACGTGTTCGGCTCCAATGAGGAGATGCTGGCCAAGCTGCAGGCCGGCGCCTCGGGCTGGAGCCTGTTCGTGCCGACCAACTACACGATCTCCACCTACAAGAAGCTCGGCATCATCGAACCGCTGGAGATGGCGAAACTGCCGAATTTCGACGGGTCGCAGGAGGATCCACGCTTCACCTCGGAGGGCACGATCGATGCGGTGACCTATGCGGTGCCGAAGAACTGGGGCACCACTGGCTTTGCCGTCAACACCAAGAAGCTGACCAAGCCGATGACGAGCTGGAAGGAGTTCTGGGACACCGCCATGGCGGAAGGCGACAGCCGCACCATGGTGCACGACTATCAGCTGACCACGATCGGCAATGCGCTGAAATATTACGGCTACTCGTTCAACTCGCTCAAGCCAGACGAACTGGCCAAGGCGGAGGAACTGCTGCTGAAGGTCAAGCCGCATCTGTTCGCGGTTTCCTCCGACTATCAGCCGGGGATGCGCGCCGGTGACGCGTGGATGACCATGTGCTGGACGAACGATGGCGCGCAGTTGCATCGCGACATTCCCGAGATCGCCTATGTGCTGGGCAAGGAAGGCGGCGAGATCTGGACCGATTTCTACGCCATTCCGAAGGACGCGCCGAACAAGCCCGCCGGCTACGCCCTGCTCAATTATCTGATGAACCCGCAGGTGGCGGTGAAGGAGCACCTGGCCAATGGTGCGCCGTCGACCGATGCGCGGGTCAACAAGGTGCTGCCGAAGGAGGTGCTCGACAATCCGATCCTCTATCCGGCGGCGGACCTGTTGACGCCACTGGAATTCGGCGCGGCGGCAACGCTGACCGATCCCGGCCGTGCTGAATTGATGGCGCGCTTCAAGTCGGCCTGAGCGGCGCGGACCTCAAATTCGACGCAGATAACTTGACCGGCGGGTTTTGCCCGCCGGCACCGGGGCAATCTCTCCATGCACGGCAGCCGTCTTCGCAAGAATCTTCTGACCGCCATGCTGCTCGGTCCGGCGACCGCGTGGCTGGTGGTGTTTCTGGTGCTGCCGTTCATAGCCATCGCCGTGTTCAGCGTCGGCGAACGGGCGCCGGAAGGCGGCTACCAGGCAGCCTTCACTTTCGCGCAATATGCCAATCTCCCGGCGCGGGCGACCGCCTTCTGGAACACGATGGTGCTGGCGCCGGTGGGGGCGCTCGCCTGTCTTCTCGTCGCCTATCCGGTCGCCTACTATCTTGCGTTGAAGGCGCCGCAGCGCTGGCGGCTGATCCTGCTGGCGCTGGTCGTCATCCCTTTCTGGACCAGCCTTCTGATGCGGACCTATGCCTGGATGTATGTGCTGGGCGGGCGCGGCATTCCCGCCTTGCTGGCGTTTGTCGGCATCGAGGACGTCAGGCTGATCAACACGCCGGGTGCGGTTCTGCTCGGCATTGTCTATGGCTATCTGCCGCTGATGATCCTGCCCATCTATGTCAGCCTCGAGCGGCTCGACCGGCGGCTGCTGGAAGCCTCGGCCGATCTCGGCGCGACGCCGATTTCGACTTTCCTCGGCGTGACCCTGAAACTGTCGCTGCCGGGTGTGATGACCGGGTTCTCGCTGGTCATGATCCTTTTGCTTGGCGAATATCTGATCCCGACGTTGCTTGGCGGCGGCAAGGTGTTCTTCATCGGCAACGCGCTGGTCGACCTGTTCCTGCAGTCGCGCAACTGGCCGTTCGGATCGGCCATCGCGATCACGCTGGTGCTGGTCTCGGTGGTGGTGCTGATTGCCGCAAACCGCATCTCGACCCGGGTTTCGGGCGCGCGCCGGGTGGACCTGATCTGATGCGCGCCTTCGTCATTGCCGTCTTTGCCTTCCTCTATCTGCCGATCGCGCTGGTCGTGCTGTTCTCCTTCAACGCTGGTCACCATGCCAGCGAGTTCACCGGCTTTTCGGTGCAATGGTACGGCAAGGCGCTGGCGAACCCGTTCCTGGTCGAGGCGCTGAAGAACAGCCTGTTCATTGCCACCACCAGCGCTTCGCTGGCGGCGCTATGCGGCACGGCGGCCGCACTCGGCCTGGCGCGCGTGAGCGTCAGAACCCGCGCGGTTTTCGATGCCCTTCTCGGGGCCGCGATCGTCGTTCCGGGTGTCGTCATCGGCATTTCGACGCTGGTTGCGCTCGTCCAGCTCTTTGGCGTCGTCAACCCGTTCCTCGCCTCGATCTGGCCGGATGACCAGCCGCCGCGCCTGGCGCTCGGCTACGGTTCGATCATTGCGGCGCACGGGCTGTTTTCGATGGCGCTGGTGACGATGATCGTTGGCACCCGGCTCGGCAGCCTCGACCGCAATCTGGTCGAGGCGTCGAGTGATCTCTACGCCACGCCGTTGACGACGTTTCGCAGCATCGTCCTGCCACAGATCCTGCCGGCGGTCGTCGCCGGCTTCCTGCTCGCCTTCACCTTCTCCTTCGACGATTTCATCGTCGCCTTCTTCGTCGCCGGCGCACAGACGACGCTGCCGATCTATGTCTTCGCTTCGATCCGGCGTGGCGTGACGCCGGAGATCAATGCCATCGCGACGATCGTCCTCGTCGCCTCCGTGCTGCTCGTGGTGCTTGCCCAATGGCAGTTGCGCCAGCGCAAACCATCGAACTGAAAGCTGCATCATGATCCTCAAAGACCGCATCGCCGTGGTGACAGGCGCCGGCTCCGGCATCGGGCGCGCCGGCGCCATGATCATGGCCAGGGAAGGTGCGGTGGTCGTCATCGCCGACAGGGATGAGGCTGCTGGCGAAACAACGGCTTCGGACATCCGGGCAATGGGCGGCCAAGCCGAGGCGATCGCCACCGATGTCGCGGAGGACGCGGCGGTTGAAGAACTCATTGCCGGCACGCTCGACAGGCACGGGCGCATCGACATCCTGCACAATCACGCCGGCATCCAGGTCGGCGGCACGCTGACCGAAGTCGAAGTCGACGGCATGGATGCGTCGTGGCGGGTCAATGTGCGGGCGCAGTTCCTGGCGGCCAGGGTGGTCATGCCATCGATGGTCGCACGAGGCGGCGGCGTCATCCTCAACACGGCCTCGAATTCGGGCGTGTTCTACGACCGCGAGATGATCGCCTACGCAACCTCCAAACATGCGGTGGTGGCAATGACCAGGCAGATGTCGCTCGACTATGCCCGGCACAATGTCCGCGTCAACGCACTCTGCCCGGGCTGGGTCGACACGCCGTTCAACGAGCCGTTCATCGCTCAGATGGGCGGACGCGAGGCGATCGAAACCTATGTCCGCACCAAGATCCCGATGGGACGCTGGGCCAGTGCCGATGAGATCGCCGAAGCGATCCTCTTCCTCGTCTCCGACCGCTCATCCTTCATGACCGGCCAGGCGCTGGTGATCGATGGCGGCGAAAGCATCGGTTGAGACTTGTGCTTTCGTTATCAACTCCCCTGTTTGAAAGCCTTTCCGATATACCACGCCAAAACTTTCACCCGTGCCGCTGCTCGGTGGCAGGACTATAGTCCGACCGGCATGGGACTTCAGTGCCACGACCGTTCAAAAGCATCAATTTGTGTTTGATATCAGATGGTTATGGTGCCGACTGATCGCCCGCTCGCGTATTGAGACCGCATTTGTCTAAAGTTTACTCTGTACAATTAGCGATTCCTCATAGGACGGTCGCCTAGCGGTCGGGCCAAGGGCGGCGATTCCCGAGGAGATTACCATGACAAACCGAAAAACTCTGTTTGCGGCGCTTGCCGCATTGGCGCTTCTGGCGTCTCCGGCGCTCGCCGGAGCCGGCGGCAACGGGCACGGCGGTGGCAATGGCGGCGGCCATGGTAATGGCGGTGGCAATGCTGGCGGGAACGGCGGCAATGGCAATGGCAAGAGCGGCGCTTCGCACGGCAAGTCGTCGTCGGCCCCTGGGCAGGTGGCAAAGACCAAAACGGACGACACCACGGTCGACAAGACCACAAAGGTCTCGGCTCTGCCCAAGGAGAAGAACATCCACGCCAAGCTTGGCCGGCTGAACTCGCTGCAGCGCAACATCAACGCCTATATGAACTCGAAGAGCAAGAAGTTCGCTGCCATTCAGGCCTTCGTGACGCAGTCCGCCAAAGCCAAGGTCGCCCAGGCCACAGCGGACGCCGCCCAGGCCGAACTGGACGCCCTGACGTCGCTGACAGCCGACGAGATTGCCGCCATGTCGCCCGAAGATCAGGCGGCCCTGCCTGGGAAGATAGCGGCCCTGCAGGTTGAGGTCGCTGCCGACAAAGCGGCGGCTGCCGCGGCCGCGGTCGGCACCGATGATACATCGCTCAACGCGGCGCTGACGGAGATGGCCAACAAGCCCGTCGATGACGAGGTCACGACCTGGGCCCAGGGCGTCCTTGCCGACAAGATCGACCAGACGGCCGCCACGATGCAGACGGAAACGACGCCGTAACGACCTGCCGCCGAAACGGCAGTGGCCAGTCAAAGAAGATGCCGCCGGGTCTCGCCCGGCGGCATTGCTTTTTCCCGGCCATGATCGGGCTGGCTATCCCGGGACAGCGAACTATCCTGAGATGGCGAGGTTCGAACACTCATACATGCTTGCGGCCGCCGGTCTCGCGGAACCAGCTGTCGGGGTAGGGATACCACCAGTCCTGGATTGCCGGTTTGTGGTCGATGATCACCATCTTCGAGCGGCGGAAGGCGTCGAGCCCCTGACGGCCGAGTTCGCGGCCGAGGCCTGAGGCCTTCCAGCCGCCGAAGGGCAGGGCGTCATTGTCGATCAACGGGTTGTTGACCCAGACCATACCAGCTTCGAGCCGCTCGGCTGCCTCGTGCGCCTCGGCAAGATCTGATGTGAACACCGAGGCGCCGAGCCCGAACGGGCTGTCATTGGCAAGCCGGATCGCCTCGTCGAAATCCCTGACCCGGCAGATGGCGGCGACGGGGCCAAAGCACTCCTCGCGCACGATGGCCATGTCTGGGGTGACGCCGGTCAGGATGGTCGGTTCGTAGAACCAGCCGGTGTTGTGCGCCGGCGGGATGCGCCCTCCGGTGACCGCCTTGGCGCCGTGCGCGATTGCATCGTCGACGAGGCGCATGACCTTGGCCCGTGCCGCTTCGCTGACCAGCGGACCGATCTCGGTCTTGTCCATGCCGTTGCCGACGCGCAACGCCCGTGTCCTTTCGGCGAACAGTTCGACAAAGCGGTCGTGGACGGCATCGACGACGAAGAAGCGCTCGGCCGAGGTGCAGACCTGGCCGGTGAGGTGGAAGGCGGCGGTGACGCTGCCGGCGGCCGCGACCTCAAGCGGGGCGTGCTCACTGATGATCAGCGGATCGCTGCCGCCGGCTTCGATGACGCAAGGCTTCATGCGCTCGGCACAAGCGACCGCGACCGCCTTGCCGGCGGCGACCGAGCCGGTGAAGGCGACGGCGTGGGTGCGATCGGAGGCGATCAGGGCCTGCGCGGTGGTGGCACCGCCGGGCAGGCAGGAGACCAGGCCTTCCGGCAGCGAGCGGAACACGGTCATGTAGTCCAGCGTGGACAGCGTCGTCGCCTCGGCCGGCTTGATGATGCAGGCATTGCCGGCGGCAAGTGACGCGGCGACCGTCCAGCACATCAGCAGGATCGGGAAGTTGTAGGGCATGATGTGGACCGATACGCCATAGGGCTCGTAGCGCGCATATTGGAACGAACCGGCCTGTGTCGTGCCGGCGATCTTGCCGGCATCGTCGCGCGCCATCTCGGCATAGTAGCGGAAGATCGGCGCGCAGTTGGCGATCTCACCGATCGCCTCGGGGTAGGGCTTGCCCATCTCACGCACCATCAGCTCGGCGCAGCGGGTGAAGTCGGCCGCCTCGATAGCGTTGGCGACGGCGTGCAGATGCTTTGCCCGGCTCTTGGCGTCGAGTTTCTTCCAGGCCGTCTGCGCCTTGGTCGCGGCGGTGAGCGCGGCGTCGATCTCGCCGTCGGTGGCTGCCGATATGGTGCCTACGGTTTCGAGCGTCGCCGGATCGATCACCGGCTTGTTTGTGCCAGTCATCGGCCGGTAATCGGGGTTGACGAAGAATGCCGGCCGGTCAGCTGAGAAATCCATGGGTATCCTCTCAGATCCGCTCAGCGGATCATGTAGACCTTCTTGATGGTCTCATGGACGGTGCAGACGCCTTTCCAGTCCTGCGGAAAGAAGGCTGCCGTATCCGGCTCGATCTCGATCACCTCGCCGGATTCATGCACATAGGTGCAGCGGCCTTCGAGGAAGTGGCAGAATTCGTCGCGGGTGACATGGCAGTGCCATTTGCCTGGGGTGCAGACCCAAAGCCCGCATTCGGAGCGGCCTTCCGGCCCCTTGTGAAGCAGCTTGCCCGAGGTGTGGGACAGGCCCTCGATCATGGTCGGGATGACGCCCCAGTCGACGAGGTCGGTGATGGCGAGCGGGGATTTCATGATGGGTGTGGTCATATCGATTTCCTTGAAATGGGGCTCAGCGGCACATGAAGGCCTTGGTCAGCGTTTGCGTGATGATGGAGATGCCGGTCCAGCCGGCGGGGAAGAACACGAGCGTGCCGGCCTCGACCGGAATCTGCTCGCCGTTGTCATGGACATAGCTGCCGCGACCCGACAGGAAGTGGCAGAACTCGTCGGCGGCAAAGGTGACCTTGCGCGTGCCCGGCGTGCACGACCACAGGCCGCATTCACTCGATCCGTCCGGGTTCTGGGACAGGATCTTGCCCGAGGCGCGGGGCGAGCCGGCGAGCGTGTTGCTGCCCGCGCCCCAGTCCTCCAGTTCCACGCTCGAGGCCTTTGGCCAGTGCGGTGTCGGCATGTGTTGCTCCTATGGCGTCAGGCCAGCATGTAGACGTTGCGCATGGTCTCATGCACGGTGCATTCGCCTGTCCAGCCTGCGGGAAACATGACCACGGTCCCGGCTGAGACTTCTATCACTTCGCCGACATCCGACCGGTAGGTCGCGCGGCCGGCGACGAAATGGCACAATTCATCGCGCGGGATCGAGAGCCGCCAGCGGCCTGGCGTACAGACCCAGATGCCGGCTTCGGGCTGGTTGTTCGGGCCCTTGTGCACGAGTTTGCCGGTCGAGTGGGAGGCGCCTTCCAATGCGTCGGGTTGGGCGCCCCAGTCGACGAGGTCGGCGCGGGTGGACGCTTGGTGGAGGTGGGGAGCGGAGGAGATCATGCGGAGGTTCCCCCTCGCGTGTTGAGGCTGCGCTCTACGAGGCCCCCCTCTGTCCTGCCGCGTCCAGCCCTTCGCTGTCGCTCTGGGCGTTCGCCGTTCGGAAAGCCAAGCAATTGGCTTTCCGTCCGCTGCGCGGACCACGCCTCACCCCCTCAAGGGGGAGATTGGCAGCTCCAAAGACGGTGCATCCCTTGTGAGCTTTGCGATTGGCGAAAGCGGTAGTGACAGCCGATCTCCCCCTTGAGGGGGAGATGGTCGGCAGGCGAGAGGGGGGTGCCTTGGCTCGGCATTTCAATCAACTCAATCACAGAAGCGCCTCCAACAACCCAGCGGCTTTCTCCGGGCCGTTCTGCGCGCGCATCTGTGCCGAGGTCTTCGCCAGCTTGGCCTTCATCGCCGGGTCGGTCAGGCATGCTTCGATCTTGGCGATCAGCTCGGCATCGGTCCACTCGTAGCGCGGCATGCCGAAACCGTGGCCGGTTTCCTCGACGCGGGTGGCGTTGTCGTGGCCGTCCCAGACATAGGGCATGATGATGGCCGGCTTGCCGAAATAGAGGCACTCGGTGAACGAGTTGTTGCCGCCATGGTGGATCACAGCATCGACCTGCGGGATGACCGAAGGCTGCGGGAACCAGCTCTCGACGATGATGTTGCCGGGCACGTCCGTGTACTGGTCCTTGTAGCCGCCGACATTGACCAGAGCCCGATAGCGCGTCTTGCCCAGTGTCGCGATGATGCGCTTCAACAGGTCGACGTCGCCGGCGCCGAGGCTGCCGAAGGAGACGTAGAGCAGCGGCCCGTCATTGTTTTTCGCGAAGGCCGGCACTGCATAGGGCTTTTCCTGCCGCACGCAGCCTTCGAGATACTGGAATTTTGCCGGGTCGAGCGGATGGCGGCGCTTGAACTTCGCCGCTTCGGGGTAGAGCAGGAGGTTCAGATAGGGTGAGGCCTCGAAGAACTGGCCGATCGGATAGGGCGCCTCGTCATTGGCGGTGAGGAAGGTGTTGAAATCGTCATGGATCGGTTTGATCACGGCGTTGAAATGGTCGCGGTAGCGCTGGTGGCCGGCATGGTCGTTCTCGCCGCAGCCCGACAGATGCGGCGGGATGTCCTCGTCCTCGATCTCGTTTTCCGAGCAGGAGATGACGCGCACCCATGGCTTGCCGAACTGCTTGATCGCCGGGAACAGGATGACGTTGTCGACGCAGATCACGTCAGGCTTGATGGCTGAGAGAACGCGCGGCAGGTCCTTCTGCGCCCATTTGGCGCTGTCGACGATCGCCGTCCAGCAATCCTTCACGTAATTGTCGACCTGGTCATAGGGCGATTTGCGGAAGTTGGGGATGTGGCCGTTGATGAAATCCTCCCAGAATTTCGCCATCTGTTCGGGCGGCATCGGCTCGGACAGGTTCACCGGATGCGCCTCGAAGCCGTAGCCCTTATAGACATCGACGAAGCCGGGGTCGGACAGGAACACCGCTCTGTGGCCGCGCGCCTCGACCGCCTGGGCGATGCCGACGGAATTAAGCGCCGGGCCGTAGGCCGCTTCTGGAAAAAACGCGATCGTCTTCTGCGCCATCAAGCTTCTCCTGTCATTCTGCGAAAATTCTGACATCGGCGGCATCCCAGCCGAGTTCGACCTGGTCGCCCGACGAAACCGGCCTGCGGTCGGCGGCATCAGCGGTGACGCGCACCAGGAACGGTTTTGGCGACAGGGGCGTGCGGACATGCAGCTGCAGGTCAAGCCCCTGATAGGCCAGCGCCTCGACCGTGCCGGTGGTGCGGTTGGCGGTTTCCGCCGATGGGAACAGCCGGATGCGCTCGGGCCGTACCGACGCGACAGCGGACGCCTCGGGTGAAAGCGTTGCGGGAACCTTGCCGGATATCCGAGCGCCATCTGCGGCTACAACGCCATCGGCGGCGGCTTTGCCCGGCACAAAATTCATCACACCGATGAAGTCGGCGACGAAACGGTCGGCGGGATGTTCATAGATCGCGTGCGGCGTGTCGCATTGCAGCAGCTTGCCGTCCTTCAGCACCGCCATGCGGTCGGCCATCACGAGCGATTCTTCCTGGTCATGGGTGACGATGACGAAGGTGATGCCGACCTCATGCTGCAGGCGCTTCAGCTCCAGCTGCATGGCGCCGCGCAGTTTCTTGTCGAGCGCGCCGAGTGGCTCGTCGAGCAGCAGCAGCCGGGGTCGCTTGACCAGGGCACGGGCGAGCGCGACGCGTTGCTTCTGGCCGCCTGACAATTGCTCCGGCTTGCGGTCGGCGAAGGGGACGAGTTCGGTCGTCGCCAGGATGGCGTCGACGCGGGAGCGGATTTCAGCCGCCGGCAAACGCTCCATCTCAAGGCCGTAGGACACGTTGGCCCTGACGCTCATATGCGGAAACAGCGCGTAGGACTGGAACATCAGATTGACCGGCCGCTTGTTGGGCGGGGTTTTCGCGATGTCGCTTCCGTCGAGCAGAATGCGCCCGTCATTGGGCGTCTCGAAGCCGGCCAGCATGCGCAGCAGCGTGGTCTTGCCGCAGCCGGACGGTCCGAGCAAAGCGAAGAACTCGTTCTCCCTTATGTCGAGCGAGATGCCGTCGACGGCCGTCACCCGGCCGAAATTCTTCGACACCTTGTCGATGGCCAGCAGCGTGCGCGGTTCGCTCATTGGCCTATGACCCCACGGTTGAGCCGCTGCGACAGGGTCAGCGCGGTGATCGAGACCGCCATGACGATGGTCGCCAGCGCATTGATCTCCGGCGTGATGCCGAAGCGGATCATCGCGTAGATCTGCATCGGCAGCGTCGTCGAGGCGCGGCCGGCGCCGGCGGTGAAGAAGGCAATGATGAACTCGTCGACCGAGAGCGTGAAGGCGAGCAGCGCACCGGCGATCACCGCCGGCGCGATGACCGGCAATGTCACCCGCCGGAAGGTGGTGAGCGCGGAGGCGCCAAGATCGGCGGAGGCCTCGACGATAGACCAGTCGAAGCTCTTCAGCCTTGCGCGCACCACCGAGCAGACGAAGGCGAGGTTGAAGACGACATGGGCGAGGATGATGGTGTGCAGGCCCATGGTCAGGTTGAGCATGGAGAAGAACGAGAGCAGCGCGATCGCCAGCACGATGTCGGGGATGATCATCGGTGCGAAGATCAGCGCTTCGAGGCCCTTGCCGTATTGCCGGCGTATCTCGATGCCGATCGCCAGCAGCGTGCCGAGCAGCGTGGCGATCGCGGTCGAGACCAGCGCCACGATCAGCGTGTTGAGCGCGGCGGAGAGGATGGCGGAATTGCCGGCCAGCGAGACATACCATTTCAGCGAAAAGCCCGACCATGCCGTCGGCAGCCCGCCTTCGTTGAAGGACAGCGCCACCAGCACGGCGATCGGGATGTAGAGGAAGGCGAAGACGAGACTGAGCACGATCCAAAGCGCTCGCCGCGTCGCGGGAGAGCGCTCAGCCATCGGTGTCTCCGCCGGCTTGCGCGGTGTGGCCCGAGGCGCGATTGGCGGCGAGCGCCTGCGCCGTCAGCACCAGAAGCATGATGGCAATCAGCGCCATGGCAAGCGCTGCTCCGAACGGCCAGTCATTGGCGGTCAGGAACTGGTCGTAGACGAGATTGCCGATCATCTGGAAGCGGCCGCCGCCGAGCAGTGCCGGGGTGACGAAATTGCCGATCGACAGCACGAAGACAAACACCGCGCCGGCGGCAATGCCGGGCACTGTCAGCGGCAGGATGACACGGCGGAATGTGGTGATCGCGGAAGCGCCGAGGTCACGCGACGCCTCGGCCAGTTCCGGGTTGAGGCGCGACAGCGGCGCGTAGCAGGCGAGGATGACGAAGGGCAAATAGTTGTAGACCAGACCGGCGATGACCGCACCCTCGGTGTAGAGCATCGACGGCGGCTCGCCGGTGTAGCCGAACCAACGCAGGAGCTGGGTGATCAGGCCTTCGCGGTTGAGCAGCACTATCCAGGCATAGGTGCGGATCAGGTAGTTGGACCAGAACGGCAGTACGGCGAAGAACAGGAAAATTGGCTGCAGCCGGCGCGGTGCCGCCGATATCGCGTAGGCGGCGGCGTAGCCGATCACCACCGCGATCAGGGTCGCGGTGCCGGCGATGCGCGCCGAATTGAGGAAGATGCCGGCGTAGAGCGGGTCGAAGACCAGGCCGAAATTCTCCAGCGTGAAGGTGTATTCGATGCCGCCATAGATGCCGCGCCGGAAGAAGGCGAGCGCCAGCACCAGCGCGCACGGCACCACCATCAAGGCCGCGAGCCAGGCCAGGGCCGGGGCCATCAGGAGGGAGGAACGGGAGGGTCGCATCACGCTGCGTCCCTGCCGATCATCTCAACGGCATCGAAGTGGTGTCCCGGCAGCTGCCCCCTCACCCGGATTGCCAACCGAATTGCGAAGGGCAATTCGGGGCAATCCGACCTCTCCCCAGGGGGAGAGGAGGCCGTTGGCGCTAACGCCTTCCTCTTCTCCCCAACGGGGAGAAGGTGGCCGCGAAGCGGCCGGATGAGGGGGAGCTGTGCCGAAAATTGGCGACAGGCCGCAACCCAGCCAATCTCCCCCTTGAGGGGGGTGAGGCGTGGTCCGCGCAGCGGACGGAAAGCCAATTGCTTGGCTTTCCGAACGGCGAACGCCCAGAGCGACAGCGAAGGGCTGGACGCGGCAGGCCAGAGGGGGGCGACACGGAACGCAAGCTTAATTCCAGGATGCTGTTGGAACCGCCGCCTACTGCGCGGCCTTGATCTCGCTGACGATCTTCGAATAGTCGCGCTGGGCGTCGCCGACGTCGCGCAGCTGCTCGAACTTGACGAGGTCGGAAACCGGCATCGCCATATTGGGGAACTTGGCCAGGAAATCGGCCGGCAGGCTTTCCATCGCCGGCTTGTTCGGCACCTTGTAGTCGATGTTCTGCGCCGCCCAGGCATGGTTCTTGGCGTCGAGCATGAAGTTGATGAACTGGAAGGCGGCGTCCTTGTTGGCGGAGGCCTTCATCACCACCATCGTGTCGACCCAGAGATCCGAACCTTCCTTGGGGATCACGTATTTGATCTCAGGCTTCTCGGCGATGCCGTAATTGCACCAGCCGTCCCATGCCTGCACCATCAGCGCCTCGCCGGACACCAGCTTGGAATAGAAGGTGGTGTCGTCATAGGCGAGCAGGGTTTTCTTGGCCGAGATCAAGAGGTCCTTGACCTCGGCCATCTTGGCCGGGTCGGTTTCGTTGACCGAGTAGCCCTTGTCGAGCTGGCCGGCGGCCAGCAGCCAGCGGTCGGTCGCCAGCATGGTGGTCTTGCCCTTCAATTCGTCGGAAGGAGCGAGCAGATCGCTCCAGCTGGTCGGCGCTGTCTTCACCAGATCCGAGCGGTAGCAGAGGCCGGTGGTTCCCCAGGTGTAGGGGACCGAGAATGCATTGCCGACATCGTGCGGCAGCTTGGTTGCTTCGGGGTAGAGATTGGTGAGGTTCGGGATCTTGGCGTGGTCGATCGGCTCGGTCAGGCCGAGCTTGTTCAGCACTTCGGCGAAGGGCGAGGAGACGAAGACCACGTCATAGCCCTTGCCGCCGGCGGCGATCAGCTTGCCCATGATTTCTTCATTGGTGGCATGCACCACCACTTCGCCCGAAACGCCGGTCGCGGTCTTGAAGGCGGCCATGGCGTCGGGCGCCATGTAGCCGTCCCAGTTGGAAATGACGAGATCAGCAGCCATCGCCGGCGCAGACAGCGCCAAGGCCAGGCCAAGTGCGATCGAAGATGTTTTCAGCGCACGGCGCCGCAGGCTGGTAGCGGTCATGACAGACTCCCATTCCGGTTGATCGTCGAATTTCATTCGCCGGACCAACGCCTGCGACCTTGCCGCTGCCTCGATCCTGTTCCCTCGGTCTTTTTCTCGCCGATTGTCCTGACAGTACTATTGCAGAAAAAAGTACGTCAATCCATAATTTGCTAGGCGATCGAGGAATCTGGCCGATTGCGTCCATGCTGGCGATCGGTCAAACCAACAAAGTCATGTCGTTTTCCACGAGACCAGTCATGCAAGCCGTAGCCAGACGACCTCGCACCAACCATCTCGATCTGGCGCAGCGCATCCTGGATGTGGCGCGGCAGCGCGGTTTTGAGCCCGGCGCGCGCTTGCCGGAGCAGCAGATCGCTTCGCTGTGCAATGTCTCGCGCACGCCGGTGCGGGCGGCGCTCGGCCTGCTCGCGGAGCGGGGAGTCGTACGCTGGGAGGCGGATTCCGGGTATCATTTGGCGATCGACCTCACCGCGCAGGCTTCGGTCGCCACGGAACTGCCCGCTGCCGAGGAGGACGAACTGGCCGGGGCGATCCTGCGCGATCGCTCGGCGCGGCGACTGGACCAGACAGTGACGGTTGCAGGGCTGATGCGGCGCTACAGTGCCGAACGGAAGACGGTACTAAAAGCGTTGAACAAACTGACAGATGAGAATCTGCTGGACCGTGCGCCCGGCCAATCCTGGCTGTTTCGGCGCACGCCCGACGATCCGGAGGCGCAAGGCGACAGCTATGAGTTCCGCTTGCTGCTGGAGCCCGCGGCCATCCTGACACCGGGCTTCCGGCTGGACGGCGCGCGGGCGGCGACGTTGCGCCAGGGCATGGAAGCGCTGGTTGCGCTGCCGGACGCCGCCTTCGACACACGCGAATTCCAGCGGCTGGACATCGATTTTCACGGCATGCTCGCCGAAGGCTGCGCCAACCGCTTCGTGGCCGACGCGCTCGCCGATCACCTCAGGCTGCGCCGGCTGCCGGGCATCTATGCCGGCGTCAACGTCTTCCGGTTGCGGCAATCGCTGCGCGAACACCTTGTTATACTCGACCATCTTGAAAGCCTGCAGTATGAGGTGGCTGCCGATCTGCTTCGCATCCACCTGCGGCTCTCCCGCAACCAGCGACCGCAAGCGGCCAGTCGCGGGGCGCCCGCCCTGTTCGGCATGATCAGCCGGCCGGATTGACGAGGATTAATTGACGCGTAAAGCCAGCCCGACCATCGCGCTGTTCCCCGAAGCCAGTTTCGGCGCGGCGTTGAATTGCGTCGGCATCGCGCAGGCATTGCGTGCCAAGGGAGCTAGGCCTGTCTTCATCTGCCATGCCGGCTTCTCCGGCGTCTTTGCTGACTATGGTTTCCAGGAATACCAGCTGCCGACCGACGAGCCGCTGAGCGACAGCGAACGCCAGAGTTACTGGCAGGCCTTCGTGCGCCGGCACCTGCCGCATTTCAGGCTGAGCCCGATCGACCAACTGGAAACCTATGTCGCGCCGACCTGGCAAGCGATCGTCGACACGGCAGTCAACGCGGAGGCGCCGCTGCGCCAATTGCTGGCACGGCTGAAGCCGGATGCGGTGGTGCTCGACAATGTCATCATGTTCCCGGCGATCGCTGCCGCCGGCTGTCCCTGGGTGCGCGTTGTCTCCTGCGCCGAGACCGAGCTTCCGGATGCCAATGTGCCACCCTATCTGTCGGGGCTTGGCGTGGACGACCCGCAACGAGCGGCGTTCGAAGCTCGCTATCTCACGGCCTCGGCATCGGCGCATGACCGCTTCAACCGTTTCCGGGCGGATGCTGGACTGGGGCCGCTGCCGAAGGGTCAGTTCCTCGAGGCCTCGCCCGACCTCAATCTGCTGCTGACGCCATCGATCGTGCGCCGCGAGCGCGCCGAACCGCTCGATCCCACGCGCTTCGTCTATCTCGAAGGCTGCGTGCGGTCGGAGGGGCCGTTCGAGGTGCCGGTGTTTCCGCGCAATGGCGGGCCGCTGGTCTATGTCAGCTTCGGCAGCCTCGGCGCCATGGATGTCGGCCTGATCGAGCGCATGCTGGCGGTGTTCGACAGGCTGCCGGCGCGCTTCATCGTCAATGCCGGCGGCCTGCGCGACGCCTATCGCGCGGTGCCCGACAATGTCTATCTCGACGCCTGGTTTCCGCAGCCCTCGGTGGTGGCGAAGTCGGACCTGTTCATCCATCACGGCGGCAACAACAGTTTTTGCGAAGCGCTGCGCTTCGGCGTGCCGTCGCTGATCATGCCCTATTGCTGGGACGGGCATGACAATGCGCGGCGCGCCGGAGAGACCGGCGTCGGTGACCATATCGGCCGTGATGCCTGGACCGAAGGAGTGTTGGAGAAAGCCATTCTCGGCCTGCTGGCCGACGATGCCATGCGCGTACGCCTGAAGGACAATGCAGCCCAAATGGCGCTGAAACCCGGAACGGATGTGGCCGCGCAAGCCATACTCTCTCTGATACGGACATGAACGAAATGCCTGACACAATCACGACGAACACCTCGCTCTCCAGCGGTACCGATCCCAAGGCCTGGCTGGCCCAGCACGGCATCAACGAGGTCGAGTGCCTGGTGCCCGATATGAACGGCGTGCTGCGCGGCAAGGCGTTGCCGACGGCCAAATTCCTTCAGGCGCTGGAAGATCGCGCGCTCTATCTGCCGAGCAGCGCCTTCCTGGTCAGCATCGACGGCCGCTATTCCGGCTCGATCGACGAGGGTTTTGCCTATTCGGACCCGGACATGCGCATGGTGCCTGACGTTTCGACGCTGTGCCTGGCGCCCGGTGCCAGCGCCGGCAAGGCCTATGTTTTTGCCGATGCGTTCCATATGGACGGCCGGCCCTGGATGGCCTCGCCGCGGCATGTGCTGCGGGCCGCGCTCGATCTCTACGCCAAGCGCGGCTGGCGAGCGGTGGTGGCGCCCGAGGTGGAATTCTATCTCACCGCGCTCAATCCCGATCCGGACCGCCCGCTGACCGCCCCGGTCGGCGCCAATGGCCGAGCTGAGACCGTGCAGCATCCCTACGATATGGCCGGGCTCGAGGCGTTCGAGCCGGTGATCCGGCGCATCTACGACTATGCGGCGGCGGCCGGCCTGCCGCTCGACACGTTGATCCATGAATCGGGTACGGCGCAGCTTGAGATCAACTTCCTGCATGGCGATGCGCTGCCGCTGGCCGACAAGGTGCTGCTGTTCAAGCGGCTGACGCGCCAGGCCGCGCAGCAAAGCGGCATGCACGCGACCTTCATGGCCAAGCCGATCGCGGCCCAGGCGGGAAGCTCGATGCATCTGCACATGTCCATCATCGACGAGGCCGGCAAGACGCTGTTTGCCGGCAGCGACGATGCCGACACCGAGATGTTCGGCCATTTCATCGGCGGCCTGCAAAAATATGTCCCCGAGATCATGCCGCTGTTTGCGCCCAACGTGAACTCGTTCCGACGCATAAGGCCGAACCACAGCGCGCCGGCCAACATCGAATGGTCGCATGACAATCGCTCCTGCGGCCTGCGTGTACCGGCCGGTGGCCGCGCCGCGCGGCGGGTGGAGAACCGGCTTCCAGGCGCGGATTCCAATCCTTACTTGGCGATCGCCGGTTCGCTTCTCGCCGGCTATCTCGGCGTCGAACAGAAACTGGCGCGCTCGGCCGAAGCGTCGGGCAATGCCTACAAGATCAAGAGCACGCTGCCGAAAACCATGGAGGAGGCGCTCGACCGTTTCGAGGCTTGCGACCCGGTGCGACAACTGCTCGGCGAGGACTTCTTCCAGACCTATCTGCGCGTCAAGAGCGTCGAGCTCGACCTGTTCCAGGGCGTGGTGACGAGCTGGGAACGCGACCACCTGCTCTTGAAGGTGTGATCATGGCTTCCAGTTCAACGGGTTTCAATTCGGGCCTCGATATCGGCAAATCCTATTATGTCGCCACCGCCAATCCGGCGCCGGACCATCCGGCGCTTGTCGGTGATGTCGAAGCCGACCTGGTGGTCGTCGGCGGTGGCTGTACCGGCCTGTCGGCCGCCTTTCACGCCGCCGAGCGCGGCCTGAAAGTGGTGCTGCTCGAAGGCGGCAAGATCGGCTGGGGCGCGTCGGGCCGTAATGGCGGCCAGATGATCCCCGGCCTGCGCAAGGGCGCCAAGGGCCTGGTCAAGCTCTACGGATCCGAGCGGGCAAAGGTGCTGTTCGACCTTGCCTTCGAGGCGCGCGGGCTGGTGCTCGACATCATCGAGCGCCATGCCATCGATTGCGATCTCAGGCTGACCGGCCATCTGGTCGGCGCGGTCAACGGGTCCGACCTCAAGGATCTGGAAGAAGAGGCCAAGTGCCTCGAAAGCGTGATGAAGTTTCGGGACGTCGAGATCCTGTCGGCGGCTGAAGCCCGCAGCAAGGTCGACACACCCTATCATGGCGCGATGTACGAGCCGCTCGGCGGCCATATGCATCCGCTCAACTACACGCTCGGGCTTGCCCGTGCGGCAGTGGCCGCCGGCGTGATCATCCATGAGAATTCGGTGGCGGTGAAACTGGAGCGCGAGCCTTCGATCCGGGTCTCGACGGCAAAGGGTTCGGTGCGCGCCAAGCATGTCGTGCTGGCCGGTGACGCTCTGCTCGATGGGCTGGAGCCACGCGTCAACAGCCGCATCATGCCGGTCGGCAACTACATCGTCGCCACCGAGCCGCTCGAGGGCAAGCGCAATGTCATCCCGGCCAATGTCGCGGTGTCCGACACGCGCTTCGTCGTCAATTACTACCGCATGTCGGCGGATGGCCGCCTGCTGTTCGGCGGCGGCGAGCGCTACACGCCGTCGCCGCCGGCCGACATCGCCGGCTTCGTGCGGCCGCATATGGAAGCCACTTTCCCGCAGCTCAAGGGCTGCCGCATCGGTCACGCCTGGGGCGGGCTGGTATCGGTGACGACGTCGCGGCTGCCGCATGTCGGGCACTATGGCGAGGTCTATTTCGCCCATGGCTATTCCGGCAAGGGCGTCATCCTGTCGACGCTGTCGGGCAAGCTGTTGGCCGAAGCGATCACAGGTGACGCCTCGCGACTCGATCTGTTCTCGACGCTGACCCCGATGCCGTTCCCCGGCGGCACGGCGCTGCGCGGCCCGCTCTATGTGCTGGGGATGCTGTGGTATGCGATGAGGGATCGGATCAAGCATTGAGGGTGCGTCGTTGTCATCCATCGCATAAGAAGCGACGGAACTGATGTCTTAGACGCCAACTGCCGGCGTTGGCGCTGCCCCTCACCTGCCTGCCGGCATCCTCTCCCCGTATAGTGACGGGGAGAGGGGCGCTGTGGTCTCCCGATTTCGCCAATCGCCAGCGTTGCAGAAAAGGCGCCGGCGTTGCGGCCAGCACCTTTCTCCCCGTCACTATACGGGGAGAAATGCCCGGCAGGGCAATGAGGGGCGGCGCCGGCGCTGAAGGCTTTCGGGCGAGTTGATTAGACGACGAAGAAGTCCTCCACGCGCTGCCTGGCCTCCAGCAACGCCGGCAGGATTTCCCGCTCCATCTCCACGACCGAAAAGCGCGCTGACTGGGTCGAGACGTTGATTGCCGCGACCGTGCGTTCCGCTCGGTCGCGGATCGGTACAGCGATCGAGCGCAGGCCGAGCTCCAGCTCCTCGTCGACAATGGCAAAGCCGTCCGCCTTCGCCTTGGCGATGGCGCCCGCCAACAAACGCCTGTCGGTGATCGTCTTCGGCGTCCGCCGCTCGATCGTCGCCTGGCCGAGGAATGCGTCCAATTCCTGAGGCTTGAGGCCGGCAAGCAGGATGCGCCCCATCGAGGTGCAATAGGCCGGCAGCCTGGTGCCGACATCGAGCGACACGCTGAGGATGCGCCGGCCGGGAATGCGGGCGACATAGACGACATCCGCACCCGACAGGATCGCCGCCGAACAGGCCTCGTTCAACTGTGCTGCCACAGCCTGCATGATGGGGGCGGCGAAGGTCCATAGCGAGGCGCCGCCGAGCCAGGTGCGGGCAACCGTGAGCAGGCGCGGCGACAATGAAAACACGCGGCCGGCCTGGGTGGCATAGCCGGTGGCGACAAGCGTCAGCAGGAAGCGGCGGGCGCCGGCGCGGGTCAAGCCGGCTTCCTCGGCCATTTCGGTCAGCGTCATGCCCGAGGGATGCCGGGCCAGGATCTCCATGACGGCAAGGCCGCGCTCGAGCGAGCCGACATGATCACGGGAAGCTGCCTCTTCGTCCATCTTGTCTCCGCGGAACGGCATCGGCGTCAGGATTGACTCCACGCCCTCGCTCGACGTAGAAAGTATCACATACAAAACATATGTTCGCAATACGAACTTTTTGAACCTGGAGCCGATGCGATGGTCAAGTTCCTGCCGCTCAAGCAGGCCGTTGCGGAGAATTTGAACGATGGCGACACGGTTGCCTTCGAGGGCTTCACCCATCTGATCCCGACGGCGGCGGCGCATGAGGCGATCCGCCAGGGGTTTCGCGACCTGACACTGATCCGCATGACGCCGGACCTGATCTACGACCAGATGATCGGCATGGGTATGGCGAAGAAAATCGTCTTCTCCTATGTCGGCAATCCCGGCGTCGGCCTGCTGCGGCGCGCCCGTGATGCGATCGAGAACGGTTTTCCGCACTCACTCGAGATCGAGGAGCACAGCCATGCCGGCATGGCCAACGCCTATGAGGCCGGCGCGGCCGGTCTGCCCTGCGCGGTGTTTCGCGGCTATCGCGGTGCTGGGCTGGCGGCGGTCAACCCGAACATCAAGTCGGTGGCCTGTCCGTTCACCGGCGAGGTGCTGGCGGCTGTTCCTTCGATCCGGCCAGATGTCACCTTCATCCATGCGCAGAAGGCCGACCGGAAGGGCAATGTGCTGGTCGAGGGCATCATCGGCATCCAGAAGGAAGCCGTGCTGGCGGCCAAGCGCGCGGTGGTGACGGTCGAGGAAGTCGTCGACAATTTCGACGATCTGCACCCCAATCTGACTGTGCTGCCGCGCTGGACGATCGCTGCCATATCGGTCGTGCCCGGCGGCTCGCATCCGTCCTACGCGCATGGCTATTATGCGCGCGACAATGCCGCCTATCTGGAATGGGACGAGATCGCCGCCGACCGGGAGAAATTCCAGGCGTGGATGCAGGCCAATGTCATGGAGAAGAGCGCCGACGATTTCGAGGCCCGTGTCGAGCATCTGAGGAAAGCGGCATGAGCGACAATCCGGGCTTCACCCCCAACGAGATGATGACCATCGCCGCCAGCCGCGCGCTGCGGAATGACGACGTCTGCTTCGTCGGCATCGGCGCGCCATCGGCCGCCTGCAATGTGGCGCGGCTGACGCATGCGCCTGATATCACGCTGATCTATGAGAGCGGCACGATCGGCACCGCGCCCGACGTGCTGCCGCTGTCGATCGGCGATGGCGAATTGTGTGAGACCGCTGTCACCACCGTCGCGGTGCCGGAGATGTTCCGCTACTGGCTGCAGGGCGGCCGCATCTCGATCGGCTTCCTTGGCGCCGCGCAGCTCGACAAGTTCGGCAACATCAACACCACGGTCATCGGCGACTATTTCCATCCCAAGACCAGGCTGCCGGGCGGCGGCGGCGCGCCGGAGATCGCGACGTCGTCGAAGGAGATCTACATCACCATGGCGCAGACCAAGCGCGGCATGGTCGAGAAGATCGACTTCTTCACCTCCTTCGGCCATGGCGAGGGCGGCGACCATCGCAAACGGCTGGGCATCGACACTGCTGGCCCGACCTTGCTGATCACCGACCTCGCCATCTGGAAGCCGGATCCGGTGAGCAAGGAATTCACGGTCGTGTCGCTGCATCCCGGCGTCACCCGCGAGCAGGTGCAGGAGAGCTGTGGCTGGGTGGTTAAGTTTGCCGAGGCGCTTGACGAAACACCGGCGCCAAGCGAACTCGAACTCAAGACATTGCGCGACCTGCAGGCCCGCACCAAGGCGGCGCATGAGGGAACCGGAAAAGCAAAGGCTGCATGACATGGCCGAGGCCTATATTTGCGACTACATCCGCACGCCGATCGGCCGCTTTGGCGGCTCGCTATCTTCGGTACGATCAGACGATCTCGGCGCGATACCGCTGAGGGCATTGGTCGAGCGCAATCCCGGCATCGACTGGCAGGCGGTCGACGATGTCGTCTATGGCTGCGCCAACCAGGCCGGCGAGGACAACCGCAACGTGGCGCGCATGGCGCTGCTGCTGGCCGGGCTGCCCAAGGAAGTCCCGGGCTCGACCGTCAATCGCCTGTGCGGCTCCGGCATGGATGCGCTGACCATCGCAGCCAGAGCCATCAAGGCCGGCGAGGCGGAGCTGATGATCGCGGGCGGCGTCGAATCGATGAGCCGGGCGCCCTTCGTCATGCCCAAGGCCGACACGGCGTTCTCGCGCAATGCCGAGATCTACGACACCACCATCGGCTGGCGCTTCGTAAACCCGCTGATGAAGAAGCAGTATGGCGTCGATTCCATGCCGGAGACCGGCGAGAATGTCGCCGAGGATTTTTCGGTGTCGCGGGCCGACCAGGACGCCTTTGCCGTGCGCAGCCAGGACAAGGCGGTCGCCGCACAAGCCAATGGAAGGCTGGCCAAGGAAATCACAGAGGTGACCATCCCGCAGCGCAAGGGCGATCCGATCGTCGTCTCGAAGGACGAGCATCCGCGCGCCGGCTCCACGGTCGAGGCGCTGGCCAAGCTGCCGACGCCGTTCCGGCAGGGCGGCACGGTGACGGCCGGCAATGCCTCCGGCGTCAATGACGGCGCGGCGGCCCTGATCGTTGCCTCGGAAGCAGCGGTGAAAAAGTATGGGCTGACGCCGATCGCCCGCATCCTTGGTGGTGCTGCCGCGGGGGTTGCGCCGCGCATCATGGGCATCGGTCCGGTGCCGGCGACGCAAAAACTCTGTGCGCGGCTTGGGCTGACGCCAAAACAGTTCGATGTCATCGAGCTCAACGAAGCCTTTGCCTCGCAAGGCATCGCCGTGCTGCGCCAACTCGGCATTGCCGAGGACGCCGAACACGTCAACCCGAATGGCGGCGCCATCGCGCTCGGCCATCCCTTGGGCATGTCGGGTGCCCGCATATCGGGCACGGCGGCGCTGGAGCTTCGCGACCGCGGCGGCCGTTATGCGCTGGCCACCATGTGCATCGGCGTCGGCCAGGGCATCGCCATCGCGCTCGAACGGGTTTGAGCGGGGCGTCGCTGGATGAAAATAATTGCCGCCCGTAGCGGTGGCTATCAATTGTCGAAGTTAGCGCTGCCCCTCATCGCCCTGCCGGGCACTTCTCCCCGTATAGTGACGGGGAGAAGGGGGCTGGTCGCAACCTCGGCGCCCTCTTTGCAACACTGGTGATTTGCGAAAGCGTCGACGACAGCGCCCCTCTCCCCGTCACTATACGGGGAGAGGATGCCGGCAGGCAGGTGAGGGGCAGCGCTAACCTAAGGCGATTGACACTGCGGGCTCAATCTCCCGCCTTTGACAGCCATGAGCGGTGGCTTACCCACCAAATTTGACCATGTGGACAAAAGTCCGCACGCGTACCATAGTTCCCCGTCTGACATTTTCACGAACAGCCGGCTCGACACGGCTGTCGAACAGAGGGGAATGCAATGGAAAACCGGAAGAACAGATTCCAGATAAAACGCGAAGGGCTTTCTCGACGCAATGTGCTGGAGCTCGGCGCGCTTGGCCTGGCCGCAGCCATGCTGCCGGGCGCTGCCTTGGGCAAGGACAAGAAGCTGAAGGTGGCGGCGATCTTCGCCACGCCGATCGAGGAGCCGTGGGACAACCAGATACACGTCGCCTTGCAGAAGGCCGAGAAGGAACTCGGCATCGAATACAAATGGTCTGAGAAGGTGCAGACCGCCGATTTCAGCCGTGTCATGCGCGAATATGCGCAAGGCGGCTACCAGCTGGTGCTGGGCGATGCCTTCGCCGCCGAGCGTGAATCGCGCCGCACCGCCAAGCAGTTCCCGAAGACCGCCTTCCTGTTCGGCTCGGGCGCCGGCCCGGCGGAACCGAATTTCGGCGTGTTCGACAACTGGATCCACGAGCCGGCCTATCTCTCCGGCATGATCGCCGGCAAGATGTCGAAATCGGGCACGATCGGCGCCGTCGCGGCGATGGGCATTCCGGAGGTGAACCGGCTGGTCAACGCCTTCTTCGCCGGCGCCAAGGAGGTCAACCCCAACATCAAGAAGAAGGTCGCCTTCATCGGTTCCTTCTTCGATCCGCCAAAGGCCAAGGAAGCCGCCGTCGCGCAGATCGACGCCGGTGTGGACGTCATCTATGCCGAGCGCTTCGGCGTCATCGAAGCGGCGGTGGACAAGAAGATCCTCGCCATCTCCAACATGTCCGACCAGTCGAGCCTCGGCCCGGATACGGTGATCACCGGCCCGGTCTGGGACATGTATCCGACGGTCGAACAGGCGATCAAACTGGTCAAGGCCGGCGTCTTCACCGCGCAGGACTATGGCGACTTCTCGCGCATGGCCAAGGGTGGCTCGCATCTGGCGCCCTACCACAAGTTCGACAAGACGCTGCCGGCGGATGTCAAGGAACTGGTCGAGAAGAAGAAGGCCGAGATCCTGGAAGGCAATTTCCGCGTCGACGTGGACGAGAACACGCCGGTTTCGGATTGAGTTCTTTTACCCTCCCCCTTGTGGGGAGGGTCGATCCGCGAAGCGGAGCGGGGCGGGGGTCTTCGGCGCCGCACCCCCACCCCGTCTCACGATCTTCGCTTCGCTGCGATCGTAAGCCGACCCTCCCCACAAGGGGGAGGGTGAGGAGCCGCTTCAACGCCACCTCTCAACGGGAAATGCCCTTGCCGACGCCCGCCCCCCCTCATCGAAATGCGCGGCATCACCAAACACTTCGGCGCCGTCAAGGCGAACGAGGCCGTCGATCTCAGTGTTGCGCCCGGTGAGATCCTAGGACTGCTGGGCGAGAACGGCGCCGGCAAGACGACGCTGATGAACGTGCTGTTCGGCGCCTATGCCCCCGACGCGGGCGAGATCCTCATCCAGGGCCGGAAGGTGCGGATCACCAGTTCCGCCGATGCGCTCGCCGCCGGCATCGGCATGGTGCACCAGCATTTTCATCTGGCGCCAAGGATGACGGTGCTGGAAAACCTTTTGATCGGCATTCCCGGCAAATCGGGCCGGATCGACCGCGCCGGCGGGCTGGCGCGGCTGGCCGAGATCGGGCGGCAGCATGGCCTCACGCTTGACCCGAGCCTTCCGGTTTCGGCGCTGTCGGTCGGCGAGCAGCAGCGGCTCGAAATCGTCAAGGCGCTGTTTCGTGGCGCCAGGCTGCTGATCCTCGACGAGCCGACGGCAGTGCTGGCGCCAAGCGAGGTCGACGGACTGTTTTCGGCGTTGCGCTCGATGGCCGCGCAGGGTCTCGGCATCATCTTCATCTCGCACAAGCTCAACGAGGTGCGGGCGCTGACGCATCGCTGCACGGTGCTGCGGCATGGCCGCGTTGCCGGCCGTGTCGATGACCCGGCCAACACGACATCCTCGGAGATGGCAACACTGATGTGCGGCCACGAGATCGTGCCGCCGGCGAGGGGACCGTCGACGCCCGGTGCTGCGGTGCTGACCCTCGACGGCATTTCGACCTCAAAGCACTCGGGCACGCCGCTGCGCGACGTATCGCTTTCGATCCGTGCCGGCGAAATCCTCGGCATTGCCGGGGTGTCGGGCAACGGCCAACGGGCACTGGCGGAGGTGATCTCCGGGACACGCATGCCCGATGCCGGCCAGATGACGATTGCCGGCCAAAAAGTCTCGCGGTTTTCGCCGCGCGAGGTGCAGGCGCTCGGTCTCGGCCGTATCCCGGAAGACCGCATGACGACCGGGTTGGTCACCAACCTGCCGCTCGCCGACTCGATGGTGCTGCCACGCATCGGTACCGCCGCGTTCAGCAGCAGGGGTCTGCTCAAGCCGGATGCGATCCGCGCCTTCGCGGAAGAGCAAATCAAGGCCTATGATATCAGGTGCCCCGGGCCGATGACCCGCGCCGGAGCGCTGTCCGGCGGCAATCTGCAGAAGGCGCTTTTGGCGCGCGAGCTCGCCTTCGACCCGAAGGTTCTTGTTGTCTCGCAGCCGACGCGTGGCCTCGATATCGGTGCTGCGCGCTTCATCCACGAAAAGTTCCTCGACATGCGGGCCAAGGGCTGCGGCATCGTCGTCATCGGCGAGGATCTGGAAGAGCTGCTGGTGCTCTGCGACCGCATCGCGGTGATGTACGAGGGCCGCATTGTCGGCACGCTCGACAGTGCCGATGCGACGATCGCCCGGCTCGGCCTGATGATGACCGGCGCGGAGGGGAGGGCTTAAATGGAATTTCTTATGGCGCTGACCCCCACCCCTAGCCCCTCCCCACAAGGGGGAGGGGAACGCTGCCGCGTGCTTTTGCTCAGCTCCAGTACCAAGACCTTTGCTATCTGCTGTGTTTGGCGCCTACGAGAGTCCCCCTCCCCCTTGTGGGGAGGGGTTAGGGGGTGGGGGTCCCTCTTCGTCAGAATCCTTATGTGATCAACTTGAGAGCGGGGACAACAGCTAATGTTCCGCCTTGAAGCCCGCGCCAGCACGCCCGCCTGGTTCAACCTTGCGCTGCCGCTGCTGGCGATCGGCGCAACGCTTGTCCTGTGCAGCGGCCTCATCGCGCTGGCCGGCGCCGGCGTGCTTGAAGCCTACGGCGTGATGTTCACCGCCTCGCTGGGCGACAGCTACGCGATCACCGAGACGATGGTGCGCGCCGCGCCGATGATCTTCACCGGGCTGGCGGTGGCCGTCGCCTTCCGGGCAAAATTCTGGAACATCGGCGCCGAAGGGCAATTGCTGGCCGGTGCGGTGGCCAGCTGCTTTGTCGGCGCCATCCCCATGCCCGGACCGCTCGCCATGGTGTTGATGGCGTTGGCGGGTGCTGCGGCAGGAGCCGCGGTCGCGCTGGTGCCGGCGACGCTCAGAGTCAAATTCAAGGTCGACGATGTCGTCAGTTCGCTGCTGCTCAACTCGGTCATCTACTACGCGCTGATGGCGCTGATCGAAGGACCGTGGAAGGACTCCTTCAGCGGCTATCCGATCTCGCCGCCGATCGAGGATTCGGCCAATTTCCCGGTGCTGCTCGAAGGCACGCGGCTGCACCTCGGCGTCGTTGTGGCGCTGCTCGCGGCACCGCTGATCTGGTTCCTGATCGTGCGTACCACGCTTGGCTTCCGGATCAGGGTCACCGGCGAAAACCCGGAAGCGGCTAGATATGGCGGCATCAATGTCGAGCGCGTGCTGATCTCGACGGCGCTGCTGTCCGGTGCGCTGGCGGGGCTCGCCGGCGTCGGCGAGGTCGGCGGCGTGCATTTCCAGGTGATGAGCGACATCTCGCCGGGCTACGGCTATTCCGGCATCGTCGTTGCCATGCTGGCGCGGCTCAACCCGCTTGGCGTGGTGCCGGCGGCGATCTTCCTGGCCGCCGTGATGACCGGCGCCGAGGCGATGTCGCGGGCGACCGGTGTGCCGGCGTTCCTCAGCGACGTCATCCAGGGCACCGCATTGCTCGCCATGCTGGTGGCGCTGCTGTTCACCGCCTATCGCATCCGTCGCGTCGGGGCTGCCCGATGAGCGCGGTGTTCGAACAGATCTTTCAGGTCGGTTTTTTGGCCGCGATCATCCGCATCGCCACGCCGCTGGCTTTCGCGACGCTCGGCGAAATGTTCTCGGAACGCGCCGGCGTGCTCAATCTCGGCATCGAAGGCATCATGCTTTTGTCGGCGATGACCGGCTTCACCGCCGCCAGCCTCAGCGGCAGCCTGTGGCTCGGCGTGGTGGCGGCTGTGCTGACCGGCATGCTGATGGGCGCGCTGCATGCGCTGTTCACGGTGGTGCTCGGCCTCAGCCAGCATGTCTGCGGCATCGGCGTGACGCTGTTCTCGTCGGGCCTCGCCTATTTCCTCTACCGGCTGATCTTCGGCCAGCAGTCGGTGCCGCCCAACATCAAGGGTTTTCAGACACTACCGATCCCGGTCCTCTCCGACATTCCGGTGCTCGGGCCGGCGGTGTTCAACCAGTTTGCGCTGGTCTACATGGCGATCCTGGCCATTCCGATCGCGGCCTTCGTGCTCTACCGCACGCCATGGGGCCTGTCGGTGCGCATGGTCGGCGAGAACCCACGCGCCGCCGATTCGGCCGGCGTCAGTGTCATTGCCACGCGCTTCCAGGCGGTTGTCCTCGGCGGCGCGCTGATGGGGCTGGCCGGCGCCTTCCTGTCGATGGCGCAGTTCAACGCCTTCACCTTCGGCGTCGTGTCCGGGCGCGGCTGGGTGGCGATCGCGCTGGTCGTCTTCGGCCGCTGGGATCCGTGGCGCTCGGCGGGGGCTGCACTGCTGTTCGCCTTCGTCGATGCCTTGCAGCTGCGCATGCAGGCAAGCGGCCTCGGACATATCCCCTATGAGGCGTTTCTGATGCTGCCGTTCATCTTCACCATCGTCGCCATGGCGGTGATGTCGCGCAATGCGGTGGCGCCCTCGGCGCTGCTCAAGCCGTTTCGGCGCGAGGAGCGGTAGCAAAGCTTGGGTTCCTCGCCCCGCAAAGCGGGGAGAGGTGGCCGCGAAGTGGTCGGAGAGGGGCCTGCGACGCTGGCGAGTTGTCGCCGAAGCACGGCAAGGTCGAGCCATTCCCCCTCTCCGTCTCGGCTTCGCCGAGCCACCTCTCCCCCACATTCGTGGGGGCGAGGAACCCGCATCCTGCCAAGTTCGCGCCTTCTTTGAGCGCCTCACATCGCCGTAAAGCCGTTGTCGACGAACAGATGCGTGCCGTTGACGAAGCTCGACTCGTCGCTGGCCAGGTAAAGTGCCGCCCTTGCCACCTCTTCCGGCTCGCCGATGCGGCCCTGCTGCGCGGCAAGTGCCGCGTCCGAGACATCGACGCCGAGCCTGCCGAGGTCGGCGACCTCGCGCAGGCCGTGCGGCGTTCGGATGAAGCCGGGGCAGACCGCGTTGCAGCGGATGTTGCGGTCGCGGAACTCGACGGCGATGGCGCGCGCGAACATGTGGCAGGCGCCCTTGGTGGTATCGTAGAGCACCTCCATCGGCGTCGCCGCCACCGCCGAGATCGACGAGGTGCAGACGATCGAGCCGCCGCCCGCCGCGATCATGCCGGGCAGCACGGCGCGCGTCATCAGGAACATCGAGCGCACATTGACGGCATGCAACCAGTCCCATTCCTGCACCGTCGTCTCCAGGAAGGGTTTGATCACGATGGTGCCGGCGTGGTTGAACAGCACGGTGACCGGCCCCAATTTGTCGATCGCCCCTTTCACCGCCGCCTGAACCTGAGCCTCGTCGGAGACGTCGGCGACAAAGTGCTCGGCGACATGGCCCCGCGCGCGGATCGTGGCGGCGGTCGCTGCGGCGGCCTCGCCGTTGCGGTCGATGATCGCCACCTTGGCGCCTTCCGCAGCGAACAGCTCCGAGGCGGCCCCACCCATTCCCGTCGCGCCGCCCGAAATGATGGCGACCTTGCCGGCCAGTCTTGTGCCCATTTTTCTGTCCCCTGTTTGACGATTTCTCTTTGCTGGTTGGGCGATGCTACCGCGCCCGCGCCGGGCGGCCAATCCACGAATTGGGTGCAGCGGCGATAGGGCCATAGGTCCATTCCGACGCAGAGGCGAAACGGACGTGCCATGCCGATCGATCGTTCGGATGCGTCTTCTCAGCAAGTGACTGCCAATTTTGAGCCGCGCAGGAGAAAATTATTCTGCCCAAGGTCGAAAAATAGCAATCGACAAAGTCTACAAGTTTTATAGATTAACAGGCGAGACGGAGGCCGATATGTCCTATATCCAGAACGCCCAGACGGATCGCAACGGCCAGAGGCTGGCCAATGCCCAGGCCTTTCGCCCGGCCTATGCCGGTGCCTTCGCCTATCTCGTCTTTGCCCTTGCGTTTGTGTTCACCGGGGCCGTTGTTCTGGGTCTTATTCCCTGAGTCGTCAGATCGACCGGGGTTAGCTGCCCCACCGCTTACAGGCAATCGGAGTTGAATGAACCGAATCCTCGGTGCGCTTTCGCGCGCCCGACACAACGGAGGAGATGGCAATGCCGATCGAGTTCACGCATGTTCCCGGCAAGACCGCCGACGCCGCAGTACCCTTTTTCTACGACTTTGCCGAGACCGCGACCAAGCTCGGGCTGATCGAGGACGGAGGCTTCCGCAAGATCGTCGTCGATGATTCGGCCGGGTTGCTGACCAACATGGATCTTGCCACCCAGGTGCTGGATCGCACCTCGTCGCTGGAAGTCGTCCTTACCCATTGGGCAGGCGTGATCGACCCGACAGTGGCGGCGCGGCAGCTGGCTGCCATCGATGCCAAGAGCGGCGGCCGGCTGGCGCTGAGGATGCTCAGCGAGCCGCTGAGCGACGACGATGCCGAAACACGGCCGGTCGGGCATACCGTCATCTGGCAGCGCATCGACGAATATCTGGTGCTGCTCAAGCGGTTGTGGTCGAACGACCGACCGTTCGACCATGAAGGCGCGTTCTACAGCATCAAGGGCGGCTACGTGCCGCGCAAGGGTCCGCACGGCGCCGACCTGATCATCCGCATGGGCGGGCAATCCGGAACAGCGCTCAGGGTGGCCGGCCGGCATGCCGATGTCTTCGAACTGGCGCCGGGCTCGATCGACGAGGTTCGGCAGCTGATGGAGCGGGTGCGCGGTGCCGCCGCCGAGCACGGCCGCGCGGGCAAGCTGCGCTTTGCGCTTCCAGTCAGGATTCACCAGGGCGCTTCCGCCACCGGCCACAAGGCGGTCGACCTTTCCGGGCCACCGGCTCAGGCCGCCCTGTCGCTGCTTGCCTATGCGGCTCTGGGAATCGATGAATTCATGATCGTCGGCGTCGACACGCCGCGCGAGATCGCGACGGTCGGCCGGGAAACGATCGCCCTGCTGCGCAATTCGCTGGCGCGTCGCGAGGCAGACGCATTCCAACCCGGGGCGTATGCGCCTCGCGCAGGTCTCGAGACGCGCGCAGCGGGCTGAGGTCCTTCAGCCTTTTGTTGCTTCAGGCCTGTCGCCAAGCCGCGACAGGCCTTCGATAACAGCGCTCGAATCCGTCAGCGCGCCGAAGACGCCGTCTTCCACCGTCACCATGTGAAGCGCGGCTTCGTGGGCCTTCTGATCGCCGCTGGCGCAGGCATCGGAAATCGTCAGGCATTGGAAATTCCGGTCGCAGGCCTCGCGCAGCGTGGTGTGGACGCAGACATCCGTGGTGCATCCGGAAAACATGAGATGCGTGATGCCTTGCGCGCGCAGCACCTGTTCGAAATCCGTATAGGTGAAGGCGCTGTTGCAGGTCTTGTCGACGATGATGTCGTGCGGCGCGACGTCGATCTCCGGAACGATCTGGAATCCCTGGCCCGAGCGCAGCAGGATTTCGGTGCCGTCGAGCCCGGAGCGCTTGCGGCGCCATTTTTCGTAAGGCGTCATGTCGGCCATGTCGGCGCGATAACCCTGCCTGGTGTGGATGATCCTGACGCCCGCCTTGCGGGCGGCTGATATCAGCCGGCTTACGGTCGGCAGGATCGCCCTGAGCGGCGAGGGGTCATAGCCCTTCCTGGCGAAATAGCCTGTCGTCGACAGGAAATCCTGCTGCAGGTCGATGACGATCAGCGCGGTGTTTTCGGCCACCAGTCTGCCGTCATAAGGGAAGTCGAAGGGCGTCGCCTTGATCATTTTTGGCTCCCGGTTTTCAACCGGCACTTGTTTGCTTTGACGCAATTCCGGACGGACAACCGTTTCACACTTTCCCTGGAATTGCTCCAGCGGTTTCGTATCAGCGCGACGACACCAGATGCTGGGCGTCGTGCAGCCGGCGGTAGATGCCGCCGGCATGGAGCAGTTCGCTGTGCGAGCCCTGCTCGACGACGCCCGACTCCGAGACGACGACGATGCGGTCGGCGCCACGGATCGTCGCCAGCCGGTGCGCGATGACCAGCGTGGTTCGGCCCTCGGCAAGCTCGGCCAGAGACTTCTGGATTTCGCGCTCGGTCTCAGTGTCGAGCGCCGAGGTCGCCTCGTCGAGGATCAGGATCGGCGGGTTCTTCAGGAACATGCGGGCGATCGCCAACCGCTGCTTCTGGCCGCCGGACAGTTTGACGCCGCGCTCGCCGATGATCGTGTCATAGCCGGCCGGCAGGCCTGATATCATGCCGTCGAGCTGCGCCCGCCGCGCGGCATCGGTGATCGCCTCGTCGGAGGCGCCGAGCCGGCCATAGGCGATGTTTTCGCGGATCGAGCCGCCGAACAGGAACACATCCTGCTGGACGATGCCGATCTGGCCGCGCAGCGAGGCGAGCGTCATGTCCCTGATATCCATGCCGTCGATGCTGATCCGACCGGCGCTGACCTCGTAGAAACGCGGCAGCAGCGAGCAGATGGTGGTCTTGCCGGCGCCGGACGGGCCGACGAAGGCGACGGTTTCGCCGGCGTGGATGGTGAGATCTATGTCTTTCAGCACCGGCTTGCCGTCGCCATAGCCGAAGCTTACGCCGCGATATTCGATGTCGCCCTTGAGGCTGTCCACGGTCACGGCATCAGGGCGGTCGGCGATGTCGGGTTCGGTGTCGAGCAGCTCGGTGTAGCGGCGGAAGCCGGCAATGCCTTTCGGATAGGTCTCGATCACCGAGTTGATCTTCTCGATCGGCCGCACGAAGACGCCGACCAGGAGCAGGAAGCCGACGAAGCCGCCATTGCTCAAGCCCCCTGATATGACGAGATAGCTGCCGGCGATCATGACCACGAGCTGGATCAGCCTTATGCCCATATAATTCAGCGAATTCGAGGCAGACATGATGCGGTAGGCGTCGAGCTTGGTCTGGCGGTAGCGCTGGTTGTCATGCGCGAACAACGCGCGCTCATGTTCCTCATTGGCGAAGGCCTGGACGACACGCATGCCGCCGACATTCTCCTCGATGCGGACGTTGAAATCGCCGACGCGCCGGTACAGCGCCTGCCAGTTGCGCTCCATGCGGTCGCCATAGCGCATCGTCACCCAGGCGATCAGCGGCACGATCACCGCCGTGATCAGCGCCAGATGCATGTTGACGGTGAACATCAGCACGAAGGCGCCGGCGAAGGTCATGATGGCGATGAACAGGTCCTCGGGACCATGATGGGCGATCTCGCCGATCTCCTCGAGGTCCTTGGTGACACGGCCGACGAGATGGCCGGTCTTATGGTTGTCATAGAAACGGAACGACAGTTTCTGCAGATGGTCGAAGCTCTTGCGCCGCATCTCCGTCTCGATGTTGATGCCGAGCATGTGGCCCCAATAGGTGACGACCGCCATCAGGACGGTGTTGAGCAAATAGATCACCAAGAGGCCGACCGACGCGATGATGATCAAGGTCCAGTCCTGCTGCGGCAGCAGCTGGTCGACGAAGGTGCGGACGGCCATGGGAAAGCCGAGTTCGAGCAGGCCGGCCAGCACCGCGCAGGAGAAGTCGAGCGCGAACAAGCCCTTCCAGGGCGCGTAGTAGGACAGGAAACGTCTGATCATCGAGGTGGACCGCAAGCTGTCTTGACAGGCGCAGTGAGCGCGCCGGCCGTCATCGGTGGGTGCTGCTTACAATCGGCAGCGCAGGGGCTGCAATATGCCAGGGCGGACTTCATTACCTGCCTTTCCACATCAGCGCCATGAAATAGGGACCGCCGACGAAGGCGGCGATCAGGCCGGCGGGCACCTGCCAGGGAAAGATCAGCGTTCGGCCGGCCCAGTCGGCGGCAACGAGGATCAGCCCGCCGGTCACGGCAGAGGCCAGAAGCTGCGGCGCGGCGCGGCGAAAGCCGAGCATGCGGGCGAGATGCGGCGCCATCAGGCCGACGAAGCTGAGCGGACCGATGACCAATGTCGCGGTCGCGGTCGCCAGCGCGGTGAGCGCGAGCAGAATGGCGCGAACCCACCCCAGCCGCAGGCCGAGGCCGCGCGCGACAGTTTCGCCGAGCGGCATGATGTCGAGCCAGCGCGCCGTCAGCGGCGCCAGGGCGAGGACGGCAACCGCGACCATTGCGGCGGTGAAAGCATCATTGGACGTTGCGCGGTAGGTCGATCCTGACAGCCAGGCGAGCAGGAAGTCCATGCGCGGATCGCCGCTGGCCAGAAGCAGCGCTGCGAAGGCGGACGCGACCGTCGCCACGGCGACGCCGGCAAGCAGCAGCCGCTCCGGCGACAGCGCGTTGCGCCGTCCGACCAGCACGACGATCGCCAGCGCCAGCAGGGCGCCCGCCAAGGCAGCGCCGAGCATGGCCGAGCGGTCGAAGCCGTCGCTGAGCAGCAGCAGCGCCAGCACGCCGAAAGAGGCGCCACCGGAAATGCCGAGCACTTCAGGTGCGGCCATCGGGTTGCCGGTCAGGCGTTGCATCAGCGTGCCGGCGACGGCGAGCAGGACGCCCGCCGAGACGGCGACGACGACGCGGGGCGCGCGCAGGGAAAGCAGCCCTGTCAAATCCTCTGATGAGATCCAGTGCCAGCCGCCGGCGCCGCGGCCGAAGCCGATCGCGACAGCAACGACGAGGATCAGCACCAGCAGGCCTGCGAGCAACGGCAGTCCGTTTTTCGACAGGCGCGCGGATGACACGATGTCCGACTGTCCTTCCGGGGCGGTGCGCATCCGTGGCAACAGGAACAGCAGCAGCGGCGCGCCGAGCAAAGCGGTCGCGGTGCCGGCGGGGATTTCCCCGGCGAACGGCAGATGCTGCACCAGCCGGTCGGTGAGCCAGAGCAGCGCGGCGCCGACCAGCGGCGACCAGACCATGCGGTGGTCAACCATGCGCGCGCCGGCCAGCCGCGCCAGCGCCGGGGCGGCGAGCGCCACGAAGCCGATGACGCCGACTTCGGCAACGACCAGCGCGCTGAGGGCGACGGCAACCGCCATGCCGGCAAGCCGGCCGATGGCTGGCCGGGCGCCGAGCGATGCGGCGCCGTCGTCGCTGAGGTCGAGCAGGCGCAGCGGTCGCCAGAGTAGGAACGCAGCGCAGATGCCGGCCAGCAGCCATGGCGCCAGAGCAACGACGGCGGCGTCGCCATTCTGCACCAGCGAGCCGTTCTGCCAGATGAACAGTTCCTCGGTGTATTCGCGGTTGAGCGCCATCAGCAGCGCACCGGCCGAGCCGAAGGTCAGGCTGACGACGAGGCCGGCGATGATGATCGACACCGGCGAGAAGCTGCGCCCGCGCGCCAATGCGAAGACGGCCGATGTGGCGAGCGCGCCGCCGGCCAGCGCCACGCCTTCGCGGCCGCCTTCCAGCAGCCATGGTGCGTAAAGGGTGGCGGCTGCCAGAGCGAGGCTGGCTCCGGCATTGGTGCCGATGGTGGTTGGCTCGGCCAGCGGATTGCGCAGCACATGCTGCATGATGACGCCGGAGAGACCAAGTGCCGCGCCGGCCAGCACACTGACGGCGACGCGCGGCAGGAAGGCATAACGATACAGCAACTGTGCCGGGTCGGACGCGTCGGGAGCGTTGAGCGCCCGCCACCACAGGTCTGTCGGCAGAAGGTGGATTAGATCGAAGACGGTCAGCGCCAGCGCCAGGGCCGCCGGCGCGGCCACCAGCAGGACAAGCGCGCCGATGCCGTTGCGCTGTCGCGGCAGGGGCATTGCCTGGGAGATCATGCCGCTGCCATGAATTCGGCGAAACGCCCGGCGGCGGCAAGACCGCCGAACGGCCAGACCGGCGGGATGGTCCGCACCCGGCCGTTCCGGACGCAAGGCAGATTGGCCCAGAGTGAACTGCGGGCGATCCTGATCCTGATGTGCGGCGGGATCGGGTCGAGCGAGATCAGTTGCGCCTCGCCGACGGCGACCAGTTCCTCGATGCCGACCGTCGAAAAGCCCCATTCATTGGTGGCGCCGGTCCAGGCATTGACGAGGCCGAGCCGGTCGACGACATCCTGCAGCAGGCTGCCCGCGCCGTAGATGCGGACATGGCGGTCGTCGAACATGCTGACGACGCAGAGCGGTTCTTGCGCCGCCCGCTCCAGCGTGGCGCGGGCTTGCGCGATCGAGGCTTCGATGCGCTCGACAAGGTTTTCTGCTTCCGTCCTGCGGCCAAGCATGTCGCCGAGCTGCAGCGTCACCTGTTGCGCTTGCGGGTAGGGTGCGGCCTTGCCGCTGTAGAACGGCACGTTGAAGGTCGGCGCCAGCCTGGTGAAGCTGCTCTCGTCGAGGCCATAGCCATAGGCGCCGACGATCAGGTCGGGCCGCAAATCCCGGAGCAACTCGAGATTGGGTTCGCTGCGTGACCCCAAATCGATGGTGGCTTGCGGCAACGCCGGACCCTGCACCCAGTCGCCATAACCCCTGATGTCGCCGACGGCGAGCGGCGAGAGGCCGAGCGAGACCACCATTTCGGCTGATGTCCATTCCAGGCAGACGATGCGGGCCGGTGCAGCGGCGCGTGCCATGCCGCCCGGCAAAGCGAGACCCGTTGCCGCCAGGCCGGCAAGACATTGGCGCCGTGTCAGCGGCGCGATCCTGGCTCGGCCGGTCACGTCTGCATCACCATGTGTATTTCACCGAGCCGTTGATCCTGCGGCCTTCGCCATAGAAGCAGCCGAAGCCCGAGGAGAAGCAGGAGGCGACGTAGCGCTTGTCGAACAGATTGCTGACATTGAGGCTGAGCGTGGCGTTCTGCCAGGTGTAATGCATCGCCGCATCGGCAAGCACGACGGACGGCACCTTGAAGCTGTTGTCGTCGTCGCCGAAGGTCGAGCCGACGTAGCGGACGCCGGCGCCGAGGCCTAGCCCCTCCAGGCGGCCGCCGCCGATGGTGTAATTCGCCCACAGCGACGCGGAATGCTTCGGCACGCCGAAGGGCGTGTTGCCCTCATTGCTGACCGAACTCCCATTATCATCAACAACAGAGGTCGCCTTGGTGATCCTGGTGTCGAGATAGGTGTAGGCCGCTCTCAGGTCGAGGCCGGAATCGAGGCTGGCGACGGCTTCGAGCTCGATGCCGCGCGAGCGGATCTCGCCGGTCTGGAACATGTCGTCGGGCCGGCCCTCATTGCCGTAGCGCACGACATTCTGCCGGGTCAGGTCAAAGGCCGAGACGGTGACGAAGGAGTTCCAGCCGACGGGCTGGTATTTCAGCCCGATCTCGTACTGCCTGCCGGTCTCGGGCACGAACAAATTGCCGTCGCTGTCGGCTCCGGCCACCGGCTGGAACGATTCGGAGTAGCTGACATAAGGCGCCAGGCCGTTGTCGGCGAGATAGACCAGGCCGGCGCGGCTGGTGAAGGCGTTGTCCTTCTGCGGGGCCAGGAAATCGCCGGCCAGATTGTCGTAGACCTTCGAATCCGACCAATCCTGGCGGCCACCCAGCGTCAGCCGCCAGTTGCCCAGCTTGACCTGGTCCTGCGCATAGAGGCCGACCTGCTGCTGGGTGGTGTCGGTATCGGTGTAGGGCGTCAGACCGGTCACCGGGCTGCCATAGACCGGGTTGAAGATGTCGATCGGATCGACCGTCCCCTCCGAGGCATAGTCGCGGTAGGTGTAGCGCTTGTAGTCGAGACCCATCAGCAGCGTGTGGGCGAGCGGTCCGGTGTCGAAATCGGCCTGCGCCTGGTTGTCGATGGTCACGCCGCTGAGTTTGGTGCCGCCGGCGTCGGCATAACGGGAATAGGCTCCGTAGTCCAAGTCGCCAGGGTTAGCCGCGTCATTCACCAGTCCGCCACCGAAGACGCCTTCCTCGGTGTGGGTGAGATAGACGTAGCGGGCGTGCTGGCGAACCTGCCAGGTCTCGTTGAAACGGTGTTCGAACTCGTAGCCGATCGACGCCTGGTCGTTGTTGTAGGAGTCAAAACCCGGTTCGCCGACAAACCGGCTGTTGGGCAATGTCTGGCCGTTCCTTGCCGGCGTCACCGTGCCTTGCGCCGGCAGATACTGCATCGCCCATCCAGAGCGGTCGCGCTGGTAGTTGGCCAGGATGGTCAGGCTGGTGTCGGCGTCAGGCTGCCAGGTGATCGCCGGGGCGATGAAGATGCGGTCGTCCTTGACGAAGTCGGTCTGCGTATCACCCATATGCGCAGCACCTGTGAGACGAAACAGCAGCGACTTGTCGGCATTGACGGCGCCGCTGAAATCGAACTTCCCTTCATACCGGTTGAAGCTGCCGCCACCGAATTCGACCTCCCGCAGGTTCTCCTCGGTCGGGCGTTTGCTGACATAGTTGATGATACCGCCGGGGCTGGCCTGGCCGTAAAGCACCGACGCAGGTCCGCGCAGCACCTCGTAACGTTCCGCGCCATAGGAATCGAGCGCGGTGAACAGTGTGAAATTGCTCTCCTTGAGCTGCAGCCCGTCCTTGTAGAAGACGCCATTGGCGTTCGAAATGCCACGCAACTGCAGGCCAAGGCCACGATTGTCGGTGCCGTAGAGATTGCCGGTGGCGCCGGGCGTGTAGCGCAGCGCGCTGTTCAGGCTGTCGACGGCCTGCGCTTCCATCTGGTCCTTGGTGATGACTGATATGGACTGCGGCGTCTCGATCAGCGGCGTGTCGGTCTTGGTGCCGGTGGAGCCCTTGGTGGCGACGTAGCCCTTGACCGGTCCAAAGGCGCTCTCGACACGCTCCTGGACGTTGATCGGATCGAGCGTTATCGCCGTGTCCTGGGCCGCTGCATGGCCGCAGCCAAGCAGGGCCGGCAGCGCCACGGTTGCGATCAGCAGGCGCTTGCGCGCAACCCCGTCCTGCCAAAGTGGTCCCCGTCCAGTGATCATTCGGTGCACCCCGTTTTCCGAATTTCGCGCCGATATTGCCGGTCGCGACGATTTGTTGAGTGTTGCAGTCATCTTCAATGTTGACTAGTAAGGTCATGTTTCATAGTCAACCGGGCATCGCTTGCCGAAAGCCGGAATCTGGAAATGCAGGCGGCCGCACTGGAGAAAAGCCATGACCGTGGCTGGAATTGATGCCCAGACTGCCTTCCATATCGACGCGGTGCGCTTCGCCGTCGGTGAGCGGACGCTGCTCGGTCCGGTTTCGCTCGAACTGCAGCGCTCACGCGTCTACGGGCTGATCGGCCACAATGGTTCTGGCAAGTCGACGCTGATCAAGCTGATGGCGCGCCAGCAGCCGGCAAGCTCAGGCGCCATCACCTTCGCCAGGCGCCCGCTGCCGCAATGGGGCGCCCGCGAACTTGCCCGCGCGCTTGCCTATCTGCCGCAGACGACGCCGGCGGCGACCGGTCTCACCGTGCGCGAACTGGCGACGCTCGGGCGCTATCCCTGGCATGGCGCGCTTGGCCGTTTCCGCGCGGAGGACAGGCAGCATGTCGACGAGGCGCTGGCCCTGACCGACATGGACGGATTTGCCGACCGGCTGGTGGACGAATTGTCTGGCGGCGAACGCCAGCGCGCCTGGCTCGCCATGCTGGTGGCGCAGAACGCCGGCGTCATGCTGCTCGACGAGCCGATCTCGGCGCTCGACATCGCCCATCAGGTCGAGGTGCTCGGGCTGGTCAGGGATCTCAGCCGCAAACGCGACCTCTGCGTCGTCGTCGTGCTGCACGATCCCAACATGGCGGCTCGCTACTGCGACGAGCTGATCGCGCTCAAGGACGGCAAGCTGCTGACGCGCGGCACGCCCGGCGAGATCATGCGCAGCGATGTGCTGAAAGGCATTTTCGGCGTCGAGATGGGTGTGTTCGCGCACCCCGTCACCGGCCAGCCTGTCGGCTATGTGCAGTGATGAGATTTGATGCGGCGATGGGAACCGGAAAGCGGCCGGCCGCTGTGAGAACAAGGAAGAAGCTGTTGTCGAGAAGTGGTTTGTTGGCGGCGTTGGTCGCATCCGTCATCCTGTCGGTCGGTAGCGCGACCGCCCAGGAGCAACCAGCAGGTGCCGCCCCCGCGATCGCTGCGCCCGCCGCGCCAGTGCTCGTCACACCGGCGCCCGCCGCACCGTCAGTCGCCCCACCGGCCACGATGGCGCCTGCGCAGCCGGCCAGCCAGCCGAGAGCGTCAGCCGAGGCGGGGACTTCGACGGCGATGGAGCTGACCTTGCCGCATGATCTGTCGCCATGGGGCATGTTCAAGGCCGCCGATATCATCGTCAAGGCGGTGATGATCGGGCTGGCCTTTGCCTCGCTCGTCACATGGACGATATGGCTGGCCAAATCGCTGGAGATTTTTGGCGGTAAGCTGCGCATCCAGCGCGCCGTGCGGGCAATCGGCGATGCCGCCACGTTGAAGCAGGCCAGCCGCGCCCTCGACCGCAGCGGCGGCCCCGGCGCGCTGCTGGTGCGGGCGGCGGAAGAGGAGACCGCCCTTTCGGCCGGCGCGCTCGATCATGTCTCCGGCGACGGCCTCAAGGAGCGGGTCACGTCGCGCCTGTCGCGCATCGAGGCGGCGGCGTCACGGCGCATGTCGCGTGGCACCGGTGTGCTGGCGACGATCGGCTCGACCGCGCCCTTTGTCGGCCTGTTCGGCACCGTCTGGGGCATCATGAACGCATTCATCGGCATCTCGCAGGCGCAGACCACCAATCTCGCCGTGGTCGCGCCGGGCATCGCTGAAGCGCTGTTGGCCACCGCGATGGGCCTTGTCGCGGCGATACCGGCCGTCGTCATCTACAACGTCTTTGCCCGCTCGATAGCTGGCTACCGGCAGATCCTTGCCGATGCCTCGGCAGGCGTCGAAAGGCTGGTCAGCCGCGACCTCGACTTCCGCACCGTCGCGCCGTCAACGGCGCTGGCGGCGGAGTAGCGCCATGGCAAGCAGAATCCGACAGACCATGGACGACGATCTCGAGGAAAGCCACGAGATCAACGTCACCCCCTTCATCGATGTCATCCTGGTGCTGCTGATCATCTTCATGGTCGCGGCGCCGCTGGCGACGGTGGATGTCAATGTCGACCTGCCGGGCTCGACCGCAACGCCGGCGCCGCGGCCCGAAACGCCGCTGTTCCTGACGCTGAAGGACGATCTGACGCTTGCGATCGGCAATGACAGCGTGCCGCGCCCGGCTTTCGCCGCGACGCTGGACACCAGGACCAAGGGCGACAAGCAGACGCGCATCTTCCTGCGCGCCGACAAGGCGGTCGCCTATGGCGACCTGATGGAGGCGATGAACCTGCTGCGCGGCGCCGGTTATCTGAAGATCGCGCTGGTCGGCCTGGAGGCGGCGCCGGCCGCCACTGGTGCAGCGGCGCCATGATGCAAGCGGCCGCCTTGCCCTCGGTCCAGTTGTCGCGCTTCGGCTGGCGCGACCTTGGCTTGTGGGCCGGTGCGGCCGCGCTGGTGCTTGGAGCCCATGTCGCGGTCGCCTATGCCGTGCAGAACTTCACCATGGTCACCGAAGCAGATGGCGGCCCGCCGCCAGCCCAGGTGATCGAGATGGCGCCGATGGTGGTGATGCCGGCGGTGGAGGAGCAAATTGCCGCGCTGGACGCGGTTACACCAGATCAAAGCGAGCCGACGCCGACGCCCGAGCCGACGCCCGAAGAGCCGGTCGAGAAGGCGGAGCCGGTTGCCGAACAGCCGGAAGCCGTTCCCCCCGACGAGGCCGAACCCACCCGGACCGAATTGGCTGAACAGGTCGACCAGCCGCCGCCGGATGAGGTTGTCCCGGATATTGTCGAGGCTGTCGCGCCCGAGGTCGTCATCCCCTTGCCGCAGCCGAAACCGGTCGAAATGGTCAAGGACAAGAAACCGGTCGAGGCCAAGGCGAAAAAGCCTGTCGACAGGCCCAAGCCGCGGCCGAAGAAGGAGAAGGCGGCGCCGCCGAAGACGGTGGCCGCCGCCAGCGCCGATGCGAGACCTTCGGCCAGGACAGCCGCGCCGAAGTCGGCACAATCCGCGTCGAGATCCGGCGACTCCAGTAAATGGGATTCAAGGCTGCGCTCGTGGATCAATCGGCATACGCGCTATCCGAGCGCGGCCAGGACCCAACGCGCCGAGGGCAGTGCGTATGTAACGTTTACGGTCGACTCGTCCGGTCGGGTCCTCTCTGCCAGGCTGACCCGCTCCTCCGGCAATGCCGTCCTGGACCGCGCGGCGCTTTCCGTGCTCCAGGGAGCTACCGTGCCGGCACCACCGCCAGAGCTTGGTGGGCGCCAAAGCCGCACGGCGCCATTCGTCTTCAACCTGCGCAATTAAGGCAGGTCTTGATCCGATCGGACGGGTGCTATCGTTTGCGCGAACTGCAGTCGATCAATAGCCCAGCGACAGGCACAGAGCCTCGACCTCTTCGAGATAGAAGCGGCATTTCGTGCGCAAGATCTTGAGGCCTGGGTCATCGGCGCCGTTGATCTCGATGGTCTGCATCATGAAGTCGAAATGGGCGTGGAAGGCGTCCACCGCGCCCCAGAGACTGTCGGCCTGGCAGCTATCGGCAATTGCCATCGAGACGAGTTGGCGGGCCTCGACCCGCGCGGCGTCGGCCGATGACGGTCGCCTGGCGATCAGGGCGTCAAGCCGGCTGAAAATGCTTTCCCTGGCATCGACGCTTCTGATGTTGGCAATCATGTTCATGTGCAGGTCCCCCTTGGCAATTCCAGGCGAGCGACGTTTCCCGTCCGGAACTGCTTGAAAACAAATGGTCAGAGCGGGCCCAGTGTTCTGGACCGCCTAGGCTTGAGCGGCCGGATACCGGTTCTGCGGGCAGGATGCGATCAAGGCCGGGATGGCGCCCGCATCGGAGGGCCGGCCCCTGATGATGTTGGCGACCTCGGCGTCGGCCTGTTCGAACCAGTAGACCATGTCGGCGCGGTTGAGATCCGTGGCGGCTTTTCTCAGCAGCGGCAGCAGGTTTTGCAACGCGCAAAGCGTCTCCCAGCGGTTTGGCCGGGAGGTCGAGCCGGCCACCGCGCATGCGGCTGACGATTGCATGTCGCTACGCTATCCGAGGCTGGGCAGCACGATTGTCTTTTGCCTGCGCCTTGGGGTGCAGCGGGTTGCCGCTGAGCTGCGCATGCCTGGCCGGCCGTGCGCCGCGAAGCACGTCGAAGGCTTCTGCATAGGCCATGCCCAGCAGATAGGAGATCATGGGAAAACGGCTTGCTTCGGCCATCTGCACGAGCTCATTGGTCATCGACGAAATATATTGAAGGCTATCGATTTCCGACTGGCGTAGAGATTGATTTGGCACGTGCTGCTCCTGTCTCTGTTTGAACCTAGGGAACGCGTTACACAATATACTGAGCCGACTAATTGATAGATTGACCCATCGAGGATGGGCATGGTTCCGGGGCCGAGAGGGTCAAGGCATAGATGGGCGCGTCGGTGAGGCGATCGAGGCCGAGCAGACGCTTGATCGCCAAATGACTGAGTGCTGCCGTCGGGCATGCCGACAGGCCATGATTGGTCGCCGCCAGCATGATGTTCTGGCCGATGTGGCCGGCCTCGATCAGCACGACACGATAGGCGTTGGCGTCCTCGTATTTCCACATCGTGCGATCGAGCTTGGCGCAAAGGAGGATCAGGCACGGCATGGTATCAGCCCACTCCTGCTCGCCTACCAGTTCGGAGATCTTGGGCAGATGGTTTGCGGAGATCCTGCCAAGGTCGTGATCTGCGGCGCAGTAGTGATAGACGCCGGGCTCGAGGCCATCGACGCCGAGCGCGACCACATAGGCCTCATAAGGATTTCTCGCACCGCCGGAAGGGGTCATGCCAAGCGGCAGGGCGCCAACGCAGTTGGCGGTCTCGCCGGTGATGCCGAGCCCTGCGAACAGGCAGTCGGAAAGCTGTTTGGCCGTGATGGTGGGCCGAGCCGCCGTGCGGTTGGTGCGGCGCCGCGCCATCAAAGCGAGAAGGTCGTTGTCTTCGAGTGCGTTCGGCAGCTGAATGGCGCCGGCTGAATTCTTCAGCACTAGGTCCGGCTGCGGCGTATGGCCGGCGCGTTCGATCTGCCGTTCTTCCGCCTGCTCGATGGTCATGTATGCGCTGTCCTGGACGCAGAAATGCATCAGCGCGGTCGGAAGGCCCCAGCTCCATTGTCCGGAAAACTGCTCCTCCTGCTCGGCGAGCGGCGATCCGGCGGTCACCAGGGCGGAAAAATCGAGCAACTGGGGGACGACAGCCTTCAGCTCGGACTTCGACCATCCATGGGCGCGGGCGATATCGGCCGTCGACGCCCATTTGTCCCACGATGCGAGAAGACCGACCATCTCAGGGCTGCATTCAAACACGCTTCTGGTCAGGAAGTTGCAGGCCGTGACCTTGTTCGGTCCGGGGTAGAAAACAAGCGTTTTTGAAGAGCGCATTTTCATGATGCTGAATGCCATCTGCGAAGTCGAGGCGCCGACAAGCAGATCGCTTGCCGGCGCAGAACGACTTCAGCGCTTGTTGTAGTGCATGCCCTGCGAAAAGAAGACGGTCTGCGTGCCGGCGGCAATCGTCAGCTTCGGAGCTGTGTTCACTTTCTTGGCCATTTTCATCCCTTTCCTGACCCCATTGGGATCCGTTGAAAGACCCCCCAAAAACGGGATCCGCGTGAAGAAAGGTAAGGTCGGAAGAGTTAATGGTTTGTTAAAATTGTAGTAAATCCACGCGCCAAAGACGGGCGGATGGATTATCTTTCCTGGCGTTAAAGTGTAAAATATCGATTTTATTCAGATACAGAGTAGACAATCGTTGGCGTACGCTTTTTCGGTATAGGCTTATTCTTATTTAGCGTAAGCTGCCGCGAGCGGATTAGCCCAGCCCGTCCCGGGTGAGGCTGACAACCAGCTGGTCGACGCCCGGATCGTCGAGCCTGATGACATGCGCCATGCTGATGGCATCTCTTGGGTGGATGTTGGCAATGTCGCGCCGCATGATGACGGACACGAATGCTGGCCCGGCCTCCGTCAGAAGCATGGCCTTGCCCATCAGCACCGGTTCGGAGATGGGCGCCCATTGCACGGAGATCAGCGACGGCTCGCCGGTCTGGCGGCGATTGATGCCGCTGAAATAGATCCAGTTCAGGCGCGAGATCGCCACCCCATAGTGATTGCCGCGCGCCCGCGCCCAGGTCGATCCCTGGCGCTCCGACCATCCGGTGACCCTTCGGAAGGTGACCAGTTCGGCTTCGCGCCGCACGAAGGTCACCGAGCGCATCAAGAGGTCGAGGCGGCCCGGGATCGAAAAATAGGTGAAATAGGTGCCCCCCGCGATCGAAGGACTGGGAGGGCGGATCATCTGGTTGAACAAGCTCTCGGAAACCGGCGGCAGGCCACGCATCGTGGGCTCAGGTGCGCTCGGATCCTGGTACAGTTCGACCTCGTCGATACGGAAGTAGTCGCATATCAGCTTGGCGGTGGCCTTGTTGGGAACGGTCTGCCCTTGCAGGTAGCGTTCGAACTGCGTGCGATTGATGTGCAGCTCACGGCATACCGCGCTTACGGAAGCATGGTCCTTGCAGAGCCGTCTAAGGTTTGCAGCGAGATTCTCGCGAATTGACACGTCTTTGCTTCCGCAGGCGGATTTTCATTTCGACTCAAAATCCATATAGCGTCTTCGGTCGCCCCCGCCGAAACGCCCTTGTCACAACGCACAGAAAAAACTGATTTGGTGACGTCAATCTAATGAGGCAGCTTCCAAAAAGAACGGAAACAATCCGTGCGCAGCTTCCGCCATAAGTCCAATTGACAACAGCTTTGCCAGATATCGCGAGATGGGCGCACAGTAGTGCGCGCGGCCTTTGAAGGCGCCTTGGCACAACGAATATCGCCCGCGAGCGAGCCAGGACGAGCGTCGTGCAGTGCATTTGGCGGCGGAGAGAGGAGAATTGACTATTCCGCTGGTGGAGCTGAGGAGGATCGAACTCCTGACCTCGTCATTGCGAACGACGCGCTCTCCCAGCTGAGCTACAGCCCCGTCCAGCGGATGGGCGCATTTATCGGGCGCTGCGGTTTCCTGTCAAGGCGGAGGTTTGCCGAAATCCGCCGTCCCTGGCCGCCGTGCCGGCGCACCATGGCAGGCGGCCCTTGCCGGTTTGGCGCGCAATGGCTACATGTCGGCAACAATTGGAGACCGGCATGCTCGCCCTCATTCAGACAATCGTCATGGCGCTTGACCTCTATTGGTGGATCATCATCGCATCGGCGATCTTCTCGTGGCTCTACGCCTTCAACGTCGTCAACTCGAAGAACCAGTTCGTCGGTTCCATCGGCAACATGCTCTATCGGCTGACCGAGCCGGCGTTGCGGCCGATCCGCCGCTTTATGCCGGACCTTGGTGGCATCGACATCTCGCCGATCGTCCTGCTTCTGATCCTGTTCTTCCTGCGGCAGTTCATACTCACCACGGTGGCGCCGCTCGTCCTGTGAGTCCGGTGCTTGCGTGAGCGCGCCGTTCCGCCTGCGCGATGGTGGTGTCGACCTGTTTGTCCGGCTAACGCCGAAGGCTGCGCTGGACAGGCTTGAAAGTGTCGAGACGACGGCGGACGGTCGAAGCCATCTGAAGGCGCGCGTCCGCGCCGTGCCGGAAAACGGCGCCGCCAATCAGGCGCTTGAACGATTGCTGGCCAAGGCACTGGGCGTGCCGCCGTCCGCCGTCTCGGTTGTCGCCGGCGGCACCGCCCGGCTGAAGACCGTGCGCATTTCAGGCGATCCGGCGATGTTGGTGAAAGGCATCGAGGCGCTCGGCCCCTGACGCACTTAGGTGGAGGGTTCAATCGCCCAGCGGCAAACGCGGATCGTCGACTTTCAACGTGTTCACGCTCTGCTTGATGCGGCGCAGATTTTCCAAAACCCGTGGTCCGCGCGTCTCGGCGACCGAGGTGACGATCATGTCGACAATCGACAGCAGCGCATAGCGCGACGATGTCGGCTTGTAGATGTTGCCGTCTTCCAGCGATTGGAAATGGATGACCGTGTCGGCGACCTTGGCGAGTGCGGAGTCCGGCGGGGTGATGGCGATTGTCGTGGCGCCATATTGCTGGGCGACCTGGACCGCATCGATGACCGATCGCGCATAGCCCGAGACAGAGAAGGCGATCAGCGTGGTATCGGGCGTGGCGACGGCGGCGTACATACGCTGCAATTGCCCGTCGATCTGTGCCAGCACCGACACGCCCAGCCTGAACAGCCGGTTCTGCATTTCGGTCGCCATCATCGAGGAAATACCACCGGAACCGATGCACAGCACATTGCCCGAGACGGCGATGCGCGCGGCGACGGCGACCAGCGTCGTCATGTCGAGGTTCTCGCTGGCGCGCTGGATGGCCGATATCGCCGCTTCGGTGATGGCGGAAGCGATGCGCTGTTCGCGGGCATCGCGGCTCAACGGCTCCGGTGACAGATACTGGCCACCGATGGCGATGGCCTGCGCCAGATAGAATTTGAAATCACGCAGGCCCTCGCAACCAAGGTTGCGGCAGAATCGCGTCACCGTCGGTTCGCTGACACCGACGCGCGCGGCAATTTCCGAAATGGCCGCCTTGGAGACAAAGTCGAGGTCGGCCAGGACGAAGCCGGCCAGCTTGCGATCCGACTTCGTTCCGTCCTGCAACATCAGTTGCAGGCGCGTGATGATGTCGGCCGGCGTCTTCATGCTGATATTTTCATAGAGGCAGGCCCGTCGCCTTGTCGAACAGATGGATGTTGCCGGGAGCGACGCTCACCGGCAGCAGGTCGCCCGGCTTGACCGGCACCCTGTCGCGGAACACGGCGCGCACCGTATCGGTGCCGATGGCGCCATAGACATGGGTTTCCGAGCCGGTCGGCTCAACGACATCCACCTTGATCGCCATCGCGTCGACAGCCTCGCCGATGACGAAATGCTCGGGCCGTATGCCGGCCTCCACCGCGCTGCCCGCCGGCACCTGTTTGCCGGCAAGCGCAAGCCGCCCGCCACCGCCCGACTCGAACCAGGTTTTCTCGGCTGTCGTCTTGAGAGAACCCGAGACAAAGCTCATCGACGGCGAGCCGAGGAAGGAGGCGACGAACTTGTTGGCCGGCCTGTCATAGAGTTCCAGCGGCGCCCCGACCTGCTGGATCCTGCCGCGGTCCATCACGACGATGCGGTCGGCCATGGTCATGGCTTCGATCTGGTCGTGGGTGACATAGACGATCGTCGACTTCAGCCGCTGGTGCAGCGCCTTGATCTCGACGCGCATCTGCACGCGCAGTTGCGCGTCGAGGTTGGACAGGGGCTCGTCGAACAGGAACACCGACGGTTCGCGCACGATGGCGCGGCCCATAGCGACGCGCTGGCGCTGGCCGCCGGACAGTTGGCGGGGATAGCGGTCGAGATAGGAGAAGAGATTGAGGACGCCGGAGGCCTTCTTGACCTTCGCCTCGACCGCCTCGCGCGCCTCGCCGCGTATCTTCGGGCCAAAGCCGATATTGTCGGCTGCCTTCAGATGCGGAAACAGCGCATAGGACTGGAACACCATGGCAATGTTGCGCTGCTGCGGCGGCAGCGCGTTGGCGCGCACGCCGCCGATCAACAGGTCGCCGGAGGTGATCGTTTCCAGCCCGGCCAGCATGCGCAGCAAGGTCGACTTGCCGCAGCCGGACGGGCCGACTAGGACGACGAACTCGCCGCTCTTGATATCGAGGCTGATGTTCTCGAGGATCTTGTGCTGCCCGAAGGATTTCGACAGGTCGCGAAACTCGACGTCGGTCATGCTCACGCTCCCAGAATGTCGTCGATGAATGGCAGGCAACCGGCGGTCAGTCCCGCGTCCACGGGCATCACCACGCCTGTTATTCCAGATGCGCGATCGGACGCAAGGAAGGCGACGGCTTCCGCCACTTCCGAAGCGTTGACGATGCGGCCGAGCGGATAGAGCCGCTGCAGTTTGCCGAGGATTTCGGGATCCTTGGCAAGGCGGTGGTCCCAGGCGGCGGTGCGAATCGATCCGGGGCAGACGACATTGGCGCGCAGGCCGCTGCGGCCGAGCTCGACGGCGATCGCCTTGGCATAGGCGTTGATGCCGGCCTTGGCCGCGGCATAGGCGGGATTGCCGAAATGCGCGATGGCGTTGACCGACGAGATGAAGACGATGCTGCCGGAGCCTCGGCCGGCCATCGCCTTGACCAGCGGATCGGCGAAGTTCATCACGCCGGTCAGGTTGAGGTCGAGTTCCTGCTCTATCCTGTCGGGATTGAGCGCCGAAATCGTCTCGGCGCGCGTCCAGCCGGCATTGTTGACGAGAATGTCGGGCACGCCATCCCGGTCGAGGATCGCGGTGATCGCCGTCGCGATCGACGCCTTGTCGAGAAGATCGAAGACATGGCTAGAGGCAAGGTGCTGGCTCTTCAACGCCTCGCTCGACTGGTCGCAGCCGATGACCCTGGCGCCCCTTTGCGCCATCAGCGCCACGATGGCGGTGCCGAGGCCGCCGCCAGCGCCCGTCACCACGACAGTCTTGCCCTCGAACTCGGTCCTTCCTTCGAACTTGGCCCTGCCTTTGAACTCGGCTTGCGAAACCACCCTGCGTCATCCTCCGGGAGTACTGACAGATCGTGCAACGCCTAGGCCAGAAAATGTAATTAAGCAACAGAAAAATCTGCTTGCAAGCCTTCAAATCATCGATAATGTAGGAAAGTCACATAAATCTTCTGCTCCGGCACGAAGAGGCGCGCAGGCGCAAAATCAAAATGGGAGAGATCAAATGAGCCTTGCAAAATGGACTGTCGGCCTGATGGCCGGAATGAGCATGCTGGCAATTGCGGCGCAGGCGGATGCTGGCGAGGTGCGCGTCACCGTCGCCGAGTACAGCGCCAAGACTGCTCCCTATTTCGCCGACGTCAAGAAGGAATTCGAGGCGGCCAATCCCGGGATCACCGTCAAGTTCGAAGTGGTGCCGTGGGATGTGCTGCTGCAGAAGCTGACCACCGACATCACCGCCGGCACCAATGCCGATCTGTCGATCATCGGCACGCGCTGGCTGATCGACTTTGTCCAGCAGGATGTCGCCGAGCCGCTCGACAGCTACATCAAGCCCGACTTCAAGGACCGCTTCATCGACACCTTCCTGTCGCCCTCGATCATGGACGGCAAGACCTACGGCCTGCCGATCGCGGCCTCGGCGCGCGCCATGTACTACAATAAGGAGCTGTTCGAGAAGGCCGGCATCGCCAAGCCGCCGGCAACCTGGACCGAACTGCAGGAAGATGCGCGCAAGATCAAGGCGCTGGGGTCCGGCACGTTCGGTTTCGGCCTGCAGGGCAAGGAGATCGAGACCGACGTCTACTACTACTATGCGATGTGGTCCCAGGGCACCGAAATCCTCAACAAGGACGGCACCTCCGGCCTTGGCACACCAGGTGCGCTTGAAGCCGCCAAGCTCTACAAGTCGATGATCGACGAAGGCCTCACCGAGCCGGGCGTCACCTCCAACAACCGCGAGGACGTGCAGAACCTGTTCAAGCAGGGCAAGGTCGGCATGATGATCACCGCACCGTTCCTGTCCAACCAGATCAAGGACGAGGCGCCGAACCTGAAATACGGCGTGGCGGCCATTCCCGCCGGACCGACCGGCGCGCGCGGCACCTATGGCGTCACCGATTCCATCATCATGTTCAAGAACTCCAAGAACAAGGACGAGGCCTGGAAGCTGCTCGATTTCCTGTTCACCACGGAACAGCGCGCCAAGTTCACGCAGGGCGAAGGCTTCCTGCCGGTGAACAAGGAAGAGGCCAAGATGGATTACTACGTCAACAACGCCGATCTGGCGGCGTTCACCGCGCTGCTGCCCGACGCCCGCTTCGCGCCGGTCATTCCGGGTTGGGAAGAGGTCGCCCAGATCACTTCGGACGCCATGCAGAAGATCTATCTCGGCGGCGACCCCGAGGCCGGTCTGAAGGACGCGGCGGCCAAGGCCAACGCGGTGCTGAAGAAATAGGGGCCGTGCTCAAGAAATAGGGCGCAATCTCCCTGCGCCCGTGGCGCGCCCCAGACTCAGGCGGGGCGCGCCACCCCCTGGTTTCCCGCCTGGTGCGGTGGATCCGAAATTCGCATAGAAACTTCTGATCCACGCGCCGAGGCGCAGGCAGCCGATGCAAAACCGTTTCTTGCCCTATCTTCTGACCTTGCCCAGCCTGTTCCTGGCGGCAATCGTCATCTTCTGGCCGGTCTGGGACCTGATCCAGATCTCGACGCATGATGTCAGCCGCTTCGGCCAGCTTCGCGACTTCAACGACTTTGCCAATTTCGGGGCACTCGCTGCCGATCCCGATTTCATGGCCGCGCTCTGGCGCACCGGCCAGTGGACGGTGATGGTCGTCGGCGGCGCGCTGCTGTTGTCGATCCCGGTGGCGATGATCCTCAACACCGATTTCTATGGCCGTGGCATTGCCCGCGTCATCATCATGCTGCCCTGGGCGGTGTCGCTGACCATGACCGCGGTGGTCTGGCGCTGGGCGCTGAGCGGCGAAAGCGGCATGCTGAATTCGGCGCTGATCGGTCTCGGCCTCATCGACCACAACATCCAGTGGCTGGCGAGCGCCGAGACCGCCTTTCCGATGCAGGTGCTGATCGGCATCCTGGTGACGGTGCCGTTCACGACGACGATCTTCCTCGGCGGCCTGTCGTCAATTCCCGACGACCTCTACGAGGCGGCGGCGCTCGAAGGGGCGACACCGCTGCAGCAGTTCCGCGAAATCACCTTTCCGCTCCTGAAACCGTTCATCAACATCGCCATCGTGCTCAACACCATCTACGTCTTCAATTCCTTCCCGATCATCTGGGTGATGACGCAAGGCGGGCCGGCCAACTCGACCGATATCCTGGTCACCCACCTCTACAAGCTGGCCTTCCGCATCGGCAAACTCGGCGAAGCCTCCGCGGTGTCGCTGGTGATGTTCGCCATATTGCTCATCTTCACCATGATCTATGTGCGGCTGGCGATGCGGGAGCAGCGCGCATGACAAGTAAACTCAAACGCACCGTCATTGCCTGGCTGCTGCTGGCGCCACTGATCGTGGTGACGCTCTTTCCCTTCGCCGTGATGTTCCTGACCGCGGTCAAGCCGAGGCAGGAAGTGCTGTCGCCGACCTGGTGGCCGAGCGAATTCCGCTGGTCGAATTTTTCCGACATGTGGGTGGCGACCGGCTTCGGCCAGGCGCTGCTCAATTCGCTCTACGTGTCTGTGATAGCCACCGTCGGCGCCATCCTGATCTCGGTTCCGGCGGCCTATGCGATGTCGCGCTTCCGCTTTGCCGGCTACGGCGCCTTGCGCCAGTTCCTGCTGATCTCGCAGATGATCTCGCCGATCGTGCTGGTGCTCGGCTTGTTCCGGCTGATGGCCGCCTGGGGCTTGGTCGAAAGCACCACGGCGCTGGGCTTCATCTACATGGCCTTCAACGTCGCCTTCACGGTGTGGATGCTGCAGAGCTATTTCGACACCATTCCGCGCGATCTCGAGGAGGCGGCCTGGATGGAAGGCGCCGGTCGCTGGCTGACCTTGCGCAAGGTGTTCCTGCCGCTCTGCCTGCCGGCGATCGCGGTGACCGCGATCTTCACCTTCATCAACGCCTGGAACGAATTCGTCGTCGCGCTCACCATGCTGCGCAGCCAGGAAAGCTACACGCTGCCGATCCAGGTGTTCTCGCTGGTCGCCGGCCGCTACACAATCGAATGGCACCATGTCATGGCGGCGACGCTGCTGGCGACCTTGCCGGTGGCGATCCTGTTCATTTGGCTGCAGCGCTACCTCGTCAGAGGCCTGGCGCTCGGAGCCGTCAAATAACAGCGGCCAATTCGCCGCCAAGAACAACAAGGATAGGGAGGCTTCCAATGTCGCGCGCTGCCGTATCGTCGCTTGTGCAGCAATCGCCACGGCCGAGCATTTCGTCTAAATGGCTTGCCGAAACGGCCAGATACTGAGCGAAGCGGACTCCAGACATGCGCATTTTCACCGCCTCGTTGGCGACGGAAACCAACACCTTCTCGCCGGTGCCGACCGACCGGGCATCGTTCGAGATGGCCTTCTATGCCGGCCCCGGCAAGCATCCGGAAACGCCGACGCTGTGCTCCTCGCCGATGGTCGCGCTGCGCCGGCGTGCCGTGGCCGAAGGCCTCGATGTCATCGAGGGCACCGCCACCTGGGCCGAGCCGGGCGGTCTGGTGCAACGGCAGACCTATGAGGCGCTGCGCGACGAGATTCTGGGTCAGCTCAAAGCAGCACTGCCGGTGGATGCCGTCATCCTCGGCCTGCATGGCGCCATGGTGGCGCAAGGCTATGACGATTGCGAAGGCGATCTGCTCGAGCGGGTTCGCGCAATGGTCGGGCCGGAGGTGGTGATCGCCGTGGAACTCGATCCGCACAGCCATCTGACACCGAAGCGCGTGGCGGCCTCTGATATCCTCGCCTACTTCCTCGAATTTCCGCACACCGATTTCTACGAACGCGGCGAACATGTCGTCGAACTCGGCCTCGCCGCGGCGCGCGGCGAGATCAAGCCGGTCATCTCGACCTTCGATTGCCGCATGATCCAGGTGCTGCCGACCAGCCGCGAGCCGATGCGCTCCTTCGTCGACCGTATCAAGGCGTTGCACGGCAAGGACGGCGTGCTGTCGGTCTCGGTCATCCACGGCTTCATGGCGGCCGATGTGGCCGAAATGGGCACGCGCATCCTGGTGGTCACCGACAATGACAAGGCCAAGGGCGACGCGCTGGCGGAACGACTGGGGCGGGAGCTTTATGCGTTGCGCGAAAAGACGGCGATGACCATGCTGAGCGCCACCGACGGCATCGACCGGGCGCTGGCCGTGCACGCCGAAAATCCGGGCAAGCCGGTGGTCCTCGCCGATATCTGGGACAATCCCGGCGGCGGCGTCCCCGGCGACGGCACCTTCGTGCTGCGCCAGATGCTGGCGCGTGGCCTGGACAAATTCGCCGTGGCGACGATCTGGGATCCGATTGCCGTCACCTTCTGCCTGGCCGCGGGCGAGGGCGCCATTATCGACCTGCGCTTCGGGGGCAAGGCCGGGCCGCAGGCAGGCGAGCCGATCGACGCGCGTGTGCGCGTGCTGAAGGCGGTTGCGGAGGGTTGGCAAAGTTTCGGGCCAAGCCGGGTGACGCTCGGGCCGACGGCGCTGGTCCGCCTCGAAGGCAGCGAGGTCGACATCATCCTCAACACCAATCGCACGCAGACCTTCGAACCGGATATCTTCTCCAACATCGGCGTCGATCCGCTGGCCAAGGACATGCTGCTGATCAAGTCGACCAATCATTTCTACGCCGGCTTCGAGCCGATCGCCGCCGAGATCATCTATGTCTCGGCGCCAAGTTCGTATCCCAGCAATCCGGCGGTGACGAATTATACGAAGCTGACGCGGCCGGTGTGGCCGCGGGTGGCTGATCCTTGGAAGCTGCCAATCTCCCCCCTTGTGGGGGAGATGCCCGGCAGGGCAGAGGGGGGCGCGAAGGATCGCGACCTCACTAGTCTTGCGGGCAAGAAATCGAACGAAGATCGCTGATCTTCTCGCGGAGACGTTGGCGGGACAGCGCCCCCCCTCTGGCCTGCCGGCCATCTCCCCCACGAGGGGGGAGATGGCTAATCACACCAATCCCCGCTTCACCATCATCGCTTCCGGCGACGGCATTTTGCCCCGAAAAGCCGTGTAGAGCTCTTCCGGATCCTTCGAGCCGCCGGCGGCGTAGATGTTCTTGCGCAGCCGCTCGGCAAGCGCCGGGTTGAAGGGGTCGCCGGTTTCCTCGAAGGCGGCGAAGGCATCGGCGTCGAGCACTTCCGACCACATGTAGGAATAGTAGCCGGCCGAATAGCCGTCGCCGGAAAAGACATGGCCGAAATGCGGGGTGCGGTGGCGCATGGCGATGGTGTTCGGCATGTCAAGCTTCGCAAGCGTTTCGGCTTCGAAACGAAGCGGCGCTTCCGGTGCATCCGGCCGGGCGTGATAGGCCATGTCGATCAGCGCCGAGGCGGTGAATTCGACCGTGGCGAAGCCGGCGCCGAACGTGCGCGCGGCCAGCATCTTGTCGAGCAGCGCCTTGGGCATCGGCTTGCCGGTCTTCACATGCAGAGCGTGCTTTTCCAGCACCGCCGGCACGGTCAGCCAATGCTCGTAGAGCTGCGAGGGCAGTTCGACGAAATCGCGGCTGACCGAGGTGCCGGCGACCGACGGCCAGGTGACGTCGGTCAGCATGCCGTGCAAAGCATGGCCAAACTCGTGGAACAGCGTCTTCGCCTCGTCGACCGACAGCAGCGCCGGCTCGCCCACCGGCGGCTTGGCGAAGTTCATGATGTTGTAGATCACCGGTTTCGAGCCGTGGCCGAGCCTATAGCCGGACTGCAGCGCGCTCATCCAGGCGCCCGAGCGCTTTGACGGCCGCGCGAAATAGTCGGCGAGGAACAGGCCGCGCTCGCTGCCGTCAGCGTTCTTCACCACGAAGACGCGAGCGTCGGGGTGCCAGGCCGCGATGCCTTTCTTCTCCTCGAAGGTGATGCCGAACAACCGTGTCGCCACGTCGAAGCAGGCGTCGATGATGCGGTCGAGCTGCAAATAGGGTTTCAGTTCGGCTTCGTCGAAGGCGAATTTCTCCGCGCGCAGTTTCTCCTGGTAGAAGCGCCAGTCCCAGGCGGCGAATTTTTCGTTGCTGCCGGCTTCCGTCGCCAGCCGCTGCAGGTCGGTCTGGTCGGCGGCCGCCTTCTCCAGCGCTTTCTCCCACACCGGGTCAAGCAGCGCATGCACCGCCTTCGGCGTCTTGGCCATGGTGTCGTCGAGCTTCAGCGCGGCGAAGGAGGCGTAGCCGAGCAGCTTTGCTTTTTCGGCGCGCAGGCGCAGCATGTCGCGCACCACGGATGTGTTGTCGGTGGCGCCGCCATTCTGGCCACGCATGGTGAAGGCGCGGAAGGCGATCTCGCGCAGGTCGCGGCGTTCGGAGAAGGTCGAGAACGGCTCATAGATCGAGCGCGACAGGGTCACGGCATAGCGGCCCTTCTGACCGCGTATCTCGGCGGCTTCGGCCATCGAGCTTTTCAGGAAATCCGGCAGGCCGGCAAGGTCGGCCTCGTCGAGGAACAGCGCCCAGTCGCTCTCGTCGGCGAGCACATTCTGGCCAAAACTTGTGCCGAGCGAAGACAATTCCTCGCTGATCCTTGCCAGCCGCTTCTTGCCTTCGGCGTCGAGCTTGGCGCCTGATCGGACAAAACCCTTCCAGGTCTTTTCCAGCACCCTCAGCGTCTCGGCGTCGAGCTTCAGACTCTCACGGCGCTGGTAAAGATCGTCGATGCGGGCAAACAGCCTCTCATTCATCGAAATCGCCGAGAAATGCCTGGACATTTTCGGCGAGATGTCGCGTTCCAGCGCCTGGATCGTGTCATTGGTGTAGGCGCCGGCGCGGCACCAGAAGATCGACGAGACACGGTCGAGTGCTTCGCCGCCGAGTTCCAGTGCGGCAAGCGTGTTCTCGATGGTCGGTGTGTCCTTGTTGCCGGCGATCGCCTCGATCTCGGCCTCATGCGCCTTCAGCGCCGCGTCGAAGACCGGGGAGAAGTCGCCGTCGCCAATGCTGGCAAAATCGGGCAGGCCGAGCGGCCCTTGCCACGCGGTCAGCGGATGGGCGGCGAGGTCGACGGCTTTTGTGGAAGGCATGGACAGTCTTTCGCTGGAGAAGGCAGGGTGGGTCGCTACCGATGTAGGGCGCGGCCGGCGGACCCGCAATATCGCAGTTGGCCGATATCCGCCTCAGAAGCCGTCGCAGTTCTCGGCGATCGCTGCTTGCGAACTGGCGGTGATGCGGTTGTCGGTTACCGCGAAGGTTTCCTGCATCAGCATGTCGTTGTTGGGGAAATCGTAACAGGCGACCACCGTGGTGACGCCGCCTTCGCTCTTCTCGATCCGGTGCCGGATCGCCGCCCCGGCGACGGCGCCCTGCCATTCGTCGATCGAAGCGATGAATTCCTGCTTGCTTTGCACGATGCCGAGGTCGTCCAGTGTTATCCGGACGTCATCGGAGAGCAGGTCGGACAGCTCGGTGCGGTCGGCGACCAGCAATGCCGAATACCAGCGGCTGATGATGGCGCGGTCATCGGCGCGGGCGGCAATTATCGCTATCAGCAGTGCGGCCGCCGTCAAAACGATCGACCTGATGTTCACCACCTTGCGCGCCGCCGTGTCATCCCAGCTCCGGCCGTTCGAAATCGCCGGTCTCCTTGTTCATCGTCCAGAGTTCACCGGTCGAAATATCGAACCAGGCTCCGTGCAGCGACAGCCGTCCCTTGCCCTCGAGGATCGAGACGCAGGGAAAGGTCCTCAGATTGGCGATGGAATAGCGGATCGAGATGCGCTCCAGCGCGGTCTGTCGCTCCGACGCGGTCATGAAGGTGCTGGAGGAGACGGTTTCGGCCGCCGGCGCGATCAGGCTCATCCACTTGCCGATGAAGTCGCCCGGCGACAGCGGTGCGGAATTGGTGTCGAGCGCGGCGCGGATGCCGCCGCAGCGGCCATGGCCCATGACGACGATGTTCTTGACCTTGAGACTCTGCACGGCGAATTCGAGCGCCGCCGAGGTCGAATGGAATTCGCCGTCCGGCGCATAGGGCGGCACAAGGTTGCCGACATTGCGCAGCACGAAGAGTTCGCCCGGTCCGGCATCGAAGATCGCCTCGGGCGCCGAACGGGAATCGCAGCAGGCGACGATCATCGTCTCCGGCGCCTGGCCTTCGCGGGCGAGGTCGCGATAACGTCCGCTCTCGGTGAGATAGCGGCCATTCATGAAATTGCGGTAGCCGGCGAGAAGGTGGTCGGGGAGATGGGACATGGGCGGCGTCTGGAGCCTTTCCGGGTTGGAGGCGGCAGCTCGTTGCGGTCAGAAGAGGCTCTAACGGTAAAAGCCCGTCGCGAGCAATGCAGAATTATGGGGGCTGGCTCTAAAAGCCATGCATCAGGCGCAGCCTTAGCCGATAGCGTTACGCCCAGATGGCAACGGGAATGCCAAAAGCGTCGCGGCCCGGCGGGTCGGGAAACGGTCGTGCCTCACCGCTGGCGATGCGACCGGCGATCAGCATCATTGCGGCTGCGTCGAGGAAATCATCGGCGGCGGCACCACGTGGCGGCGGCTGGTCGAGAAAGCCCTGCTCGTAGCCATGCCGGCAGAGCAGCGCCTTGCGTTCCGCCATGCCGGCCGGATTGATACCGCCCTTGATCTTCTTCGGCAGTTGCATGGCCTGGTCGCCGTTCAGCCGGCAGAAGGCGACTTCCGGATGCGATTCGAACACACGGCCGCGCAGATCGGGTCGCGCGATCAGCAATGCGTCGATCTCGCGGATCTTGGCAAAAATACCGAACGCCTGGATCGAAACGCCGCGCGGCGGGTCGGATGTGGCCTTGGCCACCTCGCTTGCCCTGCTATGCGCGGCATACCAGGCTTCGAGGGTGGTGAAGTCGTTGGTGTCGGCATAGAGCGCGGCGCGAGACGGGATCGAGAAGACGCTGGATTGCCTGTTACCAAGCAACGGCCGCACCAGCGCCTCCGGGCCGCGCCCGCCTTTGCTCGAAAACGCGGGCAGGCCGATCGGCATGTCGACAGCGATGACCGCATCGTCGGGGAGGGATGCAAGCAGGGCAGTGAAGCTGGCAAAGACAGCGACGGAGGGTGCCATGCCGGGGTCGCATCGAACGGCGATCCATCCGGCTTTGCAGCCGTCGACGCCGACAAGCGCGATCTTGGCCGATGTCACGCCCGGCGGTCCCGCCCCGGATGCGTGAGGTGGCGCAGCTGAACCATCGCCATCGGGTGCGACAGGCTCGGGGCATCGGTTTCGAGCTGCAGTTCGTCGCCGCCGCGCTTGGCGGTGCGCGCCAGGATCTCGTAGACCGCCGCAGTCGTCGATTGCAGCGCCTTGATTGCCGGCTGGCCTGACAGGATACGTGCCAGGTAGACGGCCGCCGTCAGATCGCCCAGCCCATTCGGCGGCTTGTCGATCAGGCGGTGCTCGGCAAGCAGCGCCTGGCTGCCGTCGAGCAGCAGGTTGCCCGTGCCGCCCGTCATCATCGACGGCGCCGAGGTGACCAGCATGGTCGATGGCCCGGCATGGAGTGCGGCCGCGATCACCGATTTCAGGTCGGGCAAGGGAGCGCCGGCCATCCATTCCAGCTCATAGCGGTTGGGGGTGGCGATATCGGCGATCGGCATCAGCCGGTCGCACATGGCGATGGCGGTCGGTTCCGGCACATAGAGGCCGCCCGAATCACCCATCACCGGATCACAGATATAGATGGCGCCAGGCGTCCTTGCCTTCACCGTGGCGACCAGCGAGGCGACGGCCTCGGCCTGGCCGGCTTCGCCGAGATAGCCCGAAAGTACGGCGCCGACCTCACCCAGCCATGGCGCGCGCTCGAGATCGGCCATCAGCGCTTTGAACTGGTCGAGCGGCGGCACGATGCGCGTCGCGCGCCCATGGCCGGGATGCCAGGGCAGGATGACCGTCGGCACCGCCCAGACCGGGAAGCCCAGCGTCTCGAGTGCGAAGACTGCGGCACGGTTGCCGACCGAGCCGCGCGCGACATGGCTGGAAATGACGATGACCGCACGCGGCGCGTCGGTTTGTTCGGCGCTCATTGTTGCTTGATTCCTAACTGCCCCGGATGACGTAAAGCACGAGCCAGACCATCAGGCCCAGCGCCAGCAGCAGGCCGAGTGTCCGGCCAATGCGGGTGCCCCAGATTTCGATCGGATCGGCACGATCGGCATCGGCCGCGGTGACGTGATCGTGCAGGCCTTTCGTGGCCCGCGCCACAAACGAGTTGCCGGCCGGATCCGTCTCGCGCGCAACGCGCTCGAGGATACGGCGCGATTCCTTCTCGCTGTCCTGGCGTTCCGCCATGATGATGTCCCGTTTCGATCGGACCTTATCGCGTTCGCACAGCCAATCACAGGGCCTTGCAACGGCATCGGGCGTGCCAGCCAAACGGCTTCCGGTCGGGCGGTTTTCTTGCGCGCTGATTGTGGTAATGCTTGCCATGCAACTTCTACCGAGGGACCCCATCATGTTTGCCCAGCGCCTTGCCTCACCGTCCATGTTCCGCACGCTGCCCGCCTTCCTGATGATGGCGATCGTGCTGCCGCTGCTGGCCGGCTGCGGCTACAACACCATCCCGACGGCGGAAGAAAACGCCAAGGCGGCATGGAGCGAAGTGCTGAACCAGTATCAGCGCCGCGCCGACCTCATCCCCAACCTGGTCGAGACGGTCAAGGGCTATGCCTCGCACGAAAAGGACACGCTCGACGCGGTGGTCGAAGCCCGCGCCAAGGCAACGCAGATCACGGTGACGCCGGAAACGCTAAAGGATCCCGAAGCCCTCAAGAAGTTTCAGGATGCCCAGGCAGGGTTGACCAGCGCGCTGTCGCGGCTGATCGCGGTGTCGGAGGCCTATCCCGATCTCAAGGCCAACCAGAATTTCCTGGCGCTGCAGGCGCAGCTCGAAGGCACCGAGAACCGCATCGCGGTGGCGCGGCGCGACTACATCCAGGCGGTCAGGGACTACAATCTGACGCTGAAGACGTTCCCGTCGGTGCTGTGGGCGACCTTCTGGTTCCGCAGCAACGAGCCCTACGCCAATTTCACCGTCGATGAAGACAAGATGCAGCCGCCGAAGGTCGATTTCGGCACCAAGCAGGGCGGGTGAACGGCGACTGTCATCGGAATAAATCCCGCGAAATGACGGATTGCTGGCGTGCAAACACCCCCCTCTGTCCTGCCGGACATCTCCCCCTCAAGGGGGGAGATCGGCAGTTTCGAGCGCATCGCTCATCCTTCTGCGTCGGTGATTGGCGAAGGCCGGTGTGACGTCCGATCTCCCCCCTTGAGGGGGAGATGTCCGGCAGGACAGAGGGGGGCGCTACGGAACACCTACCTTTCCTTTCTTGGCCTTCTCGCCAGCCTCTTCTTCCTCCCCTTCACCGCTCTCGCCGCCGATCTCCCCGCTTTGACCGGCCGTGTCGTCGACAATGCCGGCATTATCGATGCCGCGACCAAGGCGGCGCTGACGCAGAAGCTTGCCGACTTCGAGACAAAAGGCTCAGACCAGATCGTCGTCGCGACGATCCCCAGCCTCGATGGCGAGGAGATCGAGCCCTACGCAAACCGGCTGTTCCGCTTCTGGAAACTCGGCCAGGCCAAGGAAAACAACGGCGTCCTGCTGCTGGTGGCCCCGAACGACCGCAAGATGCGCATCGAGGTCGGTTATGGCCTTGAGGGCACGCTGACCGACCTGCACACCAAGCTGATCATCGAAAACGACATGGTGCCGGCATTCCGCGCCGGCGATTTCTCCGGCGGCATAGAAAAGGCCGTCGACGACATGGTCATGGTGCTGGAAGGCAATCCGGAGGAGCTGGAGGCGCGCGGTGAGCGCAACCAGCAGGCGCCCTTTGATCCCGACGACCTGTTCTTCGGCGTCTTCATCAGCATCTGGGCAATCATCTTCTTCGGCAGCATCGCGGTCTCCGTCCTGCCGCCGATATTCGGCCAGAAGCTTGGTCCCGGCCGCTATCGCTGGCTTGGCATGACCTTCGAGCCACACCGGCGATCCTCCAGTGGCGGCTGGTCATCGGGAAGTTCCGGCGGCGGCTGGTCTTCGGGGTCAAGCGGCGGTGGCGGTTTTTCCGGCGGCGGCGGTTCGTCCGGCGGCGGCGGCTCGTCGGGAAGCTGGTAATGGCATGACAATACGCACCATCAGCCTATCGAGACCCGACCGCTTCGCCTCGCTTGTCCTGATGGCTGTGGCCGTGCTGTTCTCCTGCTTCTCGGTTTTTGCCGCCGACCTGCCGGCACTGACCGGCCGTGTCGTCGACAATGCCGGCATCATCGATCCAGCGACCAAGGCGGCGCTGACGCAGAAGCTTGCCGATTTCGAGACAAAAGGCTCAGACCAGATCGTCGTCGCGACGATCCCCAGCCTCGATGGCGAGGAGATCGAACCCTACGCCAACCGGCTGTTCCGCTTCTGGAAGCTCGGCCAGGCTGGCGAAAACAATGGCGTGCTCCTGCTTGTCGCCAAGAACGACCGCAAGATGCGCATCGAGGTCGGCTATGGGCTGGAAGGCACGCTGACCGATCTGCACACCAAGCTGATCATCGAAAACGACATGGTGCCGGCGTTCCGGGCCGGCGATTTCTCCGGCGGCATCAGCAAGGCCGTCGACGACATGGTCATGGTGCTGGAAGGCAATCCGGAAGAACTGGAAGCGCGGGGCAAGCGCAATCCCGCCGATGACAGTACCTCCATCGCCCCCATCGTCGCGGTGTTCCTGATCGTGTGGGGGACGATGTTCTTTGGCGGCCTGGCGATTGCGTTCCTGCCGCCGATGTTCGGCACAAAGCTGTCGCCGGGCGTGTACAAATGGCTGGGCATGACGTTTCGTTACGGCCACGGGCCGGGCGGCGCCTGGGTATCGGGTTCGTCATCGGGCAGCGGCTGGTCGCCGGGGAGTTCCGGCGGCGGTTGGTCTTCGGGGTCAAGCAGCGGTGGCGGGTTTTCCGGCGGCGGCGGGTTTTCCGGCGGCGGCGGCTCATCCGGTGGTGGCGGTTCTTCAGGAGGCTGGTGAGACAAGATCATGGCAACACGACCAATCAGCCCGCAGGATCACGAGCGCATCGCCACGGCGATCCGCGCTGCCGAATCGAAAACCGACGGCGAGATCTACTGCGTCGTGGCGCATGCCAGCGATGGCTATTTCTTCCCTGCCGCCTTCATGGCGACGGTCGGCATGCTGATCGTCAGTCTGGCGGTCGGCTATGGGCTGGAGGCATGGTGGCTGTCGATCCGGCTGCCGCATTTCGTCCTAGCCCAGCTCCTGGCGCTGGCCTGCGTGCTGGCCTTGGTGTGGGCGCTGCCCGGCCTGCGCATCCACCTGGTGCCGAGGCGGCTGCGCTACCAGGCGGCGCACGCCAACGCGATCAAGCAGTTCCTCGCCCGCAACGTCCACCGCACGACGGCGCGCACCGGTGTGCTGGTCTTCGTCTCGATCACTGAGCGCTATGCCGAAGTGGTCGCCGACTCGGGCATCGACGCCAAGGTCGGCCAGCATGTCTGGGATGGCGTCGTGCGCGATCTGACCGCGCATGCCGGCGACGACCGGCTTGCCGACGGCTTCGTCAAGGCGATCGAGCAGGTGGGCGCGGTGCTGGCCGAGCATTTCCCGGTCACGGCGGGCGACACCAACGAGCTGGACGATCATCTCGTCGAGATTTGAAAGCCCGCCTGCAAACGCTAATCAGCCGGACGCCTGACGCGGTTTTCTGCGCTTCCGGTGCTCACGTACAAAAGTACGCTCCGCTCCGGTTCTCGAAAGCCACGCCATCCGCCTCGGCTGAGCGCGTTTTCAAGCAGGCTTTGCCTGATGTCATCAGTGTCATGATCGCCTGTGAGAAAGCGGTCGGCGGGTCGCCCGGACTCTTGCAATCGGGCGATGCGGGTTTATGGTTAACAAATCATGAATACGCTGACCATCGACATAAGAAAGGCCGACCCGCGCGATGCCGGTGCCATCGCCGAGGTGCATCTGGAGGCCTGGCGCGGCGCCTATTCCGGCATCATTCCGCACCGTACGCTGACATCTATGATCAACCGTCGCGGCGCCGACTGGTGGGCGAATGCGATTCGCCGCGCCGCCACCGTTCTGGTGGTCGAAATCGGCGGCAAGATCGCCGGCTATGCGACGATCGGCAAGAATCGCGCCCGCGAACTGCGCCAGCAAGGCGAAATCTATGAATTGTACCTGCGGCCGGAATATCAGGGTATCGGGCTTGGCAGCCGGCTGTTTGCGGCAGCCAGGGCGCGTCTGGCCGATCACGGGCTGAAAGGCATGGTGGTCTGGGCGCTGGAAGACAACCAGAACGCGCTTGCCTTCTACGCCGGCGCCGGCGGCCGCGATGTCGCCGAGGGCGTCGAGATCTTCGAGCAGAAGGCGCTGAAGAAGGTCGCTTTCGTCTGGGAATGACAGACCGGCTTTTCGGCCGCCCGCGTCTTCCGATCGCACCCAGCACCATTCGCCGCATTGCGCCGCGCGGCAGCGCCCGCTATCGATCTCCCATCAAAAGAGGGACAAAGCCATGCGCATCGAAGCCATAGCCATCGGAAAGAATCCGCCTGACGACATCAACGTCATCATCGAGGTGCCGATCGGCGGCGAGCCGATCAAGTACGAGATGGACAAGGAGGCCGGCACGCTGTTCGTCGACCGCTTCCTGCACACCTCGATGCGCTACCCCGGCAATTACGGCTTCGTGCCGCACACGCTGTCGGGTGACGGCGATCCGATCGACGTGCTGATCTGCAACACGCGCGCGCTGGTGCCGGGCTGCGTCATCAATGTCAGGCCGATCGGCGTGCTTGTGATGGAAGACAATGCCGGCCAGGACGAGAAGGTGATCGCCGTGCCGTCACCGAAGCTGACGCTGCGCTACGAAAACGTCACCGAATACACCCAGCTGCCCGACATCACCCGCCAGCAGGTGCAGCACTTCTTCGAGCACTACAAGGATCTCGAGCCCGGCAAATGGGTCAAGATCGAAGGCTGGCACGATTCCAAATATGCCAAGAAGATGATCGTCGACGCGATCGAGCGGGCCAAGAAGAGCAAGTAGCCCGACCGGTCAGTTATCGACCCGGCCGAAAGCCGGCACGTTGCCGATGACGGTGTGCCTGTCCTTGCCGCAGGCGAAGGTCCGCGCCTTGTCGTCGGCAAGCTTGCGTGCCTGGTCGTTGGCGGCGGGATTGCCGGTGGCCAGCACCAGGCCGACGGTGCAGCCGTCGCGCGCGTCCATCTGGCCGACCTTGGCGACGAGCAGCACTTCGGTCGACTTTTTTCGTCGTCCGGGTTGCTGATCGAGCGGCGATGGATGACGGCAAAGGGCACCGCTCTGTCGCCCTTGGTCTCGATGCGCCACTCGATCTTGGCTCCGGACGAATTGAAACCGGAAAAGCTCTCCCACACCGTCGTCATGTCGCCGCCGGGTGGAAAGCCGTAGAACAGCGATTCGCGCGCGTCGTCATAGGCGATCAGCACGGGATAGCCGCGATAGCCCGAACAGGCGAGTTCGGCCCAGTCGCCGTCGCCTTCGTCGGCCTGCGCGTAGGTCACGCAGTCCTTCTTCGAGTCGAGATCGGTGTAGGCGCTTGCAATGCCGTCGGCGTGTGCAGCCTGGCAGAAGCCGGCGAGGGTGAGCGGAATCAGCAGGCTGCGCATCGCGGGCATCTCCGTTGGAGGCCGGCGCAGCGTAGCGTCAAACGCTATTTCTTCAAGCTGGCTTCAATCAGCAGATCGGCGTTGCGTGCGACCGCCTGCGCCGGGCCGCCGAGCCCGAACAGCTGGCCGCTGATATAGGCGCCTTCGATCAGCAGCAGCAGGCCGTCGCCCAGCGTGTCAGGGTCTTGCGCGCCCATCGCAACCGCCATGGCGCGCAGCCGGCGGCGCAGTTCCTGCTTGTTGGCCTCGCTGACCACGCGGGCCGGATGGCTGTGGTCGGGATATTCGACCGCCGCATTGGTCATGCCGCAGCCGCGATAGTCCGCCACTTGCGTGCGCTTGCCGATGCGGGTCAGGAACGCCTTGATCTGCGCGCGCGGGTCGCCGGGATGAGCGGCGACCGCCTCGTCGAAACGTTCCCAGTATTCAAGATCGTATTGCCTGAGATAGGAGGCAGCCAGTTCATCCTTGGACGGAAAGCTGCGGTAGAGGCTGGGTTTGGTGACGCCGGCGCGTTTGACGATCTCGTCGACGCCGATCGCCCTGATGCCGCGCCGGTAGAACAGATCATAGGCCACATCGAGGATCTTCTTGGCGGCCTTCGGCGGCGCGGACGCATGACCGTCGCTGATGGTCAGATCAATATTTTTGTCCGTTGGCATCGTGTGACTCGATTGACAATGTTACCGATCGGTACGTATACATGCTCCACCCTGCAACGTACCGGTCAGTAACATGATAGCTCAATCCCGTCCATTTGGCCAGCGCTACGCTTTCGTCGTGGTTGGCGTCATCTTCCTCTGCCTGCTGGTCGCGGCCGGCCTGCGGTCCGCTCCCGCCGTCATGATGCTGCCGCTGGAGAACAGTTTCGGCTGGCGGCGCGACATCATCTCGCTGGCCGCCGGTGTCGGCATTCTGCTTTACGGCCTGACGGGGCCATTTGCCGCAGCCCTGATGGAGCGCATCGGACTGCGCCGCACGCTGCTCGCCTCGCTGGTGGTGATGTCGGGCTCTACCGCGCTCAGCCTGCTGATGACCAAGCCCTGGCATCTGTTCATCACCTGGGGCGTGTTCTCGGGCATTGGTTCCGGCGCTGTCGCCAGCGTGCTCGGCGCCACCATCGTCAATCGCTGGTTCAAGACCAATCGTGGCCTTGTCATGGGATTGATGTCGGCCTCCAGCGCTTCCGGCATGCTGGTGTTCCTGCCTCTGATCGCCGCGTTGGCACAGTCGGGCGGGTGGCAGCCGGTCGTCATTGCGGTGGCGATCGCCACTGCTGCCCTGATACCGCTGGTCTGGCTGCTGGTGCCGGAGCGGCCTGCTTCGATAGGCATGGTACGCTACGGCGCCGAGGCCGACGACGTGCCGCCGACATCGCCCGCGTCGCAAGGCAATTTCCTCGCGCATACGCTCAACACGCTGCGCCGCGCCGCCGGCACAAGGGTGTTCTGGTACCTGTTCGCCACCTTCTTCGTCTGCGGCTTCACCACCAACGGGCTGGTCGGCACGCATCTGATCGCCTTCTGTGGCGACATGGGCATCGGCGAGGTTCAGGCCGCCGGCCTGCTGTCGATGATGGGCATTTTCGACCTGATCGGCACGACATTGTCGGGCTGGCTCACCGACCGCTACGACCCGCGCAAGCTGCTTGGCGTCTATTACGGCATCCGTGGCCTGTCGTTGATCTATCTGCCCTATTCCGGCTTCTCGGCGACCAGCCTGATCATCTTCGCCGTGCTCTACGGCCTCGACTGGATCGCCACCGTGCCGCCGACGCTGCGGCTTGCCAATGAGGCGTTCGGCGATCGCAGCGGGCCGATCGTGTTCGGCTGGATCGTCGCCGGCCACCAGATCGGTGCGGCCACCGCGGCTGCCTTCGGCGGCACCATGCGTGAGCTGCAGGGCAATTATGAGCTGGCCTTCCTGATTGCCGGCATGACGGCGATAGCCGCCGCCTGTATCTCGCTGCTGATCAACACCAGCAAGCCGGCGTTTGAGCCGGAGCCGCAGGCGGCCTGAGGCGCCATCGGCCAAGCTGCCAATCTCCCCCACACGGGGGAGATTGGCAGTTCGTCGACCTGCCCACTGTTATCAAAACTTCATCATTCCGAGATGTCCCTGAAACATTGACGCTGGACCTTGGTGGCACCGTTCAAGCCATCCAGGAGACAGCCGTGAACAAGCTCTCGATGACCCGCCGCGCCTTCGTCACCTCCGCCAGCGCCGTTGGCCTGGCCGGCGTTTCGAGCCTGGCGCTGCCCTACTATTCGCGCGCCAGTCAGCGGCCGGCCTTCACCCATGGCGTCCAGTCGGGCGATGTCGATGCAACCAGCGGCATGGTGTGGACGCGCACCGACCGCCCGTCGCGCGTCATGTTCGAGGTGTCGTCGACGGAGAATTTCGCCAATGCGACACGCCTGGCGCCGCTCGATACCTCGCCGGCCAGCGATTACACGGTCAAGCGGCTGCTCACCGACCTCGCTTCCGATCAGGACATCTTCTACCGTATGACGGCTGCCGACCTCGCCGACATCAATGCCGTTTCCGAGCCGATCACCGGGCGCTTCAGGACGGCGCCGGCCTCGAAGCGCGACATCCGCTTTGCCTGGTCGGGCGACACCGCCGGCCAGGGCTGGGGCATCGACGAGACCGGCATGAAAACCTACGCCACGATCGGCAAGCACACGCCCGACTTCTTCCTGCATTCGGGCGATACCATCTATGCCGATGGCGCCATGAAGGACGAGGTCGACCTGCCCGGCGGCGGCAAGTGGAAGAACGTCGTGCTGATCGACGGCAAGCGCAAGGTCGCCGAGACGCTGGACGAATACCGGGACCAGTGGAAATACAACATGATGGACAGGAACGTGCTCGGCCTCAGCGCCATCTGCCCGACCTTCTACCAGTGGGACGACCACGAAGTGCTCAACAACTGGTCTGATTCGAAAGACCTCAGCGCCGACAGTCGCTACACGGAGAAATCCATCCACGTGCTGGCTGCCCGTGCGGCGCGTGCCTTCCATGAAATGACGACGATCCGCTACGAGCCGTCGGAGCCGGGCCGTGTCTATCGCAGAATAGCCTACGGGCCGCTGCTCGACGTGTTCTTCCTCGACATGCGCTCCTATCGCGGCCCCAACGGTCCGGACATGCAGGATGAAATGACGCCGCAATCGCGCATGCTGGGCGAACAGCAGACCAAATGGTTGAAGCGCGAACTGGCGAATTCGAAGGCGACCTGGAAAATCATCGCCGCCGACATGCCGCTCGGCCTCGTCGTCTGGGACGATGGCACCAAGAAGGTCGGCGCCGAAGCGGTCAGCAACGGCGACAATGGCCTGCCGAAAGGACGCGAGCTCGAGATCGCCGACCTGCTGCGCTTCATCAAGAATGCCGGTATCAGCAACACCGTCTGGCTGACCGCCGACGTGCATTACACGGCCGCGCACTACTACAACCCGGACAAGGCGCAGTTCCAGGAGTTCAATCCGTTCTGGGAATTCGTCTCAGGCCCGATCCACGCCGGCACATTCGGTCCCAACGATTTCGACATGACGTTCGGCCCGGAGCTGAAGTTCATCAAGGCGCCGAGCGCCGAGCAAGGCCAGAACCTGCCGCCATCGGCCGGTCTGCAATTCTTCGGGCTGGTCGACATCAACGGCGCCAGCGAGCAGATGACCGTGCGGTTGATGGATCGCGACGACAACGAGCTCTACAAGGTGACGCTCGACCCGGTGCGGTCGGCTTAGAGGTCCTTCACCCTCCCCCTTGTGGGGAGGGTCGGCGAGGCGGCTTCGCAAAGCGAAGCTGGCGAGACGGGGTGGGGGTGAAGCGCCGACTTAATCCGGGTAGCAGACCATCGGAATGTTCGGCCACACGGCGCTGTCGCAGTTGGCGCTGACCTGCCGCTGTTTGAAGGCGGCGCTGACCGGGCCGGTCACCATCGGGTCGACGCCATCAGGTGCATCGGCAAAGGTCTGTTCGGCTGTCTGCGTGTCGGACTGCGCAACGGCGCGCGCCTCGCGCAGCGTCGCGGCCGACTGCGCGGCGTTGGCCGCCAGCAGGACGGCGAAGGCTGCGGACGCGATGAGCGGCCAGAATCGGTTGAGTTTATCGGTCATGACGTTCGAACTGCCCGGGCCCCGAAAGGTTCCCGCCTTGGTTAACAAAATCATCTCACACGCAGATGCTTAAGATTTGATGAGTATTTGGTGTCGCGCCTCCTCTTTCGCAACTGCGAAAAACCCTGTATGAGCCGCGCAACCGAAAGAGGCAGCGCCTTTTGGCCTGCTGCCTGCAACGCTTCCGAGACCAGAACATGAAAATCCGTAATATCGCGATCATCGCGCACGTCGACCATGGAAAAACCACCCTTGTCGACCAATTGCTCCGGCAATCCGGCTCCTTTCGCGACAATCAGCGCGTCGCCGAGCGCGCCATGGATTCCAACGACCTCGAAAAGGAACGCGGCATCACCATCCTGGCCAAGGCGACCTCGGTCGACTGGAAGGATACCCGCATCAACATCGTCGACACCCCCGGCCACGCCGATTTTGGCGGCGAGGTCGAGCGCATCCTGTCGATGGTCGATTCGGCCATCGTGCTGGTCGACGCCGCCGAAGGGCCGATGCCGCAGACCAAATTCGTCGTCGGCAAGGCGCTCAAGGTCGGCCTGAAGCCGATCGTCGTCATCAACAAGATCGACCGTCCGGACGCCCGCCATGTCGAGGTGGTCAACGAGGTGTTCGACCTGTTTGCAGCGCTCGACGCCACCGACGAGCAGCTCGACTTCCCGATTCTGTACGGTTCAGGCCGTGACGGCTGGGTTTCGGAAAATCCGGAAGGCCCGAAGGATCAGGGCCTGGCGCCGCTGTTCGACCTCGTCATCAAGCATGTGCCGGCGCCGACCGTGCACCCCGGCCCGTTCCGCATGATCGGCACCATCCTGGAAGCCAATCCGTTCCTCGGCCGCATCATCACCGGCCGCATCGAGTCAGGCACGCTGAAGTCCAACCAGCCGGTCAAGGTGCTGCACCATGACGGCACGCTGGTCGAAACCGGCCGTATTTCCAAGATCCTCGCTTTCCGCGGCCTTGAGCGCCAGCCGATCGAAGAGGCCCAGGCGGGCGACATCGTCGCCATTGCCGGCCTCTCGAAGGGCACCGTCGCCGACACGTTCTGCGATCCGGCGGTGAGCGAGCCGCTGCATGCGCAGCCGATCGATCCGCCGACCGTGACCATGTCGTTCCTGGTCAACGATAGTCCGCTGGCCGGCACCGAAGGCGACAAGGTGACCAGCCGCGTCATCCGCGACCGCCTGCTGCGCGAGGCCGAAGGCAATGTCGCGCTGAAGATCGAGGAATCGCCGGACAGGGATTCGTTCTTCGTCTCCGGCCGCGGCGAATTGCAGCTGGCCGTGCTGATCGAGACGATGCGCCGCGAAGGTTTCGAGATCGCCGTGTCGCGTCCGCGCGTCGTCATGCAGAAGGCCGAAAACGGCGACCTGCTCGAGCCGATCGAGGAAGTCGTCATCGACGTCGACGAGGAGCATGCCGGCATCGTCGTGCAGAAGATGTCGGAGCGCAAGGCCGAGATGGTGGAGTTGCGTCCGTCCGGCGGCGACCGCCAGCGCATCGTCTTCCATGCGCCGACGCGCGGCCTGATCGGCTACCAGTCCGAACTGTTGACCGACACGCGCGGCACCGCGGTGATGAACCGGTTGTTCCATGCCTACGAGCCTTACAAGGGCGAATTGCCCGGCCGCACCAATGGCGTTCTGATCTCCAACGAGCAGGGCGAGGCGGTGGCCTATGCCATGTGGAACCTGGAAGACCGCGGTCCGATGGTCATCGATCCCGGCGTCAAGGTCTATCAGGGCATGATCATCGGCATCCACTCAAGAGATAACGATCTCGAAGTGAACGTGCTCAAGGGCAAGAAGCTGACCAACATCCGCGCCGCCGGCAAGGATGAGGCGGTGAAGCTGACGCCGCCGATCCGCATGACGCTGGAGAAGGCCTTGGCCTGGATCCAGGACGACGAGCTGGTCGAGGTGACGCCGAAGACGATCCGTCTGCGCAAGCTCTATCTCGATCCGAACGAGCGCAAGCGCTTCGAGAAGTCGGCCAAGGCGGTCGGCGCGGCGTAAGTTTTCTATTTTCCAACAACCGAGAGGGGCGGAGCAACAGTGTTCCGCCCCTTTTTCGTTCATCCGCCGGCAGCCGAGATGATGGTCTGCCGATCGGCCTCGCCCGACAGATCGATGCGGATCGTCATTCCTGCGCGGGCCGGCTTGCGCAGGGACCCGTCTCGGCCGATGACCAGCAATCGCTTCTCCTCCAACGCCTGAAGCCTTGATCGCGAGATGCCGAGCTCGCCGGCGAGCAAACGGTCGAGTCGCAGGGATGTCGGCATTTCGAGGCCGAGCTCAAGGTCCAACACGGTCGCGGCTTCCCTGGCGTCGCCGAGCCGGCGCTTGTGAACGGCGACATCGGGAAATTCCTCGACGCGCCCGATCCGGCTGCGCAGCGCGACCACATCGAAGGCATGGCGTCGGGCGAGGGCCGGATCGTTGCTTTCGAGCGCCTGCAGCAGCGCCGGTTCGATGTCGCGGCGGTTGCGGCGCTCGAAAATGCCGAAATTCCAGGAATTGTCGCAGTCGATGCAGCGATAGATCAGCCACACGTCAATGCGTTTGCCGTTGGCGTTGACGCGGAATTTCCCGCTGCTGCAATAGGCTTTCACAGTGCCGCAGCGATTGCAGTTGATGAGCGGTCGAGGTGCGGTCTTGGGCGCGATCGCCCAATGGATACGCAGAAGTCCAGACATGCCGATAAGCCCTTCCCGTCGGGAAGTTCATCAGGTCGGCGATGTCGAGATGCCCATGCGGGCACGGCGTGGCGAAAGGCTGCGGTTTTTGGAAATCAGGTGTCACGGGCAAAGCCGCGCGACGCGGTTCAGCAGTGCCAAACCGGTCTCGAACCGCCGCCCAGAAGAACACATGAAAATGGAAACAGACACCGCGAATGCGGCGTCATGCAGTGTGTCGGGGGAGTTGACGAGACCGGCGGTTACGTAGGCAAAGTGAAGCTCAAAATTGTTTCGCGGCGGCCTTTCTAGCCGCGAGATGCCGGACGGGCAAGGGAGTTCGCAAGCCTTGGGTTCCTCGCCCCCCACGGGAGTGGGGGAGAGGTGGCTCGGCGAAGCCGAGACGGAGAGGGGGAAGGGCTCGGCGTTCACAAGAATTCGGAGCAAACTCACCAGCGTCGCAGCCCCCTCTCCGACCGCTTCGCGGGGGCGAGGAACCCAAGCCTTGGTACGTCAGCGCGAATGGCCCGTATCGGGTTGCCTTTGCCAGAGCCGCAGCTGTCGAGTATTTGTGGTTGATCGAGCCCCAACCAGAGACCCTGGCCATGCACCTCACATCGCTCCTGATCTTCGCCGCCGCCCTCTTCGTTGCCGCCGGTTCGCCCGGTCCGTCGATCGCGGCGCTCGTGGCGCGCGTGATCTCGAAAGGGTTTCGCGACGTGTTTCCGTTCCTGCTCGCCATGTGGATCGGGGAGGGCATCTGGCTGTCGCTGGCGGTGTTCGGACTGGCTGTGGTGGCACAGACCTTCCATTTCGCCTTCGTCGTCGTGAAATGGGTCGGCGTTGCCTACCTCGCTTACCTTGCCTGGAAGATGTGGATCGCTCCTGTCGATGCAAAAGAGGGCGAGATGCCGCGCGAGGATTCTCCGGCAAAGCTGTTCTTCGCCGGCATGGCGGTGACGCTCGGCAATCCCAAGATCATGATGTTCTATCTAGCGCTGCTGCCGACCATCATCGACCTCGCTTCGGTCAGCATCGTCGGCTGGGTCGAACTGACGGCGACCATGGCCGTGGTGCTGGTCGCCATCGATCTCGCCTGGGTGCTGGCCGCCTCGCAGGCGCGCAAGCTTTTGAAGAGCAAGCGCGCCATGAAGATCGCCAACCGCGTCAGCGCCACGACCATGGCCGGCGCGGCGGCCGCGATCGCGGCTCGGTCATAACCCGTCACATCATCTCGATGATCGGCGCGATCTCGACGCTGAAGGCTGGGTCCATCAGGATCGGGCAATCCTTGGCCTTGGCTACGGCATCGTCGATGTCTTTCGCTTCAACGATCGTGTAGCCGGCGGTCGGATTGCTGCCGCCATTGTTCTCGACCTTGCCGCCGGGCAGCACCATCTTCGACATGCCGACCGGATTGCCGCCGTCGACCACGGCCGAGCCGAGCTTGCCGTACCAGCCGTTCCAGGCGTCCATTGCCGCTTTCCGTTCGGCCTCCTCGGTCGGCATCTTGCCCGAGCCGTGATAGACGTAGAGAAACTTCGCCATGTTCTCCTCCCTTGATGAGCGGCATCGAACCGGCATGCGGTCATGCCGCCTGCCGATCATCGGACCAAACCGGCAAACAAGCAACGAGAATGCGAAGTTGCTAATATAACGCCCGGCCTGGCACCAGCCGCCAGCCTCACCGCGCCATGGCGTGGTATTCGTCGTTCGGCCGCATGTCGATTGCTGCGGCCACCCGGTTCGACATGTTGAAGAAGGCCGCGGTCGAGGCGATGTCCCAGATGTCGCGGTCGGTGAAGCCGGCTTTGCGCAGTGCGGCCCGATCGGCCTCGACGATATCAGCCGGCACTTGCGTCAGCTTGACGGCGAATTCGAGCATTGCGGTCTGCTTGGGCGAAAGATCGGCGGCGCGAAAATTCATCACCATCATCTCGCCGAGCGCCGGGTCGCCGGACAGTTGGCGCACCGCCGCGCCATGCGCGGTCAGGCAATAGTAGCAATGGTTGATCGAGGAGACCGCGACCGCGATCATCTCGCGCTCCAGCTTCGACAGGCCGGAATCACCCAGCATCAGGTCGTTGTACATGTCAGTGAAGGCGCGCAGCTTCTTGTCGTCGAAGGCATAGGCGCGCAGCACGTTGGGAACCAGGCCGAGCTTCTCCTCGCATTTGGCGAAATAGGCTTTTGTCGCCTCGCTCAGCTCTGCCTGGCCAAGGTCAAGCGCGGTGATTTTGCCGGTCATGGGTCATTTCTCCTCGTTGGGCGACGCCTTATCGCCGAATTCCGATATTTCTTTGCAAGCCGTCAAACCTTTGTCGCCAAACAGCGGTCATCTGCTACCATAGTCGTAAAAGCATTGACGGGAGGGAAGTGCGTCATGGCCAGCGTGAAATCCGCAGCTAAGCCGAAGAAAAAAGCCACGGCAGCGACAAAAGCGGAGGAAAGGCCAACTAGGCTTGCCGACTATCTGCTCGCCCGCGCGCCGGCTGAAGACATCGCCACCTATGAGGTGGCCGACCTCGAACGCGCCGCCGATCTCGCCGGCAAAGCGATTGCCGCTCACAAAAAAGGTGAGTGCGTCGTCGCCGTCGATGCCGATTCCGGCGTTGTGCGAGACGGCCGCCCGGTGACGGTCATTACGGTCGTCAACGACAACATGCCGTTCCTGTTTGATTCCATCCTCGGCGAGATCACCGAGACATCAGGCGAACCGACTCTGGTCACCCATCCGGTCATCGTGGTGCGCCACGGCAAAGGCGGTGTGGACGAAATCCTCGGCGACGGCAATTTCGCCAAGGACGATGGCAGCCACGATCGGCTGAGCGTCATCCATGTCCATATACCGAGGCTGACCGCCGAGCAGGCGAGCGGATTGACCGAGCGGCTGCGCAAGATGCTCGGCCAGGTTCACGCCGCCGTGCACGACTGGAAGCCGATGCTGGCCCGCCTCGATCAGGCGATCTCGGAGTTCCGCTATTCGGCAGTGCCGCTCGACAAGAAGAGCGTCGCCGAGGCGATCGCCTTCCTGGAGTGGCTGCGCGACGACAATTTCACCTTCCTCGGCATGCGCGAATTCAAATACACCGGCGGCGAGGAAAGCGGCACGCTGGAGCGTGCCGACAAGCCCGGTCTCGGCATCCTGTCCGATCCCGACGTGCTGGTGCTGAGGCGCGGTACCGAAGCGGTGACGACGACGCCCGAAATCCGCGCCTTCCTGCATGGGCCGGAGCCGCTGATCGTCACCAAGGCCAATGCCAAGTCTTCCGTGCACCGCCGCATCTATCTCGATTACATCGGCGTCAAGACCTACACCGCAAAGGGTACGCTTGCGGGCGAGTTGCGTATCGTCGGCCTGTTCACCTCGACTGCCTACACGCGCTCGGTGATGAAGATCCCGTATCTGAGGTCCAAGGCCGAAACCATCATCGCCAAGTCCGGCTTCGACCGGCACGATCACTCCGGCAAGGCGCTGATCAACGTGCTGGAAAGCTATCCGCGCGACGAACTGTTCCAGGTGCCGGTGCCGATCCTGAGGAAGCACGCCGCAGCCATTCTCGGCCTGGTCGAGCGTCCACGGGTACGCGCGCTGGTGCGCGCCGACCAGTTCGACCGCTTCGTTTCGATCCTCGTCTTCGTGCCGCGCGACCGTTACGACAGTGTCGTGCGCGAGAAGATCGGCTTCTATCTGAAGACCGTGTTCGAAGGCCGGCTGTCGGCTTACTACCCGGCCTTCCCCGAAGGCGGGCTGGCGCGCGTGCATTTCATCATCGGCCGTTCCGGCGGCAAGACGCCGAAGGTCGAGCAAGCGACGATCGAAGCGGCGATCCGCGACATCGTACGCACCTGGGAGGACGCCCTTTCCGATGCGGCGGATGCCAGTGGCGGCGACCAGGCGTTGAAGGCGATCGCCGCGCGGTTGCCGGAAAGTTACCGTGATTCGTTCAGCGCGGCGGTGGCGCTGGCCGATGCCAGGCGCATCGCCAAAATCAGCGCCGACAATCCAATCGCCATCGACTATTATCGCCATGCCGAGCAGAAGCCGCACCAGGCGGCGCTGAAGATCTATCACCATGGCAGTCCCGTGGCGCTGTCTCGCCGCGTACCGGTGCTGGAAAACATCGGCTTCCGCGTCATCAGCGAGCGGACTTTCGAGGTTGGCGACGACCAGGTCGGCCAGGTCTTCATCCACGACATGGAGCTGGAGAACAGCTACGGCAAGCCGATCGACCTTGCCGATGGTGGTGCGCTGTTCGAGGACGCATTCCTGTCCGTGTGGCGCGGCGACGTCGACAATGACGGCTATAACGGCCTTGCCCAGACCGCCGGGCTGTGGTCGGGCGAAATCACCATCCTGCGCGCCTATGGCCGCTATCTGCAGCAGGTCGGCATTCCGCAAAGCCAGGACTTCATCGCCGCGGTGCTCAATCGCTATCCCGATATCGCGCGCGGCCTGCATGCGCTGTTCATCGCCCGGCTTGGCCCGACAGCCGAGACCGAAGGTGTGGTGGCGGCAAAACACCTCAAGGCCAAGATCAAGGACGCGCTGGAGGATGTGCCGAATATCGACGACGACACCATCATCCGCCGGTACCTCAACCTGATCGAAGCCTCGCTGCGCACCAATCATTTCGTTGCCGATACGAAGGAAAAAGGCCAGTCGCTGGCGATCAAGCTCGATTCGCACGCGGTCGAAGGATTGCCGGCGCCGCGGCCGTGGCGGGAGATCTTCGTCTACGGGTCCGAGGTCGAAGGCCTGCATCTGCGCTTCGGTCCGGTGGCGCGCGGCGGCCTGCGCTGGTCGGACCGCGCCCAGGACTACCGCACGGAGGTGCTCGGCCTGGTCAAGGCGCAGCAGGTCAAGAATGCCGTCATCGTGCCGGTCGGCGCCAAGGGCGGCTTCTTTCCGAAACGCCTGCCGGTGGGCGGCAGCCGCGATGCGATCTTCGAGGCCGGCACGTCGGCCTACAAGAACTTCGTCTCCAGCCTGCTGTCGATCACCGACAATATCGGCCTCGACGGTGTCATCCCGCCGGCTGGTGTCGTGCGCCGCGACCCGGACGATCCGTATTTCGTCGTTGCCGCCGACAAGGGCACGGCGACCTTCTCCGACACCGCCAACGCGATCTCGGAGAAGCATGGCTTCTGGCTCGACGACGCCTTCGCCAGCGGCGGTTCGGCCGGTTACGACCATAAGAAGATGGGCATCACCGCCAAGGGCGCCTGGGAGGCGGTCAAGCGGCATTTCCGCGAGATCAACCGCGACATCCAGACCTCGTCCTTCACCGTCGTCGGTGTCGGCGACATGTCGGGCGACGTGTTCGGCAACGGCATGCTTTTGTCGCCGAAGACCCGGCTGATCGCTGCCTTCGACCATCGCGACATCTTCATCGATCCCGATCCGGACATGGCGGCTTCGATGGCCGAGCGCGAGCGCATGTTCGCCCTGCCTAGGTCGAGCTGGCAGGACTACGACAAGACGAAACTGTCGGAAGGCGGCATCATCGTCTCGCGCAACCAGAAGTCGATCACCCTGCCGGCGGCTGCTGCGGCGGCGATCGGCCTGGCCAAGACCACCGCCACGCCGGTCGAGATCATGACCGCCATCCTCAAGGCGCCGGTCGATCTTCTTTGGTTCGGCGGCATCGGCACGTATTTGCGGGCGTCCACCGAAACCAATGCCGAGGTCGGCGACCGCGCCAACGATGCGATCCGCATCACCGCGCTCGATGTCCGGGCAAAGGTCATCGGCGAGGGCGCCAATCTCGGCGTCACGCAGCGGGCGCGCATCGAGTTCGGCCTGAATGGCGGCCGTTGCAACTCCGACGCCATAGACAATTCGGGCGGTGTCAACTGCTCCGACGTCGAGGTCAACATCAAGATCGCGCTGGCGTCCGCCATGCGCAAGGGATCGTTGACGCGCCCGGCACGCAACAAGCTGCTGGCGGAGATGACCGAGGAGGTCGGCTCGCTGGTGCTGTCCAACAACTACCAGCAGACACTGGCGCTTTCGATCGCCCGCAAGCGCGGCCTCGCCGACATCGCGCATCAAAGCCGGTTCATGACGGCGCTGGAGGGGCGCGGCCTGCTCGACCGTGCGGTGGAGACGCTGCCGTCGCCGGCAGCACTTGCCGAGCGCGAAGCGCGCGGCGAGCCGCTGACCAGGGCCGAGCTCGGCGTGTTGCTCGCCTATGCCAAGATCGTGCTGTTTTCTGACATCGTCGCCAGCGACGTGCCTGACGACGCGCATTTCGACCGCGATCTGATGGGCTATTTCCCAGACCGGATGGCGAAGAAATACGCCACTGAGATCCATGGCCACCGGCTGCGCCGCGAGATCATCACGCGGGTCGTTGCCAACGATCTGGTCAATCGCGGCGGCCCGTCCTTCGTCAACCGGCTGCAGGAAGCCACGGGGCGCACTGCCGCCGACGTCGTGCGCACCTTCGCGGTGGTGCGCGACGGCTTTGCGCTGCCGGCGCTCTATCGCGAGATCGACGCGCTCGACAACCAGATCGACGGCCAGGTGCAGCTCGACCTCTATCAGATGGTCAGCCGGCTGATCTACGTGACCAGCGGCTGGTATCTGAAGAACGATGCCGGCACAGCATCCCTCAGCCAGCGCATCACTGAGCTGCAGGAAGCCCGCAAGGCGCTGGAGCCCAAGCTCGTTTCGCTGCTGCCGGCCTTCTCGCGCGAGCGGATCGAGGAGAAGCGACACGGGCTATTCAAGAGCGGCGCGCCGGAACGACTGGCCGAACAGCTGGCGCTGAGCGAGGTGGCGGAACTCATCCCCGACATCGCGCTGACGGCGCGCACAGCCGGCGCCGACATCGTCGCCGCGGCCAAGGCGTTCTTCGCCGTCAGCGATGCCTTCCGCATCCCGCGTGTCGAGGACGCGGCACGCTCGATCACGCCGTCGGACTATTACGATCAGCTGGCGCTTTCGCGCGCCGCCGACACGATCGGCGCGGCACGGCGCGGCATCGCGGTGGCGGCACTCACCGGCCACGCCAAGACGGCCGATCCGGTGGCGGCCTGGCTGGAAGCCGGCGGCGAACGGGTGGCACGCATCCGCGAGCGGCTGCAGGCACTGACCGAGGGCGGCGACATCACCGTCTCGCGGCTGTCGGTTGCGTCCGGGCTGATGAGCGATCTGACGGGGATGTAGTCTCGAAGCTTGGGTTCCTCGCCCCCGCCAGAGCGGGGGAGAGGTGGCCGCGAAGCGGTCGGAGAGGGGGCTTCGTAGGGTGAGGCCCTTAGAGGATCAGCCTGAAAGATGGGACGGCGCATCTCCCCCTCTCCGTCTCGGCTTCGCCGAGCCACCTCTCCCCCACTCCCGTGGGGGCGAGGAACCAAGCCATAGCCGTTTGCATGACCATCGGAAAACATGCAGACATGGCGCCAGCAGCCAGTGTTACGAAGGCGATCGGAGGCGACATGACCGAGGTAGCAGTGCAGCGTGCGTCTGGACGCGGCATCTGGGGATGGATGCTGTTCGACTGGGCGGCGCAGCCGTTCTTCACGGTCGTCACCACCTTCATCTTCGGGCCCTACTTCGTCTCGCGCATGGCGAGCAATCCGGAAACCGGCCAGGCGGCCTGGGGCTACGGCATCGCCGCGGCGGGCCTAGTCATCGCCGTGCTGTCGCCTATCCTCGGCTCGATCGCCGACCAGACCGGGCCGCGCAAGCCGTGGATCGCGTTCTTCGCCGCGGTCAAGATCACCAGCCTTTGCCTGCTTTGGTTCGCCGCCCCCGGTTCGAACCTTTTCCTGGTCGTGCTGTTCTTCTCGCTGGCGTCGGTCGCGGCAGAGTTTTCGACCGTGTTCAACGATTCGATGATGCCGCGCCTGGTGCCGAAGAGCGAGATCGGCCGGATTTCCAACATGGCCTGGGGTCTTGGTTATCTCGGCGGCATGATTGCGCTGATCTTCGTCGTCGCCTGCATGGCCGGTTCGCCGGAGACCGGCAAAACGATCATCGGCATCGACCCGCTCTTCTCGCTGGATCCGAAGCTCGGCGAGGACGCACGCGCCACCGGGCCTTTGTCTGCCGGCTGGTACTTCCTGTTCATCCTGCCGATGTTCTTCTTCACCCCCGATGCCATCAAGGGCCTGCCGATCGGCCCGGCGGTGCGAGAGGGGTTGGCGGAGCTGAAGGTAACGCTGGGCGAGGTGCGCAGGCGCAGTGGCATCTTCCGCTTCCTTGTCGCCCGCATGATCTATCAGGACGGCGTCAATGCGCTGCTGGCGCTGGGTGGCACCTTTGCGGCGGCAATGTTCCATTGGTCGATCACCGAGATCGGCATTTTCGGCATCATTCTCAACGTCGTCGCCATCTTCGGCTGCCTGGTCGCGGCCCGTCTCGACACGGCGCTGGGCTCAAAAACCATCGTGATGATCTCGCTGGTCCTGCTCAGCATCGCCACGGTGGGCATCGTCTCGACCGGACCGGGCTACACTTTGTTCGGCCTCTGGATGATGCCTGGACCGGACAGCGGCGGCCTGTTCGGTACGGCGGCGGAAAAAGCCTACATCTTCTTCGGCCTGTTGATTGGCGTGGCTTTCGGGCCGGTGCAGGCGTCGTCGCGTTCCTACATGGCGCGCAGCGTCACCGCCGCCGAATCCGGCCGTTACTTCGGCATTTATGCGCTGGCAGGGCGGGCGACCAGTTTCCTGGCGCCGTTCATGGTCGCGTCCGTCACCCTGGCCAGCGGCTCGGCGCGGCTCGGTATGGCGGTGATCGTGCTGTTCCTTGGGATCGGCATGGCGATCCTGATCAAGACACCCTATCCGGCGGATCGGCCGTCGGAGTGAAGCTTACCCTCCCCCTTGTGGGGGTGAGCAGCCGGTTCGCGTTAGCGAATTCATCGTGCCAGTGGCACGATGAAAGGCCGGCGAACGCCGGGACGCTGCGGAGCAGCGGGGACCCGGCCTGGCGATTGGTCATTCAGAATTCAGCCCCGAGCCCTTCGCAGGCTCAGGGCGTTCGAAGCTCGAAAAGCCAAGCAATTGGCTTTTCGTTCGCTGCGCGAACCGCTTCTCACCCCCACAAGGGGGAGGGTAAAGCTCAGTGCCGGAAATGCCTCACGCCCGTGAACACCATGGCGATACCGTGCTCGTCGGCGGCGGCGATGACATCCTTGTCGTTCATCGAGCCGCCCGGCTGGATGACGGCGGTGGCGCCGGCCCCGATCGCGGCCAGCAGTCCGTCGGCGAAGGGGAAGAAGGCGTCGGAGGCGACGACCGAGCCCTTGGTCAGCGGTTCGGCAAGGCCGGCGGCCTCGGCCGCGTCGAGCGCCTTGCGCGCGGCGATGCGTGAGGAATCGACCCGGCTCATCTGGCCGGCGCCGATGCCGACGGTGGCGCCGTCCTTGACGTAGACGATGGCGTTCGACTTGACGTGCTTGGCGATGCGGAAGGCGAATTTGAGGTCGGCCATTTCGGCCGCTGTCGGCGCGCGCTTCGTCACCACCTTCAGCTCGAGGTCGTCGACCACGGCATTGTCCCGGCCCTGGATGAGCAGGCCCCCGGCGACGGATTTGACCGTCGTGCCAGGCGTGCGCGGATCCGGCAGGCCGCCGGTGACCAGCAGGCGCAGGTTCTTCTTTGCCGCAACGATTGCCGCGGCCTCGCCGGTCGCGCCGGGTGCGATGATCACTTCGGTGAAGGTCTTGACGATCTCTTCCGCCGCCTCGGCGTCGAGGACGCGGTTCACGGCGACGATGCCGCCGAAGGCCGAAACCGGGTCGCAGGCAAGCGCTTTGGCGTAGGCCGCCTTCAGCGAGGTGCCTTCGGCAACGCCGCACGGATTGGCGTGCTTGATGATGGCGACGGCGGCGGAGCGCTCCGGGTCGAATTCGCCGACCAGTTCGAAGGCGGCGTCGGTGTCGTTGATGTTGTTGTAGGACAGCTGCTTGCCCTGCAGCTGGCGCGCCGTGGCGACGCCCGGCCGCTTGTCGCCATTGACGTAGAAGCCGGCGCTCTGATGCGGGTTCTCGCCGTAGCGCATCACCTCGACCAGCCTGCCGCCAAAGGCGCGCCATGTCGGATGTTCGATCTCGAGCGCTTCAGCGAACCAGCCGGAGATCGCCGCGTCATAGGTGGCGGTGCGGGCAAAGGCTTTGGCCGCCAGCTTCTTGCGGAAATCCAGCGACAGCGAGCCGATGTTCATCTCCAGCGCATTCAGCACCGAGGCGTAGTCGCCGGGATCGGTGACGATGGCGACATAGGCGTGGTTCTTGGCCGAGGCGCGGATCATCGCCGGGCCGCCAATATCGATGTTCTCGACGATCGATGCGTAGTCGGCGCCGGAGCGGCGGACTTCCTCGAACGGATAGAGATTGGAGACGACGAGATCGATCGGCTCGATGCCGTATTTGCGCATTGCCGCGGAATGCTCCGGGTCGTCGCGCACGCCAAGCAGCGCGCCGTGCACGCTGGGGTGCAAGGTCTTGACGCGGCCATCCATGATCTCGGGAAAACCGGTGAGCTCGGAGACGTCGCGCACCGCCAGGCCCGCTTCAGCGATCGCCTTTGCCGTGCCGCCGGTCGAGACCAGCTCGACACCGGCTGCTGCCAGCGCCGTGGCGAAATCGATGAGGCCGGTCTTGTCGAAGACGGAGAGCAGGGCGCGACGCACGGGAACGAGATCTGGTGCGGGAATGTTCTTGGCGGCGACGGCCATAGGCTGGCGGCCTTTCACGGCTGGTGTGATGGATGCCCGCGCCCGTAGCACAGGATGCCCGGAAATCAAACTAGCGGTCAGGTAAGCTCAGTTGTTTTCCGGATAACCGGCGATGCTGGTGCGCGTCAGCTGCCAGTGGACTTCGGCGACTTCCGAGGCCTTGAAGGCAAGCACGATCTGGCGGCTGCGGCGCGGGCCGCCAAGGCCGGCGAAATAGATCGATTCCTCGACCTCCGGCACCACTTCGGCTGCTGTGAACACCCAGGTGTCGGCCTGATCGGCGGCCAGCACCAGGCGATCATGCTCGTCCTGTAAAAGGTTGATGTCGGGGTGGACGTGGAAGCGGACAGTGACGAAGTCGCGGCCGTTGTTGCGGATCGCCGCATTGCCGGGCCGCTGGAAACGGTCCCTGCCGGCCAGCACATTGCCGTTCGCCGACAGTTTCAGCTCGCGTTCATGCAGGAAGCCGAAGCGCGGGACATAGCCGTCATGGCGGGCGATGAACCCCTGAACGCCCTTCTGGTCGGTGCGCTTGCACTGCACATGCTGCGGGCCGCCAATCAGCGGCGAGCCAAGCAAGTCGTTGACGCGCAGCGAATGGCTGAAGCGTGCCGACGAGGTGTCGTTGATGGTGGCGGTCGAGTGCGCGGCGGTGGCGCGCGCCAGCGGCCTGAACTCGGCCGCGCCGTAGGTATCGATGCCGGCGTTGACGATGTAGTGCTGGCGCCCGGACGACAGTTCGAAGGCGAGGCAGCTGGCGTGTGCGGCGTTTGACACATCGACCGGCGGCGGCAGGCCGGTGTCGGCAATGACCGTGGTGCCGCCCATCGACAGGCGCTCATAGCCGGAATGCGGCGCATGCAGCAACGGCGCGCCGGCGGTATCGTCGTGGCGCAAGATGGTGGCGATGCGGTCGTGGATGGTGGCGCCCATGCCGTTGAAGCGGGCGAGGCTGCCGTCCTGATGGCGGAAGAAGCGCAGCGCCGGCAGCATGCGGTCGATGGCGCCGATCAGGGCCTGCGGCGGCGTTTCGGCCTGGTTGGCATAGGTCTGGCGCAGTGGCAGAAGGTCGGCGAGGATTTCCAGGACGACCATCGGATTGCGCGAAATGTGACCGCCGTCGGCGAGGATCTGGCGGTCGAGTTCCTCGGCAAGGTTGCGGGTCGCACCGCGCAGCGCCGATGCCGGCGCCGGCAGGGACAAAGCGGCGAAGGCGAGCGCGATGCGGGCACGCAGCCGGTCCTTGCCGTCGGGCATTTCGCGCGCCATCGACCGGAGGTAGCGGATCTGGACGGCGAGCGATTTCAGGAAGGCGCGGTAGAAGGGGAACTCAGCGCCCTGCAGCACGACGGAGGAGTGTTGCAGCCAGGCGATGATGCGCTTGGCCGTCGTGCCGGGCTCCCAGGCGATGCCGGAAATATGGCTGCCATGCATGGCGATCCAGTCGGACACCAGGGCGCGGGCATTGGCGGCGGCAAGCTCGGTGCCGGCGGCGCGCATATGGCGCAGCCAGCGAAAACCGTGCAGCGTCTTCTGCCAGCCATGATTGGGCACGTTGATCTGGAAAGGCGACTTGCCGCCGGTCTCGACCAGATGCCCCGACAGGGGATAGCGGCCGTAATAGATCTCGAGTGCGATCTGCGGGTCGGCGAGGCGCAGGTCCGGCGGCGCGATCAGCACACGTTCCGGCGTGCGGCCGGAATAGCGCCAGCGATAGACAGGCCCGGCGCGCAGGCGCCGGCGCGTTTTGCGCCAGAACTCCTTCGCGACAAGCGTCCACAGACGCGTCGTGCTGCCGGCAGCGAGTGCCAAAACCCCTCCTGATTGTCCTCTACCCCGGCACCAAGTTTATATGATTCAAGAACTTATGCGAAGGCGAATTCCACTGAAGTGAAAGAGTTCACTCTGTTGCCGCCGGATCAGCCCTAAAAAAGTCGGCACATTTCAGGCGCTCCTGGCCTCGTCGCGGCATTCAACTACGCTGGTGGCGGCGACGGAACTCGCTGGGCGAACACTTCTCGCGATCGCGAAAGAGGCGGGAAAAATAGAACGCATCGTGGATACCGACCGCGGCCGCCACGGATTCAACGGACGACTCGGAGGCGACCAGCATTTGCTTGGCAAGGTCGAGCCGGATGCGCAACTGAAATGCCTTGGGTGACATGCCGGTGGCCAGCGCAAACCTGCGGCGCAGCGTTGCCGGCGACATGCCGAATTTCATGGCGAAAGCGCTCAGGTCAACCTGATCGCTTGCGCAATTGCGCAACGTGTCCACGATGCGCCGAAAATCGGCGGCGCCTGGAAAATCGGGATCGCGTTTGCGGTTGCTCCAACCGGCGGCCTGCCGGGCGGCCCGCACGACGATGGCATGAAGCGTGGCAGCCGCTTCCGCGTGACTTAGCACGGTGTCCAGCGCGAGCTCGCCATGCAGCCTGTCAAACAGACGCTGTATTTCACCGAGGTCTTGCAGGGCAACAATGGGAGCGGCTTCGGCAATGAGACGCAGCCGTGTGAAATCACGCGTCAGAGCGCCTTCGAAGAGCGCCCAGCGCTCAATCCATCCGGCCTCGTTTGGGCCGTAGGAATGTGTCCTGCCTGGAAACAGCCAAAACAAGGAAGGCGCTTCGATCGCCTGCCTGCCGCCTGCTTTTGTTTCAAGCCAGCCGCGCCCTTCCTCGACGAGAACGACGGCGAAATCCGGCAGCTTGCGGGTCGTGATTGCCTGCGTGACAAGATGCCGGCCGATCCCGGTTACCGACAGGCCGCCTGCGGCGGCCGGCGGAGATCTGTACAGCGCAAAATGTCGATCAAGCATGAGCGAAAAGTCCAGCCTTGCATTCTGTCCATGGCCAGAATCCGAAGCTCTAGGGCAGTATTAAGCCAAGATGACAAGCCATGGGTGATTGAAATGTCAAGTCGCGTCGGCGAGGCGCAACCGAAAGACGTCGTTCCTGCTGTCGATCTGGTGGCCGATGGCAAGCTCTTGTCGATGGCGCAAGACCGGTTGGGATATCTTTCCCCGACCGACCCCTCCGTCGGTGTCGAGACGATCCGCAAGCTCTTTGCCGGGCAGGGTTATGTCTGGCTCAAGGGTTTGCTGCCGCGCAAAGACGTGGTCGATTTTCGCGGCTGGGTGTTTTCGCTCATGGCCGACACCGGGCTGCTCGAGCCCGGCACGGATCCCCGGCTTGGCATAGCGGCAGCCGGCACATTTGACCGCCAAGGCGCCGACCGACGCCTGATGTCGCTGGTTCGCTCGGCAGCCTATGAAGGGTTTTGCGCGCAGCCGTCCCTGTGCCGTTTCATGGACGAATTCCTGGGTGGGCTGTCCTACCTGCACAAGCGCAAGATCATGCGTTTCACCCAGCCCGGCACGTCCGTCGCGACGCCGGCGCATTACGATCTCGTCTATCTTCGCGGCGGCACCAGCCGTGTCGTCACGGCCTGGATTCCGATCGGCGATATTTCAGTCGACATGGGCGGTCTCGTCTACCTCGAAGGTTCGCACGCGATTGGCGTCGGCATGGAAGCCCAGTTCAGCCGGGACAATGCCGATCTGGACGCTCAGGAGCGGATCAGTGCCTACAACCGCAACATGACCGAGGGTGGCTGGGTGTCGAAGGATCTTCCGGACATGGCGGAACGGTTCGATACGCGCTGGCTGGTGGCTGATTTCGAAGCAGGCGATGTCGTTCTGCACTCGCCCTACATGATTCATGCCTCGACAACGAACCAGAGCCTGAGTGGACACATCCGGCTGTCCACCGATATCCGCTACCAAAACGTCGACGACGAAATCGACGCCCGCTGGGGCAAGCACTGGTCTCTCGACGACATGCTTTAAGACGGCCTGACCTGAATCTCAGCCCGTCTTTGGCGCTAGGCCACACGTCGCATGCGAGCGGCAAAGAAGCCGTCGAGACCGGAAACACCGGGTGAGCCTAGCTCAAGATCGGCGGGCGTGGTGCGCAGCATGCCTTGCGGCGTCAGGAATGGATCGATGCCGGCGATCTCGCCTTGCCGCAGCGGATCGTCGGCTATGTCCGCGGTGCCGGCCAGGAAGGCGCGATGGAGGTCTTCGCCTTCGAGCGGGTCGAGCGAGCAGTTGGAAAAGACGATCCTGCCGCCAGGTTTCACCAGCGTGACGGCGCGGGCGAGCAGCTTGCGTTGCAGGTCGGCGAGTTTTTCGACATCGGCCGCCGTCTTGGTCCACGGCACGTCGGGGTGCCGCCGCACCGTTCCGGTCGACGAGCAAGGCGCGTCGAGGAGAACGGCGTCGAACAGTTCTTCCGGCTCATATTTGAGCAGGTCGGCTTGGACGATTTCGGCCGACAGGCCGAGGCGGTCGAGATTCTGCGTCAGCCGCACGAGCCGGTTTTTTGACGTGTCGACGGCGGTGACCTTCGCGCCGGCAACGATCAGCTGCGCGGTCTTGCCGCCGGGCGCGGCGCAGAGATCGGCGACGCGAAGCCCCCTGACATCGCCGAACAGTCGTGCAGGCAGACTGGCCGCGGCGTCCTGGACCCACCACGCGCCCTCGGCAAAGCCTGGCAGTTCGGTGACGGCCCCAACGAGATTCTCCACCCGGACCGTGCCGGTCGGCAGGACGATGCCGCCGAGCTTTTCCGCCCAAAGCTCGGGATCGGCCTTGACCGAGAAGTCGACCGGCGCCTCAACGCGGTGGGCTTCCAGGATCTGCCTTGCCTTGTCTGGGCCATAGGTGGCCTTCAGCCGGTCGGAAAACCATTTGGGCGCCTCGTCGGTGGCGGCAAGGGCGGCAGGCAGTTCGGTTTCCTTGGCGCGTGCGAGCGTGCGCAGTACGCCATTGACGAGACCGGAAAAACGCTGCGTGCGCGGATCGGACTTGGCGTGGGTCACCGCGATGTCGACGGCGGCACTGTCGGGAATGTCGAGGAACAGGATCTGGGCCGCCGCCACATGCAAGATGTGCGACAGCGCGGTGGCGTTGGGCGGCAGCGGCTTCTCCAGGCGCCGCGCCAGCAGCCCTGATATGGTCATGCGATAGCGCAGCGCGGTGACCAGAATGGCGCGCACGAGGCCGCGATCGCGCAGGTCGAGCGCCTTGTATTGCGGGTGGCCGTTTTCGTGATCGGTCAGGCCGTCGAGCGGCGTCCTGGCATCGATGACGGCGGCAAGCAGGCGCGCCGCCGCCTTGCGGGCGGCAAGGCCGGCAACGAAGTCGCCGCCGTCCCTGTGTTCCGGATCACCTGAAACCGTGCGTCGAGGTCCTCTGTCCGCCACGCTCACGACCACCGGCCCTTGGGCCCGGTCGGGTTGCGCCCCCACGGGTTGGTTTTCGGCGTGGCGGGCTCCGCCGGCTGCTCGGGCCGTGCTGCCTCGCCCCACGGGCCGGATGGCCGCTGTTCGTCCGCCTGCCGTGGCGCCGGAGCCCGGCGCGGAGCGGCCTGGGTTTCGCTGCCTTGCATCTGCTGCGCCATCGCCTGCAAGGCGGCGATCCGGTTGTCGGTGCTCGGGTGGGTGGAAAACAGACTGTCCATGCGCTCGCCGGAAAGAGGATTGATGATGAAGAGATGCGCGGTTGCCGGGTTGCGCTCGGCATCCGGGTTGCGGATGCGTTCGGCGCCGCGAGCGATCTTGTCAAGGGCCGTTGCCAGCCAGAGCGGGTGTCCACAGATTTCGGCACCGCGTCGGTCGGCCTCGTATTCGCGGGTCCGGCTGACCGCCATCTGCACGATCATGGCGGCGAAGGGCGCCACGATCATCGCCGCCAGCACGCCGACGAAGCCGAACGGGTTGTTGTCGCGATTGCCGCCGAGGAAGAAGGCGAAATTGCCGAGCATCGAGATGGCGCCGGCAAAGGTGGCGACGATCGTCATGGTCAGCGTGTCGCGATGCTGCACATGGGCGAGCTCGTGCGCCATCACGGCGGCGACTTCTTCATGCGTCAAAGCCTGCAGCAGGCCGGTGGAGGCAGCCACCGCCGCATTCTGCGGATTGCGGCCGGTGGCAAAGGCGTTCGGCTGCGGGTTGTCGATCAGATAGGTCTTCGGCATCGGCAGGCCGGCCCGTTTGGCCATTGCCTGGACGATGGCGTAATATTCGGGCGCGTTCTTCTCGTCGACCTCGACGGCACGGTTCATCGACAACACCATCTTGTCGGCGTTCCAGTAGCTGAACAGGTTGGTGCCGGCGGCGATCAGCAGCGCGATCATCATGCCGCCGGTTCCACCGATCAAAAAGCCGACGCCCATGAACAGCGCGGTCATCGCGGCAAGAAGCATGGCGGTGCGGATGGTGTTCATCGTCTGCTCCTGTCCAACTGGCTGTGAAAGGGGGTCGATCCGTGTGAGTTCATCGCTATATGATGGGAAACGCCTGGTCCTGTTTCAATCCGCTGGAAATATCGCATGAACGACGAAACCAGTAAAACCGACGCCGACCCTGGCAATGATGTCTCGCCGAAGGCGCTGACGCCGGCAGCCAGCCGTGCGCTCGCGGAAGCCGAAGCAAGACGCGTTAAGTATCTGGAAAAGGAAGCCTCTGCGCCTCGCGAAATCGGCGGCCGCGGCGGCAAGGAGCCCGGACGCTATGGCGACTGGGAGGTAAAGGGCCTGACCAGCGATTTCTAGATGCTGCCCTAGGCGGCGCTGCGCTGCGGCTCGAGCGCGATCCAGCCATGCTCGTCGATGGTGATGCCGACCGTGTCGTAGCCTGCGATCTCGGTATGTTGGGTCGGCAATGGATGCTTGTGCGTAGCGTTGATGACCATGACCGCCGCGCCCGCCGCCTCGGCTGCCGTGATGCCAGCGGGAGCATCCTCGAATACGAGGCAATCGCGCGCATCGAAGCCGAGCCGTTCCGCGCCAAGCCGGAAGCAATCGGGCGCCGGCTTGCCGCGGGAGACATCTTCCGCCGCGACGAGGACAGTCGGGACAGGGATGCCGGCAGCCTGCATGCGCAACAGCGCCAGTTCGCGCGGCGCGGAGGTGACAATCGCCCAGCGTTCGGGGGGCAGCGAATTGAGAAACGCGGCTGCGCCGGCGATCTGGAGAATGCCATCCAGATCGGCCGCCTCGGCCTTCAGCAGCAGATCAGCCTCGTGCGCCGGGTCGACGCCCGGGAGTGCCAGGCCGGTGATGGTCTCGATCGCCCGTACGCCATGGATCGTCGGCAGGAAGGCGGCGACGTCGAGGCCCTGGCGGCGTGCCCAATCGCTCCACACCCGTTCCGCCGAGGCGATGGAATTGATGAGCGTGCCGTCCATATCGAAGAGGAAGGCCGCGAATTTTCTGCCTGAATACATGATTTTCCTTGAGTCCGGGGGGCGCTTGTGGCGTTCCCGAACCTATCGTCTCGGCCACGGCAGGGGAAGACACGGGCCGAGCTTTTCGATCGGCCCAGGGAACCACAGCCGGTCTTTTCGCGTTTGAGCAAAACTGTTTTCCACGACGATCGAAGGGGGACTGCGATGCTGATCCGGATCGGCTATGAAATCGCCATCGAATGCACCGACGCCACCCCCGTGATTTCGCTGCTCGAGATCCACAAGGACCGCCAGGCCGACATCAAGCGGCAGACGCGCGTGCTGACCTCGCCTTCTGTGCCGACCAAGCTCTACCACGATCTGCATGGCAATGCCTGCCGCCGCTTCACGGCGCCAGCCGGTGGTTTTCGCATCCTGTATGACGCGGTCGTCGAGGACAGCGGCGAGACGGACGAGGTCAATACGCTGGCCAGGGAAGTGCCGGTGGCGGAATTGCCCGACGAGGTGCTCTTCTATCTGCTGGGCAGCCGCTATTGCGAGACAGATCATCTGAGTGGCCTGGCTTGGCAGCTCTTCGGCCATCTCCCGCCCGGCTGGGCGCGCGTGCAGGCGATCGTCGACTATGTCCACAACCGGCTGTCCTTCGGCTATGGCTATGCCCGCTCGACCCGCACCGCGGCGCAGGCGCATGAGGAGCGGGTCGGCGTCTGCCGTGACTTTGCCCATCTGGCGATCACGCTCTGCCGCTGCATGAACATTCCGGCGCGCTATGTGAACGGCTATCTCGGTGATATCGGCGTGCCGGTCGATCCGGCGCCGATGGATTTCTCGGCCTGGCTGGAAGTGTTCCTCGACGGCAAATGGTACACGTTCGATGCTCGCCACAACACGCCGAGGGCCGGGCGCATCGTCATCGCGCGCGGCCGCGACGCCACCGATGTGCCGCTGCTGCATAGCTTCGGCCCGCACCGGCTCAGCCTGTTCAAGGTGTGGACCTACGAACAGGAAGGCAATTTGTTCAACCCGCCCTATCACGGCATCGACAGGACGGTCAGCGCGCAGATGCTGGCCTAGTCTCCCAGGGTATTTGATCCGACCGCTTCGCGCCCGGCAGGTATCTTCTGTTTACCAGCCGTTCACCTCTACGCAACTCGAAACCAAACAAGACAATGAGTTGTTAGCGAACTGCTGGTCTTTTGCCATTTGGGGGCGTCACCGGGCTGGAATTCCGCACTGTTCTTCCCACGACGACGAGGCTGAGGTGAGTGGAGGTTGCACAATGCGGAATTACGGGGGGCTTGTTCACGCGGTCGGCGTTTTCGCCAGACATCGTGGTGGAAATTTCGCGATCTTGTTCGGCCTTGGCGCCCCGGTCTTGTTGCTCGCTGTCGGCTTCTCCGTCAACGTAACGCAACTTCACAATGCCAGATCGAGCCTGCAGGGCGCGCTCGACGCCGCAGTCACGTCGACAGCGCGCGACCTGACGACCGGCGCCATCAAGCAAGCCGATGCCGACAAATCCGTGCAGGCCTTTCTGGACGCCAACAGCCAGGCAGGCATCCTGCAGGCCGACCAGATCGTGCTCGACAAGCTGACTGTCAACAAGGGCACCAAGACGGTCCGGGCGGACGCCCATGTCGACGTCGCCCTGTATTTCCCGATTTTCGATATGGGTGACATGAAGCGCGTCACTGCTTCCACAACGGCGCTCTATTCGGACAAGACCATCGAAGTGGCGATGATGCTCGATGTGACCGGGTCCATGGAAGGTCGGAAAATCAAGGATCTGAAGGCGGCCGCGAGCAATGCGGTGGACAGTTTCCTGGGCAACAACCAGGATCCGACCCAGCCAAGGGTGCGCGTTGCAATCGTGCCTTATGCGAATTCGGTCAATGCGGGGGCGCTCGCCGCCAGCAGCGTCTATGTCGAAACCGATGCCAGCCAGCGCAAGCAGGCGCCCGGCAACACCAGCGCGCAACTTGCTTCAGCCCCGGTGCGCCCGGACAATTGCGCCACCGAACGAAAGGGCGCCGATCAATATTCCGACGCCGGTCCTGATTCCAGCATGGTCAACCGCGACTATCTGTTGTCGTTGTTCATCAGCAGTCCTCAAGGTGGGAGGACCGCGGCTTGCCCGGTTGCAGCGGTGGTGCCGTTGACGGCCAACGCCGATACACTCAAGAACGTCATCAAGGATTTTGTCGCTTCGGGTGGCACGGCTGGCCATATCGGCGTGCAATGGACCTGGTACACGCTCTCGGAGAACTGGCGCAGCGTGATGAAAGCTTCGGAGCGGCCAGCCCGGATGGATCCGAAGAAAGTTGCCAAATATGCGATCCTGATGACCGATGGTGAATTCAACCTGTCCTATTTCGACGCCACCGATGTCGAGGACGTCTACAACAACGCCGGCAAGGAGCCGACCCGGACAGCTGCAAAGACGCTTTGTGCCGCCATGCGCGACAAGGGCATCGAGATATTCACGATCGGCTTTGATCTGACAGAACCCAATGCCCAGGCGACGCTGCAGGATTGTGCCAGCGCCGACAGCGGTTCGATCAAGCATTTCTACCAGGCCGCGACCGGCGCCGAACTGGACAACGCCTTCCAGGCGATTGCCCGCAACATCGAAACCCTGGCGCTGACCAGATAGCAGCCCGGACCGGAGCAATCGCGAGGAAGCGATGCGCCGGTCTTCAGCTCGCATCATGGTCCAAAAGGAAAAGGCCGCCGCTTCTTTCGAAGCTGGCGGCCTTCCGTGTTTCCGTCCGTGGCGCGGCCCTGTGGCGATGACCTCAAGAGGTCACCCGCCGCGCATCTCGCGCCTTAACGGGAAGACTGCTTCCCGAAAGTGCAATCCGCTGAGGCCACGTTCTGGAAAACGAAATCACTCGACATCGGATCACCTCCTTTCGATTTGTTGAACACATACTCATGATGGGGTGCGTTGCAGCAAATGGCAAGGTGCCACCCTCAAAAAGCCGGGTGTGTGTCTTTCCAGACAGGCTTGGCCAGACAGGCTTTGGCCTGACGGGCGGCTTGCAGTCCAGGGGCAAACAGACAACATTGGCGCTCTGGCTTCGGGGAGGAAGCATGGACGCCACCGACAAGGCCGCGCGGATCGTTCGAACGGTTGTTGAAACGCTGAAGCCGGGCTTTGCTGTCAAGCTGTGGACCGGCGAGCGGATTGGCCCCGCCACCGGCCCTGTACTCACCGTCAACGACCCGGACATTGTCTGGCAGATGGTTCGCCGACCCAACTTCTCGACACTGATCGAGATGTGGATTTCCAAGGCCGTCGATGTCGAAGACGGATCGCTGTTTGATTTCTACGCCCTGCCTTCGCAAGGCAAGCTCGGGTCGAAACTCAAGACCTTGCCAAAGCTGGCAATCCTGCGTGACCTGCCGGCCGTGCTGTTTTCAAGGAAACAGATGACGGCGCGGACCGATCTTTCGGGGCGTAATCCCTTCGTCAGCGGTTCGAGCCAGGAAGCGATCCAGCATCACTATGACATCTCGAATGCCTTCTACCGGCTCTTCCTCGACGAGCGCATGGTCTACAGCTGTGGCTACTTCAAGGATTTCGCCAACGGCATCGACCAGGCGCAGACCGACAAGCTCGACCATATCTGTCGCAAGCTCCGGCTGAAGCCTGGCGAACGACTGCTCGACATCGGCTGTGGCTGGGGAGCGATGCTCATCCATGCCGCGAAGAACTATGGCGTCATCGGCCGTGGTGTCTCGCTGTCGGAGGCGCAGACCAATCTTGCCCGCAAGCGCATTCGCACCGAGGGGCTGGAGGACCGCATCACCATCGAGATAAAATCCTATGCCGAACTCTCCGGCTCGTTCGACAAGATCTCGTCGATCGGCATGTTCGAGCACCTCGGCCTTGCCAACCATGCCGCCTATTTCTCGACCGTCCATCGCCTGCTCAAGCCGGGCGGCATCTACCTGCACCATGCCATCACCAGGCGCGGCAAGGGCAGCGCGAAGAAGACGCTGCGCAAGGGCGCGGAATACAAGGCGCTGATCAAATACATCTTTCCCGGTGGCGAGGTCGACACGATCGGCATGACGCTCGGCAATCTCGAGGCGCATGGTTTTCTGGTCCACGATGTCGAGAATTTGCGCGAACACTATGCCCGCACCTGCAGGCTGTGGGCGGAGCGCCTGCACGCACGCTTTGACGAGGCAATCGCCGAGGTGGGAGAAGCCAAGGCGCGGCTATGGCTGCTCTACCTGACGGGCTGTTCGATCACCTTCGAACGCGCCTCGGCACAGATTTTCCAGACCGTCGTCACCAAGCGCGCGCGTGGCCCGAGCGGGCTGCCGCCGACGCGGGCGGATCTGTATCAATGATCAGATGAAGCGCATCGTGTCGCCGATCTCGACGCTGGCCGGCCGATCGACCGTGCAATAGACGCCGAGATTGTGCGCGTTGTGGCGAACCAGATTGCGCAGGATCGCCGGATCGTTTTCGAAGCCGTCCTGGGCGATGATGGTGAAACCGCAGCGGCGACAGGGTTCCGAGATGGTCAGCAGCAGGTCGCCGATCGCCAGCTTGCGGCCGATCCATTCCGTCTCGGGAAACGACCCTTCGATTGCCGCCATGTCGACGACGATGTTGGGACGAAAACGGCGCGGGTCGGGGGCGCCTTCCGGATGCAGTGCCTTCAGGCGCGCCAGCGAAGCCGTCGTCAACAGATGGATCGGCGCCTTGCGATAACGCTCCGCCGTCAGCGGGCCGGAATAGCCGGACGCGGCATTCTCACGGCGAAACGGCCGGATCGAGGCTTCGAAGCCGAGATAGGCCGACACCGCGCGGTCGCTCTCGATACCCGGCGCAGCCAGCCAGCCGCCGTCCGGGACGGCGATCTCGAGTTCGCGGGCCGGTGACAGCCGGGTGCGAATGCGCGGCACCTTGTGCCATTTCGCGTCGCGGTCCGGCCGGGCGATTTCATTGTCGGACACGTCGACAAGGCCGAACAGGCGGTCGCCGTCGATGCTTTCGACCTCGACCGAAATCGCCTCCAGGCGCTCGCCGGCAAGCGAACTCGCCGGATAGCGCCAGAGCTCACTGACAGTGCCCAGCGCGGCCTCGTCCTGCATCAGCCCTTCTTGTTTTGACGGTTGGCGATCAGGTCTTCGACGACGGCCGGGTCGGCGAGCGTCGAGGTGTCGCCCAGGGCAGAGAAATCGTCCTCGGCGATCTTGCGCAGGATGCGGCGCATGATCTTGCCCGAGCGCGTCTTCGGCAGGCCGGGCGCGAACTGGATCTTGTCGGGCGAAGCGATGGCGCCGATCTCCTTGCGGACATGGGCGATCAGCTCCTTGCGCAATTCCTCGCTCGGCTGCTCACCCGCCATCAGCGTGACGTAGCAGTAGATGCCCTGGCCCTTGATGTCGTGCGGATAGCCGACGACGGCGGCTTCCGAGACCTTGTCGTGGCTGACCAGTGCGGATTCGACTTCGGCCGTGCCCATGCGATGGCCGGAGACGTTGATGACGTCGTCGACGCGGCCGGTGATCCAGTAATAGCCGTCGGCGTCACGGCGGCAGCCGTCGCCGGTGAAGTATTTTCCTTTGTAGGTCGAGAAATAGGTCTGGATGAAGCGGTCGTGGTCGCCATAGACGGTGCGCATCTGGCCGGGCCAGGAATCGGTGATGCACAGATTGCCGTCGGCGGCACCTTCCAGCACCTTGCCCTCGCCGTCGACCAGCTGCGGCTTGATGCCGAAGAACGGCCGCGTCGCCGAACCCGCCTTGAGGTCGGTGGCGCCGGGCAGCGGCGTGATCAGGATGCCGCCGGTCTCGGTCTGCCACCAGGTGTCGACGATCGGCACCTTGCCGTTGCCAACGATGTTGAAATACCACTCCCAGGCTTCAGGATTGATCGGCTCGCCGACCGAACCCAGCACGCGCAGCGACTTGCGCGATGTCTTGGTGACATGCGCATCGCCGGCGCCCATCAGCGCGCGCAGCGCCGTCGGCGCGGTGTAGAAGATGTTGACCTTGTGCTTGTCGATGACTTCCCAGAAGCGCGACTGCGACGGATAGTTCGGCACGCCTTCGAACATCAGCGTGGTGGCGCCGTTGGCGAGCGGGCCGTAGACGATGTAGCTGTGGCCGGTGACCCAGCCGACATCGGCGGTGCACCAGTAGATGTCGCCGTCATGATAGTCGAAGACATATTGATGCGTCATCGAGGCGTAGACGAGATAGCCGGCGGTGGTGTGCAGCACACCCTTAGGCTTGCCGGTCGAACCAGACGTGTAGAGGATGAACAGCGGATCCTCGGCCTTCATCTTTTCCGGCTTGCACTCGGCCTTCACCGTCGCGATCTCGTCATGGTACCAGACGTCGCGTCCGGCCACCCAGCCGGTCTTGCCGCCGGTGCGGCGCACGACCACGACCTTTTCGACCTTCGTTCCGGCTTTCGCGGCAATCTCGATCGCCTTGTCGGTGTTCTCCTTCAACGGGATCGGCTTGCCACCGCGCAGGCCCTCGTCTGATGTGATGACGAAGGTCGACTTGCAGTCGTCGATGCGGCCGGCCAGCGCGTCAGGCGAAAAGCCGCCGAAGACGATCGAGTGGATGGCGCCGATACGCGTGCAGGCCAGCATCGCATAGGCCGCTTCCGGGATCATCGGCATGTAGATGGTGACGCGGTCGCCCTTCTTGACGCCGTGCTTCTTCATCACATTGGCGAGCCGGCAGACATGTTCGTAGAGCTCGTTGTAGGTGATCTTCTTGTCGTCGTAGGGATTGTCGCCTTCCCAGATGATGGCGGTCTGGTTGCCGCGCTTCTTCAGGTGCCGGTCGATGCAGTTGACCGAGACGTTGGTCAGCCCGTCCTCGAACCATTTGATCGAGACCTTGCCGTCGAAGGAGGTGTTCTTGACCTTGCTGAAGGGCTTGAACCAGTCGATGCGCTTGCCGTGCTTGCCCCAGAACTTGTCCGGTGACTTGACGCTCTCGGCATACCATTTCAGGTAGGTGTCATTGTCGATCAGCGCGTTTTTCTTCCACGCCGGCTGGACGCGATGGACATGAACCTCGGACATTCCTGACTTTCCTCCCAAACCAATCCGCCGGCTTGAAACGCCGGTGGGATCGCGGCAGAGCTGCCCGCGAATTCGGCGGCATTATTACCAGTTCGTCTGTGATCGCAATATTAGACGTTGGATTCGCGCGGCGGGATGCCGCAGGGGGCTTCTCCGGGGCTGTCAGCACTCGGACAAGCTCGCTGCTAACTGCATGTTTTCGCGCGGAAAACCTGTTCTTGATCAGGAAAAATCAATAGACAGTTAAGCAACGGCGCGCACACTCTGACGTTGGGAGGAAAGGAGACTCAACCAGGGACCGCCCAAGGGGACTGCCATGCGCGACCATTCCGAAATGGACCTGATGCTCAAAGGCTATGGCTTGACCACGGCCAAGATTCTCTATCACTTTCCCGACCATCCGCATCTGCTGCAGAGCTACATCTGGCAAGATTATGACCTCGCTCCGGAATTTCCGGTGCTGATACGGTTCATCGAATTCTGGAAGGCCAAGCTGGACGGGCCGCTGCATTCGATCAGCTACACGCACCAGAAGCTGATCGCGCCGAATGAATGGCGCAAGGTGGACGGCGAGTTCGTGCTGCACTGAGAGCAGTAGGCAGGCATTTTATCGACCACTAGTGGTTGGCGCAAACGCCCATCGCGTCGTCATCCACGGGCGAAGCAAGGAGCGAAGCGACGCGGCGCAGACCCGAGGATCCATGCCGGGACTCCGAAGCGTCACAACGGTGCAGAATTCTGCTCCGCTGCACTTTACGGCCAAGGTCGCGGCATGGATCCTCGGGTCTTCGCGACGCCGCTTCGCGGCTGCTCCGCCCGTGGATGACGAAGTTGAGGGGCTACGGCTACCCCCCAATGTCTATGGCGGCCCCGGAACGTGGGACTGCGACTTAATCACACCGCTGGCGGGTTGAGCCGGGCAAAGCCTTCCTGGCGGCGATAGGGGAAATACGGGTAGGGCGCGGTGACTTCGCTTGCAGCGTCGAGTGTCCCGATCTGCTCCGGCGTCAACGTCCAGCCGACGGCGCCGAGATTCTGGCGCAGCTGTTCCTCGTTGCGGGCGCCGATGATGACCGACGACACGGTGGGGCGCTGCAGCAGCCAGTTGATGGCGATCTGCGGCACGGTCTTGCCGGTTTCCTGCGCCACCGCGTCCAGCGCATCCATGACCCGGTAGAGATGCTCGTCCTCGACCGGCGGCCCGAAGCTCGCCGTGTCGTGCAGCCGGCTCTTTTCCGGCAAGGGCTGGCCACGGCGGATCTTGCCGGTCAGGCGGCCCCAGCCAAGCGGGCTCCACACCAATGCGCCGACGCCCTGGTCGAGGCCGAGCGGCATCAGTTCCCACTCATAGTCGCGACCGACCAGCGAGTAGTAGACCTGATGCGCGACATAACGCGGGTAGCCTTGGCTGTCGGCTTGCGCCAGCGACTTCATCACTTGCCAGCCGGAGAAATTGGAGACGCCGACATAGCGCAGCTTGCCGGCGCGCACGAGTTCGTCCAGCGTCGACAGAACCTCCGCGATCGGGGTGCCGGCATCGAAGGCATGCAGTTGCAAAAGGTCGATGTAGTCGGTGCCGAGACGGGTCAGCGCGGCGTCCACGGATTTGATCAGCCGCGACCGCGACGAGCCGTAGTCGGCCGGGCCGTCGCCCATCGGCAGCGAGGTCTTGGTCGAGATCAGCACGGCGTCGCGGCGCCCCTTGATGGCTTCGCCAAGCACCTCTTCCGAGGCGCCGTTCGAATAGACGTCGGCGGTGTCGAACAGGTTGACGCCGGCCTCCAGGCAGATGTCGATCAGCCGCCGCGCTTCCCTGGCATCGCTGTTGCCCCAGGCGCCGAACAGCGGGCCGGAGCCGCCAAAGGTTCCCGCGCCGAATGAGAGTGCGGGCACTTTCAGGCCCGATGCACCGAGACGTCGATAGTTCATCTTTTTACTCCTGGTGGTGTGGAATGAAGGGTGTCGAAAGCGGGTTTGCCGAGGACGGTCACGACCGAATGGTGGCAGGCTCGCCGAGCGTGGCGGTACGATCGAGACGCAGCGCCAGTCCGGCCACGCCGAGGGCCGCGACCGGCAGCAAGGCGGCGACCCAGGTGAGGGAACCCAGACCAAACCCGTGGGCAATCACCGCACCACCAAGCCAGGCGCCCGCGGCGTTGCCGAGATTGAAGGCGGCGATGTTGAAGGACGAGGCGAGGCTTTGGCCGGCACCTTGCGCCTTGTCCAGCACCCACATCTGCAGCGGCGCCACCGTGGCGAAGGCGGCAGCGCCGAGCAGGCCGACATAGATGACGGCCATCACCTGGCTGTGGATGGCGAAGGTCATGGTGGCGAGCACCAGTGCCAGCACCACGAGACTGCCCAGCACGGCCGGCACCAGCCATCGATCGGCGACCTTGCCGCCAAGCAAATTGCCGGCGATGAGACCGCCGCCGAAGACGAGCAGGATCGGCGACACGGCCGCTTCCTTGAAGCCGCTGATCTCAGTCAACAATGGAGCGATATAGGTGAAGACGGCGAAGACGCCGGCATAGCCGAGCACGGTGGTGGCAAGACCGAGCAGGACGGGCGTGCGGCGCAAAACGGCAAGATCGGCGCGCAGGTCGCTCTTTTCGGGCGCCGTCCGGCTGCGCGGCACCAGGGCCAGGATGACGGCGAAGGCCGCCAGGCCGACCAATGTCACCGCCCAGAAGGTCGCCCGCCAGCCGAAAGCCTGGCCGAGCCAGGTGCCGAAGGGCACGCCGAGAATGTTGGCGATGGTCAGGCCGGTGAACATCAGCGCGATCGCCGAGGCCTTCTTGTTGGGCGCGACCAAGCCGGTGGCGACGACGGAGCCGACGCCGAAGAAGGTGCCGTGGGCGAAGGCGGTGATGATGCGGGCGCCCATCAGCGTCCAGTAGTCGGGCGCCAGCGCACAGGCGAGATTGCCAAGCGTGAAGATCGCCATCAGCGCCAGAAGCACGGTCTTGCGTGGCCAGTTGCCGGTGGCGATGGTCAGCAAGGGCGCGCCGATGACGACGCCGAGGGCATAGCCCGAAATGAGCTGGCCGGCGGCCGAGATCGAAACGCCGAGATCCTTGCTGACATCGAGCAGCAGACCCATGATGACAAATTCGGTGACGCCAATGCCGAAGGCGCCGGCGGCGAGAGCGTAGAGAGCAAGAGGCATGGCGAGTTCCACTTCGATGACGAAGAGCGCCGTCCCGCGCCCCGGCCCCTGAGATCGTGTTGCCATGCATTGTGAACCAGACTTGCCCTGGGCACATTTTCTGTGAAATAGATTCACAAATGGCCAGGCCCGACATCAATCGCTCCGGCGAGATCGAAGTGTTCGTGCGCGTCGTCGAGGCTGGAAGCTTTTCAGCCGCCGCGCGCGAACTGCGCATGACGCCTTCGGCGGTGAGCAAGCTGATCGCGCGGCTGGAGGCCCGGCTTGGCGCGCGGCTGGTCAGCCGCTCGACGCGAAAGCTGCAACTGACGCCGGAAGGCACAGCGTTCTACGAGAGCGGCCTGCGCATCCTCGCCGACATGGCGGCGGCCGAGCAGGAGGCGGCGGCGGGCGCGGCACCGCGCGGACGGCTGCGCGTCAACAGCTACGTGCCCTTCGGGGTGCATCGGCTGATCCCGCTGCTGCCGCGCTTCCTCCAACGGTATCCGGAGATTTCGGTCGATCTTGTGCTGACCGATAGCGTCATCGACCTGATGGCGGAACGCGCCGATGTCGCCATCCGTGCCGGGCCGCTGAGCGAGTCACGGCTGGTGGCACGCAAGCTCGGGCAAAGCCCGGTGGTGGTCGTTGCAGCACCTTCCTACCTCGAGACGCACGGCATGCCGCTGACGCCATCCGATCTCGACAGGCACAACCGCATGGGTTTCGGATTCGTGCGGCATGTCGATGGCTGGCCGTTCCTCGACGCGGAAGGCCGCGCCATCATGGTTCCGATCATCGGCAACACGCTGGTCAGCGATGGCGAGGCGATGCGGCTGATGGTGCTGGCGGGCACGGGCATCGCCCGGCTGGCCCGCTGGCATGTGGCGGCCGATATCGCCGCCGGCCGGCTGGTGTCGCTGCTGGAGGCATTCAATCCCGGCGACGAGGAGCCCACCCACGCCGTCTATGTCGGCCAGGGCCGGCATCTGCCGGCACGGGTGCGCGCCTTTCTCGACTTTCTGGGCGAGAGCGTCAGGTTGGCCTGAGAGGATCGCAATCACTTTGGACCAACGGCAGTTTCCAATCTATGGCCGAGACTGCCAATTGTCGAAGTTGGCGCTGCCCCTCATCGCCCTGCCGGGCACTTCTCCCCGTATAGTGACGGGGAGAAGGGGGCTGGCCGCAACCTCGGCACCCATCTTGCTACGCTGGAGATTGGCGAAACCATCGATGACAGCGCCCCTCTCCCCGTCATTTTACGGGGAGAGGATGCCGGCAGGCAGGTGAGGGGCGGCGCCAGCGCTCGGAAAAGAGTGACGGGGCGAATACGAACCTGAAGTGATTGCCCTGGATGGTTCTCGGGAGCCGATTGGCTCCCGAGATAGCCGTGCCGGCAGCCTTACGCCTTCGGCGTGAACGGCGCCGGGCGTCGGCCCGCTGCCTGGCGCTCCAGCATCCAGCCGGGATATTCGGACGGCAGGGCGCTAACCTCGTCGAGACGAACCAGATCGTCGGTGTCGAGCTTCACTTCAGTCGCGGCAAGGTTCTGCTCCAGCTGTTCCATGCAGCTGGCGCCGATGATGACGCTCATCACGAAAGGCTTGGCCAGGACATAGCCGAGCGCCACCGTGGCGACGCTCACATCATGCTTTTTGGCGATCTCGCGCATGACGGCAACGGCTGCCCAGGCACGGTCCTCATTGACCGGCGGGAAGTTGAAGGAAGCGCGGCGGCCTTCGCCATTGCCGGGTGCGCCGGGGCCATATTTGCCGGACAGCAGGCCGCCGGCCATCGGCGACCACACCATCAGGCCGAGCTTCTCCTCGTTGAGCAGTGGCACGATTTCGCGCTCGAGGTCGCGGCCAGCGATCGAATAATAGGACTGGACGGTCTCGAAACGGGCGAAGCCCTTGCGCTCGGCAATGCCGAGCGCCTTGGCGATGCGCCATGCCGCCCAGTTCGAGACGCCGACATAGCGGACCTTGCCGCTGGCAACCAGATCGTCCAGCGCCCGCAACGTCTCGTCGATCGGCGTCACGGTGTCGGTGCCGTGCAGCTGGTAGAGATCGATATGATCGAGCTGCAGGCGCTCGAGGCTGGCATCGACCGAATCCATGATGTGGCCGCGAGAGGAGCCACGCTGGTTGGGGCCTTCGCCCATGGCGCCATGCGCCTTGGTGGCGATGACGACGTTTTGCCTGTTGACCTTGAGATCCCTGAGCGATTGGCCAAGCAGGCGCTCGGACTCGCCGAAGGAGTAGACGTCGGCCGTGTCGAAGAAATTGACGCCGGCGGCGAGCGAATGGGCGACGATCTCGTTGACGCCCTTCTGGTCGAGGCTGGCGATCAGGCCCCATTGGGCATTTTCACCGGCAGCACCGAAGGTCATGGTGCCGAGGCAGATTTCGGAGACGAACATCCCCGTATTTCCAAGCTGGTTGTAACGCATGGTGGAGGCTCCAGAGAGTTTGTGATGGCACAAAGCAAATAGGAACGGTACGTTTCGTTTCCAGTCTTGGAGCAACGAGCCTGTCGATCTGGCCTAAAAGCCGTTGCCCTCTCAGCGGCTGCCGAAGATCGCCGAGCCGACCCGGACGCTGGTGGCGCCGAAGGCGATTGCTGTTTCGTAGTCGCCGGACATGCCCATTGACAGTCTGGCGACGCCAGCTTCCTTGCTGAGCTTCTCCAGCAAGGCGAAATGGGGGCCGGGGTTCTCGTCGGCCGGCGGGATGCACATCAGGCCTTCGATGGCGAGGCCATGCACATCGCGGCAGCGGGCGACGAAGGCCACGGCGTCGCGCGGTTCGATGCCGGCCTTCTGCGGCTCGGAGCCAGTGTTGACCTGGACGTAGAGCTTTGGCGCGCGGCCCTGTTTGGCGATCTCCTTGGCGAGTTCGGCGGCGATCTTTTCGCGATCGACCGTCTCGATGACGTCGAACAGTGCTACCGCTTCCCTAGCCTTGTTGGATTGCAGCGGGCCGATCAGATGCAGCTCGATGCCAGGAAATGCGTCCTTCAGATCAGGCCATTTGCCTTGCGCTTCCTGCACGCGATTCTCGCCGAAGACGCGCTGGCCGGCCTCGATGACGGGGCTTATCTCGGCGGCGTCAAAGGTCTTGGAAACCGCGACCAGCGTCACCGCGCCAGCCTCGCGACCGGCCTCGCGCTCGGCGGCGGCGATCTTCGCCTTGACCGCGAAAAACTGCTGAACGGCATCGCCCATATGCAAATCCTGCTGTTTTGGCCCGCGTTTTTGTCAGACGCGATACCCATATGGTTGACGGGTTTGCCAAACCATGGTGAACACCCGGACCACATTCCCTCAACTGCCGAGCCGTCGCCCGCAGTTCGCGCATGCTTTTAAGTGAAAAACGTCCCATGGCAACCGAACGATACAATCCGCGCGCGTCAGAGCCCAAATGGCAGAAGGCCTGGGACGCCAAGAAGCTGTTCGAAGCGCACAATGACGATCCGCGCCCGAAATACTACGTGCTGGAGATGTTCCCCTATCCGTCGGGGCGCATCCATATCGGCCACACCCGCAATTATACGATGGGCGACGTGGTGGCGCGCTACAAGCGGGCCAAGGGTTTCAACGTGCTGCACCCGATGGGCTGGGACGCCTTCGGGATGCCGGCCGAAAACGCGGCGATGCAAAACAAGGTCCACCCCAAGGAATGGACCTACCAGAACATCGCCACCATGCGCGAGCAGCTCAAGGTCATGGGCCTGTCGCTGGACTGGGCGCGCGAATTCGCCACCTGCGACGTCGACTATTATCACCGCCAGCAGATGCTGTTCCTGGACTTCGTCGAGAAGAGGCTGGTGACGCGCAAATCCTCCAAGGTCAACTGGGACCCGGAGGACATGACCGTGCTCGCCAACGAGCAGGTTATCGACGGGCGCGGCTGGCGCTCGGGCGCGCTGGTCGAACAGCGCGAACTGACGCAGTGGTTCTTCAAGATCACCGACTTTGCGCAGGATCTGCTGGATTCGCTCGACGGCCTCGACGAATGGCCGGAAAAAGTGAAGCTGATGCAGCAGAACTGGATCGGCCGCTCGGAAGGCCTGCTGATCCGCTGGCCTCTGGCAGCCGCGTCTGATGGCGAGCATGAGCTGGAAGTTTATACGACGCGGCCCGACACCATCTTCGGCGCGTCCTTCATGGCCGTCGCCGCCGATCATCCGCTGGCCAAAAAGGCCGCCGAGAGCAATCCGGCGCTGGCGAAGTTCATTGAGGAAGTCCGTCATATGGGCACCTCGGTGGCGGCGCTGGAGACGGCGGAGAAGAAGGGTTTTGACACCGGCATCCGCGTCGTCCATCCGTTTGACGACTCATGGACGCTGCCCGTCTATGTCGCTAATTTCGTTTTGATGGAATACGGCACGGGCGCCATCTTCGGTTGCCCGTCAGGCGACCAGCGCGACCTCGACTTCGCCAACAAATACGGCCTGCCGGTGATTCCGGTGGTGATGCCGGAAGGCGAGAATCCGGCGACGTTCCAGATCATCGATGAGGCCTATGACGGCGACGGCGTGATGATCAATTCGCGCTTCCTCGACGGCATGAAGCCGGATCAGGCTTTCGCCGAGGTGGCGAAACTGCTGGAGCAGAAGACCATCGGCAACCGGCCGATGGCCGAGCGCAAGGTGAATTTCCGCCTGCGTGACTGGGGCATTTCGCGCCAGCGCTACTGGGGCTGCCCGATCCCGATGATCCATTGCGAGGATTGCGGCGTGGTGCCGGTGCCGAAGGCAGACCTGCCGGTCAAGCTGCCCGACGATGTCGATTTCGACCGGCCGGGCAATCCGCTCGACCGGCATCCGACATGGCGGCATGTGAAGTGCCCGCAATGCGGCAAGGATGCGCGGCGCGAAACCGACACGATGGACACGTTCGTCGATTCGTCCTGGTATTTCGCCCGCTTCACGGCACCGTGGGCGCATGAACCGACCGATCCCAGGGCGGCGAATGAATGGCTGCCGGTCGACCAGTATATTGGCGGCATCGAGCACGCGATCCTGCACCTGCTCTATTCGCGCTTCTTCACCCGCGCCATGCGTGAGACCGGCCATGTCGATCTGGCCGAGCCGTTCAAGGGCCTGTTCACGCAAGGCATGGTGGTGCACGAAACCTACCGCGTCGGCTCTGCATCGAATGGCCGCTGGCTGGCGCCCACCGAGGTTCGGCTGGAGGACCTCGACGGCAAGCGCAGCGCCATCGACATTGCCACCGGCGAGGCCGTCACCATCGGCCCACTGGAAAAGATGTCGAAGTCGAAGAAGAATACGGTGAGCCCGGAAGACATCACCGACGGCTACGGCGCCGATACGGCGCGCTGGTTCATGCTGTCGGATTCGCCGCCCGAGCGCGATGTCGAATGGACCGACGATGGCGCCGCCGGCGCGCATCGCTTCATCCAGCGCATCTGGCGCCTGGTGTCGACGGCGGCCGAGACGCTGGCCGGCATCAAGCCCGCGGCGGCCAGCAGCGGCGAGGCCGCGGTGGTTTCCAAGGCCGCGCACAAGATCCTGAAGGCGGTCGGTGAGGATATCGAGAAGCTCGCTTTCAACCGCGCCATCGCCCGCATGTACGAACTGGCCAACGCGCTGACCACGCCGCTCAACGAGGTGGCCGAAGGCAAGGCCGATGCAGCGCTGAAAGGCGCCTGCCGGCAGGCCGTGGAGATTCTCGTGCATCTGATCGCGCCGGTCATGCCGCATCTGGCCGAGGAGTGCTGGGAAACGCTCGGCGGCACCGATCTGGTAGCCGAACGGCCGTGGCCGGTCTTCGATCCGGCGCTGGTCGTCGACAACGAAGTCACCTATCCGGTGCAGGTCAACGGCAAGAAGCGGGGGGATTTGACAATTGCCCGCGACGCGGACCAAGGTGCGGTCGAAAAAGCGGTATTGGCTCTCGACTTCGTGCAGAAAGCACTCGAAGGTAAGGCTCCGCGCAAGGTGATCATCGTGCCGCAGAGGATCGTCAATGTCGTTGCCTGATCGGGAAAAGACAGAGTTGAGCCGTTTGCTGCGCCGCATCGCGCTCGCCGGCCTGGTCGGCTCGCTCGCGCTTGTCTCGGCCTGTACGGTACGGCCGCTCTATTCGAGTGCGCCGCTGTCGGGGTCGCAGGCCAGCGCCAGTGCCGAGCTGGCGTCGATCGGCATCAAGCCCGTCAATACGCGTTACGGCCAACAGGTGCGCAACAATTTGATTTTCGGGTTTGGCAGGGGCGCCGGCGAGCCGGCCTATTCGCTCACTCTGGGCGTGACCGAAGCCGTCGAGTCCTCGGCCCTTGTGCAGGTGGGAACCGACCAGGACGAGCCGACCGCCGGTTCCGTGACGCTGACCGGCACCTATACGCTGGCCGATGCGAAGACCGGTGCGGTGATCGCATCCGGCAAGCGTTCGATCACCTCGTCCTTCGACAGGCCGCGTCAGGAATTCGCCGCATACCGGGCGCAGATCGACGCCGAGAATCGCTCCGCGCGCGAACTGGCGGAAGCGCTGCAGCTGTCCATCGCCCAGGATCTGGTCAGGCACGCCAAGACTGGCTAAGGCGGCTCATCGTTTCCCGGAAACGGTCTAGCGCCCCAAGCATGAAATGACGATCCGGCGCCGAAGCCAGATCGTCCGGCATTGCTGCGACAATGCGCCACCACAAATCCTCAATGGCACAGCGAGCAGATTGCGCCACCAGCGTGTGCGCTGTGGGACGACGATCGTGCCGCGTCGCTCATAGGGGCTGTCACGACGATTTTGCTGCCCAGGGATGGTTGGCGATCCATCCGGGAAGCAACTGTTAACCACTCGCTCCCTATTGCTCGGCAGACATTGCAGAGTGAGTCTTGAGAATGGAAGCCAGGCGTTTTTCCCGGGTCAATTTGTCGAAGGCAGCATCGCCCGATGATCCCGAGGGGAAGCGTTTCGACGGCAGTAGCGACAAGAGCGGTCAGCGAATTTCTTCAGCCGCGACAGGCGCTCTTGATCGTCCGGCGCACAAGGGACTGGATGGCCGGCAGCCCGGTACACAGCAGACCGGCTATTCCGCACCGGTTGTCGATCTCGGCGGCAACAAGCGGCCCTATATGGAGCCGAGGGGTAGCGTAGAGGCGAGCAACGCGTCCTCGAAAATCGGCGATATCGAAAGTCCTGCCTGGCAAGAATATTTCTTCCTCGCACCCAATGTGCGGTTTACCCGAACGCCGGACTACGAACCCAAAAAACAGCGCCAGCAGCAAGACCGCCTTGTCGAGCAAGCCGGTCCAGGGGCCGTTCCGACGCAGCAAGCAGCCGCGCAACCCATGGTCGGCGAGGCATCCTCCGCTCCCTCGCTCCTGGCATTGCCGGCGTCGGTGAAAAGCCCTGCGTCCCAGCCGCTGGCCGGCCGCGGAGCCGCCACGCAAAGGCCGTCACCGCCGGCTGCACCTTTCGTTCCTCCGGGCCGCGCCGGAGAGACAGCGCGCGTCGTTACTGCGGTGCCGCCGATGACGGCCGCAACGGGACGAGCAGCCGCGCGCACGGTTGCCGTTTCGGGCGCCCCGAGCAAACCGGCGGCCCCCGAAAAGCTGCGCTGGCCCCATCTTTCGGATCATGCTTTCTTCGAGGCTATGGCGCCCTATCTGGTCGATGTTTCATCCCAGGCCCGGCAGGCCAGCCCAACCTCGCCTGCACCGGTCGCCGCAGTGCCCGTCGCCGCTACGCGGGTCGACATCCGCCCGCCGATAGCGGCCGATGCCACCTCGCTGTTTCGTGTTATCGAATGCCTTCCAGGCCAGGTCTCGAAGCCTTTGCCGGACGTCTCGCCGGCCAATTCGAACCAGGCCGTCGTCCAGCCCGACGTGCCTGCGAGCAGCGCGCCGTCGCGGGCCGAGGCTGCTGCCAAAAGCGATGCCATTCCTGCGCCGGCCGCGCCAAAGGTGGACGTCCCTGTCAGGGTCGCTGCCGCTCGCTCCCCGCGTTTGCCTGGAGCCGGAAAGATTGCGCCATCAAACTCGGGCGATCCCTATGAGCTTCCCCCGGAAGACCTGCTGCAGCAGCCCCCGGAGGGGCAAGGCTTCTACATGTCGCAGGAGCGGCTCGAGCAGAATGCCGATCTGCTGGAAAGCGTGCTCGAAGATTTCGGTGTGCGCGGCGAGATCATTCATGTTCGCCCAGGCCCTGTCGTCACGCTCTATGAGTTCGAGCCGGCGCCGGGCGTCAAATCCTCTCGCGTCATCGGGCTTGCCGATGATATCGCCCGCTCCATGTCGGCGATTTCGGCGCGCGTCGCCGTCGTGCCTGGCCGCAACGTCATCGGCATCGAACTTCCGAACGAGACGCGCGAAACCGTCTATTTCCGCGAGCTGATCGAATCGGAGGGCTTTCGCAAGACCAGCTGCAAGCTGGCGCTTTGCTTGGGCAAGACGATCGGCGGCGAGCCTGTCATCGCCGAGCTGGCGAAGATGCCGCATCTGCTCGTGGCCGGAACCACCGGCTCCGGCAAGTCGGTTGCCATCAACACCATGATCCTGTCGTTGCTCTACCGGCTGAAGCCGGAAGAATGCCGGCTGATCATGGTCGATCCCAAGATGCTCGAACTCTCCGTCTATGACGGCATCCCGCATCTTCTGACGCCCGTCGTCACGGATCCCAAGAAAGCCGTCACCGCGCTCAAGTGGGCGGTGCGCGAAATGGAGGACCGGTATCGCAAGATGGCGCGGCTCGGTGTGCGCAACATCGACGGCTACAACGAGCGCGCGGCCCAAGCCCGCGACAAGGGCGAGACAGTTGTCATGACGGTGCAGACCGGCTTCGAAAAGGGCACCGGCGAGCCGCTTTTCGAACAGCAGGAAATCGACCTTGCGCCGATGCCCTACATCGTCGTCATCGTCGACGAGATGGCCGACCTTATGATGGTCGCCGGCAAGGAGATCGAAGGCGCGATCCAGCGTCTGGCGCAGATGGCGCGCGCCGCCGGCATTCACCTGATCATGGCAACGCAACGCCCCTCGGTCGATGTCATCACGGGCACGATCAAGGCGAACTTTCCAACCCGCATCTCATTCCAGGTAACGTCCAAGATCGATAGCCGCACCATCCTGGGCGAACAGGGGGCCGAACAGCTGCTCGGCCAGGGCGACATGCTGCACATGATGGGTGGCGGGCGCATTTCGCGTGTGCATGGTCCCTTCGTTTCCGACGCGGAGGTCGAGCATGTCGTCGCGCATCTGAAGGCGCAGGGCCGCCCCGAATATCTGGAAACCGTTACGGCCGACGAGGATGAGGAAGAAATCGAAGACGACCAGGGCGCGGTCTTCGACAAGGGATCCGTTGCAGCCGAAGACAGCGATGCCATCTACGACGAGGCGGTCAAGGTGGTGGTGCGCGACAAGAAGTGTTCGACGTCCTACATCCAGCGCCGCCTGGGCATCGGCTACAACCGTGCCGCATCCCTGGTTGAGCGCATGGAAAAGGAAGGCTTGGTCGGCACACCCAACCATGTCGGCAAACGCGAGATCATCATGGGACGTCGCCAGCAGACGACCGCGCCTGACGATGACGGCGCGGATTGAGCGGCGGGCTCCTTTGGCGATTTGGCTTCGCCTGAAGCGCAACAAAAAAGGCCGGTTGCCCGGCCTTTTCTAGTTGAAAGTGTTGTGGTTTCAGCCGATCTTCTGGCCGGTCTTGGCCCAGTCGGCGAGGAACTGTTCCAGGCCCTTGTCGGTCAGCGGGTGCTTGACCAGTGCCTTCAGGGTCGCCGGCGGTGCGGTCACAACATCGGCGCCGATCAGTGCCGCCTGCTTGACATGGTTCACGGTGCGCACCGAAGCGACGAGGATCTCGGTCTGGAAATCGTAATTGTCGTAGATCTGCCGGATCTCCTGGATCAGCTCCATGCCGTCCGAGCCGGTGTCGTCGACACGGCCGACGAAGGGCGAGATGAAGGAGGCGCCGGCCTTGGCCGCCAGCAGCGCCTGGTTGGCCGAGAAGCAGAGAGTCACGTTGACCATACGGTTCATCTGCGTGCGGATGGTCTTGCAGGCCTTCAGTCCGTCGAGCGTCAGCGGCACCTTGATGCAGACATTGGGCGCGATCTTGGCCAGCACCTCGGCCTCCGCCATCATGTCCTTGAATTCGGTCGCCACGACCTCCGCCGAGACCGGACCTTCGACGATATCGCAGATCTGCTTGGTGACGTCGGCGATCTTGCCGCCCGATTTGAGGATCAGCGACGGATTGGTGGTAACGCCGTCGAGCAGTCCAAGATCGTTCAGCTCACGGATATCCTTGATGTCGGCGGTGTCGACAAAAAATTTCATGGCGGGTCTCCTGAAGATTCTTATGTGCATGCCATGCACATTCGGGGTCGGCCTTTGATCTAGACCAAAGTCAGGGCAAGGTCACGCCTCATGATCGAAGATTCGCCCTTTGTCGCAGCCGCACCGGTGCTGGTGCCGATGCCCGCCGAACGCCCCTACACCTATGCCGTGCCAGCCGGCATGCGCGTGGTGCCGGGCTCGATCGTGCGCGTGCCGCTTGGTCCGCGCCAGGTCGCCGGCATCGTCTGGGACGGCGCGGTCGAGAAGGTCGACGCGAAGAAGCTGCGCCCCATCGAACAGGTCTTCGATTGCCCGCCGATAGACCGCGCCATGCGCCGTTTCGTCGACTGGGTGGCGCAGTACACGCTGTCGCCGCCAGGCATGGTGGCGCGCATGCTGCTCAGGGCGCCGGAGGCTTTCGATCCCGAACCGTGGATCGAGGGGCTGCAGCGCACGCTTCTCGCACCCGACCGGATGACGGGGGCCAGGCAGCGCGTGCTGGAGACGGCCGAAGGCGGGCTTGCCTGGACGCGATCCGGCCTCGCCCATGCCGCCGGCGTGTCGTCGACGGTGATCGACGGCCTGAGGGCGCAAGGCGTGTTCGAGACGGTGATGATCCCGCCGCGCCCGGTGGTGGCCGCGCCAGACTCGAGCTACGCCATACCGGAATTGATGCCGGACCAGAGCGACGCGGCGCTGATGCTGCGCGCCAATGTCGCAGCCGGCGTGTTCAACGTCGCGCTGCTCGACGGCGTCACCGGTTCGGGCAAGACGGAGGTCTATTTCGAGGCGGTGGCGGCCGCGCTCGACAAGGGCAAGCAGGTGCTGATCCTGCTGCCGGAAATCGCGCTGACGCATGCCTTTCTCGAGCGCTTCCAGCAGCGCTTCGGCGCCAAGCCGGGCGAATGGCATTCCGACCTGCCGCCCAGGATGCGCGAAAAAGTCTGGCGGCAAGTGGCGGAGGGCGGCGTGCGCGTCGTCGCCGGCGCGCGCTCGGCGCTGTTCCTGCCGTTCAAGGAGCTCGGCCTGATCGTCGTCGACGAGGAGCACGACCCTGCCTACAAGCAGGAGGACCGCGTCTTCTACAATGCGCGCGACATGGCTGTGGTGCGCGGCCATATCGGCAGCTTTCCGGTCGTGCTGGCGTCGGCGACGCCGTCGGTCGAAAGCCGGGTGAATGCGAGCCAAGGCAAATACAACAGAGCCGTTCTCTCTGCCCGTTTCGCCGAGGCCGCTCTTCCGCATCTGAAGGCGGTCGACATGCGGCGCGCACCGCCGGCGCGCGGCGGCTTCCTGTCGCCGGTGCTGCTCGACCAGATGCGCCAGACGCTGGAGAGGAAGGAGCAGTCGCTATTGTTCCTCAACCGGCGCGGCTATGCGCCGCTGACGCTGTGCCGGGTTTGCGGGCATCGCTTCGGCTGCCCGGTCTGCTCGGCCTGGCTGGTCGAGCATCGTTTTCGCGGCCAGCTGGTCTGTCATCATTGCGGGCACAATGAGCGCCGGCCCGAAGCCTGCCCGGAATGCGGCACGCTCGACCATCTGGTCGCCTGCGGACCGGGCGTCGAGCGCATCGCCGAAGAGGTCGTCACGCATTTCCCCGACGCGCGCACCATTGTCTTGTCATCCGACCTGATGGGCGGCGTGCGGCGGCTGCGGCTGGAACTGGAGGCGATCGCTGATGGCGAGGCCGACATCGTCATCGGCACGCAGCTCGTCGCCAAGGGTCACAACTTTCCCAACATGACGCTGGTCGGCATCGTCGATGCCGATCTCGGCCTTGCCAATGGCGATCCGCGCGCCGCCGAGCGTACGTTCCAGTTGCTCAGCCAGGTCACCGGCCGCGCCGGCCGTACCGGCAAGAAGAGCCTCGGCCTGCTGCAGACTTTTTCAGCCCGACCACCCGGTGATGCGGGCGATCGTGTCGGGCGACGCCGAGGCTTTTTACGAGCGCGAGATTGCCGAGCGCGAACGGGCCGCCCTGCCGCCTTTCGGTCGGCTCGCCGGTGTCATCGTCAGTGCGGTGACGCGAGCGGAAGCCGAAGGCCATGCACGCGGCCTACGCCGCGCCGCGCCCGAGGCGTCAGATCTCTTCGTGCTGGGGCCCGCCGAGGCGCCGCTGTCCCTGCTCGGCGGCCGTCACCGTTTCCGCCTGCTGATCCAGGGTGAGCGGCGCGCCGACATACAGGGCTTCATCCGCGCGATGCTGGCCAATGGGCCGAAGCAGCGCGGTTCGGTCAGGGTGCAGGTCGATATCGACCCGCAGAGCTTTTTGTAACTTTGGAGTGCATCAGTCGGGTGCTGGCGGGTCTTGGAGTATGTTCCAGCACCGGACATCCAGCGCCTCAAAATGCCTGATGTTGGCCGTGATCACTGTAAGTTCATTGATTGCCGCCGTGGCGGCGATCAATATGTCCGCAAGACCCGGATTCGTGCCTCTGGCAGAGGCCGCTTCCTCCATCTGACCTGCTCTTCGCGCCACGTCGGCGTCGACCGCCAGGATCTGATCCGCGAATCCTCCAATAACATTGTTGAGCCAATCGGTGAGACTCTCCGCTCGTTTTGTAGCCCCCGCGCGATAGAGCTTGCGTATCCCTTTCTCGATTTCAGCAATTGCTATGGCAGGGACGAACAGCGTCTGCTTTTCGCCCTGGGTTGTGATCCAGGTGGAGATCCCCTTTGCAAGGGCCGGCCTTCCAGGTGCGAAGGCGGATAAAATAGACGTGTCGATAAGATAGCGGCTCAAAGATCGATATCCCGCGACGGCGATTCATTCCTCTCGAGTTCGATCCCTCCGGGGTATGTCAAAAGAAACTCTCCGAAGTTGCGGCGCTTGACGGGGTAGAGCTTTTGCATGTCCTCGACAGAAACGATCCCGGCCGCTGGCTTGCCGTGTTTGGTGATGATGGTTGGTTCACCGTTTTCCGCAGCTTCAACGAGCGCCGAGAACCCGGCTTTGGCTTCTCGAACCTGCATTGTTTTCATAGCGGCCCTCCTTGTGGTCTCATGTGGTCATAATATAGGAATTGCACTGCGAAAGGAACAGTCCCTCATGAAAACCCTTGGCCTTCTGGGCGGCATGAGCTGGGAATCGACGGCCATCTATTATCGGCTGCTCAACGAGATCGTGCGCGAGCGGCTGGGCGGCTTGCATTCGGCAAAGCTTCTGCTCTGGTCCTTCGACTTCGCCGAGATCGCCGAGCGGCAGCATCATGGCGATTGGGACGGCGCCGGCGTGCTTCTCATCGACGCGGCGCGCAAGCTCGAGGCCGGCGGCGCGGAGGGCCTGCTTTTGTGCACCAACACCATGCACAAACTGGCCGACCAGGTGCAGGCGTCGGTGTCGATCCCGCTGATCCACATCGCCGATGCCACCGCGATGGCGGTGAAGCGCGCCGGCATGCAGCGCCCGGCGCTGCTGGCGACGCGCTTCACCATGGAGCAGGATTTCTACAAGGGCCGGCTCGCCGACAAATACGGTCTGCGGCCCGTGGTGCCCAATGCGGCGGGCCGCGATATGGTCCACCGTGTCATCTACGAGGAATTGTGCCAGGGCATCGTCACGGAGACCTCCAAGGCGGCCTATATCGCCGAGACCGAACGCCTACGCCGCGAAGAGGCGGCCGACAGTGTCATCATGGGCTGCACCGAGATCACCATGCTCATCGGCCAGCAGGATTTCGACATTCCGGTCTTCGACACGACGCGCATCCATGCCGAGGCGGCAGTGGAATTCGCGCTCGGTTGATACGCTTCTCCTAAAGTGCCTGAAGCCATCTGGCGCGGCGGTTTTCCTCCGTTAGAATGCCGGGAATTTCAAAACAGGCATTTCGAGGGGACAGTATGGATTTTGCGCTTCCGTGGCCGACGAGCCAGGGCGAATGGCTGGCGTGGTCGAGCGCCGTCTTCACCGTGCTGCTCGGGCTTTTGTTTTTTCTGGCCCCGAGCCTGGCTTTCCGTGCCTTGCGCTTGCAGGTCAAGCCCGAGAAGGCGGCGGCGATCGCCGAGGGGCGCGGCAGGATGTCGGGTTTCTATCTCGGCGTCGGCCTTTGCTGCATCCTGCTCGCGCAGCCGCTGATCTACATGGCGCTCGGCTTCTCCTGGCTGTTCACCGCCTTCGGCCGGCTGCTGTCGATGATGTCGGATGGCGCCAACACGCCTTTCAATTGGGTTTCCATTGTGGTGGAATTGGTGCTGGCGGCATTGCCGCTCGCCTTTGCCTTCGGCTTTCTGCCTTGAATCGTTGGGTATTCCGCGATGGAAGACGGGTGACTTTCGCCGGATGCGACAATAGTGCCTGAAAACCATGCGGAACGACGCATTGCGGTCTTAAAATGCCTGTGCTAGACGGCAATCGACTTTCGGCCGGGGATAGCGGAAGCCGCGCCTCCGTGCTCGAAAAAATGCAGTAAGGTCAAAGATTTAGCCAGAGTTTTTGCTCGCGCCAACAATCTGCGGCCTGTCAGACAAGAGAAAAGACGGTCCGTGGCTCAATCGTCATCGCCAATCTCAGGTGTCGCAGAACGCTATGCGGGTTCGCTGTTCGAACTCGCCCTGCAGGCAAATTCCGTGGCCAAGGTCGAAGCCGACCTCAACAGTTTCGAAGCGATGCTCGCGGGCAGCGCTGATCTCACCCGACTGATCAACAGCCCGGTGTTCTCCAGCGAGGACCAGGCCAAGGCCATCGCGGCGATCGCCGACAAGGCCGGGATTGCCGGCCTCACGGGCAATTTCCTGCGCGTCGTCGCCCGCAACCGCCGCCTGTTCGCCATTCCCGGCATGATCAGGGCGTTCCGCCAGATCGCCGCCGAACATCGTGGCGAAACCGCTGCTGAAGTGACGTCGGCGCACGAGCTGACCGCTGCCCAGCAGACCGAACTCAAGGCGGCGCTGAAGAGCGTTGCCGGCAAGGACGTGGCCATCTCCGTCACCGTCGATCCGTCGCTGCTCGGCGGGCTGGTGGTCAAGATGGGCTCGCGCCAGATCGATACGTCGCTCAAAACCAAACTCAATTCGCTCAAGCTTGCACTGAAAGAGGTCGGCTGATGGACATCCGCGCCGCGGAAATTTCCGCAATTCTGAAAGACCAGATCAAGAATTTCGGCAAGGAGGCCGAGGTCTCCGAAGTCGGACAGGTGCTGTCCGTCGGTGACGGTATCGCCCGTGTCTATGGCCTCGACAATGTCCAGGCCGGCGAGATGGTCGAATTCCCCGGCGGCATCCGCGGCATGGCGCTCAACCTCGAAGCCGACAATGTCGGCGTCGTCATCTTCGGCGCCGACCGCGACATCAAGGAAGGCGACATCGTCAAGCGCACCGGCGCCATCGTCGACGTTCCCGTCGGCCCCGGCCTGCTCGGCCGCGTCGTCGACGCGCTCGGCAATCCGATCGACGGCAAGGGCCCGATCAAGGCAGTCGAGCGCAAGCGCGTCGACGTCAAGGCGCCTGGCATCATCCCGCGCAAGTCGGTGAACGAGCCGATGTCGACCGGCCTCAAGGCCATCGATGCGCTGATCCCGGTCGGCCGCGGCCAGCGCGAGCTGGTCATCGGCGATCGCCAGACCGGCAAGACCGCCATCATCCTCGACACGATGCTCAACCAGAAGTCGGTGCACGACAACGGCCCCGAGAAGGAAAAGCTCTACTGCGTCTACGTCGCCGTCGGCCAGAAACGCTCGACCGTCGCGCAGTTCGTCAAGGTGCTGGAAGAGCGCGGCGCGCTCGAATACTCGATCATCGTCGCCGCCACCGCTTCCGATCCGGCGCCGATGCAGTTCCTGGCGCCGTTCGCTGGCGCCACCATGGGTGAATATTTCCGCGACAACGGCATGCACGCGCTGATCAGCTATGACGATCTGTCGAAGCAGGCCGTCGCCTATCGCCAGATGTCGCTGCTGCTGCGCCGTCCGCCGGGCCGCGAAGCCTATCCGGGCGACGTCTTCTATCTGCACTCGCGCCTGCTCGAGCGCGCCGCCAAGCTCAACGACGATCTGGGTGGTGGTTCGCTGACCGCCCTGCCGATCATCGAGACGCAGGCCAACGACGTGTCGGCCTACATCCCGACCAACGTGATCTCGATCACCGACGGCCAGATCTTCCTCGAAACCAACCTGTTCTTCCAGGGCATTCGTCCCGCGGTGAACGTCGGCCTGTCGGTCAGCCGCGTCGGCTCGGCCGCGCAGATCAAGGCGATGAAGCAGGTTGCGGGCTCGATCAAGGGCGAGCTCGCGCAGTACCGCGAAATGGCGGCCTTCGCGCAGTTCGGCTCGGATCTCGATGCCGCCACGCAGCGTCTGCTCAACCGCGGATCGCGCCTGACCGAACTCCTGAAGCAGCCGCAGTTCTCGCCGCTGAAGACGGAAGAGCAGGTCGCGGTGATCTTCGCCGGCGTCAACGGCTATCTCGACAAGCTGCCGGTCAACCAGGTCGGCAAGTTCGAGCATGGCCTGCTCAGCCACATGCGTTCGGCAGGCAAGGACGTTCTCGACGCCATCCGCAAGGAAAAGGCGCTGTCGGACGATCTGCGCGCGAAGCTGAAGGCCGAGATCGACGCTTTCGCCAAGACCTTCGCCTGAGCGAATTGCAAGACGGGATCAGGTTTGAAGCATGCCTTCATTAAAAGACCTTCGTAACCGTATCGCCTCGGTCAAGGCGACGCAGAAGATCACCAAGGCGATGCAGATGGTCGCCGCGGCGAAGCTGCGCCGTGCCCAAGAGGCCGCGGAAGCGGCGCGCCCCTATTCGGAGCGCATGGGTTCCGTGCTGGCCAACATCACCCAGGCGATCGGCGGCGGCGGCGATGCCCCGGCGCTGATGACCGGCACCGGCAAGGACGACGTGCACCTGCTCGTCGTCTGCACCGCCGAGCGCGGCCTGTGCGGCGGCTTCAATTCGCAGATCGCCCGCCTTGCCCGCGACCATATCCGCAAGCTTTTGGCCGACGGCAAGCAGGTCAAGATCATCTGCGTCGGCAAGAAGGGTTTCGATATCCTGCGCCGCGACTATGCTTCGATGATCATCGACCGTGTCGACCTGCGCGAGGTCAAGACGCTGCGTTTCGTCAATGCCGATGCGATCGCCAAGAAGGTCATCCACCTCTTCAACGAGGGCGGCTTCGACATCTGCACGCTGTTCTATTCGCAGTTCAAGTCGGTGATCAGCCAGATCCCGACCGCGCAGCAGATTATCCCGGCGGGCGTCGCTTCGGCTCCGGCCGAGGCGGTGGATGGCGGCAACGCTGTCTATGAGTATGAACCGGAGCCGGGCGAAATCCTCTCCGACCTCATTCCGCGCAACATCTCCGTGCAGGTTTTCCGGGCGCTGCTCGAAAACGCTGCCGGCGAAATGGGCGCCAAGATGAGCGCCATGGACAATGCGACGCGCAACGCCGGCGAGATGATCAACAAACTGTCGATCACCTACAACCGCCAGCGGCAGGCGCAGATCACCAAGGAACTGATCGAAATCATTTCGGGCGCCGAGGCGCTCTAGGCGCGGTTCGCGGGTCATCGGCCCGCGACCGGACCGCGTGAGAAACAAAGGACGAAAAAGGGTAAAGACGATGGCGAAAGCAGCGACCCCCAAGACGGCAGCCCCCAAGGCCGCAGCCGCGAAGACCGCAGCCCCCGCGAAGGCGGCAAAGGCTCCAGCAGCAGCCACGAAGGCGGCCCCGGCCAAGGCGGCAGCACCTGCGAAGGCCGCGGCTGTCAAGACATCGGCAGTGGCCAGCAAGGCAACCGGCGTTGTCGGCAAGGTCCGCCAGGTCATCGGCGCCGTCGTCGACGTGCAGTTCGGCGATCATCTGCCGGCGATCCTGAACGCGCTCGAGACCACCAATGTCGGCAACCGCCTGGTGCTCGAAGTCGCCCAGCATCTGGGTGAAAACACCGTGCGCTGCATCGCCATGGACTCGACCGAAGGTCTGGTTCGCGGCCAGGAAGTGCGCGACACCGGCGCGCCGATCACCGTGCCGGTCGGCCCGGGCATGCTCGGCCGCATCATCAACGTCATCGGCGAGCCGGTCGACGAAGAAGGCCCGGTCGACGCCACCGAAATGCGCTCCATCCACCAGCCGGCTCCGACCTATGTCGAGCAGTCGACGGAAGCCCAGATCCTGATCACCGGCATCAAGGTGCTCGACCTCTTGGCTCCCTACGCCAAGGGCGGCAAGATCGGCCTGTTCGGCGGCGCCGGCGTCGGCAAGACCGTGCTGATCCAGGAGCTGATCAACAACATCGCCAAGGCGCATGGTGGCTATTCGGTGTTCGCCGGCGTTGGCGAGCGCACCCGCGAAGGCAACGATCTCTATCACGAATTCATCGAATCCGGCGTCAACAAGAAGGGCGGCGGCGAAGGCTCCAAGGCGGCACTCGTCTATGGCCAGATGAACGAGCCGCCGGGCGCGCGCGCCCGCGTCGGCCTCACCGGCCTGACGGTTGCGGAATATTTCCGCGACCAGGGCCAGGACGTGCTGTTCTTCGTCGACAACATCTTCCGCTTCACGCAGGCGGGTTCGGAAGTGTCGGCTCTGCTCGGCCGTATCCCGTCGGCCGTGGGCTATCAGCCGACGCTCGCCACCGACATGGGCGCGTTGCAGGAACGCATCACCACCACCACCAAGGGCTCGATCACGTCCGTGCAGGCCATCTATGTGCCCGCCGACGACTTGACCGATCCGGCGCCGGCGACCTCGTTCGCCCACCTTGACGCGACGACGACGCTCAACCGCGCCATCGCCGAAAAGGGCATCTATCCGGCCGTCGATCCGCTGGACTCGACCTCGCGCATGCTCGACCCGCTGGTCGTCGGCGACGAGCACTACGGCGTCGCGCGCCAGGTGCAGTCGATCCTCCAGCGCTACAAGTCGCTGCAGGACATCATCGCCATCCTGGGCATGGACGAGCTGTCGGAAGAGGACAAGCAGACCGTGGCCCGCGCCCGCAAGATCGAGCGCTTCCTGTCGCAGCCGTTCTTCGTCGCCGAAGTGTTCACCGGCGCGCCGGGCAAGCTGGTCGATCTCGCCGACACCATCAAGGGCTTCAAGGGCCTCTGCAACGGCGACTACGATCACCTTCCGGAAGCCGCCTTCTACATGGTCGGCGGCATCGAGGAAGCGGTCGAGAAGGCACAGCGCCTGGCGGCTGAAGCGGCTTAATTTAGGGAATAGGGAGTAGGGAGTAGTGAGTAGGGAATAGCAGATTTGTGATGTGGGCCGGTTGGGGCCACTTACTACTGCCTAGTTCCTATTCCCTACTCACTAAATTGATCATGGCTGAAGCTTTCAAGTTCGAACTGGTCTCGCCGGAGCGCCTGCTTGTTTCCGAGCAGGTCGAATCCGTCGTCATTCCGGGCGCCGAAGGCGAGATGACCGTGATGGCGCATCACGCGCCGGTCATGACCACGATCAAGCCGGGTGTCGTCACCGTAAAGACCGCTTCGGGCGGCGAAGAGCGCTATGTGGTGTTCGGCGGCTTCGCCGACATCGTTCCGGCCGGCTGCACGCTGCTGGCGGAATCGGCTGTGGCGGTGAAGGATGTCGACCGCGCTGATCTCGCGCGCCGCATCCAGGAAGCTAGGGAAGACGCCGCCGACGCCAAGGACGACCAGGCCCGCAGCAAGGCGGAACAGTTCCTTAGCCAGCTCACCACGCTGGAAGGCGCCATCCTGCCGGCCTGAGGTCTGCTTCAGATGACGTGATGAAAAAGCGGGGCCTTGCCTCGCTTTTTTGTCTAAATACCCAAGGCAGCGAAGGCCAGTGTCGGGCCATCGCGCCGCAAGTGGACGAGATGGACGGCCACAAGTTCAATCAACGTCTGGCGTTCGGCGTGGTCCCTGGCGAAACCGGCCAGGTCGAACACTGCCGTCACAGTCTCGTTCGCCGGCAGTTGCTCACTCAAAAGTGCCGTCAGCGCCGCGTCGAGCGGATCGGTGAAATGACCCTCCGGCAAGGCTTTCCCTCGCGCGGCGCAGGCGGCGATCCAGGCAGCCACCACCAGGGTTAGATGGACCAGCTCAGTACCGGCTTCGAGGCATTCGATGGCGGAAGCGACGATGCGCTGTGGCAGTTTCTGGCTGCCGTCATTGGCGATCTGCGCCGTGCGGTGGGCGAGCGCGGTGTTTGAAAAACGCTCTGCGAGTTCCGCAGTATAACCGCTTGTGTCGAGGCCGGCATCCTCGGGCAGGGTCGGAATGGCTTCGGCCCATAACGCATCGACGAACTGTCGGATCGCCGGGTCGGCGAAGGCACGGTCGACGGTGGCGTGGCCGCTGAGCAGGCCGAGATAGGCGATGGCCGAATGCGAGCCGTTGAGCAGCCTGAGCTTCATGTCCTCGAAGGGGCCGACATCGCTAACCATGGTGACGCCGAAGTTTTCCCAGGCCGGACGGCCGCCTGGGAAATTGTCTTCGACCACCCATTGGCAGAAAGGCTCGGTCATGACGGGCCAGGCATCCTCGACGCCGAGTTCGACAGCGATCCGCGCCCGGTCGGCGTCGGTGGTTGCCGGCACGATGCGATCGACCATGCTCGAGGGAAAGGCGACTTCGTCGGCGATGTGGCGGGCGAGCTCGGCGTCGTCTGATTGGGCTAGCCTGGCATCGCGCAGCGTAGCGAATTCAATCAGCAGCCGATGCAGCGTGGCGCCGTTGGCCGGCAGGTTGTCGCAACAGAGCACGGTGAAGGGCGGTGTGCCTGCGGCGCGTCGCCGGGCAAGCGCTTCGGTCAGGAAACCATGCGCCGTCTTCGGCATTTCCCGGTTTGCCAGATCATGGACGATGTCGGGGTGAGCGGCGTCCAGTCCGCCGCCCGCTTCCCTCAGATAGGCCTTTTCGGTGATCGTCAGCGTGACGATGCGGGTGTGCGGATCGATCAGCTCGGCCAGCACCGCGCCCGGATCCTCCGGGGCCACCAGCATCGCGGTAATCGAGCCGATGACCTGAAGTTTTTCGGTTCCACTGCTTCTGATCGCCAGCGTGTAGAGCCCATCCTGCGGCGTGAGCGCGTCGCGCGTGTCGGCGCTGCGCAGCGAAACGCCTGTTATGCCCCAGCCGGTCTCGCCGGCGGCCAGGCAATCGTCGACATAGGCTGCCTGGTGGGCACGATGGAAGGCGCCGACGCCGAGATGCACGATGCCCGGGACGACCCTGCTGCGGTCATATCCGGGAATTGTCACCCGCTCGGGCAGTGACTGTAGCGAGGCGTCGGACAAATGGCTGCGGGTCATCATATCACAGGGCGGATGGTTTTGGACGGGGCGGCATGACGGTGTCCCGCGCGGCGGGTACTAAGCGGCGTAACACCTGTTTCCGCTTGCCGCAAGGATGCCTGTTTGTGAGCCCACGTTGACATCGCTTTTGCCTGAACGTACCGATGTCCAAACTGGAAGGAGCCGCCTTTCCCATGGTCGCGCTGACCGATCCGGACCTGCTGTTTCCGCCCGAAGCGCAGTCGCGCTCACTTGCCCGCGACCTCTATGCCGGCGTCAAGGACCTGCCGATCGTCAGTCCGCACGGTCATACCGATCCGCGCTGGTATGCGCTGGACGAACCCTTCCCGGATCCGGCGCAACTGCTCATCGTGCCGGATCACTATATTTTCCGCATGCTGTTCAGCCAGGGTGTCCGGCTTGAGGATCTCGGCGTGCCGACGCTCGACGGCGCACCGGTGGAAACCGACGGCAGGACGATCTGGCGGCGCTTTGCCGAAAATTATTTTCTGTTCCGCGGCACGCCGACCCGGCTGTGGTTCGATCATGTTCTCGCCCATCTGTTCGGTATAGAAGAGCCATTGAGTGCCAAGACGGCCGATGGCCACTACGACACGATCGCGACGCTGTTGCAGTGGGAGAATTTTCGGCCGCGCGCTTTGTTCGAGCGCTTCAACATCGAGGTCATCGCGACGACGGAAGGCGCGCTCGACGATCTCAGATGGCACAAGATGATCCGCGACAGCGGCTGGCAGGGCCGTGTCGTCACCGCCTATCGCCCGGACGCGGTCGTCGATCCCGACTTCGAAGGGTTCTCGACCAATCTCGACCGGCTTGGCGAGATCACCGGCTGCGATACCGGCAGTTGGGTGGGCTATCTCGATGCGCATCGCCAGCGGCGCGCCTTCTTCAAGAGTTTTGGCGCAACCTCGTCCGACCACGGCCACCCGACGGCCGAGACCGCCAATCTCTCGGACGCCGCGGCGCAAGAGCTGTTCAATCGGGTCCGCCATGGCTCGGACGACGAGCGCGAAAAGCGGCTGTTCCGCGCGCAGATGCTGACCGAGATGGCCAAGATGAGCCTCGACGACGGTCTGGTCCTGCAAATCCATCCCGGTTCCCAGCGCAATCACTCACGCGCCGTCTTCGAGAAATTCGGCCGCGACAAGGGTTTCGATATTCCGACCAGAACGGACTATGTGACGGCGCTGAAGCCGCTGCTGGACTGCGTCGGGCTGGAGCGCGACCTTACCGTCATCCTGTTCACGCTCGACGAGACCAGTTATGCGCGCGAACTGGCGCCGCTCGCCGGCGTCTATCCGGCGCTCAAACTCGGGCCGGCATGGTGGTTCCACGACAGCCCGGAAGGCATGCGCCGGTTCCGCGAAATGACGACGGAAACGGCCGGCTTCTACAACACGGTCGGCTTCAATGACGACACGAGAGCCTTCCCCTCGATACCGGCGCGCCACGATGTGGCGCGTCGCGTCGACTGCGCTTTCCTGGCGCGTCTGGTCGCCGAACATCGGCTGCGCGAGGACGAGGCGCATGAGCTGGCGGGGGAATTGACCTACACGCTCGCCAAGAAAGCCTATCGGCTCTGACGCGTGCTCGCGCGCAATCGGCGCTGGTCAGCTATCCGCGATGAGGAGATGACGATGAGCGCAAAGATTTTCGCGCATACCGGCGAGGGCGCCTGGACGACGACGCCGGACGGCAACAGGCGACGCGTTCTCCTGCACACCGATGAATTGATGTTGGTCGAATTCGGCTTCGACAAGGGCGGCGTCGGCGCCTTGCATTCGCACCCGCATGTGCAGGCAAGCTACGTTGCTGAAGGCCGCTTCGAGGTGACCGTCGACGGCCGGACCGAAACCCTTGAGACCGGCGGCAGCTTCATCGTCCCGTCCGGTCTGGTGCACGGCGTCAAGGCGCTCGAAGCGGGGCGGCTGGTCGACAGCTTTACGCCGCACCGGGCCGATTTCCTCGGCTAGCCAAGGTATGGAGATGGAGCAGGGAAGACCCGCGCCCCAAAGAGGCGCGGGTTGTTGCCTGGGCGCTTATGGCGCCGCGGTACTCAAGACATGACCGCAGGATGCGAAACCTGCCGCATGATGGTGAACATAGGTTTAACGCGCCGGCGCTGCGTGGTCACGAGGAACCGGAGGCTGCGCTCGTTCGGTCAGGTAATATACCGGAGCAGGCTGAAAAGCCGCTCGAACGTCTTGCCGTAGGGCGGGCGCAACATGGCTCCCGCGCTCAGCCGCGACTGCAGGAAAACCGGCTTCTCCTTGCTGAAAGTGCGGAAGCCCCAGTCACCGTGATAGGCGCCCATGCCGCTGGCGCCGACACCGCCGAAGGGCTGGTTCTCCTGCACCAGATGCAGCATGCAGTCGTTGATGGTGACGCCGCCGGCGACGGTCTCATGCAGGATGCGTTGACGGTTGCCGCTGTCGCGGCCGAACCAGTAGAGCGCCAGCGGCCGGTCCGCCCCGTTCACATGGTCGATCGCCTCGTCGATCCCGGCATATTCGACGATCGGCAGCACCGGCCCGAAGATCTCCTCGCGCATCAGCCGCAGGTTTGCGCCGGCATTGCGGACCAGGGTCGGCAACATCCTTCGGTTCGTGGCGCTGAGTTGTTCGCTGGCCGGGTTGATTTCGGTGACATCAGCGCCGGCATCGCGCGCCTCGGCGACCATGTCGCGCAGGCGCTGGTGGTGTCGGTCGCTGATGATGGCGGTATAGTCGGGGTTATCTAGCAAGGTCGGGTAGAGCCGCGCCACAGCGGCTGCGAGCTTCTCGGCGACCGTGCCCGCTTGTCCCTTCGGCACCAGCAGATAGTCGGGCGCGATGCAGGTCTGCCCGGCATTCAACAGCTTGCCATAGGCAATGCTGGATACCGCCGCATCGAGGTCGCATGACGGATCGAAGATTGCCGGCGACTTGCCGCCGAGTTCGAGCGTGACCGGGGTCAGGTTAGCGGCCGCCGCGATCGCGACCTGGCGGCCAACCGCGGTCGAGCCCGTGAACAGCAGATGATCGAAAGGCATCGACACGAAGGCCTTTCCCATCTCCGCATCGCCAGTGATGACGCAGAGCTCATCGGCTGCGAAATGCTCGGCAACGAGTTTGGCCAGCAGCGCCGAAAATGCCGGCGTCAGCTCGGAAGGTTTTATGAGCACGCGGTTGCCGGCGGCAAGTGCTGCAGTCACCGGCGCAACAGCGAGCTGGAAAGGATAATTCCAGGGCGACACGATGCCGACGACACCGAGCGGCTGCGGAATGAGGCGATTTCTGCCCGGCAGGAACGGCAGGGTGGTGGCGACACGGCGCTCCCGCATCCAGCCCCTGACATGCGACAGCGCGTGGCGGATGCCGGCGCGCACGACAAACAGTTCCGCAAGGCGCGTCTCGTGCGCGGAGCGGCCGCCAAAGTCGGCGTCGATGGCCGCGCAGATGTCGGCCTCGTGCCGCTCGGTGAGCGCCAGCAGGCGTTTCAGCCGGTCTTTTCGGACGTCAATTCCCGGGAAAGGCTGCGCCTCGAAGGCGGCTCGCTGCAACTGGAACCGCTCGCCGAGAACATCCTGTCTGGTCTGCAGCATCGCGCCCTCCCTGGCTTGCCGGGCCGAGCTTACATCGTGGTGCGTGGAGGAATCCAGCGGGGGTGCAGGTATCGCAAGGGAAGGCCCGCCCTTGCTGAATGCTGCCGATCGGTCGGCCTGCTTCGGCGCTCCCGAAGTCCGACCATCCCCTATGCCGGCTTGTTCCTGTTGTGGTGCGATGACAGCTGCGCTAAGCCAAGGTGCCCATGCAGAGAGTCGTCTTGACCGGTTTCCACATCCTCTCCAGTCCACGAAATTCCGGCCCGGTGTCCGATTGATGCAGGCGCAGGCAGCGAGCGTTCGGGCGGAGGATCCCAAGCGGCGCGTCCTGAAGGACGTGTTCGGCTTCGATGATTTTCGCCCCGGCCAGGCCGATGTCATGGATGCGTTGCTGGCCGGGCGTCATGTGCTGGCCGTCATGCCGACGGGTGCGGGCAAATCGCTTTGCTACCAGGTGCCGGCGCTGGTCCTGGGCGGGCTCACCATTGTCGTTTCGCCGCTGGTGGCGCTGATGCAGGATCAGGTCGCCGCCTTGCGCCTTGCCGGCGTGGCGGCCGACACGATCAATTCCTCGATCGACCGCGATGCCAACATCGCCGCATGGCGGCGCGTTGCCTCGGGCCAGACGCGCCTGCTCTATCTCGCGCCGGAGCGGCTGATGACCGAGCGGATGCTCGATGCGCTGGCCAGGCTCGACATCAGCCTGATCGCTGTCGACGAGGCGCATTGCATCTCGCAATGGGGGCCGGCGTTCCGGCGCGAGTATGAGGACCTGTCACGGCTGCGCGGTATCTTCCCCAACGTGCCGATCATCGCGCTGACGGCGACGGCGGACGAGGGCACGCGCACCGACATCGAAGCGCGGCTGTTCGCCGAGCGCGTCGAGACCCTGGTGCTGGGTTTCGACCGGCCGAACATCAAGCTTGCCATCGAGGCCAAGCAGGACAGCAAGCGGCAATTGCTGCGCTTCGTCGAGCGTCATCCCGGCCGCAGCGGCATCGTCTACTGCCTGTCGCGCAAGAAGACGGAAGAGATGGCGGCCTTCCTCGAGAAGAACGGCGTCACCGCGCTCGCCTATCACGCCGGCATGAGCAAGGAGGCGCGTGACGCCAACCAGAACAGCTTCATGACCTTGTCGGGTGTCGTCATGGTGGCGACCATCGCCTTCGGCATGGGCATCGACAAGCCTGACGTCGCCTATGTCTTCCACACCGACATGCCGGGCAGCCTGGAGGCCTACTACCAGGAGATCGGCCGGGCCGGCCGCGATGGGCGCGACGCCGAGGCGCATATGCTGTTTGGCCTTGGCGATATCCGCATGCGCAGGATGTTCATCGACGACGAGGACGCGCCGGCCGAGCACAAGAGGCGCTCGCATGGCCGGCTCGACACGCTGATCGGCTATTGCGAGACGGCGCAGTGTCGCCGCCAGGTGTTGCTCGGCTATTTCGGCGAGGAAGCGCAACCTTGCGGCAATTGCGACACCTGCCTCGACCAGGCGCCGCGCGCCGATGGCGGGGCGGAGGCGCGGATCATCCTGGCGGCCATCGCGCAGAGCGGAGAACGCTTTGGGGCCGGCCATGTCATCGACATTCTGCTCGGCCATGGAACCGAGAAGGTGCTGGCCAGGAACCACCAGAGGCTCGCCAGCTTCGGCAGCGGACTGGCGCACAAGAAGGATTTCTGGCTGTCGCTGATCCGGCAGCTCGTCGCCGGTGGGTTTTTGATGCCGGATCCAGCCGGCCATGGCGGCCTGGCCATCGCCGAAAAAGGCCATGCGCTTGGGCGTGGCGAGATGCCGTTCCACTATCGTGTCGAGGTGCGCAGCCGCGCCTTGCGCAAGGTGCGAGGGGCCGAGGGTTCGGGCATGAGCGCCGAGGGTATCGATGCGTCATTGCTCGCCGCGCTCAAATCCTTGCGCCTGCGGCTCGCCAAGGAACGCCAGGTGCCGGCCTATGTGGTGTTCTCGGATCGCACGCTGATCGACATGGCCGAGCGCCGCCCGCACGACCTCGACGCCTTCGCCGAAGTGAATGGTGTCGGTGCTGCGAAGCTGAAGGAGTTCGGCCAGGTTTTTCTCAGCGCGATTGCGGCGCACCAATCTGGTGGAGAAGTCTGAAGACCTGTCGTGCGTCGTCACATCTGGACGGACATCCCGCCGTCGACAGTCAAGACATGTCCGTTGACGAAGGAGGCCGCATCGCTGGCGAGGTAAAGTGCGGCGCCGGCGATTTCATGCGGCCGCCCCCAGCGCTGCAGCGGAACCCGCTGGCGGGCGAAGGCAAGCATATCGGGATTTTCCGCAATCGCGGCATTGGTCTCGGTGGCGAACATTCCTGGCGCGATGGCGTTGCTCGTTACCCCATACGCGCCGTATTCGACGGCCATGCTCCGCATCAGCCCGGTCAGCCCCTGCTTGGCGGCTGGATAGATGGCATCGCCGGGTCGCGCCATCTCACCGACGATCGAGGTCACCGCGATCAGCCGGCCATAGCCATGCGCTTTCATGATTTCCGCCGCATCGCGTGACAGCGAGATCGCCGACAAGAGATCCGTCTTGAACAGATCGAGGATGTCGTCGTCGTTGAAAGCGGCGAGCGGCCTCCTGTCGCGGGCGCCGACATTGTTGACGAGGATGTCGAGCCGGCCTCGGGTTTTGCTGATGTCGGCGATTGTCGCGCGACCCGCCCCGATGTCGGCGATGTCGAAGACCGCCGCCTGCGCACTGCCGCCATTTCCGGTGATGGCGGCGACGGCGCCGTCGAGCGTTGCGGCGGTGCGTCCGGTCACCACGACATGGGCTCCGGCTTCGGCAAAGGCGCACGCAATCTCGAAGCCGAGCCCACGCCCGCCTCCGGTGATCAGCGCCACACGCCCCTCCAACGAAAATCGATCGAAAATGCTCACAACAGGTGGCCTCTGCACGCATGGGACGGGAACCGATCCCATGCGGCAATCGGCGGCTTGTTTCCAGCCTACTGTTCAACCGAAGCCGGTCAAATGAACTTAATGCGCGGGCGAATGCGTTTTGCCCGGGAGTACCGGTCTATGTGCTGGTCTGCGACCGCGCGCTGATCGACATGACCGAGCCGCCCGAAGTCAACGGCATTCGTGTCGCCAAGCTCAAGGGGAGTTCGGCCAGGTTTTCCGGGCGCGATGCCCCTTTGTTCCCGAGCAATGTCGCGCCGTTAGCAGATCCCGCGCCGGCCGATACTCGAGCCATTCCCGCAGTCATTTATCAGACCCCCAGAAACCGGCAATCGGCCGCGGGCTGCTCCATACCAAGGCGTCAATGCCGCATGGTCATTTCGGGCCATGGGTCGAGAGGCAGGAGGGTCTTTCCCGATCGATTGCGCATCAATGCATGCGGCTGGCCACAGGCGAGCGCTAGGACGCGCGGCCGGCTTCGTCTTGACATTTAAGGGCTTGCTAATGCACATCTCGCATCTGGGGTAAGCGAGGAGCACACAATGAAGAAGACCTATCAGAAGCCGATACTCGTCAAGCGTGAACGGCTGGCGTCAATTGCGGCGCAGATTGTTCCCTTTTCCGGCCCGAGCAAAGCCTGAGCGGCGCGCTCTGTCACCAAAGAGTCGGTTATAGGAGATTGCCCATGAAGAAGGTCCTTCTTGGTTTGTTGTTGTCTCTGCTGGCGTCTTCGGCGTTTGCGGCCGATGCCGTCGTCGAAAACGTCGCGCCGGTTTTTAGCTGGACAGGTGGGTATATCGGCCTTCAGGCAGGCTACGCTTGGGGTGATGGCAACCTGCACCAAAACAATGGGCCGGGCTTTGTCGAGACAGAACCTGACGGGTTCCTTGGAGGTGTCTACGCCGGTTACAACTATCAGATGTCGAACAATATCGTGATCGGTGCGGAACTGGACGTTGTGTACGCGAATGTTGATGGCAGCGGCCAGATATTCGCGGCTCCTGGTCTCCCATTTCCGGGCGGCATAGGGACCGAGGAACTCAATTGGAGTGGTGCGGCAAGACTTCGCCTAGGATATGCCGTTGATCGCTTTCTTCCTTATATCGCGGGTGGCGTTGCATTTGGCGACATCGACATAAGCACTAATACCGTCGCACCTTCGTTCGGAGATACATTCACAGGATGGACGATAGGCGCGGGCTTGGATTATGCCATGACCGACAATCTGCTGCTGCGCGCCGAGTATCGCTATACTGACTTCGGCACAGAATCATTCACGATCGGGGATGTTGATCTGAAGACCAACGAGGTTCGCTTCGGCATCGCCTACAAGTTCTAGTCCTCTGAGAAGTCTCATAGAGAGCCTGTCGCAACCGCGACGGGCTATTTACGCAAACGACTCGCGCCCGCAAGCGGCTCCCCCATGGCTGATTTTGTAGCAGAGCTTCCACAGTTGAGCCATTCCGTACGCCTGGGTAGCGCCACGAAGCGCGAGGCCGGAACCTTTCGACATTTCCGATAGTTTCCTTGGCGGCAGGGTTCCAACGCCTCGGCAAGTCTCATCATCCCTAGAGGCGCCCGCTGCTGCCGTGAATGGGGCAGCGGGTTCTATCAATAGAAAAGCCCGCCGCTGACGTGTCAGCAGTGGGCTTATTCAAGCGGCTACATCCACGAGGAATCGGAATGGTTCCTACGGCTGGGTAGCGGTCGTTAGGGACTTCAGTCTTAGTTGAGCTATTGCTAATATGCATTTAGCTTCGGCAATGCGGGGGAGATCCCAAAACACTGACCCGCAATGGCCGGTGCGGCCCGCTTCACCCAAGCATCCCCTGCACCGGGCATTTCCCGACGGCAGCATCAGACTGCAGAGCGGAGGCTCAAATGGCCGGCGACAAGCGCAGGCAGCACGATATTCACGATCATCAGGTCGAGTATTTCGCCTTGGAGAACGGTTTGTCTCCGGACCTGACTTGGGAGTTGATCCTAAAACACGGCAACAGCCGCAAGGCCGTGATCGAAGCTGCGCAGGGTTTGAAAGATGATGACAGACAACACGACCGACCAGCACCGCAGGCGGAACATTAGCTGCGTCGAATAGTTGAGTTCATGCTCGGAGGCCAACTGCTTTGGCTCCGTAGAGATCGGCGACAAGGTGCGGGTCGAGGAGATCACGCCGAAGCCTAAGAGGCGCTAGACGGCCCTCGATGCCGCTGCAATCGGCGACATAAACTATGGTACCTGGGCGAGCTTTGAAGGTCTCTTGCTGCGTGCCGGGCATTGGCCGCTTCGGGATCAGCTGGTAAGCGATCGGGATCAGCTGGTAGCGAATACGCGAATGGCCGGGGCAGCGTGATCTACCCGATGTGTGACGAGGTTCCAGCGATCTTGATCAATTCGTCCTCGTCCCTCACTCCATGTCGGTAAGCGGCAACGATTTCCTCAGCTATGATTTCCGCCTCCAACGAATGGTCGTCTACCAGACGTTGACGACATGCCGCGTCGAACGCGCGACTCAATAGAGCCAACTCCTTGGCGCTCAGGATGCCGTATTTTAGTGCTTGGTCGGTAACGGACATCGCCCAGTCCTCCGCAACCTTGGCCGAGGACGGTCAGCCCTGTCCTCAAGGCCGGGGCCAATGATACCACAATTGGCGTTCGCGCGGAATAATTTGGTCGAGCGAAGCGCACCCCATCCGACACGCGGCAATCCTCGACAGCCCCAGACCGGCCGGGACGCAGGCATGGGGCACGCCTGATTTTCGCCATCCCGCCAGGCGGCTGAGTATTCTCACCTATTGCGGTATTTGGAGAATGGCGGAGAGGGAGGGATTCGAACCCCCGATGGGCTTGCACCCATGCCGCATTTCGAGTGCGGTGCATTCGACCACTCTGCCACCTCTCCGCGGTCATGGTCGGCCGTTGCCGGCGCGGCGCACTAGATAACGGCTGGACGGGCAGGTTACAAGGCCAATCCGCGAGTTATTTGGCGTGCCCGACAAGCGGCGGATTCACGGCGGTCTGGTTGTCGCGAGACGTAGGCAGTATTCCGGACCAGTTGCACATCCTCGCCTTCCCCCGACGGCGACGCTGTGCGGCCGTGTTGACACGGCGATTGCTTGCCCGCCAATAACAGTCCCGGCGTGGCTGTTTGCCTTGACTCGCACTCAACCTTCGGTTAGGGACAGCGCGCAATCGGCGTGGAGGGTTCTTCCACGCCGCTTGTTTTTTGAACCCGCAGACTGACAAAAAGACGGCTGAACTGCCTCAGGCGGTTCATCAAGGCCGACCGAACAGCGAAAGGCAAAAAATGTTCGCAGTCATTAAAACGGGTGGCAAGCAGTATCGCGTTGCCGCCAACGATCTCCTGAAGATCGAAAAAGTCGAAGCCAATGTCGGCGATATGGTCGAGATCGGCCATGTTCTCGCGCATGGCGAGGGCGAGAATGTCACGTTCGGCGCGCCGTTCGTCGACGGCGCGGTGGTCACCGCCGAAGTCGTCGAACAGGGCAAGAACCGCACCGTCATCGCCTTCAAGAAGCGCCGCCGGCAGAATTCGCGCCGCAAGATCGGCCATCGCCAGCTTTTGACCACCGTGCGGATCTCCGAGATCCTGCTGGGTGGCGCAAAGCCGACGAAGACGGCAGCGGTCAAGGCACCGAAGAAGGAAGCCAAGGCAGAGGTCGCCACGGAAGCGAAGGCGGAAGCCGCGCCGAAGAAGGAGCCCAAGGCCAAGGCAGCCGAGACCGCGGCAGCGCCGCTGTTCAAGGCGCCGAAGGGCGAGCCGGACGATCTGACCGTGATCAAGGGCATCGGCCCGGTCGCAGCCAAGGATCTCAACGAGCAGGGCATCATCACCTTCGCCCAGCTCGCCAAGCTGACCGACAAGGATGTCGCCAAGATCGACGAGCACATGCCCTTCAGCGCCGACCAGATCAAGGACTGGCGCGAGCAGGCCAAGGAATTGGCGGCGAAGTAATTTTTCTGGCGATTAGGTCGCCGGATCGGACTTGAAACGGAACGCGAACGCGTTCATAAGGCCTTTTAGGCGCCTTGCGGCGCAACGGAGTTAGTTAGATGGCACACAAGAAAGCTGGCGGCTCGTCGCGCAACGGTCGCGACTCGCATTCCAAGCGTCTGGGCGTGAAGAAGTTCGGCGGCGAAGCCGTCATCCCGGGCAACATCATCATTCGTCAACGCGGCACCACGTGGCATCCCGGCGTCAATGTCGGCATCGGCACGGACCATACCCTTTTTGCGCTCGAAGCCGGCGCCGTGATGTTCAACAAGAAAGCCAACGGCCGAACCTACGTATCGGTCAACCCGATTACCAAAGCCGCGGAGTAGCCGGTTCCGCACTAGAACACCGGCGCCCATCTCGGGACCGGTGTCTGGCAAAACCAGGAAAAGGATCAGGGGAGATGGGTTTCCATCTCCCCTTTTTCTTGTGCCTGGAGGACTTCAAATGGTTGCCGAAGCGGAAGACTCAGAAGACGAAAGTTACGCGATAGACTGCCCGGTGCTGGTCACCGAGCGACTGGTGATGCGGGCGCCTCACGAAGGCGACATCGCACAACTGGTCGAGCTGGCCGACAACCGTCATGTCGCCGAAATGCTGGCTCGCATGCCGCACCCCTATGGCGAGGCCGAGGCGCGCGCCTTCCTCGCCATGACCAAGTCGCGCCGGGCAGGCATCGCCTATGCCTTGACGCTGGCCGGCACCGACACATTCGTCGGTTGCGCCGGTCTCAACACCACCGATCGCGGGCTGGAGCTCGGCTACTGGATCGGCGAGCCCTACTGGAAGAAGGGCTATGCGACCGAAGCAGCGCATGCGCTGGTCGATCTCGCCTTCCAGAGGACGTCGATCCAGGTGCTGCATGCCTCGACGCGGGTCATCAATCCGGCCTCGCGTCGCGTCATCCACAAGTGCGGCTTCCAGTATGCCGGCCAGGGCATGCTGAACTCGATCGTCGCTGGCCAGGTGCCGGTCGAGCGCTACCGGCTCGACAGGAAGACGTGGACGAGCCTGCGGAACTGGGTCCACTTTTGATGGATGACGACGGTCAAGCCAATGGTCGACAGCAGCAATATTGAAACGGCCGCGATCGCGCCGATGACGCCTGGGGATGTCGAAAGCTTTCGTCGCGCGCTCGATGTCGTAGCGCGCGAGCGAAAGTACCTGTCCTTCCTCGAGGCGCCCTCGCTGGATCAAGTCAGAAGTTTCGCAATGGACCGTATCGGCAGAGGCGACCCGGGGTTCGTGGCCGTTGTTCGTGGCGAGGTCGTCGGCTGGTGCGACATCTCACGCCATGACCGGCTCATCCATGCGCATCGCGGCGCGCTTGGAATGGGGATCATTCCTTCCTATCGGGGGCGTGGCCTCGGACTGCGGCTCATCAATGCGACCTTGGCGCAGGCGCGCAAGACCGGCTTTGTCCGCGTCGAGCTTTCCGTGCATTCCGACAATGCTCGCGCCATCTCCCTCTACGACAAGGTCGGGTTTGTCAGGGAGGGCGTGCAGCGCGACGCCGTCCTTATCGACGGGGAATATCGCGATACCATCATGATGGCGATCGTCGAACGCGAAAACGCAGCCGGATGACTGGCCATCAGCCCAGTTCAGCCCACACCGGCAGATGATCCGAACCGGTCGCTTGCCGGTCGACCCAAAGGCGCTGCAGGGATTTGGCGAGCGAAGCGCTGGTGAAGATATAGTCGATGCGCTTGTGGCGGCTGGGGTCAGTGGGTTGCTTGGGGTCGACCCAACTGACGAGATCGTCGCCGGTGACGTTCAGCCGCAAGGCGGCATCGACGGCAAAGTCGGCGGTCAGCGGCATGCCGAATTCGTGGTCCGGCCGGCCGGCGAGTTCGACATATTCGGGCGATCCGGCCAGCATGTTGAAATCGCCCATGCCGACAAAGGCTTCGGGATGCGGCAATTCCGGCAGGCCGATCTCGGCGACGCCAGACAGCGCGCCGCCTTCGAGCGCATAGTTCAGCATGCGTTGACGCAGGAACTGGATCTGGCTGGCGCGTTCGACGGGGCTGCGGTGATCGAGATGGATGGAATAGAAGCGGATGAAACCAAGCGGTGTCTCGATCAGCGCTTCCAGCGCGCCACGCTGGAAGTTCATCATCTCGAAGCTGCGGCTGCGCGGCAAAAGCAGGTTGCGCGACAGATGAATGGGCGTCTTCGACAGCACCATGTTGCCGAGCTGGAAGGTTTTCGTGATGGCGCGGCCGTTTTCGATGTGCGAACCGATGTTGGCTTCGAAATTGCTGCCATAGACGGCGAAGTAATCGGGCAGCGCCTCGCCGATCTCGGCGACCATGTCGCGGCCGCCGTTCCTGGGATTGTTGCGGGTCACCTCCTGCAGGGCGATCACGTCGGCGCCGCGCACGGCATCAGCGATGCGCCCGACATCGTATTGCCCGTCGAGACCGATGCCGTACTGGATGTTGTAGGTTACAAGCTTCATTCCGACATCTCTCCGGCCAATCTCACGCGGCCATTGTCACAAAACGGCCTCGCCCTTCGCCGCGCCTTGGTTTAGAGCAAAGCCCAAGGTTTAGAGCAATGCCGCAAGGCCACTGGTAGAAACTGCAAAATCCCATGAAATTTCTCGATCAAGCCAAGGTCTACATACGCTCCGGTGACGGCGGCGCCGGTTCGGTGTCGTTCCGGCGTGAAAAATTCATCGAGTTCGGCGGGCCGGACGGCGGCGATGGCGGCCGTGGCGGCGATGTCTGGCTGGAGGCGGTCAACGGGCTGAACACGCTGATCGACTACCGCTACCAGCAGCATTTCAAGGCCAAGACCGGCGTCCACGGCATGGGCCGCAACATGACCGGCGCCAAGGGCGCCGACGTCACGCTGAAAGTGCCGGCGGGAACGCAGGTGTTCGAAGAAGACAACGAGACGCTGATCTGCGACCTGACCGTGGTCGGCCAGCGCTTCCTCCTGGCCAAGGGCGGCAATGGCGGTTTCGGCAACCAGCATTTCAAGACCTCGACCAACCAGGCGCCGCGCCGCGCCAACCCCGGCCTGCCGGGCGAAGAACTCAACATCTGGCTGCGGCTGAAGCTGATCGCCGATGCCGGGCTGGTCGGGCTGCCGAATGCCGGCAAGTCGACATTCCTGGCCGCCGTCACCGCGGCCAAGCCGAAGATCGCCGACTATCCGTTCACGACGCTGCATCCCGGCCTTGGCGTCGCCCGCATCGATGCGCGCGAATTCGTCATTGCCGACATTCCGGGTCTCATCGAAGGCGCGCATGAGGGCGTCGGCATCGGCGACCGCTTCCTTGGCCATGTCGAGCGCACGCGTGTGCTGCTGCATCTGGTTTCGGCGCAGGAGGAAAATCCGGGCAAGGCCTACAAGACCGTGCGCGCCGAACTCGAGGCCTATGGCAACGGCCTGACCGACAAGGTCGAGATCGTGGCGCTGTCCCAGGTCGACACGCTCGACGCCGAGGCGCGCAAGAAGAAGGTCGCCTTGCTGAAACGTGCCGCCGGCCGCGCGCCGATGCTGTTGTCGGCGGTCACCGGCGAAGGTGTCGAGGCGGTGCTGCGGGCGCTGATGTCTGTTGTGGCCGAGGCACGCGACAAGATCGCTGCGCCGGTCGAGACGCGCTGGGACAAATAGGACGATGCAGTCGCTGAAAAAATATCGGCGCATCACCGTCAAGATCGGCTCGGCGCTGCTCGTCGACCGCACGACGGGCCTGAAGCGCGACTGGCTGGCCTCGCTCGCCGACGACATTGCCGTGCTGGCCCAGGGCGGCGCTGAAATCCTCGTCGTGTCGTCCGGCGCCATCGCGCTTGGCCGCACCATCCTTGGCCTCGGCAAGCGTGCCTTGAAGCTCGAAGAGAGCCAGGCCGCGGCAGCCGTCGGGCAGATCGCCCTGGCCGGCGCCTGGTCGGATGCGCTCGGCAAGGGCAGCCTGAAGTCGGGCCAGATCCTGCTGACGCTCGGCGATACCGAGGAGCGCCGCCGTTATCTCAACGCGCGTGCGACGATTTCGACGCTGCTCAAGATGAAAGCGGTGCCGGTCATCAATGAGAACGACACGGTGGCGACGTCCGAAATCCGCTATGGCGACAATGACCGGCTGGCGGCGCGCGTCGCCACCATGATGGGCGCCGACCTTCTGGTGCTGCTTTCCGACATTGACGGGCTCTACACGGCGCCGCCGGCGCGCGACCCCAACGCCAAATTCATTCCGGTGGTCGATCGCATCACGCCCGACATCGAAGCGATGGCGGGTGCGGCCGCTTCCGAGCTGTCGCGCGGCGGCATGCGCACGAAGCTCGATGCCGGCAAGATCGCCACCGCCGCCGGTACCGCGATGATCATCACGTCAGGCACGCGGCTGTCGCCGTTGATGGCGATCGAACGCGGCGAGCGTGCCACCTTCTTCCGGCCGAGCGCCAACCCGGTCAAGGGCTACAAGACCTGGATCGCCGGCCAGCTCGAACCTGCCGGCCGGCTGACAGTCGATGCCGGCGCCATCGGCGCGCTGCTGTCGGGCAAGTCGCTGCTGCCGGCCGGCGTCAAGCTGGTCAGCGGCAATTTCTCGCGCGGCGACACGGTGGCGATCCTGTCGCCCGAGGGCCACGAGATCGCGCGCGGGCTGGTTGCCTATGATGCCGCCGATGCCGTAAGGATCGCAGGCCTGAAAACGGCCGAGATCGAAACCGTGCTCGGCTACGAGGCGCGCTCGGCGATGATCCACCGCGACGACCTTGTGGTGAGCCATTCCAGCGACCAAGTACGGGCCAGCGACCAAGTAGGGGCCAGCGACCAAGTAGGGGCGGGTGATCAATTAGGGATCGCTGACCAAATAACCAGCGGAGGATGAGCCATGCTGAAGCTGCATGAAAAATCCGGGGATGACACCGTAGCAACGATGGCCGATATCGGCCGCCGCGCCCGCGCTGCCGCCCGACCGCTGGCCATCGCCACAACCGCCGCCAAGAACGCCGCGCTCGTTGCCATGGCCGAGGCGATCGTTGCACGTCAGCAGGATATTCTCGACGCCAACGCCATCGATGTCTCGAATGGCCACGAATCCGGACTTTCCGCCTCCTTCATGGACCGTCTGAAGCTCGATCCGGCGCGCATTCGCGCTATGGCCGATGGTATCAGGGAGATCGCCGCGCTGCGCGATCCGGTCGGCGATGTCATCGCCGCATGGGACCGACCGAACGGCCTGCATATCGAGCGCGTCCGCACGCCGCTCGGCGTCGTCGGCGTCATCTATGAGAGCCGCCCGAACGTCACGGCGGATGCCGGCGCGCTGTGTCTCAAGGCCGGCAATCCGGTGATCCTGCGCGGCGGCTCGGATTCGCTCAATTCGTCGGCCGCCATCCATGCCTGCCTGGTCGAAGGGCTGAAGGAAGCCGGCCTGCCGCAAGACGCCATCCAGCTGGTGCCGACCACCGACCGCGCCGCCGTCGGGGAGATGCTGAAGGGCCTCGGCGGTACGCTCGATGTCATCATTCCGCGCGGCGGCAAAAGCCTCGTCGGGCGTGTGCAGAGCGAGGCGCGGGTGCCGGTCTTCGCGCATCTCGAAGGCATCTGCCATCTCTACATCGACCGCTCGGCCGATCTCGACATGGCGGTGCGGATTGCGGTCAACGCCAAGATGCGGCGCACCGGCGTCTGCGGTGCCGCCGAGACGCTGCTGGTCGACCGGGCGGTTGCCTCCACGCATCTGGTGCCGATCCTGGACGCCCTGCGCGCCGCCGGCTGCGAAATCCATGCCGATGCCGAGGTGCTAAAAGTGTTTTTCGACGCCAAGCCGGCGACCGATGCCGACTGGGTGACCGAATATCTCGATGCCATCATCGCAGTGAAACTGGTCGACGGCATCGGTGGCGCGATCGACCATATCGAGACGTTTTCCTCGCATCACACCGAGGCGATCGTTGCCGAGGATGCGCAAGCGGTCGAGCGGTTCTTCAACGAGATCGATTCGGCGATCCTGCTGCACAACGCCTCGACGCAGTTCGCCGATGGCGGCGAGTTCGGCATGGGCGCCGAGATCGGCATCGCCACCGGCAAGATGCACGCGCGCGGACCGGTTGGCGTCGAGCAACTGACTTCGTTCAAATACCGCGTGCGCGGGGCGGGACAGGTGAGGCCTTGAGCGCTGGTCTTACCCTCCCCCTTGTGGGGAGGGTGGCGAGCGCAGCGAGCCGGGTGGGGGGGACGACGCTGAATTCCACGATACCCCCACCCCGCTCCGCTTCGCGGATCGACCCTCCCCACAAGGGGGAGGGTAAGGAGGCTGTCCCCTCCCATTATCTGAAAATGCCGCACGCCGAAAAAGGCCTCGCCGTCGGTCTGTTCGGCGGCTCGTTCAATCCGCCGCATGCCGGCCATGCGCTGGTCGCCGAGATTGCGCTGCGCCGCCTGGCGCTCGACCAGCTGTGGTGGATGGTGACGCCGGGCAATCCGTTGAAGAGCACCAGGGAATTGGCGCCGCTCAGCGAGCGGCTGCAACTGTCCGAGCAGATCGCCAAGAACCCGAAGATCAAGGTCACCGCCTTCGAGGCGGCCCATCACGTCCGCTACACCGCCGATACGCTGGCGCTGGTCAAGGCGCGCAATCCCGGTGTCGACTTCGTCTGGATCATGGGCGCGGATAGTTTGCGCGACTTCCATCGCTGGCAGCGCTGGCGCGAGATCGTCATGACCTTCCCGATCGCCGTCATCGACCGCCCGGGCGCGACGCTGTCGTTCCTGTCCTCGGTCGTCGCCAAGACCTTCGACTATGCCCGCGTCGACGAGGGCGACGCGCCGCGACTGGCCCGGATGAAGGCGCCAGCCTGGACCTTCATCCACGGCCCGCGTTCGTCGCTGTCGTCGAGCGCGATCCGCAAGCTGGCAAAGGGATAGCATCCGCGCGGATTTCCCTTCTCCCACAAGAAGGGGAGAAGGCAAGACCGGCCATGTCGCTTTTATCGCTCCCTTTGCCTGTTTCATTGGCAATCCTGAGCAGGCATGTCGATTCCCAGGAAAAACCGCAGCGAAGCCGAGCAGGGCGCCGAGCCCACGCCGCTGATCGCGATTGCCAGCGTCATCGTGTCGATGGCGCTGATCGCCGTCGGCAACGGGCTGATGTTTGCCTATATCCCGGTGCGGCTCGGCGCCGAGGGTTTCGATCCGACGTGGGCCGGGCTGATCATCACCGGACTTTCGGCCGGCGGCCTCGCCGGCTGCATCCTGACCGGACCGCTGGTGCGAAGGGTTGGCCATGCCCGCGCCTTCATGGTGCTGTCGGCGCTGATCGCGCTGGCCAACGCCGCTGTCGGCGCCGGGGTCCATCCGCTGCTGTGGATCGCCGCCCGCGCACTCTACGGCTTTGCCATATGCGGCCTGTTCATCGTCGCGCAGAGCTGGCTCAACGATGCCGTTGCCAATGCCATCCGTGGCCGGGTGATGGCGTTCTTCTACGTTGCCTATGTCGCCGGTCTAGGCGTCGGCTACGCGACGCTGGCGCTGGTCGATATCAGGACGGCGGACGCGCCGCTGATCGGTATCGTCTTCACGGCGCTGTCGATCCTTCCCGTCGGGATGACGCGGCTGGCCCAGCCGCCGGCGCCGCAGGCGGCCTCGGTAGCGTTGCGCCGCGCCTGGCGGATTTCGCCGGTCGGGGTCGCCGGCATGCTGGCGGTCGGCGGCCTGTCGATGTCGATCGCCGGCTTCGCGCCGATCCACGCCACGGCCAAGGGCTACAGCCAGGCCGACGTGGCGCTGCTGCTTTCGGCGATGCCGGTCGGCACGCTGATCCTGCAGATCCCGCTCGGCTGGATTTCCGACCGCACCGACCGCCGCTATGTGCTGATCGCCGCATCCGCGCTCGCCATGGTCGCCGGCCTGTTCGCGCTCGGCTTCGACGGCGGCGCGCTGGCGGCGCTGGTGGTGATTTACATCGTTTGGGACGGCGCCTCGGAATCGATCTATTCGCTTTCCAGCGCGCATGCCTCCGACCGTGCCGGCAAGGAGGACATGGTGGCGCTGTCCAGCTCGCTTTTGTTTGCGTGGTCGCTTTCGGGCTTCATCGTGCCCGGCATCGTGACCGCGCTTTCGGCCGTCTTTGGCACGCAGGCGTTCATCTATGTGGCGATCCTCATTGCCGCGGCCTTCTGCCTGTTCGTGCTTCTGCGCGTGTTCACGACGCAGGCTGTCCCTGCCGGTGAAACCGGCAGTTTCGCGCCGATGACGGCGCAGGCGCCGCTGCCGGTGGAGCTTGCTTTCGCGCCGGACGAGCAGGATCGGCACAGGGGCAGCTGATTATTGCCGGCGGGCTTCCGGCGGCGGCGCTTCCGGTGGCGGCTGCGGGATCGATATGCCTTCCGAGTCGAATTCCTGCTTGGCGCGCTTGGTGAGGTCGGTCTGGGTGGCGAAGAAGTCCGCCGACGATGTCCAGTAGCGCAAGGCAATCGAAACCGTGCTTTCACCTAGTGTGGCCACGAATGCGATCGGCGCCGGCTCGCGCTTCACCCGCCGCTCTGCGGTGGCAATGGCAAGCAAGGCCTTCTGGGCGCGGTCGATGTCGTTCCAGGAACCGATGCTGAGCGTGATGTCGCTGCGGCGCACGCCGTTGCGCGAGAAGTTGCGCACCGGCTGGTTCCACAGCGTCGAATTGGGCGCCAGGATGTAGGTTCCGTCGGCGCTCCTGAGACTGGTCGCGAACAGGCCGATCTCCTCGATCGAGCCGGCAATCGAACCGACCTCGACGGACTCGCCGATGCGGAACGGCCGCAGCGCCAGAAGCATGATCCCGGCGGCGATGTTCTGCAGCGTGCCTTGCAGCGCCAGGCCGATGGCAAGGCCGATGGCACCGATTGCGGCAATGATCGACGCCGTCTGTACGCCGAATTGGCCGAGCACCATGATGGTGACGAGGAGCAGGATGGCGTAGCGGACGATCTTGGAGAAGAAATGCCGCAAAGTTGCATCGAAACCATGGATATGGCCGAGGCCGGCGAAGATGGAACGTTCGGCAAGGCCGGCGATGATGCAGCCGACAACCAAAAGGATAACGGCACCGATGGCCGAGAAGGCGTAGGAAACGATCAGCGTGCTTAGCTGCGCGAGGCCGGCCTGGACGGTGAGAAGGGCGTTTTGAGGGTCGATCGGCATGACAGGATTCCGGTTGGTCGGTGAGCCGATAACCCATGCGGGCGGCGAGGGTTCCGATCTTTTCCAGCGTGCGGCGGAACCACAGGATCGAGAATACGTTCGTGCGAGGCAGGGTCCCGTCTTGAAACTGTCAGGGAACTCTGCCTATCTAAGTGGTGTCACCTGCTTTTGAGGGTGATTTGGTTGTTCTTGCTGCGAAAGGAAATACACTGAGAACAGCACTGCGGAAGAAGGCCGATATCATGCCTTCGCCGGCCAGGATCAGCGTAGACGACGCCGTGTCCCGCGCCATCAAGACAGTCCTTGCCAGTCTGGAAGACTCCAAGGCCGAAAATATTGTCTCAATCGACATCCAGGGGAAATCGAGCCTCGGCGATTACATGGTCGTCGCTTCGGGCCGATCGCACCGTCATGTTGCGGCTGTCGCCGATCATCTTCTCAAAGCGATCAAGGATGCCGGTCTCGGCACCGCGCGCGTTGAGGGATTGGCAGGCGCCGACTGGGTCCTGATCGATTCGGGCGACATCATCGTCCATGTCTTCCGCCCTGAAGTCCGCGAATTCTACAATCTTGAAAAGATGTGGCAGGCGCCGGATCTCGAGGAAGAGACCCTCCACTAAGCCGCCTTTGTTTTGATGCATGTCATCACATGCATTAGCGGCTTATAGGGGCGAGGATGAAGATATCAGTTCATGCCGTGGGCCGGATGAAAGCCGGCCCCGAGAAGCTGCTCGCCGACCGTTATTTCGAGCGCTTCGCCAAGAGTGGCCCGGCGGTGGGGCTTGAATTTGCCGGCATTGCCGAGATCGCCGAGGGGCGCGGCCAGACCGCAAACGAGCGGCGGCGTGAGGAAGGCCAGAAGCTGCAGACGCAGTTGCAGCCCGGCACCGCGCTGATCCTGCTGGACGAACGTGGCAAAAGCTTTTCCTCGGAAGATTTCGCCGGGCGCCTCGGCCTGTTGCGTGACGGTGGCCGCAAGGCGCTGGTCATCGCCATCGGCGGCGCCGACGGCCACGATCAGTCGCTGCGCGACCAGGCCGACCTGGTGATGTCGTTCGGATTGCTGACCTGGCCGCACCAGCTGGTGCGCGTGATGCTGGGTGAGCAGCTTTATCGGGTGGCCACCATCCTTTCGGGACATCCCTACCATCGATCTTAAACCGGTGAATTGGCGCGACCTGCCCGGATTTCCGCCCCAATGCCGCGCCAGATTGGACCTTTGGTCTTATGCATGTCGTTTTCCCAAAACCGGGACCACTTTTGGGCGACATGTATTCGGGAACGGGCCTTTCAAACATGGTTGATGGTTCGTTAACGAAGCCGCGGATAGAGTCGACGCCGGATGTCTGAAGGCTGGAAATCGAGAACGGGCTCATGGCGCGCGCGCTGCGGCATCGCGGCGGCGGTGCTTGTCCTGTCGCTGCATGCGGGGCGGGCCGAAAACACGCTCGACATGGCTCCCGATCCGGACCAGAGCCGGGCCGAATACGAACGGGTCTCGAAGGAGATCACGCTGTCGTCGGAACGGTTGGCCAAGCTCTCCGCCGATATCGCGACGATCAAGAAGGATCACGCCTCGATCACCGCCGCCCTGATCCAGTCGGCAATGACCGAGCAGAAACTCGGCCAGGACATCGAGGACATCGGTGCCAAGCTGGAAGGGCTGAAGGGCCAGGAACAGAAGATACGCGCCTCGTTGATGGCGCGGCGTGACGTTCTGGCCGAAGTGCTGGGCGCGCTGCAGCGCATGGGGCTGAACCCGCCGCCGGCGATCCTGGTCAAGCCGGAGGACGCGCTGTCGTCGGTGCGCAGCGCCATCCTGCTTGGCGCGGTGGTGCCGGAACTGCGTGAGCAGACCGATAGCCTGCTCGCCGATCTCAAGGAGCAGTCTCGGGTCACGGCCTCGATCGAGGCTGAAAGGGCGCGGCTGACGGCGGCGGTCGGCGACCAGACGGCGGAAAAGAAGCGCCTCGGCATGCTGCTGGAGGCCAAGCAGAAGCTCGAAGCCGACACGCAAACGCAAATGGCCGCTGAAAAGCAGCGATCCGAGACGCTGGCGGCCAGGGCCGGCAGCCTGAAAGAGCTGATCGCGTCGCTCGAAGCCGACAAGAGCCGCAAGGCGGCGGACGCGGCCAAGGCTGCCGAGCAAAAGGCGGCGGATGGCGACAAGACGGCAGCGCCAGCCGAGGCCCCCGCGGAATTGGCGTCCCTACCCGTGCCGGAAGGCAACCAACTTGCCGCCGCGGCGCCTTTTTCGGCGCTGCAGGGACAGATCGCGCTACCGGTGACCGGCCGCATCAAGCGGCGATTCGGCGCCGATGACGGTAACGGCGCGGTGATGCTTGGCGACATGGTTGCGACACAATCGGGAGCCATCGTCACCGCGCCGGCGGATGGGAATGTGCTTTATGCGGGGCCGTTTCGCTCTTATGGTCAACTCTTGATCCTTAACGCAGGCGACGGCTATCATGTCGTTTTGGCGGGGATGAGCAGAATCAGCGTCGCGACCGGTCAGTCAGTGCTCGCAGGAGAGCCGATCGGCGCGATGGGAGAGGCCCGGGTGGCGAGCACCTCGGTTTCGAAGAATGGAAATGCCACGCCGGAACTCTATGTCGAGTTCCGCAAGGATGGAAAACCCGTCGATCCGGCCCCATGGTGGGCGGACCGTTTTTCTGGAAGGACGTGAATAATGCGGAAACTGTCGCTTCTGTTTGCCGGTGCGCTGATGGGCGCGTCCGCCATGAGCCTTGTCTATGGCACACCCGGCTCGGCGGCGAACGCTGCAGGGTCGGAGACCTATAAGCAACTGGCGATTTTCGGCGATATCTTCGAGCGGGTGCGGGCACAGTATGTGACACCGCCCGACGACAAGTCGCTGGTCGAGAACGCCATCAACGGCATGCTTGCCTCGCTTGACCCGCACTCCTCCTACATGAACGCCGAGCAGGCCCAGGACATGCGCGTCCAGACCAAGGGCGAGTTCGGCGGCCTCGGTATCGAGGTCACCATGGAGAACGACCTGGTCAAGGTGATCACGCCGATCGACGACACGCCGGCCGCCAAGGCAGGTGTGCTGGCCGGCGACTATATCGCCAAGATCGATGGCGAAGAGGTTCGCGGCCTGACCCTCAACGACGCCGTCGAGAAGATGCGCGGCCTGGTCAATACGCCGATCAAGCTCACCATCCTGCGCCAGGGCGCCGACAAGCCGATCGAACTGACGGTCGTGCGCGACATCATCAAGGTCAAGGCGGTCAAGTTCCGGGTCGAGAACGACATCGGCTACATGAAGATCACCTCCTTCACCGAAAAGACCTATGACGACCTCGAGAACGCGATCGACACCATCAAGAAGCAGGTGCCGGACGACAAGCTCAAGGGCTACGTACTGGATCTCCGCCTCAATCCGGGTGGTCTGCTCGACCAGGCTGTGAGCGTGTCCGATGCCTTCCTCAACCGCGGCGAGATCGTCTCGACGCGCGGCCGTGATCCCAAGGATGTCACCCGCTTCGACGCCAAGCCCAAGCAGGTTGACGACATCAATGGCAAGCCGATGATCGTTCTGGTCAATGGCGGTTCGGCCAGTGCGTCGGAAATCGTCGCCGGCGCGCTGCAGGATCTGCGCCGTGTCACGGTGGTCGGCACGCAGTCCTTCGGCAAGGGTTCGGTGCAGACCATCATTCCGCTCGGCGAGAATGGTGCGCTGCGGCTGACGACGGCGCTCTATTACACGCCGTCCGGCAAGTCGATCCAGGGCAAGGGCATCACGCCCGACATCAAGGTCGACCAGCCGCTGCCGCCGGAACTGCAGGGCAGGGACCTGACGCGCGGCGAATCCGACCTCAAGGGCCATATCAAGGGTGCCGACGAGAGCTCGACCGGTTCGGGGTCGGCGGCCTATGTGCCGCCGGATCCGAAGGACGATCTGCAGCTCATCTATGCAGAGCAGCTGCTGCGCGGCCAGAAGACCGATCCGTCCTTCCCGCCCAATCCGCAAAAGGCCGTTCTCAACCAGTAAGGTTGCGACCGACAACAGGTCTGGCCGCCTGATGGAAGCAATGCGATGCTGCCGGGACCGAAAGGTTCCGGCAGTTTGATTCTGGGGGCAAGGCGAAGCCCTCAAACACGGCGCCAGGGGTGCGCCAGGATTGATGAATTCGCGCATGTCTTTTCGAAGCGGTTTCGTCTTCGAAGCCATGCGCCCGGGGAATAGGCTTGGCTGATATCGGTAAGGACATCGAACGCCCGCTCGGACAGGCTGTCCGGCCGCCGCGCGTCGCCGGCAAGGTCAGCGGCGGTGCGATCATGGCGACCGCGGTCGTGTTGGCGGTGGCCGGCGTCTCCGGCGCGATCGCGCTCCGGGAAAAGCCGTTTCGAAAGCCGCAAGAGGTTGCCGTTTCAACGCCGAAAGTGACGGCGGCGGCCGAGCCTGCCGCCGCGCCGTCCGCTTTGGCCCCGGTGGCGGCGTCGAAGCCGGAGGCTCCGGCCAACGGGACACCGACAAAGTCGGGTGGGCCACAGATCATCCATGTGCAGACGGAAGAGGGCGATGGCCCGCCCAGGTCGGCGATCGTCATTCGCGACCCGTCGACCATCGGCCAGAACCTGAAGATCGCGCATATTCCAGACAAGGCGCTGATCGAGGCCAGCGACACCGGACCTTTGCCCGTGCGCGCCGCCGATGGCAGGCGGCCGTTCGACGTCTATGCGCGGCCGTGGTCCGGGTCGCGAGGCGCCCGCGTGGCGATCGTCATCGGTGGGCTTGCCGTGTCGCAGACCGGCACCCAGGCGGCCATCGCCAAGTTGCCGGCGGAAGTCACGCTGGCCTTCGCGCCGCAAGGCAACAGCATCGGCCGCTGGATGCAGGCTGCCAGGCAAAGCGGACACGAGGTCGTCATGCAGGTGCCGCTCGAGCCGTTCGACTACCCAAACGTCAACCCCGGCCGCAACACGCTGACGGTGGCGGCGAGCGCGGACGAGAATTTGAAGAACCTGCACTGGGCGCTGTCGCGGACGACGAACTATACCGGCGTCATGAACTATATGGGCGCCCGCTTTTCCGCCGATGCGGCGGCGATGGAGCCGTTCATGGCCGAGCTCGGCAAACGCGGCCTCGCCTATGTCGATGACGGCTCGTCGGCACGCAGCCTGGCGCCGGACCTGGCGCTGAAGGACGGGGTGCCCTTTGTCTCCGGCGATACGGCGATCGATGCCGTGCAGGATCGCGGCGAAATCCTGAAGAAGCTCGACAGCCTGGAGGCGACCGCGCGCGCCAAAGGCTCTGCCGTCGGCATCGGCTCGGCCTTCGACCTGACGGTCGACACGGTCACGTCCTGGGTGGCCGAGGCCAAGAAGCGCGGCATCGAGATCGTGCCGATTTCAGCCGTGGCCATCGATCCGCAAAAAGGCTAGCGATCTGCTGGTCGCAACGAACTCCCAAGAACGGCCGGAAAGAAACGTCAGATGGCTAAAAAGACAGTTGATCGCGAAACGCTGCCTTATCGTCCCTGTGTCGGGCTGATGATCCTCAACGCCGATGGCCTGGTCTGGGTCGGGCATCGCATCGCCGAACCGGACAGCGAATTCGCCGGCACGACGCAGCTTTGGCAGATGCCGCAAGGCGGCATCGACGAGGGCGAGAAGCCGTTGCAGGCGGCCGAGCGCGAGCTCTATGAGGAAACCGGCATGCGCGGCGTCTCGCTGTTGGCCGAAGCGCCCAACTGGATCAACTATGATTTGCCGGACCACCTCGTCGGCATCGCCTTCAAGGGGCGGTATCGCGGCCAGACGCAGAAATGGTTCGCCTTTCGCTTCCACGGCGATGTCAGCGAGATCCAGATCAATCCGCCGCCGGGCGGCCACACCGCCGAGTTCGACAAATGGGCATGGCGGCCTATGCAGGATCTGCCCGACCTGGTCGTGCCGTTCAAGCGCCATGTCTATGAGGACGTGGTGGCGGCGTTCCGGAATCTGGTGCAATAGCCACGATACAACAACCGCGGTTGCCGCGCCGGCCCGGCAGTCCTATTGATGTCTCTATCCACCATGCGAAGGGTCGCCATGAACGACGCCCCCAAAAGCTCGCTGCCCGAAGAGGTCACCGCCACAAGCGAAGTGGCGGCTGGGGCTATCCTCACCATCGATCTCGATGCGATCCGTGAGAACTACCGGCGGCTGAAAGCGCGGTTGGGCGATGTTCGCTGCGCCGGCGTGCTCAAGGCGGACGGCTACGGCGTTGGCGCCAGCCAGGTCGCGGCGGCACTGCTGCACGAAGGCTGCGACATTTTCTTTGTCGCGCTTCTGGGCGAAGGCGTCGCCTTGCGCCGCTCGATCGGGCCGGGTCCTGCCATTTTCGTGTTGAACGGCATTCCACCCGGCGCCGAGCCGGACGCCGTGGCGGCGGACCTTTGCGCTGTCATCAACAGCGTGGGGCAATTGGCGGCCTGGCGTGCGGCGGCTCGCCGCGCCGGCCGAAAACTGCCGGCCGCGGTCCAGGTCGACAGCGGTATGTCGCGGCTTGGCATGGCGCCGACCGAAGTCGAGGCCGTGGCGGAGGATATCAGCGCCTTCGACGGTATCGACGTCAGATATGTGATGAGCCACCTGGCCTGCGCCGACGAGCCGGAGCATCCGGCCAATGAGCGGCAACGACTGGCGTTCGAGCGGCTGCGCAAGATGTTGCCGGAGGCGCCGGCCTCACTCACCAATTCGTCCGGTATCTTTCTCGGGGCGCGCTTTCACTACGGTCTCGCCCGGCCCGGCGCCGCCCTCTACGGTATCAATCCGACGCCGGACAAGCCCAATCCGATGCTGCCCGTCGTGCGGCTGCAGGCAAAAGTGGCGCAGACGCGCAGCGTCGAAAAAGGCGCCGGCGTTGGCTATGGCCACACCTATCATGCGCAAGGCCCGCTCAGCCTGGCGACGATTTCGTTCGGCTACGCGGATGGTTGGCAACGCCGCGCCACGTCGGCTGCCTGGTTCGAGGGCGTGCGCCTGCCTTTCCTCGGGCGGGTGTCGATGGATTCGATCATTCTCGACATTTCCGCGCTGCCGCCCGGCAAGCTCCGCGAGGGGGATCTCGTCGAACTCCTCGGTCCCTCGCAAAGCGTCGATGACGCTGCCGGCCATGCCGGCACCATCGGCTACGAGATCCTGACCAGCCTCGGCCCGCGCTTTCATCGGCGCTATGTCGGCGGTTGAGCGGTTTGGCCGCGCTTGACAAGCGGACGCCTGTCGGCAAGGCTCCGGACATGAGCAACCTCGCTTACATCAGAACCTTGTTCAGGGTTTGCCCGATCGCGGGATCGTAGCCCCGGCGCGGTCGCCTTTTGGCGTCCGTCCGAACCGGGGCATTTCTACCTGACATCATCATTCTCAAGCCAGACAGCTTCGCGGCTGCCGGCTTTTCATCGAGCCACCGTGTGTGCGGTGGCAGGCGCGCGTCTGTTCGATGCGCCAATTCATGAGGTTTGCCATGCAACATGCAACAGGATTGCGTCCACCGAGCCGGCTTCTGGTCAGCGATGCCGACCACAACAGGCTGACGGGCCTGGCGCGGGCGTCGCTCGACCGCGTGCCCGAGACGGCCGAAGAGCTGCTTTCGGAAATGGACCGGGCCGTCATCACGGCAGCGGCTTCCATGCCGGCCAATGTGGTGCGGATGGGTTCGACCGTGACAATCCGCGGCGATGGCGGGGAGCGCATCACGCTGGTCTATCCCGGCGAAGCCGACATCGCTGAAAACCGAATCTCGGTGCTGACGCCGATGGGGACGGCGCTTATCGGTGCGACCATCGGGCAGACAGTGCGTTGGAGCAGTCGTGGTGGCCGGGAACTGTCGTTGATCGTTGAGGCCATCGACACGTTCGCCTCCGGTCGGGAGCGATCCTGATCATGGAGGCGGTGATGACAGGCACGAATTGCCGGCTGACCACGAAGGACTTCGCCGTCCTCGAGATCATGCTGGAGCGTCGGCGGGCTTTCGCGGATCCGATCGTTCCTATGCTTGCAGACAAGCTCTCCAAAGCCGATGTCGTCGCGATCGATTCGGTCGAAGCCGATATCGTGACGCTGAACAGCAGAGTGGTGTTTCGGATCGATGCCGGCCCCGCCGAAACCCGAACCCTGGTGCAGAACGAGGTGCGTGGGCCGGTCGGCTCCAGCCTGTCGATCATGACGAGGCGGGGGCTCTGCATGCTTGGCATGGCCGAGGGCCAGACGGCATCGATCGAACAGGCCGACGGCAGGCGGGAGTCGGTCCTGATCGCGGCCGTGCTCTACCAGCCGGAGGCCGCGCGGCGGGCGGTCAGGGAGAAATCCCCAGCCGAAGTGCGGCGACCGCAGGGGCTCACCCTCGTTTACAGCGCGGCGGCCGATTGGCGGCCTCTTGGCGAGAGGGCCGGAATGCGGCAGACAGAGGATGACGACCCCGGTCCCACGGCGGCGTGAACAGGCAACAGTGCATGATCTCGAAAATCGGCATCGATTTTCGCCGGGGATCATGCGCAAATCGGAAATGCGGCCGCGTCCAGGGCGTCCTCAAGGATGTGCGGCGCGGCAAGGAGTGAACGATGAAGATCATGGTGCTGGGCGGTGGCGTCATCGGGGTGACCACGGCGTACTTTCTTGCCGAGGCCGGCCACGAGGTGACGGTTCTCGACCGCCAGAAAGGCCCGGCACTGGAAACCAGCTTCGCCAATGCCGGCGAGATATCGCCCGGCTACGCCTCGCCCTGGGCCGGCCCCGGCATTCCGCTGAAGGCGATCAAATGGCTGCTGATGAAGCATGGCCCGCTGGTGGTGCGGCCGGCCTTCGATCCGCATATGTGGACATGGCTCATCAAGATGCTGCGCAATTGCACCGCCGAGCGCTATGCCATCAACAAGGCGCGCATGGTGCCGCTCGCCGAATACAGCCGTGACACGCTGAAGGCGCTGCGCGAAGCAACCGGCATCGCCTATGACGAGCGTACCCAGGGCACGCTGCAGCTGTTTCGCACGCAAAAGCAGCTCGACGGCACCGGTGGCGATGTCGAGGTGCTGAAGAAGTATGGCGTGCCTTACGAGATCCTCGACCAGGACGGCTGTATCGCGGCGGAGCCGGGCCTGGCCGGGGTGCGCGAAAAGTTCGTCGGCGGCCTCAGGCTACCGCACGACGAGACCGGCGACTGCAAGATGTTCACCGACAGGCTGGCCGAGCTCTGTGTGGCGCGCGGCGTCAAGTTCGAATACGACGTGACGATCTGGCGTATCATCCGCAGCCGCAACCGCATTGCCAATCTCAGCACCAGCAAGGGCTGGAAAGCCGCCGACGCCTATGTGATGGCCCTGGGCAGTTATTCGGCAGGTTTCATGCGCCGGGTGAAGCGGCCGATCCCGGTCTATCCGGTGAAGGGCTATTCGATCACCGTGCCGATCAAGGACGCCGCCGCGGCACCGGTGTCGACGGTGATGGACGAGACCTACAAGGTGGCGATCACCCGGCTTGGGAACCGCATCCGGGTTGGCGGCACGGCCGAGATTTCCGGCTTTGACCTCAGGCTGCATGAATCGCGGCGGCGCACGCTGGAACACTCGGTTGGCGATCTCTTTCCGGGCGCCGGCGCCATGCGGGACGCGACGTTCTGGTGCGGGCTGCGGCCGATGACGCCGGACGGTCCGCCGCTGATCGGCCGCACCGAGCTTTCCAATCTCTATCTCAACACCGGCCACGGCACGCTCGGCTGGACGATGGCCTGCGGCTCGGGCAAGGTTCTGGCCGACATCATCTCCAGCCGGGTGCCGGACATCGATGTCCGCGACCTCGCGCAGGAGCGCTATCTGCGGTAGGGCGTGCGTTGGTCAGAAGGCCTGCCGGACCCAGTCTTCATCGAACAGCAACCGATAGGCCCACGGGATCGTCACATTGGTGGGGACCGGGTTGGAATGGGCGAGATAGTCGTCATAGATCGGCTTCATCCTGGTGTAGAAGGCCGGATCGAGCACCATCATGCCGTTCTCGGAATCGTGGAAGAAGCTGCGGTTGTTGAGGTTGACCGATGAAATGGCGACCAGCCTTTCGTCGATCATCATGATCTTGGAATGCAGCACGACGTCCGGCGCCTTGAACTCGCGGATGTTGATGCGGTCGCCATATTTCTCGACGAACAGCTTGTTGAGCGCGGTGAGGAACTTGCCGCCGATATCGCCCTTGAGATCGATGCGGCCGACAATGTCGATCCTGACGCCACGGGCGAGCGCCCGGTCGAAGGCGAGGCCAAGCTTCGGCGTCAGGTTGAGGTAGGGATTGACGATCTGGATATGGTGCTGGGCGGCGTCGACCAGCTCGACGAAGTAATCCTCCAGCGCATGGCCATCCTCGTAGGGCACCGAAATGAAGTGCCGCGCCGTGCCTGATGGGCGGGCGCCGCTGGACCGGACCGGAATGGAGAAAGGGCGCGTGAGATTGGTGTCGGCGTCGCGCAGCCACACCGTCGAAAGATGCGCGGCGAGCGTCTCGACGGTGGCCGGATCGGCAAACTCGATGTCGAAGTCGCTCCAGTTCGAATAGTAGTTCAGCGAGAATCCGTCGGTCTTGCCGTATTGCTCGAGGTCGGGATAGCGCGACAGATCGATCGGCTGGTGGAACAGGAAGCCGTCATGGATGTTGCGGCCGCCGATGATGGCGCGCGAGCGCGCGGGATCGTCAGCAAGCGTCGCCAGCATCTTGACGTGATGGACCTTGTGCAATTGTGAGATCTGCTCGTCGATCGGCGCGCCATGGTCCGCCCGCCAGCGATATTCCTGCAATTCGATATTTGGGAATTCGGCCGCCAGCCGGTGCAGCAGGGCGTCGTCCTTGTCGCGCTCCAGCACGTCGGTGACCAGGATGCGCACCTTGGTGCCAAGTGCCGCATGATGGCGGATCAGCCGTTCGATGATGCGGCCTGAGAAGTCGGCCTTGAACTCCAGCGACGACAGATAGATCAGCTTCAGCCTTGGAGCCTTGGAAAAGTCGAGCGGCAGCTCCGGGTCGCCCTTGTCGATGGCGCTGTCGGACAGCGGCGCTCCCATCAGCGCCTCGACCTTGGCGTTGAAGCCGTCGCGCGACTTGCGCAGCAGGTGCGGCTTTCCGATCGGCAAGGCACAGGTCTGCGACAGCCAGCGGCTGGCGTAGAAGGCGCGGCTGAGCGGATCGAGGCCGGTGGGGTTGGGCGTTGGGCAGCGCTCGTAGCGACTGTCGAAGGCGGCAAGCGCCGTGTCGGCGGTCTCTTCGCGCCGGATGATGAGCGGCGCGCCTGCAGGGGCAAGGCTGGAGCGGATTCTTGCCGTGCAGCGGTTCAGGCCGTCACTCGGGAACAGGCTAACACTGTCGTCCTCGCCGGAAAGGCGAAAGCGGAATGCCGTGCCCGTGGCGATGGTGTGTGAAGCGCCGCCGGCATGGATCGCCAGCGTGCCGTCGCAAGTGCCCTCGATGTCGGCCGGTTGCTTGCCGGCCTGGCGCAGCACGACCTCAACGCTGCGCGCCTGCAGGCCGGAAAAATCGAAGATCCTGGGGGCCGAAGGCCGCGCTGCCGCATCGATGTAGAGCGTTTGCCGCGACACCCGCCAACGGCCGTCGAAATGGCCCTCGCCGCTGCTGGCGCCGGCCGGCGGCAGATGCGTTTCCGCGACCGGCCCGGCCAGTTGTTGCAGTGTCCGGTAGGTCGCCTGGAAATCGCTGTTGGCGATCTCACGGCGGTCGTGACCGAAAGGGCCGGTGCCGTTGGCGCGGTCCATGGCACCGAGCTGGTGGTGGGCAAGCAGCGCCAGGAACCGCTTTTCGTAGTCGCTGGTGCCGGCGTCGCCGAAAAACTGCGCGGCGGCGACTTGCGGCCCGGCTGTCATGGCCGATAGCGAGGGTCGCGCGCAGGCGCTCTGGCCTTGCAGGAGATCGCAGGCATTGCGGCCAGCACCGGCACAGCCGGCAAGGACAGCCAGCCCGAACAGAACGATGGCGATGGATCTGCAGCCCTTCACCCGGTCGCCCCGGCCTTCAGGGCGCTCAATTGCGCCGGGTCGCGCGGTGGCATGAAGCCCTGCGGGAAGACCTTGCAGACCGGAATGGCGAAGGTGGCGATCAGCAGTTCGGCCTCGCCGCGCATTTTGCGCGGCGCTGTCTTGTCGTCGCGTATCGCTTTCGCCGAGGCGACGAGGGTGCCGTCGCAGTCACAATGGTTGTGGCGGGCGATGTAGCAGGCGTCATGTGTCCGGCAGGCCGCGTCGAGGCGGTTGACCGGTCGGGCCGAGAGATCGCCGGTGCGGGTGCCGGGGCCGCAATAATTGCCGAAGACGAAAGGCGAAGGCCGCGCCATGGCGCTGCGGATCGGTTTGGGCAGTTCGGCCTCCGGCACCTTGGTCCACGGATTGGCGCAAGCGGAAACGAAAAGCAGCGACAGGATGGCAAGAACGGCTCGCATGTCTATCCGCGCCAGCTTTCTGAAAGATGTCCCTACGCGGCGATCGCACGCCTGATGCCACACTCGCCGGTTTTGTGGCAAGGAAAAGGCGGCACGGCTAAACGAACAGGTTTCGCTCCCGCTCCACCGCCTTGGTGATGAAGCTGGCGACGATCTGGACGCGGCGCAGGGGTCTCACCGATTCATGATAGACCAGCCAGTAGGCGCGGCGGATCGGCGCGACAACATCGACGGACACAAGTTCCGGCATCGAGCGGGCGACGAAGGTGTGCAGGATGCCGATGCCGGCGCCCGAGCGCACCGCTTCGGCCTGGCCGAGCGCCGAGGAGATGGCGAAGCTGGTGCGCCAGTCGGCGCTGAATTCGGCTGCGTAGTCGAGCGAGGGGCTGACGATAAGGTCCGGCACATAACCGATGAGCGTGTGCTGGCCAAGCTCGGCTGCGGTTTTGGGCAAACCATGCACTTCAGCATAGTCGCGCGAGGCAAACAGGCCTAGCGAATAGTCGACCAGCTTTCCCGCCACCAGTCGGCCCTCCGTCGGCCGCTCGACGGTGATGGCGATGTCCGCCTCGCGGCGCGACAGGGAGAAGGAGCGCGGCACCGGCACCAGCTGGATCGTCAGTTCGCGGTGCAGCGCGGTCAGCGCGCCGAGGCGCTTGGCCAGGAAGGCGACGCCAAACCCGTCGGGTGCACCGATGCGCACCGTGCCGGAGACATCGTCGCCTTCGCCGGCAATTGTCGAACGCGCGGCGATCATGTCGCCCTCCATGCGTTCGGCAATGTCGAGAAAACGCTCGCCGGCAGGCGTCAGCTCGCTGCCGGTGGTCAGCCGGCGAAACAGTTTTGTGCGCAGCGCATCCTCGAGCGCGGCGATGCGGCGCGAGACGGTGGCGTGGTTGAGCTCCAGCCGCTTGGCCGCGCCAAGGATCTGGCCGGCGCGAGCCACGGCAAGGAAGATGCGGACGTCATCCCAGTTCATCTTACCCACACCCTTGTGGGGGTCCGAAGGACGGGCGGGACCCGAGGCTCGCCCCGGTAGATCGATCCGCGTAGCGGAGCGGGGGTGACGCTGGCGCTAGACCCCCACCCCGTCGAACGATCTCCGCTTCGCTCCGACCGCTCGCCGACCCTCCCCACAAGGGGGAGGGTGAAGGCTGGTGAGATGTCCGGCAGGACACAAGGGGGCGCGAAGGAACTCAACCTGTCAATCCTCGGGCGTCGTCTCGGAATAAGCATCATTTGCGGGAATTGATGCTCACGCGTCAATCGTTATCTACTTTTCGCACAACGGTTGCGTTCTCCGTCGCGTTGCCATCCGCCGGCCAAAGGCGGACAATGCTGCATCACAAACAAAGGGAGAGAGATCATGATCGACTACGGTCATTTCATCGGCGGCAAGCATGTCGCCGGGACCAGCGGCCGCAAGCAGGATGTCATGCAGCCGATGGACGGCTCCGTGCGCGGCACGGTGGCGCTGGCTTCGCAGGCGGAACTGCGTGCGGCGGTGGAGGATGCCAAGGCTGCGCAGCCGAAATGGGCCGCGACCAACCCGCAGCGCCGCGTGCGCGTGCTGATGAAGTTCCTCGAACTGGTCGCCCGCGACTATGACGAACTGGCCGACATCCTGGCGCGTGAGCACGGCAAGACCATCGCCGACGCCAAGGGCGACATCCAGCGCGGCCTCGAAGTGGTCGAAGTCTGCATCGGCGCGCCGCACATGATGAAGGGCGAATTCACCGACGGCGCCGGTCCCGGCATCGACGTCTATTCGATGCGCCAGCCGCTCGGCGTTGTCGCCGGCATCACGCCGTTCAACTTCCCGGCGATGATCCCGCTGTGGAAGATCGCGCCGGCCATCGCCTGCGGCAACGCCTTCATCCTGAAGCCGTCGGAGCGTGACCCGGGTGTGCCGATGCGCATTGCCGAACTGTTCCTCGAGGCTGGCCTCGCCGGCAGGCATCCTCAACGTCGTCAATGGCGACAAGGACGTCGTCGACGCCATCCTCGACGATCCCGACATCAAGGCCATCGGCTTTGTCGGCTCGACGCCGATCGCCCATTACATCTATTCGCGTGGCACCGCCGCCGGCAAGCGCGTGCAGTGCTTCGGCGGTGCCAAGAACCACATGATCATCATGCCCGACGCCGACATGGACCAGACCGTCGACGCACTGATCGGCGCCGGCTACGGCTCGGCCGGCGAACGCTGCATGGCGATTTCGGTTGCCGTCCCGGTCGGCAACGACACCGCCAACCGGCTGATGGAAAAGCTGATCCCGCGCGTCGAAAGCCTGAAGGTCGGTCCTTCGACCGACTCTTCCGCCGATTTCGGCCCGCTGGTGACGCGCCAAGCCCTGGAGCGGGTCAAGGGTTATGTCGACACCGGCGTCAAGGAAGGCGCCAAGCTCGTCGTCGACGGCCGCGGCTTCTCGATGCAGGGCTATGAAGACGGCTACTATATGGGCGGCTGCCTGTTCGACAACGTCACCGCTGACATGCGCATCTACAAGGAAGAGATTTTTGGGCCGGTGCTCTCGGTGGTGCGCGCGCCGACCTATGAGAGCGCGATCAAGCTCGCCAACGACCACGAAATGGGCAATGGCGTCGCCATCTTCACCCGCGACGGCGATGCCGCGCGCGACTTTGCAAGCCGTGTCCAGGTCGGCATGGTCGGTATCAACGTACCGATCCCGGTGCCGATTGCCTACTACACGTTCGGCGGCTGGAAAGCATCGTCCTTCGGTGACCTCAACCAGCATGGCCCCGATGCCTTCCGCTTCTACACCAAGACCAAGACGGTGACCTCGCGCTGGCCGTCCGGCATCAAGGACGGTGCGGAATTCGTCATCCCGACGATGAACTAGCCGGACGATTTTCTAGGCTGTGCGTCCTCGCCTGCGGCTGCGGGCGCGCGATGAACTAGCCGGACAACCGGAACACCGAACGGGCGCCCATGGGCGCCCGTTCGCATTCGACGCCACTGGCGATGCCAGGGCGATGGCGAGTGCTTGTTTTCGCATCGGGACCTCACCATATCGACTCCAGGGAATGCGATAAAGTTCCCTGATGACAGACCGGAAACCAGAAGGAGTGACGTGATGAAGACGTCGAATCCGGCCTGGAACGTACCGGCATATTGAGGCTGCCCATGTGCCTCCCTTGCCGGAACGCCAAGGCGAAGGAGGTGCCAGATGGCACACAAATTTTCGTTTCGATGGATCAGGATAGCCGCGATCGGCGCCGCGCTGGCGCTGTCGACGCTATCCGCGCAGGCGCAGTTCATCTGCGGCGGCCACAGTGATCTTGTCGCGGGATTGGCGCAGGCCTTCCAGCAAAAGCAGATCGGCTACGGTGTGGTCGGGCAAGCCGCCATTGTCGAGGTCTATGTTTCGGCAAGCGGGACATGGACCATGCTGGTGACCGACGTGCAGGGCCGAAGCTGCATCTTCGCGACCGGTGACGGATGGGAGAATACCGTCGCCGTCACCGCGACGGCGCAAGGGATCTGAACCGTTCGATCAGCGCGTTGCGGCCACCTCGGCGTGACCACGCAGCAGCGCCATCAGGCGCTTGGCGTCCTTGGCGGCGGCCTCCTCGTCGCCGTCGAGGATCGAGCGGATCAGCGCGACATGGTGCTCGGCGGATTCGGCAAGACCTGTGTCGGCCTTGTAGCGGAACCAGAAGCGGCGGCTGTGGGTCTGCAAAGGGGCGGCCAAACGGGCGGCGAACGGATTGTCGGCGGCCAGCGCCAGCGCTTCGTCGAGCGCCTTGTCGGCCTGGATGAAGGCAAGCACGTTGCCTGAGATCACCGCTTTCTGCATGGCGAGCGCTGCTTCGTGAAACAGGTCGGCGGCCTCGCGGGTAACGAAGCGGGCGGCCGAGCGGGCCAGGACCACCTCGACGCCACGACGCGCATCGAGCACGCGCAGCCAGTCGCCGGGATGGAGCGGCGCGATCGCGATGCCGGCGCGCGGCCGCACGTCGAGCAGCCCTTCCCAGGCCAGGCGCTGGATAGCCTCGCGCACCGGCGTGCGACCAAGCCCGAGCCTGTCGATCAGGGCGCCCTCGGTGACGAAGCTTGCCGGGGCCAGTTCGAGCGTGACGATCATGTGCTCGAGCACGTGGTAGGCCCTGGTCGCGGCCGGCTCGGTCGGGGTGCTTGCTTCCATGGATATCAAACGCGCTCTCCTGATATATCTTGAATATATCATAACGGAATCCGTATTGACAGGCAGTTTCTTAACAGATATATGGCTGATATATCAGATGGAGCAATGATCATGTGGACCGGAGTTTTTCCTGCCGTCACGACCAAATTCACCGCGGATGATCGTCTCGATCATGCCGAGATGGAGCGCTGCTTCACCCTGCAGATGGAGGCCGGCTGCGACGGTATCATCGTCTGCGGATCGCTCGGCGAAGGGCCGATGCTGTCGCCCGACGAGAAGATCGAGGTGCTGAAGACCGCGCAGAAAGTTGCCGGCAAGAAGCCGGTGCTGCTGACCGTCAACGAGGCCGGCACCCGAGAGGCCGCCAGCATTGCCAAGCGCGCGGCCAAGGAAGGCGCTAACGGCCTGATGGTGGTGCCGAGCCCTATCTACCACACCAATGCGGAAGAGACGGTCGCGGCTCTGCGCGCGGTCGCGCAGGCCGGCGACCTGCCGGTCATGATCTACTCCAACCGGCTCGCCTACCGCGTCGACGTCACCGTCGACCAGATGGAGGAGCTGGCGTCGGACAAGCGCTTTGTCGCGATCAAGGAATCCTCGGACGACATCCGCCGTTCGACCGAGATCATCAATCGCCTGGGTACTCGCTACGACCTGTTCACCGGTGTCGACAATCTGGCCTTCGAGGCGCTGTCGGTCGGCGCCATCGGCTGGGTGGCAGGACTGGTCACCGCGTTCCCCCGCGAGACCGTCGCCATCTACCAGCTGATGAAGCAGGGCCGCCGCGAAGAGGCGCTCGGCATCTACCGCTGGTTCCGGCCGCTGCTCGATCTCGACGTCTCGACCTATCTGGTCCAAAACATCAAGCTTGCCGAAGTGTTCGCGATCAACACAAATGACCGCGTGCGCATGCCGCGCCAGCCGCTGTCGGGCGAGCGCCGCAAGGCAGTCGAGAAGATCATCAAGGACGCACTCGCGGTTCGGCCGACACTGCCGAAGTTCTAAGGATCGCAATGTCGCAGCCCCCCTCATCCGGCCGCTGCGCGGCCACCTTCTCCCCGAGGGGAGAAGAGGTCGCCAACGCCGGCGTCAGCCTCTTCTCCCCACTGGGAGAAGGTGGCCCGAAGGGCCGGATGAGGGGGCTGGCTGCAAAGATCGATACGGAAGCCGGGACATGCCGCACGGTGCGCGGCCATGATCGCCGATGCTACAATCGACATCGCCATCATCGGTGGCGGCATCATCGGCATCTGCGCTGCCGCCTCTCTGGCCGAGGCGGGACGCAAGGTCACGATCTTCGATCGCACGGGCATCTGCGAGGAGACGAGCTCCGGCAATGCCGCTGCCTTTGCCTTTTCCGATGTGCTGCCGCTGGCCCACAAGGGCATGATGCGGCAATTGCCGAAATGGCTGGCCGATCCGCTCGGACCGCTCAGCATCCCGCCCGCCTATCTGCCGAAGCTTCTGCCCTGGCTGGTCCGCTTCTGGCGCGCCGGTGCGCCGGGAAAATACGAGGCGAGCCTTGCCGCTCAAGCCGGCATGATGAAGCTCGCCGAAGCGGAATGGATGGGCCTGCTCGATCGCTCGGGTACGCGGTCGATGCTGCGCGAGGACGGTTCGCTCGAGCTTTACGAAAGCGAGGCCGAGTTTCAGGCAGGGCTGTCCGGCTGGGCGGCGCGTGAGCGTTTCGGCATCGGTTTTCGCCATGTCGAGGGCGAGGAACTGGCCGCCTTGCAGCCGGGGCTGTCGCCGCGCTTCATCAAAGGCACGTTCGTGCCGGGATGGAAGACGGTCGCCGATCCAAAATTGCTCGGCAAAGCGGTGTGGGCCCATGCGCAGGCCAAGGGCGCCCGCTTTGAGCTGGCTCGGATCGGCCAAGTCGCGGCGGATCAGAATGGTGCAACACTGACGTTGGGAGACGGAACGACTAGGCAGGCCCGACACCTCGTCGTCGCCGCCGGTGCCTGGTCGCATCTGCTGGCGAGGCAGCTCGGCGATCGCATTCCGCTGGAAACCGAGCGCGGCTACAACACGACGTTGCCGACGAGTGCCTTCGACGTGAAGCGGATGCTGATCTTCTCCGGTCATGGCTTCGTCATCACGCCGCTCGAAACGGGCCTGCGCGTCGGCGGCGCCGTGGAACTTGGCGGCATCGAGCGGCCGCCTAATTATGCCAGGTCGAAGGCGCTGCTGCAGAAGGCGCAAAAATTCCTGCCGGGGCTCGATCCCTCGGGCGGTCGCGAATGGATGGGGTTCCGTCCCTCGCTGCCGGATTCAGTGCCCGTCATCGGCGGCGCGCCGGGAAAGCGGTCGGTGGTTTATGCCTTCGGCCACGGCCATCTCGGCCTGACCCAGGCGGCCGCCACCGGACGGTTGATCAGGGATCTCGTCCTGGGGCAGACTCCGCCGATCGATCTGGCTCCCTTCAGTCCACAACGATTCTGATTTTTCGGGTTTTGTTCTTCGAGGAGCGTCATGGCCAAGAAATCCTTCTTCTGCATAGACGGCCACACCTGCGGCAATCCGGTGCGGCTGGTCGCCGGGGGCGGCCCGCTGCTGCAGGGCTCGACGATGATGGAGCGGCGGGCGCATTTTCTGGCCGAGTATGACTGGATCCGCACCGGGCTGATGTTCGAGCCGCGCGGCCATGATGTGATGTCCGGCTCGATCCTCTATCCGCCGACGCGCGAGGATTGCGACATCGCCATCCTGTTCATCGAAACCTCCGGCTGCCTGCCGATGTGCGGTCATGGCACCATCGGCACGGTGACGATGGCGATTGAGCACGGACTGATCAAGCCGAAGACGCCGGGCGTGCTTCGGCTCGACACGCCGGCCGGCCTCGTCATCGCCGAGTACAAGCAGGTCGGCGACTATGTCGAGGAAGTGCGCATCACCAACGTGCCCTCCTTCCTCTACGCCGAGGGGCTGACGGTCGAATGCCCGCAGCTCGGCGAAATCACCGTCGACGTCGCCTATGGCGGCAATTTCTACGCCATCGTCGAGCCGCAGGCGAACTACCGCGACATGGCCGACTATTCGGCGGGCGACTTCATCGCCTGGAGCCCGGTGGTCCGGCAGCGGCTCAACGAGAAATATTCCTTCGTGCATCCCGAGAACCCGGGCATCAACCGGCTGTCGCACATGCTGTGGACCGGCAAGCCGACCGACCCCGAGGCCGACGCCCGCAATGCCGTGTTCTACGGCGACAAGGCGATCGACCGCTCACCCTGCGGCACCGGCACCTCGGCGCGCATGGCGCAGCTTCATGCCAAGGGCAGGCTCAAGGCCGGAGACAGTTTTGTCCATGAATCGATCATCGGCTCGCTGTTCAGGGGCAAGGTCGAAAAGGACGTCACCGTCGCCGGTAAACCGGCCATCATTCCCTCGATCGGCGGCTGGGCGCGGATGACCGGATTGAACACCATCTTCATCGACGACCGCGATCCGTTCGCGCATGGTTTTGTCGTCAAGTGAAGGGAAACCTGACCCAACGGAAAGGAACAGAACGAAAAACGGATTGTGTCAGCAACGCAACGATTCTTCTCATCACCTAATTTTGACGGCGATTTCTTCGAAACGGGGCGCATGATGCGGCCGAATCGTCAAAGACATTGCGTTATGCCAATGGTAGGGTCCGCGATAGTCCAGGGGTCGGATGGGAGAAAACGGGCAATCGGACGGCGTGCCGCGAAAACACGCATGACGATTGAAAAATGACGTTGCAATCCGGGCTCGAAACTTTACGACTAGGGGAAATACGAAAAGGAATGCGTCTGCATGGGCGACATTCCAGGGGAGCCATGTACACATGCAGTACTTTGTCCAGCAGCTTATCAACGGGCTGACGCTGGGGTCCATCTATGGGCTGATCGCGATCGGCTACACGATGGTCTACGGCATCATCGGCATGATCAACTTCGCCCATGGCGACATCTTCATGGTGGGCGCTTTCACGGCGCTGATCGTCTTCCTCGTCCTCGGCGCGCTGTTCTATTCGGTGCCGGTGGTCATCGCGCTGCTGGTCATGATGATCGTGGCGATGCTGCTCACCAGCCTCTACAACTGGACGATCGAAAAGGTGGCCTACCGGCCGCTGCGCGGTTCGTTCCGGCTGGCGCCGTTGATCACCGCCATCGGCATGTCGATCGCGCTGTCGAACTTCGTCCAGGTGACGCAAGGGCCGCGCAACAAGCCGATCCCGCCGATGGTCAGCCAGGTGTACAACATCAACGGCATCAGCGTGTCGCTGAAGCAGATCATCATCGTCGTCGTCACCGCGCTGTTGCTGGCGCTGTTCTGGTACCTGGTCAACAGGACATCGCTGGGTCGGGCGCAAAGAGCGTGCGAGCAGGACCGCAAGATGGCGGCGTTGCTCGGCATCGACGTCGACCGCACGATCTCGATCACCTTCATCATGGGTGCGGCGCTCGCCGCCGTCGCCGGCACGCTGTTCCTGATGTATTACGGCGTCATCGCCTTCTCCGACGGCTTCACGCCGGGTGTGAAAGCCTTCACCGCCGCGGTGCTGGGCGGCATCGGCTCGCTGCCGGGCGCGGTGCTCGGCGGGCTGATGATCGGCTTCATCGAGAGCATGTGGTCGGCCTATTTCTCGATCGACTACAAGGACGTCGCGGCGTTCTCGATCCTGGCGATCGTGCTGATCTTCCTGCCTTCCGGCATTCTGGGCCGGCCAGAAGTCGAAAAGGTCTGAGATCATGGCCGTCACTGTATCTCCGGAGCGCGACGTCGTCGCCACCCCCGTGCAGCGCGCGCTTAAGGAAGCGTTCTATGCCGGCGCCATATCGCTTGGCCTGTTCGTGCTGTTCATCGGCCTGAAGACCGGCCAGAACATTTCCAATGAACTGGTCGTGACGACGCGCTGGGGCCTGCTCGCCGCAGTGGTGGTCGCCACGGCCGTCGGACGCTTCCTCTATGTCGCCTATGGCCAGCCCTTCATGGCCAGCCAGAAGATAACCAACGTTGCCACCGGCCTGTTGCCGGCCAGCGTGGCGTCACGGTTCTTCCAGCTGCCGTGGTTCATCGCGGCTGTTGTCGCGGCGGTGCTGCTGTTCGTTCTCAACAACTCTCTCGCCGGATGGGTGGGAGCAGAACCAGCCGGCTATCTGCAATTCCTGCGCGCCCTGGCGATCATCTATGTGCTGGCTTGCGTGATCTACTACTTCCGCGCCTTCATCCATACAAACTTCACCAAATTGGGCATCACAGCGCTGGTGCTGTACCCGATCCTCGTGGTCGCGGTGCTGTCGCTGAACGCCTGGTCGATCGCCAGCGGGCTGCAGGGTTCGCTGAAATGGGTCGACAATTTCGGCATCCAGATCCTGATCTATGTGATGCTGGCCTGGGGCCTGAACATCGTCGTCGGCCTCGCCGGCCTGCTCGATCTCGGCTACGTCGCCTTCTATGCACTTGGCGCCTATGCCTATGCGCTTCTCGCCACGCAATTTGGTCTGTCGTTCTGGATCCTGTTGCCGGCCGCGGGCGCCATGGCGGCGCTGTGGGGCGTGCTGCTCGGCTTCCCGGTGCTGCGCCTGCGGGGCGATTATCTGGCGATCGTGACGCTGGCTTTCGGCGAGATCATCCGCCTGGTGCTCATCAACTGGCGCGAGGTCACCAACGGATCGGCCGGCATTTCCGGCATTCCCAAGGTCAGCTTCTTCGGCCTGATGTCGTTCAACGTGTCAGACCCGAACTACATCGCCAAGGTGCTGCACATCGCCCAGTCGGGCGCCTACTATAAGATTTTCCTCTATTATCTGATCCTGGGCCTGTGCCTGCTCACCGCCTTCGTCACCATCAGGCTGCGGCGTCTGCCGGTCGGCCGTGCCTGGGAAGCGTTGCGTGAGGATGAGATCGCCTGCCGGTCGCTGGGCATCAATACGACGACGACCAAGCTCACGGCTTTTGCCACGGGCGCCATGTTCGGCGGCTTCGCCGGCTCGTTCTTCGCCGCGCGGCAAGGCTTCGTCAGCCCGGAATCCTTCGTCTTCCTGGAATCGGCTATCATCCTGGCGATCGTGGTGCTCGGCGGCATGGGTTCGCTGGTCGGTATCGCCGTTGCCGCGATGGTGATGATTGGCGGCACCGAGGCGCTGCGTGAACTCGACTTCCTCAAGCAGATCTTTGGGCCGGACTTCACGCCGGAACTCTACCGCATGCTTCTGTTCGGCATGGCCATGGTCATCGTGATGCTGTGGAAGCCGCGCGGCTTCGTCGGCAGTCGTGAACCAACCGCCTTCCTCAAGGAGCGAAGAGCTGTCTCCGGTTCCTTCACCAAGGAGGGCCACGGCTGATGAATGCGAACCCTATTCAGAAAGCCAATCCGGGCATGAACGACGCCATCCTGCAGGTCGATCATCTGTCGATGAAGTTCGGTGGCCTGGTGGCCATCGGCGACCTGTCCTTCGCCGCCAAGCGCGGCGAGATCACCGCGCTGATCGGCCCCAACGGCGCCGGCAAGACCACCGTGTTCAACTGCATCACCGGCTTCTACAAGCCGTCGGAAGGCATGATCACGCTGAACCGGAACGACGGTTCGAGCTTCCTGCTCGAGCGGTTGCCCAACCATGAGATCCCGGCGCGCGCCAAGGTGGCGCGCACCTTCCAGAACATCCGCCTGTTTTCGGGCATGACGCTGCTGGAGAACCTTTTGGTCGCCCAGCACAACAAGCTGATGAAGGCCTCGGGCTATACGGTGCTCGGCCTGTTCGGCTTCAGCGGCTACCGCAAGGCCTCGGCCGAATCGATAGAGCTTGCCAAGCACTGGCTGGAGAAGGCCGACCTCGTCGATCGAGCCGACGATCCGGCCGGCGACCTGCCCTATGGCGCGCAGCGGCGGCTCGAGATCGCCCGCGCCATGTGCACGGGGCCGGAGCTTCTGTGCCTCGACGAGCCGGCGGCTGGCCTCAACCCGAAGGAATCGGCGGCACTCAACGAACTGTTGATCGATATCAAGAAGACATCAGGCACCTCGATCCTGTTGATCGAGCATGACATGTCGGTGGTCATGCAGATCTCCGACCATGTCGTGGTGCTGGAATATGGCCGCAAGATCTCCGACGGCAGTCCGCAATCGGTACGCACCGACCCGCGCGTCATCGCCGCCTATCTCGGTGTCGACGACGAGGAAGTCGAGGCGGTCCTTACCGAAGTCGGCGACGAAGACGTCATCGAACAGCTCGATACCGGGCCGGATGCCGCGCATGGTCCGGGGACATCGTCTTCGTATCTCGCCGGGCCGGTGACCGACACGGTCGGTCACAGTTCAGGCGAGCGGGTTACGGTGGCAAAGGGCGCGTCAAAGGCCGGTCAGGTCGACGCGAGATCGCTCGCCGCGGCAAACAAGGCTGCCTCGCTGGCAGCGGTACCGGCTGAGAAGTCCGCTCCGGCGGCGAAGGCAAAGCCTGCTCCGAAAGCGTCGTCAAAGGCCACCACCGGGACGGCGGTGAAGTCGACCGCGCCGGCCAAGCCGGCAGCCAAGACCCCTGCGGTGAAGGCCCCTGCGGCGACGGCTGGCGGAATCTCCAATCGGCTGGCGGCGCCTCGCGGCGGCAAGGCCGACAACCTGACCCGCATCAAGGGCATCGGTACCGTCAACGAGAAGAAGCTCAACGATCACGGCATCTTCCACTTCGACCAGATCGGAGCCTGGAAAAAGGCCGACGTCGAGGCCGCCGAAGCCTATCTGGCCTTTGACGGACGCATCGCGCGCGAGGAATGGGTCAAGCAGGCCAAGCTGCTCGGCCAAGGCAAGGACACGGAATTCTCGCGCCGTGTCGATGAGGGCAAGGTGGCGACCAGCCATGCTTCCGGAAAGACTGCAAATGCAGCTTCGGGAAAGACTGCTGCCGCCAAGCCTGTGGCTGGCAAGCGTGGAGGGGGCAAGTGATGGCCGCGACGACGCTGCTCGATATCAAGGGCGTGCAGACCTATTACGGCAACATCCGGGCCCTGAACGGCGTCGATGTCACCGTCAAGCAGGGTGAGATCGTGGCGCTGATCGGCGCCAACGGCGCCGGCAAGTCGACGCTGATGATGACCATTTTCGGCGCGCCTCGGGCTCGTGCGGGCACCATCACCTTTGCCGGCACCGACATCACCCAGATGCCGACGCATGAGATAGCGCGCATGCGCATCGCCCAGTCGCCCGAGGGCCGGCGCATCTTTCCGCGCATGACGGTGATGGAAAACCTGCAGATGGGCGCCAGCCTCGACAACCTCAAGCATTATGACGAGGACGTCGAGAAGGTGTTCACGCTGTTTCCGCGGCTGAAGGAGCGCATCGCCCAGCGCGGCGGCACGCTGTCGGGCGGCGAGCAGCAGATGCTGTCGATCGGACGCGCGCTGATGGCGCGGCCGAAGCTGCTGCTGCTCGACGAGCCGTCGCTGGGTCTGGCGCCGCTGATCGTCAAGCAGATCTTCGACGCCATCCGCGAACTGAACCGCACGCAGGGGCTGACCGTGTTCCTGGTCGAGCAGAACGCCTTCGGCGCGCTGAAACTCGCCACGCGCGGCTATGTCATGGTCAACGGCAATGTGACGATGAGCGGCACCGGCAAGGAGCTGCTCGCCAATCCGGAAGTGCGCGCCGCCTATCTTGAAGGCGGACACCACTGAGTTTGGAGCGGAATGTGTGCATGCGGTATTCCGCTCCAAGTTGTTTGTTTGTCGCATGATCTTTGTCCGAAAAGTCTGCAACTTTTCGGGATCATGCTAGGGAGACTTCACCATGCAGGGCATTCTCTACGAGGAGCCGTCGATCTGGCAATTCTTCTTCGTCACCTGTCTGCTGGGCGGCTGGGCGGCCTGGATGACCGGCAAGGCCAGCGCCCAGACATGGCGCAGCTTCATCCAGCTGTTCGCCTATATGCTGGGCCTCGGCATCGGCATCCGCTTCATCCATCACGCGCTGTTCGGCGGCACGATGTTCTCGCTGCACTATTACATCGTCGACACCATCGTGCTGATGATCCTCGGCTTCATCGGCTATCAATACACGCGTACCAACCAGATGGTGACGCAGTATAATTGGCTCTACGAAAGAGCTTCAATCTTGAGCTGGAAACCGAAAGGTTGAGGTTCATCATTAACGCCGCCTCGGAATTGAATCGGCGTGACAAGTGCCTGAAAATCGGCAAACTATGCTTTCTGCGATAAGGGTGGGCATCGCATGAAAGCTTCATCCACGCCCACTCCGTAAATGGGAGCGTTTAAATGAAAAAGTCACTTTTGTCCGCCGTCGCCCTGACCGCGCTTGTCGCGTTCGGTGGTGCCGCGTGGGCTGACGTCCTGGTCGGCGTTGCCGGCCCGATCACCGGTCCGAACGCCGCCTTCGGCGCACAGCTTCAGAAGGGTGCGGAAGCGGCTGTCGCCGACATCAATGCCAAGGGCGGCATCAACGGCGAGCAGATCAAGCTCGAAGTCGGCGACGACGTCTCCGATCCGAAGCAGGGCATCTCGGTCGCCAACAAGTTCGTCGGCGACGGCGTCAAGTTCGTGGTCGGCCACTTCAACTCGGGCGTCTCGATCCCGGCATCGGAAGTCTATGCGGAAAACAATATCGTCGAAGTGACGCCGGCCGCGACCAACCCGCAGTTCACCGAACGCGGCCTGTGGAACGTGTTCCGCACCTGCGGACGCGATGACCAGCAGGGTAGCATCGCCGGCGCTTATCTCGCCGCGAACTTCAAGGATGCCAAGATCGCCGTCGTTCACGACAAGACCACCTACGGCCAGGGCCTTGCCGACGAGACCAAGAAGGCGATGAACGCCAAGGGCCTGACGGAAGTCATGTATGAAGGCATCAATGTCGGCGACAAGGACTTCTCGGCGCTGATCGCCAAGATGAAGGAAGCCGGCGTTACCATCATCTATTGGGGCGGCCTGCACACCGAAGCCGGCCTGATCATCCGTCAGGCGGCTGACCAGGGCCTCAAGGCGACGCTGGTCTCCGGCGATGGCATCGTGTCGAACGAGCTGGCTTCGATCGCGGGCGACGCGGTTGCGGGCACGCTCAACACGTTCGGCCCGGATCCGCGCCTGATCCCCGCCAACAAGGAACTCGTCGAGAAGTTCCGCGCGCAGGGCTTCGAGCCGGAAGCCTATACGCTCTACGCTTACGCCGCCGTGCAGGCGATCGCCGAAGCAGCGACCGCTGCCAAGTCGAACGACCCGCAGGAAGTTGCCAAGGCGCTGCATGCGAACGGCCCGTTCAAGACCGTGCTCGGCGACCTGTCCTATGACGCCAAGGGCGACCCGACGCTGCCCGGCTACGTCATCTACGAATGGAAGAAGGGCGACGACGGCAAGTACACCTACATCCAGAAGATGTAAGCTCGTCAGTCTCCAGATTTTACGGATGCCCGGCGCTTCGCGCCGGGCATTTTTCTTTGAGCCGCGCTCACGTTCAGAGGGTCCGGCAAGCCGATACTGCCGGGCCTTTAGCCGGAAAATGATCATGCCTGGAATGGCAGCGGCAGCACTTTCTTGCGCCTTCGAATGAATGCGACCGACTTTGTCGCAAAGATTCCATTTCAATCGGTTTAAATGCGAGTCAATTTTGTTTGCGCTGCAGCATTTTCACGCTAATCATTGCGCCGATTTCTCTTCCTTCCGTTGCTGGAGCCCAGTCCTTGGCCATCACGAAGATCCTCGTCGCCAACCGGTCCGAAATAGCCATTCGCGTCTTTCGCGCGGCCAACGAACTTGGCCTCAAAACCGTGGCGATCTGGGCGGAGGAGGACAAATACTCCCTGCACCGCTTCAAGGCTGACGAGAGCTACCAGGTCGGACGTGGGCCACATCTGACCCGGGACATGGGACCGATCGAAAGCTATCTGTCGATCGAGGAGGTGGTCCGCGTCGCCAGGCTTTCGGGCGCCGATGCCATTCATCCCGGCTACGGGCTGTTGTCGGAGAGTCCCGAATTCGCCGATGCCTGTGCCGAGGCCGGCATCACCTTCATCGGACCGAAGCCGGACACGATGCGGCGGCTCGGCAACAAGGTCGCGGCGCGCAATCTCGCCATCGAGGTCGGCGTGCCGGTGATCCCCGCCACCGATCCGTTGCCGGACGACATGGACGCGGTCAAGAAACTGGCCAAGGAAATCGGCTACCCCGTGATGTTGAAGGCATCATGGGGCGGCGGCGGCCGCGGCATGCGCGCCATCCGCGCCGAAGCCGACCTTGCCCGTGAGGTCACGGAAGGCAAGCGCGAGGCGAAGGCGGCCTTCGGCAAGGACGAGGTCTATCTCGAAAAGCTGATCGAACGCGCCCGCCATGTCGAGGTGCAGGTGCTTGGCGACACGCATGGCAACGCCGTGCACCTGTTCGAGCGCGACTGCTCGATCCAGCGCCGCAACCAGAAGGTCGTCGAGCGGGCGCCGGCGCCATACCTTGAAATGTCGCAACGCGAGGAGCTTTGCGGTCATGCGCTGAAGATCGCGCGCGAGACCAGCTATATCGGCGCCGGAACGGTCGAGTTCCTGCAGGATGCCGACACCGGCAAATTCTACTTCATCGAGGTCAACCCGCGCATCCAGGTCGAGCACACCGTCACCGAGCAGGTGACCGGCATCGACATCGTCAAGGCGCAGATCCATATCCTCGACGGCTTTGCCATCGGCACGCCGGAATCGGGCGTGCCGGCACAGAAGGACATAAGGCTGAACGGCCACGCCTTGCAGTGCCGCATCACCACGGAAGACCCCGAGCACAACTTCATCCCGGACTACGGCCGCATCACCGCCTATCGCGGCGCGACGGGTTTCGGCATCCGCCTCGACGGCGGCACCGCCTATTCGGGCGCGGTCATCACCCGCTTCTACGATCCGCTGCTGGAGAAGGTGACGGCATGGGCGCCGACGCCGGGCGAGACCATCGCCCGCATGAACCGGGCGCTGCGCGAATTCCGCATCCGCGGTGTCGCCACCAATTTGACCTTCCTCGAAGCGATCATCAATCACCCGAGCTTCGCCGACAATTCCTACACGACCAAGTTCATCGACACGACGCCGGAGCTGTTCCAGCAGGTCAAGCGCCAGGACCGCGCCACCAAGCTGCTCAACTATCTCGCCGATGTCAGCGTCAACGGCCATCCCGAGACGCGCGGCCGGCCGCAGCCGAAAGCTGACGCCGCGGCGCCGGTGGTGCCCTATCTCAACGGCAATGTGCCGGGCGGCAGCAAGCAGAAGCTCGACGTGCTGGGTCCGCAGAAATTCGCCGCCTGGATGCGCGACCAGAAGGAGGTTCTGGTCACCGACACGACGATGCGCGACGGCCATCAGTCGCTGCTGGCGACGCGCATGCGCACGCATGACATTGCCGGCATTGCCGGTACCTATGCGCGGGCCCTGCCGCAGCTTCTGTCGCTCGAATGCTGGGGCGGCGCCACCTTCGACGTCGCCATGCGCTTCCTCACCGAGGATCCGTGGGAGCGGCTGTCGCTGGTGCGCGAGGCTGCGCCCAATCTGCTGCTGCAGATGCTGCTGCGCGGCGCCAACGGCGTCGGCTACACCAACTATCCCGACAATGTCGTGCAGCATTTCGTCAAGCAGGCCGCGAGCGGCGGCATCGACCTGTTCCGCGTGTTCGACTGCCTGAACTGGGTCGAGAACATGCGTGTGGCCATGGATGCGGTCGGCGCCGAGGGCAAGCTGATCGAAGCGGCGATCTGCTACACTGGCGACATCCTCGATCCGGCGCGAGCCAAGTACGACCTCAAATACTATGTCGGCCTGGCCAGGGAATTGCAGGCGGCGGGCGCCCACATCATCGCCGTCAAGGACATGGCCGGGCTGTTGAAGCCTGCTGCTGCTCGCGTGCTGTTCAAGGCGCTGCGCGAAGCGACCGACCTGCCGATCCATTTCCATACCCATGACACGTCAGGCCTGTCGGCGGCGACGGTGCTGGCGGCGGTCGACAGCGGCGTCGACGCCATCGATGCGGCGATGGATTCGCTGTCGGGCAACACCTCGCAGCCATGTCTCGGCTCCATCGTCGAGGCGCTGAAGGGCACCGAACGCGACCCCGGCCTCGACCCGCAATGGATCCGCAACATCTCCTTCTACTGGGAGGCGGTGCGCAACCAGTACGCCGCCTTCGAAAGCGATCTGAAAGGTCCGGCCTCGGAGGTCTATCTGCACGAGATGCCGGGCGGACAGTTCACCAACCTCAAGGAGCAGGCGCGTTCGCTCGGACTCGAAACGCGCTGGCACGAGGTGGCGCAGACCTATCACGACGTCAATCTGATGTTCGGCGACATCGTCAAGGTGACGCCGTCGTCCAAGGTCGTCGGCGACATGGCGCTGATGATGGTCAGCCAGGACCTGACCGTCACCGATGTCGAGAACCCCGACAGGGACATTGCCTTCCCGGACTCGGTCGTCTCGATGCTGCGTGGCGATCTCGGCCAGTCACCCGGCGGCTGGCCGGCGGCGCTGCAGAAGAAGGCGCTGAAGGGCGACAGGCCGATCACGGTGCGGCCCGGGTCGCTGCTCAAGCCAGCCGACCTCAAGGCAAGTCGCAAGGAGATCGAGGAGAAGCTCGAGCGCAAGCTTTCGGAGTTCGAATTCGCCTCGTGGCTGATGTATCCGAAGGTGTTCACGGATTTCGCCGGCGCGCAGGAAACCTACGGGCCGGTCAGCGTCCTGCCGACGCCGACCTATTTCTACGGCATGAGGCCGGAAGACGAGATCTTCGTCGACATCGAGAAGGGCAAGACGCTGGTGGTGCGGTGCCTTGCCCTCGGCGATGTCGACGAGAAGGGCATGGTCACCGTGTTCTTCGAGCTCAACGGCCAGCCGCGTCGTGTGAAGGTGCCCGACCGGGCGCATGGCGCGTCCGCCGCCAAGGCCCGCCGCAAGGCCGAGCCTGGCAACGAGGCGCATGTCGGCGCACCGATGCCGGGCGTCGTCTCGGCGCTTTCGGTGGCTGCCGGCCAGGCCGTCAAGGCCGGCGATGTGCTGCTCTCCATCGAAGCGATGAAGATGGAGACGGCGCTGCATGCCGAGCGCGACGGCACCGTCGCCGAGGTGCTGGTCAAAGCCGGCGACCAGATCGATGCCAAGGATCTGCTGATCGCCTTCAGCTAATTGGTGCCTTCTTGGGGATGGCTGTCCGCATCATGGCGGCAGCGTCAGTTCGATCACCGATAACAGCTTGACCCGCCGCCGCCGGTCGGGCATCGAACCGGCTCAAATTTGCCGCCGTAGTCCCCGAGTCGCGGCGCAGAAACGATGTGGAGAAAAGCATGGCCGACGATATCACCGATACCAGCCAGACTGTTGCCGCCGGCCAGCTGCGTGCCTTCATCGAGCGCATAGAGCGGCTCGAGGAAGAGAAGAAGACCATTTCCGACGACATCAAGGAAGTGTTCGCCGAGGCCAAGGGCACCGGCTTCGACACCAAGGCGATGCGCACGATCATCCGGCTGCGCAAGAAGGACCAGGCCGAGCGGCAGGAAGAGGAAACCATCCTCGATCTGTACAAGGCCGCGCTCGGCATGGTGTAAGACTAGCCGGCCCCGGCGCCGACGCGGTTGCCGGAGATACGGTTTGAACCATGAGCGAATTCGATTTCGGCGCCCGCCGCGCCTCTGAATTCCGCCAGCGCGGCTTCTGGACGCTGTTTGCTGAGCGGCATCCGGAAGAAAAGGCTCTGATGGCAAGGCGCGGACCCTGGTTCTGGCAGCGCGGGCTACCCGACTTCGCCTTGGTCCTTTCCATGTATGTCGCGCCGGCGCAGAACCATGTCGGCGTCTTCTTCGGCCGCAACGAGAAGTTCGGCGCCACGCAAGCGTGGTCGCGGTTGAAGCCGTTCCAGCCTGATATCGAAGACAGGCTGAAGCTCAGGCCGGAGCAGAGTTGCGAAGGTCTCGGCATCAATTCGATGTGGCGGGTGAACTGCTATGCCGAGGACAACTGGCCGGCCATGGCCGACTGGCTGGTGACCGAATGCTCGCGGATCGAGCGCGCGGTCACAGAAGTCCTGGGGCAGGGGTAGATATCAGGTGTTGCGAGAGGGCGTCGGATCCTTCTTCCGCTCACGCTGGCAAGGTCAGGTGCCGCTCGACCGGCTGTTCTGGCGCGATCTTGTCCTTGTCGGCACCGCGATCAGCCTCGCAGCATCGGCGCTGGCGCTCGTCCTGCTCGGGTTGAAGTTGCCGCTCGGCCTTGTGCTGGCGGTGCATTTCGCGTCGGTGCCCTACAGCCTGTTCCTGACCGTGGCCGTGTGGCGAACCACCGAAAAGATTCCCGGTGCCAAGGCCTGGATGATGACACTGGGCGCCACGCTGTGGCTGGTGGCGATGATCCTGGTCTGATCGTCTGCCCGGGGGGCGACGGATATTCCAACAAAAAAGGCGGCCGAAGCCGCCCTTTCATTTTGTCGAACCCGGATGGTTCAAGCCGCCGGCTCGAATTTCAATGCGACGCCGTTGATGCAATAGCGCAGGCCGGTCGGCGGCGGGCCGTCCTCGAAGACATGGCCGAGATGGCTGCCGCAGCGGGCGCAATGGCATTCGGTGCGGACCATGCCGTAGCTGCGGTCGACAGTATTTTCGACCGAGCCCGGCACCGGATCGTTGAAGCTCGGCCAGCCGGTGCCGCTCTCGAACTTCAGCTTGGATTCAAACAAGGGCTGGTCGCAGCCGACGCAGGAAAATGTGCCGGCGCGCTTCTCGTAGAGCAAAGCGCAGCTTCCCGGCCGCTCGGTGCCGTGGCCGCGCATGACGGCATATTGCTCCGGTGTCAGCCGGGCGCGCCATTCGGCGTCGGTGCGGGTCACGGGGTAGGTGTGGGTGTCCATTTGATCTCCTCAGCCTTGCCGGCTCGTTGTTGATTGCAACCTCATATTCGCACCAAGATAGGCATTTGTTACGGCATTTGCCCGCATTTTCGATCGTGACCTTTATGCGATGGCTGCGAGATAGCGGGCAACCGAAGTAGCGAACGAATTCTTTCCGTCGCCGATGATGTTCAAGTCCCACCACGCGCCGCGGATGTCTTCGAAGTCATATGGTTCAAGTACTGCCGCGATGCGGCGCACGGCCGCCGCGTTGAGCGGTATCTGGTTGGGATAGCTGTACATGAAGCTGACATGGCGGCGCGTCGGCGTCACTTGGACGGTGTCGCCGGTCAGCAGGGCGTTGCCGCCATCGCGCTGCCAGTGCAACACCTGGCTGCCGGCAAAATGGCCGCCGCAGCGGATGAGTGTCAGAGACGGGTTGATGACAAGAGTTTCGCCCTCCCAGCTGACGATCGAGGGATGCGGCCGCATGATCCACTGCCGGTCGTCTGCATGAAGATAGATCGGCACGCCGCCAAACGCCTCGCTCCAACAGGCCATCGCCGAATAGAAATGGCAGTGCGAAATGGCGATCGCGATCAGGCCGCCACGCCGGTTGATTTCGGCCACCGCCTCGTCGCTGACCATCGAGACGCAGTCCCACAGCACATTGCCGTGCGGTGTCTCAACCAGTTGCGCTCGCTGACCGATGGCGAAGCGCGGCTCGATGCCGAAGGCGAGTACGCCGGCGTCGTCCTTCATCACGAGCCGATGTCCGCCAGCGAGGTCCTGCGGCGCGATCCAGGCCTGCCCCTCCCAGCGCACATATTGCCGCTCGTCCTCGCAGATCGGGCAATGTTCCGGCGGCGTCTCTGTTGCCGCGAACTGGACGCCGCATTGCAGGCAGAGAAAGCAGGTTTCTTGCCGATCCATTCAGTGCTTCCTTGAAAGCTGCTTGGTCGCGCCTTCCAGCCCGGCCAAGGTCAGCGGGAACATGCGGCCGCCGAAGATGTCGCGGATCATGGCGATCGAATGGGTAAAGCCCCAGTTTTTCTGGTTTTCGGGGTTCAGCCATACCGCGTTCGGCCATTGCTGCAGCAGGCGGCCGAGCCAGACGGCTCCGGCCTCCGGATTCCAGTGCTCGACCGACCCGCCGGGTTGTGCGATCTCATATGGGCTCATAGAGGCGTCGCCGACGACGATCACCTTGTAGTCCGGCCCATATTTGTGGAGGAGGTCGAAAGTCGGGACCGTCTCGGCATGGCGGCGACGATTGTCCTTCCACACGCCCTCATAGAGGCAGTTGTGGAAATAGAAATATTCGAGCTGGCGGAATTCGGCGCGGGCGGCCGAGAACAGCTCCTCGACGCTCTTGATGTGGTCGTCCATCGAGCCGCCGACATCGAAGAACATCAGGAGTTTCACCGCGTTGCGGCGTTCGGGCCGCGTCCGCACGTCGAGATAGCCATGTTCGGCCGTGGCGTGGATGGTGCCGGGCAGGTCGAACTCCTCCTCGGCACCCTCGCGGACCCAGCGGCGCAGGCGCTTCAGCGCGATCTTGATGTTGCGGGTGCCGAGCTCGACGGCGTCATCGAAATTCCTGAACTCGCGCTTGTCCCACACCTTCACCGCGCGGCGGTTGCGGCTTTCGTGCTGACCGATGCGCACGCCTTCGGGGTTGTAGCCATAGGCGCCGAAGGGCGAAGTGCCGCCGGTGCCGATCCATTTCGAGCCGCCCTGATGACGGCCTTTTTGCTCCTCCAGCCGCCGCTTCAGCGTCTCCATCAGCTTGTCAAAGCCGCCGAGCGCTTCGACCAGCTTTTTCTCCTCGTCGGTCAGGTGCTTTTCGGCGAGGCGGCGCAGCCATTCCTCGGGAATATTGGCGACGTCCACGGCATCCGGCCCGCCCAGCGCTTCGATGCCCTTGAAGACATGCGCGAACACCTGGTCGAAGCGGTCGATATGGCGCTCGTCCTTCACCAATGCTGCGCGGGCGAGGTAATAAAAACCTTCGACATCATAGTCGACCAACCCGGCTTCCAGCCCCTCCAGCAGCGACAGATATTCCCGCAGCGAAACGGGAACGCGCGCTGCCTTCAGTTCGAGGAAGAAGGGGATGAACATGGCCTATCTACAGCAGATCGTACTCGATGAAGCCCGTCCGTCGCGCGACATGGTCGTAGAGCTTGCGCGCGGTGGCGTTGGTCTCGTGCGTCATCCAGTAGACGTTCTTGACGCCGATTTTTGCGGCTTCCTCTTTCACCGCCTTGATCAGGGCCGCGCCGATGCCCTTGCCGCGCACATCCGGGTCGGCGAACAGGTCTTGCAGATAGCAGTTGTTTTTTTCCGACCAGCCGGAGCGGTGGTAGAGATAGTGGGTGAGGCCGACCGCCTTGCCGCCTGATGTGGCGATGAAGCCTTTCGGTTCGAACTCACCCGGCGTGAACAGCCGCTTCCAGGTGACGGCATAGACCTCTTCGGGAAGCTTCGTCTCGTAAAAGGTGAGGTAGTCGGTCCACAGGCGCCGCCAGTCGGCGTGGTCGGACTGCGCGAGCGGGCGGACGGTGATCTCGGTCATTTCATTCCTCCGAAGTTTGGAGCACGATCCGATAGAATCGGATCGTGACACCTGTCCTATCCTGTCGGCAAATTGGACTCGCGAAAAGCGGTTGCGAGCATCTTCAGTGCCTCTCGTGCCCGTGGCGCCAAAGCGCGCGCATGTAGAACAATCTCGGAAGAGGGAATTGGCGGCAGGCTGAATTTGCGGCCAACCTCGATCAAACCGGGAGGGGCCACACGGTAAGCGAGGGCGGATAGAGCAAAACCGGCCGATACCGCGATGTTGACGGCCGCGCCGCCACCGCCGACGTAAGCCTCATTCCAGGCAATGCCTGCTTTGTCCAGCGCCTCGACCGCTCTCACACGGTCCGGGCAGTTGCATACGGTGCTTAAAAGCGCCAGGCGCAAGGGCGTCCCGGGTCGCCATTCGAAGGCGGGGGCGGCGAACCAGCCATAATGGGTGCGCGACAAGGCTTCGCCCCGGCGACCGTCGCTCTCCCGGTGCACAATGACCGCATCGAGTTCGCCGCGATCGAAAGCGTCCTCCAGCAAGGAGCTGGTATCGATCCTTATATTGAGCGCGAGCGACGGATCGTGGGCATGAAGCTGGGCTATCAGTATGGAAAGCTCGGGTCCCGCGACGTGGTCGACAAAGCCGAGGGCAAGCCGGCACGGCGCCTCGGAAAACTCCGTGATGGCGCGTTCATGGGCGGCAAGGAATTCGCGCGCCGCTGGGAGAAAGATCGCTCCTCTCGCTGACAGGCTCACGCGGCGCGGGGTTCGTTCGATCAAACGCGCCCCGAGCTTTTCTTCAAGCCGGCGCAGCTTGACGCTGATCGTCGCCTGGGTGCTGCCCAGCGCCGCCGCCGCCCGGGTGAAGCTCTGCAGATCGGCCACCATGACGAAGGTCCGCACGGCGTCGACATCAAGGCTGGTCATCTCGAGCATTCCATTTTGTCATCTCTGAAATAGAGATGCATAGCCTTTTTTCATGATCAGGGGTGGTCTATCTCATCGACGGCAGTTTGAAAAGCATTGCCTGCAACTCCGATAGAAAGTGATCGATATGAGGTTTCAAATTGAGCGAAACACCGTTGCGCTTGTGGGGGCCTGCCTTGCCTCGCTGCTGTTCGGTCTCGAAATCTCCAGCGTACCGGTGATCCTTCCGAAACTGGAAAGCGTGCTCGCCGCCGATTTCAAGGATTTGCAGTGGATCATGAATGCCTACACCATTGCCTGCACCACGGTGTTGATGGCAACGGGGACGCTGGCCGACCGTTTCGGGCGCAAACGGGTGATGGTGATCACCACCATAGCCTTCGGCTTTGCCTCTTTGCTGTGCGGCCTCGCACCGAGCGCTCCAATTCTGATCATCGCCCGCTTTTTGCAAGGGCTCGCGGGCGGAGCGATGTTCACGTGCAGCGTGGCCGTGCTGTCCCATCAGTTTCAAGATGGTGGTGAACGCGGCAAGGCTTTCGTCGCCTGGAGCGTCGTCTCGGGCATCGGGCTCGGTTTCGGGCCCGCCATTGGCGGATTGATCGTGGCGTTCTCCAGTTGGCAATGGGTGTTCCTCATCCATGTGCCGCTGGCGATCCTTGCTTTGGTCTTCATCGGCAGAGGCGTCACTGAATCACGCGATCACAACGCCCAGAGGCTTGATCGGGCCGGCATCCTGACGCTCTCATTCGCGGTGTTCGGCTTCTCTTATCTGATCACGCAAGGCGCCGATCTCGGGTCCGGTGCCCGCATCGGCGTGACCGTCGCGGCCGTCCTGTCCTTCATCGCGTTCCTTTTTGCCGAGAAGATCAGTCCCTATCCGATGTTCGATTTCTCCGTCTTCCGCATCCGTCAGTTTTCGGGAGCGATCATGGGCGGCATTGGCATGAATTTCAGCTACTGGCCGTTCATCATCTATCTGCCGATCTATTTTTCGGGCGTTCTGGGCTATGACAGCACCACGACCGGCCTGTTGCTGCTCGTCTACACGCTTCCCCTGATGCTGATGTCCTCGACCGCCGAGCGCTTGCGCGCGCGCTATCAGGCGCGGGTTGCGATCCCGCTCGGTCTGCTGACATTAGGGATCGGCTTTATCGCCATGCGGATAGGGTCCGGGCTCGAGGGCGCCAATTGGGTGACCATGCTGCCCGGTACGCTGATCGCCGGCATCGGCATCGGCCTGACCAATTCACCGACCACCAACACCACGACCGGCTCGGTGTCGCCGGATCGTGCCGGCATGGCTTCGGGCATCGATATCAGTGCGCGCTTGATCACGCTCGCCATCAACATCGCGGTGCTGGGCCTGCTGCTTACGCAGGGGATAGTCTCTTATCTCCGGAACGCGTTTGACGGGGCGTTCGGCCCGAATGAACTGGGTGCACTGGCGGAAAAGATCGCCACCGGAAATCTCGATGGCTTGACGCAATATTCGCCCAGGCTCGCGACCCTAGACCCATCCGGCGCCATCGCGCATGCCGCACTGGTCAACGGTTTTGGCTGGGTCATGCTCTATTGCGGGATCGGCGTTCTCGCTCTTGCCGTCATCAGCTTCATCATCTTCGGCGCCAAGACCGACGCGCCGCAAGAGCAGAGGGGGCATGGTTCCGCTCAGACCGCGGGCGAGGCCCGCTCGTAGCAACGGCCTTCCAGCTCGGCGTCAGAGGCCGAGTTGTTGCGGTCCAGTAATCATGTGCGAACCGCTCTTCATCCCTGCCGTCTGGCCATGAAGGCCAGCCGTTCGAACAAATGCACATCCTGTTCGTTTTTCAGCAGCGCCCCATGCAGCTTCGGCAGCGCGTTCTTCGGGTCGGCGCGCAAATCTTCCGGCGCGATGTCGTCGGCGACCAGCAGCCTTATCCAGTCGAGCGCCTCGGAGGTCGACGGCTTCTTCTTCAGGCCGGGCACGTCGCGGATCTCGTAGAACTGGGTAAGCGCTGCCCGAACCAGATTCTGCTTGATGCCGGGATAGTGGACGTCGACGATTTTGTGCAGCGTGTCGACGTCGGGAAAGCGGATGTAGTGAAAGAAGCAGCGGCGCAGAAAGGCGTCCGGCAGCTCCTTCTCGTTGTTGGAGGTGATGATGACGATCGGCCTGACGGCGGCGCGGATGGTTTCGCCGGTCTCGTAGACGAAGAACTCCATCCGATCGAGTTCCTGCAGGAGGTCGTTGGGGAATTCGATGTCGGCCTTGTCGATCTCGTCGATCAAGAGCACGACCTTTCTGCCGGCCGCGAACGCCTCCCACAATTTGCCGCGCTTGATGTAGTTTTTGATGTCGTTGAACCTGATATCGCCGAGCTGGCTGTCGCGCAGGCGCGAGACGGCGTCATATTCGTACAGGCCCTGCTGCGCCCGCGTGGTCGATTTGACGTGCCATTCGATGAGGTCGAGGCCAAGCGCCGCTGCCACCTGGCGGGCCAGTTCCGTCTTGCCGGTGCCGGGCTCGCCCTTGACCAGCAAGGGCCGCTCCAGTGCGATCGCCGCGTTGACGGCCACCATCAGATCCTTGTCGGCGACATAGGCCGCCGTGCCTTCGAAACGCATTCTTGCTCCTCGGTTGGTCATGGCGACCGTAAGGACGCGGCTCAGCCTGTGCAAGGGTGAGGTGTTGGCGTTGCGAGGGTCTGAACCCAACACGGAAAGAATGCCCGTCTCACTGGCGCTTGGTCCACCGGCAGCCTATATTGGCTGGGACGGTCTGTGCTTCCCGGCAGGAGAACATTTTCCCCGGGGCCTTAACGATCCTTAGGGAGCTGTCCCTGGGAAGACCCGTGGGTTTTCTCACACGGCGCCCACCTACTTTGTAGGTTCCCGGGATCGCTCTCTCCACCGGTTGTGTGGATCGTCACTTATCGCAAGATATCCACCCATTTCGGTGGATGATGCGGTGGAAAACGTCGCTTCCAAAACTCCATCTAGATCTGACCTTTTCTACCTTGGCCGCATGACCTCTCCCACAGACCTGAAAAAACAGCTTCGCCGTGAGGCCCTCGGGCGCCGCGACGCGCTCGATGAATTCTGGCGGGTGGAGGTCGCGCTTGAAATGGCCGAGACGGCACGCGATCACCTCCACGTCGAGCCGGGCCAGATCGTTTCCGGCTTCTGGCCGATGCGTTCGGAAGTCGACGTCCGGCCGCTGATGTTTGCCTTGCGCGAAAAGGGCGCACGGCTTTGCCTGCCGGCCATTCTCGACAAGACCACCATCGTCTTTCGTGAATTGGTGCGCGGCGCGCCGATGGTCGAGATGGGTTTCGGCACGGTCGGGCCGCACGAAGAGGCCGAGGAGCTCGACCCGTCGGTGATGCTGGTGCCGCTTGCCGCCTTCGATGCGCGCGGCCATCGCATCGGCTATGGCGCTGGCTATTACGACCGTGCCATCGCCAAGCTGCTCGACAAGGGAAAGCCGCCGCGACTGATCGGCATCGCTTTCGACTGCCAGGAAGTGGCGTTGGTGCCGGATGAGAACCACGACGTCGTCATTTCGGAAATACTCACCGAGAGCGGGTTGCGCCGCTTCGCGCCAAAATTGTAGATAAGTACAAGGGACGCATGATCTTTCACGGGCGTCATGCAGCTTTCGCTGACCTTCGGTGCGGGATCATATGAGACTTCTCTTCCTCGGTGACATGGTTGGAAAGACAGGACGCACGGCGGTGTGGGAACAGCTGCCCGGCCTGATCTCCGACTTCAAACTCGATTTCGTCATCGTCAATGGCGAGAACGCCGCTGGCGGCTTCGGCATCACCGAAGAGATCTTTCGCGAAACGATCGCGGCCGGTGCGGATGTCGTCACCACCGGCAACCACGTCTGGGACCAGCGTGACGCGCTCGCCTTCGCGCCGCGCGAAGAGCGTTTTCTGCGCCCCTCCAACTTTCCCAAAGGCACGCCCGGGCGCGGCTCCGGCGTCTATATCGCGAGGAGCGGCGCCCGCGTGCTGGTCGCCAACATCATGGGCCGGGTGTTCATGCATCCCGAACTCGACGACCCGTTCCAGGCCGGCGAACGCGAGCTTGCCGCCTGTCCGCTCGGCGAGCAGGCGGATGCCGTGATCATCGACTTCCACGCCGAGGCGACCTCGGAAAAGATGTGCTTCGCGCATTTCGTCGACGGCCGCGCCAGTCTCGTCGTCGGCACCCACACCCACCAGCCGACCGGCGATCATCAGATCCTCAATGGCGGCACCGGCTATATCTCCGACGCCGGCATGTGCGGCGACTATGATTCCTCGCTCGGCATGGACAAGGAGGAGCCGCTCAACCGGTTCCTGTCGAAAGTGCCGAAAGGGCGTTTCGAGGCAGCCACCGGACCGGCGACATTGTGCGGCGTCGGCGTCGATATTTCCGACCGCACAGGGCTCACCGAGCGGATCGCGCCGTTTCGTCGCGGCCCGCGGCTGGAGGAAACCGCGCCATCCTTCTGGTCGTGACATTGATATAGGCGCGCTTAGTACCTAATTGCCGGCCACACTGCTCTAGATCGTTAAAAGAGGGGACGACCTCCATGCAGCTCATCGAATTCCTGGCGCCGCATTTTCAATTCGTGTCCGATCCAACGGCCTGGGTCGCGCTGCTGACGCTGGTGGTGCTGGAGATCGTACTCGGCATCGACAATCTGATCTTCATCTCGATCCTGACCAACAAGCTGCCGGAGGCACAACGGGCCCAGGCTCGCCGCCTCGGCATTTCGGCGGCGCTGATCATGCGGCTGGTGCTGCTGGCCACCATTTCCATCATCGTCCAGTTGACGGCGCCAGTGTTCACCGCATTCGGCCACGGCTTCTCCTGGCGCGACCTGATCCTGATCGCCGGCGGCCTGTTCCTGGTCTGGAAGGCGACGAAGGAGATCCATCACACGGTCGATCCCGACGACCACAAGGACACGATGCTGGGCGAGACGCTGCAGATCAGCCTTGCCGGTGCGATCTTCCAGATCCTGCTGCTCGACCTGGTCTTCTCGATCGATTCGATCATCACCGCCGTCGGCATGACCGACGAGATCGCCATCATGTACATCGCCGTGATCGTCGCGGTGAGCGTGATGATGCTGGCGGCCGGACCGCTTGCGGACTTCATCGCCAAGAACCCGAGCATCGTCATGCTGGCGCTGGGCTTCCTGCTGATGATCGGCATGACGCTGATCGCCGACGGCATGGGCTATCACGTGCCCAAGGGCTACATCTACGCGGCCATGGGTTTCTCGGCGCTGGTCGAAGGGCTCAACATGCTGGCGCGACGGCGCAAGAAGGCGAAGTCGGGCGCCGGGCACTGAGCCCGGATCGCCGGGGCCTTACGCTCACCAGGCGTCTGGTTCGCGCACCATGTGGACGATGTTGGCCGGATTGGTGATCCAGCCGCCGCGAAAGCCTTCCCCCAGTGGTTCGATGGCGTCGCACCGAACGACGCCCGCCTCGACGAACTGCGCGGCGGCGGCGGGAAAACTGTCGGTGAATAGTTCCAGCCAGACCTCGGCCTGGCTCAACATCGGCGCCTCGTCGATCCACAGCCGGTTGGGCCCAAGCTCGAAGCCGATGGCCGGCGCCTTGGCGGTGAATGGCTTCAGGCCAACGACGTCACGGTAGAAGGCGATCGTCGCCTCATACTGGTGCGGCGGTACCTTCATGGCGATATTGATGCCGCCCGTGATTTCTGCGGTCATTGCTGGCTCCATCGTTCAGATATTGGTCTCGTTGGCGGGTTCGCCCTTCATCTCGCTGCGATAGTAGCCGTCGCGCAAATTGATGCCGTACTCGACATAGGCCTTCATGCAGGCCAGCATCTGCGACCAGCCCTCGCAGTTGAGGTAGGACTTCTTCAGGCCGACCGCGCCTTCCTGCCAGCCGCTCTCGGCGATGGTGACGAAGGTGCCGCCATCGTCCAGCGGCTCGAAGTTCATCTCGATGCGGGTCTTGTATGCGGGTTTGCCGTCGGCGTCGGTGGCATCCCAGCGCAGCACGATGCGGCTATCCTTGATCACTTCGTCGACCTCGACGGGCACCTTGCCCCACCAGACGACGCCGGCGCCGGCCACCAACGGCGCGCTGGCGCCGCCGATCGTGGTGAAATAGCCGCTCAGCTTCTTCGGATTGACGACCGCGTCGAAGACGTCGGCGACCGGCTTGCCGATGCGGCCGGAAACCCTGAACCCAAGCGACATATCCACAGCTCCTTGCCTTGATTGGCGCAACGATATGTTATAGAAACATAACATGTCAAGCCGATCGCAAGACGACAATGTTTTCAAGGCGCTGGCGCATCCGCGCCGGCGCGAAATGCTGGATCAACTGAAGGATACGCCGAAGACGACCGGCATGCTGTGCGAGGCCTTTCCCGATATCGATCGCTGCACCGTCATGCTGCATCTGAAGGTGCTGGAGGAGGCCGAGCTGATTGTCGCGCGGCGCGACGGACGCGAGCGCTGGAACCATCTCAACGCGCTGCCGATCAAGCAGATCCACGACCGCTGGATCAGCCAGTATGCCGGCCATGCGCTCAGCATCATCGACCGGCTGAAATCCGATCTGGAGGCGTGAACGCTCGCAGCAGCCCATGTCGTGCTTCCCATGCGCGGCGCGGCTGGACGAATTGAGCCGATTTATCTATAAGCCGGCCATTCCGACAGAGAACGCCGTGCTTCCACGAGTTGCACCTGGGACGCTCTGAAATTTTGAATTCGGGCATTGCGGAAGACGAGGTGAGATCACCCCGCTTCGGGATGCTCTAGCCGAGAAGACGACAGGGGTGCCATGGCTGGCCATTCACAGTTCAAGAACATCATGCACCGCAAGGGCCGCCAGGATGCGGTGCGGTCGAAAATGTTTTCCAAGCTGGCGCGCGAAATCACCGTCGCCGCCAAGAGCGGAACGCCCGATCCATCGATGAACCCGCGCTTGCGATTGGCGATCCAGAACGCCAAGGCGGTGTCGATGCCGAAGGACAACATCCAGCGCGCCGTCAACAAGGCCTCGATGGGCGATGCCGAGAACTACGAAGCCGTGCGCTATGAGGGCTATGGTCCCGGCGGCGTTGCCGTCATCGTCGAGGCGCTGACCGACAACCGCAACCGCTCGGCGTCGAATGTGCGCGCCGCCTTCACCAAGGCCGGCGGGGCGATGGGCGAAACCGGCTCGGTGTCGTTCATGTGGGACCGCGCCGGCGAGATCTACTATCCGGCCTCGGCCGGCAGCGCCGACAAGATCATGGATGCGGCGATCGAGGCCGGCGCCGATGATGTCGAGTCGGACGAGGAAGGCCACACCATCTATTGCGCCTTCGAAAATCTCGGCGAGGTGTCGAAGGCGCTGGAAGGCGCGCTCGGCGAAGCTGAATCGGTGAAGCCGATCTGGCGGCCGCAAAACAATGTTCCGGTCGACGAGGAGCGGGCACAGTCCCTGATGAAGCTGGTTGCCACGCTCGAGGATGACGATGATGTGCAGAGCGTCTACGCCAACTTCGAAGTCGATGACGAGACCATGGCCAAGCTCAGCGCGGCATGAGCGAAGCTCAGCCAGACATGAGCGAGCAGCTCCTCCCCGCCATCCGGATAACCTATTGCACGCAATGCCAGTGGCTGCTGCGTGCGGGCTGGATGGCGCAAGAGCTGCTGTCGACCTTCGGCACCGATCTGGGCGAGGTCACCTTGGTGCCCGGCACTGGCGGCATCTTCACCATTTCCTGCAATGACGTGCTGGTCTGGGACCGCAAGCGCGATGGTGGCTTTCCGGACGCAGCCAAGCTCAAGCAACTGGTCCGCGATGTCATCGACCCGGATCGCGATCTAGGCCATTCCGACCGCAAGGCCTAAATCTGCGTCGATATTCAGGTGAGGCCGGCCTGCAAATGGCGGATACCTGCGCTTCCGGTGCTCACGTACTTGAGTACGCTCCGCTCCGGTTCTTGGTATCCACCATTTTCGACTCGGCCTGACCTGAATCTCAACGCAGCTTACTTCATCAACGACTTTCTAGAGCAATGCCAAGATGAAGCAGGCCATCGCCACGATGGCGGTGATGGTGCGGACGTGGTTCCACATCACCCATTGGCTCAGATGGTTCGCCCACACGGCGGCGCCATTGCTGCTGGCCGGGTCTACGGCGGCGAGCGCATCGTTGAGCGGCACATTGAAGACCATGGTCACGATCGGGTTGCCGATCACGTAGATCACCGCGCCGGCAAGCAACCAGTACGAGCCGGACTGGCTCCAGCCCATGATGGCGGCGGCGATAAGCACCAGACACAGCAGGCCGGTGCCGAAGAGCGCGGTCATGAAGGTCGGGGTGATCACCGTGATGTTGATCGAATTCATCGCGGCGATGCCGCTTGGAACGGGCAGCCGGGCAAGCGCCGCCATGACGAAATTGGAAAAGGCGAAGAACACGCCGCCGACGACGCCCGAGCCGATTGCGGCAATGATGGTGAGGGTGGGAAGAAGCTTGGTCATCTCAGTTGCTCCAGATTCGGCTAGCGGCGGTTTCGGTTGCGTAGGCGGAAAAGTCTTTCGGCGTGCGGCCGAGCACGCGCTGGACGCCGTCGGTCAGCGTCTCGTTGCGGCCGTCGAGCACTTCGGTGAACAGCTCGTTGAGCAGCCAGGCGATTTCGGGCGGCAGTTCATGCGCAGCCATCGCGGCGGTGAATTCTTCATGCGAGATCCTGACAAAGCGGATGTCGCGGCCGGCCGCCTTGGCGATCTCGGCGACCGCGTCGGCGAAGCTCAGCAGCCGCGGCCCGGTCAGCTCGTAGAGCTGGCCGACATGGCCTGGCTCGGTCAGCGCGACGAAGGCGGCTTCGGCGATGTCGTCGACATCGACGAACGGCTCGCCGACATTGCTGACTGGCAAGGCTACTTCGCCTTCCAGCAAGGGCTCGACGAGAAAACCTTCGCTGAAATTCTGCGAGAACCAGGCGCAGCGCAGAATCGTCCAGTCGGCGCCCGAGGCCTTCAGCATCTCCTCGGCGCGCTGGGCTTCGGTCTCGCCGCGGCCGGACAGCAGCACCAGCCGGCTGACGCCATTGGCCACGGCAAGCCTGGCGAACGCGCCGACGGTTTCGGCGGCACCGGGCACGGCGATGTCGGGATAGTAGCTGATGTAGACGGCACTCACGCCTTGCATTGCGGGGCCCCAGGTCGCGGGAACTTCCCAGTCGAAGCGCGGGGCGCCGGAACGCGAGCCGATCCGCACCGGCAGGCCGCGAGCGGTCAGACGGTCGGCGAGACGGCGGCCGGTTTTTCCGGTGCCGCCGAGGATCAGAATTGGTTTCAATGTCGTGTCAGTCATTTCGGGTTCCTCCGTTTTGAAAATATGAGCAATCCTCACATTTGCAAAACGTGATAAACCCTCGTATTTTGCGAGTCAAGCGATTTTGCCGGCATTGGAGTCAGTCATGGAAGACACGGCCACGCCGGTTTCCCCGCAGGAGCAGATTGCTTCACCGCGCCGGGCGCCCAGCCAGCAGCGCAGCCGCGAGCGGGTCGAGCGCATGCTGGCCGCTGCCTCGGCGCTGATTGCCGAGCAAGGCAGCGATGCCATGCGCATGGGTGAGGTGGCGGAACGGGCAGGAGTGTCGATCGGTTCGCTCTACCAGTTCTTTCCGGACAAGCGGGCGATCATCTGGGCGCTGGCCGAGCGCCACACCACAGAGAGCCAGGCCTGCATCTCGGCAGCACTTGCCGGCGTCGGCGACGCCGAAGGCCTGGGCCAGGCATTTTCGGAACTGGTCGATATCTATTACCGGCTGTTCCTGGCCGAACCGGTGATGCGCGATATCTGGTCGGGCACGCAGGCCGACAAGGCGCTGCGCCAGCTCGAACTCGCCGACAGCCGCGCCAACGCCGAATTCCTCACCGCGGTGCTCAGGCGGCTACGGCCCACGGCCGATCCGACGGCACTGGAAACCACGGCGTTCCTGGTCTGGCAAATGGGCGAGGCCGCCATGCGGCTGGCGATCTCGGTCGAGCGGCAGGAGGGCGACAGGCTGGTCGCCGCCTACAAGCGCATGGCGCTCAGGGAATTGCTGGGGACCTGAGAACGGCTCGCCGGAGCCAGCGGGCGGTCGAGCGCGCTCAACCAGCGCGCGCTGTCGTCGGATCTTCACCGTTCAATGGCTGATGCTGTTGCCGCCAGACCTTCGGCCCCAACCCTGTCACCCGCAGAAACTCGCGATTGAAGTTCGACTTGCTGAGGAAGCCGGCGTCGAACATGACGCGGGTGATCGGCTCGTCTGTCGCCGCCAGCAGGCGGCAGGCCTCGCCGATCCGCTGGTTGTTGACGTACTGCGATACGCTCATCTGGTGGATGCGGTTGATCGCCGACGATACTTGCCGCGCCGGCAGGCCGAGCCGCCTGGCGATGCGTCCAAGGTTGAGATCGACATCCTTGTAGAGCGCTTTCGACTGCATCAGCATGTCCACCGCCGCCGCGACAGCGGAATCTTCGCTGGTTGCCCGCGGCGTGGTTTCAGCACGAGGCGCATCATCGTCGTCGTCTCCGTCAAAAGCAGCGGCTTCGCTGGCGACCGCGGCAGCGCCGCCGAGCAGCAACAGCGCCAGCACGTTGCCGCCGGCTATGACCGCGCCGGAATGAGCGCCGCCGGTCCACTGCATGTCTAGGCTGATGATGATGTCGGTGACCGGCGACGCGAGGATCGCCACCGCCGTCACCCACAGCGATCGGTAGGACCGCAAGACGCCGTCGAGGCGCGATTCGACCAGGATATCCGGACCGGCCAGCGCAAGCCAAAGAAGCGCGAGCCCATATGACAGGAACACCAGGATGATCACCGGCCCGACCGGCTCGCGCCAGAAGATCAGCAGCAGGGCAACCAGGCAGGCCGGCAGCAGATGCGGCCATAGCCGTGCCAGGCGATGCTCCGACCGTTCCTTCGTCAGGCCGCTGAAGGCGATCCAGGCTAGCGGCGCGATCAGCGTCGCCAGCACCGACAGGACCGGCATGACGACCCTGACGTCATAGCCCCAGCGAATACCGATCAGCACCGACTGCAAGGCATAGACCGCCATCAGCAGCATGAAAGAGATGTTCTCGCGCAGGTCGGCCTCGTTTCGGCGGATCATCTGCATGAGCAGGATGACGAGCAACAGGGAGACGACGAACGGCAGGGGAATGAAGATCATGATCGCAAGCGTGATTCCAGGGCGGACAACAACCGACAATGACCCGGATTGCGTTCGCGGTCGTCCCGGATCGTGATCAAGGTCGCGGAAATCGACGTCTCGGATCATTTCAACAGCGCACGGTCCAGTCGGGATCGCCACCCATGATCGGAGACAATGATGAAATCCGCAATTCTTGCCTTGCTGCCCTTTGCCGGCGTTGCCCTGGCATCGCCGGGGACCGGTGATGCCGCCAAGACACTCGATCTCGCCGGGGTGACCGCTGTCGTCATCACCGGCGAGGCAAGTTCCGTCCGGCTTACCACCTCGGCAACCGCGCCGTATCAGGCGACGATCAACAGCCGCCGCGAAGGCTGGTTTGCCGGCTGGTATTCGAGTTGGTTCGTCAATGACTGCCGTACCGCCAGCGACATGAAGCGGGAGGCCTCGGCGCTGCGTATCGACGTCGCGCCGTCCGCATGGCTGGACCCTTCGGACTGCAGGGTCGAGATCAATGCCAACATCCCGCCCGAGAGTTCAGTGTCGATCGACCAGGCAGCGCTGCGCGCCAAAATGATTGGGAATTTTTCCGCCATCACCATAACCGGCAAAGCGGCCGACGTTTCGCTCGACGGGCATGCTTCGACCGTCGATCTCAAGGGCGAGGCGCTGAAAGTCTATCTCGCCTTCGCAAACGTCAGGCAGGATGAGAACATCGCGATTGCCGGCAGGGCACTGGATGCCACGCTGGCCTTCGGCCAGCAGGTTCCGATCAGCTATTCGGTAACAGCGTCGGCGTCCTTCGTCGACAGTTCGCTTCCCAATACTGCCAGGGCCAAGCCCTCGGTCGTCATCAAGGGCGATTTTGTCCGCGCGACGATCCGCTGACAAGCGCAGGCCGCACAATATTTCGACGTATAGGGAAAGCTATACGCCGAAATATTCCTGTAGCATTTCCGCGCGCTCATCCTCTGTGCACATCGCCATGCGGCCGAGGTTCAAGCGGCCCCGATAAAGCGCGATGACGGACAAGGCGCAGTTCACCGTCTCGTCATTGGTAGAAGTTGCCAGATCCCGCAATGCCAAATGCAGGAGCGTTCGCCACGCTGCCTTGTAGTGCGGTTCGATCCAAGCAGGAACCTGCGGATTTCGGTCGTAGAGCAGTCGCGCCTCTTCGATCGTTGCGACCAAACCATAGGCACCCCAGTAAGCCGGAGCGTGAGCTTCGGAGATGCGAACAATTTCAACAACCGCAGCATAAGACGCGTCTCCAACGTCCCCTTGGTGATGCAACTCATTCCAAAGTTCGTCCCAGACCGTTTTGTCATCATAGCGAAGGGCCAGTGTTCGCAAGGCCGGTCGAGGATCGTAGGCCACCTTGTATCCACCTTTAAGGCCGGACCATCGGCCATCGTCGAGAATAGACATCTTGCCCTCCGAGAACCATTGCGTTCCACCAAGGCTGCCCGCGGTCAACAAAAAACCCGCCACAAGGGCGGGTTTTCGATCTGCGAAAAGGTCGTCGGGCTTAGAGGCCGAAACCTTCGAAACGCTTCTTGAACTTCGACAGGCGGCCGCCGCGGTCGAGCAGGGTCTGCTGGCCGCCGGTCCAGGCCGGGTGGGTGGTCGGGTCGATATCGAGGTTCATCGTATCGCCTTCCTTGCCCCAGGTCGAACGGGTCATGTATTCGGTGCCGTCGGTCATGACGACCTTGATGGTGTGGTAATCGGGATGGATGTCGGTCTTCATGGGTTCGGTTCCTGGCTTGCCGGCGCTGCCGACGGGCATAAGCCTGCGTCGATGCGCCCCTTTTTAAAACTCGAAGCCGCAGCTATTGAGGAGCCACGGCTTCTAAAACGGTCGGCGAGCCTATACATCAGCCGGAATTGAATCACAAGGCCGCGGCAAGCGCATATTGAGGCGCATACCCTAAGGGCGGCTAGAGGAAACATCGGGATGGCGCAAATCAGCAGCGCAGACGAGCGCAGGCGCTCGCTCAAGCCGCTCAGGCGCCTGTTTCCTTACATCACGCAGTATCGCAGGCTGGTCATCGGCGCCGTCATCTCGCTGGTCATCGCCGCGGCAACGACGCTGGCGCTGCCGCTGGCGGTGCGACGCATGATCGATCATGGCTTCTCGTCGGCCAGCACCACTTTCATCGCCGAATATTTCGCAGCACTGGTGGCGATGGCCGCCCTGCTGGCGGCGGCATCGGCCGGCCGCTACTATTTCGTCATCACGCTCGGCGAGCGCGTCGTCGCCGACATCCGCCGCGATGTCTTTGCCCATGTCACGACGCTGTCGCCTTCCTTCTTCGACACCGCCCAGTCGGGCGAGATCGTGTCGCGGCTCGCCGCCGACACGACGCAGGTCAAGTCGGCGGTCGGAGCGACGGCCTCGGTGGCGCTGCGCAACGTCATCCTCGGTCTCGGCGCGGTGGGGATGATGGTCATCACCAGCCCGAAACTGTCGGGCCTCGTCATTGCCGCTATTCCCGTCATCGTGCTGCCGCTGGTCGCCTTCGGCCGTTCGGTGCGCGCCAAGTCGCGGCAGGCGCAGGATACGCTTGCCGATGCCACCGCCTATGCCAGCGAGCAGATCGGCGCGGTGCGCACGCTGCAGGCCTTCACCAACGAGAAGCTGGTCACCGGCCATTTCTCCGCCGCGGTGGAAGCCGCTTTCGAGGCGGCACGCGGCTCGATCTTCGCGCGCTCCTTCCTCACCTTCTTTGCCATTTTCACCATCTTCTCGTCCGTCGTGGCGGTGCTGTGGTTCGGCTCGCGCGATGTGCTCGAAGGCTCGATATCGCCGGGCACGCTCGGTCAGTTCCTGCTCTATTCGGTGTTTGCCGCCGGCGCGCTGGGCGCGCTGTCCGAAGTCTGGGGCGAGCTTGCGCAAGCAGCGGGTGCGGCCGAACGGCTGACCGAGATCCTGGCCGAGAAGCCGGCGATCCAGGCCCCGGCCGATCCGAAGCCGCTGCCTGCGGTCGCCAAGGGCGCGATCGTCTTCGACAATGTCTCCTTCTCCTATCCGGCAAGGCCCGACCGCGCCGCCGTGCACGGCTTGAGCTTTCAGGTCATGCCTGGCGAGACGGTGGCGATCGTCGGGCCGTCAGGGGCCGGCAAGAGCACGGTCTTTTCGCTGATCCTGCGTTTCTACGATCCCGAAACCGGCAAGATCCTGATCGACGGCGTCGATGTGCGCGAGGCCGATCCCGTTTCCGTCCGCGAGCGCATCGCCATCGTGCCGCAGGACGTCACCATTTTTGCGGCAAGCGCGCGTGACAATATCGGCTTTGGCCGGCCGGGCGCCAGCAAGGCCGAGATCGAAACGGCGGCGAAGGATGCGCTTGCCGACGAATTCATCCTCAAGCTCGAAAAGGGCTATGACAGCCAGGTCGGCGAACGCGGCGTGACGCTGTCCGGCGGCCAGCGCCAGCGGGTGGCGATCGCCCGCGCCATCCTGCGCGACGCGCCGATCCTGCTGCTCGACGAGGCGACCTCCGCGCTCGACGCCGAAAGCGAGACGCTGGTGCAGATGGCGCTGGAACGCCTGATGCAGGGCCGCACCACGATCGTCATCGCGCACCGGCTGGCAACGGTGCTTAAGGCCGACAGGATCCTGGTCATGGATGGCGGCTCGATCGTCGAGGAAGGCACGCATCAGAGCCTGGTCGCCAAGGGCGGCATCTATGCGCGGCTGGCCAAGCTGCAGTTCGAAACCGGCGCCAGCGCCTTCAGGGGCGCGGCGGAGTAAGCTCAGCTCAGTCCGGTTTCCTTGGTATCTTCGAACACGTCGAAGGCGCGGCCATCCCACTTCATTCGCTGGAGGCGAAGGAAATCGGTAGTGCTTTCACCTTGAGTGCTGGATTCGCGGGGCAACTCGTCCAGCATTTTCTTAAGGCGCTTGACCGCAACGGCACGCAACGCTTGATCTATTGCCTTCTCCACGAAGCGACTCCTACGATGCGTTCTCCCAACTCCTCATACGGAAACACTGCGTCAGACCTTTCCGTATCGCTGCTTCAGATGGTTCACGAAATACGCGGCGTTGAGCTTTTCGCCGGTGGCGCGTTCGAGCAGGTCCGGCGTCGACCAGCGTGACGCCTGCGACCAGATTTTTTGGCGGCGCCAGTCGTTGATCGCCTCGAAATTGCCTTTGGCGAGATCCTCGTCGGCAGCGGGATGTTCCCGCGTCAGCGCCGCCCATTGCTGGGCCGCCATCATCGCGCCCAGCGTGTAGGAGGGGAAATAGCCGAAGGCGGCGCCTGGCCAATGCACGTCCTGCATCGGCCCGTCGGCGGGGTTGTCGATGGTGGAAAGGCCGAGATAGTCGCGCATCTTGGCGTCCCAGGCTTCGGGCAGGTCGGCCACTTCAAGCCTGCCCGCGACGAGCTCCTGCTCCAGTTCGTAGCGCAGGATGACATGCAGGGGATAGGTCACCTCGTCGGCATCGACACGGATCAGGCCGCGCTCGACGCGATGCACATGCGGCAGGATGTCGTCGAGCGACCAGGCTTCGCCGAGATGCTTTTCGACCACCGGCAGCGCCCAGCGCCAGAAGGCCGGGTTGCGGCCGAGCTGCTTTTCGACGAACAGGCTCTGGCTTTCATGCACGGCCATGCCGCGCGCCTTGCCGAGCGGCCACTGCGACCACGCCTTCGGCAGGTTCTGTTCGTAAAGCGCATGGCCGGTCTCGTGCAGCACGCCCATCAGCGCCGACAGGAAATCGGAGGTCTTGTAGCGGGTTGTGATGCGCACGTCGCTCGGCACGCCGCCGCAGAATGGGTGGTGCGACACCGACAGCGACCCGTGCGTCAGGTCGAAGCCGACCGCCGCCATCATGGCGAGGCCGAGTTCGCGCTGCCGGTCGATCGCATAGGTGCCTGAGAGCGGCTTCAACAGGCGCTTGCGCAGCCGCGCGTCCTGGATCGCCAGCGCCTCCGGCACAAAGCTTTTCAGGAAAGCCTTCAGGTCGGTGAAAACAGGCGTGATGTCGGCGGTGCGGTTGCCAGGATCGTATTGCTCCATCAGCGCGTCATAGGGGGCGAGGCCGAGCACGTCGGCACGCAGCGCCGCCTCCTCGCGCACCAGCGCCACCACGCCCTCCAGCGCCGGCTGGAAGCCCGCCCAGTCGTTCTTGGCGCGCAGGTCGCGCCACAGCTGCTCGCAACGCATGCGCGCGGTCGTCTGGCGTTCGACGAATTCGACCGGCAAGCAGGTCAGGTTGGTGTATTGCCGCCGCAGCTCCGAGACGGCGGCGCGTTGCTCTTCATCCAATGCCTCCTGTTCGGCCGCGGCGATCCAGTCGGCGATTTCCGGCGCCGTTGCCCTGGTGTGATACATGCCGGCCAGTGCCGACATCGCCTCGGCGCGCTTCTCGCCGCCGCCGACGGCCATGTGGGTGGCCTCGTCGGCGCCGAGGATGGCCAGCGCGTGCTCGAGCGCTTCGAGCTTGTGGCCGAGATCATCGAGTTTCTGAAAGGACATGGCGGCTTCCGTGATTGAGGACGGCGCGAAAAGATACCAGCGCAAAGGCGTTTGCAACCCTGCGGCTCTGTGCGGAGGACGCATCTTGCGCAGGGGCGGTCATGCGTGAAATGCTGCCGGCGACAATTGAGGGGGAGCAACATGATCGGCAACATCCTGGTCGGACTGGTGGCCTTGATCCATGTCTACATCGTCTATCTCGAGATGGTGTTGTGGGACACGCCGCGCGGCCGCAAGGTCTTCAATCTGACTGCCGAATTCGCCAGCGCCTCGAAGGTGCTGGCCGCCAATCAGGGGCTCTATAACGGGTTCCTCGCCGCCGGCCTGATCTGGGGACTTTACCTCGGTGCGGCCGGTTTCCAGGTCAAAATGTTCTTCCTGTTGTGCGTGGCGATTGCCGGCCTCTATGGCGCGGCAACGGTCGGCCGCAAGATCCTGTTCGTCCAGACCGTGCCGGCGGTGGTTGCCCTGATCGCGGTCTGGCTGGGCTGGTAAAAACGACGCCCGCAGGATTGGCTCCCGAAGGCGTCAGGCGGTCCCTTCCTCTTGGACCGTTTCGGGCGCTACGGCCTCAGCCGTTCGGATAGTTGCCGCCGTCGGAGCCATCGCCCATCAGGAAACCGCTGCCGGTATCGACCCTCAGCCGCTGGTCGACATTGTCGAGACGGCGCAGCAGGTCATGGTATTGCGCAGCCGGTATCCTGCCGTGATCGGACGCCGCTATCTTCTCGGCCGCCTGGCTGATGCGCGCGGTGCGCATTTCCAGACGCTCCGCCACGGCCGGCGTAATGTTGTTGGCCTGCCTCGCGTCCAGGATGCCCTGATGGACGCCTTCAACCTGTTGGATGAGACCTTCCACGCGCGGGCCGGTAAAATCGGTCGGATCGCTCGCGTCGAGAGCGCCCTTGTGATGGCCCGCGGCATAGGTGCCGGCAAGCGGAACGGCGATGAGGAACGCCGTGAGTGTTGCAGTTCTGAGCGAGGTCTTGGGAGTGAAAGAGCGCATCACGCGTCTCCTCTTGTAGAGGAAGGCGGCGGTCGTTCCGCCTGCCTTCTGGCCGTGGGCCGTCGGGTTCCGTCGTGTCGCGACGAGGGGGGATTCATCGCTGGCGGTTCTCGGCCCAGGCGGGAAGCTAGGACCGCCCTGCGACAATGTGTAATTAAAAAAGATAATGTTTTCAGGCCTTGTCGGCCCTGATCTGCGCCCTAGAGTTGAGCCGACGAACAAATTCGCGTGAGTTCGCGTGATGATGGATCAACGTTCGGTGAGCTTCAGTTCAATACGGCGGTTCTTGTTGCGCGCCTCTTCGGTGTCGGCGGGATCGAGCGGCTGGAACTCGCCGAAACCGGCGGCGACCAGGCGGTTGGCCGGTACGCCGTTCTCGATCAGGAATTTCACCACCGAGGTCGAGCGCGCCGTCGACAGCTCCCAATTGTCGCGGTAGCGGCCGGTGCCGGAAAGCGGCTTGTTGTCGGTATGGCCGTCGACGCGCAGCACCCAGTTGATCTCGGGCGGGATTTCCTTCTGCAGTTCGATGATGGCGTCGGCGAGCTTCTTCATCTCGACCTTGCCGGCATCGTTGATCACCTCGGAGCCGGTCGGAAACAGCACCTCGGACTGGAACACGAAGCGGTCGCCGACGATGCGGATGTTCTCGCGGTCGGCGAGGATTTCGCGCAAGCGGCCGAAGAAATCGGAGCGGTAGCGATTCAATTCCTGCACACGCTGCGCCAGCGCGACGTTCAGGCGGCGGCCGAGATCGGCGATCTTGGTGTTGGAATCGCGGTCGCGGGTTTCGGAGACGTTGAGCGCATCCTCGAGCGCGCCGATCTGCTTGCGCAGCGCCGCGATCTGCTGGTTGAGGATCTCGACCTGGCTCAGCGCCTGTTGGCTGATCTGGCGCTGGCTGTCGAGTTCGCCGCCGAGCGCCGCGGCGCGCTGGTTGGCGGCGTCGCCGGCGCCTGCACCTTGCGCCAGCAATTGTTCGAGCCGGCTCTTCTCCGCTTCGGCGGCCGACAGGGACGCCTGCAGATTGGCCAGCGAATCATCCTTGTCCTGCGCCGTCGAGCGCTCCAGCGCCAGAAGCTGGGTCAGTTCGTTGATCTGCGAGTTGAGGCGCGAGAGCGCCGTATCCTTGCCGGAGATTTCGCGGCCCAGCAGGAACTGCGCCAGCACGAAGACCGTGAGCAGGAACATGATCGCCAAAAGCAGCGTCGACAGCGCGTCGACGAAGCCCGGCCAATAGTCGATGCGGCGATCGGTGCGCCGGCCCCTGGCGAGTGCCATGTTAGTGGACCCCGGGCTTCTTCAGGGCGTCGGCGATCTTTTCCAGCGTGTTGCGCATCGCCTTCTGCTCGTCGGACTGGGCCTCGACCCAGTCGCGCATGATCTGCTGCTCCGAGCGCATGTTCTTGACCAGGCCGGAAATGCCGTCGGCGAGATTGGCCATGGCAGTGGCGACGCGCGGATTGGAGCCGCCGCCATTCTCCTGCATGCTGCGCAGCCGTTCCGACAAAACCCGGATCTCGTCGGAGGATTCTGCCTTGGCCGGGTCGGAGACGACGATGTCGGACGACAGGTCGGTGACCGAGGACAGCCAGTTCTCAAGCTCGGTGTAGAAGCGCGTCTGCGCGCGGCCGGCCTGCAGGTCGAGGAAGCCGAGCACCAGCGAGCCGGACAGGCCGAACAGCGAGGACGAGAAGGCCGTGCCCATTCCGGCCAGCGGCGCCGAAAGCCCTTGCTTCAGCGAATCGAGCACCGCGGCGGCATCACCCGTGCCGGGATCGAGCGATTCGATGGTTTCGCGGATCGAGCCGATGGTGTTCAACAGGCCCCAGAAGGTGCCGAGCAGGCCGAGGAACACCAGCAGGCCTACGAGATAGCGCGAGGTGTCGCGGCTTTCGTCGAGGCGTGTAGCGATGGAATCGAGCATGGTGCGCATCGAGCTGGTCGAGAAGGCCGTCGCCGAGGAGCGGCCGATCATCGCCTTCATCGGTGCCAGCAGCACCGGTTCGGTGGTCTCCGAGCCGGCACGGAAGGAGTTGACCCAGCGCACTTCGCGAAACAGCCGTCCGACCTGGGCGAAGGCCAACAGGATGCCGACCACCAGCACGCCGACGATCAGGCCGTTGAGGCCGGGATTGCTGCCAAAGGCGGTGGAGATCTGTCGGGTCAGGATGGCGGCGATGAAGGCGACGATGACCAGGAAGATCACCATGGTCAGCAGAAAGACCTGCGGGCTCGACAGTTTGTGCGGATCGTAGATCAGGACATCAGAACGTCTGCCCATGCCGAAGGATTTGAGAAAAGCCATCCGTGCCCCGTTTCCGATGCCGCCGCCGATCACGTAGACCGCGACTCTAAACGGAATTGTGACCAAATTGAATGGCGCTTGGCAATATTGCCAGGGCAATCGGGTGAACCCGCTTGCCCTTTCCTTTTTCTCCCCTCAAGCGCCGGGCGGGCGCATCCGCGCCCTTGGCTTACGGCGCATAAGCGCCGACGGCCGTTCGGCCTTGCCATTTTCGCTGCGCAAAAATGGAAATCACCGCCTGTTCGGCTCGACCGAGGAATTTTTCATTCACCCGATTGTCCTGGCAATATTGCTGTACCGTGTCAGAGGCGATTGATGACCAGACAGTCGACCATGGCGGCCAGATGCAGGCCGGCGCCGGTGACGACGAAACCGTGCCACAGCGCATTGTGGAAGCGTAGCCCCTTCCAGGCGAAGAAGATGACGCCGCAGGAGTAGACGATGCCGCCGGCGACGATGAGGGCGATCGATGTCGTCGGCAGCGTCTGCACCAGCGGCTTGACCAGGACGATGCCGCTCCAGCCGATGGCGAGATAGAAGACGATGGCGAGCCGGTCGAAGCGGCCGGGAAAAAACACCTTGATGGCAATGCCAAGTGCTGCTGCGGTCCAGACCAGGACGATCATCCAGCGCGCCAGCGGCGAGCCTTCGAGCTGGGCCAGGAAAGGCGTATAGGTCGCGGCGATCAGCAGATAGATCGCGGCGTGGTCGAAGCGCCGCAACACCCACTTTGCAGGCGACGACACCGGCCACAAATTGTAGGTCATCGACACCGACAGCACGGTGAGCAGCGAAACCACGTAGAAGGCGGCGGCGATGTATTCGCCCGGTCCGACACGAAAGGCCGCCAGCGCCAGCAGTGCGGAACCGGCCGAGATCGCCAGCACGATGCCGACCGCGTGGACGATGCCGTCGGCGATCATCTCGGCGCGCGAATAGTGCCAGCGTCCGATGAACGGGATGTCGGGGGTGGGCTTGATGTCGTTCACTGCCGGATTTCCTGCGCCGCGCACTCCAAATCTGGGCGCTAGCCAAGCAGTATTTCAAGTCTTGTTTGCGGTTTTACGACTGCGGCGCTTCAGCGCGGCGTGCCGTCACCGTGCTTGCCTGTCAACGAGAGGGGAGCGGCTTCTTCACGGCCTTCAGCAGCGCGCGTTGAATGACCTCGTTGCCGGCGACAACCGAGCCGTTGTCGAGCATGTCCTGGCCGCCGTCCATGTCGGAGACGAAGCCGCCCGCTTCACGGATCAGCAGCAGCCCGGCGGCGATGTCCCAGGCGGACAGGCCGGTCTCCCAGAATCCATCCATGCGGCCGGCCGCGACATAGGCGAGATCGAGCGAGGCGGAGCCGAGACGGCGGACGCCGGAAACCTCGGCCATGACGTTGCGCAGCTCGACGAGGAAATTGCCGTGGTGGCCGCGGCCGAGATGCGGCATGCCGCAGCCGATCACCGTGTCGACCAGCTTGATGCGGCCGGCGACGCGCAAGCGGCGGTCGTTCATGAAGGCGCCGCCGCCGCGTTCGCAGGTGTAGAGCTCGTCCATCGCCGGATTGTAGATGACGCCGGCGACGATCTGCCCCTGGCGTTCCAGCGCGATCGAAACGGCAAAGAGCGGGATGCCGTGCAGGAAATTGGTGGTGCCGTCGAGCGGGTCGACGATCCAGCGATGCTGGCCGTCGTCGCCTTCGACCGCGCCGCGCTCTTCCATCAGGAAGGCATAGCCCGGCCGTGCCTTGGACAGCTCGGCAAAGACGATGTCCTCGGCCTTGCGGTCGGCCTGGCTGACATAGTCGCCGGGGCCTTTCATCGAGACCTGCAGGTTCTGCACCTCGCCGAAGTCGCGCGACAGCGAGCGGCCGGCCTTCATTGCGGCCTGGACCATGACGTTAAGGAGGGCTGAGCGTGCCATAGTGGTTCTTCCTGGTGCTGCACTTAAGCTCTGGCTTGATGCATGTCGGTGACCCAAAACCGGGGCCACTTTTGGGCGACATGCATCAGTCGGCGCGGCGCACGTAAGTGATTTCGTTGGTGTCGACGATGATGCGCTCGCCGGCGCCGATGAATGGCGGCACCAGCACACGAATGCCGTTCTCCAAGATCGCCGGCTTGTAGGACGAAGCCGCCGTCTGGCCCTTCACCACCGGGTCGGCCTCGGTGATGGTCAGGGTCACATAGTCGGGCAGCGAAATGCCGATCGGCCTCTCTTCGTAGAGCTGGACCGTCACCATCATGCCGTCCTGCAGGAACGCAGCGCGATCGCCGACGAAGTCCTTGTTCAATTCGAGCTGCTCGTAGCTCTGGGTGTCCATGAACACCAGTGCGTCTTCCTGCGCGTACAGGAAGGAAAAGTCCTTCAGATCGAGCCGGATCTGCTCGACCGTCTCGGCCGAGCGGAAGCGCTCGTTGAGCTTGGTGCCGTTGATGAGGTTCTTCAGTTCGACCTGATTGTAGGCGCCGCCCTTGCCGGGCTTGACGGTGTTGGTCCTGACCGCCACCCAAAGGCCGCCATCATGCTCGATGACATAGCCGGGACGGATTTCGTTGCCATTGATCTTGGCCATGATGAGATGATCCGGAATGGATACCAACGGCCTGGCCGTCGGTATGGGATGTTCGCTGGGAAAGCGATTTCGGGCTCCCAAGACCACAAATCGTCAGAAGAGGCAAGGGAGCGGGCAGGTTGGTGCCAAGCAATGGAGCCAAGGTCGGACGTGCAATGACTGGTTCGAGCCGCCGTCAGGGCAGGCGGTTCGCCTTCTGCAGGGCCTGCTTGGTCTCGTCGTCGCTCAGCCCCTGCAGGAAATCGTCCATCTGCGGATCGATGAGGCCGGCGCGGCGGGCAATGACATACCAGGCACCGGCGAGGACCAGGTCCGGATCGGTGCCGATGCCTTGCATATAGAGCTTGGCGAGGCGGTTCTGGGCGGCGACGTTGCCGCCCTCCGCCGCCTGCTTCATCCAGCCGAAGGCGGATTTCAGATCGCGCGCCCCGCCACGGCCTTCGATCATCCAGGCGGCGAGATCGATCTGCGCGGTGTCGTAATTCTGCCGTGCCGCCTGCGCCAGCAGCCGCCTTGCCTGCACATCGTCGCGCGGCTTGCCGCCGACGCCATTGGCGTAGATCTGCGACATCGCATATTGCGCGTCGGCAAGGCCCGTCGCGGCCGCGCGCTCATAGTAGGAGACCGCCTTGGCTATGCCGGCGTCACCGGGGTCCTGCTGGACCAGCATCTGCGCGAAATTGAACTGCGCCAGCCGGTTGCCGGCTTCGGCGGCGGCCTGCATCAACGCATAGGCCCCTTTTTCGTCCTTCTTGACGTAGCGGCCGTCGAGCAGCATCAGCGCATACTGGAACTGTGATTCCGGCACGCCCTGTTCGGCGGCCAGCGCATACCATTTCGCCGCTTCCGCAGAATTGAGCGGCACACCGAGCCCGCGCGACAGGATCTCGGCCACCAGCGTCTGCGCCGCCGGGTCGCCGTTTTGCGCCCGGACCAGCGCAAGATTGTAGGCCGTCTTGTAGAGACCGCGCTGGAAGGCGCCATAGGCGGCATCGGCAGGTTTTGCGCCGAAGCGGTCGGGGTTGATGGTGTCGGCCGACGGCAGCGGCGCCGGCTCGGCCGTGGTGGCGGGCTGCGGCAGCGGCTTGTCGATCGGCTTGTCGGTGTGCACGCCGATGTCCGGCTTGGGCTGCGGCAGCGGGATGGTCTCCGCGGCCGCCGCCTGGACCATCAGCACCGCAAGCAGAGCCTGGAAGGGAAGCCTCGCCGAGGGCACGTCAGTCCTCGAAGCGCGGCGCGGTCTCGTCGAGCAGCGCGTTGGCGGTGGCGACCGCTGTCTTGGGATCGGTGCCGTCGGCGAACACGGCGCTCGACAGCGCCACGAACTCGGCACCTGTGGCGCCCACGGCTTCCACCGAGGCGATGTCGGACCCGGCCATGACGATGCACGGGATCTGGATCATGTCGGCCCACCATGCGCCGAGCGACAGATTGCGCGGATGCGGTTCGGGCTTGTTGTCGTAGCCGAAGCGGCCAAAGAAGATGTAGTCGGGCCGTGTCTCGCCAAGCTCGAGCGCGTCGTCACGCGTCTTGGCGCCGCCGGTGCCGACCATCATCTTTGCCTGGAAATGTTCGATCGTCTCGCCGAGTTCGGCCTTGGAGACTTCGACATGGATGCCGTCGGCCTGGACGCGGCCGGCTATGCGGGTGTCGCCGGCGATGATGACAGCAACTCCGGCGGCCTGCGCCGCCGGCACGATCTGTTCGGCGAAAGCCTGGAAGGAGGCCTCATCCATGCCGTTCTCGGGCAGGATCAGCGAAGCGACGTCGCCGCCTTCGAATGCCGCGACAATACGGGCCGCCGGCACGCCTGGCGGTGCGATCAGTACGATGCGACAGCGGTTGGGGGGCGTTGCGTCATTCATGGTTCTTCGGGTCCCGCGTTTCGCCTATGCCGGGCGAAGATGGTTGGATTGCGGCATAGAGCAAAGTGCCCGCCTTGAACAGGCGGGCAGCCGGGATCGCGATGTTTGACCCGCCGGCAGCCGGCGGGGGCGCTTCACTTGATCGGGTGCGGGCTCGCGACGGGTGTTTTGCTCTTCCACAGCGTCCAGCCGAGATTCATGCCGGCGGCGGCGATCAGGATGGCGGTGGCGCCGACGATCTGGCTCAGATGCAGCCGATGGCCGAAGGCTACGACATCGACCAGAATGGCGACGACGGGATAGATGAAGGACAGCGATCCCTGCAGATGCGTAGGCAGCTTCTGGATGGCGCCGTACATGAGTATGTACATCAGGCCGGTATGGACGATGCCGAGCGTCGCCAGCATGGCCCAGCTCCAGGCATCGGCCGGAAGCTGTGAAAGATTGGCGAAGGGCGCCAGCATGATGACGCCGACGCAGACCTGGATCAACGCGATGAGGTGCGGCGGCGTGCCCTTGAGCTTCTTGGTGACGATGGCGGCGACAGCCCAGAAGAAAGCCGCGCCGAGCGCCATGACGATGCCGGTGAAATAATCCGTGCCGATATCGCCAGCGTCGGGAGCCGACTGCACGATCAGCACCATGCCGGCGAAGGCGATGGCCAGCCAGGTCAGCTTGGTCAGGGTCAGCCGCTCGGCGAAGAACAGCGCGCCGAAGCCGACCAGCATGAAGGGCTGCGTGTTGTAGACGGCGGTGGCGATCGAAATCGACGCGCGCGAGAATGCGCTGAACAGCAGAAGCCAGTTGACGACGATGGCGACGCCGCCGAGCGCAGCGATGCCGATGATGCGCAGCGACAGCCTGTTGCGCAGCAACCCGAGGGCGGTGCAGATGATGAGCAGCGTCAGCGCGCCGAAAGCGCAACGCCAGAACACCACATCCATAATCGGCTGGCCCGACAGGACGACGAACCATCCGATCGTTCCCAGGATCGCCATTGCGGCCGACATTTCGACCGTGCCGCGCACTGTTTCGTTCACAACAAACCTCCGTATCCCTGCAACCGCTATAATCTCATGCGGCTACGCGGCTTTCCATCGGATGAGAAAGGATGTATGGTTAAATGGCCTAATTATATTAGGCGACGGTTCCAAATCGGCAGGAAATGTAAAATGCTGGACGATCTCGACCGAAATCTCCTCGAAATCCTGGTCAAGGATGCGCGGACCTCGCTGAAGGAACTGGCCGCCCAGGTCGGGCTGTCGTCGCCAAGCGTTTCGGAGCGGCTGCGACGGCTCGAGGAGCGCGGCGTCATCCGAGCGTTCACCGTCGAGATCGATCCGCTGGCGCTTGGTTATACCTTGCAGGCCATCGTGCGCATCCGACCTCTGCCCGGCAAGTTGCACATCGTGCAGAAGTTGATCGAGGAGATCCCCGAATTCGGCGAATGCGACAAGGTGACCGGCGATGACTGCTTCGTCGCCCGTCTGTTCGTGCGCTCGATCGGCGATCTCGACGGGATTCTCGACCGCATCGCCGACAAGGCCGAGACAAGCACCGCCATCATCAAGGCGCAACCGATCCGGCGGCGGCCGCCACCGCTCGACGCAACCTCTCGGGACAGGGCAAAGGTCCCGCAGGCATCCTGAGCCGGGCCGGCCACGCCCTGGGTTTCAGAGGAGCTGGCCGCAGCGGGTGGAAAGCCGGCGGCCGGTTGGTTAGGGTGCCGGTCCAAACGAGGCTGAGACGATAATGGCGCAGAACATATACGACCGCGAGGATTTCTTCGCAGGCTACAGCCAGCTCGGCCGCTCCGTGGAGGGCCTGGATGGTGCCGCCGAGTGGCCGGCGCTGCGCGCGATGCTGCCCGATGTCAGCGGCTTGAGGGTTGTCGATCTCGGCTGCGGCTTCGGCTGGTTCTGCCGCTGGACCCGCGCGCATGGGGCGGCGCAGGTGCTTGGCCTGGATCTGTCGGAGAAAATGCTTGCCCGGGCGAGGGCCGCCGGCCCGGATGCTGGGATAAGCTATGAGACAGCCGATCTCGATCGGCTCAGTCTGCCGGAAGCCAGCTTCGATCTCGTCTACAGCTCGCTCGCCTTGCACTATGTCGAGGATGTGCGGCGTCTGTTCGGGACCGTGCACCAGGCCCTGTCGCCCGGCGGGCATTTCGTTTTCTCGACCGAGCATCCGATCTTCATGGCGCCGACCAATCCTGGCTGGTCGATCGATGCCGCGGGAAGAAAGACATGGCCTGTCGACCAGTATCTGGTGGAGGGGCCGCGCAGCACCGACTGGCTGGCCAACGGCGTGGTGAAACATCACCGCACGATCGGCACCACGCTCAACGCCCTGATCCGATCCGGTTTCACCATCGACCAGGTCGAGGAATTCCGCCCGACCGATGCGCAGATCGCGGCCAAGCCGGAACTGGCGGAGGAACTCGAGCGGCCGATGTTCCTGCTGGTCTCGGCCCGCCGATAGGCACTGGCCGGCGTCGGCCGGATGTGCGGCCGCCACGCTCATATTTGCTGTCGCTCCGCCCGGCATTCTGGGCTATTCAAGCGTCGACACGCTTTCCCTCCGGACCAGTCCCCTCCCATGTCAGGCCTGCTTCTCGATCCGTGGTTCTACGCGGCCGCCATTCCGGCGGTCATTCTGGTCGGCCTGTCCAAGGGCGGCTTTGGCGGCGCTGTCGGCTTTGTCGGCGTGCCGCTGATGGCGCTGACCATGCCGCCGGTGCAGGCGGCCGCCATCCTGCTGCCGATCCTGTGCCTGATGGACATTGTCTCGGTGTGGGCATGGCGGGGTGTCTATGACCGCAAGATGCTGGTCGACATGATGCCGGGCGCCGTCATCGGCATCGGCCTCGGCTGGCTGACGGCGGCACTCGTCACCGAAGAGGCGGTGCGGCTGATCGTCGGTGCCGTCGCCATCATCTTCGTCCTGCGCTGGCTCTATCTGCAGTTCCGCCACGGCGCCGACCACGCGGCCGCGCCCAACCGCGTGGCCGCCGCCGTCTGGGGCACGGTCGCCGGCTTCACCAGCTTCGTCGCCCATGTCGGCGGCCCGCCCTTCCAGGTCTATGCCTTGCCGATCCGGCTCGATCCGAAAGTTCTGTCGGGCACCGCCGCGATCTTCTTTGCCGCCACCAATGCGCTGAAGCTGGTGCCCTATTTCGCGCTCGGCCAGTTCGACACCGCCAATCTGACAGCATCGGCGGTGCTGATGCCGCTGGCGCCGCTGTCGACCGTCGCCGGGGCGTGGCTGGTGCGTCGGATGCGGCCGGAAACCTTCTATCCCTTCACCTATGCAACCGTCGCGGTGGTGGCGCTGAAGCTGCTTTGGGATGGCATTGTTGGTCTGATGTAAAATAGGTGAGGCGGCTGCCAGCCGTCCTCACTGCCAGGGGTCAGACTGCGCTCGGAACGAGGCGGCGGCTGCCGCCAAAGGCAAGTGTGGCGCCCACCACAACGACCAGCACCATGCCGGCGAGGATGCCGATGTCATGCACGGTCGGCTTGAGCACCATGTCGGCAATGATCACCAGCATCACCGCATAGTCGAAGCGTGCCGCGCTCATCATGCGTTCACCGATGGCTAGAACAGCTGGTGTGACGCCTTCCTTGGCAATCATCGCGCCCATGCGCTCGCCGGTCGGCTTGAAGATGAGCATGCCGATCGAAAAGGTCGTGGCGTAGCCGGCCAGGCCGATCAGGATCCACAGATCGGAGAAGCCGACCCAGAACCAGCACATGATGAGACCGAAGATCAGCGTCAGCATCGACATCGGCGCAAAGAACCTGCCGCCCAGCTGACCACTGGCGCGCATCGCCTGCAGTTTTTCCTCGATGTTGCCCGCCCGTTCGGCAAGCACGCCGAGAAGGAACAGCACGAAGCCACCGCCGACCCACAGAATGGCCGTGGCGACGTGGAGGAATTTTACGATCGAGTACCAGTCCATGGGTTGCTCCTGCAGTGTTCCGGTCAGGTTTGCGGCGGCGCGGATTGGCGCTGGCCGTCAGAGGAGCGAGCGTTTAGCGCCACGCCTGTTTCGGAACGATGTCACGAAAAATCCGGCTCTGTTTCAGCGCAATGAAGAAGCGGCTGAGATCGTGAACGCGCTATCTGATTTCCTGCTAATGTACGAATCGTCGGGAGGGGTTGGCGCGACATCGTCCGGAAACATCGCCGATGCTAGTGCGCTAACGCCGGGAGCCCGGTGGCGACAACAGTCGCCTGACGATCAACCCATTCCCGAGAAACGGGAAAAGGCAATTCGAGGGGACATTATGCAAGGGGTAGCACGGAATTTCTTCACGCTGGCCATCATCTATGCGTTGTGCGGCATGGCGCTCGGTATCCACATGGCGATCAGCGATGACCATGGCCAGATGCCAACCCACGCCCACACGATGGTCGCCGGATGGCTGATGTCGGCGGTCTTCGCCTTTTTCTACCATCTGTTCCCGGCCGTCGGGCAAAAGGCCCTGGCCAAGGTTCACTTCTGGCTGACTGCCATCAGCGGTATCGGGCTCATGATCGGCCTTTACGTTCTGCTCGCCGGCAATCCGGGGATAGAACCGCTGCTCGGGATTTCCTCGATCGGGTTCTATGCGGGCATGCTGCTGTTTGCATTCATTGCCCTGCCCGCCGTCTGGAAGACGGCCTGAAGCCCAAAGGCAAGGTGAGGCTGTGCTGTTACGGCACAAGATAGCGGCGTTCGGTCAAAAAACGTCCGCACCGTTAAGGCTTCATTAAGCTTTACAGGTGTTTACTATGTTCATCCAGTGATCTGGATTCTTACCGAGTGGTTGGAGCCACTTTGTTTGACGCCTCCCTGTTAAACTCCTGAGAGCCGCCTTATCCGCGGCTCTTTTTTTGTCCGCATTTTCTCTTTTCGTTCGAATTTCAGAGGGGACGCCCGACATCGGCTCGCCGTTAACCTTCTGTTAAACATGTGCTTGCCTTCACCGGTGACGAAGCGCATTTTCAAGCTTCAGTCAGCTAGGGTTCCGGGTGTATCGGCAGGGAGCCGAATCAGCCGGTTGCAAGTGCAGGGGCGTATCAATGAACGAGCCTTCGAAGGGCAGTGCGAAAACCGTCAAGCTGGCGGAGCGCCGGGTTTTCTCGCAATCCTTCAAGCCGCTTTACCAGGAAGGTATGGGCCTGGTCGAACAGGCGGCGGAATATCTCGACGGCAAGGGCCGGGCCGAGGCGAAGAAACTGTCCAGGCTGGCGGCCACGCTCTATGCCGCCGAATCAATGCGGCTGACCACCAGGCTGATGCAGGTTGCCTCCTGGCTGCTTTTGCAGCGCGCCGCAAATTCCGGCGAGATGACCCGCGACCAGGTCGCGTCGGAAAAGTCCAAGGTGCGTCTCGACACCGCTTCCGCCCATGACGAAGCCACCGGCTGGGCCGAACTGCCCGAGGATTTTCTCGACCTCGTCACCCGCTCGCTGCGCCTGCAGGCGCTGGTGCGCCGCATGGACGAGGAGATTTATGGCTCCGGCGCCGTGGTCGACATGCAACCGATGGCTCGCCGTTCCAATCCGGTTTCCGACCAGATCAGCCTGCTAAACACGGCTTTCGCCCGAGGTTAAACCTCGCTCCGCATTTCCGTTTCCGGTTTGTTCACATTTCGCTGGCATCGCTATCGGCCGGAGGTAAACTCGGCACATGGCGGAAGCGATTCGTATCATCGGTATCGATCCCGGGCTTCGGCGCACCGGCTGGGGCATCGTCGAAAGCCTCGGCAATTCGCTGCGCTTCATTGCCTCCGGCACGGTAAAGTCCGACGACAAGGCGGCGCTGGCGACGCGGCTGTGCCAATTGCATGACGGGCTAGCCGAGATCCTGCATAGCGCCATGCCGCACGAGGCGGCCGTCGAACAGACCTTCGTCAACAAGGACGCCGTGGCGACGCTGAAACTCGGCCAGGCGCGCGGCATCGCCATGCTGGTGCCGGCGCGTGCGGGCCTCGTCGTTGCCGAGTATGCGCCCAATGCGGTCAAGAAGGCGGTGATCGGCGTTGGCCATGGCGACAAGAAGCAGATTCACATGATGGTGAAAGTGCTGTTGCCGAAAGCCATTTTCGATACCGAACATGCCGCCGACGCGCTGGCCATCGCCATCTGCCACGCGCATCACCGGCAAAGCGTGGCCTACAGGATGGCGCTTGCCGGTTAGCGATGTTCTTGACTTGTTCACATAGTTGGAATATTCCTTACTTGTAAGAAAGGTGTGTTTCATGCGTGTGACGAGCAAAGGCCAAGTGACAATCCCACGGGATCTGCGGGAGACATTTGGGATTGGCGCCAACAGCGAAGTCATCTTCGGCATCGAGGGCGGCAAGATCACGATCACACCGAAGCATGACAAGGGGCGGTTGGCTGATCGCGAAAGACTGGATCGTTTTCTTGCTGCACTCGACCGGCTTGAGGGCAGCGGCGATCAGACAATGAATGCCGATGCCGTCATGGCTTTGACCCGGGATCGCTGATCTTGGCGACGCTTGTCGACACCAACGTGCTTATCGATATCGCCGTTCGCGATCCCGTCTGGTCAAAGTGGTCGTGGTCCAAGATGGTGTCTGCCCTCGAGCAAGGCAGCCTGGTCATCAATCAGATTATCTACGCCGAGTTTTCGATGCGCTATGAGGCGATAGACGATGTCGATGATGCCTTGCCTGAAGATGAGTTCCGGCGCGAAAGCCTCCCGTTCGAAGCGGCCTTTGCGGCATCGAGAGCGTTCTCGGTCTATCGGCGGTTGGGCGGACCCCGAGAGAAGGTGATGCCCGACTTCCTGATTGGGGCTCACGCTGCCATCCGAGGCTATCCCATTCTTACTCGCGATCCCGCAGGTTTCAGAAAGTACTTTCCAGATGTCGAGCTCATTACGCCCGATACTCATCCCTAACGGGGGCTGCGTCCAATGATCGGCAAGCTCAAGGGCACGCTCGACGAGGTCGACGAGGATCATTGCCTCGTCGACATCCATGGCGTCGGCTACGTCGCCTATTGCTCGGCGCGCACGCTGGCGGCGCTGCCTTCGCCCGGCGAAGCGGTAGTGCTGTTCATCGAAACCTATGTGCGCGAGGATATGCTGCGGCTCTACGGCTTCCAGTCGCAGCTCGAGCGTGAGTGGTTCCGGCTGCTGATGAACAATGTGCCGGGCGTTGGCGCCAAGGTGGCGCTGGCCATCCTGTCGACGCTGGCGCCGGCCGACCTCGCCAATGCCATTGCGCTGCGCGACATCGCCATGGTTTCGCGCGCGCCCGGCGTCGGCAAGAAAGTGGCCGAGCGCATCGTCACCGAATTGAAGAACAAGGCGCCGGCCTATGCCGGAACCGCCTCGGGCACCATCGGCCTGAAGCAGGAGCTGGGCGACGGCGTGGCCTCCGCGCCGATCACCGACGCCGTCTCGGCGCTGGTCAATCTCGGCTATTCGCGCGACACCGCCGCCAATGCGGTGGCGGCGGCGCTGAAGACGGCGGGCGAGGATGCCGATGCGCCGAAATTGATCCGCTTCGGGCTGAAGGAACTGGCGCGGTGACATGGTTGTTGGAAAAGAAAATTCCGACTATCATGTGACTAGTAAGAAATTTCTCAGAAAGTAAGAAAATGGGTGCGTTTGCCAGTCTGACCTCGAAAGGCCAGCTTACAATTCCAAAGGATGTCCGGGACGCGCTGTCACTGAAGACGGGTGACATGATCGCCTGGACGGTCGTGGATGGCTACCTGGTTGGAACGCCGCGCAATCTCGACTTTGCCGACCTCGCCGGATTTCTGGGCGATCCGCTCGGCGGTCCAGCGTCACTGGAGGAAATCGACCTCGCGGTGCGGGATGCCGTTGGTAGACATGTTGTCGGAGACAGGTCGCAAGGCGGACAAGAGGGCGGCCGGTGACGTCCATCGGCATTGATACAAATGTTCTGCTTCGAATGGTGCTCAATGACGATGCGGAGCAACGGGCAAAAGCCCTCGCATTCGGCGAAGGCCTCAGCGAAGGTGCTCCCGGCTTCGTCAGCTTGATCGTGCTGGTGGAATTTAGCTGGTCTTTGATTTCACGCTACAGGTTGCCGAAAGAGCAGGTGCAGGCGGCAATCCAGAGACTGCTGAAGATCAAGACGCTGGTGTTCGAAGATTTCGATGCCATCGTGGTTGCGCTCGAGAGATCGAATTTGCCGCAGGTGGATTTTGCCGATGCGCTGATCGCAGAGCACAATCGAAATCTGGGTTGCTCGCATACAGTTACGTTTGATCAGCGGGCTGCCAAATCTATTGCCAGTATGGAACTGCTCGCATGAGCCTGTCGCCCCGCCTGATTGCGCCGGAAAAACGCGGTGAGGATGCCGAGCAGACCTTGCGGCCGCAGACGCTCGACGATTTCGTCGGCCAGGCGGCGGTGCGGGCCAATCTCAAAGTGTTCATCGAGGCCGCCAAGGGCCGCAACGAGGCGCTCGACCATGTGCTGTTCGTCGGGCCGCCGGGCCTTGGCAAGACGACGCTGGCGCAGATCATGGCGCGCGAGCTCGGCGTCAATTTCCGCTCGACCTCCGGCCCGGTCATCGCCAAGGCCGGCGATCTTGCCGCGCTGCTGACCAATCTCGAGGAAGGCGATGTGCTGTTCATCGACGAGATCCATCGGCTGAGCCCGGCGGTGGAGGAAATCCTCTATCCGGCGATGGAGGATTTCCAGCTCGACCTGATCATCGGCGAGGGGCCGGCGGCGCGCTCGGTCAAGATCGACCTCGCCCGCTTCACGCTGGTCGCCGCCACCACGCGGCTTGGCCTGCTCACCAACCCGCTGCGCGACCGTTTCGGCATCCCGGTGCGGCTCAATTTCTACACGGTCGAGGAGCTGGAGCAGATCGTGCGGCGCGGTGCGCGCATCCTGCAAATGCCGCTCGGCGACGACGGCGCGCTGGAAATCGCGCGGCGTGCGCGCGGCACGCCGCGCATCGCCGGCCGGCTGCTGCGTCGCGTACGCGATTTCGCTTCGGTCGCCGGCGACGGCCATGTCGACCGCAAGATCGCCGACGAGGCGTTGACCCGGCTGGAGGTCGACGCGCTCGGCCTCGACGCGCTCGACCGCCGGTACCTCAGCATGATCGCCCGCAATTTCGGCGGCGGGCCGGTCGGCATCGAGACGATCGCCGCCGGCCTGTCCGAGCCGCGCGACGCCATCGAGGACATTATCGAGCCCTATCTGATCCAGCAGGGCTTCATCCAGCGCACGCCGCGCGGCCGTATGCTGACGGCAAATGCCTGGCGCCATCTCGGCCTCGACGCGCCGAAGGATCTGGCGCAGCAGCAGATCAACCTTTTCCAGGAAGAATAGCCGCCCGGGCGATCAGGCACGGGGGCTGATCAACGATCAGTGAAAGGCCTGCGCAAAATATCCTCAGCTTCGCCGGTTTGCCGGCGCATTCGTCGGCTTTGGTGACGGTGCCATCCCCGGGGCAGTCTCGCTCCGATCGAGTGCCGGAGCCATGCAATGATCACCAGACGCGGGTTCCTGCGCTTCATGGGCGGTTCGTTCCTGTCGATCGCCGCGTTCAGCGCCTATGCGGTGGGCATCGAGCCGATGCTGCTGACGCATGTGAAACGCTACGCGCTGACACCGCCGCACTGGCCTGACGGCTTGAAACTGCGCGTCGTTGCGCTTGCCGATATCCATGCCTGCCGGCCGTGGATGACACCGGAGCGGATCACCTCGCTTGTCGAAGACGCGAATGCGCTGCAGCCGGACCTGATCGTCCTGCTCGGCGACTATATTGCCGGCATGCCCTTGGTGACCGGCCCGGTGACGCCCTCACAATGGGCATCCGCCCTGTCGGACCTCAAGGCGCCGCTCGGCGTGCTGTCGATCCTCGGCAACCACGACTTGTGGAACGATGGCTTCGCGCAACGTGCCGGGACCGGCCCGACCATAGCGCGCAAGGCCTTGGAGAAGGTCGGCATTCCGGTTCTCGAGAATGATGTCGTGCGCCTGGAAAAGGATGGCCATGGTGTCTGGATTGCAGGTCTCGCCGATCAACTGGCCCTGCTGCCGACCAGGGGCCGCGCCGGCTTCAGGGGGCGGGACGATCTCGACGGCACGCTGGCCAAGGTCAGCGACACCTCGCCCATTGTCCTGCTCGCCCACGAGCCCGATATTTTTCCGAAGGTGCCGTGGCGCGTATCGCTGACCCTTTCCGGCCACACCCATGGCGGGCAGGTACGGCTGTTCGGCTATTCGCCTGTGGTGCCGTCGCGTTTCGGCAATCGCTATGCCTATGGCCACGTCGTCGAGAACGACCGCAATCTGATCGTCTCTGGCGGGCTCGGCTTCAGCATATTGCCGGTGCGTTTTGGAATGCGCCCGGAAATCCTGTCGATCGACCTTGGTTAGGTCCAAATAGCGTTAGTGAAGCGACCTGATCGCGTCCATCACATCCGGCTCGGCCTTGTCGCCGTTGAAGGCATCGACGATGCCGAAGGCGCCGCCATAGCTCCACACCGACCATGAGAAGCCATGTGCCTCGGCGCGCGCGATCATGTCCCTGACATAGGCGGCTCGGTACTCGGCTGGCATGACATAGGCGTTGCCATACTCCTGGCGGATCATGCCGAACTCGCCCAGCGTGATGTTCTCCGGCTTGACGCCGTTCGCCTTGGCCCACGCCTGGACCTTCTCGAACGGCGCATCCATCAAGCCGAGCAGCCTGTCGGGACTGTCCATGCTGGCGACCTGTTCGTCGAGATAGGCAAGCAGGCCGCTCTGCCTTGTCCATGGCGCCTCGGCCTTGATCCTGGCGCGGATGGTGTCGAGCGTCACCTCGAGCTGCGCCTTGGGCATCGCCGTCAGCGGATAGGGCAGGCCGGTCACGTAAGGAATGAAGTCGCCGGCCCAGGTCGCGCCCTGATGGGTGAGCAGGAACGGATCGTAGGAATGAAAGGTCCAGATGACGTTGTCGTCGGGGATCATCTTCGGGTCGATCTTGTCCAGCGAGCTCGCGGCGGAATAGCAGGCGCCGGTCAGCACCAGGGTCAGTTTGGTCGCCGAGGATCGCGCAGCCGCGAACAGTTTACGCTGGCGGTCCGGCCACAGGCTGGTGCCATCGCTGTCGCAATCGACGATCGGTTCATTCATAGGCTCGAAAGCCACCTGCGCGGGATCTTCGCCGGCCAGCGTGCGCGCCATCTTGCGCACCATCTCGACATAGGCATCGAAGGTCCGCGTGTCGTCCATCACTTGCGCCATGCCGATCTGGCGGCTGCCGCCGGCCGGGATCAGGTGCATGTCGACGACCACCTTCAGCCCGGCGCGGTTGATCATGCGCACCGAGTCCAGCACGCTGGCATAGAGATCGTCGCGCAAGGCCACGGTCTGGCCGGACAGGAAAGGCGAGGGGTCGACCGGCATGCGCAGGAAATCGAAGCCCGCATCCTTCAGTGCCTTGAGGTCGTTCTCCCCAAGGAATTTGCGCCATTCCGGATAGGGCAGGATGGCCTTGGCGTCGCCCCATTGGTCTTCGCCGGGCCATGTGACCCATTGGTCGAGATTGAGGCCGCGCTTCATCGAAAAGCTCGCCGCCTGGCTGGGCCACGCCAAGGCCGCGAGCACAAGCAGCGCCGCCATCAAGGTCTTGATCATCGCCGTCAACAGTGCCATCCGATGCTATGTCACGCGGGAAACAGGTGACTCGTCGGGGCTGAAAAAGGAAGCGCAATGGGCGATCATGGTGAATCGGCGACGCTGCTGGCCGGGCTTTCCGGTGCGCTGACGGCGTTCGGCCACCGGCTGATGGCGCGGGTCTATTACGCCGACACCGATTTCTCCGGCGTCGTCTACCACGCACGCTATCTCGAATTCTTCGAACGCGGCCGCTCCGACTATCTGAGGCTGACCGGCGTGCACCACACCGAGCTTGCCGACGGCAAGCATGGCGAGAAAATAGTCTGGGTGGTGCGGCGCATGGAGATCGACTTTCGCGGCCCAGCCCGCATTGACGACATCCTGACCGTCGATACCCGCACCGAAGACATTTCCGGCGCGCGCATCTTCATGGCGCAGCAGCTCAAGCGCGGCGACGAGGTGCTGGTGGAGGCCAAGGTCGAGGCTGCGATCATCGGCGAGAATGGCCGCCCAAGGCGCTTTCCCAGGGAGTGGGTGGCGGCGTTCATGCCGAGGGTGCGCTGATATTCAGGTGATGCCGGCCTGCAAACAGCAGCTTCCTGCGCTTCCGGTGCTCACGTACGAAAAGTACGCTCCGCTCCGGTTCTCGGAATCCACCGTTTTCGGCTCGGCCTGACCTGAATCTCAGCACACCCTAGGCGCAGCCATTGAATTGATGGCCTTGCCACTGGGCGTGGCAATGCGCCGCGCCTTATATACTAACCCATCCTTAACCATAACGGTTCATGAAGAGATTGGTGAAGATTGGCGTTATCGGAGCGCCTTCCTTTCACCAATATTTGCCCTGAAAAGGCCGAGAACGGCACAGTTTGGGGTTGTTCCGGTAGCTTCGTGCGAACCGACCACAAGGGATGCCAGGGGCCAGCCGCCAGCTTCGCCCGGAAAATCTTAAGGACGTAACGATGGAAAATATCGCACTCGCCGACCCGGGCGCGCAATTGTCGGTTTGGTCGCTGTTCGTTTCGGCCAGTTGGGTGGTCAAGCTGGTCATGATCGGCCTGCTCTGCGCCTCGGTCTGGACCTGGGCGATCATCGTCGACAAGCTGGTTTCCTACGCCCGCATGCGGCTGGCGCTCAACCGGTTCGAGCAGGTGTTCTGGTCGGGGCAGTCGCTGGAGGAGCTCTACCGCACGCTCGCCGACCGCAAGACCACCGGCATGGGCGCCATTTTCGTGGCTGCGATGCGCGAGTGGAAGAAGAGCTTCGAAAAGGGCGCAAAAACGCCGCTCGGCCTGCAGACCCGCATCGACAAGGCGATGGACCTGGCGCTGACGCGCGAAATGGAAAAGCTTGAGGGCCGCCTAGGCTTCCTCGCCACCACCGGTTCGGCGGCACCTTTCATCGGCCTGTTCGGCACCGTCATCGGTATCATGACGTCGTTCCAGGCAATCGCCGGCTCCAAGAACACCAGTCTCGCGGTGGTTGCGCCCGGCATCGCCGAAGCGCTGCTGGCGACGGCCATCGGCCTGCTCGCCGCCATTCCCGCCGTCATCGCCTACAACAAGCTGTCGTCCGACGCGAGCAAGATAGCGGTGCGCATGGAAGGGTTCTCCGACGAGTTCTCCGCCATACTCTCGCGCCAAATCGATGAAAAAGTGGCCCCCAAGGCCTGAGGAGTAGCAGATGGGTATGTCCATGGGCATGGGAGGACGCGGCGGGCGCGGCCACAGGCGGCGCGGCCGTCACCATGCACTGATGTCCGAGATCAACGTCACACCGATGGTCGACGTGATGCTGGTGCTGCTGATCATCTTCATGGTCGCCGCACCAATGCTGACGGTCGGCGTGCCGATCGACCTGCCGGATACGCAGGCCAAGGCGATGAATGCCGACACGCAGCCGATCACTGTCTCGATCAACGCCGCCGGTCAGATCTATCTGCAGGAAACCGAGATCCCGATCGAGGAGCTGGTAGCCAAGCTGCAGGCGATCTCGAAGACCGGCTATGAGGAGCGCATCTTCATCCGCGGCGACAAGTCGACCGACTACGGCACCGCGATGAAGGTGATGGCCCGCATTTCGGCCGCCGGCTACAAGAACATCGGCCTGGTTTCACTGCAGGAACAGGATCAGTAGACAAGACGATGAAGACCGGCCTCACCACATCGGTGATCTTGCATGCGGCGGCGCTGACCTTCGGCCTGTTCACGCTGACGGCGCCGGCCGCGCTTCCGTCCTCCGACGTCGAGTCGGTCGCGGTCGACATCGTGCCGATGGAAGCCATTGCGCAGACGTTGCAGGGCGACAAGAAGGCCGTGATGCATGAAAAACCGGCACCTGTGCCGACCCAGCGCCCGGACATCGTGCCGGATGCGCAGAAGGTCGGCGAGAACAGCGTCGATACTGACAAGCCGATAACGCCGGAAGCCAAGCCGAAACCCGTCGACATGACCTCGGCTCCGCCGCCCGCGCCGACGCCGATCGAAAAGCCGAAGCCCGAGGACGTGCCGAAGCCGCAGGAAAAGCCCAAGCCTATTCCGGCTACCGAAGTGGCGCCGGCGCCGACGCCCAAGGAAGAGGTCAAGCCCGAGCCGGTCAAGCAGGCAGACCCCAAGCCGACACCGGCCAAGCCGGCGCCTACCCCGCCGCCGCAGGACAAGACCGCCGCCATCAATCCGACGCCCGAGGTCAAGCCTGACGCCGTTGCCGAGGCCATAGCGCAGGAGCCGCCCGCCGAGGCGACGCAGCTGCCGGATTCTGCGCCCGCACCGGAAGCACGGCCGAAGCCGCAGCCGGCGCAGGCCGAAAGCGCCAAGGCGCCGGAGCGCAAGGATGCCGACAAGCCGGTCAAGGAAGCGTCGTCGAAGCCGAAGTCCGACGACAAGCAATTCAACGCCGACGAGATTTCCGCTCTGCTCGACAAGCAGAAGCCATCCGGCGGCGGCGCCAAGCGCTCGACCCAGCAGGCGTCGCTCGGCGGCGACAAGGATCAGGGCCAGAAGCTGTCCAGGTCGGAGATGGGCGCTCTGGAAAGCCAGCTTGGCGGCTGCTGGACCCTTCCTGTCGGCCTTGAAGGTTCCGAAAATTTCGTCGTCGTGGTGCGGTTCAACCTGGATGCGTCCGGCAAGCTGGATGGGCGCCCGGCGGTCGAAAAGTCGAGCGGAAATCGCCAGTTCGACGAAAGTGCCGTTCGCGCGGTGCAAAAATGCGATGTCACCGGCCTGCAGGTTCCGGCCGGCAAGCAGGACATCTGGGCCGACGTCCGCGTCACCTTCGATCCAAGGGAGATGCTCGGCCTCTAGAGCCTGAGTATCCGAAAATCAGTATGAGAAGCGAGAAGACATGAAATCAATCCTCAAGCCGCTCCTGATGGTCGCAGCAATGGCGATGGGCATGACCGCGGCCGGCACGTTGCCGGCGCTGGCGCTCGTCGAGCTCAACGTCAACAAGGGCAATGTCGAGCCGCTGCCGATCGCCATCACGGATTTCCAGGGCGGCGACGCGCTTGGCGCGCAGATTTCGCAGATCGTCACCGCCGACCTGAAACGTTCGGGCCTGTTCGCGCCGATCGACAAGAGCGCCTTTATCGAGAAGATCACCAACCCCGATGCAGCGCCGCGCTTCGACGACTGGAAGGTGATCAACGCGCAGGCGCTGGTCACCGGCAGCGTCAGCAAGGAAGCCGACGGCCGTATCCGCGCCCAGTACCGGTTGTGGGATACTTTTGCCGGCCAGCAGATGTCCGGCGAGCAGTTCTTCGCCAACGACGCCAATCAGCGGCGTGTCGCGCACATCATCGCCGACGCGATCTATGAGCGGCTGACCGGCGAAAAAGGCTATTTCGACACCCGCGTCGTCTTCATCGACGAATCCGGCGCCAAGAACGCGCGCAAGAAGCGCCTTGCCATCATGGACCAGGATGGCGCCAACGTCCGTTATCTCTCGGATGGCAGGTCGATCGTGCTGACGCCACGTTTCTCGCCGAACCGGCAGGAAATCACCTACATGTCGTATGAAAGCGGCCAGCCCCGGGTCTACCTCTTGCAGATCGAGACCGGCCAGCGCGAACTGGTCGGCAATTTTCCCGGCATGACCTTTGCACCGCGCTTCTCGCCCGATGGCCAGAAGGTGATCATGAGCCTGCTGCGCGACGACGGCAATTCCAACATCTTCGCCATGGACCTGCGCAGCCGCTCGACGACACGCCTGACCAACTCGACCGCCATCGACACGTCGCCGTCCTATTCGCCCGATGGCAGCCAGGTGGTGTTCACCTCCGACCGTGGCGGCCGCGCGCAGATCTACGTGATGGGCGCCGACGGCTCGGGCCAGAACCGCATCTCCTTCGGCGACGGCGTCTATTCGACGCCGGTTTGGTCGCCGCGCGGCGACCTCATCGCCTTCACCAAGCAGACCGGCGGCGAATTCCAGATCGGCGTCATGAAGACCGATGGTTCGGGCGAGCGCATCCTGTCCTCCGGCTTCCAGCAGGAGGGACCGACCTGGGCGCCGAATGGTCGCGTGCTGATGTTCTTCCGCGATTCCGCCGGCGGCCCCAAACTGGTTTCCGTCGATCTGACCGGACGCAATGAGCAATCGATCCCGACGGCGAATTTCGCTTCGGACCCCGCCTGGTCGCCGCTCCTCGAATAGGGGAATTGAAGAACTGACGAATTGAAGAACGGAAGAATGGAGAAGACTGGCAGCTACATTAAGCGTGCGAGGGATCTAGAGGTCTATAAGCGCGCTTATGCGGTTTCTCTTGACGTTCATAGGACCACGCTTGCTTTCCCGAAAATCGAGCAATACGCGCTGGCCGATCAATTGCGTCGTTCCAGCAAAGGGATTTGCGCCAATCTGGCCGAGGGATTTGCCAAACAGACGCACTCCAAACCCGAATTCGCACGGTTCATTTCGATGGCCATGGGGTCATGCAGCGAAGTGGATACGTGGATTTCGTACACGTTCGACCTTGGATACATCTCACAAGCGCAACTCGACGAGTGGCTACAATCCTATGCCCACATCTACGGAATGCTGGTGAATCTCAGAGAGAAGTTAAAGTGATTTCTCTCTTCAGTTCCTCAATTCCTCCATTCTTCAATTCCTCTTTTTCCACGCATTGGTCGCGTTTTAGCCGTATTTGCGCCTAGGGTCCGCGTGAAATGTGGCTTCAGGCCAAACGGCTGCGGACGGGCAGCTAAACCAAATTTTAACCGTGTTTCTTGAATGCCGGTTAACCCAAACGTGGTTACTGGGTGATCAACGAAATCACTCGAAATACGAAGGAGAGGCGGCATGGGCCGTATCGCAGCACTTACCAGAAACCCGGTCATGATCGCGCTGGTGGCGATGCTCGCCATCGCCGGTTGCGCCTCGAAGAAGACGCCGAACAATGCGGCTGATCTCGGCCTCAATGGCGCGGGTGCTGCAACACCCGGATCGGCGCAGGACTTCACCGTCAACATCGGCGACCGCATCTTCTTCGATACGGACTCGACCTCGATCCGTGCCGACGCGCAGACGACCCTGGCTCGCCAGGCGCAGTGGCTGAACCAGTACAAACAGTATGCCATCGTCGTCGAAGGCCATGCCGACGAACGCGGCACGCGTGAGTACAATCTGGCGCTCGGCGCCCGCCGTGCTGCAGCGACCCGCGACTTCCTCGTCGCCAAGGGTGTCTCGGCCAGCCGTCTCAAGACCATTTCCTACGGCAAGGAACGTCCGGTCGCGGTGTGCGACGACATTTCCTGCTGGTCGCAGAACCGCCGTGCGGTCACCACGCTCAGCGGCGCCGGTTCCTGAGGCATCGCGCAGCCGACCGGCGCGTCAAAAGAACGCGCGGCGGTCTAGCGGCAAAAATGCAACATATCTATGCGAAAGGCGGCCCCAGGGCCGCCTTTTCCATATCCGGATGCCCGAAACAAAATTTGGCCGAAGTCTCGGCTCCTGCTATGAGCCGAGGGCGCTTGGCTGGTCCCATTCTGATTGGAAGGCGCGAAAGCTAACGAAATCACGGCGAGAGACACATGCATTTGAGATCGGTTCTGAGCGGCACGCTTGCGCTGCTGCTCCTATCAGGCGTCACCGCCCCGGCTAGCGGCCTGGGGGCTAGCGGCACAGGGCAATCAACCGACAGCGGCTTTTCCTTCCATCTGCCCAGTATCGAATTGCCCGGCCTTTTCGGCCAGAAGAAGAAGCCGGATCAGGTCCAGTTGGTGCAGTCCGATCCTGCCGCCGTCACCAGCCTGGAAGAGCAGCTGCGGCAGATGAATGGCAAGATCGAGGAACTCAATTTCCAGGTCCTGCAGATGCAGGAGCAGATCCGCAAGCAGCAGGAAGACTATGAATTCCGCTTCCAGCAGCTTGAAGGCGGCGGCACGCAAGGCGGACAGCCGCCGGCACAGAAGAAATCGGACGCCACCACCGGCACCGACACCGACGTGGCAGCGGCCCCGGCAACACAGGCGCCGGCCGATGCCGGCGCCGCGGCCGGCAACGATCAGTCGGCAGGCGGCAAGACGGTCCAGGACGTCATCGTCGAATCGCCCGATGGCGACCCCGGCAAGGTGATTCCCGGTACGGGAGCGCCGGAAAAGACATTTGGCACCATCACCGTCGACAAGAACGGCAATGTCATCGATGCCGGTGGCAACACGCAGGCGACCGCGCCGGCGCAGGATGCCGCGCCAGCCACCGGCGCCCCGGCCAAGGCCGGCAAATCCGACACGGTGATCGCGGCGTTGCCCGCCACCAACGACCCGGAGGAGCTCTACCGAAACTCCTACCAGTTCATCCTCTCGGGCGATTACGGCACCGCCGAACAGGGCTTTCGCGACCACATCGCCCGCTTCCCCAAGGATGCGAAGGCGGCGGACGCGCATTACTGGCTGGGCGAGTCCCTGCTTGGCCAGCAGAAATACCGCGACGCTGCAGAGACTTTCCTTGCCGCCAGCAAGGATTATCCCAAGGCCAAGAAGGCTCCCGATATGCTGCTGAAGCTCGGCGTGTCGCTGGTCGGGCTCAAGCAGCATGACGTTGCCTGCGCCACCTTCAGCGAGGTCGGCAAGCGCTACCCCGATATTTCCAGCGCGCTCAAGGAACGCGTCAAGCAGGAGAAGGCTCTGGCTGCGTGCTGATCCTTGTCATGCATGTCGTTGTCCCAAAACCGGGACCATTTTTGAGCGACGCGCATTAATGCTCGACATCGAGCCTGATCTTTCGACCAGTCTTTTTTCGCATATCGATTTTACCAGCGGCGCTGTTGCGGCCGTGTCCGGCGGCAGCGACTCGACCGCCCTGCTCCTTCTTCTCAAACATCATCTCGACCGCACGGCGCCGGCAACGAAGCTGCTGGCGGTGACGATCGACCACGGTTTGCGACCCGGTTCGGCAGCGGAAGCGCAAGGGATGGCGAAGCTGTGCGCCACCTATGGGATCTCACACCGCGCCCTGGCGTGGTCAGGCCCCAAGCCGTCGACCGGCCTGCCCGCCGCCGCGCGGGAAGCGCGCTACCGGCTGCTGGCCGAGGCGGCACAAGCCGAAGGCATCGGCCTGATCCTCACCGGCCATACCGCCGACGACCAGGCGGAGACGGTGCTGATGCGGCACGCGCGGGATGGTGGCCGAGAGTTTGCCGAAATGGCAGGCCGCGGGCTTGCCGGCATGGCGCCAGCCACCCTCTATGGCTGGCGCGAGTGGATCGTTCGCCCGCTTCTGAGCACGCGGCGCACGGCGCTGCGCGACGTCCTGCGCCGTCAAAATGTCGGCTGGGTCGACGACCCGACCAATGCCGACGAGGCTTTCGAGCGGCCGCGCATGCGGGCGGCCCTCGCCGACGGCAACGGCGCACAACGCATCGACGATGCACTGGCGCTCGCCGCGCATGAGGGTCGTGCGCGCAGTCAACTCGGCCTCGCTGCCGCAAGCTTGATCGGCGATTTCGCCACCCAGCCATCCATCGGCCTCATCCGCCTCGACCCGTGCCTGCTTTCCGCCGGCGACGAGCAGGCAGCCGTCTATGCGTTGCGCATCCTGCTGGCCACGATCGGCGGGATTGCCTTCCTGCCGGATCAGGCCCGCAGCGAGGCGCTCTTCGGCCGGCTGAAGGCCGGATTTCTTTGCGCCACATTGTCGCGGACGGTTGTCGATTTCCGGCGCGCCGGCATCTTCCTGCGCCGCGAGGCGCGCGGCTTGCCCGCCGCCGCTGCCATCACGGACGGCACCCTGTGGGACGGCCGCCGGCACATCACATTGAACGACAGCAGCGGCGCATTGTTGATTGCCGCGTTAGGCACGGCAGCGGCGAAGCGGCTGACGACGGGCGAAGGAAATACCCCGTCGAGCCTGATGCGCGCCGCGCTCGCCGCCGAGCCGGCGTTATGGCAGGGCGGGGAATGCCTTGATTTGCCTGGACATGGACTGACGTCCGCGATGGCTGAGGTGCGGCCGGTTGTTGCCCCCTTTGCCCGCTTCCTGCCATCCTTCGACCTGGCGCCGGCGCGGGACGCCGCCGGGCTGATTGGCGCGGCCCCGGTCCCGCCCTTGCCTTTCAGCGGCCACAGTGCCGGCTGATGGTAGGGCGAAAGCTTAACCCAGACGTGCTGTTATGCTTGGCAAGGGGAGGCGCTCTCCCTATGTTAGGCGCAAGTTTCCTCTCATGACGCGTGTCCGCCCCGCGGACGCCAACGGGACAATTGATGAATCCGAACTATCGCAACCTCGCGCTCTGGGCGATCATAGCGGTCCTGCTCATAGCCCTGTTCAATCTGTTCCAGACGCCGCAGACGCGAGGGGCCTCCAGCGATGTGCCTTATTCGCAGTTCCTGCAGGATGTCGCGGCGGGCCGGGTCAAGACGGTCACCATCGCAGGCGCCCGCATCAGCGGCACCTACACCGACAATGCCAGCGGCTTCCAGACCTATTCGCCTGGCGATCCGTCATTGGTCTCGCGGCTGCAGGACAAGAACGTCACCATCAATGCGCGGCCTGAAACGGACGGTTCCAATTCGCTGTTCGGCTACCTGATCTCGTGGCTGCCGATGATCCTCATCCTCGGCGTCTGGATATTCTTCATGCGCCAGATGCAGTCCGGCTCCGGCCGCGCCATGGGCTTCGGCAAGTCGAAGGCCAAGCTGCTCACCGAAGCGCATGGCCGCGTCACCTTCCAGGATGTCGCCGGCGTCGACGAAGCCAAGGAAGATCTGGAAGAGATCGTCGAATTCCTGCGCGATCCGCAGAAATTCCAGCGGCTCGGCGGCAAGATTCCGCGCGGCGTGCTGCTTGTCGGTCCTCCGGGAACCGGCAAAACGCTGCTCGCCCGTTCGGTTGCCGGCGAAGCCAATGTGCCGTTCTTCACCATTTCCGGTTCGGACTTCGTCGAGATGTTCGTCGGCGTCGGCGCCAGCCGCGTCCGCGACATGTTCGACCAGGCCAAGAAGAACGCGCCCTGCATCATCTTCATCGACGAAATCGATGCTGTCGGCCGTCATCGCGGCGCCGGCCTCGGCGGCGGCAACGACGAACGCGAGCAGACGCTGAACCAGTTGCTGGTCGAGATGGACGGCTTCGAATCCAACGAAAGCATCATCCTGATCGCTGCCACGAACCGACCCGACGTGCTCGATCCGGCACTGCTCAGGCCAGGCCGCTTCGACCGCCAGGTCGTGGTGCCGAACCCCGACATCGTCGGCCGCGAGAAGATCCTCAAGGTGCACGTGCGCAACGTGCCGCTGGCGCCCAATGTCGACCTCAAGGTGATCGCGCGCGGTACGCCGGGCTTCTCCGGCGCCGACCTGATGAACCTCGTCAACGAATCCGCGCTGATGGCGGCACGCCGCAACAAGCGTCTCGTCACCATGGCCGAATTCGAGGACGCCAAGGACAAGATCATGATGGGCGCCGAGCGTCGTTCGTCGGCCATGACGCAGGCCGAGAAGGAGCTCACCGCTTACCACGAGGCCGGCCACGCCATCCTCGCGCTCAACGTGCCGTCGGCCGATCCGCTGCACAAGGCGACCATCATCCCGCGCGGTCGCGCACTCGGCATGGTCATGCAGTTGCCGGAAGGCGACCGCTATTCGATGAGCTACAAATACATGATCTCGCGGCTCGCCATCATGATGGGCGGCCGTGTCGCCGAGGAGTTCAAGTTCGGCAAGGAGAACATCACCTCCGGCGCCTCTTCTGATATCGAGCAGGCAACGAAGCTGGCCCGCGCGATGGTCACGCGCTGGGGCTTTTCCGACAAGCTCGGCCATGTTGCTTACGGCGACAACCAGGAGGAGGTGTTCCTCGGCCATTCGGTGGCGCGCACGCAGAACGTCTCGGAAGAGACGGCGCAGATCATCGATGCCGAAGTGCGCCGCCTGATCGACGAGGCCTACTCGTCGGCGAAGTCCATCCTGACCAAGAAGAAGAAGGAGTGGATTGCGCTGGCGCAAGGCCTGCTGGAATACGAGACGCTGTCCGGTGAGGAGATCAAGCAGCTGATCGCCGGCCACAAGCCCGCGCGCGATCTTGGCGACGACACGCCGACGAGCCGTGGCTCGGCCGTGCCGAAGTCCGGCGGCCGGCGCAAGAAGGGTCCGGAGCCCGAAGGCGGCATGGAACCGCAGCCGTCGAGCTGAGTTCGACCAAGCAGGTTGATTTTAGAAACGCCGCGGCATGGTCCGCGGCGTTTCTGTTTGAGGCGCTTTGCTGGCGGTCTGCTCCGCTCGAAGGTGGGCCTAAAGCGCGTCGCGTTTAAGCGGATTCAGGCGACGCGCTTTAGGTTCTTGTTTCTATGCATGCCGGTCTCCCAAAACCGGGGCCACTTTTGTGCGACATGCATTAATTTGAAGTCGGTGCCGCCCCTCATCTGGCTGCCGCGTCCTTCGCAGCAGCTGCGCTGCCGCTACGGAGGGTGGACCGGCATTCTTCTTGCGGCGTTGATGATTGGCGAAATCACGGATGACAGCGCTCCTCTCCCCGTCACCATACGGCTACGGCATGCACACATTTCCAAGCGGCTGGTGTTTGGCGATAGCGTGCATGGCAGCTTGGCGCATGCATTGTCTTATGCTGCGCTGGTCGACCCCCACTCCGTCTCGGCTTCGCCGAGCCACCTCTCCCCCGATCGACGGGGTAGAGGAAAGGCGCCAAGCTTTTTGCCGTCAACGCTCGTCCAGCAACGCTCCCTTCCTTTCCCTCCGGAGGGGGAAGGTGGCGCTGCGAAGCAGCGACGGATTGGGGGAACCACGTGGCAATCAAGCCTCGGCCCGATCGGTCACGCCAGTCACAGAAGATATGTGCATAGCGTAGCCGTAAACGGGGAGAGGATGCCGGTCCACCCTCCGTGGGGGCAGCGCAGCTGCTGCGAAGGACGGGTAGGCAGGGGCAGCGCCGGCGGAACAGTTCGCTTGGCAAAGAGACATGAAAAAAAGCCCGCGAACCTTGCGGTTCGCGGGCCTTGGATATTCAGCTACAAAGGTCGTTCAGCTCTTCAGCTTGGTGTTGCACAAGCTGTAGAAGCCGCCGCCCTTCTGGATCCACTTCAGGCCGCCAAGCGCGTTCGCGTCCTTGAGGGCATAGTACTGGTCGAGGCAGGTATGCATGCGGCCTTTTCCGGGGGTCTCGCTGGCATATTTCGGCGAGATCGCCGACGGGAAAGTGACGCCCTTGGGCGCAACCGTCGTCGGCTTCGCCGGCTCCTTGGTGTAGCTCGCCTCGTCGGCGGCTGGCACGGTGTCGTCATCCGATGCGCCGGCACCGCATTCGGACTTGCGGAAGTCGTTCCACTTCATGCCTTTCAGCGTGTTGGCCGTCTTGGCAGCCTGATACTTGGTGCTGCATTCGGCCATGCTCAAACCCTTGCCGTCCGCGGGAGCCGCGGCAGCCTTGGTGGTTGCTGGCTTGGCGGCAGCGGCGGCGGATGCGCCGGCGGCGCATTCGGACTTGCGGAAGTCATTCCACTTCATGCCGTTCAGCGTCCCGGCAGCCTTCGCTGCCTGGTACTTGGTGCTGCATTCCTTCGCCGTAAGGCCCTTGGCCGTGCTGTCGTCCGCCGCAGCGGCTGCCTTGGCCGCCTTGGCCGGTTTCGTCTCGGCAGCCTTCTTGGTGTCGGCTGGCTTGGTGTCGGTCGTCGCCGCGGCGTCGGTGCCGCACTGGGCCTTGCGGAACTGGTTCCAGGTCGCCCCGGCGAGTGTCCCCGCATCCTTGGCGGCGTTGTACTTCGTGCTGCACTCGGCCATCGTCAGCGCGTTGGCTGGCGCGGCCAGGAACAAGGTCGCGACGGCGAGGCCGGTCAAAGTGGCAAGTCGGTGGATGAGCATAGCGTTTCTCCGTTGCAGCAGCCCATGATACGTCCCGGCGAATCAATAACGCTCAACGGTCGGTTGCGCCAGATGCTAAGTGGCGTATATATCGCCGAATGCCGGCTTCTCCCGATAAGGTGATGAAATCGTTGCCCGTTGCCGGCTTCAGAGCAAGATTTTCCAGGTTCATCCGCGCTTAAAGGCTCGCATGACTGGTATATTGCAGCATGGCAGTCTCGGCGTGTTAGGTTGCAGCCATGTTGTGTGCGGTGCACAACAATGATTTTCTAAGGATTGGTAACATATAATCACACAATGTGATCATAGCGCCCTGGCCAATTGTGGCATGACGTGCCGGGGAAGAAACGTCGAGGAAACTGGCTAGCATGGCAGGGAATTATTTCGGCACGGACGGCATTCGCGGGCGCGCCAACAAGTTTCCGATGACCGCGGAAATCGCGATGCGGGTCGGCATGGCCGCCGGCCTCTCCTTTCAGCGCGGCAGCCATCGCCACCGCGTCGTGCTCGGCAAGGACACCAGGCTTTCCGGCTATATGATCGAGAATGCCATGGTCGCCGGCCTCTGTGCCGCCGGCATGGACGTGTTCCTGCTCGGCCCGATCCCGACGCCGGCGGTGGCCATGCTGGTGCGTTCGCTGCGCGCCGATATCGGCGTCATGATCTCGGCTTCGCACAATCCCTACTACGACAACGGCATCAAGCTGTTCGGACCCGACGGCTACAAGCTCTCCGACGAGATCGAGGAGCGCATCGAGAGCATGCTCGACAAGGATATCGAACTGGCGCTCGCCGATTCCGACGGGCTTGGCCGCGCCAAGCGCGTCGATGGCGTGCATGACCGCTACATCGAATTCGCCAAGCGCACCTTGCCGCGCTCGATGTCACTCTCGGGCTTGAGGATCGTCGTCGATTGCGCCAACGGCGCGGCCTACAAGGTAGCGCCCGAGGCGCTGTGGGAACTGGGCGCCGAAGTCGTCGCCATCAATGTCGAGCCCAACGGCTTCAACATCAACAAGGAATGCGGCTCGACCCATCCCGCCGGCCTGCAGAAGAAGGTGCACGAAGTGCGCGCCGACATTGGCATCGCGCTCGATGGCGACGCCGATCGCGTCGTCATCGTCGATGAAAACGGCGCGATCGTCGATGGCGACCAGATCATGGCGCTGATCGCCGAATCCTGGCACCAGAGTGGGCGGCTGGCCGGCGGCGGCGTCGTTTCGACGGTCATGTCCAATCTCGGCCTCGAGCGCTTTCTCGGCGACATGAAGCTGCAATTGCACCGCACCAAGGTCGGCGATCGCTATGTCGTCGAGCATATGCGCGCGCATGGGCTGAATGTCGGCGGCGAACAATCGGGCCATATCGTGCTGTCGGATTTCTCGACCACTGGCGATGGCCTCGTTTCGGCGCTGCAGGTGCTGGCCTGTATCAAGCGGCAGGGGCGGCCGGTCAGCGAACTGTCGAAGAAATTCGAACCGGTGCCGCAGCTTCTCAAGAACGTCCATATTTCCGGTGGCAAGCCGCTCGAGGAAGCGCCTGTCAAGGCAGCCATCGAAGATGCCCGTCACCGTCTTGGCAAGGCCGGGCGGCTGGTTATCCGGCCATCCGGCACGGAGCCGCTGATCCGCGTGATGGCCGAAGGCGACGACCCGCAACTGGTCGAGTCCGTCGTCAATGGCATCGTGGAAGTCATCTCGGAAACGCGCAGCGCCGCCTGATCCCCAGAGCGCCCGCAAGGGCGTCGCGGCGCACTTCACCAGTTTCAAAGCCCGCCTCTTTCGGCGGGCTTTTTCGTTGGCCGGCGGGTGCTCCGAGGTTCCGGAAACCGTGCACCTATCCCTCGAAGATTCGAGATTCGTGGTTAAGCAACAGGGTTAAACGCCTTTTAACCTTTGCAATTCATTATCCACGACTGAAAGCCAATCGCATTTCGGGCGGGTTCGCCGTTCCGAGCTTCTCAGGGGTGACAAGCATGTTCAATACAGCAAGAAAGGTCCTGCTCGCCTTACTGTTCGCGGGCCTGGCAGGACCGTTGTTCGCAGCCGACCTGCCGGAGCCGGTGGTCGAAGAAGCTCCGCCTCAGGCGGTCTACGAACAGCCGGCCGAAGTCGGCGGCTGGTACATCCGCGGCGACATCGACTATCACAAGTCGACCGTGCGTGGCATCGACTACATGACCTACACCGTCGATCCCTGTAATTGTACGGTCACGCCCGGCACCAGAAGTTTCGATTTCGGCAAGCTCAAGGGCGGCTTCTCGCTCGGCGCCGGCGTCGGCTACAAGATCAACGACCACTTCCGTACCGATCTGACCGCTGACTACTGGTTCAAGTCGAACTTCAACGGCGGCACCTCGGATATCAACGGAACATCGACCGAAGTGTCGAAGATGAGCGCCTTGCTGCTGCTGGCCAATGCCTATGTCGATATCGGCACCTATCACGGCATCACGCCCTATGTCGGCGCCGGCATCGGCGGTGCGCGCGTCAAGTGGGATACTGTCTACGACCCGAACACCACCGAGACCAATCCGGGAGCGTCCAACTGGCGTTTCGCCTACGCTGTGATGGCCGGCGCTTCTTACTGCCTGACCGACAAGATCATCCTCGATGCTGGCTACCGCTTCAGCCATATCCAGGGCGGCCGCATGTTCGAATGGGACGTGAGCAGCTCCGGCCCCGGCTTCGACCGCGGCATCAACACGCACGAAGTGCGCGGTGGCCTGCGCTATCAGTTCGGCGGCAACAATGGTTGCGCCGCACCGGTCGTCGCCTACCAGCCCGAACCCGAGCCGATCTACACCAAGTAACACCTGCACTGCTTGAAGTCCGCGAACCGCCCGGCATCGACCGGGCGGTTTTCGTTTGTGCGTTTCGGCTGAAATTCTTGAAAATCAATCTGCTAACGCTCCGTTAGCCTTAACCGGCACTTAACCACTATGGTTAACAATGCTCCTTGAAACGATGGCTGCCGTTGCGATTGCTTGCGGCGCCAAATTCGGGAGTCGGGGACCATGAAACTCATATCGCGTATGGCGCTTGTCGCACTCGCCCTCGCACCGCTGACGCCCGTGCATGCAGCCGACTACGATCCGCCGGTCTATGTCGACCAGGCGCCCGACTATGTGCCGGTCGAGGTCGGCTCCGGCTGGTATCTGCGCGGCGATGTCTCCTATCTGCCGCAGAAGAGCTTCGACAATCAGGATTTCGCCTCCGCGACGGCGAGCTTCAGCAACAAGGAAGATCCGATCTTTGCCAGCATCGGCTTCGGCTACCATTTCAACGACTATCTGCGCGCCGACCTCAATCTCGGCTATCTGCCCGGCAACAAGATCGGCGTCGGCTATGACGATACCGCGACCGTGATAGCGCCAGCTACGGCGACCGTGGCATCGGCGTCCCTGAAGAACTACGCCTTGTCGGGCATCCTCAACGGCTATGTCGATCTTGGCACCTATGTCGGGATCACGCCCTATCTCGGCGCCGGTATCGGTGTCGTCCGCAGCAAGCGCAGCCTGTCGGCGAGTTATTTCACAAACAATGGCGACGACACGGACGATTTCGTGGTGAGCGACAGCAAGACCCAGTACTCCCTGGCCTACACGCTGAATGCCGGCCTCGCCTACCAGCTGTCGAAGAATGTCTCCGTCGATCTGGGCTACCAGTATTTTTCCGCCCCCGAAGCCGAATACGTAACGGCAGAGAGCCTGAATTCCTATCCGATCCGCAAGGGGATCAGCAATCATCAGGTCAAGCTCGGGCTGCGCTACGATCTCTGGTAGGCGCCGCGAGCACGAGGATCAAGGGACGGCGGATCTTCGGGTCCGCCGTTTGCGTTTGAAGTCACGACATCCTGATCACGGATCGCCAGTATCCCGACAGCGACAAAAACTTTCCTCTTGACGCCCGAAGCGCGAACGAATATCGCCGTCCGTGGGCCACCCCTCCCCAACGAGGGGCCACTATCTGGAAGGATAGACCACGATGACGACGCATACGAAGCCCGGACTCCGTCCGGCAAACCCCAATTTTTCCTCAGGTCCCTGCACAAAACGCCCCGGCTGGTCGGTCGAGGCGCTGAAAGCTGCCGCGCTCGGCCGTTCCCACCGCGCCAAGATCGGCAAGACCAAGCTCGAACAGGCGATCGAGCTGACGCGGGACATTCTCCAGGTCCCGGCGGGTTACCGCATCGGCATCGTGCCGGCATCGGACACCGGCGCCGTCGAGATGGCGCTGTGGTCGCTGCTCGGCGAGCGCGGCGTCGACATGGTCGCCTGGGAGAGCTTTGGCTCCGGCTGGGTCACCGACGTGGTCAAGCAGTTGAAGCTCGCCGATGTGCGCAGGATCGAAGCCGGCTACGGCGAACTGCCCGACCTTACCAAGATCGATTTCGATCGCGATGTGGTCTTCACCTGGAATGGCACCACGTCCGGCGTGCGCGTGCCGAACGGCGATTTCATTCCCGCGGACCGCAAGGGCCTGACCATCTGCGACGCGACTTCCGCCGCCTTCGCACAGAGGCTCGATTTCGAAAAACTCGATGTCGTCACCTTCTCCTGGCAGAAGGTGCTGGGCGGCGAGGGCGCACACGGCATGCTCATCCTGTCGCCTCGTGCCGTCGAGCGGCTGGAGACCTACAAGCCTTCGTGGCCGCTGCCGAAAATCTTCCGGCTGACCTCGGGCGGCAAGCTGATCGAGGGCATCTTCAAGGGCGAAACCATCAACACGCCCTCGATGCTGTGCGTCGAAGACTATCTCGATGCGCTCAACTGGGCGAAGTCGATCGGTGGCCTCGATGCGCTGATCGCCAGGGCGGATGCCAATGCGGCCGTCCTCGATCGCTTTGTCGGCAAGTCCTCATGGCTCGGCCATCTCGCCACCCTGCCGGCGACGCGGTCGAACACCTCGGTCTGCCTGCACTTCACCGACCCGGACGTGTCGGCGCTCGATGCCGACGGGCAGGCGGCTTTCGCCAAGGGATTGGTGTCGGTGCTCGATAAGGAAGGTGTCGCCTATGATATCGGCGCCTATCGCGATGCACCGCCCGGCCTGCGCATCTGGTGCGGCGCGACGGTCGAGACATCGGATCTCGAAGCACTGCTGCCCTGGCTCGACTGGGCCTTCGCCGCACAGAAGGCGTCGCTCAAAGCAGCGGCCTGAGAGCATTCGCGGCGGCCTTCGGGCCGCCCCTTCCCATCAGGATCAAATCCATTTCAAGGAGGCCGCCATGGCGCCCCGCGTTCTCGTCTCAGACAAACTTTCTCCCACCGCCGTGCAGATCTTCAAGGATCGCGGCGTCGAGGTCGACTATCTGCCCGATCTCGGCAAGGACAAGGAAAAGCTCGCCGAAGTGATCGGCCAGTATGATGGCCTCGCCATCCGCTCGGCGACCAAGGTCACCGAAAAGCTGATCAACGCCGCCACCAATCTCAAAGTCATCGGCCGCGCCGGTATCGGCGTCGACAATGTCGATATCCCTGCGGCGAGCCGCAAGGGCATCATCGTGATGAACACGCCCTTCGGCAATTCGATCACGACGGCCGAACATGCGGTGGCGATGATCTTCGCGCTTGCCCGCCAGATTCCGGAAGCCAACGCCTCTACCCATGCCGGCAAATGGGAGAAGAACCGCTTCATGGGCGTCGAGATCACCGGCAAGACGCTGGGCGTCATCGGCTGCGGCAACATCGGCTCGATCGTCGCGACGCGCGGCGTCGGGCTGAAGATGCATGTCATCGCCTTCGACCCATTCCTGTCGGACAAGCGTGCCGAGGAGCTCGGTGTCGACAAGGTCGAGCTGGATGAGCTTTTCGCCCGCGCCGACTTCATCACGCTGCACACGCCGCTGACCGACAAGACGCGCAACATCATCGACGCGGCGGCGATCGCCAAGATGAAGAAGGGCGTGCGCATCATCAACTGCGCCCGCGGCGGGCTGATCGTCGAGGCCGACCTGGTCGCGGCGCTGAAGAGCGGCAAGGTGGCGGGCGCCGGCGTCGACGTGTTCGAGGTCGAACCGGCCGAGAACAATGAACTGTTCGGCATGGAGAACGTGGTGGCGACGCCGCATCTCGGCGCTTCGACAGCGGAAGCGCAAGAGAATGTCGCGCTGCAGGTTGCCGAGCAGATGGCCGATTATCTGATCAAGGGCGCCGTTTCCAACGCCATCAACATGCCGTCGATCACCGCCGAGGAAGCACCGCGGCTGAAGCCCTTCGTCAAGCTCGCCGAGGTGCTCGGCTCCTTCGTCGGCCAGGTCACCGAGGATCCGATCAATGAGGTCGAGATCCTGTTCGACGGCTCGACCGCGACGATGAACACACGCGCGCTGATCAGCGCCGCGCTTGCCGGGCTGATCAGGCCGCAGGTCTCCGACGTCAACATGGTGTCGGCGCCGATCATGGTGAAGGAGCGCGGTATCATCGTCGCCGAGGTCAAGCGCGACAAGTCGGGCGTGTTCGACGGCTACATCAAGCTGACGGTGAAGACCGAGCACATGACGCGCTCGATCGCCGGCACCTGCTTCTCCGACGGCAAGCCGCGTTTCATCCAGATCAAGGGCATCAATCTCGATGCCGAGGTCGGCCAGCACATGCTCTACACGACCAATGCCGACGCGCCGGGCATCATCGGCCTGCTCGGCACCGTGTGCGGCGAGAACGGCGTCAACATCGCCAACTTCCAGCTCGGTCGCAACCGACCGGGCGGCGACGCCATCGCGCTGCTCTATCTCGACGCGCCGTTCCCGGAGAACGTGCTGGAAAAAGTCAAGGCGCACAAGTCGATCGACTCGGCCAAGCGGCTGCAGTTCGACGTCAACGCGATGTGATCCCGGACTGCCGTGACATATCCAAAGGCGCGGCCTGGTCCGCGCCTTTTTCGTTCAGCGTGTCCTGGCGGATCGCTGGATCGCCATCTTGCGCCCGCTGTGTTCGGCAAGTCCGATGCCGCCCAGCACGAGCACCAGAGCCAGTGCCTGATAGAGCTGGAACGTCTCGCCGACAATCAGCACCGACAGCAGCGTGCCGAAGATCGGCACCAGATTGATGAACAGGCCAGCGCGGTTGGCGCCGATCAGTTCGTTGCCCCTGATATAGAGGATCTGCGAGACGACCGAGGCGCCGATCGCGGTGTAGACGATGACGGCCCAGCCACGCGCATCGGGCACGATGACCTTGCCGGCGGCGATCTCCCACAGGAAGAACGGCAGCGAGGTGACGAGTGCTGCAACCGACAGGGCCAGCATCAGGCTCTGCCAATGCATCACCGGCTTCAGCCGCAGCCCGACCGAATAGCCGCTGTAGAGAAACACGGCGACCAGCATGATGGCGTCGCCGAAATTGAGCTCCAGCGTCAACAGCCGGCGCGGATCGCCATGGCAGGCGGTGAGGATCACGCCGGCGATGGTCAGCACGACACCGACAATCTGCGCCCAGTTCACGCGCAGGCGGAAGAAGACGAAATTGGCTGTCATGATCAGGATCGGCATCGCCGCCTGTTCGATCGAGACGTTGATCGCTGTCGTGTAGTTGAGCGCCGTGTAGAAGATGGTGTTGAACAAGGCGAAGCCGCTGGCGCCCAGGGCAGCCAGCACGAGCCAGTGCTTGCGCACCACCGGCCAGTCCTTGCGTATTGTCTTCAAGCCTATCGGCAGCATGATCGCCACGGCCAGCACCCAGCGCAGGAAGACGAGCGTCATTGGCGAGACGTGATCGACCGCCAGCTTGCCGGCCACCGAGTTGCCACCCCACAGCAAGGTGGTGAGCAGCAGGAATATGTAGGCGCTTCGATGCATCGCGGGATTCCGGAGGCCAATGGCCGTGTTTGCGGGCCTATTGCCCCCGTGCGCCCAAGTAAATGATGTCAAAGCCGAAAATTGTTGTGCCTCAAGGCATTTTCGGCGGCAAAGAAAGGTCGCGCTCGCGAGGTCTTGACGTTATAGAGGCCTGTCGTTTTGAACAGTCTTCCAGCCGCCACGCGGCGTCTCAAGGGAAAACAAACATGGCCAATGTGGTGGTCGTCGGCTCGCAGTGGGGCGACGAAGGCAAGGGCAAGATCGTCGACTGGCTGTCGGAGCGCGCCGATGTCGTGGTGCGTTTCCAGGGCGGCCACAATGCCGGCCACACGCTGGTCGTCGACGGCAAGGTCTACAAATTGTCGTTGCTTCCGTCGGGCGTCGTGCGCCAGGGCAAGCTGTCCATCATCGGCAACGGCGTCGTTTTCGACCCGCACGCCTTCGTCGCCGAAGTGGCGAAGCTCAAGGCTCAGGGTGTCGAAGTCACGCCGGATCGCCTGAAAATAGCCGAAAACACAGCGCTTATCCTGTCCCTGCATCGGGAACTGGACGGATTCCGCGAGGACGCCGCCTCCAATTCCGGAACGAAGATTGGCACGACCCGTCGTGGCATCGGCCCCGCCTACGAGGACAAGGTGGGCCGGCGCGCGGTCAGGGTGATGGATTTGGCGGATTTGGAAACGCTCCCCTTGAAGGTCGACAGGCTGCTGACGCACCACAATGCGCTGCGTCGCGGGCTTGGCCATGCGGAAGTCACACATGACGCGATCATGCAGGAATTGACCTCGGTCGCGCACGAGATCCTGCCCTATATGGACCGGGTCTGGAAAATCCTCGACGACAAGCGTCGGGCTGGCGAGCGCATCCTGTTCGAGGGCGCTCAAGGCACGCTGCTCGATATCGACCACGGCACCTATCCGTTCGTCACCTCGTCGAATACGGTCGCCGGCCAGGCTGCCGCCGGCTCCGGCGTCGGTCCGGGCGCTATCGGCTATGTGCTCGGCATCACCAAGGCCTATACGACGCGTGTCGGCGAAGGTCCGTTCCCGACCGAGCAGAAGAACGAGATCGGCGAATTCCTCGGCACGCGCGGCCATGAATTCGGCGTCGTCACCGGGCGCAAGCGTCGCTGCGGCTGGTTCGACGCGGTGCTGGTGCGCCAGGCCGTTGCCGTCAACGGCATCAAGGGCATCGCGCTGACCAAGCTCGACGTGCTCGACGGGCTGGACGAGATCAAGGTCTGCACCGGCTACCGGCTCGACGGCGAGATGATCGACTATCTGCCGGCCAGCCAGGGCGCGCAGGCGCGTGTCGAACCGGTCTACGAGACGCTCGAAGGCTGGAAGGGCACCACCGCCGGCGCACGCAGCTGGAACGATCTGCCGGCCCAGGCGGTCAAGTATGTCCGTTACATCGAGGAGCTGATCGGTGCCCCGGTCGCGCTCCTTTCAACCAGCCCGGAACGCGACGACACGATACTTGTGACCGATCCGTTTCAAGACTAGTTTCTGAAGCCTTTCCGGGCATCGCGGCTGATTTGCGGGGGCCGGCGCGGAAACAAAATACAGGTCGACTGAAGCATGGCAGATTTCGTTGCTGTTCTGAAAAAGGCGCTCGACAAGTACGGCGAGCCGACGCCGGAAACGCGCACGCGGACCTACGATGGCGCTCGTTCCGCACTCGTCAAGAAACTTGCGGAATTCTCGCCGCCGCTGTCCGCGGAGGTCATAGCCAAGCAGAAACGCTCCCTGGAAGACGCCATCGCGAGCGTCGAGCGGGACTATGCCAAGAGCGTGCCTGAGACCGACCCGCTCGCGGAACTGGAACACATCTTTTCCTCGATAGATCGCAACAAGAACCAGCCGAGCCACACACGGCAGCCGGCGAAGGCGGAATCGGCCTGGCCGGCACCGCCTGTCGCCAAGCCTGAACCTTATCAACCCGCTCCGCCCCCCGCCGCCAAGGTCGAGCCAAGCTGGAAGCCCGCGGCCGCACCGTCCCAGCCAGCTCGCGCCGACGCGCCTCTTGCAGGTATGGATGCTGCTGGTATGGACGCCGACGAGGCGGACGACGGGGCCGATGTCTTTTCCAGCAACGAAGAGCCGGTGTCGGACACCTTCCAGCGCCTGCGTCCCGCCGAGCGTAAGCGCAACTATGGCGGGCTCATCGCTGCCCTGGTCGCGCTGCTGGTCGTTGCCGGCGGCGGCTACGGGATCTGGCTGAACAAGGACGCCTTTGGCAAGATGCTGGGGCTTGGCGGCAGCCAGGTCGCGAAGACCGAACCAGTGAAACCAGCACCGGCCAAGCCGGCAAATGATGCCGCGGCAACGCCGCCGGCGCCCGCAGCCGGCGGCACGGAAGCCGAAAGCACGAAATTCACGCAGCGGCTGACGCCGCAAGGCAGTGAAGTCGACCCCGGCCCGGCCGGTGGCCAAAGCGGCATCGGCGAAGGCGAATCAGTCGCCGCGCTGACCACACCGCCCTCGGCGACCAATGCGCCGGCGATTTCCGCACCGGCCGCTGGCACCCCAGCCGCGGCCGCACCTGCCGCAGCGCCGGCACCAAGCCCCGCGCCCGCGACGCCGCCTGCCACCGGCGCTGCCCCAGCGGATGCTGCCGCCACCCCGCCAGCGCCGGCAGGCGCTGCGCCGGCGGCACCGGCAGCCGCGCCGACGCAAACCGCTCTGCCGGTTGGCCAGAAGGCGATCTTCTATGAAGAGCGCACCAGCACTGCCCAGGGCTCCGCCGAGCCCGGCAACATCGTCTGGTCGCTGGTGCAGGAATCGCCCGGTGGCGACCTGCCGCCGGAGCCGGCGATCCGCGCCGAGGCCACCATTCCCGGCAAGGACATCCAGTTGCGCATGACCATCCGCCGCAACACCGACCAGACACTGCCGGCCAGCCACATCATCGAGATGATCTTCCTGACGCCCGACGGTTTCGAGGGCGGCGGCGTCGACAACATCCTGCGCGTCGCCATGAAGAGTTCGGAACAGGATGCCGGCAGCCCGCTGATCGGCATTCCGGCCAAGATCGCCGACGGTTTCTTCCTCGTCGCGCTGAACGACACCAAGGCCGACGAAGACGCCAACATGACCTTGCTTCGCGGCCAGGACTGGATCGACGTGCCGGTCGTCTACAAGACCGGACGGCGGGCATTGCTGACCATGGAAAAGGGCATTCCCGGCGAGAAGGTGTTCGACGAGGCGATCAAGGCCTGGCAGGCGAAGACGGCTGGCTGAGAAACGCCGGACTGCCGCTTTCGTTCAGAAGCCCTGGAACAGCATGTCGAGCGCGGCGACGATGTCGTCGTGGTGCCTGGAAAGATTTCCCTCGGCATCCGGCAATTCTGAGGCCATCAAGGCTGACATGAATTGTGTGACCATCACATGAATCCTGCCGTCGATTGCGAAGGTCGGGTTTAGACGGCGGCCCGGAACCGGGGCTATGTCGGGCGGCATCAACGGAATGACGACCCTCGTGGTCAGTCCCTCAAGAAGGTCGGACTGAACATCGAGAAGATAACCGCTACCTTCGGCATTCCGATAGAGATCGTAGCGTGCCATCAAAACAGCCGGTGCTTGGCCAATGGCAGCCCGTTGCGCCTGACATATTCATTGGAGCTTTGAATAGCTTCCTTATTTTCTTCTTGCCAACGACGCGTTTTTTCCGCCGCAATCGCTTTTGCGATACCCGCTTCGGCGGCGCGGGAGATGTTGATGCCCAACGCCTTGGCGTCTCTGATCAGCTGAGAATCAATGGACGTGTTAACAGATTGTCGCTGAGGTTTTGGCGTCGACTGAAGCATGGGGATCGCGTCCTTTTATGCGCATAATGTAGGCGCATAAAAGCCCGCACGCAATCCTCACCCCTCCATCTCTTCCCGCAACATCTCCAGCTCCAGCCACTCTTCCTCGAGCGCCGCCAGCGTCGCGCGCTCCTTGTCGAGGGCGGCGATGGTCTTCTGGAAGGAGGCCGGGTCGCGCTCGTAATAGGCCGGATCGGCGATGTTGTTCTCAAGCCTTGAGATCGACGCCATCACCGCCTCGATCTTCTTGGGCAGGGATTCCAGCGCGAATTTCTGCTTGAATGACAGCTTCTTCGCCGGCCCCTTTGGCGCCGCCGGCTCGCTCTTGCCCGCATCGCCGTTTTCGGCCTTCGCGCGCGCCTTGCGGTCGTCCAGCCGGGTGCCGCCGCGCTGCGCCAGCATGTCGGAGTAACCGCCGGCATATTCGATCCAGCGGCCGTCACCATCCGGCGCGATCAGGCTGGTCACGGTGCGGTCGAGGAAATCGCGGTCATGGCTGACCAGGATGACGGTTCCGGCAAAACCGGCGACCAGTTCCTGAAGCAGTTCCAGCGTCTCCATGTCGAGGTCGTTGGTCGGCTCATCGAGCACCAGAAGGTTTGCCGGCCGGGCCAGCACGCGCGCCAGCAACAGCCGCGCCCGCTCGCCGCCGGACAGCTCGCGCACCGGGGTGCGTGCCTGCTCCGGCTTGAACAGGAAATCCTTCATGTAGGAGACGACGTGGCGCTGCTCGCCATTGATGACGAGGTTCTCGCCGCGCCCGTCAGTGAGATACTGCGCCAGCGTCTCCTGCGGGTCGACCGCCTCGCGCTTCTGGTCGAGTGTGGCGATCTCCAGATTGGTGCCAAGCCGTATCGAGCCGGCGTCGGGCTTCATCTCACCGGTCAGCATCTTCAAGAGAGTCGTCTTGCCGGCGCCGTTCGGCCCGACCAGGCCAACGCGGTCGCCGCGCTGGATGCGGGTCGAGAACCCCTTGACCACGGTGAGATCGCCAAAGCTCTTCTCGATGTTCTTCGCCTCGATCACCAGCTTACCGGATTCGGCGGCGTCGCTGGCCACCATGGTGGCTGATCCTTCGGCGCCGCGATGGCCACGGAAACGCTGGCGCATGGTCTGCAATTCGCCAAGCCGGCGCATATTGCGCTTGCGCCGCGCCGTCACACCGTAGCGCAGCCAGTGCTCCTCACGCACGATCTGGCGGCCGAGCTTGTGCTGTTCGCGCTCCTCTTCCTCCAGCACGAGGTCGCGCCATTCCTCGAAATGGCCAAAGCCCTTGTCCAGCCTGCGGGTCTGGCCGCGATCGAGCCAGACGGTGGCGCGCGACACGCGCTCGAGAAAGCGGCGGTCGTGCGAGATGACGATCAGTGCCGAGGAAGTGCGGATAAGCTCTTCTTCCAGCCATTCGATCACCGACAGATCGAGATGATTGGTCGGCTCATCAAGCAGCAGGATGTCCGGTTCCGGCGCCATGACGCGGGCAAGGGCGGCACGCCGCGCCTCGCCGCCGGACAGGTCGTTCGGCCGCTCCTCGCCCGACAGGCCGAGATGCTCCATCAGATAGCTGGCGCGGTACGGATCGTCGGCGGGCCCGAGCCCCGCCTCGACATAGGCGCGGACCGTCGCAAAGCCCTCCATATCGGGCATCTGCGGCAAATAGCGGACGGTTGCCGAAGGCTGGCGGAACACCTCGCCGTCCTGCGGCTCGATCAGGCCGGCGGCGATCTTCAGCAGCGTCGACTTGCCGGATCCATTCCGGCCGACCAGTGCGATCTTGTCGCCGGCCGAAGCCGTCAAGGCGGCGCCATCGAGCAGCGGCGTGCCGCCGAAGGTCAGCTTTATCCCGTCGAGGTTGAGAAGGGGCGGGGCCATGTCAGCTTTCAGGTAAGGGATAGGGATGAGCGAGCAGCATCGCGCGGCCATGGTCCAGCGCGATTTCGAGGTGGCCCTTGACCTCGTTGGAGACGGTCAGCGACGAACCGAACGCCACCTTGACGTGGTTCAGCGGCCATTTGGCGCCGGTGACGGTCAGGCCGGCAAGCTCGGAAAAGCCGAGCACCGAAAACAGCGTGCCGTCGGGATAGTCGAAGCCAGCCGTTCCGTGCAGCAGGGGAACGCCTTCCTGGGCGCCGCTGGTCAAAAGCACATCAGTCCCGGCCTCGGCCAGCCGCAGGGCAAGCGCCAGATGCAGGAAAGCGTGGTCGGCGCGCTTGCCGCCGAAGGCGCCGGCGAGCACCAGTCTGGTCGCGCCGCGCTCGAGTGCGGCGGCGATGGCCAGTTCGCCATCGGTCTGGTCCTTTTCCGCCGGGAAGGTCCGGCGCGGCACGGCAGCGAGATCGTCAGGCAGGTTGGCCGGCACCGAATCGAAATCACCCACCCACAGCTCCGGCACGAGACCCAGCAACCGCGCATGGCCGATGCCGGCGTCGGCGGCGATGACGCGGGAGCCTTCGACCTGGCGGTCGAGCCGTGGCGTGCGGATGAGATCGCCGCCAAGCAGGATGGTGAATGTGCTCATATCGTGTGGCCCTTACCAGCCCGGCACGGGAAACGGAAGGCGGCAAACTCCCACTTGCGCGGCTGATCGGCCCGGCCTATGTGTCGAAACGCTCTAACGGGGTGCCGGACGCGATCTTCGCGGACCGGCTGAGAGGCAATCTCGCCAACCCGCTGAACCTGATCCGGTTTGTACCGGCGGAGGGATTAGACGTTTCGGACAGTCCGACGCCTCAATTCCTTTCAATTCGAACGAAGGAGGCGCCGATGCGCACGCTTTTATATTCTCTTGTCTCAGCAATGACCTTGGTGCTGTCCGGACCGGCCTTGGCCAAGGATAAGCTCACCGTCTACACCTATGAGAGTTTCACCGCCGACTGGGGTCCGGGTCCCGTGGTGAAGAAGGAATTCGAGGCCGAATGCGGCTGCGATGTCGAGTTCGTTTCGGTCGCCGATGGCGTCGCGCTGCTCAACCGCGTCAAGCTGGAAGGCGCATCGACCAAGGCCGACATCGTGCTTGGCCTCGACACCAATCTCACTGCCGATGCCAAGGCGTCAGGCCTGTTCGCGCCGCATGGCGCGCTGACCGATGTCGATGTGCCGGGCGGCTGGAGCGACGACACTTTTGTCCCCTTTGACTACGGTTATTTCGCTGTCGTTTACGACACCGAGAAGCTGAAGACGCCGCCGAAGAGCCTGAAGGACCTGGTCGAAGGCAGTGCCGACGACAAGATCGTCATCCAGGATCCGCGCACCTCGACGCCGGGTCTCGGCCTGCTTCTGTGGGTCAAGTCGGTCTATGGCGACAAGGCGCCGGAAGCCTGGGCCAAGCTCAAGGCGAAGGTGCTGACCGTGACGCCGGGCTGGAGCGAGGCCTATGGCCTGTTCACCAAGGGCGAGGCGCCGATGGTGCTGTCCTACACGACGTCACCGGCCTACCACATGGTCGCCGAAAAAACCGAGCGCTACCAGGCGGCCTCCTTCGAGGAGGGCGAATATCTGCAGATCGAGGTGGCGGGCATCACCACGACGGGGGCTAAGAACCCGCTGGCGGCAAAGTTCATGGCCTTCATGACCGGACCGAAATTCCAGGATGCCATCCCCGAGACCAATTGGATGTTCCCGGCAGGCAAGACCGACAAGCCGCTCAACCCGGCCTTCGACAAACTGGTCAAGCCGACCAAGACCTTGCTGTTCAGCCCCGAGGAGGTCGCCGCCAACCGCAAAGCCTGGGTCGATGAATGGCTGGCGGTGATGAGCAAGTGAGCGCGCGCTTCACCCTCCCCCTTGTGGGGAGGGTCGATCCGCGAAGCGGAGCGGGGTGGGGGCTGCGACGCTGAGCACTGCCTCACCCCCCACCCCGGCTCGCGGATACCGCTTCGCGGCATCCGCGCCCCGACCCTCCCCACAAGGGGGAGGGTGGAAGGCGTGTGTCTGACCCCCGCGTCAGCGCCGGCATTGTCGCCCTCGCTGCAATCGCGCTGCTGATCGGCGGCGCGTTTGCTGGCCTGCTTTTCGAGGGCGCCCATGATTTCTCGAGCGCCTGGACAGCCTTCGATCCCTATCTGCTTCGCGTCGTGCGCTTCACGCTCTGGCAGGCAGCGCTGTCGACCCTGCTTTCCGTCGGCCCGGCGTTGTTCGTGGCGCGCGCGCTGTCGCGGCATCCACGCTTCTTTGGCCGTGCCTTCATCTTGCAGCTCTTCGCCGTACCGTTGGCTCTGCCGGCCATCGTCGCGGCCCTCGGCATCCTGGCGCTTTATGGCCGTGCCGGCTATTTCGCAGGCATGCTCGCCATGATCGGCGGTGGAAGCTGGCCGGGGATCTATGGCCTGTCCGGCATTCTCGTCGCCCATGTCTTCTTCAACCTGCCGTTGGCGACGCGGCTGTTCCTCGAGGCGCTGCAAACGATTCCAGCCGACCAATGGCGGCTGGCGAGCCAGCTTGGCATGTCGGCGCGGCCGGCGTTCCGGCTGATCGAATGGCCGACGCTGCGTGCGGCGTTGCCGGGTGTCGCCGGGCTGGTCTTCATGCTCTGCATCACATCCTTCACGATCGTGCTGATACTGGGCGGCGGGCCGGCCGCGACGACGCTGGAGGTCGGCATCTACCAGGCGCTGCGCTTCGATTTCGATCCCGCGCGCGCGGTGACGCTGACGCTGCTGCAGATCGCCTTGACCTTCATCGTGGTGCTGGCACTGACGCGGCTAGGCGCCAATGTGGTCGGCGACACCAATTTGCCGGTCGCGCAACGCCGCTATCTCTCAGTCAACGGGGCCGAGACCTGGCTGAATGCCATGCTCATCGTCTTGGCGCTGCTGTTCGTCGTTGGGCCGATGGCGGCGACAGTTATGGCCGGGTTGGGTGCCGATCTCGGCCGGCTGGCCGGGGAGGCCACTGTCCGGCAGGCGACGCTGACCAGCGTGGTGCTCGCCTTCCTGTCGGCGCTGCTTTCGGTGACGCTGTCGCTGGCGCTGACCATGGCACGGCGGGCCCTGGCGCTGAACCGCCGGGCTGGCCGCAAGACACTGCTCGAACATGCCACCGACACAGGCGCCGGCTTTGTCCTGGTCGTGCCGCCGATCGTCGTTGGCGCCGGCTGGTTCCTGTTGCTGCGCCATGTCGGCGATGTCTTCGCCATCGCCCCGGTCATGGTCGTCACCGTCAATGCGGTGATGGCGATGCCGTTCGCCCTGCGCGCCGTCCGTCCCGCCTATGATGCGGCGAGCGAGCGTCATGAAAGGCTCTGTGCTCAGCTCGGTATTGCGGGCTGGAACCGGCTGATGCTGGTCGACTGGCCGTCGCTGCGACGGCCGCTCGCCACGGCTTTCGCTTTCGCCATGGCGCTGTCGCTCGGCGATCTCGGCGTCATTGCCTTGTTCGGCAGTGATTCGGTGCAGACATTGCCCTACCTTCTCCTGGCGCGGATGGGCAGCTATCGCACCGAGGACGCCGCCGGCCTGGCATTGCTGCTCGGCCTCGTCTGCCTCGCTTTGATCGTGGCGGCGCACTGGCTGGGAAGGGAGAAGGTCGGGGATGCGTGACGGGGCGGCCAGCAGGCTTGAAAAGGGCGCTCCGGTGCGGCTCGACAAGGTGTCGTTCAGTTATGGTAGTCATGGCAGCTATGGCGAGGCGCCGCTTGTCTTCGACGTCGAGTTCGCCACGGCCAAGATCACCGCCATCATGGGGCCGAGCGGGTCGGGCAAGTCGACGCTGCTCAATCTGGTCGCCGGCTTCGAGACCCCGCAGTCGGGCCGCGTGCTGATCGGCGGGGTCGATGTCAGCGCCGAGCCGGCCTCGGTGCGACCTGTGTCCATGGTGTTCCAGGAGAACAATCTCTTCGCGCATCTTTCCGTCGAGCAGAATGTCGGGCTCGGTCGCTCGCCATCCCTAGGGCTAACCGAGGCGGACCGCACCGCGATCGCAGAGGCGCTTGCGCGCACCGGCCTCGCCGGCAAGGAGAAACGCCTGCCGCGCGAACTCTCCGGCGGCGAACGCCAGCGCGTCGCACTGGCCCGGGTGCTGGTGCGCGACCGGCCGGTGCTGCTGCTTGACGAACCCTTCGCCTCGCTTGGGCCCGCTTTGCGCGACGACATGCTGGATCTGGTCGCCGCCGTTCATGCCGAGCGGCGCATGACGGTGCTGTTCGTCACGCATCAGCCGGAAGACGCCCGTCGCATCGGCGAGCATATCGTGTTTCTCGACAATGGGTTGGTTGCCGCAACCGGCAAGGCGGACGATTTCTTCAACGGGGCTGGTCCGGAAGCGTTCCGGCGCTATATCGGCGCGGGTGCCGGGGATGCCGTATCACGAGATGTTGCCCGGAAGCGGACATAATTTACGGCCAAACCGGTTCCAGGCGATGTGGCGCTTGCTTGCCATGACTGGAGGAGTGTGGCTAGGTCCGCCCTACTGGTCCGGCACAGGACGTGATTTGCCTGCAGTATCCGCCGCTCGCCTCTGAGGGACGGGCAACGGATACTGCAGCAGTTTGAGATATATAGCGCATGACACATTCCGAAGATCGCCCCCGATTTTCGTGATCATGCGCCGGGACCCGAAAGGAAGCCGTTCTGGCGATCGGCGCTAATACACTGGGAATGAAGCCGCTGGCGCGCTTTCTTGCGCTGGCCGGCTTTGCCGTGGCGCTGGCAAGCTGCCAGATGTTCACGCCGCCCGAGGTTCAGGAATCCGGCTTCCAGCCATCCGACAGGCCGATCACGGTCGACAATGTGGGCGCCAACAACAAGCTCGCCGAACTGGCCAAGGCGCAGCACCCGCGCATCCTGGCGACCTATGGCGGCGAATATTCCGATCCCAAGCTGGAGCGCATGGTTGCCAAGGTGGTCGGCAATCTGACGGTGGTCTCGGCCAATCCGACGCAGACCTATCGCATCACCATCCTGAATTCGCCCAACGTCAACGCCTTCGCGCTGCCGGGCGGCTATCTCTACATCACGCGCGGCCTGTTGGCGCTGGCCAATGATTCGGCCGAGCTTGCCGCGGTCATCGCGCATGAGATGGGCCACGTCACCGCCAATCACGGCCTGCAGCGCCAGCAGCTTGAGGCCGAGGAAGGCCTGGCGACCAAGGTGGTTTCCGACGTGCTCGGCGACAGCCCGACCGCCAAGGCGGCGCTGATCCGCGGCAAGCTGAGGCTGGCGCAATTTTCGCGCAATCAGGAACTGGAAGCCGACGCCATCGGCATCAAGTCGATCGGCGAAGCCGGCTACGATCCTTTCGCCGCCGGCCGCTTCCTGCAGTCGATGTCGGCCTACACCGATTTCCGCTCGATCAGCGGCGCCACCGATGCCAGCCTCGACTTCCTGGCCACGCACCCCAACACGCCGCAGCGCATCGATCTGGCGCAGCGCCATGCCCGTCAGTTCGGCGCGCCAGGCTTCGGCACGCGAGACCGCGATTCCTTCCTCGCCGGCATAGACGGCCTGCTCTATGGCGACACGCCCGAGGAAGGCTATGTACGCGGCGAAACCTTCCTGCATCCGGGCCTCGGCGTGTCCTTCTCGGTGCCGCAGGGCTTCATCATCGACAATTCGGCCGCCGCGGTGACCGCAACCGGGCCCGGCGATATGGCGATCCGCTTCGACGGCGTCTCGATCGACAAGAACCGCGCACTGACCGACTATATCCGCAGCGGCTGGGTGGCTGGTCTCGACGACAGCACCGTCAAGCAGGAAACCATCAACGGCAATGAGGCGGCGACGGCGCATGCCGGCGCCGAAGGTTGGCAGTTCGACATCGCCGTGATCCGTGCCGGCGGCCAGGTCTACCGGCTGCTGACCGCTGCCCCTTCGGCCAGCACCTCGCTGGACACCGTGGCGCGTTCGGTCAGCGGCTCGTTCCGGATCCTCAGCGCTGCCGAAAAGGCGGCTTTGAAGCCGCTGCATATCCGCGTCGTCACCGTTCAGCCGGGGCAGACGATGGGTTCGCTTTCGGCGCAGATGGTCGGCGTCGACCGTAAGCTCGATTTGTTCCGCGTGCTCAACGCGCTGTCGCCGGGCGCCGCGGTTTCGGCCGGAGACAAGGTCAAGATCGTCACCGACAAGTAAGCTACAAATTCACGCTACTGGACGTCTGACGCAGATCAGGCGGCGGTCGCCATGAACTCCGGGTTCCGCTTCACCAACGCCACCTTCAGCTTTTCCATGGCGCGCGCCTCGATCTGGCGGACGCGCTCCTTGGAAATGCCGAGCGTCTCGCCGAGCGCTTCGAGTGTCGCGCCCTCGTCGTTCAGCCGGCGTTCCTCGATGATCCTCAACTCACGTGCGTTGAGCGCGCGAAGCGCCTCCCTCAGCCAGAGCGAGCGGCGCGCGACATCGATCTTGTCACCGACGATCTCGTCGGGCAGCGGATCGTCCGAGACCAGGAAATCCATGCGCTCGGTCGAACCCGCATCGTCGGCAATCGGCATGTTGAGCGAGGAGTCGGGTGCCGACAGCCGCGAATCCATCATCGCCACATCGGCTTCGGAGACACCGAGTGCCTCCGACACTTCGCGATAGAGCGTTGCGTTGGACAGCGGCTCAGCACCATTCGCCAGCCGCGCGCGTAGGCGTCGCAGGTTGAAGAACAGCGCCTTCTGCGCCGAGCTGGTGCCGCCGCGCACGATCGACCAGTTGCGCAGGATGTAGTCCTGCATCGAGGCGCGGATCCACCACGTCGCATAGGTCGAGAACCGCACCTCGCGCTCCGGCTCGAAGCGGGCCGCGGCCTCGAGCAGGCCGACATGACCCTCCTGGATCAGATCGCCGAGCGGCAAGCCGTAATGGCGGAATTTGGAGGCCATGGAAATGACTAGCCGCATATGGGCGACGGTGATGCTGTGCAGCGCGTTCTGGTCGTTGTCCTCTTTCCAGAGCAATGCCAGCCGATGCTCCTCGTCACGTTCGAGGTAGGGAGCCCTCATTGCCGCCCGGACCATGATCCGTCCTGCCGTGTCTTCCATCATGAGGCGCTCCTGGCATCAGGCGATGCGGATGACGTTGCAAACTTGGCTGGCGCCCGGGTTGAAATGGCGGCGTCGTGCCCTAGAACAGCCAGAACGTACGGTGCGCGGGAATGGTTCCCTGGTTGTTGCCAGGCGGATCGCTATGCTTGAACGATGTCTGCACGGGTCGGTAACGACTTCGAGTGCCGCCAAAAACCACCATCTCGAGAATCTGATTTCGGAAACAAGCTATTTTTGAAATCCTGTTCCTTATTTTTTCCGCTTGCATCTGCCATTTTCCAGCCTTCACAACATGCCGGATTTCAGGCCAAGGACGGGATCACAGAAAAATGAAATGGCTCAGCTCGCTCATCATCGCCGGAACGCTGCAGGCTCTGGCTGTCACCGCAGGCCATGCCGGCGCCAATCTCGACCAGATCAAGCAGGCCGAGGCCATCAAGGTCGGCACGGAAGGCACCTATGCGCCATTCACCTATCATGACACGTCCGGCGCACTGGTCGGCTTCGACGTCGAAATCGCCAAGGCGATCGCCGACAAGCTCGGCGTCAAGGCCGAGTTCCTCGAAGGCAAGTGGGACGGGCTGATCGCCGGCCTCGATGCCAATCGCTATGACGCCGTCATCAACGAAGTCGGCATCACCGACGCCCGCAAGGCCAAGTACGACTTCTCCGATCCCTACATCGCCTCCAAGGCGGTGCTGATCGTGCGCGGCGACAACACCGACATCAAGAGCTTCGCCGATCTCAAGGGCAAGAAGTCGGCGCAGTCGCTGACCTCGAATTTCGGCAAGCTGGCCGAGACGAACGGCGCCGAGCTGGTCGGCACCGATGGCTTCGACCAGTCGATCCAGCTGCTTCTGACAGGCCGTGCCGACGCCACCATCAATGACAGCCTGTCATTCCTCGACTTCAAGAAGCACAAGCCCGACGCCAATGTGAAGATCGCCGCGCAAGAAGAAAACGCCGACTATTCCGGCGTCATCGTGCGCAAGGGCGATCCGGAACTGGTTGCGGCGATCAACAAGGCGCTGGCCGACATCAAGGCCGACGGCACCTATCAGAAGATCGCCGACACCTATTTCGGCCAGGACGTTTCGAAGTAATCTTGCGAGGTGGGGCCGGTCTCCGGCCCATGAGAGATATCAAGCGGCGAGCCGTCTTTGACGGCCCGCCGCTTTTGTCGTGATATGGCTGGCGCTTCGCGCCTCGACAATGCGACCATCTGGAGGGTCTTACGTGCCGCACTGGCTGCAATTGATGCTGGAGTCGCTGCCTTCGCTCCTGTGGGCGGCGCTGATCTTCACCGTGCCGCTGACGCTGCTGTCCTTCGCCCTTGGCTTGACGGTTGGCCTCGGCGCAGCGCTTGCCCGGCTGTTCGGGCCGAAGCCGCTGGTCGCGTTTGTGCGCTTCTATGTCTGGATCTTCCGCGGCACGCCACTTTTGGTGCAGCTGTTCCTGATCTTCTATGGCCTGCCGTCGGTCGGCATCCTGCTTGACGCCTTCACGGCGGCGTTGATCGGCTTCACGCTCAACATCGGCGCCTACACATCGGAAATCATCCGCGCGGCGATAGGCTCGGTGCCGAAAGGCCAGTGGGAAGCCGCCTATTCGATCGGCATGACCTGGAGCCAGGCGATGCGGCGCACCATCCTGCCGCAGGCCGGGCGGGTCGCGGTGCCGCCGCTCTCCAACACCTTCATCTCGCTGGTCAAAGACACGTCGCTGGCCGCTGCCATCACCGTGCCGGAGATGTTCCAGGCAGCGCAGCGCATCGTTGCCACCACCTATGAACCGCTGATCCTTTATGTCGAGGCAGCGATCCTCTATCTGGCGCTGAGTTCGGTGCTGTCGGCGTTGCAGACGCGGCTGGAAACACGGCTCAACCGCTATGGCGGCTTCCTGGAGGCGCGCTCATGATCGGCCTCAGCAACATCGAAAAGCGCTTCGGCGACAATCTCGTGCTGAAGGGCGTGACGGTCACCATTGCCGAAGGCAGCGTCACGGCGCTGGTCGGCCCGTCGGGCGGCGGGAAAAGCACCCTTCTGCGCTGCATCAACCTCCTGGAGATCCCGACCTCGGGCACGGTGCGGATCGGCGACGAGACGCTCGAATTCCACCCTGGCGGCAGGGTTCCGGCCAGGGATATCCAGCGCCTGCGGCTGCAGACCGGCATGGTGTTCCAGAACTTCCAGCTGTTTCCGCATCGCACCGCGATCGAGAATGTCATGGAAGGGCTGGTGACGGTGCTGAAATGGCCGCCTGAGAGGGCACGCGAGCGGGCGCAGGCCCTGCTGGAGAAGGTCGGCATGGCGCACAAGGCCGACGCCTGGCCGGCGACGCTGTCGGGCGGCCAGCAGCAGCGTGTGGCGATCGCCCGCGCCCTGGCGCCGTCGCCGAAAGTGCTGCTCTGCGACGAACCGACCTCGGCCCTCGACCCGGAACTGGCGCAAGAGGTGGTCGATGTGCTCGGCAAGCTCGCCAGCGAAGGCACGACCATGGTGATGGCGACGCATGATCTGCGACTCGCCTCCAAGATCGCGCAGGAAGTGGTGTTCCTGGATGCCGGCGTCATCGTCGAGAAGGGGCCGGCCGCGGTGCTGTTCAACAACCCTGAGCAGCAGCGGACGAAGCGCTTCATTGCGACGCTGAAGCAGGAGGCGATGAAGGAAGGTGGCGGCTGAGCCCTTTACCTCCCCCTTGTGGGGAGGTCGGACCGAAGGTCCGGGCGGGGGTCGGCGCCGCCCCCACCCCGCTGCTTCGCAGCGACTTGCCAGGGCGAGCCACGGGTCTCGCCCGTCCTTCGGACCCCCACAAAAGGGGGAGGGTAAAAGCAAAAAACCCGGCGCGAGGCCGGGTTTTTCATGAATTCAAAGGCGAAAAAGCTCAGGCAGCTTCTTCCTGCTCGGCTTCCTCATTGTCGGCCTTGGCGCCACGCTTAGGGCCCTTGTTGAGGTTGACCTCGATCAGGCGCACGGCTTCGGTTTCCGACATGCGGTTGACGGCCGCGATCTCGCGGGCCATGCGGTCGAGCGCCGCCTCATAGAGCTGACGCTCGGAATAGGACTGCTCCGGCTGGTTGTCGGCGCGGTAGAGGTCGCGCACGACTTCCGAGATCGAGATCAGGTCGCCCGAATTGATCTTCGCATCATATTCCTGGGCGCGGCGCGACCACATGGTGCGCTTGACGCGGGCGCGGCCCTGCACGACCTTCAGCGCGCGCTCGACATAATCCTCTTCCGACAGCTTGCGCATGCCGATGGAGGTCGCCTTGGCGACCGGCACCTTCAGGCGCATCTTGTCCTTCGAGAAGTCGATCACGAACAGTTCCAGCTTGTGTCCAGCAACTTCCTGCTCGTCGATCGAGACGATCTGGCCGACGCCATGCGCCGGATAGACGATGTATTCGCCGGTCTTGAAACCGTGACGCGCAGCGGTGGACTTCTTCTGCGGGGTGATCGTTGCCATTACGCCCTGAACTCCTTGTTGTGGTACCGGCGTCCTGCCGGCCCGAACTCGCGCGATCGGGGAAACCGATCGTTAGCCGCACAACAGATGAACCCATCGGAAAAGCCGGACCGGCAAACGCAATATTGCGGCCGCCTGGCCCAGATCGCTCTGGTCCGGAATGGGATTTTCACCTTTCAGTGATTTTGGGCGTCTGCGCCATCAATCGACGTTGTGTCACCGGCATGTTTCGCTGATGTAACACAAAAAGTCGGAAGAATCAAGGTTTTGCTGCATACGCGAAGGCCACAACCCGGCGCCGGCTGTCAAGCCGGTTAATGTGACGTGCCTCTTACCTTGCGTAATACCGGCCTTTGCGGCGGTGTTGTCAATCGCCTTCGCCGGGCTCGGCGGAGAAGTATTTCTCGAACTTGCCGGCCTCGCCGTCGAAGGATTTGGCGTCTGCCGGCGGTTCCTTCTTGGCGGTGATGTTGGGCCATTTGTCGGCGTATTCGGTGTTGACCTGCAGCCATTTGTCGAGGCCAGGCTCGGTGTCGGGCTTGATCGCGTCGGCCGGGCATTCCGGCTCGCAAACGCCGCAGTCGATGCACTCGTCGGGATGGATGACGAGCATGTTCTCGCCTTCGTAGAAACAGTCGACCGGACAGACCTCGATGCAGTCCATATATTTGCATTTGATGCAATTGTCGGTCACGACATAGGTCATCGGTCGGCTCCGGGACGTCCCATTTTTGTTGGGCTTTTTCCGTCAGGTAACGCCTTTATCGGCCGCTTGCAAGGGTGGCCATTGCGGGAGGTGCCGGTGTTTCCGGAATGGAATTCCAGACAGCAGGCCTGGCGGAAGTCAGCCATGTCCCGCACAGCGTCTTGTTTGCCGGGTTCAGTGTTTGCCCCAGGCGTGCCGTTGCCCCAAATCGCTGCGCATTTTGGGACGACATGCGTCAGTCTTCGCCAAGCAAACGGTCGGTCTGGCGACGTTCCCTCTTGGTCGGGCGGCCGCTGCCGGCCTCGCGCAGCCCCGGAATTGCATCCGGAGGGGCCTCGCCCTTCGGTGCCGGCGGGGGCGACATATCCTCGTAGAGCGTGCGGGCCTCCTCGGCCGGGCCGCGTCGCGCACCGGCGCCGAGCACCTTCCAGATGAAGATGCGCCGCTCTAGCGTGATGGTCAGCACGTCGCCTGGCTTGACCTGATCGGAGGCCTGCGCTGCTTTGTCGCGATTGATGCGAACCCTGCCGGCGACGACCAGCTTTGCCGCCAGCGAGCGCGATTTCACGGCGCGAGAGAAGAACAGCCATTTGTCGATACGCTGGCGGCCTTCAGCAACCATCGAAGCGAGCCGGGTTCTACTTCTTCAGCTGGTCGCGCAATGCGGCGAGCTTGGCGAAGGGCGAGTCCGGGTCGAAGCGCACCGGGCGCTCCTCGCGCGGCTTCGGCTGGAAGGCAGGCTTGCCGCCCCCTGGGCCTCGATCGGGACCACCCTTGCCATCGGGCCTGCCGCCCTTCCAGTCGGGACGGCCTTCGCGGCGGTCGGGACGCTCGCCTTGCGGTCGGCCGTCGCGCCGCTGTTCGCCTTCGGCCTGCGGCTTGGGTTTGAACTTCGAGCGGTCGAAGCGCGGCTTGCCGGCTCCATCGCGCCGTCCTTCATGGGCCGGACGTTCTCCGGGTGCAGCTGCGGCCGGTGCGCCGGCGGCATCCGCGGGCGCATCGCTTCGGCCGCGCGCTTGTCCGTTGCGTGGGCGATTGTTCCTGCGGTTGTCGTCGCGGTTGCGCGGGCGCTGCTCGAAACGACCCTGACGCCACAACAGGATGGGTTTTGGCGCTTCGGCTTCCGCAGCTGGTTCGCCGGCTCCACCCTCCCCCTCGTGGGGAGGGTCGGCGCGCAGCGCCGGGGTGGGGGCAGCGCCGGCGTCGTCGGTTGTAACTGCATCGTCGGCGCCATCATCCCCACCCGCGTCGCTTCGCGCCGCGACCTCCCCCATCGAGGGGGAGGTGAGGGCGTCGGCGCTTTCGGTGACAGTGACGTCAGCGATGGCTTCCGCAACGAGCGGAACCTCTTCCGTGGCCCCGGCCGGTGCTTCGGCTTGCTCTTCCACGACAGGCTCCGCTGCCGCTTCCGCGGTGGCTTCGACCGGAGCTTCGACGGAGGCTTCGACAGCTGACTCCGGCTCCGACCCTTCGACGGCTGCCTCTGCCGCGGCATCGGCTGCCGCGGCTTCGGCCGCTTTGGCCTGCTCGGCCTTTGCAGCCTCTTCCGCCGCCAGCTTCGCCGCCGCTGCTTCGCGCGCGGCATTGTCCTGCGCTTCGAGCCGCGCCTTGACCTCGATGGCCGGCTTCGGCTCGGCACGGTAGCCAAGACCTTTCAGGATTTCTTCCATGTCGTCGGCGGTGGCGCCGAGGATCGACATCATCGGCGGCGTCACCATGAAGGACTGGCCGTCATAGGCGCCGTCAGGGCGCTGGCCGAGGCCGGGCTTCCAGTTGGTCGCCGGACGGATCAGATCGGCCAGCCGTTCCAGGATGTCGATACGCACGGCGCGGCGGCCGAGATTGCGGTAGCCGGCGAGCTTGTAGAAGGTCTTGTCGAAGGCAGGATCGATGACCACAGAGGTGCGGCCAGAGGCGAGCGCATGGACCACGTCGCCAAAACCTGGCTTGTCCTTGCCGTCATTCTTCAGCGCCCACAGCAGCGTCACCAGTCCGGCAGGCGCCGGCTTGATCAGAGCCGGCACGAAGACATGGTAGGCGCCAAAGCGCACGCCAAGCCGGCGAAGAGCGGCGCGGCCTTCCTGGTCGAGCGACTTCATCTCCTCGGCGATGTCGCGGCGGTTGATGAGACCGAAATTCTCGACCAGCTGGAAGGCGATGCCACGTCCGATGCCGGAAATCTGATCGGCGTTCTTCAGGTCGACCAGCGGCTTCAACAGCGACTCGATCTGGAAATTGACGAAACGCTCGGCACGCGCGGCGACCTTGTCGCGCGCCGGGCCGGTCAGTTGTTCGTCGGCCAGCAGCACCAGGCGCGGCTTCAATGCGTCTTCGCCCGAGACCAGCGTCCCGATCGGCGCGCCGATCCAGCGCAGCGTGCCGTCCGAGCCAAGCGCGATGTCGCCATTGGCCGAGGCGCCGAAGCGTTCGGCGCGCGCCTCGAACTCGGCGGCCAGCGCCTTCTGGGCCGCGGTGCGCACCGCCTTGGCGTCTTCACCGCCGGCGGTCTGGTCAGCGGTGAAGCGGAACCCTTGCAACTCGCCGACATGGTGGCCTTCGACAAGGACGGTTCCGGTAGGACTAATTTCGGCTTCAGGCATGGTATTTTCTCTAAGGCGCCGCATGAGGACGGAAGTCCTGCGGTCTACGAAGCGTTTCGTCAACCGCTCATGCAGCGCATCCGACAATCTGTCTTCGATTTCGCGCGTCTTTTCCTGCCAGTGTGCCTGATCGGCCAGCCAGCCGGGCCGGTTCGACACGAATGTCCAGGTGCGGATCTGGGCAATGCGATGCGACAGCGTGTCGATATCGCCCTCTGTGGTGTCGGCGCGGCGCACCTGCTCGGCCATGTAATTCTCGTCGACATGGCCGTGGCGTGCGAGGTCCGTGTAGATCGAGGCAATGAGGTCGGCATGCTGGGCCGGCGCGATCTTGCGGTAGTCGGGCAGCGCGCAGGCTTCCCACAGCAGCGCCACCCGTTTGGCGTTGGTGGCGAGTGCGCGGATGTCCTCGTCGCGCGACAGATGCTCAAGCGCCTGCGCGTCGACGGCAGGCAATGCCCGCGTCAGCCCCTCGACCGGTGCGTTGGTTTCGATCGAGCGCTTCAGCGCGTCGAGGCTGGCAAAGTCGAAATGCGCGGTGCGCCACTGCAGCACCTTCACCGGATCGAAATCATGGCCTTCGATCCTCTTGATCAGCTCTTCGTCCAGCGGGTCGACCTGGCCGGTGACGCCAAAGGTGCCGTCGCGCAGATGCCGGCCGGCGCGGCCGGCGATCTGGCCAAGCTCGGCCGCGGTCAGGTTGCGATACTGGAAGCCATCGAACTTGCGGTTCTGGGCGAAGGCGACGTGGTCGAGATCGAGGTTGAGACCCATGCCGATGGCGTCGGTGGCGATGAGATAGTCGACATCGCCGGACTGGAACAATGCCACCTGGGCGTTGCGGGTGCGCGGCGAGAGCGCGCCAAGCACGACGGCGGCACCGCCCTGCTGGCGGCGGATCAGCTCGGCGATGGCGTAGACCTCGTCGGCCGAGAAGGCGACGATCGCCGTGCGCCGCGGCAGGCGTGTCAGCTTCTTCGAACCGGCGTAGGCAAGATGCGACAGCCTCGGCCGCGTCACCACCGAGACACCCCTCAGCAGGCGCTGGAGGATGCCGTGCATGGTGGCGGCACCGAGCAGCAGCGTTTCCTGGCGGCCGCGCAGATGCAGGATGCGGTCTGTGAAGATGTGGCCGCGCTCGAGGTCGCCGGCGAGCTGCACCTCGTCGATGGCGACGAAGGCGGCGTCGGTCTCGCGCGGCATGGCCTCGACGGTGCAGACCGAATATTTGGCGCCCGCCGGCTGGATCTTTTCCTCGCCGGTGATCAGCGCGACCTTGTGGGCGCCGACCTTTTCGCAGACGCGGGCGTAGACCTCACGCGCCAGCAGCCTGAGCGGCAGGCCGATGATGCCACTCTCATGCGCCACCATGCGTTCGATGGCGAGATGGGTCTTGCCGGTGTTGGTCGGCCCCAGCACGGCGGTCACGTCGCGGCCCGACAGGATCAGCGGCTCGGTGTGTTTGGGCTGGATGTTCATTGACCTAGAATAAGGCTTCCGGGACCTGGAAATAAGGCTTTCTGGCCTCTGGTTGTCGGGAGCGTGCCTCAAGTGGCGCGTATGACAGCCGACACATAGGGATTTCGGGCGCGAAGCGAAAGCGGAATGTTCCGCCGACGGCCAGAAGGTGTTTTTGTCAAGCTCTCAACCGGCTGCGGATTAACGGATAGAACGAGTCTGGAACGAATCAGCGACGAATCGGTGACTCCTGCAGATTCAGCTTTTGTTCACGGCTACATGTGGATTTTGCGACTGGGAGTCGCACCACATGCTGAATCGCTGAACTGGCCCGTTTCATGCTAAGAGGGCGTTGCTGTTAATCTTTGCCGATAAACGATCACAATGGCTTTGCGTGCCTCGGCCAAGATTATGAAATTGTTGATCTTTCTTAATCGGCGTTAAGGAATTGGCAGGTGATTCCGGCCGTCGGCGTTAACGTTCCGCTCAAAGCCGGAACGAATCGGCGACGAATCAGCGATGCCGGAATCTTCTTGGTTTGTTCACCCCAATATCTTGTGTTGTGAACAGCTTATCCACCGAGAATCCACAGGCTTGGGATCAGGTTTCGCACAGGGCGGCCGGCCGCTGTTAACCTCTGCGTGCCGGATTGGGTCAGCAGCCGGCGCCGGCACATCGAAGGGACCGTGCCAGCAAAACGGACCGGTGTGCCGGCCCGTCGATCTCTTTGCCTACACCGCCGCGTCGTCAGGCGAAGTATTGGCCGCCATTGGCCGTGATGGTCGAGCCCGTGATGAAGCCGGCATCTTCGGAAGCGAGGAAGACGACGCAGCGCGCGATCTCCTCGGGCTCGCCGAGGCGGCCGACAGGGATCTGCGGAATGATGCGCTCGTTGAGCACCTTCTCGTCGATCGCCTTGACCATCTCGGTGGCGATGTAGCCGGGGCAGATGACGTTGACGGTGATACCCGCGCGAGCCCCCTCCTGAGCGAGAGCTTTGCTGAAACCGATGTCGCCGGCCTTGGCGGCGGAATAGTTGACCTGGCCGGCCTGACCCTTCTGGCCGTTGATCGAGGAGATGGTGATGACCCGGCCGAACTTGCGGTCGCGCATGCCGCTCCACAGCGGATGCGTCATGTTGAAGACGCCGGACAAATTGGTGTCGATGACCTCTTTCCACTGTTCGCGCGTGATCTTGTGGAACATGGCGTCACGGGTGATGCCGGCATTGTTGACCAGCACCGAGACGGGGCCGAGATCGGCCTCGACTTGGCGGATGCCGGCGGCGCAGGAATCATAATCGGCGACCGACCATTTGTAGACCGGAATGCCGGTTTCGGCCTTGAATTTCGCCGCCGCCTCGTCATTGCCGGCATAGTTCGCGGCAACCGAATAGCCGACGGTCTTCAATGCGATCGAGATCGCCGCGCCGATGCCGCGCGATCCGCCTGTGACGATTGCTACCTTGGTCATGCATTTCCCCTTTTTTGATATCGCCCTGTTGTCGGGCTTGGCAGGCACTGGATACAGAGCGGGCGGCTCGCGCCGCCCGGTTAGTGACTTTCTTCAGAGTGCTTCGACGCACATGGCGACGCCCATGCCGCCGCCGATGCAGAGGGTGGCCAGCCCCTTCTTGGCGCCGCGCCGACACATCTCGAAGACCAGCGTGTTGAAGACGCGGGCGCCCGAAGCGCCGATCGGATGGCCGATGGCAATGGCGCCGCCATTGACGTTGACGATCGAGGGATCCCAGCCCATGTCCTTGTTGACGGCGCAGGCCTGCGCGGCAAAGGCTTCGTTGGCCTCGACCAGGTCGAGATCGCCGACCGACCAACCGGCCTTTTCCAAGGCCTTGCGCGAGGCGGGAATAGGTCCGGTGCCCATGATCTGCGGATCGACGCCGGCGGTCGCCCAGGACACGATGCGCGCCAGCGGGGTGATGCCGCGTCTCACCGCTTCCGCCTCACTCATCAGCAGTGCGCCGGCGGCGCCGTCATTGATGCCGGAGGCGTTGGCGGCGGTCACCGTGCCGTCCTTGTCGAAAGCCGGCTTCAGCTTGGTCATGGCGTCGATCGTGGCGCCATGGCGGATGTATTCGTCCTGGTCGACAATGGTGTCGCCCTTCTTGCCCTTGATGGTGACGGCGACGATCTCGTCCTTGAACTTGCCGGCCTTCTGTGCGGCCTCGGCCTTGTTCTGGGAGGCCAGCGCAAACTGGTCCTGGTCGTCGCGGGTGATCTGGAACTGTCGCGCGACGTTTTCGGCGGTGTTGCCCATGTGATAGCCGTTGAAGGCATCCCACAGTCCGTCCTTGATCATGGTGTCGATCAGCTTGAAGTCGCCCATCTTGACGCCGGCGCGCAGGTGCTGGGCATGCGTCGAAAGCGACATCGATTCCTGGCCGCCGGCGATGATCACCTTGGCGTCGCCGGTGGCGATCTGCTGCATGCCGAGCGCAATGGCGCGCAGGCCCGAGCCGCAAACCTGATTGAGGCCCCAGGCGGTGGTTTCCTTGGGCAGACCGGCATTGATCGATGCCTGGCGGGCCGGGTTCTGACCCTGAGCCGCGGTCAGCACCTGTCCGAGGATGACCTCGTCGACCTCGCCTGGTTCGACGCCGGCACGCGACAGCAATTCCCTGATGACGACGGCACCGAGCTCATGCGCCGGGGTGGCGGCGAAGGCGCCGTTGAAGGAGCCGACCGGCGTGCGCGCAGCACTGGCAATGACGATGGAAGCGGACATTTTCTTCTCCAGACTTCAAGGGTGTTGTTCTGTCGTTGAGGACTTTTCTTGCCCTTTCCCAACCCCAAGTCAAACCGGAAATGGGCATGGCGCCCATGCGCGGCAAGCAGGTCGCGCCTTGCCGTGGCGGCCGTTCGTCCATTGCTGCGCAGCATATTTTGCCCGCTATGCAGCATTTAGTGATCCCGCACTGCACAAACTGCTTGGAATTGTGCGGCTTTTGCGCATATCCTCAAAAAAGGCACAATCGTTACCGGCCGCTTACTCAGAGGCGCACCGGTGTCCCCGGGAGGATGTAGATGGCCGCTAAAGACGATCCGATCATCATCAAGAAATACGCCAATCGCCGCCTCTACAACACCGGCACCAGCACCTATGTGACGCTCGAGGACCTCGCCGAGATGGTCAAGAAGGGCGAGGAGTTCACCGTCCAGGACGCCAAGACCGGCGACGACATCACGCATCCGGTGCTGACCCAGATCATCTTCGAACTGGAGAACAAGGACGGGCAGAACATGCTGCCGATCCCGTTCCTGCGCCAGCTGATCGCCTATTACGGCGACCAGATGCAGATGATCGTGCCGAGCTTCCTCGAACAGTCGATGCTCGCCTTCTCCAAGGAGCAGGAGCGCTTTCGCGAGCAGATGAAGGGGGCGATCGGCAAGTCGCCGCTCGACATGATGAAGATCACCACGCCGATCAAGGCGCTGGAGGAACAGACACGCCGCAACATGGAAATGTTCCAGAACGCGATGCGGTTGTTCACGCCGTTTCCGCCGGCCGGCACCGCGCCAGCCGCTGCGGCTGCGCCCGAGCCGGCCAGGAAGGAAACGCCTGACAAGCCAGACGATCTTCAGGAATTGAAGGACCAGATCGCGGCCATGCAGCGCAAGCTCGACACGATGTCGTGAGCGCTTAGCGCTCTCGCGATCTTACGGCAGCATTCCCTCATAGCGGCCGCGCGGCCTGATGACACTTCCGCTTGTTATCTGTTCGACCGTGTGCGCGGCCCAGCCGACGCTGCGTGCGAGCGCAAACAGGCGGAACGGTGCATCACGCGGCAAACCCAGGCTACGCGTCAGCGCCGCCAGCCCAAAGTCGATGTTGGGAAGCGCGCCGGTCGCCGCAAGGGCAGCGTCGCGCAGCGACGATAGTGTGCCGTCAACCTCAATCACCGACAGCAGCGCGGCGCCCCGGGGATCGCCGTCGGGATAGAGCTGATGGCCGAACCCCGGCAGCGGCCGGTCATGGCTGAGCCAGCGCCGGATCGTCGCATCGGCGCCATGCCGCGCCGCATCCTCGGCCAGTTGCATCACCGCCTCGCCGGCGCCGCCATGGCGAGGGCCTGACAGTGTCGAGAGCCCAGCGAGCAGGCAGGCGGCCAGCGGTGCGCCGGTCGAGGCCGCGACGCGCGCGGCGAAGGTCGACGCGTTCAGTTCATGATCGGCAAGCAGGACGAGCGCGCGGCGGATCGCTTCGGCGCCGCCGGCATCCAGCGACCAGTCCCGCGCCAGCCGCTGATGGACCGGATCCGGTCCTGCCGGTGCGCCCAGCGCGCCGGCCAGCACGCTGACCGCGTGCGCGGCGTCGGCATGCAGCGAGGTGGCGCTGCGCCCGAGCGATGGGCGCCCCTGGCCGGCAAGCATGGCAAGTTGCGCAAAGGCCGCGGCCCGGCCAGCTTGATGGGGCACATCCGGCGAGGGTGCTTCGAAAGCCACCGGTTCCGGCAGAGCCCAGAGAACGGCGGCGGCTTCTTCCAGTGTGGCGTGCCCGGAGAGCGCCGCGGCGTCCTGCCCGCGATAGACGAGCCGGCCGTGCGAGACGGTCGAAATCGCCGTTGCGATCGAGGGCTCGCCCCAGGCAATGGCGCTTTCAGCGATGACTGACGGACTGCGGCCGCGTGCCCGGCGGATCGCCAGCGCGGCAATGTCGTCGGCACGATACTGGCTGCGGCGCGGATCGGCGCGGTCGGGCCGCATGCCTATGCGGCCACGGCTGACATAGGCGTAGAGCGTCTGCGCCCGCACCTTGAGCCTTTCCAGCGCCTCTTCCCGCGACAACCACTCGGACATATCGGGCTCTGATATTGATTCTGTTGATCAAGATTGATGGATGTGTTGCCCAGCCTTATCTCGGATCCGGAAATGCTTCAAGGAGACAAGGCTATGGCGAATGGGCTCGATGATGTGGTGGCGGCGGAAACCGTGCTTTCCGACGTGGATGGTCTTGGCGGCCGTCTGACGATCCGAGGTCATTCGCTGCCGGAACTGGCCGGCCGCTGGAACTATGCCCAGGTGGTGCGCCTGTTGCTCGACGGCTTCTTCGACGACCTTCCCGATGATGCGGAGCTGACGCGGGCGCTCGGACAGGCACGTGCGGAAGTGTTTGAGCGGCTTTTGCCCTCACTGTCCCTGCTGTCATCGCTCGATGTCTACAGCGCGATGCGCGCCGGCATGGCGCTGCTGCCGGATGGCGACACGCTGACGGACGCCTTGCTGCTGATCGCGGCACCCGCCGTGCTGACGCCGGCCCTGCTGCGCCGGCAGCGCGGCGAGGAGCCGATCGCGCCGGACAGCCGCGCCGACCATGCCGCCGACATGCTGAGGATGCTCAACGGCGCCGTCGCTTCACCGCCGCTGGCGAAAGCGCTCGACACCTATCTGGTGACCGTCTGCGACCATGGCCTCAACGCATCGACCTTCGCCACCCGTGTGGTCGCCTCGACACTGGCCGGCCTGACATCGTCCGTGCTGGCCGGGCTCGGCGCGCTCAAGGGGCCGCTGCATGGCGGCGCGCCCGGCCCTGTCATCGAGATGCTGGATGCAATCCAGGTGCATGGCGATGCGGCCGGCTGGCTGCGCGACGAGATCGCGCACGGAAGGCGTATCATGGGCTTCGGTCACCGCATCTACCGTGTGCGCGATCCGCGCGCCGATGTGCTGAAAGCGGTCGTGCGGCAACTCGGCGGTGAGGGTGAAACCGGCCGCCGGCTGGCCTTCGCCGAGACGGTCGAGCAGACGGCGCTCGAGGTGCTGCGGATCGCCAAGCCGCAGCGCTCGCTGCAGACCAATGTCGAGTTCTACACCGCGCTCGTGCTGGAAGCGGCGGGTTTTCCGCCACAGGCTTTCAGCAATGTCTTCGCCGCCGGGCGCGTTTCCGGCTGGATCGCGCATGCGCGCGAGCAGCAGACGACCGGGCGGCTGATCCGGCCGCAATCGCGTTATGTCGGGCCGGTGCCGGACCTCGTCGCCTGAGGCTTTTTCGCTTTCGCTGGGGAGGGCGGCACCCCCCAAAGACTCCGACCCATGTCCTTCAGGTGAGCGGCTGCGCGGCCGCTCATGACGAAAATTTCATCTCGCCGCAAATTCTGGCCGCTGTTATTGCGTCGCATTGAGCCTATATGCTGCACTGCAACATAAGCCCGCTCTTGCCGCAACCAGAGGATTTCGCCCTTGGCCGCCAGAAAAACCGCAGTCATCACCGGCTCCACATCAGGCATTGGCCTGGCCATCGCCCAGGCGTTGGCGGCCGAAGGCCATAACGTCGTCCTCAATTCCTTTTCCGACACGGCCGCCGACCACGCCATTGCCGATGCGATCGCCGGACAGCACAAGGTGAAGACTGCCTACATCAAGGCCGACATGTCGAAGCCGGCCGAATGCCGGGCGCTTGTCGCCAAGGCGGCCGAGACATTCGGGTCGGTCGATATTCTCGTCAACAATGCCGGCATCCAGCATGTCGCGCCGGTGGAGGAGTTTCCAACCGAGAAGTGGGACGCCATCATCGCCATCAACCTGTCGTCGGCGTTCCACACCATCGCAGCCGCCATCCCGCTGATGAAAAACGCTGGCCGCGGCCGGATCGTCAACATCGCCTCGGCGCATGGCCTGGTCGCGTCGCCGTTCAAGTCGGCCTATGTCGCGGCCAAGCACGGAATTTTGGGGCTGACCAAGACGGTCGCGCTCGAATTGGCGCGTGACAAGATCACCTGCAACGCCATCTGCCCCGGCTATGTGCTGACGCCGCTCGTCGAGGCGCAGATCCCCGACCAGATGAAAGCCCATCAGATGGACCGCGAGACCGTCATCCGCGAGGTCATGCTGGACAAGCAGCCGACCAAGGAATTCGTCACGGTCGAGCAGATCGCGGCAGCGGCGGTGTTCCTGTGCTCGGACGCGGCAGCGCAGGTCAACGGCACGCATCTCTCGGTCGATGGCGGCTGGACCGCCGCGTGAGGCGCAGAATTTTTTCATCGACCCAAACAGACAGATCAAGGACGACGCCATGACCAAAAACGGCAAGGCGGAGGAGACGAAGAAGATCAACATCGCACTTCAGGGCGGCGGCTCGCACGGGGCCTTTTCCTGGGGTGTGCTCGACCGGCTGCTGGAGGACGGACGGCTAGAGATATCGGCAGTGTCCGGCACCAGTGCCGGCGCCATGAACGCGGTGGCGCTGGCCGACGGTTTTGTGCGCGGCGGTGTCGAAGGCGCGCGGCAAAAACTCGACGATTTCTGGCGTGCGGTGGCGGCCAAGGGCCGGTTCAGCCCAGTCCAGCGCATGCCGTGGGATGTCGCCTGGGGCAACTGGTCGATCGAGAACACACCGGGCTACGTCTTCTTCGACACCATGTCGCGGGTGTTCTCGCCCTACGTTGCCAACCCGCTCGGCCTCAACCCGCTGCGCGACGTGGTGCAGCAGGAGATCGATTTCGACAATGTGCGCGCCTGCAAGTCGATGGAACTGTTCATCTCGGCGACCAATGTCGAGACCGGACAGTTGCGCGTCTTTTCCGACGGCGAGATCGACCTCGACACGGTGATGGCCTCGGCCTGTCTGCCGCAGCTGTTCCGCGCCGTCGAGATCAAGGGCGTGCCCTATTGGGATGGCGGCTATGGCGGTAACCCGGCGCTCTATCCGTTCTTCAAGACGGCGGCGACCGAGGACGTGCTTCTGGTGCAGATCAATCCGGTGGTGCGGGAGGGAACGCCAAGGAGCGCCAACGAGATCCAGAACCGCATCGACGAGATCACCTTCAACGCCGGGCTGCTGCGCGAATTCCGCTCGATCGCCTTCGTCAAGGAGTTGATCGCCGCTGGCCGTCTGCCGCATGGCGAATACCGCGACATCCGCATGCATCGCATCGATGCCGACGAGGCGTTCAAGGATCTGTCGGCGTCGTCGAAGGTCAATGCCGAATGGGCGTTCCTGAGCTATCTCAGAGATCTCGGCCGCACCGCCGCCAGCGACTGGCTGGAAGAGAATTACGACGCCGTCGGCAAGCGGCCGACACTCGATCTCTCCGGCGAACTCGACGACGGTTTCAAGCCGGTGCGCGGCCCGGCACCTGGCCGGCGGGTCAAGGAATTCCTTGCTGCGCGCAAGAATCCGGAGGCGGAGCGCCGCCGGGCCTGAGCCGAACAATTGGCTTCATCCGGCCTTTAGCGTCAGGTCGATCACCTGGATCAGGGCGGCGGCGGCTTGCCGCTGCCCCTCGGGATCGCTGATCCGCGCCTTCATGCCTTCCAGTCCGTCGAGCAGCATGTCGGCAAGCAGTTGCGCCGACAGGCCCTTGGCTGTGAGATCGACGCCGTTCCTGGCGGCCTCGCCCTCGATCGCGGCGGCGATATGTCCGACAAGGCCGTCGCGCCAGCAGCCGACCAGATCACTGACGCTCGATTTCATGTCCAGCAATTCGGCGCCGTGCGGTGAGGCAATGACGGCGCCCATCATTGAGATGAATGCCTCGTCGATGGCTCGCATCATGCGTTCACCGAAAGCGCCGTCGCCGGCCAGCGCCATTTTTGTCGCCTCGACCGAGCGTGACAGCACCATCATGGCGATGGCGCGGAAAATGTCGGTCTTGTTCTTGAACAGGAGATAGAGCGCCGGCCGCGACATGTCGGCGGCGCGGGCGATGTCGTCCATGGTGGTGCGCGAGAAGCCATAGGCCAAAAACACCTTCATCGCCCCATCCAGGATACGGACGCGTTTGGGGTCGGCGGTGGCGACGTCTTCGATCTGATTCATGGAGCAATTCTATCCTGCAAAATCCTAATTGACAAAATGACGTAATTTGTCAATCTGTTTGAGAACGAAATGACCAGTTGGCCATTTCGCCTCGGGCAACAAAGGGTATCCCCATGCGCCTCACCGTCGACGGTCAGTCATTCGATATCGATGCCGATCCGGATATGCCGCTGCTGTGGGCGCTGCGTGATCTCATTGGCAAGACCGGACCGAAGTTCGGCTGCGGCATCGCCGCCTGCGGCGCCTGCACGGTGCATGTCGATGGTCAGCCGGTGCGTTCCTGCTCGCTTCCGGTCGGCCAGGTCAGCGGCGCCGTCACCACCATCGAAGGCATAGGCACGGCGGGCAGGCTGCATCCGGTGCAGCAGGCATGGCTGGAGGAACAGGTCGCGCAATGCGGCTACTGCCAGGCCGGCCAGATCATGAGCGCGGTGGCGCTGCTCGACGAGGTCGCCGACCCGAGCGATGCCGACATCGATAACGCCATGGGCGGCAATCTCTGCCGCTGCGGCACCTATCCCAGGATCCGCTCGGCCATCAAGAAGGCCGCTGCGCTCAAGACGGCGGGGCTCTGACCATGGCCAGTGTCGGAAAGATCGCCCGCCGCACGTTTCTGATCGGCGCCGCCGCTGTCGCGGGCGGCGTTGCCGTCGGCTATTACTACTATCGCAAGCCGTTCCCGAACCCGCTCGAGGCGGAACTCGGCAAGGGCGAGGCGACCTTCAACCCCTATGTGAAGATCGGCGCCGACAACACCATCACCATCGTCGCGCCGCGCGCCGAGATGGGGCAAGGCATTTCGACGACGCTGGCCGTCATGGTGGCCGAAGAACTCGATGTCGGCCTCGATCGGGTCAAGGTCGAGCATGGACCGGCCTCCCATGCCTATTACAACGCCGCGATCCTTGAAGAGGGCGGTCCGTTCGCCTTCTTCGACGAGAGCATGACCGCGCAAGCGGTGCGCTCGGGTCTCGGCGTGGTCGGCAAGCTCCTTGCCCTGCAGGGCACGGGTGGTTCGGCTTCGACACGCGATGGTTTTGACAAGATGCGGCAAGCGGGTGCAGCCGCCCGGCAGATGCTGATCGCGGCTGCGGCGCAAAAACTGGGTGTCGCCGCCGCCGATCTGGAAACGGCTGACGGTTCGATCCTGCACAAGGCGTCTGGCAAGTCGCTGACTTATGGCGCGGTCGCCGCGGCCGCCGCCGCGATGGCGCCGCCGGCCGAAGTCAGGCTCAAGGACCGGGCCGACTGGAAACTGCTGGGAAAGCCGCAAAAGCGCATCGACATGCTGGCCAAGGTCACCGGGGCGCCGATCTTCGGCATCGATGTCCGGCTGCCGGACATGCTCTGCGGCACGGTCAAGATGAGTCCGCGCTTCTGGTCGAGGCCGGTCAAGGCGGACCTCTCCAAGGCCGAGAAAATGCCTGGTGTGATCAAGATCGTGGCGCTCGAGACGAATTACGGCCATGGCTTCGGCATCATCGCCGACAACACATGGGCGGCGTTCAAGGCGGCTGAGGCGATCGACGCCCAGTGGTCCGATCCCGAATACCCGCTCAGCAGCGCCGCCATTTCAGATGTGCTGAAGCAGACGCTTGGCACCAAGGGCTCGGTGATGCGCGACAATGGCGATGTCGATACCGCCTTCGCCGACGCGCCGCGTGAAAGGATCGTCGAAGCAGATTATGCGGTGCCCTATCTGGCGCATGCGACGATGGAGCCGATGAACGCAACGGCGCAGTTCAGGGACGGCGCGCTCGACATCTGGTGCGGCAACCAGGCGCCGACCCTGGTGCGGCAGCTTTGCGCCAACGCGGTCGGCATCGAGCAGGACAAGATCACCGTCCACACCACCTTCATGGGCGGCGGTTTCGGCCGGCGCGTCGAGATGGATTACGCCCTGTGCGCCGCGCTGATGGCGAAGGAGACAGGCGGGCGTCCGATCAAGGTGACCTGGACGCGTGAAGAAGACATGCGCCACGACGCCTATCGACCGGCCGCTATCGGCAAGTTCCAGGCGCGGCTCGGTGATGATGGCATGCCGGTCGCGGTCGATATGAAGATGGCCTCGCCATCGGTGATTGCCGGCACGCTGCGCCGGCTCTTTCCCTCGATATCGCCGCTCGGTCCCGACAAGACCATCGTCGATGGCGCCTACGACCAGCCCTACACCATCCCGAATTACCGGGTCAGTGGTGTCGCGGCGCCGGTCTCCATCCCTGTCGGCTCCTGGCGCTCGGTCGGCAGTTCGGTCAACGGCTTCTTCCACGAAGGCTTCATGGACGAGATCGCCGTTGCCGGAAAAATCGATCCGGTCGAGATGCGCAAGAGACTGATGGCCGCCTATCCCTCGGCGGTGAAGGTGGTGGAGAAAGTCGCCGAGATGGCGAAATGGGGCGAGGCTCTGCCCGCCGGCAGGGCCAAGGGCATGGCCTTCACGCTGTCCTTCGGCAGTTGGGTCGGGGAGATCGTCCAGGTGGCGGACACGCCGGCCGGCATCCGTATCGAGAAGGTGTGGATCGCCGCCGATGTCGGCACCGCGCTCGATCCCGGCATCATCGAGGCGCAGCTGATTTCCGCCGCCATCTACGGTCTTTCGGCGGCTATGGGTCAGGAAATCACCTTCGCCGACGGCATGGTCGAACAGTCGAACTTCCACGATTTCGACGCCATGCGGATCTTCCAGTGCCCGGTCTTCGAAGTCGCCATCCTGGAGAACTTCCACAAGATGGGCGGCGTCGGCGAGGTCGGTACGCCGCCGGCGGCGCCGGCGCTTGCCAACGCCATCTTCGCGCTCACCGGCAAGCGCATCCGCACGCTGCCGCTGTCGAAAACGGTGGCCTTCGCATGAAGAAGCTTCTCATCATGCTGACGCCTGCTGCCATGCTCGTCCTGGCAGTGCCGTTCGCGATCGCGCAAGAGAACCAGACGCCGGCACCAGTGACGGTCGATGCGGCGAAAAGCCTGTCCGAATGGGACAAGATCTATGCGGTGTTCTCGCATCCGCGCTGCGCCGACTGTCATGTCGCGGACGACCGGCCGCGCTGGTCCGGCGCGCATTATGGCGGCACCCGCATTCATGCCTTCAATGTCCAGCGCGGCGCTGACGGATCGGGCTTCGGCAATCCCGGCCTGCGCTGCACGACTTGCCATTTCTCCAGCAATTCCAATGCATTGCACGGGCCGCCCGGAGCCGATAGCTGGCATTTGGCGCCAGCCGAAATGGCCTGGTTCGGCAAATCCTCGGCCGAGATCTGCGCTCAGATCAAGGATCCCCTGCGCAATGGCAACCGTAGCTTGAAGGATATCGCGCTGCATGTTCGCGACGACAAATTGGTCGCCTGGGGCTGGGCGCCGGGGTCGGGGCGTGAGCCGGCTCCGGGCTCTGCCGAAGCAACCTATCAAGCGATCGAAAACTGGGCGGCGGCGGGCGCATCTTGTCCGGTGGCGCAATGATCCCGCAACTTTCGCACTATATTGCGGTGCAACTTTGATGTAGAAGCGCGCTTCGCCGATCACGGCAAATTGAACACGGCCCGGCGCGCACCCATATCGGCGACGCGCCCGCGTTATGAGGACGCTGGCCGAACCCGCAGTGGAAAAAACGACGATGCCGAGAATCAGGTTTCACAAGCTTGCAGCCATTGTTGTGCTCATTGGTTTCGCGGCGTGGATGGCGACAGGCGAGTTTTCGTCGGTCGGCAGCGTAGCCGCCAATAAGGCCAAGGCAGCCGAAGTCGAGCAGGCCAAGGCGCCGGACGCGGCCAAGCCCAAGACGGCGGAAGCCGAGCCGAAGGCACCGCTGCGCACCGTTGCGGTGGTGACGCCGCCGCGCAAGACCTATGCTCGCGCCATCCGCATTTCCGGACTGACCGAAGCCGACAAGCGCGCCGTGCTGGCAACGCGCGTCGCCGGCGTCATCGACAAGCTGCCGGTCAAGCAAGGCGATCACGTCAAGACCGGCGATCTGGTGCTGATGCTTGCGGCGGAAGAAAAGATCTCGATGGTCGACAACGCCAGGCAGCTCGTGGTGCAGCGCCAGGCCGAGCTGGACGCGTCGCTACGGCTGATGAAATCAGGCAATTTGCCCAAGCTGCAGCTCGACACCGCCCGCTCCAATCTGACCCTGGCGCAATCGCAACTGGATACCGCGCAGGCCGAACTTGACCGCAACGAAGTCAAGGCGCCGTTCGACGGCGTCATTGACCGGGTGCCGGTGGAACTCGGCAGCTCCGTCATGCAGGGCGGCGAGGTGGCGACCATCCTCAAGCTCGATCCGGTGATTGCGCGCGGCGAGATCAGCGAGCGCGACCTCGGCTATCTCAAGATCGGCGACAAGGCCAATGTTCGGCTGGTCAGCGGCCAGACCGTCGAAGGTACCGTGCGCTATATCAGCCGCGATGCGTCGTCGGCGACCCGCACCTTCCGTGTCGAGGTCGCCATCCCCAATGCCGATGGCTCGGTGCCGGCCGGCATGACGGCGGAAATCCAGCTCAGCGCGCTGCCGACCGACGCGGTCCTACTGCCACGCTCGGTGGTGACGCTCGGCGACAAGGGCGACCTCGGCATTCGCGCCGTCGACAAGGACAACAAGGTGGCGTTCTTCCCGATCGACCTCGTCGACGACACGCCGACCGGCCTCGTCCTTGGCGGCATTCCGGCCGATGCGCGCATCATCGTCGCCGGCCAGGAGCTGGTGAAGGAAGGTGACGTCGTCAAGCCGGTCGAGGCTGACCAGGCGACCATCCAGAAGCTATTGGGCGAAGCGACCGCCGGCACGCAGTAGCAAGAGCAAGAGATAGTGACGGACTAGCCCTGGGCGGGGACAATCGGCTGCGACGCAGCTCCTGAAATTCAAGAACAGGCGTTAGCCATGGATATCGTCAAACTTGCGATCAACAATGCTCGCCTGACCATCTCGGTCCTGGCCTTCCTGCTGCTCGCCGGCTGGGTCGCCTATCAGTCGACGCCGAAGGAAGCGGAACCCGACGTTCCGATTCCGATGATGTATGTCAGCCTGATCTATCAAGGCATTTCGCCCGAGGATTCCGAGCGGCTTTTGCTGCGGCCGATGGAAAGCAAGCTGAAGAGCCTGAAGGGCCTCAAGGAGATGCGCTCGGCTGCCTTCCAGGGCGGCGGCTATGTGCTGGTCGAGTTCCAGCCGCAGACAAACCTGGCGACGGCACTGCAGGACACGCGCAGCAAGGTGCAGGACGGCAAGGCCGACCTGCCGCAGGCCGCCGAAGAGCCCGTGGTCACCGAAGTCAACATCTCCGAATTCCCGGTCCTCGTCGTCACCCTGTCGGGCGAATTGCCCGAGCGCGTTCTGACCGCGGCCGCTCGCGAATTGCGCGACCGCATCGAGGAAGTGCCCGGTGTTCTCGAAGGCTCGCTGCAGGGCTCGCGTGACGATCTCGTCGAAGTCGTCATCGATCCGATGAAACTGTCTTCCTACGGCCTGCAGCTCGATCAGCTGATCGGCGCCGTCGGCGCTTCGAACAGCCTGGTTGCCGCCGGCAACCTCGAAGGTTCGCAGGGCAAGTACGCGGTCAAGGTGCCGTCGTTGATCGAGACTCCGGAAGATGTCGCCAACCTGCCGGTTGTCGCCGGCCCCAATGCCGTGGTCCACGCCAGAGACATTGCCACGATCCGATCGACCTTCGCCGATGCCGAAACGATCACCCGCCTCAACGGCAAGCCGGCCATCGCCATCGAGGTCAAGAAGCGCATCGGCGCCAATCTGATCGACACGCTCACCAAGGTGCGAGCCGTATCGGATGCGTTCCTCAAGACGATGCCGGAAGGCATGAACGTCACCTACACGCAGGACAAGTCGGTCTTCGTCAACCAGTTGCTCGGTGACCTGCAGAACCACGTCATGATCGCCGTGATCCTGGTGTTCGTCGTCATCCTCTATGCGCTGTCCGGCCGTGCCTCGCTGCTGATCGGCCTCGCCATTCCATCATCCTTCCTGATGGGTATCCTGTTGCTGGCGATGATGGGCTACACGATCAACATGATCGTGCTGTTCAGCCTCATTCTGGCCGTCGGCATGCTGGTCGACGACGCCATCATCGTCACCGAGTTCGCCGAGCGGCGGATGAGCGAGGGCATGCCGAAGGCGGAAGCCTTCGCGCTTGCCGCCAAGCGCATGGCCGGTCCGGTCATCGCCGCGACGATGACGCGCATCGCGGCGTTTTCGCCGCTGCTGTTCTGGCCGGGCATCATCGGCGACTTCATGAAATACATGCCGATCACCCTGATCGTCACGCTGTCGGCCTCGATGCTCTATGCGCTGGTCTTCGCGCCGACGCTGGGGGCGATCTTCGCCAAGGCGCCGCAGCACCATGAGGACGACAATCGCGACGGCTGGTACATGGCCATCGTCAAGCAGGCGGTGCGGTTCCCGATCACCGTGGTTCTGCTGACCGTCGCGCTGCTGTTCGGCGTCGGCTACGCCTATTCGAAATATGGCGCCGGTGTCGAGTTCTTCCCCAGTGTCGAGCCCGACTATGGCCTGCTCTACGTGCACGCACGCGGCAATCTTTCGCTGGCCGAAATGGACACCGCGACCAAGATCGCCGAAAACCGGCTGCTCGGCTGGCCTGGCGTCAAATCCGTCTACACCCGTGTCGGCAAGACGCAAGGCGGCGGCCAGGACGTTCCGGAAGACGTTGTCGGCGTCATCCAGTATGAATTTGTCGACTGGCGCGAGCGCAAATCGGCAAACCATATCCTGGACGAGTTGCGTGGCGTCATGGCTGGCATTCCCGGCGTCGATGTCGAGGTCCGCGTGCCGGAGGCCGGCCCGCCCACCGGCAAGGCTATCCAGATCAGGCTTTCGGCCATCGATCCGGCCGGCCTGGACGAGAACGCCCGCGCCGTGGCGGCGCGCATCGCCAAGGTGCCTGGCGTCATCGACGTCTCCGACGGCCTGCCGCCGCCCGGTGTCGACTGGGCGCTGGAAGTCGACCGCGCCAAGGCAGCACAGTACGGCATCAGCCCGACCGCGGTCGGAACGGTCGTGCAGTTGGTGACCAACGGCCTGAAGCTGAGCGAATACCGCCCGGCCGGCGCCGACAAGGCGGTCGACATCAGGCTGCGCCTGCCGGAAGACCGGCGCACGCTGTCGACGCTCGACGAACTGCGGGTGCAGACCTCGCAAGGCTCGGTGCCGATCTCGAACTTCGTCGTGCGCAAGGCGAAGCCCAGCGTCGGCGTCCTCAACCGCATCGATGGCGCACGCACCGTGGTGGTGCAGGCCAATGTCACGGCCGGTGCGCAGGTTGCGGCCGTGCAACAGGAGGTCACCCAGGCGGTCACCGATATGAAGCTGGACAGCGGCACGCGCTGGAAGCTGGCTGGTTCGAACGAGGACAGCGCCGAGGCCAGCGCCTTCCTCGGCAAGGCCTTCGGGGCCGCGATCTTCCTGATCTTCCTCGTGCTTCTGATGCAGTTCAACAAATTCACGAGTGTGCTGATGGTGCTGTCCTGCGTTGTCATGGCGACGATCGGCGTGTTCCTGGGGCTGCTGTTGACGGGAGAGGCGTTCGGCATCGTCATGTCGGGCATCGGCGTCATCGCGCTGGCCGGCGTGGTGGTCAACAACAACATCGTGCTGATCGACACCTATGACCGGCTGCGCGAAGAAGGCTGGGACAAGATGGACGCGGTGCTGCAGACCTGCCGCGAGCGCGCCCGCCCGGTCGTGCTGACGGCGGTGTCGGCGATCCTTGGTGTGCTGCCGATCGCCTTTGGCCTCGGTCTCGAAATCTTCCATCACGAGACGACGATCAATGCGCCGTCGACGCAATGGTGGATTTCGCTGTCGTCGGCGATCGTCTTCGGTCTGTCCTTTGCCACACTGCTGACGCTGGTGGTGACGCCGTCGATGCTGATGATCTTCACGCGCAGCAAGGACAGCCGCTTCTACGCGTTTTTCCGCCGGGTGTTCCGGCGCGGCAAAGGCACGGTTTCGTCGACCGAAACGCCAGGCCGGGATGCGGGCGCCGAGCCGGCGATCGCCTTTCCAAAAGCAGCCGAATAGGCAGGCTTCCCGATTTGAATGGCAAAGGCCGCCCGGAACAACCGGGCGGCCTTTTGCATTGTCCCTGAGCAAAACGTCAATGCGGGGAATTTCTCATGCCGATCACCACCATTCTCATTATCGTCCTGATCCTTGTCCTCATCGGCGCGATGCCGGCCTGGCCGCATTCGCGCTCCTGGGGTTATGGGCCGTCGGGCAGTGTCGGCGTGGTGCTGGTCGTGCTTCTGGTGTTGCTGTTGATGGGGCGGCTTTGAGCTGCCTGTCAGTCCGTAAAGAGACTTTTCGGTTTGCGGAGAAACGGGGGGGCGAGCCGTAGCAGTGCCCGCCGACGTCACAAATCAGGCAGCTTTCGCAACGCTATTCACTGTGGCGACGCCGATATCCTCGAGAGCTTCAATGACCGCCTGATCCAGCGGCGTATGCGGGATCTCGCCGATGATGCCTTGCAGCCGCGTCGAAACCAGCTGATGCGGCTCGAAGCGCAGATAGGACATCGACACGATCTCGCGCCACATCGCCACGAACGGGCTGCCGGCGCGCAGCACCCACCAGGGCATCGAGGTCATCTTGAGCGGACGACCAACAGCCTTCTCGGCAGCGGCCTTGATCTGCGGATCGGTGACCGCGTGGCCCGGGAAGTTCAGCGCTTCATAGAAGCCGAGCTTGTCCAGATTGCGCGCCAGCGCGACGAAGCCAACAGCGAAGTCCGGCAGATAGGCCCATTCATGCACCAGGTCGACCGGGCCGGGCGCGGTATAGATGCCCTTGTTGATCTTGGCGGCGACGACCAGATCGAACCACGATCCGCTGCCGGTGCCGCCGAAGAAGTCGCCGGCCCGCAGCAGAATGGTGCGGACCCGGCCGGCTTCGGCCTCGCGGCGAAACAACTCCTCCATGGCGCAGCGGATGCGGCCCTTTTGCGTGGTCGGGTGGAAAGGTGTGTCTTCTGATATCACCGCCGGCATCGGCGATCCGTAATTGTAGACGGTGCCGGGGAAGAGATGCAGCGTGCCGTTCGCATGGCAGGCGGCCATGACGTTCTCGGCCATCGGCAGGCATTTGCCCCAGTCGGTGTAGATCGGGTTGAGGCCGTTGAAGATGATGTCGACGCCTTGCGTGGCACGGATCAGCCCCTCGCGGTCGAGCGCGTCGCCGGCGACGGCGGTGGCCCCCTTGAGTTCATCCGGCACCTTGCCGCTGCGGGTGATTGCCCGGACATCATAGCCGGCATCGATGAAGGCCTTGGCGACAACGCGGCCGAGCCGGCCATTGGCACCCAGAATTGCGATCTTGGTCATTTCGAGTACTCCTGATCTGGAATTTTCATGGTCGGCCCGGGAGGCCCGATCCGCGACAAGCGCGATCGGGATCAGCGACAAGCGCGATCGGGATCAGCGGTTGCCGAAGAGTTCGCGGTTGCTGCCCTGGGCGACCGGCTTCTTGGCGGTCGCGTCCATCTTCTCGATCGAACTTGTGTTGGTGTTGTCGGTGCTGGTGACAGCCGGCTGGCTGGCATTGTTCGAGCCGAACTTGTCGCTGCCGGCAAAAGCGGTGCTGGCGGAAATGAGGATGGCGGCGGCGATGAGGGCGATCTTGGCCATTTCATGTTCTCCTGGTTGGTGGCTGCAGTCCGTGTTGGTGTCTGCATCGGGAATATCGTCGCTACGAATACGAATGGAAATTGACTATGAACGGGGTTTCGATATTCATTATTGAATGGCTGAAATCGACTGGAACCTGATCAAAAGCTTCGTCACCGTGGCGGAAACCGGCAGTTTGTCGGCCGCCGCGCGAAAGCTCTCGGCCAGCCAGCCGACACTTGGCCGTCACATCGGCGAGCTCGAACAGGCACTGGATATCACGCTGTTCCGGCGTGGGCGGCGCGGCTATGAGCTGACGGAGGCCGGCAGCACGCTGTTCGAACGCGGCAAGGCGGTCAGCGAGCAGGCGAGCGCCTTCTCACTGTTGGCGCTGGGGTCGGTCGAGGCCATCGAAGGCACGGTGCGCATTGCCGCCAGCGAGGTGGTGGCAGCCTATGTGCTGCCCGAGATGATGATGCGGCTGGGGATCGAGGAGCCCGGCATCGAGGTCGAGATCGTTGCTTCCAACCAGGTCGAGAACCTGTTGCGGCGCGATGCGGATATCGCCATCCGCATGGTCAAGCCGGCGCAGAATGAGCTGACGGCGCGCAAGGTCTGCGACATCAAGCTCTGCGCCTGCGCCGCCAGGTCCTATCTCGACAGGCGCGGCCACCCGCTGAAGCCCGCCGACCTTGTCGACCACGATCTGGTCGGCTTCGACCGCAGCGACGAGATCATCAGAGGCTTCACCCAGTATGGCATTCCTGTCACCCGGAGCAGTTTTCGCTTCAGGGCCGACAACCAGATCGTTTTGTGGGAGGCGGTGCGGGCGGGAAACGGCATCGGCCTCGGCCAGGAGCCGCTGGTCGACCGTGACCCATCGGTGGAGAAATTGCTGCCCGGCCTGCCTTTGCCTGTCCTGCCGGTGTGGCTGGCCATGCACCGCGACGTGCGCACCAGCGTGCGCATCCGCCGGGTAGTGGATTTTCTCTACGAGGAGCTGAAACGCTATTCCGCGGGTGCTGCCGCGAATTCGGCTCGGTGAGCGAGCCCGGCCATCAGAAACACGATGACCAGCAACCCCGACAAGGCAACGAAGATCGGACCGAAGCTGGAATGCTCGGCAACGAAGCCGATCGCCGACGGCGCCACCAGTATACCGGAGTAGCCGATGGTGGTGACCACGCTCATGCCGGTGCCCGACGACATGCCTTCCTGGTTGCCGCCGGCCGAAAAGATGATCGGCACCATGTTGGCGATGCCGAAGCCGCAAAAGGCGAAGGCTGCTATGGCAAGCCAGGGCGAGGGCGACAGCCCGGCCGCCAGCATGCCGGCGGCGGCGACTATGGCCGAGCCGCGAAGCGTCGTTACCGCGCCGAAGCGGTTGCGCACACCGTCGCCAAAAAAGCGCACGATCGCCATGACTCCGGAAAAGCCGGCATAGGCAAGACCCGCAACGGCAAGGTCGGCGCCGAGCTCCTGGCGCAGATACAGTGCCGCCCAGTCCAGCACCGTGCCTTCGGAGACCATCGTCAGCAGCGCCATCAAGCCGACGAGATAGACCAGCGGGTTGGCCGGCAATGCGAATTTTTGATGCTCGGCCACCTGCGGTCGGTCTTCGGCGACCAGATGGCGGACCGCCACCGCGATCACCGTGAAGGCGACCGCTGTTACCGCTGCCGCGTGGGCGAGGTGCCCGTAGTGCTGGATGGCGAAGCCGCCAATGCCGCCGCCGGCGAACCCGCCGAGGCTCCAGAAGCCGTGCGACGAGGACATGACGGCGCGGGAGAGCCGCCGTTCCACCACCACCGCATTGGCATTCATGGCGACATCCATGCCGCCGATCGAGCCGCCGAAGATGAACATGGCAACGGCGGCCAGCGGAACATTGGGCGCCAGCGCCACGACCAGCAGGCCAACGCTGCCGCAAAGGCCGGACCAGCGAAGCACGGTGCGCGAACCGTGCTTCGAGATCAGATGACCACACCAGGTCATGGCGGCGATCGCGCCGGCGCCGAACAGCAGGATCAGCAGGCCGAGCGTGAATTTCGAAATGTCGAGCCGGGTCAGGAACACCGGGATCTGCGGAGCCCAGCTACCGGTCAGGAAGCCGTTGGCGAGAAAAATGGCCGCAACGGCCCATCGTCCGCGAATGGCGGTCTGCATGGCGTTCGATGCGTTCATAAAGCGAATCCGCTCAGAAAATGGCCTCGCGGGGCAAATTAGATCGATTCAATTTTCAGTCAAGCGCCGGTTTTGTGAAAGTGGTTGGACCAAAGGGAGAAATGAGACCGTGTCGTTCGTGCGGACTTACCTACGTTGGAGAGTAGCGGAAACGCTTCTCTCTTCGTCATCCACGGGCGGAGCAAGGAGCGTAGCGACGCGGCGCAGACCCGAGGATCCATGCCGCGACTTCTGAGCGATGCTACGGTGCAAAGCCAGCTCCGGTGAGCGCGACCTTCATTCTGAGCCGCTGTGCTCTTGGCGACCGTCGCGGCATGGATCCTAGGGTTTCCGCGACGTCGCTTCGCGACTGCTCCACCCTAGGATGACGAAGTCGGAGAGCCTCGCCTATCGCAGATACCGTGGCCGGAGGCCGCTCGCCGTATCAGGCTCGCTAATGGTCCTTGGGGCGCCTTGCCTCGAACTCGGCCTTCTTGGCGTCGGACGCCTCGGTCTGGTTGAGCGCCTGCCACTGCGCATAAGGCATGCCGTAGACGATCTCGCGCGACTGGTCCTTGCTGAGGTCGACGCCGTCGGCATTCGCTGCCTCGCGATACCAGTTCGACAAGCAGTTGCGGCAGAAGCCGGCGAGGTTCATCAGGTCGATGTTCTGCACGTCGTTACGCTCGCGCAGATGCTCGACCAGCCGCCGAAAGGCGGCGGCCTCGAAATCGCGTTGCTGCTCGTCACTGAGTTCGGTCATGGTCACAGCCTCCGTCATACCGGCCCGGTGCGGGAGCCGAATTGCTTGACCACATGTATATCGGGACGGCGGTCGATGGCGTCAACGATCGGCGCCAACCGTTCGGCCCAGGCGAGCGCACCCTTCTGGTCTGATATCAGGTCCTGGCGGATCTCGATCAGCGCATGGGCGAAACCGTTGACGATGGCGTGCTTGTACATGGTGTCGCCACGCAGCGCGCCGTCATAGGGCTCGTTGTCGCCGACAACGAGATTGTTGTCGGCGGCCAGCATGTCGATCAGCGGCCGCGCCACCCGGTCGTCGAGGTCCCACAGGATGCCGACATGCCAGGGTCGCTTGATGCCTTGCATGGCAGGGGTGAAGGAATGCACCGAGAAGATGAAGGGCGCTTGTGCCGAGGCCTGAGCGACCGAGGCAATCATGGCGCCGACCGCATCGTGATAGGGCCGGTAGAAGCGGTCGAGCCGCCTTTCGCGCTCCTCGGGAGCGATGGGGTAATTCCCGGGCACGACGGTGCCGTCATAGAGCTGGCGAATGAGCGTCGGATCGTCTTCGCCACGGTTGGGATCGATCAGCAGCCGCGAAAAATTGGCGAGCACCGCCGGCACGCCAAGCAGGGCGGCAAGCTCGCGCGTCACCGTCTCGACGCCGATGTCATAGGCGATGTGGCGCTCGAGTTCCGCTGAGGGCAGGCCGAGGCTGCCATAGTCGTCGGGCAGGTCTCGGCGGGCATGATCGCCCAACAGCACGATGCCTCGCTTGCGGTCGCCTTCGACAACATCGAAAGGCGCGAAAACTGTGGATCGGGTCATTGGCGGGAAATGGTCTGTTCGCTGGCTTCCGGGGAGGGTGCTATCGTCATTCCACGAAGGCGACGCTTGCGCAATGCCGTTGTTTGGCCAAGGTTTCCCGGGAAATCTGGCAGAAGTCGGCGAATTGTGCGCCGGAGCCTTTCTAAATCGATTGGAATTGAACAAAACGGTGCGTTGACATGCGCCCGGACTTTTCCGAAAAGGGGCGCAGAGAGATGCTGATGTGGTTCTTGAGGGGTTTTCGGATGAGTTCCGCCGGCGGGCAGCGCATGCGCTCTGCCTTTGCCATGCCGCTCCTGAGCCTTGCGGTCAGCCTGTCGGCGCTGGTCATGGCCTCGCCGGCGCGTGCCGATTTCCGCGTCTGCAACGCCACGCAGAACCTGGTTGGCGTCGGTATCGGCTATCGTGCCAAAGCCGGCTGGATCACCGAGGGCTGGTGGCACATCGAGGGATCGAGCTGCAAGACGCTGATCGAAGGGCCGCTGTCATCAAGGTTTTACTATCTTTATGCAGAAGACGCCGAGCGCGGTGGACGCTGGGACGGCCCGATCAACATGTGCGTGGCTGAAAAAGAGTTCAAGATCGCCGGCGTAACCGACTGCGTCGCCCGGGGCTTCCAGCGCGCCGGATTCCAGGAATATGACACGGGCGAGCAGGCAAGCTGGATGGTCCAGCTGACCGATGAGTCCACAACGGGAGGCGCTCCAGCCGCCCCGGGAACAAACAGTCAATGAGACGCAGCCGCAAGGTCAAGATCCTCGCCACCATCGGTCCGGCCTCCTCGTCGGAGGAGATGCTGAAGAAATTGTTCGAAGCGGGCGCCGATGTGTTCCGCATCAATATGAGCCATACCGATCACGAATTGATGCGCACGCTGGTCGGGCGCATCCGCGCCGTCGAGGAAGCGGTCGGCCGGCCGATCGGCATCCTGGCCGACCTGCAAGGTCCCAAGCTGCGCGTCGGCAAGTTCGCAAATGGCAAGGAAGTGCTGACGCAAGGCCAGACCTTCACGCTCGACGACAATCCCGAGCCAGGCACCTCGACCAGGGTCTATCTGCCGCATCCGGAAATCCTGAGCTCGGTCGAAGCCGGTCACCGCCTGCTGATCGACGACGGCAAGCTCGAGCTGAAGGCGGTGAAGAGCGACGGCAAGTCGATCGTCTGCACCGTCGTCGCCGGCACCACGATTTCCGACAAGAAAGGCGTCAGCCTTCCCGACACCGACCTGCCGGTCGGTGCGCTGACCGAGAAGGACCGCAAGGATCTCGATGCCGTGCTGGCCACAGGCGTCGACTGGGTCGCGCTGTCCTTCGTGCAGCGACCGGAGGATCTGGCTGAGGCGCGCAAGATCGCGCGCGGCCGGGCGCTGATCATGGCCAAGATCGAAAAGCCGCAGGCCGTTGCCAGGCTGGCCGAGATCATCGAACTGTCCGACGCGCTGATGGTCGCCCGCGGCGATCTCGGCGTCGAGATGCCACTCGAGGCAGTGCCCGGCATCCAGAAGCAGATCACGCGCGCCGCGCGCCGCGCCGGCAAGCCGGTGGTGGTTGCAACGCAGATGCTGGAATCGATGATCACGGCACCGGTGCCGACCCGCGCCGAGGTGTCCGATGTCTCGATCGCCGTCTTCGAAGGCGCGGACGCCATCATGCTGTCGGCGGAATCCGCAGCCGGCGCCTATCCCGTCGAAGCGGTGGCGATGATGAACCGTATCGCCACCAAGGTCGAAACCGATCCGACCTATGCCGGCATCATCAATGCCCAGCGCTCCGAGCCGGAAGCGACCGGCGCCGATGCCATTTCGCTGGCCGCGCGCGAGATCGCCGAAACACTGAAGCTGTCGGCGATCATCACCTACACGGCGTCCGGCACTACAGGCCTGCGCGCCGCCCGTGAGCGGCCGCAAGTGCCGATCATCGCGCTATCGCCGATCCTCAACACGGCGCGACGGCTATCGCTGCTGTGGGGCACGCATTGCGTCGTCTCACCGGATGCAAGCGATCTTGACGACATGGTCAACCGCGCCTGCCGCATCGCCTTCGACGAAGGCTTCGGCAAGCCGGGCGACCGCGTCATCATCACCGCCGGCGTACCGTTGAGAACGCCGGGTTCGACCAACATGCTGCGCATCGCTTATATCGGGTCGGACACGCAAGCCAGCCACTAACCCTCTAGGTCGGCGCCAGTTCGGCGGCCGGCACCTTGAGGTCGGCGCATTTGCCGGCACCGAAGGCGTCGTGGGCAATGCGTGCTTCCACCGCCTTCGCCATCGCCTGCAGGTCGATATCCCTGCCGGCGATCTTTCCGATCGCGCCGACAACGAGATCGGATGCGATCCAGTCCGGCTTGTGGCCGAGATTGTGCACCCAGACCAGTTCGGCACCGGGGATATCGCGCACCAGGCCGACCGAATGGATCGTGGCATAGACCACCTTGTCGCGGTCACCGGAGATGACAATTGTCGGCGCCTTGATCTCGCGGTAGTGCGGCGAGGCGTCGAGTGCATAGCGGTAAAGCCCCGCGACATCGGTGGCGTTGGCGCGAAAGGCTTTGGGCCTGAGCACCAGGGGTATAGAAGCCTCGCCGGCATAGTTGTCCGGCACCTTGTTTGGCGCAAAGACGCAGGTGGTGGCGTCTGCCATCTGCAGCGTTCCTGCCGGGTAGGTCAGCGTTTCGGAAAACAACCAGCCGACCACCGGCGTGGTGGTCAGATTGTAGTACCAGGACGTTGCGCCGCCCGGCCATGGGTGGGTCGCGGGTGCGAGGAAGACCAGGCCGAGTGTCTTGTCGGGATGCTCGCGGCCAAAGGCTGATGTCACCGCGCCGCCGAAGGAATGGCCGACGATGACAGCTTTCTTCATGCCGAGACGGTCCATCAGCGCGGCAATGGTGTTGGCCTGCGCCGACGGGTCTTCGTTGTTGCCGGGGCCGCGCCCCGACCAGCCGTGACCTGGCCGGTCGAAGAACAGCATTTCGGCGCGCCCTTCGAGCAAGGGACGCAGCGGCAGCATCTGATCCCTGAGATTGGCGCTGGCGCCGTGGATGAAGACGATCGGCGGCAACTCGGCATTGGCGGGTGCCGGAACATGGACATAGTGGATGCGGGCGCCGTTGATGTCAGCGAATTCGCCGATCGGCGGATTGCGGCGCTCGATCAGCCATGAGCCGACGCGGGTGACGCCAACCAGGCAAAACACAAGCGCCATCAGGAAGGCGAGGACGGCGTAGATGAGGTTCATGGGGAGATATACGGGGGTGGAGGGGGATAAGTTGTGGGGCAGTAGGCAGTAGGCAGTAGGCAGTAGGCATGTGTGTTCCGCAGCGCGATCTGCACCTACTGCCTAATCCCTGCTGCCTATTCCCTTAAATTCCCTCGCCGGCAAGCTCTTCCGAAATCGTGCCGACCTGGTCCTGGGCGCTGCGCATCATCGGATAGATGGCCAGCACCTTCTGCCACGCCTCGAGCGCCGATTGCTTGTGGCCGGTCAGCGCCATGATCTGCGCCAGGCCGGACAGCGCACCGAAATGGCGTGGCTCGAGCTGCAGCGTATGGTCGATGTCGGACATCGACTTACCGTAGTTCTTCATCATGAAATGCACCGTGGCGCGCCGGTTCCAGCCTTCGGCATAGGTCGGCTGCAAGGTCACCACCTGGTCGAGGAAATCGAGCGCGACGTCGAACTTCTGGCCTTCGACGGCCTTTTGCGACCATTGCATCATCAGGTCGATCGAGGCGCTGCCGGATTGCGACCACTCATTCCAGATGTTGCCGGCAATGCGCTCGGCAGCCTTTTCGTTGCGCTCGCGTTTCAGGTCGCTGAACAGCTGGTCGAGACGGGCCTGTTTCGTCGTTGCCACCGGCGGCGCGTCCTGGGTGGCCGGCGGCACGACAGCATCATCCGCCCATGCCGGGCCATAAATGACCCCGGAAACAAGCAGAGATGTCAAAAATGCAAAAAGAATCCGCATCGCCGGACTCTAGTCCCGGGCGGCGGAACGTCAAACTGAATTTGGCGTGAAAAGGCCGGCAGGCCGGCAGCAAGCATCAATTGGGCGGAGGCAACGCGCCTCCGGCCGAAAACCTCAGCCCTGGCGTGCCTTGTAGCGCGGGGCGGTCTTGTTGATGATGTAGACGCGGCCCTTGCGGCGAACCAGCTGGTTGTCGCGGTGACGCGCCTTCAGCGCCTTGAGCGAATTCTTGATCTTCATGGTCTTGCCTGTCGGTGTGGACCCGGTCCGGGTCGAAATCTTAAGGCGCGCCAGAAGACGCGCCTTTGAACTGTGGGTGGCTCATAAACGAGGAGCCTTGTCCGTGTCAACCGCAAGCGTGCTCCATAGCGGATGTGAATCATCCCTATCATCAAATATCCGCCAAGTCGGCCTCGCGGCATTGCGCGGCCTCTGGCCGGCTGGGATGATGCGGCTGCCGCGAAGTGATTTGGAGATGACCATGCGCCGAATGTTCCTGTCCGCCTGCCTTGTCCTGCTGGCGGGAGCCTCGGTTGCCCATGCGCAGGAATGCGACCGCAGCGACGACAGCCAGCAGATGATGAACATCTGCGCCGGCGAGGATTACCAGGCGGCCGACGCCAGGCTCAACACGGCCTATCAGGAGCTCATCAGCTCGGATGATGCCGGCGGCAAGCGATTGCTGCAGGTGGCGCAACGCGCCTGGATCACCTTTCGCGATGCCGAGTGCGCGCATTCCACCGCCGCCAGCGACGGCGGTTCCATCCATTCGATGGAGGTTTCGCAGTGCCTGACCAGATTGACCAATGATCGCATCAAGCAGCTCGCCGCCGCGGCCAATTGCGAGGAAGGCGATGTGAGCTGCGTCAGTCCCGACGAGGACGAGAGCGACGATTTGCAGTAAGCGCGCCTCTCAGGTTAGACGCGACGGCTGATCCGGGTGAAATGACCCATCTTGCGGCCGGGGCGCGCCTCGGCCTTGCCATAGAGATGCAGCATCAGGTCGGGCTCGGCGAGAAGCTCCGGGACACGCAGCACATCGTCGCCGATCAGGTTCTCCATCACGCAGTCGGAATGGCGGTCCGGGCTGCCGAGCGGCAGGCCGGCGACAGCGCGGATGTGCTGCTCGAACTGTGAAACGATGCAGGCGGCTTCCGTCCAGTGGCCGGAATTGTGGACGCGCGGCGCGATCTCGTTGGCCAGCAGCGAGCCATCGGGCAGCACGAAGAACTCGACACCGATGACGCCGACATAGTCCAGCGCCGACAGGATCTTCGATGCCGCGGCTCGTGCGGCTTGCGCCGTTTCGGGCCTTACGCGGGCCGGCAAGGTCGACGTATGGAGAATGCCGTTGCGGTGGACATTCTCGGCCGGATCGTAGGCGACGACCGCGCCGTCCGGCCCACGCGCTGCGATCACCGATATCTCGCGCTCGAACGGCACGAAGGACTCCAGGATCAGCGGCACGTTGCCCATAGCCTCGCAGGTGCCGGCAAAACCGCCGGCTTCCATGTGGCGGAAGACGCGCTGGCCCTTGCCGTCATAGCCCATGCGGCGCGTCTTCAGGATGCCGCTGCCACCGAACGCCTTCAGCGCCGCCGTCAACTGGTCATCATTGTCGACGGCATGGAAATCCGCGGTGGCAACGCCGATGCCATTGAGAAATGTCTTTTCGCTCACCCGGTCCTGCGCCACTTCCAGCGCGCGCGCCGGCGGATAGACCGGAACCTTGGCGACCAGCGCTTTTGCCGCCGCGACCGGCACGTTCTCGAACTCGTAGGTGACGACGGAACTCGACGCCGCCAGTTCGGCAAGGGCAGCCTTGTCGTCATAGGCAGCCGTTATCTGACGGTTGGCGACCTGTGCCGCCGGGCAATCCGCTTGCGGCTCCAGCACCACGGTGCGGTAGCCGAGGCGGGCGGCAGCAACAGCCAGCATGCGGCCGAGCTGGCCGCCGCCAATGATGCCGATGGTCGATCCGGCGGGCAGGCTCACGGTGTATCCGTCGGTTCGGTCGCGACCTTGGCGGTCTGCGCGGCGCGCCAGGCATCCAGACGGACGGCAAGGCTGTCATCGTTCAGCGCCAGCACGGCAGCCGCCAGAAGGGCTGCGTTGGCGGCGCCGGCCTTGCCGATGGCCAGCGTTCCCACGGGAATGCCGGCCGGCATCTGGACAATGGACAGCAGCGAATCCTGCCCGGACAGCGCCTTCGATTCCACCGGCACGCCGAACACCGGCAACGGCGTCATCGCCGCCGTCATGCCGGGCAAATGCGCGGCGCCGCCGGCGCCGGCGATGATCACCTGGTAGCCGGCCGCCTTGGCGCCCTTGGCGAACTCATAGAGCCGGTCTGGCGTGCGATGCGCGGAGATGATCAGCCGCTTGTGCGGGATGCCGAGTGCTTCCAGCGTTTCGGCGGCATGGCGCATCGTCGCCCAGTCGGACTGGCTGCCCATGATGATGGCGACGTCGGCGCGTTGATCGTCCAAGTCTGTGTTCCCCGGCGACAAAGGCGCGCCTTAGCGGAATTCGCGCGAAGCCGCAAGGATAGGTGGCCACCGCAGCGGCTTGGTGAGACTGAAATCGGCCTAAACAGCCGCCTTGCGGAAGCGGGCGACGAAGTCGTCGAGTTCGGGCCGCTCCATGTCGGAGATCGCCCAGTAGGAGAAGGCGCCGTCGCTCCAGTGCACCAGCGAGAAGCCGCCCGACGAGAGATCAGCCGGCGCGGTGAGGCCGCCGCCCTGCTGCGGTTCGGCGACCAGCGTGATCAGGTGCTCGCGGTGGCGATAGACCAGCGCCGGCACCGGTCGATCTGATATCACCTCGACCCGGCCGCCGATGAGCGCATAGCCGTCCTGCGCAAGGTCGGGCGCCGGCGGCGACACGCCGATCCGGGCGTCGAGCCACGGCTTGACCGTGTGGCGGTCGGACGAGACGATGTCGATCGGGCTGGCGGCAAGCAGGCTGCGGCGATGGCCGCTGGCGACTCCAGCTGCGAAACTATCGGACGCGTTGTCGACCATCACCCACTGCGTCGCTCCGCTGGCCAGCACCGCACTGACCACGATCGACGCCGCCAGCGCACGCCAATCGAACGAGCCGAAGCGGCGCGCCCTCGGCAGCGCCCGCGCCTGGGACGGACGTGTCTCGGCGTTTCGTCTCTGGCCGCCCCCGACGGGTGCACCCGCGATCAATCCCGGTTGTGGCGACGGCGTGCCCCGCTGCGGCCCGGCCGCTTCGTCCTGCGCCGGCACGTCTTGCGCCGGATGTGCCGTGGCTGTCGCACCAATCGCCGCGATGCGTGCCCGAAAGGCATCGCTGACATCGGGGCGCGGCAAACGGCCGAGTGCGCCCCGCAAGGCAATGATGCGGGCATGTTCGGCGGCAAGCTGCGGGTCGGCGGCGATGCGCCGCTCCACCGCGAGTGCGGCCGCCGCGTCGAGTTCGCCATCGATGAGGGCATGGATCATCAGCCTGATACCCTCGGGATCGTTGGGCAGTCCGTCGTCATGCATGGTCATGGCGCTCTCCCCAGTGCAGATACAAGCAGGCCGCGGGCGCGGGCCAACCGCGACATCACGGTGCCCATCGGTACTCCCAGCATGGCCGCGATCTCGCGGTAGCTGAGGCCGTTGATGTCGCGCAGCACCAGCGTCTCGCGGAACGGCTGCGGTAGTGCTGCGATCGCCACTTCCAGGGCTGCAGCATCGGCCCTGGCGATCAGGCTCGCTTCCGGTCCGTCCTCTTCGGGCAGGCTGGTGCCGTGCGCTGCCGCCATCTCGTCGAGATCGCCGAGGTCGCCGACGGCGAGCATGCCGCGCGGCCGGTTGCGCGACATCCAGGTGTAGGCGGTGTTGCGCACGATGGTCAGCAGCCAGGCGCGGGCATTGCCGCCGGCATAGCCTGATATGCCGGCATGCGCCTTCACGCAGGCTTCCTGCACCACATCCTCGGCGTCGGCGGCGTTGCCGGTCAGCCAGCGGGCGAGCGCAAGCGCATCACCGAGATGGGGCAGCACCACCTCGCCGAAGCGCTCGGCCAAGGCCTTTTCGCTCAAGTCAGCACCATGATCCGGCACTCCGGGCAGGATTTGCCGCGCCCGCTCAGGGAGCGACGGTGATTTTGCCCTGCATATGCGGGTGAAGCCCGCAGAAATAGGCAAAGTCGCCTGCTTTGGTGAAGGTGAATTCATAAGTGTCACCGGTGTCAAGCGCCTTGGAGCGGAAGGAGGAATCGTTGGCGACGACCAGATGCGGAATATCGTCGTCGTTTCTGAAGGTCACGGTGGTGCCGGGCTTGACCGTCAGCACCGGCGGCGTGAAGGCAAAATTCTCGATTCTGACCATCGGCGCGTCGGCCGCGCGCAGCGGCTGGCAGGTTGCCGTGGTCAAGGTGAAGGCGGCGAGGATCGCGGCCATATGCCGGGCCGGAAGGCGTATGCAAAGCATGGTGATTTCCCTTGCTGTTCCGGCTCAAGCCAGCGTCGAGTCGATGATGGCGAGATCCTGCCCGCCTTGCTTGACGGTGACGCTGCTGGTGCCGAGCAGGCCGCGCAGCTGCCCAGCCGGCACAGTCATCGGTCCGGGCGAGGCGGCGGTGCCTGGCGCCGGCTGCGGGAAGGCGGTCGAGCGCGCGGTGTGGAAGGTGACGTTGCCTTCCACCTTTTGCATGATCTGGTGGATGTGGCCGTTGAGCACGGTGACCGAGCCGAAGCGCTTGAGCAGGCCGAGCGCCTGTGCCGCGTCGTCGGTGCCCCAACCCCATTCGGGATAGACCGCCCACAGCGGGATGTGAGCGAAGACGACGATCGGCATCGAGGCGCTGACCGCCTTCAGATCGTCGGCCAGCCACGCCAGCTGTTCGGCGCCAAGATTGCCGAGCCCGCCCGCCTTGAGGTTGACGACATTGACCAGCGCCACGAAATGCACGCCGTTCTGGTCGAACGAATACCAGCCGGCGCCCTTGGTGCCCTTGCCGTAGCGCTCGAGATAGGCCTTGCCGTTGCCGTCGTCGATCAGATCGTGCTCGCCCGGCACGTAATGCACGTCGAAGCCGGCACCGCCGATGATCTCAGCCGCATTGTCGAACTGTGCGGCCTTGGAAAGATGGGTGATGTCGCCGGTGTGGATCATGAAGGCCGGCTTTTGCGGCAGCGCCTGGATCTTGCCCATCGCTTCCTTCAGCGTGTCGATGGCATGCGGGTTGGCCGCCTTGTCGAAGCCGATATGGCTGTCGGATATCTGCAGGAAGGTGAAGCCAGTGGCCGTGGCTTCGGCAGCTTGTGCTTCGCCGAGCAGGTTGAGCGACACCGGTATGCCGCCTGAAATCGTCCACAGCACGCCGGTGCCGGCCCAGATCATGCATTCCAGCGCATGGCGGCGGCTGATGTGCCCGTTCTCGTCGTCGTGATGATGGGTCATATCGGTCTCCTCAACGCCAGGAGCGGCGTATACTGAGGAGACCCGGGGCGGCAGCGGTTTATTCCCGGCTGGCGCGAGTCCAGCCGTTCACGGTCGCGTGATGGCGTGCCGATCGCGACCGGCGCATCTTCAGGCAGTGGTCCGCCCGGTGTTTCAATCCGGCCAGTGCAAGGCGCCGGACGAATCCTTGCGCGGAGCCTTCATGGCGTCGGCGGGCCGCTCGGCCGCGGTTAGTACGGCCCGCAGCCGTTCGGCAACGATCTCGGCCTCGCCGGGATGAAGATTGCAAGGGTCGAGGAAGAAATGGCCGCGCTCCACCTCATGGTTGCGCACGATGATCGGCGGCGAGCCGGCGGCTAGCGCAGAGGCGAGGCCGGCGGCGGTGAACCGGCTCTCGGGCGAGACGAAAATCTGCAGCCGGTCGAGCGGATTGGACGTCGGGTCGGGAATGATTTGCGCGACAATGCCCGGCAAACCCCTCAACGCGTCTTGCCACAGGTTCAGCGCTGCCTCTTCGCGCTGGCGGATGCCGGCGTGGTCGCGCTTTTCCCAGGCTTCCAGTGCGGCCATGGTGCCGGCAATGCTTTCCTTGCCGACCTTCATGGCGCGCGCGACGCCGCGGTTCTGCAGATAGGCGGCTCGAACCAGGTCCTTGCGCCCGGTGACGATGCCGCTGGTCGGCCCGCTCAGGAATTTGTGTCCGCTGTAGATGACAATGTCGGCGCCGCGCGCGAGGAAGCCGCGCAAATCATATTCGGAAGCCGCGTCGACAATCACCGGGACGCCCCTGGCGTGGCAGATCTCGCAGAATTCCTCCAGCGACAGCATGCCGTACTGCACGGTGTGGTGGGCGACGACATAGAGGCCCGCCGCCGTGCGGTCACGGATCGCGTCGCGGACGTGATAATCCTGGGTCACGCTGACCGTGCCGGCCGCCACGACCCTGGCGCCCGCCAGCCGGATCGACTGGTCGATCGGCGCGCCATAGTTGACGATGTGGCCGAGCTGGACGATCACCTCCGATTTGAGGCCCTCTGTATCGTCCGGCAGGCGTTCGATGGCGAGCAGGTTGGTTCCTGTCATCGCGCCGGCGATCGCCATGGTGATGCCGCTGGCGCAGCAGGCGGTGATGAAACCCGCCTCGCCGCCGGTGAGGCGCGCAACGATCGTGCTTGCGGCACGCTGCAGATCGTCCATCTCCACCCATTGCGAGGCCATTTCCGCCATGGCGCTGATCGCTTCCGGGACGATGATCGACGCGCCGAGCGCGGTCATCGTGCCGGAGACGTTGATGATCGGGCGAAGGCCGAGCCGTTCGCGGATCGTGGTGTTGGAGCCGTTGGCGGAAAAGGTTTTCATCTCTGCGATCCCATTTTCTCAAGAGGTCAGGCGGCGATCTCGACGACCGCCTCGATTTCGACGGTGATGTTTCCGGGCAAGGAGCCGACGCCGATCGCCGAGCGGGCATGGCCGCCGATACTGTCGAACACAGCGGCGAACAGGTCGGAGCAGCCATTGACCACCTTCGGGTGGTCGCTGAAGGTCGGTATCGCGTTGACGAAGCCAAGCAGCTTGACGATGCGCACGATCCGGCCAAGGTCGCCAGTGGCCGCGTGCATGACGGCGAGCAGATTGAGGCCGGTGAGGCGGGCATGGCCATAGGCCTCCTCGACGGTGACATCGTCTCCCACCTTGCCGGTGAACAGCGTGCCGTCGGTCCGCAGCGGCCCCTGGCCGGACAGGAAGATCAGCCGGCCGCTTTCGGCATGGGTGACGAAGTTGGCGATCGGGGTCGGCGGCTCGGGCAGTGTCAGGCCCAACGCGGCGAGCCGGATATAAGGCGTCATGAAAGAAGGCTCCTTGCGACAGCGTTGGCTGTCCCGTTCTAGAAATGCGAGGCGCGGAAGCGTGCCAGAAAGGTGCGCAGGCGCTCATTGTCGGTGTCCGCCGCCAGGATTTCGGCGGGTGGACCCGCCGCGCTGACGCCGCCATCGGCCATGAAGATGATGCGGCTCGAGGCATCGCGGGCAAAGGCCATTTCGTGCGTGACCATCACCATGGTCATGCCGTCCTCGGCCAGGCTGCGCACAACCTCGAGCACCTCGCCGACCAGTTCCGGGTCGAGCGCGGAGGTTATCTCATCGAGAAGCAGGATCTTCGGCCCCATGGCCACGGCACGGGCAATGCCGACACGCTGCTGCTGGCCGCCGGACAGTTCGGCGGGCAGGCTGTCGGCCTTGTGGGCGAGGCCGACCCGGCCGAGCCAGTGTTCGGCGATGGTGCGGGCCTCCGCACTGCTCTTGCCGCGCACCTTGGTGAGGCCAAGCATGATGTTGCCGGCGGCCGTCAGGTGCGGAAAGAGGTTGAAGCTCTGGAACACCATGCTGGTCTCGGCACGCATCGCGGCGAGGTCGCGTTCGCTGCGGCGTTGACGGGCTCCGGTTTCGCGAAAGCCGACCTCCTTGCCGTCGATGCGGATCGAACCGCTATCATAGCTTTCGAGGAAATTGACGCAGCGCAGCAGTGTGGTCTTGCCGCTGCCCGAGGGGCCGATGACCGTCACCACTTCGCCACGCGCCACCTGCAGGCTGACCGAACGCAGGACCTGGACGGTTCCAAAGGATTTGGAAACATCGGTGACATCGAGAAGGGCCGGGATGTTGGTCGAACTGGTGGACATCTTGCTATTCCCGGATGAAGGAGAAACGCCGCTCTAGCCGCCGGCTGGCCAGCGAAAGCGCGTAGTTGACCGCGAAGTAGATGAGCGCGCCGAGGATATAGAGCGGCATGGCTTCGTAGGTGCGGCCGATGACCTGGTTGATGGCCTGCATCAGGTCGGTGATGCCGAGCAGCGAAACCAGCGCGCTGCCCTTGACCGCGTCGGTGACGCCATTGATCCAGGGCGGCAGGAAGCGCCTGAACGCTTGGGGGAAGATGACGTAGGCGAGGCGCTGGCGAAAGGTCAGTCCGATCGCCATCGCCGCCTCGGATTGCCCTCTCGGAATGGAGCCGACCGCACCTCTGAGATATTCGACGACCTGCGCCGTCTTGAACAGGGTCAGCGCCAGCACCGCCGCCCAGAAGGACGGCAGATGAAGCCCGACGGCCGGCAGGCCGTAATAGACAAAGAAGATGAGCACGAGGATCGGGATGCCGCGGATGGTGTCGCTGAAGATGCGCACGGCCCATTGCAACGGTATGGGGCCATAGACGAGACCGACGCCCAAGATCACGCCGGCGATCAGGGAAAACACCACGACCAGCAGGGATACCCACAGTGTCAGGGCAAAGCCCTGGGCGAGGAAAGGCAAGGCATAGGCGATCTGGGTGAGCATGTCAGCGCGCCGCCCTGAACCGGCGCTCGACAAGCCGAAGCGCAAAAAGCATGATGTAGCCGGTCACCAGATACATCGCCGTCACCACGAGATAGACCTCGACGATGCGGAAGGTGTTGAAGTTGATCCACTGGGCGCCATAGGTCAGCTCAGGCACCGAGATGACCGACGCGACGGACGTGTCCTTGAACAAAGATATGAAGGTGTTGGACAGTGCCGGCAGCGTGATGCGCAGCATGGTCGGCAGGCGCACGTTGAGCAGCCTTTGCCATGGCGTCAGGCCGATTGCCTTGCCGGCATCCAGCTGTCCGCGCGGAACGGCTTCGAGCCCGGAGCGAAACACCTCGACCAGATAGGCGCCGCTGTAGAGCGACAGCGTGACGACGAACGAGGTCGGCGCGCTGTAGGCGATATCAACCACCGTCGGCAGGCCGTAGAAGACGAGATAGACGAGCAGGATCAGCGGCACGTTGCGGATGAATTCGACATAGGCGGCGATGATTGTGCGCACGATGCGTCCGGCAGACACATACCAGACCGCCAGAACCAGGCCGATGACGATGCCAATGGCGATCGATATGACGGCAAGCTCGAGACTGAGCAGCAGGCCGCCCCATAGCTTGTCGAAGTGCCGCCAGATCAGGTTGAAATTAAGGGCATAGCCCATGCGTCCGCCTTAAAGGCTCGTTGATATTCAGGTGATGCCGGCCTGCAAACGCCGGTTTTCGGCGCTTCCGGTGCTCACGTACTTTAAGTACGCTCCGCTCCGGTTCTCGAAAACCACCGTTTTCGACTCGGCCTGACCTGAATCTCAACAAGCCTTGGTGCCGAGGGCCGTCGGAGGCGGAAGGGCGCTGGATGCGCCCTTCCGCCCGATGCAGGTCAGATGGCTGGGAAGCCGGGATGGCGCGCCGGCGGCTCCTGTCCGAAATAGTCCTTGAAGGCGGCATCGTAGAGTGCGTTTTCGTGGCCGAACATGGCGATGGTGAAGGTCGCGTTGACGAAGGTCAGCCAGTCGAGGTCACCTTGCCGCAGTGCTGCGCCATAAAGCATGCTCAGCCAGCTCTTGCCGGCGTCGAAATATTTGTCCGGATTGCGCGAGGCAAGCCAGCGCACCGTGGACAGATCGACGGCAGCGGCATCGACGCGTTTCGATTCCAGCGCCTGCAGGACGTTGGCCTGGGTATCGATCTGCATGACCTGGCACTGGGGCAGGACCGAATGCACCTGCGCCTCGGCATCGACATTCTGCAGGATGGAGATGCGTGTCGCCGCGCCGCCGGCAAGCAGCTTGTCGAAGGTCTTGTTCTCGGCGGTCGGAAGGCTCAGCAGGGCGACGCCCTCGACATAGTAAGGCCGGGAAAAATTGACCAGCTGCGAGCGCTGGGCGCTCATCGTCATGAACTGGATGGTGATGTCGACCTTGTTGGTGGTCACGTTGGGAATGCGCTGAGCCGGATCCTGCATGACGAATTCGACCTTGGTCGGATCGTCGAAAAGGCCCTTGGCGAGAATGCGCCCCATGGTGATGTCCATGCCGACGAGTTCGCCGGCATCGTTCTCGAAGTGCCAGGGTGCGTTGGTGCTGCCGGTGCCGACGATCAGCTTGCCGCGATCGAGCACGGTGCGCAGCAAGCTGTCGGGTGCTGCCTGGGCAGCGGCCTTCTGGGCATCGACGGTTGCCAGCACGCCAGCCGTGGCCAGCCCTGCCATTCCCAATTTCAGAAAATCACGTCTTCCGGATGTGTCGTTCACGGCGACCTCCTTTCGTGTTGTGTTCCCCTTGTGCACAGGCAAGACACGCGTCGGTGATTTTGTCTCTTACAAGAGACGCATGTATCCTATACGAGACAGATACTAACACCAGGAATCGACAATGCAAGATGGCAATGCCTCGGCAGTTTCAGCCGGCGAGAAGATTTCGGGCTCCCGTGAAAAGGGGCTCAATCGGGTGCTCGAGATTCTGGAGTTTCTTCACACGACCCAGCGGGCGATCGGCATTGGCGACCTTGCCAAGGGCGTGAACGCGCCCCGCTCGACGACCTACACGCTGGTGCGGTCGCTGGTCGATGCGGGACTGCTGGAAATGGAAGGCGACGGCAATCGCGTCTATTTCGGCAAGAAGCTCTATCTCTATGGAATGGACTATGTGCGCGGCAACGACCTGTTGAGGCGGGGGCGCCAGGAGGTCGACAATCTGTCACGCGAGACCGGCGAGACCTCAGAACTGTGCATGCTGCAAAGCGGCCGTTACACGATCGTCCACGCGAGTCCCGGCACCAGGCCGTTCCGCATCAGCTCCGCCACCGGCCTGCAGATACCGCTGCCCTGGACGGCCTCGGGGCGGCTGCTTCTGGCGGGGCTGGAGAGGGTTGAGATCGAAGGCATGGTGTCGGACGACGATCTTGTGCTGCCCGACGGGCGCAAACTGCGGCTCGACGATTTCGTCGCCGACATCGCAAAAGCGCAGGTCACCGGCTATTGCGTCACCTCGGGCCTTGTCGATGCTTATACGAAATGCCTTGCCGCGCCGGTGTTTTCAGCCCCCGGCAAGGTCGAGGCGACGATGTGCCTGGTGGTCCCCATCGATACGTCCGAGGAGCGGACCGGCGAACTCATCGGCCTGCTGCGCAACCGCGCCGCGAAGCTTTCGATCGCGGCCTAGATCAGGATGACGTTTGATTGAATCGTCATCCTGATCTATTTCTTTGTTGGAGCATGATCTTTTCCGAAAACCGGTTCCCACTTTTCGGGATCATGCTCTAAGCGCGCCAACGAGTGAATGCTGCCTCAGGCAATGATGTCGGGAATGATCTTGTCTTCCAGCGCCATCAGCCGGTCCTTGAGGAACAGCTTTTTCTTCTTCATGCGCTGGATCTGCAGCGGATCGCAGGCCATGGCGATCATCGCGTTGATGGCCGCATCGAAATCGGCGTGCTCCTGCTTCAGCCGGGAATATTCGAGGCGGATATCAGCCTGTTCCTGATCGGACATTATCTACCGTCTGCACGTCTGCGGCGCCCAAGAATGGGCCTGATTGGGCGGGGCCGGCGGGATTTTGCAACCGGCGCGCAGCCCATATCACATTTCACATTGTCGTGGAATGCTACCACGGATCATTCGACATCGTTGCCGGAAGGTGGCACACTGTCACCGTGCCGTCACAGAAAGCGAACCTGCGGTGGACGCGCCGTGACGGTTGCAATCGAGGAAACCATGAAAGGGAGAACCAATCATGTCTCTTGCTTCCCATCTTGATGAGTTGCAGCGGAAACACGGCGACATCGAACGTGAAATCGATGACGCGATGAACCATCCATCGGTCGACGACCTCGAAATCGTGAATCTCAAGCGACGCAAGCTGGCACTCAAGGATGCGATTGAAAAACTGAGGGCACATCCGACCACGCATTGACGCTCTGCTGACCTAGCCGCTTACGATCCGCGGCCTCTTTTCCCGGCGGTACCCGCCGCCGGTGCGGTGGGTTTTGATTTCCAGCACTGGGCTATCGGCCGAGGCTGGACTGCCACCTGGCTCAATTTCCGCTTCGGCCGTCGCCAGCTTTCGCCAGATCATCGATTGTTTCTGGCCCCTGGCGGCGGGTCGATTCCAGCCAGTGGCGACCTGTCGCCATTGACAAGCCATCTTTGCTCCTCCACCTCATGCCCGGACTTTAGCGCATCGGCCCCGGGAAGCGTTCGTGCGTCCAAGTGGACGCACGAGGCTCCAGAGACAAAAGGCTGCCGGCATGACCGGATATTTTTCCTCTCCTTTTCCCCGCCGCACCTCGGTCGGCGTCGATGTCGGCGGCGTGGTCGTCGGCGGCGGCGCACCCGTTGTCGTGCAGTCGATGACCAACACCGACACGGCCGATATCGACCAGACCGTGGCGCAGGTTGCAGCACTCCACCGTGCCGGCTCGGAGATCGTGCGCATCACCGTCGATCGCGACGAGAGTGCTGCCGCCGTGCCGCGCATTCATGAGCGGCTTCAGCGGCTTGGCATCAACGTGCCGCTGGTCGGCGATTTCCACTATATCGGCCACAAGCTTTTGGCCGATCATCCGGCCTGTGCCGAGGCGCTGGCCAAATATCGCATCAACCCCGGCAATGTCGGCTTCAAGGACAAGAAGGACCGGCAGTTCGCCGCGATCGTCGAGATGGCGATCAAACACGACAAGCCGGTGCGCATCGGCGTCAACTGGGGCTCGCTCGACCAGGAGCTTTTGACCCGGTTGATGGACGACAACCAGGACAAGGGTTTTCCGCTGACCGCGCAAGAGGTGACGCGCGAGGCGATCGTGCAGTCGGCGATCCTGTCGGCCGAGATGGCGGAAGAGATCGGCCTTGGCCGCGAGAAAATCATCCTGTCAGCCAAGGTCAGCGGCGTGCAGGACCTGATCGCCGTCTATACCGAACTCGCCACCCGTTCCAACCATGCGCTGCATCTCGGCCTCACCGAGGCCGGCATGGGTTCGAAAGGCATCGTCGCTTCGTCGGCCGCCATGGGCATCCTGCTGCAGCAAGGCATCGGCGACACCATCCGCATCTCGCTAACGCCGGAGCCGAATGGCGACCGCACGCGTGAGGTGCAGGTGTCGCAGGAATTGCTGCAGACCATGGGCTTCAGGCAGTTCGTGCCGATCGTTGCCGCTTGCCCCGGCTGCGGCCGCACGACCTCGACCGTGTTCCAGGAACTGGCCCAGAACATCCAGGCGGATCTGCGCAAGAACATGCCGGTGTGGCGCGACAAATATCCCGGCGTCGAGAACCTCAAGGTGGCGGTGATGGGTTGCATCGTCAACGGCCCGGGCGAGTCCAAGCATGCCGACATCGGCATTTCGCTGCCTGGCACCGGCGAGACGCCGACCGCGCCTGTCTTCGTCGACGGCAAGAAGGCGGCGACGCTGCGCGGGCCGTCGATCGCGGCGGATTTCGAGAAAATGGTCGCAGACTATATCGAGCAACGGTTTGGTCGCGGCAAAGCCGCGGCCGAGTAGATCAGATGCAGCGTTTCCTCTGGGCGACGCTGATCCTACTGTGTGGGCTGGTCTGGTCGACGCTGGCCCAGGCGGATCCGCCGCAATCCGCCAAACAGCGGCTGATCGACAGGGTCTGCACCCTGATCCAGGCCCATGCCGATCAGAATGGCCTGCCCCGGGATTTCTTCGCCCGGCTGATCTGGAAGGAAAGCCGTTTCGATCCCAACGCCATCAGTCCGGTCGGCGCCGAAGGCATCGCCCAGTTCATGCCGGGCACCGCCAAGATGCGCGGACTGGCCAATTCCTTCGACATCGACCAGGCGATCCCGGCCTCGGCTAGATATCTCGCTGAAATGAAAACCGGCTACGGCAATCTCGGCCTGGCGGCGGCCGCCTACAATGCCGGCGAGAGCCGGGTGTCGCGCTGGCTCAGCTCCGGCGGCTTCCTGCCGATGGAAACCGAAAGCTATGTCTTCGACATCATGGGCGAGCCGGCCGACAAGTTTACCGACCGGGCCTATGCCGGAAAGATCGAGCCGCTCGATGCAAAGACGGATTTTACCGTCGCCTGCCGCAGGCTGCCGGTGATCATGTCGCGGACCGTGGCGATGGCCTCGATCAACATTAAGCCGTGGGGCATCCAGGTGGCCGGCAATTTTCGCCGCAGTGCCGCGATCAGCCAGTGGGTCAGGGTAAGGAGCCGGTTCCCGGCCCTGCTCAACGGGCATGATCCGGTGGTCAGCCGGGTGCGCACGCCGATCGGCCGGCGCGGTATCTACGCAGTCAGGATCGGTGTCGACCGGCGCGCCGATGCCAACGTCATCTGCCAGAAATTGCAAAGTGTCGGTGGGGCATGCGTGGTGGTGCGCAACCGGTAATTTGACCCCTGCCGGCATGATGTTCTGCCTGAGAGAGGCGTCTGAAGATGAAAGCCAGGATCATTTTGCTCAATGGCGTCGGCAGTGCGGGCAAGTCTTCGATCGCCAGGGTCCTGCAGACAATAACCGCCGAGCCCTTCCTGCATGTGCAGATGGACACTTTCATCGCGATGCTGCCCGACGCCTTGCAGGACCATACGGATGGTTTTTCCTATGAAACCATCCAACGGGACGGCAAGCCTTCGGTGGTGATCAGGACCGGGCCGGTTGGCGCGCGAACCCTGCGTGGCATGCGCCACGCCATCGCCGCCATGGCCGGGCAGGGCAACAATCTCATCGTCGACGACGTGCTCTGCAACGGCGAAATATCAGACTATCTCGAACTGCTGTCGGCTTTCGATCTCCATCTGGTCGGCATCATGGCACCGCTGGAAGTCCTGGAAGCGCGGGAAGCTCGGCGCGGCGACCGCATGCCGGGACTGGCGCGCTGGCAATATGAGCGCGTGCACGCGAATGTAGATTACGACCTCGAAGTCGACACCAGCGTCCTCACGCCGCTGGAATGTGCCCGTCGCATTCAGCAAAGATTTCAGCTATTGGGGCGGCCATCTTGACTAGGGGCGACAGCCCTGCCTTTGACGAGCAGCATGGGCCGTAACATGTTCGATGGATACATTATCTGCGGCACGCCGAGGACCGGAAGCACGCTGCTGTGCAAGCTTCTGGCATCCACGAAGACGGCTGGCGATCCGCACTCATTCTATCGGCGGCAGGATGTGTCGGAGTGGGCCGAAGAGTGGAAGGTGCCTGATCGCGGCACGATGAGTGAGCGCGAATTCAATGTCGCCTATCTCAACGCGGCGATCGCGGCGGGCAAGGGTGGGACCGGCATCTTCGGCCTTCGTTTGATGCGCGAAAATCTGGATGAGCTTTCGGCAATCCTCGACCAGATTTTCCCAGGGCTTTCATCCGACAGAGCGCGTCTTGAAAAGGCCTTTGGCCGCATTCTCTACATACACCTCTCCCGGGAGGACAAGCTTGCGCAGGCTGTCTCCCTGATCAAAGCCGAGCAGACCGGTCTTTGGCATATCGCTCCTGACGGCACCGAGATCGAAAGGGTGGCCCCGCCGAAAGAGCCCCAATATGATTTCGAGCGGATCAGACGTGAGGTCACGGAACTCGAGACCTATGATGCGGCCTGGAACATCTGGTTCGAGGAGCAAGGCATTTCCCCTCTGCGGGTCGGCTATGAGCGCCTTGCCGTGAACCCGGCTGCGACATTGCTAGGCATCTGCGAAGCCCTGGGGGTCCGAACCCCTGACGCCGAGGATGTTAGCCCCGGCGTTGCAAAGCTCTCCGACGAGACGAGCCTCGACTGGATGCGCCGCTATTGTCTGGACGCAGTCGTCTGACGCATCCCTGGATGCAGGCTACGCCGTCTTCGCCACCACCGTCTCGCTGAGCCAGGTGCCTATCTTGGTGCCGAGGCGGTCGGGCGAAACGGGCTTCGGCAGGTAGTCGTCCATGCCGGCCTCGATGCACTTGTCGCGATCGCCCTTCAGAGCGTGCGCGGTGACGCCGATGATCGGTATGTGCGTGCCCGTCGAGGTCTCCATGGCCCGGATCGCGCGGGTCGCTTCATAGCCGTTCATTTCCGGCATCGAGACGTCCATCAGGATCAGCTTGGGGCGAAGCGCCCGGTACATCTCGACCGCGGTGCGGCCGTTGCCGGCGATGCGGTAGCTCAAGCCCAACCCATTGAGGATCTGGCCGAACACCAGCTGGTTGACGTCATTGTCCTCGGCAATAAGGATGTCGATCGGTCCGTTCGGCGTCGTTGCCGATTCCGGCACTATCGCGGCCGGCATCGCCGGGCCGCGGATGACGGTAAAGGCGGGCGGTGCTGCCGGGGCAGCCTGCACGATCGGTTCGCGGACGAACTGCGCCTTGCCGACCTGCGAACGGGCCTTCTGCACGACCGAGATGACGGTGCCGAGCAGGACCGCGGAGCGCGCCGGCTTGGTCAGGTGCGCGGCAATGCCGAAATCGATGATCATCTTGCCGAAATCGACCTGGTCGACCGAGGTCAGGATAACGATTGGGATGGCCGACAGGCGGCTGTCGGAAGCAATGGCTCTGGCGACGTCGGCGCCATTCATGCCCGGCATCTGGTAGTCGAGGATGATGCAGTCGACAGCGGCGCCGAGCTGAAAGGCGCGGTCGAGGAAGGCCAGCCCGACGGCGCCGCTTTCGGCGGCGGCGCAATCGAAGCTCCAGCTCCTGAGCTGCTCGAGCAGGATTTCTCGGTTGACCGGATTGTCGTCGATGACCAGCACGCGCGCGCCGGTGACGTCGACCGGCACGATCTCGTCGCGCGCCGCGGCCTGATGCGCGGGCAGCGGCACCGCGAACCAGAATACCGAGCCGCGACCGATCTCGCTTTCGACGCCGATCTTGCCTGCCATCAGGTCGACGAGGCGGGCGGCGATGGCGAGGCCCAGTCCTGTGCCCTCATGGCGGCGGGTCGATGAGCCATCGACCTGCGCGAATTTTTCGAACACGTTCTGCAGTTTCTCGGCCGGTATGCCGATGCCGGTGTCCTCGACGCGCACCTTGAGCTGGACCACGTCGTTGACGATCTCGCCGCCGACATCGATCAGCACATGACCCTTTTCGGTGAACTTCACCGCGTTGCCGAGCAGGTTGGTGATGATCTGCCGGAACCGCCCGGCGTCGCCGACGACATGGGCCGGCAGGCGCGGGTCGACCCGCACGATCAGTTCGAGGTTCTTTTCGGCGACGCGCGCCGAGACCAGCGTCGCCACATCCTCGACTGCCTCGGAGAGACGGAAGGGAGCGGGGTCGAGGGTGAGCTGGCCGGCATTGATCTTCGAGAAATCGAGGATGTCGTTGATGATGGTGAGCAGCGCGTTGCCGGATTTGACGATGACGTCGGTGAAGGTCTTCTGGCGCGCCGTCAAATCGGTCTTGGCCAGCAGTTCGGCCATGCCGAGCACGCCGTTCATCGGCGTGCGGATTTCGTGGCTCATATTGGCCAGGAATTCCGACTTGGCGCGGTCGGCGGCCTCGGCCTTGAACAGGGATTCGGCGGATTCGGCAAAGGCGCGGCGGATCGCCACTTCCATCGGGCGAAAGATCCAGAAGGCGACGATGGCAAGCGCCGCGAACAGGATGCCGCTCGCCCACAGCAGCAGCCTGTCGCTGGAGGCGTCGGCCAGGTGGCGCTCATCGTCCATGGCGGTGCGGACGCGGACCAGCATTGGCTGGGCGAACAGGTCGTTCTGGTTGCGGATTTCGCGATAGCTCCACTCGTCGACCTTCTGCGCCATCGACATCAGGTTGAAGTTGCGCACCATGTCGCGCGGCGACCAGAACAGGTCGCCGTTGACGGAAGCGGATTGGAGCTCGTTGACGGTCTTGGTCGACAGCCGCGGCTTGATCGCCGCAAGCTGGGCGGTCAGCGTCTCGATCTCGCCGGTCAGGCGCTCCGAATGGCCGCGCGCCGATGTGGTCAGCGCATCGCGTGTCTCCGCCCGCCAGGCTGTGCCGGTCGTCTCGGCAAAGCTGGTCGCGTTGCGCAGATCGCGGGTGAAGACCACGAGGTTGCTGCTCAGCGCATCGATGTCACGGCGAAAGGAATTGACACGATCGAGCGCAATCACGATGCCTGCGGAAGCCAGCGCGAAGATCAGCAACCCTGAAATATAGCGAATCCGGACTGACTGGATGAAGGACGAATATTCCGGCATGCGCAACCCCAACACATACGCACCATTTTAATGGTCGGGATTACGCTTCATTTACATTAAAATTTCGTGTGGATAGACGAACCACGCGAACCGCCGGATGGATGACAGCTTTTGAACGCCCCCTTCGCAACAGCGTGTCGCGTCTGAACGGATTCAGGCCGCCACCACGACGAGGGCGCGGATGCGGCCACTCACCGGGCCTTCCCCGAACCGTTTCCCCATGGCATTCGCCACGTATCGCGTCGCCTCCTCCAGCGAGCCGCCGCGCGCCTCGATCTCGGCACGCAGCGGTGTGCCCTGGCAATAGGCCGCGGCCGCATCATGCGGCGACGGAGCTGCGCTCACGGCATCCAGAGGCTCGATGGCGACGTCGTGGAAGCCGGCGGCATGCAGGTCGGCGCGGATGGTGTCCGCATTGTGATAGCCGTGCGGCGTCCTCGCCATGAAGCGCGGCGGATCGGTGGGAAAGAGATGGCCGAGCGCCCGTGTCACTTCCTCGGCGAACTCGTTCTCTTCGATGGCACTCCAGACGTTGAACAGGAAATGCCCGCCCGGCCGCATCACCCGCCGAGCTTGCCCGTAGGCGGCCACTCGATCGGGGAAGAACATCGCGCCAAACTGGCAGACCACGGCATCAAACTGTGCGTCCTCGAAGGGCAGCGCCTGAGCATCGGCCTGCCGCCAGATGATCCGAGGATCGTCCGCCATCCGGGTGCGCGCGTGATCAAGCATGGGCTGGTTAAGGTCGGTGGCCACGATGCGTGTCTGCGCCGGCAGCCTCGCTGCGAGCGCCCGTGTCACCACGCCGGTGCCCGCCGCCACTTCGAGCACTGATTGCGGCCCGAGCCTCGACACCCGCTCCGCCAGATCCCGCGCATATGGCTCGAAGATCAGCGGCACCATCGCCCGGTCGTAGACCTCGGGAATGGAACCGCTGAACAGCTTGTCGGTGGTCGACATGGCATCCCTCCAACTCTGTCCGCACCGCGTGGTTGCCGTGTGGATGGCAAAGTCGGATCGATCCTCTGCTTCGGCAGGCTTCCGCTCAAGTTCTATTTCTGAATTGGCCGGCGGAGGGCGAGCGGGCTCTGACCGACCCATGGACAAAGAATACGAGCAGTTTTGCCGATCGCCATTGCGCCCGGAAATGCTCGTGACGCGCTGGGCGCCGTTGGTTGGCCAATCTCAGCTGTTACGCGCCGCCACGAATGTCGCCGCTTCTTTCAGCAATTGGGCGTCGTCACCATAAGGCTCGAGCAGTGCATGCGCCTGGTCAACGAGGCCGTGCCCAATTTGCTTCATGCGGCGCGACCAGTGTTGCCTTACTGGCGGCGACGCCCTAGCCGCGCAATCCCAACACGTGCGCATCATTTTAATGGTCGGGATTGCGCTATATGAAATCCCGTTCGTGGATGTTGTGCCTAGAAATCGATCTTTATCGGTGTTCCGTCCGAAACCGTGATGCGGTTGCCTTGTTGCCAGCGTTGGATGATCGGCGTGATCGAGTGGATCGCGGGATCGAACTTGACTTTCTGGTTGCGGCGCCAGGCCTCGTGCTGGATGTCGCAGTCCTGCGCCGCCACGGTCAGGTAGACCTTGATCTTGCGGTTGCCGGTGCCCTGTTCCAGCATCTCAAGCGAGGCACGGTCGGGGTTACCGAAATTGCCGTTGGCCGAAATGATATAGTGCTTGGCCTCGATAATCTGGAAGAAGCTCGTCTCAAGGTCGCGGTCCGAGCCATGATGAGGCACTTTCAGCACGTCGATTTTCAGCTTGCCGTTCCTGATCAGGCCGGCATTGTCGCACGCCTTGACGATCAGATCGCCTCTCGCATCGCCTGTCAGCAGCATCGTGGTGCCGTTGTATTCGAGCAAAGCGACGATGCTGGCAAGGTTCGGGATTGAAGTGTCGAGGTATTCCGCGAGCGCTGCGGGGCCAGCGCCGGTGGGATCGAGCTTCTCTCGCCACTCTTTGCGGAACTCCTCGACCTGCTCAACGAGCGGGCCAAGGATGCGCAGGGTCGCGTCGCCGACGGACATAGGCGGGCGATCGCCGGTGAGGAGGGACTGGTCGGGCGGGTTCCGTGTCACTTGCAGGAACGAGGCAAGCGACCCCAGCTTCAGCGCTTCGGGGTAGCTCTGCAGCACAGCCGCGGCCACAGGATCCGGCTCCGTTGCCAGTGCGAATGGTCCGGGCCCGCCGAAACTGGCAAGCGAGGCTGGACCACCCACATCGCGTGCTGCGGTTCCCTCCCCTTCGCCCAGGATGGCGTCAAAGCCATTGTGCAGCAGCCATATCGGCTTGTAAGGCCTGGGGATGTTGCGTTCATCCGCGTCGCGCATGGCCTCGAGAAGCTGGATGATGCCGTTGATATGGTCCTGGTCGATGTGGCTGACCATGACAATGTCGAGCTTTAGTGGAACCTCGTCCGGGAAGGCCTGCTGCTCCTTTTTCAGCCTGACCTTGAGCGATGCGTTGAACACGCCGGGCGGACCACCATCGACGAGGATGCGGGTAGGGCGATCGTTGCCATTGCCAAATGTCAGGAAAAGGCAGTCACCGTATTTGGCGGGTAGTGCCTCGATGTGAAATGCCACTCTATGCCTCCTACGGGGTTTGCAGTGCACGCAGGGCATCGACCAGCCCGGCGCCCTGGAAGTGCCGCTCACGTTTCAGGTCGGTGGCGCTGCCGACAATCACCGCCTTCACGTCGCGCGGCTTGCCGATCAACTCCGCGTTGCGGGCCATCAGCAAGGCCGCCACCCCCGAGACGTGCGGCGCCGACATGCTTGTGCCATCCAGTCTGCCATAGCCCAGATCGGGCAATGGCCCGTCGATGCGCTCGCCGGGGGCCACCACGTCGGGCTTCAAGCGACCATCACCGGTAGGGCCGCGCGATGAGAAAAAGCTGACCCCATATTCGTGCGGACGGTCGCGATGCGTCGAGCCCACCGTGATCACCGATTCGGCGTTGCCGGGGTCGGCGATGGATGCGTCGGCATAGCCGTCGTAAATGTCGCCACCATCGAGCACGAACTTCTGCGTGCCCCAGTTGCCGGCGGCGGCCACGACGACGACACCGCTGTTGACTGTGGCTTCGCACGCCAGGCACACCGGCGTCCGGCCGCAGGCATAGTTGGCCTTGTCGTGCACCAGCCCGATCGACAGGTTTACGCCGTGGATCGTCATGTAGCGGTTGCGGGTGTTCAGCCAGCGCACGAACTCCAGCGCGCCAATGACGGCGAATTCGGTGTCTTCGATCGTTTCCGCAATAACCCTCAGGTCGTACAACATGAGGTCCGGGCAGACGCCCTGGAAGAAGACGTCGTCGCCGTTGCGCCAATCGGCCGCGAGGACCCCCGCCACATGCGTACCGTGACCGATGGGACGGTCGCCCTGGCGCGGGGTCGGAAGACGATCGGGACTCGTCAAGAGCAACCGAGACAGGACTTCCCAGTCGTAGGGACGTCCATTATCCGCGGCCTCCCACAGCCGTTGCACCGCCGCGCTCGCCACTGCCTGCGGCAGGCCGAGCTTGTTCACCATGATTCCGGTGAGGTAGTCGCGGTGTTGCGGCAGTATCATTGCATCATAGGCGACGAGCGAGCGGAGTTCGGCGAAATCATAAGCCTTCTTGACGCGGATGGAGAGATCGCCGGCAGCATGGTCGATGAATGCGGGGTGTGCGCCGTCGATGCCGGAATCGATCACGGCCCAGGTCACGCCTCGACAGTTGATATCGAACACACGGCGCGCCGCATCGGCCTTGATGGTGTCCACCGACGCAGCCATCATGGGGTGAACATCGCGATTGCGGGAGATCCGGTAGATCATGGGCTCCACACGACGCGTCAGATCATCGAGCAAGGCGTCGAGGTTGAGAGCAGTTCGTGATCGGGCGCCGCGAGATGTCGTCGGCTCCGGCGCCAGAATGAGCAAGACCAGCAAGGCAGTTCGCAGGTCGGGGGCGAGCCTCCCGAGGGTTCTCTTCTTGAGGTCGTCCAATTGGGCAAACGTCACCGTCTGGACGGGGGAGGCGCGAGACCCGGGCCCCGGCAGTGTATCAAGCTCCGACAGAGCCAGGGGCAACCCCGATATATCCTTCAGTTGGCGCACGGCCTGGTGGATGTCGAGCCCGGTGCAGGGCACGACCGTGGTCAGGAAATCCATGAACGTCAGCCTGACCGCGACGACGCCTTCGAGCGGTGCGATGCGACGTGCCGGGCGCCAGCGCCCATCGTCCTCGCCCGGATAGGCCGCGGTCGAGCGCTCGGCGAGCGTCGTAAGGAGATGCCTCGCGATCATCGATGCCTCGATACTGTCCATCGGCGTCAGCAAAAGGTCGACCGGCGCGCCGGGGTCGGCCGCGTAGGCTCTCCAGACATCGAGTTGTATAGCGGTCTCGTTCAACTGGCGCCGGCCCGCTCGCCCGGACAAGAGGATGTCGTCGACAGTTGAAAAGGCAAGAGTAGCCATTGTACCCACAGACCTTTGCGCAAACCCCAGTCGAGTGCAAATCTAGCTACATTGCCTGTCACACTCAATTGTCATTTTGATTTCAGCCGCGCGAATCAAAATGAGCTCGGTACGTGCCTTGTACAGGTGACAGAAATATTTCCTCGAGCGGCGCAATTTCCTGCATCCTCAAGACGCGTCCGGATATCTACTCCAGCATCTGCCTGATGTTGGTGCCATGGACCGTCTTTCACTATCTGGCGTGCGATACATTGATGAGGGCGCTGTCGGCGGCTGCAAAACCTCGAGCGCGGGTGTAGGGATGCGGATCATCTGTGCAAGAATTGCAGATCCCATTGATGCGAGGCGGCTGATGCGAGGCGGCCCGGCAGGCGCATAGCCGGGATCAGTCGGCCGCGAAAATGTTTGGGTGCAAAACAGGCGAAAATTGGCACCCCGATCGAAGTGGCGCCGTTGGTTGGCCCCAACCTCAGCTGTTACGCGCCGCCACGAATGTCGCCGCTTCCTTCAGCAATTGGGCGTCGTCGCCATAGGGCTCAAGCAGCGCATGCGCCTGGTCGACGAGGCCGTGCAACTGGCTGCGCGCCCAATTGGCGCCATGCAGAGCGACCAGCGTCGCCTTGCCGGCGGCAGCGTCCTTGCCGGTCGCCTTGCCCATCTGGCTGGCATCGGCGGTCAGGTCGAGCAGGTCGTCGGCAAGCTGGAAGGCAAGGCCGATCGCGGAGCCGAATTCGGCCAGCCGCTCGCGATCCTCGGCGGCAGCGCCGGCGATGAGGGCGCCGGCCTCGCAGGCAAAGCGGATCAGCGCGCCGGTCTTCATCGCCTGCAGCCGGATGATGCCGGCCTCGTCCGGTGGCGCCTGTTCGGCTTCGAGGTCGAGCTTCTGGCCGCCGACCATGCCGCCCGCCCCGGCCGCGCGGGCAAGCGCCAGCACCAGGGCTGCCCGCCGCTCCGCCGGCAGGGTGGTCGCCTCGCTGGCGATGATGTCGAAGGCCAGCGTCAGCAAGGCGTCGCCTGCCAGGATGGCAGTCGCCTCGTCGAAGGCCTTGTGCACGGTCGGCTGGCCACGGCGCAGGTCGTCGTCGTCCATGGCGGGCAGGTCGTCGTGGATCAGCGAATAGCAATGCACGCATTCAAGCGCTGCGGCGACGCGCAGTGCCGCCTCGCCGTCGGCGGAAAAAAGCGCCGCACTTTCCATGACCAGGAAGGGACGCAGGCGCTTGCCGCCGTTCAGGACGCCATGCCGCATCGCGGCCATCAAACGGTCGGGCCGAGCGATCTCGCCCGAAAGCGCGCGGTCGTCGAGCAATCGCCGCAGCAGCACCTCGACGGCGGCTGCCCGTCTGATGAGCGCCATTTCGAACGCCATTTCGTCGTCATTCGTCATGGCCGGGACCGGTAGCCGACACTCAGACGTTGCGCAAGAAGGCAAGCGCCATTATGCCGGAGCAGTAAGAGCCCGTTTGGAAACTCTACTCCTGCGGTCATCTGAAGGCGTTTTCTGCGCTTCCGGTGCTCACGTACTCTCATGTACGCGCCGCTCCGGTTCTCGAAAACACCGTCATATGACTCACAGGAGCGAGTTTCAAAACGAGCTCCCTGGTACGGGTTGGGCGGCTTGGCGGAACCGATCGTCGATCATGAAACCGAAAAGCTGGACATGGCGACGAGATCGCGGGGCGTAAACCGCCGCGGTCTCAAGCGCTGGGTCCGGCGCGGCATCGTCGTGTCCGCGGTGCTGGCTTTGATTCCGGTCGTACTGACGTTCCTCTATTTGCCATCCTTCGTGCATCCGGTCTCGACGCTGATGCTGAAGGACCTGGCGACGTTCTCCGGCTATGAGCGCCGCTGGGTGTCGATCGACGATGTCGCGCCGGTGCTGGCCAATTCCGTCATCATGTCGGAGGACGGGCAATTCTGCTTCCATCGTGGTGTCGATCTCGGCGAGCTGCGGGGCGTCGTCGACGACGCGCTGGCCGGCGAAGCGACGCGCGGCGCCTCGACCATCACCATGCAGACGGTCAAGAACCTGTTTCTCTGGTCACGGCCGCTGGGCTCGGTGCGCAAGGTGGTCGAATTGCCGCTGGCCGTCTATTTCGATGCGGTGATGTCGAAACGGCGCATCATGGAAATCTATCTCAACATCGCCGAGTGGGGGCCGGGCATCTACGGTATCGAGGCCGCGGCACAGCACCATTTCGGCGTTTCGGCAAAACAGCTGTCGCGACGGCAGGCCGCGCTGCTTGCCGTCTCCTTGCCAAATCCGATCGCCCGCAATCCGGCCAAGCCCGGTCCGGGCCTGAGAAGACTCGCCAACCTTATCGAGCGGCGTGCCGGCCGCTCGGGCGCCTATGTCGGTTGTCTCCGCTAGCCGACTCAAAAAAATTCGCGCCAGTGCTGGCCAAAACGGCACAGGGCGTGTATAGGCACCCGACTTTCTCAGATTCCGGCCCCGACACGGCCCTTTCACGAGGGCGGGCGGGGCTTTTTGACCATGTAATGGAGCATATCCATGGCCGTTCCGAAACGAAAAACCTCTCCGTCCAAGCGCGGCATGCGCCGCTCGGCCGACGCTCTCAAGGCCCCGACCTATGTCGAGGACAAGAATTCCGGCGAAATGCGCCGTCCGCACCACATCGACCTGAAGACCGGCATGTATCGCGGTCGCCAGGTGTTGACGCCCAAGGAAAGCTGAGACCAGCTTCCCCAAAGGTTTGAGTTACAAAAGGACCGGCCAGTCGCCGGTCTTTTTGCGTTTGGGGGCCAGGTAGCGCGCATTTCGAAGCGCAGGCGGCAATTGTTGCAGTTCTCGAGCCGGGCAACCGGCTGACATGGTTGTTGCGTGCGGTCTTCGACCGTGTTCAGCGCCGCCGCCGAAACATCTTGACGACGTGCCTGTGGCGCATTCTACAAAGGATTGCCCCCACATGGAGACGCCAGATGTTCGGTGCCATTCCGCTGCTGATCGTGCCTTTCGTGCTCTACAATCTCGGACTGCTGGGAATATTCGGCAGCGGTGACGATCCGTGGGCGAGCGAGGTCTTCTCCTTCAGCATGATGTCGGGCGGCGTGTTTTCGATGACGCTTGGCGATCTGATGGTGCTGATCGGGCTGATCTTTCTGTTCCTCGAAATGGCGAAATCGGTGCGCACGACCAATGCCTCGATCATGGACCACCTTCTGTCGACGCTGGTCTTCGTGGCGTTCCTGGTCGAGTTCCTGCTGGTGAAGGGCGCCGCCCACTCCGTCTTCTTCACGCTGATGGTCATCGCGCTGTTCGATGTGCTGGCCGGATTCGCGGTGTCGATGCGGTCGGCCAGCCGGGATATCAACCTAAATTAGACTGACGCCTCAGCCCGGATCGGCGGTGAAGCCGGCTGCCTCGATGCCGGCGATTGCCGCGGCTTCGTCATTGTCCGACGTGTCGCCGGAGATGCCGACGGCGCCGATGATGGCGCCGGCCTTGTCGCGGATCAGCACGCCGCCGACGACCGGCAGCACGCGTCCGCCCGAGACGTCCGAGATGCCGGCGACGAGATGCGGGCGCTCCTTGGCGAAGGCCTCGACTTTACGCGAGCCCATGCCGATGGCCAGCGCGCCATAGGCCTTGCCGGCCGACATTTGTGGGCGCAGGAACGAGGCGCCGTCCTGGCGCTGGAAGGCGACCAGATGCCCGCCGGCATCGAGCACCGAGACGCCGAGCGGCTTGAGCTTGAGATCGGCGCCCTTGGCAAAGGCGGCATCGATGATTTGCCTGGCTTTTTCGAGCGGCAGTGCGGTCATGGCAGTCTCCTGTTTGAAAACGCGTCGATCATTGACCGTCGACGGGCGAGATAACATCCCGGTTTCGGTTGAAATTGCTTCGCGTGAAGAGGCGGGATGGAAAGCGGCCTTCGCCGACACCATCCGGGCATGCCGTTGTGTGGCTCCAGACGTGCCTGGGGATGGCTATTTTTTCTTGGCGCGGGCCGGCTTCTTGGCGGGTGCCGCCGGCGCGTTGGCGAGGTCTTCCGCTTCCTTGGCGAGACGCAGCGCCCGCAGCTTGTTGGTCTTGGCCTGGCGGGCGTCGCTCTCGGCGACGTATTCGGCCATCGCTTTCTGGCGGACGGTTGCCGCCTCTTCCTGCTTCTTGAAGCGCAGGTCGGCGCGCGCGCGGGCAGCATCCCGAGAGTTTTCAACCAAGACCTTATCCAATCCCGTAAATTGTGATTTTCCGCCTCTTCTAGCAGAGCCGGCCCCAAAACGGGAAAATAAGTTGGTTATGCGGCCGTGCCGGCGGCGAGGGCTTTGCCGGCAACCATCGCCTCATAGGCGGCCTGCAAGGTCGCGCGGACAGAAGGGCCTGTTGTATCGAGCGGCATGCCGAGATGCTCGTGGCGCAACTCATCCATGAATTTGTCCCACATCGGCTGTCCGCCCTTTTCCAGAAGTTCGGCGCGGATCGACAGTTCGTCGCTGACCGGCAGCCAGACGCGGCCCCAGGCGCCGAGATGGGCCAGGATCGGCACCAGCGTGATCGCCATCTCGGTCAGGCTGTAGATCGCCTTCTGCTTATGTGAGGGGTCGTCGGCTTTGGTCAGCATGCCCAGCTCCATCAGGCGCTTCAGCCGGTCGGCGAGGATGTTGGAGGCGATGCCTTCCATCGATCCGTTGAGTATCTCGCGAAAATGGCGCCTGCCGCCGAAGATCATGTCGCGAAGGATGATCAGGCTCCAGCGGTCGCCGAACACTTCCAGCGACAGGTTGATCGGGCATCCGGACCGGCGATCCATGCTCATGAGATTTTTTCTCCAAAACCGGTTGCATTATCGTATCGGTTTTATTATCGTGCAACCGATTGCAAAATGCAATCAGTTTTATGAAACGGGAGACTGCGTCATGACGACCACCGAACGACCCAAGATCATATCCGAAGCCTTTGGCGATCCGGCGAACCCGCCGCTGTTGCTGATCATGGGGGCGATGGCGTCCATGCTCTGGTGGCCGGAGGCGCTGTGCCGGAAACTGACTGAGGCCGGCCTGTTCGTGATCCGCTATGACAATCGCGATACCGGCCGGTCGACCAAATATAGACCGGGAGAGCCGCCCTACACATTCGACGACATGGCGGACGATGCAATGCAGGTTCTCGACGAGCACGGCATCGGCAAGGCGCATGTTGTCGGCATGTCGATGGGCGGCATGGTCGCGCAGCTTGTGGCATTGAAACATCCCTCGCGTGTTATTTCCCTGACTGTGATCAGCAGTTCGCCGGTGGGGTTGGATACCTCGCATCTGCCCGGGACGACCGAGGCCTATATCAAGCATTCGGCCGAGGGGGCCACAGTCGATTGGTCGGAGCGTGGCCAGGTGGTCGATTTCATCGTCCGGGATGCGCGCGCGATTGCCAGCATCGCGCATCCCTTCGACGCGGCTGGGATGCGGGCTTTCATCGAGCGGGATTACGACCGCTCCGGCGGTTTCCTGAGCGCGACCAACCATTTCATGCTCAAGGGCGGCGCCGCCTGGAAGGGCCGCCTGCACGAAATGGCGGCGCCGCTGCTGGTCATTCACGGCACGGCGGATCCGATCTTTCCGGTCGAACATGGCGAGGCGCTGGCCGAGGCGGTTACTGGCGCGAAACTCATCCGCATCGAAGGCGGCGGCCATGAGCTGCATCCGAACGATTGGACGGAGATATCCGCGGCAGTTGTCGCTCACATCCAAGCCAATTAAAGCGGCACAGGCGGGTCTTGACGGACGGCGCGGGTCGCAATAGTTAAGTAAATGCTTCAGTGTTTGGCAAGCAGAACAGCGCCGGCCACCGACGAACGACGAAACAGACGAGCAAAAAATGTCCCTGACGCTTCATTTCCATCCGCTGGCCTCCTTCTGCTGGAAGCCGCTGATCGCGCTGTATGAGAACGCCACGCCGTTTACGCCTGTCATCGTCGATCTCGGCGACGCCGAGTCGCGCGCGACCTTCCTGGAGATTTCGCCTACCGGCAAGATGCCGGCTCTGCGCGACGATGCGCGCGACCGCACGGTGCTGGAATCGACCATTGTCGTCGAATATCTGGCTGCGCACTATCCCGGACCGCTCGACCTCGTGCCCGCCGACATCGACCTTGCACTGGCAGTCCGTCAGGCCGATCGCTTCTATGACTTCTATGTGCAGGAGCCGATGCAGAAGATCGTCGGCGACCGGTTGCGCCCCGACGACAAGACCGATCCATTCGGCGTCGAGCAAGCCCGCGATCAGCTGCGCAATTCTTACGCCATCATCGAGCAGGATATGCAGTCGAAGATTTGGGCGATGGGCGACAGCTTCACCATGGCCGATTGCGCGGCGTCCCCCGCACTATTCTATGCCAACAAGGTCGAGCCGTTCGGCGACAAATATCCGGCCGTGAAGCGCTATCACGACCGCCTGCTGCAGCGGCCGGCCTTCGCCCGGGTGATCGAGGAGGCGCAGCCCTACTTCAAGTTCTTCCCCTACAACAACGGTTGACCCTGATGCTGCACGATCCCGCTCAGCTCGATCGGATGTTCCAGGCGCTCGCCGACCCGGCGCGGCGACAGATGGTCGACCGGCTGTCGCGCGGCCCTGCTTCGGTCAGCCAACTGGCCGAGCCGCTGGCGATGTCGCTTTCGGCCGTCGTCCAGCATTTGAACCTTCTGGAGGCAAGCGGCCTCGTGCGTACGCAAAAGCTTGGCCGGGTGCGCACCTGCCAGATCGAGCCCACGGCATTGAGAGCGGCGGAACACTGGATCAATGAGCGGCGTCTGGCCTGGGAGCGCCGGCTTGACCGGCTCGGTGATTTTCTCGCGGAAACCAAGGATGAGACCTGAAGGAGGCAATCATGACCCAACGTTCCGTCGTCCATTCCACCTTTGTCATCGAGCGCTTCTATCCTGCGTCGCCCGCAAGGGTCTACTTCGCGCTGAGCGATCCGGCCGCCAAGCGACGCTGGTTCGCCGACCCCGACAACCCGATGCCGAGCCGGCACGAGATGGACTTCCGCGTCGGCGGCAAGGAGATCAATGCCGGCTGCCCGAGCGACGGTCAGATGCATTTTTACAACGCGGTCTATCAGGACATCGTGCCGGACCAGCGCATCGTCTACAGCTACGAGCTGCTGTTTGGCGAAACCCGTGTCTCGGTGTCGCTGGCCACGATCGAGCTTCTTGCCGAGGGCGAAGGCACGCGGCTGGTGCTGACCGAGCAGGGCGCTTTCCTCGACGGCCATGATACGTCAGCCACGCGCGAACATGGCACGGGCGAATTGCTCGACGCGCTCGGCGCGTTCCTGCGGAGCGATGCTTGATCTTCGCGGCGCGTGTTGCGGCTGGCCGAACGGGTCAGGCTTCCCAGAACTGATCGAGCCAGATGTTGAGTTTGAGGAAGCCGGTGTTGCTCACCGTGTAGACGCGCCTTGTCCCTTCCGGCTTGGCGTGGACCAGCCCGGCATCGAGCAAGACTTTCAGATGCTGCGACACGGCCGGACGTGAGACCGGCAAGCCGGCGGCCAGTTCGGTGACGGTTTTCGGGCCGCGGCGAAGTTCTTCCAGAAGATGGCGCCGGTTGGGATCGGCAATCGCCATGAAGGCGTCGGAAAACATCATGCCTGTATTAGTGAGGCAAAGCCTTTCGAATCTCAACCGTCTGCTTCTGCTTTTCTTCTGGGGTCGAGCCGCAATGCTTCCGGGGTGACCGAGCGGTCGGCCGGCTGCGTCTTGAAGGCGTCACGATCGCCGATCGGCACCGGCGCGCGGCGGCTGATGCGCAGCAGCGTGTAGCCGGCCAGGCAAAGATGCGCGAAGGCGGTCGCCAGGAACAGGCCTTCCGGACGCATCCAGCCCATCAGGGCTGCGGCCAGCAAGGGTCCGATCATCGTGCCGAAGCCATAGAGCAGCAACAGGCCGCCCGACACCTTGACGAAATCCTCCGAGCGCGCGTGGTCGTTGGCATGGGCCACGGCGATCGAATAGAGCGTGTAGGCGAAGGCGCCATAGGCTGCGGTGAAGACGATGACGAAGACGCTGGAGCGTGGCTCGAACAGGAAGATCAAGAGCGCGAACAAGGCCGCGCCGAAAGCCGCCCCCGCCAGCACGAAACGCCGGTCGGTCTTGTCGGACAGACGCCCGGCCGGGAGCTGCATGGCAGCACCGGCAACGACCACAAGGCTCATCATCAGGGCGATCTCGGCCGTGGAAATGCCGATGCGGGCGCCGTAAACCGCGCCAAGCGTGCCCCAGGCGCCGTTGGCGATGCCGATCAACACGCAGGCGACCGCGGAGACCGGCGAGTTGGCATAAAGGCCTTTGACGTCGAGCGAGACATCCTGCAGCGGTTTGGGGTGGGAAGCGCTCGAGACCGCGGTTGGAAGAAGTGACAGGCAAAACAGGATGCCGGTGATCATGAACAGCGACGCCGATTTCACGTCGCCGCCGGCGACGATCATCTGCCCGCCCATGATCGAGGCATAGGTGACCATCATGTAGAGGCCGAAGACGGTGCCGCGATTCTCGTTGGTGGCCTTCTCGTTCAGCCAGCTTTCGATGACCATGAAGGCGCCGGCCATGGTGAAGCCGGTGAAGGCGCGCAGCAGGATCCAGACATATTCGTCGATGATCAGCCCGGTGAGCAGCGCCACGATGGCGCCGGATGCGGCAAAGGCGCCGAAGGCGCGCACGTGGCCCGCGCGGCGCACGATGCGCGGCGCGAAGAAGCAGCCGGTAACGAAGCCGCCGGCCCAGGCCGTGCCCATCAGGCCGAGCGATGCGGTCGAGAAGCCTTCCAACTGACCGCGCAGGGGCAGCAGCAGCCCGTGCAATCCAGACGCCGCGAGCAGGAAGGCAGTGCCGCGAAGCAGCGAGAGGATCGGTCGGTAGGTTGCGAACATTGTTTGATCCGGCTCATGTTTGACAGGGGCGCTGGGTCTGAAGACAGTCGCATTCGGGCTTTTCGGCGGCGGGCTCTTTGCGCCCGCGCTGCTATCCGCGACGGAACAGTGCTTCAGCTGCCGATTTGGTGTTGTCCTTGGCCTTGAGCTCGGCCTCCAGCCTGGCGATCTCGTCGCGCAGGATGCCGATGCGTTCCGACAGCTCGCCAACGGAAAGCAGGGACAGGTCCTGCCCGATCTCGTGCGGGCGTGCCTTCTTCTTGGGTTCGTCGTCGAAGATCGCCATCGTCGCTCCTCCTCCGCCAAGACCAGATTGGCCATTTGCCTGATTTGGCAATCAGCATACATAGGGCAGGGGCGTCGATGCAAACAGCCGGTCGGACAACGGCGAGAAAAGACGGGAAATCTCATGGCGAGCGGACAGAAAATTCCGGCAAGAATGACGGCCATCGCGATCTCGGAGCCAGGTGGCCCACGGGTGCTGAGGCCGGAAACGCGTGACGTGCCGCAGCCGGGTCCCGGCGAGATCCTGATCAAGGTCCATGCCGCCGGCGTCAACCGGCCCGATGTCCAGCAGCGCAAGGGCGCCTATCCGCCGCCGCCCGGCGCGTCGGACCTGCCGGGCCTCGAGGCCTCGGGTGAAGTGGCGGCCCTTGGCGACGACATATCGCGCTGGCGCATCGGCGACCGCGTCTGCGCGCTGACGCCCGGCGGCGGCTATGCCGAATATGTCAAGGTTCATGCCGGCAGCGTGCTGCCGCTGCCGGCCGGCTTCACCCACACCGAAGCCGCGGCCGTGCCGGAAAACTATTTTACCGTCTGGCACAATGTGTTCGAGCGCGGCGGCCTGAAGCGCGGCGAAACGCTGCTCGTCCATGGCGGCTCGTCCGGCATCGGCACGACGGCAATCCAGCTTGCCTCGGCCTTCGGCGCCTATGTCATCACCACCGCCGGCAGCAAGGAGAAATGCGATGCCTGCCTGAAGCTCGGCGCCGACCGCGCCATCAATTATCGCGAGGCGGATTTCGTCGCGGCGGTGAAGGAGGCAACGGGCGGTAAGGGCGCCAATGTCATCCTCGACATGGTCGGCGGCGACTATGTCCAGCGCAACTACGAGGCGGCGGCGGTTGAGGGCCGTATCGTCCAGATCGCCGTACAAGCCGGTGCTGTCGCAAGCGCGGACTTTTCGAAGATCATGGTCAAGCGGCTTACCCACACAGGGTCGACGCTGAGGCCGCGAACCGTCGAGTTCAAGGCGGCGATCGCGGCGGCGCTGGAAGCGCAGGTGTGGCCGCTGCTCGGCACGCGCAAGGTGGCTCCTGTCATGGACATGATCTTCCCGCTCAGCGAAGCCTGGCGGGCGCATGAGCGCATGGAAGACGGTGAGCATATCGGCAAGATCGTGCTCGACGTGGGCTGACAGCGGCATTGCTTCGCTTGACCTGCAGGCCGAGCGAGCGAGGTCGGCGCCCGTGGCTGCCTACAAGATGAACAGAAGCTTAATGCTGCAATGCAGCATTTGCATCATTGCTATGCAAAATCGGCCATTCAAGTCCTCATCGATGATGCCTATTTGAGCACCATCGAAACGAACATCATCCTGGAGGACTACCATGAACCCGATCCGCGCTTTCCGTAACTGGCGTATGTACACCGAGACCGTCCGCGAACTGAACCGTCTCAACGCACGTCAGCTCAGCGATCTCGGCATCAACCGCGCCGACATCGAAAAGATCGCCCGCAAGACCATCTGAAGCCAGGTCTGGTCCGCTCCGGCGGACCAAGCCGTAGAAGCCAGAGCCGCATCAGACGACTTTCGTCGCGGTTCCGAGCCCGCTGGACCCAGTCCGGCGGGTTTTGTCGTTTGAGGGCGGGAATGATCGACGGCCGTCTCTACCGACACCGGTCATCGAGTAGGATCGACCTCAGTCTTCCGCATGGCATCTTGGCTCGACGCTTTCACAAGGGCGAACCCTGATGGAAGCAGCGGCAAGCTCCAACATCACCGTCAAGACAGGGTGCACCGATCTCGAACGGATCTTTGCCAGGACCGGAACCCGCCAGCAAAGCCAGCTTGTCGTTCTGCCCGAGAGCGCGGAACCATTTGGGGAAGTCCCCACGGCTTCCGGCCGATTGCTTCCAAAAACGTTGCGAAACGGCAAGAGAGCGGTTATACAGACCGCGAATTTCCCATTTTGGTGGCTCTAAACCACCGCCCGCGCGGGAACGCGGGCGAACGAGAAGGATTTTTAAATGGCCAATACGCTGCTGATGCCCAAGGCGACCGCCGTCTGGCTGGTCGACAACACCGCGCTTTCCTTCGAGCAGATTGCGCAGTTCTGCGGGCTGCATCCGCTCGAGGTCAAGGCGATCGCCGACGGCGAATCGGCGCAAGGCATCAAGGGCATGGACCCGATCATGACCGGCCAGCTGACTCGCGACGAGATCGCGCGTGCCGAGAAAGACTCGAACCAGCGCCTGAAGCTTTCCGACCCCAAGGTCCGGGTGCCCGAATCCAAGCGCAAGGGTCCGCGCTACACGCCGCTGTCGAAGCGTCAGGACCGGCCGAATGCCATTCTCTGGCTGGTGCGCAACCATCCCGAGCTCAAGGACGCGCAGATCTCGCGCCTCGTCGGCACCACCAAGTCGACGATCGAGCAGATCCGCGAACGCAAGCACTGGAACTCGGCCAATCTGCAGCCGATGGACCCGGTGACGCTGGGTCTTTCCTCGCAGATCGACCTCGACATGGAAGTTAACCGCGCCTCGCGCGGTCGCGAACAGGCGCAGCCGGTCGGTGACACGCTGCTGCCGGCGGCCCTGACCGAGCGGCTGGTGCCGGCTCCCGAGAAGCCGAAGGACGAGGATGCCGAACTCGACGCCAACGCCGTGTTCGCCAAGCTCTCGGCGTTGAAGTCGAAGAACACGGATAGTGACGACGACGAGTAAGATTGTCCGACATTCCAAGAAAAAGCCCGCTTTGAGCGGGCTTTTTTGTGGGGTGCGTCAGGTCTTAAAGCGCGTCGCGTCGAAGCGGATTCAGGCGACGCGCTCTAAGTCTTTGTTTCTATGCATGTCGTCTCCTCAAAACCGGGGCCACTTTTGAGCGACATGCATTAGGTCCGCGCCGCACGATCCGGTGCCATGCCATAATCCTCGCTGCGCTCTACCGCCCGGTAGAAGTCGGCAAGCTGCTTGCCGCGCTCCGGTTTGAAGATGCGGCCGGCGATGACCACGGAGGCGATGCGATCGATGCGGAAGGCGCGAAAATCGTCGCGCATCTCGCACCAGGCGACCAGCGTCCACACCTTGCCCCAGAACCACAGGCCAAGCGGACGGATATCGCGAGCGGTGCCGCGGCCGGCCTCGTCTGAGTAGTCGATGGTCAGCACCTGGCGTTTTTCGACCGCGCGCTCGATCAGGTCGATCGCCTCGCGCGCGGCGTCGCTGACCACCCACATCGGCGTGTGGATCTCTGTGCGCGCGATACGGTCTTTTTCAGCATCGGGCAGGACGGCGCCGATCTTGACCAGCGCCTCCTCGGCGGCGCGCGCCATCGCAGCACCGCCAAAGGCGCGCACCATGCGGGCACCGGCAACCAGCGCGACGATCTCGTCACGCGTGAACATCAGCGGCGGGAGGTCGAAACCCTCCCTCATCATGTAGCCAACGCCGGCCTCGCCGTCGATCGGCACCCCGGTCGACTGCAGGTCGGCGATGTCGCGGTAGATGGTTCGCTCGGAAACCTCGAGCCACGTGCCGAGCTTCTGGGCGGTGACCAAACGGCCACCGCGCAGATGCTGCACGATCTGGAAGAGCCTGTCGGCGCGGCGCATCGTATGGTTCCCTCGGCGTTGTCTCCATGCAGGCCGCCCAAAAATGCAGAACACTTTTGGGTGGCGCGCATCGCGTTTTTTCACATACCGTTATCCCAAAACCGCAGAACGCTTTTGGGTGGCATGCATCATGGTTTCAGCCCTTCGCGCTTGCGCTGCGCGGCGACGAACTCCGCGCCGAAGGACAGTTTCTTCGTCGTCGGCGTTTTCGCATCGAGCACGCGCCAAAACGGTGCCACGTCGCTCAACGTCATGCCGCGCTCCAAATCCTCTTTGGCGGCTTCGGCAACGGTACGCAGATGGTAGCCGATGGTGACCGGGCATGTCACTTCGGCGCCATGCTCGATGGCAAGCGCCGTGCGCAGCGCGCGCACATCCATCTCGACGCCTTCCGGAATCGAGCGGATGAAATCATCGACCTGGCGCGCTGTCGGCACCAGCATAGGCTGACCTTCGACGACATCGGCCATCGTGCGCGGCGTCGGCTTGACGCCGTTGATGCCTGGTGTGTTCAGTCTGTCGTTCCAACTCTTCATCGATCGTCCTTTCGACCGCCGATGCACAGTGTCTGAGGCTTGCACCATTGCACGAGCCTCCTGACAGCATACTGTCAGGAGGCTTCAGCATACTCCTTGGCGAACAGCGTCCGCATCTGCGCGAGATCGCCGCCTCTTTCGGGATAGAGCGTCTTCAGAAAGGCGAGCGCGAAAGTGCCCGGCGCCGAGCCTGGCGCGGAAACGACTTTGCCGTCAGCCACGGCATACGGCACATCCTGGTAGTTGCTGTCGCCGACATAGCCGGCCTCATGACCATTGATCCAGTCACGGCCATTGCTGGTGTGTTTGGCTTTCTCGAACAGGCCGGCGCGGGCCAGTGCCAGCGTCCCGGCGCAGATTCCGCCGACCACGCCGCCGCGCGATGCAACAGCATTGAGCAGTTCGGCGACGTCCGGCGGTGCCTTGCCGGCCCACCCGTCGGAGCCGATGACGGCGATGGCGTCGAGATCGTTGTTCTCATCCGCCTTGGCCGATTGATCAGGCGTCAGCCGGAAACCACTGATCCCGGTCACCGGCTTGCCGTCAGGCGTCAGCGATACGGCGCGGGCGCCGAACCATTCGACCGCCGAAGCCGCCAGCAGCCCATATTCCCAGTCGGCAAAGCCTTCGATGAAAAGAAAGCCGATTGTCTTTTGTTCGGGCATAAGCTCGCTCCATCCCTCGCGCGCCGGACTTGTTATCTGGGCGTTGACGCGCCCACATCCAACCGCGGCTTCGAAAATTTCGTCTCAATTGCCGCGAAGGCGACGGTCGGCATACATGTCCGGCCAGCCGATATCTTTGCGAATGTCCGCCGGCAGCGAGTTCATGAACCGCTGGGTGCGGATCTCGTTGCGTATCGTGCGTATCTTGCCGACATAGTGCTGTACGCCGCGCAGAATGGTGGAACCGTTCATGGCTAGTCTCCTCTTTCTGATGGAGACACTATCGCACACCCCTCCTGACAGCAGTCTGTCAGGAGGATGGCAGGGCGGCGGCGATAATTCCGACCGGAGCATTTGCCGGGAAGGGGATCCTTCTTTCACGGCATCGAACCGTGGTTGGCATAGGCATGCTCCGTGCTGATTGTTCACCACAACGACACTGGTCAAGGCGCCTTCGTTCAGCTTCCGGCGACGGACTGTCGGAATACGCGGCCTTCAGCAATGGTGCAGCAGTTCTGATATGGAGAGAGAAAATTCTTCCCCAAAACCAGGGAGACGACCATGAGCCTGCAACTGACAGGAATCCACCATCTGACCGCCATCACCGCCAATGCGCCGGGCAATCTTCATTTCTATACGAAGGTGCTGGGCCTGCGGCTGGTCAAGAAGACGGTGAACCAGGACGACACCTCGGCCTACCACCTCTTCTATGCCGATGGCGAAGCGACGCCGGGCACCGACCTTACCTTCTTCGACTGGCCGGTTGGCCACGAGCGGCGCGGCACGCACAGCATCGTGCGGACCAGCCTCAGGGTCGGCAGCCGGGAGAGCCTTGCCTGGTGGAAACAGCATTTGACCGGCGAAAACATCGTGACGGGAGAGATCGCCGACATCGGCGGTTATGCGTCACTGGATTTCGAAGACCCCGAAGGTCAGCGTCTGCGTCTGGTCAGCGATGGCGGCAAGGGCGGCAGCCATCCCTGGGCGCAAAGCCCGGTACCGGCCGAGCACCAGATCCGCGGGCTCGGGCCGATCGTCATCAGCGTCCCCGACATCACCAACACCGAGGCGGTGGTGACCAAGGTGATGAACATGCGCAAGGCCCGCGACTATGCCTCGCCGGAGGGCCAGGTTCACGTCTTCGAAATGGGTGAGGGCGGGCCGGCGGCGGAGTTGCATGTCCTGGTGCAGCCGGGACTGGCGCCGGCACGGCAAGGTGCGGGTGCGGTTCACCATGTCGCCTTCAGGGCGCCGGACCAGGAGACGCTGCATCAATGGACGGCGCGGCTGGCCGAGTTCCGGCTGCCGTCGAGCGGCGAGGTCGAGCGCTATTATTTCCGCTCGCTCTATTTCCGCGAGCCGAACGGCATCCTGTTCGAGATCGCCACCGACGGGCCGGGGTTCACAGCCGACGAGCCGCTGGAAACGCTGGGCGAGAGCCTGGCCCTGCCGCCGTTCCTCGAACCCAAGCGCGCTTCGATCGAGGCCGGCCTCAAGCCGCTGAAGTAGATCGCTCCGCGGTCAAGGGCGGGCGCCGCGTCTCCGTTCGGGAACGCGGCGCCCGTTCTTTCCCGGGCAACGAAGGACGTGCTTTGACAGCCGGCCGCGTTGCTGGTCAAAGGCGGCATGACGAAACTCCTTGCCCTTGTCATCATCGGCTTCATGGTCATCCAACTGATCAAGCCGCTTGGCTGGCCTGGCCTGAAGCGACGCGGTGATTTCTGGAAGCTGGCGCTGCTCGCCATGGCCGCGATCTCACTGGCGGCCGTGCTCGGGCATTTGACGTAGGACGGACTCGTGCCGTCGGTGCTCAGTTGCCAAGCACTGGGCCGACGAGATGCTCGGCCCAGGCCCGGTAGCCGGCTTCCGAGGCGTGAAAGCCATCGGAGGCAAACCCTTCTTCAGGATTGGTGATCGGCAGGCGCGGCGCCGGCACCGCACCGCGCTCCAGGCAAAGGCGCTCACCCATCCGGTTCATTTCGGTCGCGCGGATTTCAAGAATTTTGCCGAGCAGTGGCGGCATCGCCGGCGCCCGCGTGAACTCCAGCACCGGCGACCACACCACACGTGCTTCCGGCCATTTGGCGCGCAGGCCGTAGAGCAGCCCGCCGAACTCCTTCTTGAAGCGCGGCACGGAGTGAAAATTCTTGGTGTCGTTGGTGCCGATGGCCAGCACGATATGCGTCCATGGATCGGCCGACAGATTGGGCAGGACATGGTCGCGGATCTGGCCCGACGTCGCCGAATTGAAGCCGGCCGCCCGCCAACGCACGGCGCGGCCCGTACTTTGTGAAATCAGCACGGCGAGCTGCGCGGCAAGCCCATCTTCCGAATTGCCGATTCCGACCGAAGCGGCCGACGAATCGCCCAGCACCAGAAGCGAGATATCAGGCGCCTTGCCTGATATTTCGTGCATGACCGGCCCCTGCGCCGGCAGCATGCGCGTGGTGCGGCGTCGCACGCCGAGGCCTTGCCAGATGTAGACCGGGAAGGCGAGCCAGGTGAGAAGGGCTGGGAAACGCATGGCGACACCGTGGAATGATCTGCGGCAGGCTTATCGCATCTTTGGGCCGAGGTGAACGATCCCTTGCATCGCCGGCCGATGCCCTAAGGGCATGCATCGTCCGGTTGCGACCTGTTTCCATATTCGTCGTGCAGCCGCACCCAGTCCATGAAGGTTCGGTAAGGGCCGGTTTCGTCACGGCCTTTCGGAGCAATATCGAGATATTGATAAGTGCCGATGAACTGCTCGCTGCCGCGGGCGCGTGACATGAAGGTCAGGAAGATGTCACTTGTTTCGCCCTTGTAGAAGACAGTGGTGCCGGGCAGGTCCTTCGACGTCAGCACCGGTGTTTCGAAATTATAGACCGCTTCGCCGGATGCGATCTGTTTGTCGGTGAAGGACACCTGCATATCGAAGTTGAAGTCCGAGGCATAGGAAGACACCCAGTCGAATGTCCAGCCCATGCGCTGCTTGTAGGGCAGCAGCTCTGCGAGTGGCGCCCTCGATACGGCGACAAGCGACACGTCATGATGCCTGAGATGATGATTGGCGCCGTCCATATGGTCGGCGACGAAAGCACAGCTTTCGCAGTGATGATTGGAACCGGGCGCGAACACGAAGTGATAGACGATCAACTGGCTGCGGCCGGCGAAGAGCTCGGCCAGTTTCTTCGGCCCTTGTTCGGTCTCGAAGACATAATCTTTCCTGATCTTCAGCCAGGGCAGTTCCCGCCGCTCGGCCGCAACACGCTCGCGAAGCCGCGTCAGTTCCTTCTCACGGGCCAGATGTGCCTTGTGCGACTGGAACCAGTCTTCGCGTGAAACGATCTTGTTGCGATGCATGAACCTCTCCCTGTCTGTCATCCCAAGGACGTTCAGGATGGGCGCAAACCGACATTGCTGTCGGGTTTTGCCGAAGGGGAAATAAGGACGGAGAGGCTCCATCCCAAGCCCGGAACGTCACAAACAAAAAACCCGGGCGCATCGGCCCGGGTTTGAAGGAGGAAGAAAGAACCGTGATCAGGCGGCCTGTTCCAGGCTTGCCTTCCATTTTCCAAGCGCTGCCAGATGGTTCATGTGGGCGCGATGGGTGAAGGCGGCCTGGCCGGCGGCGACGTTCGAGGCCTTGCCGCTCCAGGCTTTCTGCGGCGCGGCCTGCAGCGCGCGGCCGTAGGAGAAGGTCAGCTGCCACGGGTGCGGGCCGATGGCGTTGATGGCGTTGAGGTTGGCGGTCGCCTCCTCGTCCTCCTGACCGCCGGAAAGGAAGGCGATGCCCGGCACCGCTGCCGGTACGGTTTCGCGGAACAGTTTTATGGTCATCTCAGCGACCTTTTCGGGGCTGTCCACAGTGCCCGACTTCTTCCCCGACAGGACCATGTTGGGCTTTAGGATGGTGCCTTCCAGCACGACGCGCGCTGCATGGAGTTCGTCATAGAGCTTGATCAGCGTTGCCTTCGAGACCTCGTAGCAGGTGTCGATGTCGTGAGCGCCGTCCATCAGCACTTCCGGCTCGACGATCGGCACGATGCCGGCCTCCTGGCAAAGGGCGGCATAGCGGGCAAGCGCATGGGCGTTCGAGCCGATCGAAGTGGCTGATGGCACGCCCTTGGCCTGGTCGATGTCGATCACCGCGCGCCATTTGGCGAAGCGGGCGCCGAGCTTGTAATAGTCGGCAAGGCGCTCGCGCAGGCCATCGAGGCCCTCGGTGATGGTATCGCCGGGAAAGCCTGCCAGCGGCTTGGCGCCGGCATCGACCTTGATGCCGGGGATGGCGCCGGCCGCCTTGATGATGTCGACCAGCGGCGTGCCGTCGGCGGCCTTCTGGCGGATCGTCTCGTCGTAGAGGATGACGCCGGAAATGTAGCGGGTCATCGCCTCCCTGGCGCGGAACATCATCTCGCGGTAGTCGCGGCGGCTGTCGGCGGTCGATTCAACGCCGATGACGTCGAAGCGCTTCTTGATGGTGCCGGAACTTTCGTCGGCGGCCAGCAGGCCCTTGCCGTCGGCGACGATCGCGGCGGCAATGTCTTCGAGACGTTCGCTCATTCTGCTTCTCCTGCAACGGTTGTTTTTTCCGCGCTTAACGGAAGTCTACCGCCAAAGGAATGGCATCGGAAAGCTCGAATCGATTGAAAGCCTCGGGCGCCCTTGTTCGCTCTCCTAGTGTTGATCGAGTTGTTTGGTTTAGCCGCATTTCTGCGACGCCAAGCGTTTCCGCCTGGCTGCAAAATGCTTTAGCGCTTCAACACATCGACGCCGGGCAGCGGCTTGCCTTCCATCCATTCCAGGAAAGCACCGCCGGCGGTCGAGACATAGGTGAAGTCGTCGGCAACGCCGGCATGGTTGAGCGCCGCCACCGTATCGCCCCCGCCGGCGACCGAGACCAGCTTGCCGGCCTTGGTGCGTGCCGCCGCGTGCTTGGCCGCCGCCACCGTCGCATGGTCGAAGGGCGCGATCTCGAAGGCGCCGAGCGGGCCGTTCCAGACCAGTGTCGCGGCGCGGTCGATCCATTCGCCGATGGTCGTCACGGTTTTGGCGCCGACATCGAGGATCATGCCGTCGGCCGGCACGTCCGAGATGGCGACGGTCTCGCAGGCGGCACCCGCCTTGAACTCCTTAGCGACGACGCCGTCGACCGGCAGGATGATTGCGCAGCCTGCCTCGGCCGCCTCGATCATGATCTGCTTGGCGGTCGAGGCGAGATCATGCTCGCACAGCGACTTGCCGACATTCGTGCCGCGCGCGGCGAGGAAGGTGTTGGCCATGCCGCCACCGATGACCAGCGCGTCGACCTTCTTCACCAGGTTCATCAACAGGTCGATCTTGGTCGAGACCTTGGCGCCGCCGACAATGGCGACGACCGGACGGACTGGTTTTCCCAGACCCTTCTCCAACGCTTCGAGTTCGGCTTGCATGGTGCGGCCGGCAAAGGCCGGCAACAGATGTGCCAGCCCCTCGGTCGACGAATGGGCGCGGTGCGCGGCGGAAAAGGCGTCGTTGACGAAGATATCGCCATTGGCGGCGAGTTTTTCGGTGAAGGCCGGATCGTTCTTCTCCTCGGCCTTGTAGAAGCGGGTGTTTTCGAGCAGCAGGACATCGCCCTTGTTCATGGCGGCAATGGCGCTTCCCGCTATGTCGCCGGCGCAATCGGAGGCAAACCCAACGGGGCGGCCGAGCACATCAGCCGTCGCCCTGGCGATCGGCTCCAGCGAGAATTCTGGCGAAGGACCGTCCTTGGGCCGTCCGAAATGGGCAAGCAGGATGACCTTGGCACCCTTGGCCGACAGTTCGGCGATGGTCGGCGCAATGCGTTCGATGCGAGTGGCGTCGGTGACCTTGCCGTCCGCGACGGGAACGTTGAGGTCGACGCGCACCAGCACGCGCTTGCCGCTGATGTTGCCGATGTCGTCGAGGGTCTTGAAGGCGGCCATGCGGGTTCCTTTTCGCGAAAAATCGGGGGACCATACCCCGCGCCGACGATGATGCAAGGCTCGGGCCGGGTTCGAAACGAAATTTTGAAGTCGGAACGATTTTGTGCCGGCGGGGGGATGAAGGGCAGAACTCACACCAGAAGTTGTCAGCTCTCGGTCGCTGTCTTTTCCGGCGCGGGCTCCGGCTCCGGTTTCTCGCCCGCGCGCGCCTCCGCCATCTGCGTCTCGGTCGGCTTGCGCCAGTTGCGGATAAAGGCAGAAAGACGGTCGCCGATTTCGCCGGCGCTCAGGAAAACCGGCACCCTGGCCACCGGCGCGGTCGGCTCGAAGGAAAGGCCGAGGCCTGTGATCTTGCCCTTGTCGTCGACGTCACGGACGATCAGCTCGATCGGGCCGAGCAGCACGCGGTCGGCATATTCGGCATGGCCGCCGAGTCGCGCCGTGACTAGCGCGCCGACGGTGAGCTTTTGCTCCGCCTCGGTCAGTCCTGGCGTATAGGCCGCTTCCAGTTCGGCGGCGGAGCGTGCCGGGTCGACAGCGAAGGCGCCGAAGAAATCGGCATCCTCGGGATCGACCACGGCGCGGCTGGCGAAAAGCTTGTCGAGCAGGCGCGGATAGCGGTCCGGCACGAAGATGTAGACCTGGTCGCCGGCGGCGAGCCGGCCCATGTCCTGGAAGCGCATCGAGCGGCCGTCGCGCAGCACCAGCGAGGGCCGTGCCCAGCGCGGGATGCGTTCGCCGCGCGCCACCGGGCTGCCGGGCGCAACGCGATAGGCAAGAAGCTCGTGATGGGCCGAGCCCGGTAGTTCCAATTCCACCTTGTCCAGCGGTCCGAGGCGTGCCGGTACGATCAGGCCGAGGCGGCGCGCCAGCGGTCCGACCGTCCAGCCCTGGATGACAAGCGACACCAGCACGATGATGAAGGCGGTGTTGAAGATGACGCGGCCGTTTTCCAGCCCGCCGAGCAGCGGGGTGATGGCGAGCAGGATCGACACCGCGCCGCGCAAGCCGACCCAGGAGACGAAGGCAACCTCGGGGCGCGGCAGACGGAACGGGATCAGGCAGAGCCAGACCGCGATCGGGCGGGCGATGAACATCAGGAACAGGCCGAGCGCTACCGCCGGCACCATGATCGCCGGAAACTGCGACGGCGTCGCAAACAGGCCGAGGATGAGGAACATGATGATCTGCGCCAGCCACGACATGCCGTCCTGGAAACGCTTGAGAATGGTGACGGCGCGGATGTCGGAATTGCCGGCGATCAGGCCAGCGATATAGACCGCCAGGAAGCCCGAGCCGCCTATGGCGCCGGCGGCGGCAAACACCATCAGCGACAAGGTCAGCACGAAGATCGGCAGCAGGCCGTGGTCGAGGTTGAGCCGGTCGACGAGGCGCACGATGGCGAGGCCGCCGAGCACGCCGACGACGGCGCCAAGACCCATGTTGAGGAGGAAGCCGAGGAACAGGCTGGTGACCAGGACATTGGTCTCGGGGTTGGCGTGGGCGGCGATGATCTCGACCAGCGTGATGGTCAGGAAGATGGCGATTGGGTCGTTGGTGCCGGATTCCACCTCGAGCGTCGAGCGCACGCGTTCGCGCAGATTGATCTCGCCGGCGCGCAGCAGGAAGAACACGGCCGCGGCATCGGTCGAGGCGACGGCAGCACCGAGAAGGAAGGATTCCAGCCAGGTAAGGTCGAGCAGATAGTGGGCCGCGGCGCCAAACAGGCCGGTGGTCAAAAGCACGCCAAATGTCGCCAGCGACAAAGCCGGGCCTGCGGCCTGCCGCAAGGCGTTGAGCGGCGTGCCGAAGCCGGAATCGAACAGGATGACGGCCAGCGCCAGTGAGCCGGCAAAATAAGCGATGCGGGCGTTGTCGAACTGGATGCCGAGACCGTCGGTGCCGGTGGCGAGGCCAATGCAGAGAAACAGCAGCAGAAGCGGGGCGCCGAAGCGGAAGGCGATCAGGCTCGAAAACGCGGCGGCGACGACAAGCGCTGTGCCGACCAGCGTGACGAGATAGATCGCATGCTCCATCCTGAAATCAGCCCCTCAAATTCGTCTGTCTCCTGCTTTACGAGAGAGTGGGGCGAAGACGTGACCAGTGCAAGGCGGCAGGGTGGCTTTTTGACCTATGCCGCTGATTTTCGGATGTTTTGGCGCCCAGGACACAATTCGGGAAGGCGCAAGCCGCGCTCATGAAAAACGCCCGGACAAAGCCGGGCGTTTCAGGTTTCGAAAAGAGAGCTTTGCGATCAGGCGATGGTCTTGCCGAAGGCGACCGCGGTGTCGCCCATGCGGTTGGAGAAACCCCACTCGTTGTCGTACCAGGACAGCACCGAGACGAAGTTGCCGTCCATCACCTTGGTCTGGTCGAGCGCCATGATCGAAGACCGCGGATCGTGGTTGAAGTCGATCGACACGTTCGGGTGGTGGGTAACGCCGAGGATGCCCTTGAGCTTGCCGTTGGAGGCGGCGATCACCGCGTCGTTGATCTCCTGCACAGTGGTCGCACGCTTGGCGATGAACTTGAAGTCGACGACCGAGACGTTCGGGGTCGGCACGCGGATCGAGATGCCGTCGAGCTTGCCCTTGAGCTCGGGTAGCACCAGGCCGATCGCCTTGGCGGCACCGGTCGAGGTCGGGATCTGCGACAGGGCGGCGGCGCGGGCGCGGTAGAGGTCCTTGTGCATGGTGTCCAGCGTCGGTTGGTCACCGGTGTAGGAGTGGATCGTCGTCATCATGCCCTTTTCGATGCCGACCGTCTCGTGCAGCACGGCTGCCAGCGGTGCCAGGCAGTTGGTGGTGCACGACGCGTTCGAGATGACGATGTGGTCCTTGGTCAGCTGTTCGTGGTTGATGCCGTAGACGACGGTGAGGTCGGCGCCCTCGGCCGGGGCCGAAACGACGACGCGCTTGGCGCCGGCGGTCAGATGCGCGGCGGCCTTGTCTCGGGCGGTGAAGATGCCGGTGCATTCGAGTGCGATGTCGATGCCGAGTTCCTTCCACGGCAGCTGCGTCGGATCCTTGATCGCGGTGACCTTGAACGTCTCCTTGCCGACGGTGATCTGATCGCCGGATACCGAGACTTCATGCGGGAAGCGGCCGTGCACGCTGTCATAGCGCAAGAGATGCGCGTTGGTCTCGACCGGGCCGAGGTCGTTGACGGCGACGACGTCGATGTCCTTGCGGCCGGATTCATGGATGGCGCGCAGGATGTTGCGGCCGATGCGGCCGAATCCGTTGATGGCAACTCTGACGGTCATTTCTCTCTCCCTGGGAGCTGGAAGGCTGACGATGGGTCCGCAGCTTCATAGCGGCGGAAGCGGAAAGAATCCAGCCGCGGCGACGTGGATTTAAATCGATTAGGTTGGGCCAGCCCGGCGAAACCGTTTTTCGCGATTTCGCCGGCTGGCCCGGAATCTTACTTGGCGTGCAAGCGTGCTTCCGCCGCCTTGGCCGCGGCTTCGGCGGTGATGCCGAAATGCGGATAGAGCTGTTCGATGGTGCCCGAGGCGCCGAAGCCGGTCATGCCGATGAAGATGCCGTCGGAGCCGATCAGATGATCCCAGCCTTGGCGGATACCGGCCTCGATCGCCATCTTGATCGGGGCGTTGCCGATCGTCTTCTTGCGGTAGTCGGCGCTCTGCTGGTCGAACAGCTCGAAGCAAGGCACCGAGACGACGCGCGTGGGATGGCCATGCTTTTCCAGCAGGTCGCGCGCGCCGAGGGCGATCTCGACCTCGGAGCCGGTGGCGAAGATCGTCACCGCCGCCTCGCCGCTGGCGGCAGCCAGTTCGTAAGCGCCTTGGCTGCTCAGGTTCTTCGCAGAGAATTCGGTGCGCACCGTCGGCAGGTTCTGGCGGGTCAGCGCCAGCGTCGACGGCGTCTTTTCCGACTCGAGGGCGATCTGCCAGCATTCGGCGGTTTCCACCGCGTCGGCCGGTCGGAAGACGTTGTGGTTGGGGATGGCGCGCAGTGCGGCCAGGTGCTCGACCGGCTGGTGGGTCGGGCCGTCTTCGCCCAGCCCGATGGAATCATGGGTCATGACGAAGATCGAGCGGATGCCCATCAGCGAGGCCAGCCGCATCGACGGACGGGCATAGTCGGAGAAGCACATGAAGGTGCCGCCATAGGCGATGAGGCCGCCATGCAGCGTCAGGCCGTTGATCGCGGCGGCCATGCCGTGCTCGCGGATGCCGTAGTGGACATAGCGCTGACCGTAGTCGTCGGGCGTGATGTTCTTGGTCTGGCTGGTCTTGGTGTTGTTGGAGCCGGTCAGGTCGGCGGAACCGCCGATGGTCTCCGGAACCGCGCCGTTGATGACTTCCAGCGCCATCTCGGACGATTTGCGGGTGGCGACCTTCGGCTTGTCGGCCGACAGCTTCTTCTTGTAGTCGGCGATGACGGCGTCGAAATTGGACGGCAGCTTGCCGGCGAGGCGGCGCTCGAACTCGGCCTTCAGCTTTGCGTCGGCCTTGGCCAGGCGGCCTTCCCAGTCGGTGCGTGCCTTGACGCCGGCCTTGCCGGCGGTGCGCCAGGCGTCGAGGATGTCGGCCGGAATCTCGAAGGGCGGCGAATCCCAGTTGAAGAACTTGCGTGCGCCGGCGATCTCGTCGGCGCCGAGCGGCGAGCCGTGCGCCTTGTTGGTGCCGGCCTTGGTCGGCGCGCCGAAACCGATGGTCGTCTTGCAGGCGATCATGGTCGGCTTGTCGGAATGGCGGGCGGCTTCGATGGCATAGGCGATCGCTTCCGGATCGGTGCCGTCGATGTGGCTGGCATTCCAGCCGGAGGCCTGGAAGCGGGCGACCTGATCGGTGTTGTCGGACAGCGAGACCGGACCGTCGATCGAAATGTTGTTGTTGTCCCAGAAGACGATCAGCTTGTTGAGCTTGAGGTGGCCGGCAAGCGCGATGGCCTCCTGGGACACACCTTCCATCAGGCAGCCGTCGCCGGCCAGCACATAGGTGTAATGGTCGACGAGGTCATTGCCAAAGGCGGCGTTCATGATGCGCTCGCCGAGCGCGAAGCCGACCGAATTGGCCAGGCCCTGGCCGAGCGGGCCGGTCGTCGTCTCGATGCCGGTGGCGTGACCATATTCCGGGTGCCCGGCGGTCTTCGAGCCCAACTGGCGGAAATGCTTGATCTGGTCGATGGTCATGTCTTCGTAACCGGTCAGATGCAGCAGCGAATAGAGCAGCATCGAGCCATGGCCGGCCGACAGGATGAAGCGGTCACGGTCGGCCCAGTGCGGGGCCTTGGGATCATATTTCAGGAAGCGCGTGAACAGCACCGTGGCGATGTCGGCGCAGCCCATGGGCAGGCCGGGATGGCCGGAATTTGCCTTCTCGACGGCATCCATGGAGAGAAAGCGGATCGCATTGGCCATCCGGTCATGTTGTTCACGCGACGTCATGGTTCCTCCAGAAGTGGGGGTTTGGGGGCTTGGGAGAGCCCTGAAAAGGGTGCGCGACACATAGCAGGCGCGCGCTTTTAGTCAACAAATCGGGTGCACATTTGCCGGCCTTGTGATGCCGGCGGCGGGTCTACATTAGCGTTAGCAGGGGACAGTCGCGAGAGCTTTGTTGACGTTGCCTTCACCCGGTGCCTAATGTTTCCGGGATAACGCGTTCTGAACGCGAACGATTCGGTGATGGGCAGGGCACAGGACGAAGGCCATGACCGGGGAAGCCACACTCAAGGAAGTCATCGCCAGGCTGGGCAAGGCCATCGAGGGGCTGGAAAACGCCGTCGCGGCCAAGCTCGAGCATGAACGCGATTACTCGGAAGCCGAGGCCGAAGTGCAGCGGATGAATGCCGATCGTTCCCGGCTGGCGCAGGAACTCGACAATTCCGAAGCGCGCGCCGAACGTCTGGAAGACGCCAACAAGGAAGTGTCGCGACGGCTGGTGACCGCCATGGAAACCATCCGCGCTGTGTTGGACAGGTAGGGGGCTGGACAGGTAGGCTCATGGCTCAAGTCACGGTTTCCATCGACGGCAAACAATATCGGATGGCCTGCGACGAGGGTCAGGAAGACCATCTGATCGACCTTGCCGAACGTTTCGACCGCTATGTCTCGCATCTGAAGGACTCCTTTGGCGAGATCGGCGACCAGCGGCTGACCGTGATGGCCGGCATCATGGTGATGGACGAACTCTCTGAGCTGCAGAAGCGGGTCAAGGGCATGGAAAGCGAAGTGCTGACCTTGCGCAAGACGCGCGACGATGCGCTGACCAAGGCCGACAAGAACGACAGCGTGCTGACCAACGCGCTTGGCGCGCTGGCACAGCGCATGGAAGACCTGGCAACGTCGCTGGCCGTGAAATCCTAGACTTTACCGGCGCCGGCAGCGAAATTTCTACATTCTCCAACAAAAGGGGAAAATTTTTCGCGCCCGGCGCCACTGCCGGGCGACCTCACCGTTTTGAAGGTCGCCGTGGGAGTGGTAAAAGGGTCGGAGCCCGCCAGCCGGCGGCATTCACAGGGGTAGGGACCATGAGCCTTCGTATCAACGACATTGCGCCGGACTTCAGCGCCGAGACAACGCAAGGGACGATCAAATTCCATGAATGGATTGGTGACGGCTGGGCGATCCTGTTCAGCCATCCGAAGAATTTCACGCCGGTCTGCACGACCGAGCTTGGCACGATGGCCGGGCTGGAAGGCGAGTTCAAGAAGCGCAACGTCAAGATCATCGGCATTTCCGTCGACCCGGTCGCGAGCCATGACAAGTGGCAGGCCGACATCAAGACGGCGACCGGCCATTCGGTGAACTATCCGCTGATCGGCGACAAGGATCTCAAGGTCGCCAAGCTCTACGACATGCTGCCAGGCGGCGCCGGCGAGACATCGGAGGGCCGCACGCCCGCCGACAACGCCACGGTGCGCTCGGTCTATGTCATCGGACCGGACAAGAAGATCAAGCTGGTGCTGACCTACCCGATGACCACGGGCCGCAACTTCGACGAGATCCTGCGGGCGGTCGATTCCATGCAGCTCACCGCCAAGCACCAGGTGGCGACGCCGGCAAACTGGAAGCAGGGCGAGGACGTCATCATCACCGCTGCCGTCTCCAACGAGGATGCGATCAAGCGCTTCGGCGCCTACGAGACCATTTTGCCCTATCTGCGGAAGACCAAGCAGCCATCCGCCTGACCTCAGGCGCTTCGGAACGATTTTTGGCTTTCTCGCCGCTGCGAGCCAAGTGATGCTTGACGGAGGCGTCCGAGTGGAGAAACATGCTCCTCTCGGATGCCGTCAGAGAAAATCATTCCTGCCGGCTAAGAGGTGGTGGGGAAGCCGGAATTGGACGTAGCTTTGGCCAGGCCGCAGGTCAGCGGCTTCTATGACAAGCCGACCGGGGCCATTCAGTATGTCGTTGCCGATCAGGCGACGAAGCGCTGCGCTGTCATCGATCCGGTCCTCGATTTCGATGAGAGATCCGGCGCCACGGCCACGACGAATGCTGACGTCCTGCTCGATTTCATCCGGGAAAACGGGCTGGAGCTGGAGTGGATCCTCGACACCCATCCGCACGCCGACCATTTCTCGGCGGCGCATTACCTGAGAGAGAAGACCGGAGCGCCGACAGCGATCGGCGACAGGGTCGTCGACGTCCAGAAACTGTGGAAGGCGATCTACAACTGGCCGGATTTTCCCGCCGACGGCTCGCAGTGGGACCGGCTGTTTGCGGAAGGCGATATCTTTCGGATCGGCAACCTTCCGGTCAAGGTGCTTTTCTCGCCCGGCCACACGCTCGCCTCGATCACCTATGTCGTCGGTGACGCCGCCTTTATCCACGATACGCTGTTCATGCCCGACAGCGGCACCGCAAGGGCAGACTTTCCCGGTGGCAGCGCGGCGCGGCTGTGGCGTTCGATCCAGGGTATTCTGACGCTATCGGACGAAACGCGGGTGTTCGTCGGCCACGATTACGAGGTCGGCGGCCGCGAGGCGCGTTGGGAGAGCACCGTCGCTGAGCAAAGGGCGAAGAATATCCACCTGGTTGCGGCGCACACAGAAGCCGAGTTCGTCGCCCTGCGCGAGGCCCGTGACAGGACGCTGCCGATGCCGCGGCTGATCCTGCATGCACTGCAGGTCAACATGAATGGCGGGAGGCTGCCGGAACCCGAGGCGAATGGCCGGCGGTACCTGAAGTTCCCGCTGGATGGGCTGTGAGAGGCTTTGCCGGCCCCAGCGCCTTTCAGAACCTGGGTTCCTCGCCCCACGCAGTGGGGAGAGGTGGCTCGGCGTAGCCGAGACGGAGAGGGGAGCGACGTCCCCGAAGCCAAAGCCGGCTCAAGACAGGGCGCATCGTGAAAAGCAGGCTTGGTGAATGAGCAAATCCCAACCGCCGCGCTGCCCCCTCTCCGTCTCGGGCTTCGCCCGAGCCACCTCTCCCCGCTTTGCGGGGGCGAGGAAGCGCCAATCGCGAAAGGCTGAACCCACAAAAAAGGCGGCGCCAGTTTCCTGACGCCGCCGTTATGACCTGTTGCCTTAGCCGGCTTTACGCTGCCGGCTGTGCCTCGATGGTGCGCAGCGCCTGGGTCTGGCGCTTGGCGGCGGCCTTGACCGCATCCTGGACCTTCTCGAAGGCGCGCACCTCGATCTGGCGCACGCGCTCGCGGCTGATGTCGAACTCGGACGACAGCTCTTCCAGCGTCAGCGGCTCCTCGGCGAGGCGACGCGCCTCGAAGATGCGCCGTTCGCGCTCGTTGAGCACGGCAAGAGCGCCCGACAGCATGCCGCGCCGGTTTTCCAGCTCGTCCTGCTCGATCAGCATCTCTTCCTGGCTTTCGTGGTCGTCGACCAGCCAGTCCTGCCATTCGCCGGATTCGCCTTCGCTCGCCCGGATCGGGGCGTTGAGCGAGGCGTCGCCGGACAGGCGGCGGTTCATCGACACCACTTCGGCCTCGGAAACGTTCAGCCTGGTGGCGATCTCGGCGATCTGGTCGGGCTTGAGGTCGCCGTCGTCGAGCGCCTGGATCTTGCCCTTCACCTTACGCAGGTTGAAGAACAGGCGCTTCTGGTTGGCGGTCGTGCCCATCTTGACCAGGCTCCATGAGCGCAGGATGTACTCCTGGATCGAGGCCTTGATCCACCACATGGCGTAGGTCGCGAGGCGGAAGCCGCGCTCGGGTTCGAATTTCTTGACGGCCTGCATCAGGCCGACATTGCCTTCCGAGATCACTTCGCCGATCGGCAGGCCATAGCCGCGATAGCCCATGGCGATCTTGGCGACGAGCCTGAGGTGGCTGGTGACGAGCTTGTGCGCAGCGGAGGTGTCTTCATGCTCGGCGTAACGCTTGGCGAGCATGTACTCTTCCTGCGGCTGCAGCATGGGAAAGCGACGGATTTCTTCCAGGTAGCGGCTGAGGCCGCCTTCGCCGGAAACGATACTGGGTAATGACTGGGCCATGATAGCGCCCCCTCTCTATTGGAGTGATGCCCCCGAAACGCGGCGGGCATGTGACGCGAGCACCAAAAGGCTCGCCCGCGACATCCGATCTTATACAGGAACAAAACCAGAAAAGACAGGCATTTGTTCAACACGAAACAGTGTGTCACGCCAAAGTGAACAATGCCGCTCAGGTTTTTCTATGGCAGGTTCAGAGCTTGCGGAAACCGCCTACGAGTTCCTCCATGTCCCCCGGTATAGGCGCTTCGAACCTCATCGTTAGATGGGTAGTGGGGTGGCGAAATGCAAGGAGCCAGGCATGCAAAGCTTGCCGGGGAAATGCCTTGACCTGACTTTTCAGCGGTTCGGGCAGCCGGTTGGCCTTGGTGCGGAAGGCCTGGCCATAGTCGGGGTCGCCGATCACCGGATGGCCGATATGCGCCATGTGGACACGGATCTGATGGGTGCGGCCGGTCTCCAGCCGGCATTCGACCAGGCTGGCAGTGGCGAATTCCTGTTGGTTCTCGCCGAAGCGCTCCTGCACGGCGAAATGGGTGACCGCATGGCGGGCGTCGTCGCGTCCTTCCGGCACCACGGCACGGCGCACGCGGTCGGCTGCGCGGCCGAGCGGCGCGTCGACCCTTCCGGTCGGCCTCTGCGGTATACCCCAGACCAGCGCCAGATAGGCGCGTTCGAGATCGCCGGTCAGGCCGTGATCGGCGAAGGCTTCGGACAGCGACTTGTGGGCGCGGTCGGTCTTGGCGACCACCATGACGCCGCTGGTCTCCTTGTCGAGGCGGTGGACGATGCCCGGCCGGCGCACGCCGCCGATGCCGGAAAGGCTGTCGCCGCAATGATGGATCAGCGCATTGACCAGCGTGCCGGTCCAGTTGCCGGCGCCGGGGTGAACGACAAGACCAGCCGGCTTGTTGATGACGATCAGGTCGTCATCCTCATAGAGCACATCGAGCGTGATGTTCTCGCCCTGTGGCGTCGCCGGCTCGGGCTCCGGCATGACAACCGACACGCTTTCGCCTGGTGTCATCTTGCGCTTGGTCTCGTCGATCGGCTTGCCGTCGACCGAGACTGCGCCCTGCCGGATCAGCATCTGCACGCGGCTGCGCGACATGTCCGGACCGAGGCTGGCCGCCAGCCACTGGTCGAGGCGCTGACCGGCTGCATTCGCGCCTGCCACCAGCACGGTTGGCGCAGCCTCTATCAATTCGGGGGCCTCTTCGCTATGAGCGCTCATTGAAAAACCGTTCCGGAATGTTTTGCCATGGCCAGCCCAATCGCCGAGGAAGATCAGGAAAAGCCGCTCGGCCCTGAAACCGAAAAGGTGCGCAAGAAGCTCGTCCGCTTCATGGGCATCAATCTCGGCCTGCTGTTCCTTGCCCTTATGGTGGTGATCATCGCCCTTGTCTACAAAGCGCGCAACGCACCGCCTGCCAGCCCGCCATTGGCTGGCGACATCCAGGTGCCTGCCGGTGAGCCGATCAGTGGCGACATCGTTCTGCCGGTCGGCGCCAAGGTGGTCAGCCAGTCGCTTTCCGGCAATCGCCTCTCGATCGACGCCGAGCTTGCCGACGGCAGCCGCACGATCTTCGTCTACGACATTGCCGAGCGCCGCCTGATCGGCCGTTTTGCGATCCGCAACAAATGAGCGGTCGGCAACCATGCAACAAACAAGTCTGTCGCAGAAATGAACAGGCCTGAGGCATGACCGGGTTCGCCGAACATCGCCGTGTCGCGACCGTGGCCCTGGTCGTCGCCAGCTATGACGAGGCGATTGCCTGGTATGTCGAGCGGCTGGGTTTCCTGCTCGTCGAGGATGTCGATCTCGGCGGCGGCAAGCGCTGGGTCACGGTGGCGCCGGCCAAAGGACAAGGCGCCAGGCTGCTGCTGGCCGAAGCTTCCGACGAGGCACAGAGCAAAAGCATCGGCAATCAGACCGGCGGGCGTGTCTTCCTGTTCCTCGAAACCGACGACTTTGCCCGCGACCATGCGGCGATGCTGGAGAAGGGCGTCGAATTCCGCGAGGCGCCGCGCTTCGAGCCCTATGGCACGGTGGCCGTTTTCGCCGATCTGCATGGCAATCTCTGGGACCTGATCGAGCCGAAACGGTAGCACCGGAGCCGACTTTTCCCCGATAAGGGAAAGCGGCAGACCCCCAGTTGCTTTTTCCCAGCGCTCAGCCTATATCGCCGGTTCTTGAACGCGCCCATCGTCTAGCGGTCAGGACACCGCCCTCTCACGGCGGGAACAGGGGTTCGATTCCCCTTGGGCGTACCAGGCTAAATTATTGACTTGGCTGACTTGTGATTTGTTCTGTCCACCGTCTGTGGAACAGCCTGTATTCGCGGCACAAATCATCTCTAATTCTCTAAATTAGCTGGGATTGACGTTCGCGGCTCCCCACGATACCCGTCGAGTGGCCACATTGGGAACAGGTGGCCGGCAATTGTGTGCTCCATCGGTTTTCGATGGGCGTGGGCCAATTGCTGAATGACGACTGCCGGGGGGCGGACGATTTTGCATAAATCATTTCAGGGTGCGCGCGGGGACTTGGCGGCGCTCACCCAATCGAAATTACACTGTCCCGCCGATCGCGGGGGAAACGTCCCGAACAGATCCAGGATTATGCCTTACCGTGCCATGACCTGGCGCGTCAGGCGTGTGCTTGTCAGCACGACCTCGATCGTAACGCTTGGTTTGGGGCTGGCGAGTCCATCGTTCGCTACCGACTGGACCGGCGCCACCTCGACCGACTGGTTCAACGCCGGGAACTGGTCTGGCGGTGTTCCGGCCAGCGGTGCCGACGCGACGATCGACACAGACACTCCGAACGCGACCGTGGTAGGCGCAACTGGCGCCCAAGCACAACATCTCTATGTCGGTTACGGTTTCTCCGGCACCGGCACGCTGACAATCCAGAACGGTGGCACGGTCGGTACCATCGACGGCTTCCTCGGCTACCTTGGCTCGACCGGCACGGTGACGGTCGATGGCGCCGGTTCGTCGTGGACCAATTCCGCCGATCTCTATGTCGGTCACCTCGGCACCGGCGCGCTGACGGTCCAGAACGGCGGCAAGGTCGCAAATTACTTTGGCTTTATTGGTCAGAGTACCGGTTCGACCGGCACGGTGACGGTCGATGGCGCCGGTTCGTCGTGGACCAATTCCGCCGCTCTCCTTGTCGGCAACTCCGGCACCGGCACGCTGACGGTCCGGAACGGCGGCAAGGTCGCAGATGCCACAGGACTTATCGGCTTGGCTCCCGGCAGAACCGGTACCGTGACGGTCGATGGCGCCGGCTCGTCGTGGACCAATTCCGGCGAGCTCGATGTCGGCGACTCCGGCGGCACCGGTGTGCTGACGGTCCAGAACGGTGGCAAGGTCAGTAACACCGACGGCTTCCTCGGTTACGGTGCCGGCTCGACCGGCACGGTGACGGTCGATGGCGCCGGCTCGTTGTGGACCAATTCCGGCAATCTCGAAGTCGGTTATTCCGGCACCGGCACGCTGACAATCCAGAACCGCGGCAAGGTCGAAAATAACGTTGGCTTTATTGGTGAGAATGCCGGTTCGACCGGCACGGTGACGGTCGATGGCGCCGGTTCGTCGTGGACCAATTCCGCCGATCTGTTTGTCGGTTACCTCGGCGCCGGCGCGCTGACGGTCCATAGCGGCGGCACGGTCACAAATAACTTTGGCTTTATTGGTGCGAATGCCGGTTCGACCGGCACGGTGACGGTCGATGGCACCGGATCGTCCTGGACCAACTTCGGCAATCTCAATGTCGGCCATTTAGGCACCGGCACGCTGACCATCCAGAACGGCGGCAAGGTGAGCGACGACACAGGCGGGATCGGCACCTATGCCGGTTCGACCGGCACGGTGACGGTCGCTGGCGCCGACTCGTCGTGGACCAACTCCAGCAATCTCTATATCGGCAACTCCGGCACCGGCACGCTGAACATCCAGAACGGCGGCGTGGTCGCAGGTGTCAACAGCTTCCTCGGCTACGATGCCGGCTCGACCGGCACCGTGACGGTCGATGGCGCCGGTTCGTGGGGGGTCAATTCCGGCGGTTTCGTTGTCGGTTACTCCGGCACCGGCGTGCTGACGGTCCGGAACGGCGGCAAGGTCGCAGATACCATAGGTTTTATCGGCGTGTCTGCCGGCTCAACCGGTACCGTGACGGTCGATGGCACCGGATCGTCCTGGGACCATTTCCTCGATGTCAAAGTCGGTTACTCCGGCGCCGGCACACTGACGATCCAGAACGGCGGCAAGGTCACAAATAACTTTGGCTTTATTGGTGAGAATGCCGGTTCGACCGGCACGGTGACGGTCGATGGCACCGGTTCGTCGTGGACCAATTCCAGGGATCTCTATTTCGGTTACTTCGGCGGCACCGGCACGCTGACCATCCAGAACGGCGGCAAGGTCGCAGATGTCAACGGATCTATCGGCACCCATGCCGGCTCGACCGGCACGGCGACGGTCGATGGCACCGGCTCGGCCTGGACCAATTCCGGCGATCTCTATATCGGCGACTCCGGCACCGGCACGCTGACAATCCAGAACCGCGGCAAGGTCGCAAGTGCTTTTGGCTTTATTGGTGAGAATGCCGGTTCGACCGGCACGGTGACGGTCGATGGCGCCGGTTCGTCGTGGATCAATTCAGGCAATCTCCGTGTCGGCAATTCCGGCACCGGCACGCTAACGATCCAGAACGGCGGCAAGGTGAGCGACGACACAGGCGGGATCGGCACCTATGCCGGCTCGACCGGCACGGTGACCGTCGCTGGCGTCGACTCGTCGTGGATCAACTCCGGCAATCTCACTGTCGGCAACTTCGGCACTGGCACGCTGAATATCCTGGGTGGCGGCGGGGTCGCAGGTGTCAACGGCTTCCTCGGCTACGGTGCCGGCTCGACCGGCACCGTGACGGTCGATGGCGCCGGTTCGTGGTGGAGCAATTCCAGCGGTCTCTATGTCGGTTACTCCGGCACCGGCGCGCTGACGGTCCGGAACGGTGGCAAGGTCGCAGATATCACAGGATTTATCGGCTTGTCTGCCGGCTCAACCGGTACCGTGACGGTCGATGGCGCCGGATCGTCCTGGGACCATTTCGTCGATCTCAAAGTCGGTTACTCGGGCACCGGCACGCTGACGGTCCAGAACGGCGGCAAGGTCGCAGATTACAACGGATTTGTCGGCACCTATGCCGGCGCGACCGGCACCGTGACGGTCGATGGCGCCGGCTCGTCGTGGACCAACTCCCACAATCTCTATGTCGGCAACTCCGGCACCGGCACGCTGACAATCCAGAACGGCGGCAAGGTCAGTAACATCGACGGCATACTCGGCTACGGTGCCGGCTCGACCGGCACGGTGACGGTCGATGGCTCGTCCTGGACCAATTCCGGCAGTCTCTATGTCGGTTACTCCGGCGCCGGCGCGCTGACAATCCAGAACGGTGGCAAGGTCGCAAATGCTTTTGGCCTTATTGGTTGGAATGCCGGTACGACCGGCACGGTGACGGTCGATGGCGCCGGTTCGTCGTGGATAAATTCCGGCGATCTCGATGTCGGCATCTCCGGCACCGGCACGCTGACGATCCAGAACGGCGGCAAGGTCAGTAACATCTACGGCTCCCTCGGCTACAGTGCCGGCTCGACCGGCACCGTGACGGTCGATGGCGCCGGTTCGTCGTGGATCAATTCCGGCAAACTCCGTGTCGGCATCTCCGGCACCGGCACGCTGACCATCCAGAACGGCGGCACCGTGAACGTTGCCGGGTCTACTGTGATCGCCGCCAATGCGGGTTCGACCGGAACGCTGAACATCGGCGCCTCCGCCGGTCAGACGGCGGTTGCGCCGGGCACGCTGAACGCCGCCTCGGTTATGTTCGGGGCCGGCACCGGCAGCATCGTCTTCAACCACACCGCCTCGAACTACGTCTTTGCGCCAGCCATCTCGGGCGCGGGGGCGGTGACGGTGGAGGCCGGCACGACGATCCTGACCGGAGCCTCCAGTGGCTTCACAGGCACGACCACGGTCAAGGGCGGCACGCTCGCCGTCAATGGCGTGCTTGGCGGCACGCTCGACGTTCTGGCCGCGGGTCGCCTGCAGGGCACCGGCACGGTGGGCAACACCACGGTCTCGGGCACGATCGCGCCGGGCAACTCGATCGGCACGCTCAACGTTGCCGGCGACTTCACCTTCGATGCCGGCTCGACCTATGAGGTCGAGGCGAACGCGGCGGGCCAGTCCGACCGGATCAATGCGACCGGCACCGCGACGATCAATGGCGGCACAGTCAAGGTCCTGAATGCGCCCGGCGTCTACGCACTCGGCGCCCATTACACAATTCTGTCGGCCGCCGGCGGCGTGGCGGGTACCTTCGCCAGCCTGACCCAGGCGCCGCCGCTCTCGACGCCCTTCCTGTCCTTCGGCCTGAGCTACGGCCAGTACGCGGCCTACCTAAACGTGCAGCGCAGCGACCTGACGTTCGCCTCGGCCGGGACAACAGCGAACCAGATTGCGACCGGCGGCGGCCTGGACGGCGCGCCGCTGTCGAACCCGCTCGTCGGCGCCGTAGCGCAGCTCGACGCCCTGTCAGCCGCAGCAGCCTTCGACCAGCTCTCGGGCGAGATGCACGCCTCGGCGAAAACGGCGTTGATTGAAGACAGTCGCTTCCTGCGCAATACCGCTGATGACCGCCTGCGCGCAGCCTTCGAGAGTGTCGGCGCGCCGAGCGTGCCGGTGCTGGGTTATGCCGACGGCGAACCCGTGCTTGCGCCCGCCGCCACCGATCGTCTCGCGGTCTGGGGTCAGGGCTTCGGCTCCTGGGGCCACACGGATGGCGACGGCAACGCCGGTCGTCTCAGCCGCTCGACCGGCGGCTTCTTCATCGGCGCCGACGCTCCGGTGTTCGACACCTGGCGCCTCGGCGCTGTCGCGGGCTACAGCCGCACCAACTTCAACGTGAAGGACCGCCATTCCTCGGGCGCGAGCGACAACTATCATCTCGGCCTCTATGGCGGCACCAGCTGGAATGTCTTGGGGGGCGATCTCGCTTTCCGCACCGGCGCCGCTTACACTTGGCACGACATCTCGACGGGCCGTACGGTGGCCTTCCCCGGCTTCTCCGACAGCCTGAAGGGCGACTACAACGCCGGCACTGCGCAGGTCTTCGGCGAACTCGGCTACGGCATGCGCGCCGGCAATGTCGGCTTCGAGCCCTTCGCCAACCTCGCCTATGTGAACCTGCACACCGACGGCTTCACCGAGAAAGGCGGCGCTGCCGCGCTGTCGAGCGCTGGCGCCACGACGGACGCTACCTTCTCGACGCTCGGCCTGCGCGCCTCGACGACGTTCGACCTCGGCGACGTCAGCACCACCGCGAGGGGGACGCTCGGCTGGAAGCATGCCTTCGGCGACGTGACGCCGCTCGCCACCATGGCCTTTGCAGGCGGCGCGCCGTTCACGATCGCGGGTGTGCCAATCACGCGCGATGCAGCCGTGGTCGAGGCGGGTCTCGACCTCGCCATCGCGCCCGGCGCCACGCTCGGCGTCTCTTACGACGGCCAGTTCGCCTCGGGCCTCTCCGACCAGTCCGTCAGGGCGAATTTCAACTGGAAGTTCTGACGGCGAAAGAATCACGAATGCTCGGGCCGGCCGGAGTGCTCCAGAGGAGCAGCGGACCTCTTGCGTCGGAGGCCCGTTGCTCCTCACGACCGTCCAGTCAGAACGCTATGGAGTAAACGCAGTTTTCCGACCCTTGTCGCTTCCGGCGCAACGCCTACCCGTTCGTTGACGCTGCCCGGCGCATGTCCATCGCCTGATTGGCGAGGGTCTGACCCTGCGAACGCCGGCGGCGCCATCGTCATCGTGCTCTCCAATCAACATTGGTCGGCAAGGCGCTTGCCCCAGGCTTCCGCGATCACACCATAGGCTAAGCCGATCACACGGTTCACAATACAACTACAAGCGGTCGATTCCTTCAGGGATGTAGCCACTCAAAAAGCCCGCTGCAGGTCGCTCCTGTGGCGGGTTTTTCATTCATCAGGGACTAAGGCGCGTCGCGTTTGCGGCCCTTGGGCGTACCAAGGATTTTCCACCAGATATGATGCTTGCGCGGCACGGCATGTTGCAGCAAGTTGGCTGCATGAAACAGCTGGCCTTGGCCCTCCTCGTCTGCGTGTCCCTGATTGCCCAATGTGGTCCGTCCTTCTCCAAGGACAGGAAAATCACTGGCACCATTCGCGGTTTCGAATGCGGCGACAATTGCTACCTGACCATCGTCGACCGCAAGAAGGACGAGCAAGTCGGCCTGTGTTCCGCGCCCGAGTGCGAAAGCTGGAACGAGCAGACCGTGATGCCGTCCCGCTACAAGGGAAAACGCGTGACGGTTACAGTCGGGCAAGGGCAGCAGGTCGATGACAGCGGCAACGTCATGGGAGAGATGATGGCGTTCAAGAAAATCAAGTTTCTCGACTAAAGCGCGTCGTGTCGAAGCGGATTCAAGCGACGCGCTTTAGGTCTTTGTTTCTATGCATGTCGTCGTCTCAAAACCGGGGCCACTTTTGAGCGACATGCGTTAGCGCGCCTGGATTGGACGCAATTCGGTTTCGACCGAAGACCGCGAATCTTTCAGATCTCTCCACCAATCTTCCAATCCTGGTCGCATTCGACGGTTCTGGCGCAGCGGGGCCGATTGCATTAGCATCGCGTCATGGATCCTGAGGCACGGCCAGCGGCGCGCAGAACGCCGGGTGCCGGGCAGGACGGGCAGTTGATGCCACGGGGAGGAAGGCCAATGCAGAAGCTGCAATCGCAGGGTGTCCATCACATCACGCTGGTCGGCGCCGGGCGCCAGACCTCGATCGATTTCTGGGAAGGCGTGCTCGGCATGCCGTTCATCTTCGAGCAGCCCAACCTCGACAAGCCCAGGGAAAGCCACCTCTATTTCGATCCGGGTGACGGAAGGCTGATCACCATCTTCACCGACGAAAGCCGCACGCCGGAGAAGCGGCGCACGCCGACCGATCCGGGTTGCGTTCACCACATCGCTTTTTCGGTGTCGCGCGTCACCTTCCTGCAGGCGGTCGCCCGGCTCGACGAGCGCGCCATCAAGCACAGCGGCGTCAAGGATCGCGGCTTCATGGATTCGATCTATTTCGAGGATCCGCTCGGCCTGCTGATCGAACTGGCGTCCTACCGCTTCGAGCCGCCGGCGGGCTTCACCCATGCCGACGTGCTGATGGAAGCGCACAGGCTGCGGGTGGCGCGTGGCGACTACAATATCGCCGAAGTGCATCTCGCCGATGCGATCCAGGCGCTTGTCGAGCGGTCCCGCGCAACCTTGTCGGACGATCGGGCACCGAAGAACCCATACTGAACAAACCACAGGGAGGAACAAGATGGCCAAGACAGCGACGAAGAGTGCGAAGAAACCGGCCGCCAAGGCAGCCGCCAAGCCGGCGGCGAAAGCTGCAGCAAAGCCGGCGGCCAAGGCAGCCGCCAAGCCCGCTGTGAAGGCGAAGACGAAGCCGGCGAAGAAACCGGCCTTGAAGCTCAGCATGCTGAAGCCCAGCGTCAACAACATGACTGTCCGGGTGTTCGCGCGCGCGGCCGGGCTGGACACCGCCGAGACCGATGCCTGGGGCCACACCCGTTCGCCGGAATTCATGGCACGAAACCCCGCCCATTTGACGCCGATGATCGAGGACAAGGGCCTTCCCAGGGGCGTGTTGTGGGAAAGCTGCGCCATCATGCAGTACCTCTCCAACAAGCACGGGCTGGAGAAATTCTATCCCAAGGCGCCGGCCAAGCGGGCGATGATCGACAGCGCCATGTTCTACCTGGTCGGTACGCTCTACCCCTATGTCGCACGCGCCACCTATCCGTTCCTCGGCTTTCCGCAATATGCCGGCGAGGTCGGCCACAGCGACGCCCACCCCGACAAGAAGTCCGAAGCCCAGAAGGCAGCGATGGCCGCGATCGCCGAGCCGCTGGAGGTCTTCCACTCGTTCTTCAGGGACGGCAAGCCGTTCATCGGCGGCAAGAACCCGTCCATCGCCGATATTCGCCTGGCTGCGACGCTCGAATTCCTGGCCGTCATCGACTATGCCTTGCCCAAATGGGCGAAGGACTATGTGGCAGCGGTCGAGAAGAAGCTCGGCAAGGCCTATAGCGAGCCGGCCGGTGACGTGCGCGGCTACATCGCCTATGTGAAGTCGCAGGCCAATGCCTCAGCTTAAGGATTCGTTAACCAAAGCCCTGTCTACTGAAGGCAATTCGCTTTCGGCCGGCGACCACGGATGTACTGGCGCAGAACGTCGTAGCGATAGGAAAGGTCGGCGCGATGCCGGCCTTTTTGCTTTTCGAACGCCATCTCTTTGTTTGACGCAATTCCCAAGGGAAAGCGCTACGCGCTTTTCCCGGGAAAACCGTTTCACACTTTTCCTGGAATTGCCCCATCGCCGAGGCGTGGTCGAACTGCGATCAGGCCTCGTCTGCTCTCGCTTTTTTGGCGTCAACTTTTGCCGAGAGATATTGTCATTGCCGGAGGCGGCCCTACCATCCATTTCGGCGGTCCGGCATGGATTGCAGGTCAGGCGCGAGACGAGGGCTGGCGATGAAAAGCGTTGCGAGGCGGGTTGCGATTGTGGGCGTGATGCTGGCGAGCGCCGTTCATCCTTCAAATGCGGCTGAACTCAACACAATGAACGATGTCGGGGACGCGATCCAGGCATGCTGGACGCCGCCGGCGGACGCCGGAACCGCCAGCGTCACCTTGAGCTTCAGCTTCAAGCGGGACGGCACGCTGATCGGCCCACCGAGGCCGACAGCCATCAAGGTGGATGGCGATGCCAAGGCGAAAAAATCGTTTGTCGATGCCGCGACGGCGGCTTTGCAGAATTGCCTGCCCCTGACCTTCTCAGCGAAGCTGGCGCAGGGGATCGCCGGCAACGTGTTCACGTTGCAATTCGCTTCTCCCAAATAGCCCACGAGCGGCGCAAGCCGCATTGCCAAGATGGGCTCGGCCCGTGCCGCACGGCTCAGTGGTGACTGCGCCTTGCCTCGGCGTGCCGGGCAAGATCGGGCGTCTCGAAGACGTAGTCGTTCCAGGCCGATTCCGGAACCTGGCCGGCCAGATAGCATTCCAGCAACAGGCTTTGCTCGGGGTTGAGAGGCCTTGGTGCGCGCTCGTGATCCAGCCCCAGCGAGTGAAACAGGTTTCTTGTCAGGTCCGAGACAGTGAAGTGGATAGACATCCGCGTTCTCCTCTGACCCTTCAACGCCGAAGACCGGGCAAAGGTTTCAAAAGCACCTGGCGGTAATGGCGGATTGATTCCGGCCCGTCGCGCCGCGGCTGTCGGCGATCGTCGGGCTTGCCGCATTGTTTTGGGGTTCGTCTCAATCTTGAAATAAAAATGTAATATCGAATTTACAGGAGGCGACCTAATACACTAGGTAAAGGTCTCTTCAGGTTGAGAAGCTTGTAGAAATTAGATGTTGCTCATTTAGACAAAGCTTGCCGAAGTCAAGAACTGTAGTTCCAGGTTCTCCGCAATAAGGGCCAAGTCGTCCCGATGACCCGTTTCTGGCCTCCCATGATGATCGCGCTGATATCGCTGGCGGCGGTTTTGTTCGGTACGCTTTCGTCCTACGCGGACAGCTGCGGCGTGATCAGAAGCCAGTTGCTTTCGGCCGGCCGCAGCGGCGGGGCGAGCCCGGAGCTTGCCCAGCTGCGCCGGCAACTTGCCGCCATCCAGACTATCGAGAGACAACGACAATGCACGGCGAAAAGTTCGCTGGGTGGCCTCTTCAACGCTTGCGCCGACCTCGCCAAGAGCCGCACGGATGTGCAGCGCCGGATCGCTGCCGCGGGAAATTCGGGCCGGGACACATCGGGCCTGCAGGCGCGCTTCGTAGCGCTTGGCTGCGCGCCTTCGGCAAAGCAACGGCCGGCGCGCGCCGCGCCTAGCAGCACCCAGTCAGCCGGAGCCACGCTCGGCGGCAATGCGATGCTGTTTTGCGTGCGCCTGTCGGACGGGTATTTCTTCCCGGCGCCAAAGTCGCAATTCGCCGCCAGCGGCGATCTGAAGGAGACGGCAGATCAATGCCGTTACATCTGCGACAATGCCAGCGTCGACCTCTACACGTTGAGCGACGCCAGCCTCGAAACCGACCAGATGGTCGCGCTCGATACGCGCAAGCCCTATACCGAGCTGACGGCGGCCTTCAGATACCGCGATGACGCGAATTTCAAGGCATGCGACGTCAAGCGCTACTACCAGCGGGTCACCGAACTGCGAGCCAGGACGGTGACGCCCGCCGACATGAGCAACGCCATCATTCCGCTGCCGACGGTAAAGCCGGATCTTGGCACCCCGGATTTCGGCACCGTGGCAGCCGTTCCGGTGCCCGATGCCGAAACCCTGGGCGCTGCCCAGCACCAGTCGATCGAGGCCAGCAAGCGGACGGTGCGCGTGGTCGGCCCGGCCTTCTTCCCTGCCGACTGAGCACCATTGGCGGATGACCGGCTGCCGCAAGCCTGTTGCGACCCCGCTGGATCCTGAAATCTGCCTGGAATAGAGAGGCGCTCACGGCGTTGTGATCGACATCAGCCAGGAGAAACGCCATGGCCACGTTCAGGGAAATGCGGGTGCTGGAGATCGTCGAAGACGGCTCGCTGAACACCGAACAGAAAATCGCTGAACTGCGCGAGATTGAATCCGAGGCGCGCGGGCTGCAGCGGGCGGCCTCCGAGAGCCCGATGGGCGACGATGATGGCTGGCAGGACGATCTGCGTCAGGTTCGTCTCGCACTCGACAAACTCGGTGCGAAAGAGCCGAAAAAGGGCGCCGCCTCGCTGTGAAGACCAGTTCACCGAAAGCTATCTGCGGATCATCTCTTGCTTGAGCGTAATCCCTGGACAAACGGTTTCCGTTTGCCCGAGAAAACCGGTTCCCGCTTTTGGGGACCATGCTCTAATCACAGACCATGCGAGCTCTCTTGCCGGGCTCGCTGACGTTCCTGCAGGTAAGCGGGTTGGCCGGTTCGGACAGCGAGGCTGACGGGGGCAGCCTCGTCTGGTGCCGTCTCGGTGCGGCATGAGCGACTTTGCGCTCAGAAAACCGCCTCGGCGGCTGTGGCGCTACCGGAAAGGCGCCGTTTTCGACCTCGGATGGCCCATAGTCGACATTCGGTGGCGGACGATCCCAGATACGCCGGACATCGAGCGGTCTCGGGATGACGACGGTGCCATCATAGCTGCGCGAGCAGCCGCTGCCGAAAAGCAGCGCCACCGCCATGAAAAAAGGCACAATCCGTCCAAGCATCAGCAATACCCCCTGCAGTTGCTTATATAGCGGCTTCGATCCCGCCGACAACCGGGCGGAACAACCCAGGCCGTGCCGGCCGATATGTCTAACCGGCCGTTAAGGTTAGCGGATCGTTAATGCTTCTCGGGCACATTCCGCCGACGAACCGCGGAGGAGGGTTCGGCCTTGGTTTTCGGGGTGGGGACGGCATGGCGGAAGCGGACGAAACAATTGGCGCGCGCGGCAAGCGCGGGCCTCGCAAATCCACAGCGCATGGCTACGATGCATCGTCGCCCGCCGCTTGCATGGATTCGAACGATGCGCTTCGCCAACTCGTCGAAGCCGGTTCGGACTGGGTCTGGGAAACCGACGCCGAACTGCGCTTCTCCTGGCTTTCGCAAAACTACCAGGCAGCCACCGGCATCGATCCGGCAAACGTGCTTGGCCGGTTCCGCTTCGATTTCCTCAATCAGGTCCTGAACGGCGATCGCAGTGGCGCCGCGCATCTGGAGGATCTGCAGGCGCACCGGCCGTTTCGCGATTTCGTCCATGAGCTCAAGGGCGGCAGCGCCGATTGCCGCTGGGTTCTGACATCAGGCTTTCCAAGATTCGACGGCGAGGGACGATTTGCCGGCTATCGCGGCATCGGCCGCAACGTCACGGCACTGGCTTGCGCGTTCCAAACCCCGGGGCAGGGACCCTCGGCGGACGGCGAACCCGACCAGCATCTGGTCGATCTCGAGCGGACGATGGACGCCATGCACATGGGCGTCGTGCTTCTCGACGCCAGGCTCGACACGCTGATCGTCAACAAGGCTTATCGCGACCTCTCCAGGATTCCGGACGGCGCTGTCACCGTCGGCGCTCCGTTCAGCCTGTTGATGGAACTCAATCGCCGCAACGGCATCTATGGCGACATCGACGAACAGCAGTGGCAGCGCTACCTCGCTGCCCGTGTCGACGAGATTCGTGCCGGCTCCATCGCGCCGCGCGAGTTTGTCCATGCCGACGGCAGGACGATGATGTTCTCGGTGACGGCGCTGTCGGGGGGCAAGCGGCTGTTGACCTATTATGAGGTCACCGAGATCAAGCATCGCGATGCCGAGATCGAGAGCGCCAACGCCAAAATCGCCGAGACCTTCGTCAATCTCCGCACCATGGTCGACCAGATGCCGATCGGTGTCCTCGTCCTCGATGCCGATATGCGCGCCGAAGTCATCAACCGTGCCTTCTACGATTTCTGGCAGATCGACGCCCGGCGCGCCGAGATCGGCTGCAGCTTCCGCGATCTTATGGACGCCAGCCGCGACATCGACCCGTATGGTTCCGACGACGCGACATGGCAGCAGCACATCGCCGAGCGTGAGGCGGAAATCAGGGCCGGCACCGCCGGATCGCGTCAGTTCCCCCGCAATGACGGCCGCACGCTGATATCGTCGACGGCGCCGCTGGCCGGCGGCAAGCGGTTGATCTCCTATGTCGATGTCACCGACATGAAGGACCGCGAGGCCGAACTTGCCGAGGCGCTGGAGAAAGCGCGGCTGGCGGAAGCGGTGATCAACGCCGTCAAGGATCCGATCTTCGTCAAGGACGACCATCTGCGCTTCGTCTTCGTCAACGAGGCGTTCGCCGCCCTGTTTGGCCAGACGCCGCAAGCCATGCTCGGCAAGCCCGGCGGCGATTTCCTGACAACGAACCATGCCGCGCTTTTCGAGCAGAGCGAACGGGACGTGCTTGCCACCGGACGCGCTTACGAAGTGGAAGAGAATTTCCAGGCCGATGGCGCCAGCCGCTCGCGCATCGTCAGGAAGAGCCGCGTCGGCATGGCCAGCGGCCGCAACTACGTTGCCGGTTTCCTGTTCGACATTTCCGACATGAAGCGCCGCGAGATGGAGGCCGAGGATGCGCGCATGCATCTCGCCAGCGTTCTGGAATCCTTGCCGGCGGCCGTGATCATCTACGACCGAGACGACCGGTTCGTTTTCGCCAACCGCAAGATCCAGGATACGCTGCCGGCCTTGAAGCCGGCATGGCAGCCGGGGTGTACATTCCGCGAGGCACTCGTTCTGGGCCATGCGAACGGCTATTTCCGCAACAGCGGCGATCCGCAAGTCGATAAGCTCTACGACAGCGACCGTGACCGCTGGCTGGATGCAATCCTCACCCGCTACCGCTTGCCCAATTCCTCCTACGAGCGTCACAACCCCGACGGCCGCTGGTATCAGGTCTACGACATGCGGACCGACGATGGCACCTTCATCGGCGTGCGCGTCGACATCTCCGAGATCAAGAGCCGCGAGGCGGCGTTGCGCGACTCGATGCGCCAGATCGACCTGTTCCGGCATGTGCTGGACGAGTTGCCGGTGGCCGCCTTCATCAAGGCGCAGGACCTGAGCATCGAGTTCGTCAACAAGGCCTGGTGCGCGATCACGGGCTTGGCCAAGGAGGATGTCATCGGCCGCACCGACCGCCAGCTGTTCGGCGCGCAGGACGCCGACGGCTACAGCCATGACGACACGCAAGTCGCCGTGACCGGCGCCGTCAAGGAGATCGAGGAACCCGTCACCCATCGTGACGGCACGGTTCGGCAGTTGATGACGCGCAAGAGCCGCCTGGTGGCGCTGGACGGGTCGGTGCATCTGGTCGGTTCGAGCACTGACATCACCGACGTCAAGGCGCGCGAGCGTGCGCTGGAAGAAAGCATGCGCGAGAACGAGGTGTTCCGCAGCTTGATCGACAATGTGCCGGTGTCGATCTACGCCAAACGCTCCGACCTCAGGCAGTTCTACGTCAACAAGGGCTGGTGCGATCTCACCGGCTTCAGCAAGGAAGAGGCTACCGGCAAGACCGACATCGAGATCTTCGGGCCGGATGGCGAAGCCTTCGTCGAAAGCGACCTTGCGGTGCTGCGCAGCGGTGAAACGCAAGAGGTCGAAGAGACCGTTACGGCGGCCGACGGCAGTGTGCGGCATCAGTTTGCCCGCAAGGGGGCCATGATCGCCTCGGACGGGTCGCTCTACCTGATCGGCTCGACCACCGACATCACCGAACTGAAGACGCGCGAGGCTGAACTGCGCGAAGCGCGGCAGCGCGCCGTGCTCGCCGACCGCGCCAAGTCGGAATTCCTGGCCAATATGAGCCACGAAATCCGCACGCCGATGAACGGCGTGCTCGGCATGGCCGAACTCCTGGCCAAATCGGACCTCGACCCGAAGCAGAAGACGTTCACCGACATCATCGTGAAATCGGGCAACGCGCTGCTCACAATCATCAACGACATCCTCGACTTCTCCAAGATCGATGCTGGTCAGCTGGTGCTCGATCCGGCGCCCTTCAATCTTGCCGAGGCGATCGAGGATGTCGCGACGCTGGTGTCTACACGCGCCAAGGAGAAAGACCTCGAACTCATCGTGCGCGTCGAGCCTCGGCTCGAGAATCTGTTCGTCGGCGATGTCGGCCGCATCAGGCAGATCGTCACCAACCTGCTCGGCAACGCGGTGAAATTCACCGATGAAGGCCATGTGCTGGTCGATGTCACCGGCGAGAGGGTTCCGACCGGAACGAAGCTCACCATCTCGGTCACCGACACCGGCATCGGTATCCCCGAGGAAAAACTGAAACTCGTGTTCGAGAAATTCAGCCAGGTCGACACCTCGTCGACGCGGCGGCACGAGGGAACCGGCCTCGGCCTCGCCATCACCTCGCGGCTGGTCGAGTTGATGGGCGGCGACATCGGTGTCGAGAGCGCCGAGGGTAAGGGCTCGACCTTCTGGTTCTCGGTGACACTGCCGAGGGCCGGACAGCAGAACGGGCAACGCATCATGCCGATCGACGTGACCGGCGCACGCGTGCTGATCGTCGACGACAATGCCGTCAACAGGGCCATCCTGACCGAACAGATGACATCGTGGACGTTCGATTCCTGCGCTGCCGAAAGCGGCGCCGAGGGCCTCAAGGTGCTGATCGCCGCCGCCGCTTATGGCGTGCCCGTCGATTGCGTCGTGCTCGACTACCAGATGCCTGAGATGAGCGGCGCCGAAATGGCTCGGATCGTGCGCAACACCGCTGGCCTTGCCGGAACGCCGATCATCATGCTGACCTCGGTCGACCAGTCGCTCGCCAACACCAGCTATCGCGATCTCGGCATCGATGCCCAGTTGATCAAGCCGGCGCGCTCTTCGGTGCTGCTGGAAACGCTGGTCGCCACCATCCAGCGGCATCGCCACAACACGAGCGGCAGCGACGCGCTGCCGCAAGCGGCCGACGTCGCTGCAAACAATGTTGCGCGGCCACAGCCCTCTGCGCCTTCCGAACAGCGGGCGCTGCTGCAGCCGCCTTCGATTCGCCCCCGGCCGCCCGTGGCGGGTGGCGGCGACAGGCTGGATATCCTGGTGGCCGAGGACAATGAGGTGAACCAGATGGTGTTCACCCAGATCCTCGGTGAGACCGGTTATGGTTTCGAGATCGTCGCCAATGGCCGCAAGGCGCTCGACGCCTTCGGCCGGCTCAATCCGTGCATGATCCTGATGGATGTCTCGATGCCGGAGATGAACGGGCTCGAGGCAACCGCCGCCATTCGCCGGCTTGAGGAAGAAACCGGCACGCATGTGCCGATCGTCGGCGTCACCGCGCATGCGTTGAAGGGCGATCGCGAGCGCTGCCTGGAGGCCGGCATGGACGACTATCTGCCCAAGCCGATCAGTCCCCGGGCCCTGCTCGAGAAGGTCGAGCGCTGGGTCGGCGCCAGCCGCCAGGCTCAGCGCAACGCCGGGTAAGGGATTCTCGTCGCACCCTGTTGGCAAGAAACCATGCGGAGATTCGTGACGCGTCCCGCGCGCAGCGCCATGGTGCGATCGCACCATATCAAACCTGTGCCTGATCGAGACAATGACCACATTCGAATTCCGCTCTTCCCAGTTACGGGCGGGAGCAGCGACCGCCGGCATGAGACAGCGTCAACCTACCCCAACGGACCTGTTTTCGGCGATGGCCCGGCCACGACACCGTCTGGCCGAGAGCAACGCGCTCCCGTCCGGATTTTCTTTATAGCGGCCGGCTGATCCCAAATCGCCGGCCAGCCTCGGCTCAAACGGAGCAAGTCTCTGATTCCGGGGACAAAGCCGGGCTCCATCGGGAGTGCCGGCCAGGCGGCATTTTGCTCGTCCCGACGACGCGTTACCGGGGTGACATCAAACTGTCATGCGACTGTAATAATCGAAGGCTATTGGCCTCAGCGGGCGCAGACAGACACTGGCGCCGAGAGACCATCTTCCGAACAGGAGCAGGCCACATGAAGAAATTCCTCTATACGGCGTCGGCCGCGGCGCTTGCGCTCGCCGCGTCGTCCGGCTTCGCCGCCGCGCGTGACCAGATTCAGGTCGCCGGATCATCGACGGTGCTACCCTATGCCAAGATCGTCGCCGAGCAGTTCGGCGAAACATTCACCAACTTCAAGACCCCGGTCGTCGAGTCTGGCGGCAGCGGCGCCGGCATCAAGGAATTCTGCAAGGGCGTCGGCGAAGACACCATCGACATCGCCAACTCCTCGCGTCCGATCAAGAAGGACGAACTCAAGTCCTGCGCCGACGCCGGCGTGAAGGAAGTCCAGGAAGTCCGTATCGGCTATGACGGCATCGTCTTCGCCACCGACATCAAGGGCCCGGACTGGTCGCTGGTTCCCGCCGACGTCTACAAGGCGCTCGCCGCCAAGCTCGTCGTCGACGGCAAGCTCGTCGACAATCCGAACACCAAGTGGAGCCAGGTCAATCCGAAGCTGCCCGACTGGGATATCGCCGCCTACATTCCGGGCGAAAAGCACGGCACCCGCGAAGTGTTCGAGACCAAGCTTCTCGATGCTGGCTGTGACAAGGCTGCTCTCAAGGCCGCCGGCATTGCCGACGACAAGGAAATCGGCAAGACCTGCATCGCCATTCGCAAGGACGGCAAGGCTGTCGACATCGACGGCGACTATACCGAGACGCTCGCCCGCATCGACTCCAACAAGACCGGCGTTGGCGTGTTCGGCCTCGCCTTCTACGAGAACAATGCCGACAAGCTGAAGGTCGCTACCGTGGAGGGCATCGTGCCTTCGACCGAGACCATCGCCACCGGCAAGTACCCCGTGTCGCGCCCGCTGTTCTTCTATGTCAAGAAGGCGCATCTCGGCGTCGTTCCCGGCCTCAAGGAATATGTCGAGTTCTTCCTTGACGACCAGATGGTCGGCCCGGAAAGCCCGCTCGCCGAATACGGCCTCGTTGCTGCTCCGGATGCCGAGCGTCAGGCCCAGCGCGACGCTTTCGCCGCCGGGAAGTCGATGTAGTCAAACTACCGGATCAGGGCGCGGGCCAAAACCCGCGCCCTGATTTCGCCGCACGCCGCAATGGCGGCTGCGACTAGAGTTTCCCTTGGGGTGGGTCCATGTCTTCCTTGCTCGTGCTCGCCATTGTCGTTGCCATCGGCCTGGTCGCATTCTTCATAGGCCGGCAGCGTGCCGCAGCGCAGGATGATGGCCGGGTCAAGCCGCATTCACGTGCCCACTATCACGGCTGGTGGGCCTTCCTGCTCGCCGTCCTGCCTGCCGTTCTGCTGCTGGCCGTCTGGGCCGTCGGCTCGTCCGTCTATCTCGACCGGCACATTCACTCTGCATTGCCCGAGCGCAGCGTCGACAGCAAGGTTGCCAGCGAGGCGCTGGACGTCAGCCTGGTAAAGAGCTTGGCCAAGGGCCTGCGCAAACTCGATGCCGGCACACAGGCCGCGCTGCCTGCCAGCTTCTCCGAGCTGCAGCCGTTGCTCGCCGCCAAGGGTGTGGCGCTGGCGACCGACACCCAGGACTACATGATCCCGATCGCCGTCGAGGCGAACAAGGTCCAGGACCGGCTCGGCCTGTTCGGTGCTGTCGTCATTCTCGCTTTGTCGATCGCCGGCGCCTTCCATGCGCTCAGGCAGATCGCGCCGCGCGCCAGGGCACGCAACAATGTCGAGAGGCTGATGCTGTGGGGGCTTCTTGCCGCCTCCACCATCGCCATCCTGACCACCGTCGGCATCGTGCTTTCGATGCTGTTCCAGACGATCACCTTCTTCGAGAGCGTCTCGCCGATGAGTTTCTTCTTCGGCACGGTCTGGGATCCGCGTTTTGCCGCTGCCGGTTCGGGCGGCAGCCAGGGTCAGTTCGGCCTGATCCCGCTTCTTGCCGGCACACTCTACATTGCCGCCGTCGCACTTCTGGTGGCGGTGCCGGTCGGGCTGATGTCGGCTGTCTACATGGCCGAATACGCAACACCCAGGGTGCGCTCGGTGGTCAAGCCGGCGCTTGAACTGCTGGCCGGCATACCGACCATCGTCTACGGCATCTTCGCCGTCGTCACCCTCGGACCGTTCCTGCGCGACCTGTCCGCGGCGCTGACCGGCGGTTCGCCCTTCATCCAGGGCCAGAGCATCTTCACCGCCGGCCTGGTCATGGGCGTCATGCTGATCCCGGTCGTGTCCTCTTTGTCCGACGACATCATCACCGCGGTGCCGCGCGCCATGCGCGACGGCTCGCTCGGCCTTGGCGCAACCCGCTCCGAGACGATCAAGCGGGTGATCCTGCCAGCCGCATTGCCCGGCATCGTCGGCGCGATCCTGCTGACCGCCTCGCGCGCCATCGGCGAAACGATGATCGTCGTGCTGGCAGCGGGCGTCGCCGCCAACCTCACCATCAACCCGTTCGAGGCGATGACGACCATCACCGTCAAGATCGTCAACCAGCTCACCGGTGACCTGGAGTTCAATTCGCCGCAGACGCTGGTCGCCTTCGCGCTCGGCCTGACGCTGTTCGCGCTGACGCTGGTGATGAACATCGTCGCCCTCTACATCGTGCGCAAATACCGGGAGCAGTACGAATGACCGACATCTCCATGGATACGATGGTCAGGGCCGCGGCCCATCCGCGCCGTGACATCGGCCTGAAGGGCCGCTATGCCGCCGAACGCCGTTTCCGCATCTACGGCGTTGTAGCGATTTCCGTCGGCCTGGCGTTCCTGGCCATCATGCTGATCACCATCGTCTCGAAAGGCTACACCGCCTTCTGGCAGACGACGGTATCGCTGCCGATTACTTTCGACGAGAAGGTGATCGATCCCGCCAACAAGCGCGCCACCGATCCGAACGTGTTGATCAAGGCAAACTATCCCAAACTTGCCGAGAACGCGTTGGTCGCCAAGCTCGGCATTTCTCCTGACGACAAGCCGATGATCCAGAAGCTCAAGGGCTTCCTGTCCGACGGCGCCCGCGTCCAGTTGCGCGACATCGTCGCAGCTGATCCGTCGGTCATCGGAACGACGCGCGATGTCAACATCCTGGCCGCTGCCAATCTCGACTCGGCCTTCAAGGGCCAGATCGACCTCAGCGTCGAGGAAGCGCGCCGCAAAGTCTCGGACCAGCAGATTACCTGGATGAACAAGCTCAAGGCCGAGGGTGCGATGGCCGAGCACTTCAACACCGGCCTGTTCACCTACGGCGCCTCCAGCCGCCCGGAAACCTCGGGCATGGGCGTGGCCATCATCGGCTCGTTTTATATGATGGTGATCGTGTTGCTCCTGGCGCTGCCGATCGGCGTCGCCGCCTCCATCTATCTGGAGGAGTTCGCCAAGAAGAACCGCTTCACCGACCTGATCGAAGTCAACATCAACAATCTGGCGGCCGTGCCGTCGATCGTCTTCGGCCTGCTCGGCCTTGCGGTGTTCATCAATTTCCTTGGCATGCCGCGCTCTGCCGCATTCGTCGGCGGCCTGGTGCTGACGCTGATGACGCTGCCGACAATCATCATCGCGACGCGCGCTGCACTTGCCGCCGTGCCGCCGTCGATCCGCTCGGCAGCGCTTGGTCTCGGCGCCTCCAAGATGCAGATGGTGTTCCATCACATTCTGCCGCTTGCCGCGCCCGGCATCCTCACCGGCACCATCATCGGCCTGGCGCGTGCGCTCGGCGAAACCGCACCGCTGCTCTTGATCGGCATGGTCGCCTTCGTCGCCGATTATCCGAAGACGCCTTTCGATCCGGCCACCGCGCTGCCGGTGCAGATCTATATGTGGGCGAACGAGGCCGAACGCGCTTTCGTCGAGCGCATGTCCGGCGCCATCATCATCCTGCTCGTCTTCCTCATGGCCATGAACATCACCGCGATCGTGCTTCGGCGTCGGTTCGAGCGGCGCTGGTAGAAAAAAGGCATTTTGGTATGAACATCATGACCGAACAGTCCCTTGAAAACGCAGTGGGCGACAAGATGAACGCCAAGTCGAACGAAGTGATCAAAATGCGCGGCGACAAGGTCGGCGTGTTCTACGGCGAGAAGCAGGCGCTGTTCGATGTCAATCTCGACGTCCGCCTCAATCAGGTGACGGCGCTGATCGGCCCCTCCGGCTGCGGCAAGTCCACCTTCCTGCGCTGCCTCAACCGCATGAACGACACCATCGATTCAGCGCGGGTAACCGGCAAGATAACGCTCGACCAGGAGGATATCTACGACAAGAACATCGACGTCGTCGAGCTCAGGGCGCGCGTCGGCATGGTGTTCCAGAAGCCCAATCCGTTCCCCAAGTCGATCTACGAGAACGTCGCCTATGGCCCGCGCATCCACGGACTGGCCAAGCGCAAGGCCGACATGGATCAGATCGTCGAGTCGAGCCTGAAGAAGGCGGCAATCTGGAACGAGGTCAAGGACCGCTTGCAGGAGCCAGGCACCGGCCTTTCCGGTGGCCAGCAGCAGCGTCTGTGCATTGCGCGCGCCATCGCCGTATCGCCCGAGGTGATCCTGATGGACGAACCGTGTTCGGCGCTCGACCCGATCGCCACCGCTCGCGTCGAGGAACTGATCGACGAGCTGCGTCAGAACTATACGATCGTCATCGTCACCCATTCGATGCAGCAGGCGGCGCGCGTGTCGCAGCGCACCGCGATGTTCCATCTCGGCTATCTGGTCGAGGAGGGCGCCACCGACAAGATGTTCACCACCCCCGACGACAAACGCACCCAAGACTACATCACCGGCCGGTTCGGCTGAGTTCAGGCATACAAGGGACGAAGATCATGGGTGAACATACCGTCGCATCTTTCGATGAGGATCTGGAGCACATCAGCCAGTTGATCCGCGACATGGGCGATCTCGCCCGCTCGATGGTCAGTGGCTCGACCAAGGCATTGCTCAATTCGGACAATGCGCTGGCGCAGCGGGTGGTTTCCGACGATGCCATCATGGATGCACGCCAGCGCGAGCTGGACGATCGCGCCATTACGCTGATTGCCAAGCGCCAGCCGATGGCCAACGACCTGCGTGCCGTGGTCGGTTCGATCCGCATGGCCAGCGACCTCGAGCGCATCGGTGACCTTGCCAAGAACATCGCCAAGCGCGTCGGCACTGTCGGGCTGAGTGTCACGCCGCGCGACCTGTCGCATTCGATCGACGGGATGGCGCAGCTGGTGCTGATTCAGGTGCAGGGCGTCATCGACGAATATGCCGCCGCTGACGCGGCAGCGCTTGCCACGCTCAGAAACAACGACGAGCGCATCGACGTCAAATACACCTCGGTGTTCCGCGAACTGCTGACCTACATGATGGAAGACCCGCGCAACATCACTGCCTGCACGCATCTGTTGTTCTGCGCCAAGAACCTCGAGCGCATTGGCGACCATGTGACCAACATCGCCGAAAATGCCTATTATGTTTTGACCGGTACGCAGTTGCCCGCCAATCGTCCGAAGCAGGACGAAACGGCAATGTCCGCGCCGGCGGCATGACAGGGGTGACCGGCCGATGATCGCGCCACGCATCATGGTGGTGGAGGACGAGGAGCCGCTAGGCGTGCTGCTCCGCTACAATCTCGAATCCGAGGGTTACCAGGTCGAGGTGGTGACGCGCGGCGACGAGGCCGAGATCCGGCTGCAGGAGAACGTTCCCGACCTTCTGGTGCTCGACTGGATGGTGCCGGCGGTTTCCGGTATCGAGCTCTGTCGTCGGCTAAGGATGCGTCCTGAGACCGAGCGGCTGCCGATCATCATGCTGACCGCGCGGGGCGAGGAAAGCGACCGCGTGCGCGGCCTCTCGACCGGCGCCGACGATTACCTGGTCAAGCCGTTCTCGACGCCGGAGTTCATGGCCAGGGTCAAGGCGCTGCTGCGCCGCGCCAAGCCGGAAGTGCTGTCCAGCGTGCTCAAGGTCGGCGACATCGTGCTCGACCGAGAATCGCACCGGGTCTATCGCAAGAAGAGCGAGATCCGGCTCGGGCCGACCGAGTTCCGCCTGCTCGAGTTCATGATGCGTCATCCCGGCCGCGTCTTCTCGCGCAGCCAGCTGCTCGACAATGTGTGGGGCGAGACGATCTATATCGATGAGCGCACGGTCGACGTGCATGTGGGCCGGCTGCGCAAGGCGGTCAACAATGGCCGTATGCCCGATGTCATCCGCACCATTCGCGGGGCGGGATACGCGATCAGGGAAGATTGAACCCGCTCGTTTGAATTCACGCCACGTTCTTGCCGACGAGGCTGGATCTTGTCTGCATGCCCGGCGCAAAAATCTCCTGGTCGACGAAGGTCAGCGCTCGCATGGCGCAGCCTTCGCGGATCAGCGGCAGTTCGTTCGGTTCGGTATCGAAGGAAATCGATTTCGAGTGCTGGCCGCCGGCGGTCTGGGCAATCGCCTTGCGCAAAGCCGGCTCGATCAGGTCGAAGGCGGCAGCACTGACGCCGACCATGGCAACGGGCGCCGGATCGATCAGCGCGAACAGGCTGCCGAGGCCGTAGCCGAGCGCTTCGCCGGCCTTGCGATAGGCCTCGCGCTCGGGCCCATCCCTTTCGCGGGCCGCGGTCGCCAGGGCACGCATATCGGCGTCACTGACATCGGCGACGGGTTCTGCGTCCTCACCCAGCTGCCTGGCGTTGCGCCAGATGGCGTAGTTGCCGGCATAGGCTTCGACGCAGCCGCGCCGCCCGCAGCGACACAGCGCACCGTTCGGCCGATGGATCATGTGGCCGAACTCACCGCCCGAGGAATGGGTGCCGGTGAACAACTCGCCCTTCAGCACCAGGCCCATGCCGATGCCGTGCGATAAAAGGATGGCGATGAAATCGTCGCGGTAGCGATCAGGATCGCGCCAGCGCAGCGCAATCGCCATCATGTTGCAGTCGTTCTCCATCGTGGCGGGGATGCCGAACTCGTCTTCAAGTACGTCGGCGAAGGCGATGTCGGTGTGCGGCGTGATCGGCGACCACAGCATGGCGCGGGCATGGGTGTCGGTAATGCCCTGGATCGCCAGCGCGATGCGGGCGACGCTGCGGACATCGAGATCGGGGTCCTCGAGACGGCGCCGCACGATTGCCGTGCATTCGCCGATCAGCGCGTCGCGCGACATGGTCAGCGTGTCCAGCCGGCGCTGTTCCTCGGCGATTACCTGACCGGCATAGTCGATGACGGCGACGGAGAGAAAATTCAGCGACAGCACCACGGTCATCACCGCCGCTGCTTCCGGATTGAGGCCGAGGCCGACCTGCGGCCGGCCGCGTTTGAGCGAGCCGGCCTCGCTCGGCTTGCTTTCGGTCAGGATGCCTTCGCCGATCAGGTCGGAGGAGATCGCCGATATGGTCGAGTGGCTGAGGCCGGTGGTCGCGGCGATCTCGGTGCGGGACGGTTGTCCGGCGCGGCGCACGGCCGCAATCACCATCGCCCGGTTGCGCCGGCGCAAATCGTCGTGGCGGATTCCGACCGACATGTTTCTTCAAGTCCTCCCGGTCGCCGCGGTTCACCGTGCCCCTCGAACGCTGTCGGCAACGCAGTCAAATACTGGCAGAAGCGACCCACTCTGTCATTTATTTATTCCGGAGCTCGAAAAAAATTCGCGAGCACATCAAAATCCATCAGAATCGATGTTGACAGCGTTCGGGTGTTGGACCAGTATTTTTTCGAGGCTCGAAAAAATAGAGCCTCTGTGCCGGCCTTCGGGTCAGTTTGGTCGCGCCATACGCGGCGCAGGGAGGATATTATGAAAAGATTCACAGCCGCCATCCTGGCGGGTGTCGCCATGTCGCTGACGCTCGCGTCGGTCGCGCAGGCGAAGGACAAGGTCGTCGGCGTTTCGTGGTCCAACTTCCAGGAAGAGCGCTGGAAGACCGACGAGGCCGCCATGAAGACGGCGATCGAGGCCGCCGGCGACAAGTACATCTCCGCCGATGCGCAGTCCAATCCCGGCAAGCAGCTTACCGATGTCGAAAGCCTGATCTCGCAGGGCGCCAATTCGCTGATCATCCTGGCGCAGGATGCCTCGGCCATCGGCCCGGCGGTGCAGAAGGCGCTGGACGAAGGCATTCCGGTCGTCGGCTATGACCGTCTGATCGAGAACAAGGACGTCTTCTATCTGACCTTCGACAACAAGGAAGTCGGCCGCATGCAGGCCCGCGAAGTGTTCAAGGCGAAGCCCGAAGGCAACTATGTCTTCATCAAGGGTTCGGGCGCCGATCCGAATGCCGATTTCCTGTTTTCGGGCTCGATGGAAGTGCTCAAGGAAGCCATCGACAGCGGCAAGATCAAGAATGTCGGCGAGGCGTATACGGACGGCTGGCTGCCCGCCAACGCCCAGAAGAACATGGAACAGTTCCTCACCGCCAACGACAACAAGGTCGATGCCGTGGTCGCGGCCAATGACGGCACCGCCGGTGGCGTCGTCGCGGCGCTGACGGCGCAGGGCCTTGCCGGCACCGTGCCGGTCTCGGGTCAGGACGGCGACCACGCCGCGCTGAACCGCATCGCCCTCGGCACGCAGACCGTGTCGGTGTGGAAGGACGCGCGCGAACTCGGCAAGAACGCCGCCGAGATCGCCTCGCAGCTCGCCGACGGCAAGAAGACGAGCGACATTGCCGGTGCCAAGGACTTCACGACACCGGGCGGCAACACCGTCAAGTCGCTGTTCCTGACCCCGGTTGCGATCACCAAGGACAATCTCAACGTCGTCATCGACGCCGGCTGGATCAAGAAGGACGAAGTCTGCGCGGGCGTCGCCGCCGGCACCGTCGCGGCCTGTAACTGATCTGGATCACTTCGAAATATCTGAACGCCGCGGCCCAAAAGCCGCGGCGTTTTCTCAAAAAGATTTGTGTTTCCGCATCACGCGGATAGCTTCGGGAGCAATTCCAGGAAAAGTGCGTAGCGGTTTTCCGTCCGGAATTGCGTCAAAACAAAGAGATAGAACGGTTCGGCGTTTCCGTGAATCGGTGAACCGTTCCAGGCTGGATTCCGGCATCCGTGTCAGACGGCCAGCCGGTGGGAGGAAATCATGACCGACACGACGTCCAACCCGCAGGCCGACACCGCGCGTGCGTCGGAACTCGGCGTGGTCGCCCGGTTCCTGAAGGCGACCGAGATCGACACCCGCATGCTCGGCATGGTCGGCGCCCTGCTGATCATCTGGATCGGGCTACATGTCATTTCCAGCCTGCGCCTCGGCGTCAATCCGCTCGATTTCGACAGCCGCACCTTTCTGACGCCGCGCAATCTGTGGAATCTGTCGGTGCAGACATCGGCGGTCGCCATCATGGCCTGCGGCATGGTGCTGGTCATTGTCATGCGCAACATCGACCTGTCCGTCGGTTCCGCCGAGGGCCTGATCGGCATGGTGATGGGATTTGCCCAGGTGCATTTCCTGGTCCGGTTTGTCGGGCTCGAACTCGGCAATCCGTGGATCTGGGTCCTGGCGCTGATCATCGGCCTGGCGCTCGGCCTGCTGATCGGAGCCTTTCAAGGCTTCGTCATCGCCTATCTCGAAGTGCCGGCGTTCATCGTCACGCTGGGCGGACTGCTGGTTTGGCGCGGTGCTGCCTGGTGGGTCACCAGCGGCCAGACGGTGGCGCCGCTTGACGCCACCTTTCAGCTCATGGGCGGCGGGCCGGCGGGATCGATCGGCGCCACCTGGAGCTGGGTCGTCGGGATCGTCGCCTGCCTTGCCGTGGCGTTTGCGCTCTTCAACGGCCGGGTGCAGCGCAAGCGTTTCCGGTTTCCGCTGCGTCCGATCTGGGCCGAAACGCTGCTCGGCGTCGTCACCTGCGCCGTCATCATGGGTGCGGTCTGGCTCGCCAATTCCTATCCCTGGCCGATCGGCATCGTGAACCGGTATGCGGCCGCCAACAACATCACCGTTCCCGAAGGCGGCCTGTTCATCGCTCACGGCATTGCCATACCGGTGCTGATGGCGATCGCCGTCGGGCTGGTCATGACCTTCATCACCAACCGCACCCGTTTCGGCCGCTATGTCTTTGCCATTGGCGGCAATCCCGAGGCAGCCAATCTCGCCGGCATCAACACGCGCTGGATCACCATGAAGGTGTTCATGATCATGGGCGTGCTGGCCACGATCGCCGCCGCGATCTCCTCGGCCCGGCAGAATTCGGCGACCAACGTGCTTGGAACGCTGGACGAATTGCTGGTCATTGCCGCCGCCGTCATTGGCGGCACGTCGCTCGCCGGCGGCTCGGGAACGATCATCGGCGCCATGCTCGGTGCGCTGCTGATGCAGTCGCTGCAGTCCGGCATGGTGCTGCTCGGTGTCGACTCGCCGCTGCAGAGCATCGTCGTCGGCGCCGTGCTGGTCATCGCGGTGTGGCTCGACACCGTCTATCGCAAGCGCGTCTAGGAGGCATGGCCATGACTGACAAGATTGCTCCTGCAGCCACCGCACTGATCGATATGCGCAACATCTCGATCGCCTTTGGCGGCATCCGCGCCGTCGACGACGCCTCGATCGATCTTTTCCCCGGCGAGGTCGTGGCGCTGCTCGGTCACAACGGCGCCGGCAAGTCGACGCTGATCAAGATCCTGTCCGGCGCTTACAAGCGCGATGCGGGCCAGATCTTCGTCAATGGCGAGGAGGCATCGATCTCCAATCCGCGCGACGCCAAGAAATACGGCATCGAGACGATCTACCAGACGCTGGCGCTGGCCGACAATGTCGATGCCGCCGCCAATCTGTTCCTCGGCCGCGAGCTGATGACCGCCTGGGGCACGCTCGACGACGTTGCCATGGAGGCGGAGGCGCGCAAGGTGATGGGCCGGCTCAATCCCCGCTTCCAGCGCTTCAAGGAGCCGGTGATCAAGCTGTCGGGCGGCCAGCGGCAATCGGTGGCGATCGCGCGCGCCATCCTGTTCAACGCGCGCATCCTGATCATGGACGAGCCGACGGCGGCGCTCGGTCCGCAGGAGACGGCGCAGGTCGGTGAACTGGTCAAGCAGCTCAAGTCCGACGGCATCGGCATCTTCCTGATCAGCCACGACATCCACGACGTTTTCGAACTTGCCGACCGGGTCTGCGTCATGAAGAACGGCCAGGTCGTCGGCACCGCACGCACCACCGATGTAACCCAGGACGAGGTGCTCGGCATGATCATTCTGGGTAAATGCCCGCCCGGCGCCATTCCCGGACCGGGCGCACTGAAGATCGCGGCCTGAGACCGCCGAAGATCGCGGCCTGAGGTCGCTGAAGATAGCGGCCTGGGTCAGACCAGGTCGCGGGTTGCCGGACACGTGATGTGCCAGCCGTCAGCATGGCTTGGCCTTGCCATTGTGTTGGCGCGGCGACTTGCCCATAAAGGTCCCAATTCGCTCAGGGACCGCATCATCCGTTGAAGAAGCTTTTTCCAATCGTCGCGTTCATCGCCGTTGCGCTGATCAGCATGACGATGGCGGGGTTTGCCTATTTCGCCACGCAGGAGGCCGCCCGCATCAAGTTCGAAGCGACGGCCGATGACGCGCTCAACCGGATCGAGAGCCGCATCGACCTGCATTTGTCGCTGTTGCGCTCGACGCAGGCCCTGTTCGACGCCCGCAACGGCGACATCTCCCAGAATGAGTTCAAGGCGTTTTTCAACGCGCTCGATGTCGACAACAATTTCGCCGGCTTGCGCGGTATCGGCTTTCCCAGGCTGGTGAAGGCGGGAGACGAGGCGGCCGTCGAACGCGACATGCTGCACGACCATGGCGTCAGCCATCCAATCTATCCAGACACCACGCAATCCTGGCGCGCGCCCATTGTGATGTTCGAACCGATGGATCCGTCCAATCAAGCCAGCATCGGCTACGACATGTTCAGCGAACCGGTGCGGCGCGCGGCGATCGAAAAGGCGATGTCGAACGATCACCAGCATGCCAGCGGGCTGGTGCAACTGGGCCAGGGCACAGGCGCCGCGCAGACCTTCCCCGGCTTCGTCGTCTTCGTGCGGCTCAATGTCGAAACCGCACCCGATGTCATCAATGCGTCCAGATCCTCGACGTCCGGTTTTCTCTATGCGGCCTTTCGGGCTCGGGACCTGTTCCAGACCGCGCTCAGCCGGTCGCCACTGCTGCCGGTCAACACCGAGATCTATGACAGCGACGGCGCGGTGAACGGCGACGATCTATTGTTCCGGTCGGAAACGCCACCGGTTTCCGCGTTCGGCGACAGGTTGCTGGTCACCCGCAAGATCATCGTGGCCGGGCGACCCTGGACTGTCCTGTTCCGGCCGACGAGCGCCTTCCTGCCGCCGTCGTCGCGTGCCATTCCGGTGATGCTGGGGCTGTTCGGCCTGCTTTTGGCGGGCGCCATCGCATTGGTGGCGCGGTATCAGGAGCGGGCCTATGAGGCAGCGTCGCGCTTGCACGAAACGACCGAAAAGAGCCTGCTCGAAAAAGACCTGATGCTGCAGGAGATGAAGCATCGCATCAAGAATTCGATCACCAGGGTGCTGGCGATCGCGCGCCAGACGGCATCGAGGGCCACCGACGTCAACGAGTTTTCAGCATCCTTCTCGGCCAGGCTGCAGGCAATGGCGGCGTCCCAAGACATGCTGACGCGCTCGCGCTGGCAGAAGGCCGATCTTGGCGATCTCCTGCGCATCGAGCTAGGTCAGGTGTTCGGCAAGGAACTGCCCGAAGAGCTGTTGTCGGGGCCACAGGTGCTGCTCGACGAAACCACGACGCAAGCGCTCGGCCTGACCTTCCACGAACTGGCCACGAATGCGCTGAAATACGGCGAAGCCGGCAACTCCGCCAATTCGCTTAAGGGTGACTGGGCGCTGAAAGTGGACTGGTCGCTGGAAGGGCGCGGGCGCGACAGGACGCTGGCTCTCAACTGGCGCGAAACCGGGCAGAAAAAACTTGAATCGCCGGCCAAGACCGGATTTGGCACCAAGCTGATCGATCTCAACGTGACACGCGAATTGCGCGGTACGATCAAGCGTGATTTCCGGGCCGATGGGCTGAACGTGGAAATCAAAATCCCTCTGGCAGACTGACGACGGTCGTCAGGCGGGCCAGGATCAATCTCCCAGACATCGAAAATCCGGAGGCCGGCTAACCGGTCTCCGGATCAGCTTTCGATTATCGCCGAACTAGTTGCAGCGCGCCGTGTAGATCCGGCCGCGATGATCGCGATACTGGCAATAGCCATTGCGCAGGTTGCGCACCAGCAGGCCGGAACCGGCACCGACGGCCGCGCCGATCAGCGCGCCCTTGCCGCCACCGACCAAGCCGCCGACACCGGCGCCGATCAAGCCGCCGCCAACAACGTCCTGCTCGGTCGAGGTGCAGCCACTGACCGCGACCACAGCAACCATGGCAATAAGTATCTTCCGCATAGAGTCACTCCTCACTTTGTGTCCTCACTTTAATAAGCTCCAACCGCCATTTAGCATGAAATGGCGCCCGTTGCCCGCTCGAATTTATTGTTGGCTAAGATAGTCTTTTTCGGGGCGCGTCATGTTTGACGCAACCACGATTTTTGAAATCTCCAAGGATGCGTCGAGACGGCCGTCCGGGCCGACCTTCCACACCACCTGGTCGTAGTCATCTTCGAGCGCCGGGTCGACCGCAAGGCATTTGGCGACGATGTGTTCTGCCTGCCCCCGCACGTCGCCCATGGCGAACGGGCGTTCGGCGACACATTGGTCGGCGGTTTCGAAAACACTGACAGGAACCTGAAGCTCACGGCAATCGGCCATCGTGTTCGAGCAGCCGATGACCAGCAGCAATGCGGCGATGTGTTCCATGGCGAAACGTCCTCTCGCCACAGTAACGGTCCACATTCCGCAAAGTTCCTGCACTGCAAGGCTTGCCAGCGAATTAACATACATCGACCAAGGCCTCAGGTGGCGCGGAGGTCAGTAAGCCAGCTGGAAGAGGACCACCGCGACGATAAACGCGGCCAGACCCAGAGCGACAAGGCGCAACGAAGCGTGAGGAACAGGAGACAGCGGTGGCGCGGATGCCTCGGAGTCTTCAAACTCGCCCATGGAGATCCGAGCGGCCTGTTCCAGTCTGTTCATGTCGGCAACCGTCAAGGCATTCCTCCCGCACCATGCTGCAAGTCCTGCTGCGGAAATGTCCGGCGATGCAACAGGTTCCAGCGGTGTCTGGGAAATACAGCATCGGCTTTTATGGTGAACAGCCGGTTAAGGACTAGCGCAGGTGCGGGTCGCTCAATCCGTCTCGAAATTGCCGTGCGGAACGACAAGGCGGTATTCGAGGCGACCAGCCGCGATTTCAAGCGTCGCCGTACCATTCAGCGACGCCGGCACGACCCGTTCGAGTGCGACGCTGCCGAAGCGCTTCTCGCTGCGCCTGTTATCATTGGCTCCGATCGCTTCGGCCCAGGTCAGAGACAGGGAGGTTCCTGTGTCGTCGGCGGTCAGGTTGGCTGTAACCTCGACGAATCCATCCGGCCGCGACAGGGCGCCATAGCTCACCGAGTTGACGGCGAGTTCATGCATGGCAAGGCCGATATGCAGGGCAGCGTTCGGATTGAGATAGGGGTTTGCCCCCTGAAAACGCAGGCTGCGCACCGGATCCCCGCCGTAGCGGCCAACCTGGCCCGATACCAGTTCGCGAAGCGCGGCACCCCGCCAGTTGGAAGAGGTGACGAGATCCTGGGACGAAGCCAGCGATTGCAGCCGGCCGCGAAAGCGTGTCAGGAAATCACCGATGCCGTCGGAGTAGCGCCCGGTCTGGGTGGCTATGCTTTGGATGATCGCCAACAGGTTCTTCGAGCGATGACTGACTTCGCGCAACAGCGTCGTCAGGGTCTGCTCACGGCGTTTCTGCTCGGTCGTTTCGACCATCGTGGTGACGACGCCTTGCACCGTGCCGCCATCGCCGTGGTCGGCATCGATCCAGACTTGAAACCAGCGGATGCCATCCTCGACGGGAACGCTGATCTCGAGACGTTGCGGGTTGCCGGATGCGATGACGTCGCGTTTGGCCGCGCCAATGCGGTCAGCCTGCGCCGCCGGCAGGATGCCGTTGCTGTCGGCGGTGTCGGAAACCCAGGGCGCGCGCATATTGCGCGCCCATACGGTTTTCATCTCGCGATCCTGGTAGAGAACGGAAATGCCGGCATTGTGCAACGCGTGGAGAAGAGCCCGGCCGAGCTGCATGCCGCTTTCGGCAGGATGCAGGGCGATGACTTCATCGCTTTGCACGTCGTCCTTCCCATCTCCGGTTCTGGAACGCATCTGCCAATCTGTCCACCCAACTCAGGCTGAACGGCTTACTGTTGAATGGGTTCCCAAAAGAGATTTCCCGCAAACCAGCCCCAAAAAGCGGTCCGCCGGACGGTGTCCTTTGCAGGATACCGCCCGGCGGTGGCTGGAAACCGTTTGAGGGGTGCGGCTTCCAGTGTTCGGTCGCCGTTCGTCCTCACGATGCCCGTTTGAACAGGCCCGCAAGAAGCGAAATGACCAGGAAAGCGAGGAAGATGAAAAACAATATCTGCGCGATGCCGGCAGACGTACCGGCGATGCCGCCGAAACCAAGCGCGCCGGCAATGATCGCCACGACGAGAAATACGAGCGCCCAGTAAAGCATGATCCATCTCCTTCGAATGGTGCGATGAAAACGTGGGTAGATGCGGTTTGTTCCACCCTTTTGCCGAAAAAGGCGATGCTTGCAAATCGTTCGGTGCAGAGCGCGCGGGGAAATTTGCCGCTGCCGCCCAATGCGTGCATCAGGCGGCACGAAGTGAAGAATTGATGAATTGAAAATCTGGAGAAAATCGGCGAGCGAGGCTATCGCCCCGGGTTCGTCAATTCTTCAATTCCTCCACTCCTCAATACTATGCGGCGGCTTTCGCCTGACGGTCAAAGAACAGCGCCTGGCTGATCAGCGCCTTGACCATGTCGGGATTGAACGGCTTGGTGACCAGGAAGGCCGGTTCGGGACGCTCGCCAGTCAACAGACGCTCGGGAAAGGCGGTGATGAAGATGACCGGCACCGATGTCGACGACAGGATCTCGTTCACCGCCTCGATGCCCGAACTGCCGTCGGCAAGCTGGATGTCGGCCAGCACCATCTTGGGCCGTGTCTTGCCGAACATCATCACCGCCTCGGCATGGGTGCGCGCCGTTCCAACGACGCGGTGCCCGAGGCTCTCGACCATTTCTTCTATATCCATGGCGATCAGCGGTTCATCCTCGATGATCAGCACGTCGGTTGCCACCTGACGGGATATCTCGTTGCTCGCCTGGGCAAGCAGCTCTGAAAACTCCTGGTCGCCGACATCGAGGATCTCGGCCGCCTCGTCCTCGCTGAAGCCTTCGACGGCAACGAGCAGGAAGGCCTGGCGCGGGCGCGGCGCAATTGCATTCAGATTGGCGGCGGCGCGCTGTTCCCATGCCGATTGCGCGTGCTCCTGTGGAACGCGGATGGCGACCGATGTGAACAGCTTGGCAAAAACCTTGTACAGAGCGATGCGGTCGCTCGATGCCTCGGGAAAGATTTCGACATCGGCGATGATGGCTTCGAGCATCGCGGCGACCAGCGCATCGCCACTCTCCTGCGATCCGGAAACGGCCCGCGAGAAGCGGCGCAGGAATGGCAGGTTTGGCGCGATGGTGGCGGATAAGCTCATGGTAAGACGTCTCCCTCAGAATGACGTGATTGCATAGATTGCAGGTCAAGCTGATTGCAAGCCCGGTCAAACAACGCCGATCTTGAGAAAAAGTTCCGGCGTTGATGGAACTAGGTTCGTGGAAAAGGTTGAGGAAATTTTTTTATTTGGGGGGGGGGGGAAAGAGGGGGGGGGGGGGGAGGGGGGGGGGGGGCCCCCCCCCCCCTCTCAGGGGGGGGGGGGGGGGGGGGGGAAAAAAAAAAAAGGAAGGAGGGGGGGGGGGGGGGGAAGGAACCCCAAAAAAAAAAAAAAAAAAAAATCCCCCCCCCCCAAAGAAGGGAAAAAACCCCTTTCCCCCCCCAAAAAAACCCGGGCGGGAAGGGGGAGGAAAAAAACCAAAAAAAAAAAAAAACACCACCCCCAAAAAAAAAAAAAAAAAAAAAAAAAAAAAAAAAAGGGGGGGGGCCGGCCGGGGGGGGCCCCCAAAAAAAAAAAAAACCCCCCCCAAAAAAAACCCAACCCCCCCCCCCTCCTTTCCCCCCCCCCCCCAAAAAAAAAAAAAAAAATTTTCCCCCCCTCTTTTTTTAAAACCCCCCCCCCCCAAAACAACCTTCCAAAAAAAAAAAAAAAAAAAAACCCAACCCCAAAAAAAAAAAAAAAACCAAAAGGAGAGGGGGGAAAACCCCAAAAAAAAAAAAAACCAAAAAAAACAAAAAAAAAAAAAAAAAAAAAAAAAAAAAAAAAAAAAAAAAAAAAAAAAAAAAAAAAAAAAAAAAAAAAGGGGGGGGAAACAAAAAAAAAAAAAAAAAAAAAAAAAAAAAAATTTTTTTTTTTTTTTTTTTAATTAAATAAATTTTTTTTTAAAAAAAAACTAATGCGTCGGGACGGCGTTTGAAGTCGGGATGGGCAACCAGACGAGGGTGTCGCTTGCGTTGTGTTGAGTAATATTGTGAGCGGCTTGGGCGCTGGGAATACAAGGGCGAAATGAAGGATATGACGAAAGATATTCTGGCTGGCGCCGAGAGCAGGCGCCGGAATGGTTCCGGTGACGCCCTTGGGCCGAACTCCGAAATCGGGCGCAAACTCAAACAATATTACGACGAGCTGGTCTCCGACGATGTGCCGGATCGCTTCTCCCAGTTGCTTAGCCAGCTGGAACAGGCCGAACCCGCACAGAAGAAGGACTGAGGCATGGCCGCGGTCTCCCAAGGCTTCAAGACCGATCTGCTTGGGGCGATCCCAAGCCTGCGCGCCTTTGCCGTGTCGCTGACGCAAAACGCCGACAAGGCCGACGACCTGGTCCAGGAAACGCTGGTCAAGGCGTGGGACAAGCATGAAAGCTTCCAGCCGGGCACCAATCTCAAGGCGTGGCTTTTCACCATCCTGCGCAATGAATTCTATTCGCAGATGCGCAAGCGCGGGCGCGAAGTACAGGATAGCGACGGCATCATGACGGCCAGGCTTGCCGTTCATCCCGCCCAGCATGGCCAGCTCGACCTGAAGGATTTTCGCAGCGCCCTCGAACAATTGCCGGAGGACCAGCGCGAAGCCATCATCCTCATCGGCGCGTCGGGTTTCTCCTACGAGGAGGCCGCCGAGATTTGCGGTTGCGCGGTCGGGACGATCAAGAGCCGCGTCAGCCGAGCCCGCACGCGCTTGCAGGAGATCCTGAAAATATCAGGCGAAGACGAGTATGGTCCGGATGCGATTTCGACCCAGGTAACGGGCTCGCCGGCCAGCTGACCTGCGATCGCCAGGCGCGATCCGCAATGAACGGGATCTCGCCTTAGAGCAGTTCACCGTTTCACGGAAACAGCGAACTGCTCCAGCTCTTTGTTTTGACGCAATTCCGGACGGAAAACCGTTCACACTTTTCCTGGAATTGCTCTAACCGGGAGAAGCGCGTCCGCAGGCTGCCGCCACCGCTTGCACCAGGTCTTCACCCGAATAGGGTTTGCCGACGAGCCTGACGCCCGGAAAAGATGCCTTGATTTCATCGGCATCCGAATAGCCCGACGCGAACACGAAAGGTACGCCTGCCGCGCGCAGCCCCGAGGCGAAATCGAGTGTCGAGGCGCCGCCCAGCATGAGGTCGACAATGGCCGCGTCGAATTGCGTGGCGACCTCCCGGCCATCGACCTCGGTCAGATCGCGGGCGATGACCACATCACCGGCGCCATGGTCACGGCAAAGCTGCTCGACATCCATGGCGATGAGAAATTCATCCTCCAGGACGAGAATTCGCAATCCGTCAAGCAATGTGGGCACCGGCAAGGACTCCTTGAAACGCATGAAGTCATGATCGCTAATTGGCGTGCTGTCATTTAAAAAAGACATGTGGCCGGCGGCGGAACCTCAATCCTTGCAACGCGTTGAAACGTAGCTCTTCCAAAGAGCGGGCTTTCGAAGAGGGGTCGAAATGTCAGCCCGGAACGGTCGCGCCTTTTCCAACCTCCAGTATCCTTGCGAGAACTGCCCGTTGCGGCCGTTGCCGGTTTTCCGCGACTTCGAAAAACAGGAGCTGGCCTTCATCAGTACATTCAAGAAGGGCGAGCTCGTCGTCGACAAGGGGGCTACCGTGTTGGTCGAGGGTAGCCACAGCGCCCATCTCTACACCGTGCTCTCCGGCTGGGCGTTCCGCTACAAGCTGTTGCGGGACGGCCGCCGCCAGATCCTCAACTATCTCATGCCCGGCGATCTGATCGGCCTGCAGGGCAGTGTGATGGGCGAGATGCAGCATTCCGTCGAGGCCTTGTCGCCGATGCTGCTGTGCGTTTTCGAGCGTGAGTATCTGCACGAGCTCTATCGCAATCATCCAGGGCTCGCCTACGACATCACCTGGATCGCGTCGCGCGAAGAGCGCATGCTGGATGAAAATCTGCTCAGCCTCGGGCGTCGCAGCGCGATCGAGCGCGCCGCCTATCTTATCGCCTTCATCGCCAGCCGGGCCAAGGTCGTCGGGCTGAACGGCAAGCAGTCCATCCAGATACCGATCACGCAGCAACACATCGCCGACACGCTCGGCCTGTCGCTGGTTCATACCAACAAGACGATCCGCAAGTTGATGGATCGCAAGCTGATCGTCTGGCGCGACGGCGGTTGCGAGGTCACCGACAACGAAGGGCTCAAGCGGCTCGCCGGCTGGGAAGGGCTGGGCGAGGCGCGCCGACCGCTGATCTGACGAAGCGCCTTTTTGCCAGGCCGGCGGATCGGGTGCGCGCGGATGCGTTTTCGGCTACTTTGTGCGCAATGCCGGAACCTTGAGGCGCGCGGCGCGTTTGAAATCGAGCAATCACAAGGAGTTAAGCCATGGCAACTGCCGCAGGAAAGACCGCAAACGACGCCCGCGCAAATGCGGACCTGGAAGCCGACATCAGGCAATTGAAGGCCGACATCGACAAGCTCACCAAGCAATTGGCCAAGACCGGCGAGCATGGCTATGGCACTGCCCGTCGCGCGGCCACGGAAGGCGTCGAGCAACTGCGCGCGCAGGGCGAAGCAGCCTTTGACAGTCTGCGCAGCAACGCCAAGGACATCGAAGCGCAGATGATGGCCAGCGTGCGTGAAAAGCCGGTGACGTCCCTGGCGATCGCCGCCGGCGTCGGCTTCCTCTTCGCGCTCATCGCGCGTCGCTAGTCACATTGCAGATGGGAATGCTGGCATCCCTGATTTCGGGTCTCGCCTCGGGCGAGACCGTTGCCGCCATGCGCCGGGCGCGCAGGGCGGCAATCGTCTATGGGCTCGCTTTATCGGCAGCGCTCTGTGGTCTCGGCTTTCTGGTCGGCGCAGCCTATATCTGGGCGGCGATGCGCTATGGGTCGTTTGCCGCCGCGCTGGGCTTTGGCGCCGGGTTCCTGGTGCTTGCCGGGCTGATCCTGCTGATTTACCGGATATCCGCAGGCTCGCGCGCCCGGCGCCGGGCGCAACGCCGCAATGCCGACATGAAGGCCATCGGCATCACCGCCGCACTCGCCGTGCTGCCGACGCTGCTCAAGGGAAAAGGCGGTCTCGGCGTCATTCTGGGCCCAGCCGTAGCGCTCGCGGCTTACGCGATCTACCGCGAGAATGTGAAATCCGACGATCCGGATGAGAGCGAGCGGAAATAGAGCTGCTGGGAGGTCACTTCGACAGGTCTTCCAGCGGCATCGATATTTCGGCAAACACGCCTTCCGGCCGGAACTCATGCGTCACTTCGCTTGAAATGACCTTGGCAAGGCTACGGCGGATCAGGATCGAGCCGAAGCCGTGCCGCTCCGGCGGGGCGACTTGCGGGCCGCCGCTTTCGCGCCAGGTCAGCACAAGGCGCCGGGCCCCCTTCCTGCCTTGCGTCTTCCAGCCGAGATCGACCTTGCCTGATGCCACCGACAGCGATCCATATTGCAGTGCATTGCTGCCCAGTTCATGCAGGATCAGGCCAAGCCCGACAGCCTGGTCGGGTGACAGCAGCAAGTCGTCGCCGGTAATCGTCATGCGCGGCTGCTCGGCCGTTTCGAAGGGCCTGACCTCGATCTGGACGAGTTCACGGATGCCGATGCCGCGCCACTCGCGGTCCGACAACAGATTGTGGGCGATGCCCAGAGCCTGAAGCCGGGCGCCGAAGGCCTCGAGGAACTGGCTCGGCTGGCGGGCATGGCGCACGGTCTGCGTCGCCAACGCCTGGACGGTCGCCAGCGTATTCTTGACGCGATGGTTGAGCTCGCGCAGCAGCAGCCGTTGCCGCTCGTCGCCAAGCTTGCGCTCCGAGATGTCGTAATTGACGCCGAAGATCAGCGTCGGCTTGCCGTCGCCGTCACGCTCGATGACACGGCCGCGCGTGGCGAGCCAGCGCGGCGGATGAAAGCCTTTCACCCGGTATTCGCCGAAATAGTCGTCGCTGCCGGTCAAGGCGTCACGAAAGCGGGTTTCGGTCTGGTAGACGTCACGCGGATCGATGGCGGTGAGGATGTCGCGTGCCCGCAGCCGGTTCGAGCGCGGCAAGTTGAACAGCTCCGACAGCAAGGTGTCACATTCGATGATGTCGGTGCGGATGTCCCAGGCCCAGCTTGCGAGCGAAGCCGCATCGAGCGCGATGGCGCGCCGTTTTTCCTCGCGCACCAGTGCGGCCTCGGCGATGGCGCCGCTGCGGGTCGCGTCCTTCAAGATGAACAGGCTGCCCGCAAGGCCGGCGAGCGCCTTCAACTGGTCGAGCTTGGCGCGGGATGGAAAGGCATGCGGCTTGCGGTCGAGCACGCACAGCGTGCCGATGCGGGCACCTGCCACCACCATCGGCGCGCCGGCATAGAAGCGGACGTGATGCTTGCCGGTGACCAGCGGGTTGGCCTTGAAACGCGGGTCCGTCGTTGCATCCGCCACCACCATGGGCTCGTCGCCGGCGGCAATCGCATGAGCGCAAAAAGAGATGTCGGTCGCGGTTTCGGTCTCGTCCAGGCCGAAGCAGGATTTGAACCACTGCCGCTCGTGGTCGACGAGCGTGACCAGGGCGATCGGCGCCTGCATCACCGCCGCGGCAAGGCTGCTGATGCGGTCGAAATCCGGGTCGGCCGCCGTATCCAGCATCTCCAGCCCGTGCAGCACGGCCAGCCGGTCTTCGGCGCTGACAGCCCGCGCAATTTCGGCCGGCAGACCCGGCACTGTTTCTGCCTTGCTATTCACCCAAGTCCCCAATGCCCGTCCTGGTCATCGTCGCCGACCCGGAACCATCCTAGCGAGGAACCGTTACCTGACCATGTTGTTTTGCCGGACGCGCCAGTTGGTGCAAAACGATCCGAGGGCCGACCATGATCAAGATCATTCCCGAGGACAAAGCCCGTGAGGGGCGCTGGGGTCGGCATGGCCTGCGCATTCTGATCGCTGCGTTGCTGCTGGCCTTTGTCGCCTGGGGCGCCGCCGAGATTTATGGCGAATTGATCAAGAAGGATACGACCCAACAGGGCAGTGCTCGCAGCGGCTAGTTTGTCGGCGATATTGGGTTCGAATCGCATCAGGCAGCCTTTGCCTTGGCGATGCTCGCCGGCACCAGGACATTGAGCGCGCCCGGTTGGATTTCGATCGTCGTTTCACGCTCAAGCCTGACCAGTTCCCCATCCATCACGGCGCGAAACTTCCGGCTCCCTGAATGGATTTGCAGAACCGTTCTGCCCGCCTGATGGATTTCGACATGTTCGTTGTCGCGCCATTTGCCACGCGCCATGTTGAAGAAGAACTTGACCAGTTCGGCGCGCTGCTGCGCCACCGTGACATAGACGCCAAGCACGCCGCCCGCCGGGTTGTCGGCGTAAGGCAGATGGCCTTCGCCGAACAAATTGTTGGTGATGCCGATGCCGGTGATGCGGGCCGCCATCTCGGCTTCGCCGATGCTGAGCGTTACGTTCATCGCCGGTGGATTGTTGATCGTCGCCCACGCCGCCTTGGCCGAGGCGCGGATCTTTCCCAGGCGAGAACCGAACTCCATCTTCTGGCGCAGCTGCACCATCTTGGCATGCATGCCAATCGAGAACTGGTGAACGAATGGCCGGCCGTTGGCGGTCGCTATGTCGACCGCGATGATTTCGCCGTCAGTGAAGGATTCGAGCGCGGCATCCAGGGACTGCGGAATGCCCAGCCCGCGCGCGAACAGGTTCATGGTGCCGGCCGGCAATATGGCAAGCGCCTTCTTCGTCCCCATTAGCCGGGCGGCCGCGGCAGAAATGGTTCCGTCGCCGCCACCGGCCAGCACGACATCGACGGAGCGGCGTGAAGCCGCGCTGTCGAGCGTTTCCACAACATCCTTGCCGGCGACAATCTCGATGCTGAGAGAGTGACCTGCCGTCTCCAGCACCTGGCGCATCCTGTCGGAGAAAGCGGCAAGGTCAGTGGTCCGCAAGGTGCCGCCGTCCCGGTTCAGCACCGCTGCGAATTTCATGCCCCACTCCGTTAGTCGACCATGGTCGGACCGGGACAAAGACAAACCCAGCCACAGGCTGCAACGCGGCGAGGTGGGAAAGGTTCCGTGTGCGGCGAAATCCGCGATCGGGCTTACTACCGTGGCGGAGACGCTTGTCGATTTCTTGCGGCGGACTCCGCGCGCTTTTTGTCGGAACAACAGCATGCTCACGACGTTGTGAACTGTAGGAGCTGCCGCGTCAGATCTCCCCAGCGACGGGTTCAACCGGGCGCGGCGCGCACGAAATCACGCCCCAGGAGAGACTATCATGATCCGCAATCTTTTAGCCACGACCGCACTCGCAACGCTGATCGCGACCGGCGCCCATGCGCAGACGGCGACGACCCCGGCACCCGCGGACGCGCCTGCCGTTCAGGCGCCGGCTGCCGCCGCCCCCCTGCCGCGCGCCGAGGGCAGCATTGTCACCAACATCATCGGTGAGTCCGTCTACAACGGCACCGGCGACGATGCCGAGAGCATCGGCAAGATCAGCGACGTCGTCTTCGACAAGGACGGCCAGGCGAAATCCGTCGTCATCGGCGTTGGCGGCTTCCTGGGCGTCGGGGCGAAGAACGTCGCTTTCGACTATGACAAGTTGCAATGGGCCGAGAAGAACGGCGATCGCTGGCTGGTCGCCCAGACGACCAAGGACGAGCTGACGGCGCATCCGGAGTTCGACAGCAAGCCTTATGGTCCGGCCCCGGCACCTGCCGCATCGACCGATGCGGCGCCCGCAACGACGGACACCGCGCAGACGCCTGTCGACCTGAATGCCGCTCCGGCGGAACCCGTGAAGCGCGCTGACGGCAATCTCGCCACCTACATCATCGGTGAAACCGTCTACAACGGCACCGGCGATGACGCGCAGAACATCGGCAGCGTCAATGACATCGTGCTGACCAGGGAAGGCAAGGCCGAGTCGCTGGTCATCGGCGTCGGTGGCTTCCTTGGCCTCGGCGCAAAGAATGTCGCCTATGATTTCTCCAAGGCACAGTGGGCCGAGAAGAACGGCGACCGCTGGCTGGTGGCCCAGACCACCAAGGAAGAGCTGCAGGCGCAGCCGGATTTCAACCGCAAAGCCTATGATCCGGTGCCGGCAACGATGGCTTCCACCGAGCCGGCGGCAACCGCTCCGGCCGCTGTGCCGTCCGACGCTACGGCTCCTGCGGCCGCTCCCACAGACAAGACGGCCGAGGCTCCGGCAGCCCCTGATGCCTCGGCTCCCGACCAGACGCAGACGGCAGCTATCGACAAGTCGACGCTGACGGAAATGCCGGTCGGCGAAATCCGTGGCGACGATCTGAAGGGCACCACTGTCTACGGCGCCAACGACGCCAAGGTCGGCGAGATCGGCGATGTCGTGCTCGCGCCCGACAACAAGACCGACGCGGTGATTGTCGATGTCGGCGGCTTCCTCGGCATTGGCGAGAAGGAAGTCGCGGTCGGCGTGGATAATCTCAAATTCATGACCGACAAGGACGGCAAGAAGTACCTGTACACGACCTTCACCAAGGAACAGCTCGAGGCGCAAACCGCCTATGACAAGGGCAGTTATGCGGAGAAGCGGGACCAGCAGCGGTTGATTGTGCAGTAGGGCAGTAGGCAGTAGGCAGTAGGCAGTAGGCAGTAGGCAGTAGGGTTGGACCGTCGTTGTACCGGTTCGGTTTCGCTGCTGCCCTATTCCCTTACTGCCCTGGCCACGTGGCCGACAACGCCGTGCTCCGTCAGCTCTGCCAACGCCAGCGACTGGTCGAGATGTTCGGCGCGCCAGGCAAGCAGCCTTTCGGCGAACTCCAGCCGCACAGCCACATAGTCAGGATCGGTGGCCAGGTTGTTCAATTCACCCGGATCTGTTTCCAGGGCGAACAGCAGTGGCGGCAGGTTGCCGCCGAAATGCACATATTTGAATTTTTCCGTGCGGATGACGGCGAGGTTGCATTGGCGTGAGGCGATGCCGAAATGGCGTTCGGCCTCGCCTTCGGCGATCGAACGGAAATCGAACTCCCAATGCGCCGCATCGCGCCAGTCAGCAGGGCTCCCGCCGCTCAGGAATGGCTTCAGCGAGGTGCCGTCGAGGTGCGGTGCGGGGTCTTCGCCGAGCAGGTCGAGCAGTGTCGGCACAATGTCCACCGCCTCGGTGAAGCGATCGACGCTGCCGCCGGCCGCCTTGCCATGGCTGGGGTCGCGGATGATCAGCGGAATGTGGTAGCTGCCGTCGAAGTAGCCGCCCTTGCCCAGCATGAAATGGTCACCCATCATCTCGGCATGGTCCGAGGTCAGCACGATGATGGTGTCGTCCCACGCGCCAGCGTCCTTGACCGCCTGCCAGATGCGGCCGAGCTGCGCGTCGACCTCCGAGATCATGCCGTAATAGATCGCCCGGATGCGGCGGAAGTCGTCCTCGCTCCAGTCATATACCTTGCCACGGGCGTCGGGGCGGAATTTTATCTGTTTCTGCCGGCCGAGATCATAGGCGAGGTAGGGGTGGCTCAGAGCCTCCTCCTGCCAACTCGCCGCCCGCCGGAAGGCCGGGCCATCGGCAGGTTGATACATCGTGTTGTAGGGTTCCGGCACGATGAAGGGCGGGTGCGGGCTGATGAAGGAAAGATGCGCGAACCACGGCGCGGCGTCGTCCTGCTCCCCAAGCCAGCGCGTGAATTCGCCGGTCAGGAAGGCGGCCGGAGTCTCGTCGCTGGAGTAGACGGGCGGAACGTTGCTGACAGCGCCGGCCTTGTCGCCGTTCACCGGTCGGTGGATGTCGGGAGATCCGGCGCTGACATCGATACCTCGCTGCTTCAGCCAGGACAGCCACTGTTTCTGATGTTCGGGCAGCAACTGGCGCACGGTAAAGCCCGGCAGCACGCCCTCATAGCTTTGCAGCCGCGGGTCGCCCGGCGCCAGCAGGCGCGGGTCGAGCGAGACGTCGGTGTATCCGAACAGCGTCGGATCATAGCCGAGGGCGCGCGCGTGCAGCGCGATGTTGCCGTGACGGGCGTCGAGCGGCGTGCCATTGCGGCAGACGCGGTTGTTCATCTGGTAGAGGCCGGTGTAGAGGCAGGCGCGGGCCGGCGAGCAGGGCGCCGCACCGCCATAGTGCCGCTTGAACAGCACACCCTCCGCGGCCAGTGCATCGGCATTCGGCGTCTGTACAACCGGATGGCCCGCGGACGACAGACAGTCGCCGCGCCACTGGTCGCATGTGATCAGCAGAATGTTAGGCCGCCTGGCTTTTCCGGTCACGCGCGATACCTTGTCCTGGGATGGTCGAACGCCGCTCATGGAACCGAATTCTGGCGCAGGCGCAAGTCTGTCTTGTGAGTCAATTGGTGAACAAGCCGCTTTCTGTTGTTCACTTTTACAGCACAGTCCATTCTGTGTTTGCCGCCTTTGCCTAAAGCGGTCGCGTCCTCATATTGGCGTGGACAGCGGCGAGGGCCGCACAAGCACCAAGGGAAGGAGCAAGACAATGCTCGACCAGATCAAGGGCCTGCATCACGTCACATCGATGGCCAGGGATGCCCGCCAGAACAATGAGTTCTTCACCAAAAAACTCGGGCAGCGCCGGGTCAAGAAGACCGTCAATTTCGACGCGCCTGATGTCTACCACCTCTACTACGGCGACGAGGCCGGGACGCCCGGTTCGGTGATGACCTATTTCCCGTTCCCCGACATCGGCAAAGGCCGGCATGGCGTCGGCGAAGTCGGCACCACGGTCTACTCGGTGCCGGAAGGCACGCTCGCCTACTGGGAAAAGCGTTTTGCCGATGAAGGAGTCACCGGCCTGTCGCGCGAAGAGACATTCGGCGAGAAGCGCCTGGCCTTTGCCGGACCGGATGGCGACGGTTTCGCGCTGGTCGAGGACAAGGCCGACAGCAGAGCGCCATGGGCGAAAGGCGGTGTTCCCACGGATGAGGCGATCCGAGGCTTTCATTCCGTGTCGCTCCGGTTGAAGGATGGCGGCGCCACTGAGGAGTTGCTGAAGTTCATGGGCTATGAGGAAGTCGACAAGTCCGGCAACGTCAGGCGACTGGCGGTGAAGAACGGCAACGGCGCTGATGTTGTCGACATCGAATCGCTGCCGGCTGCTGCCTTCGCCGATCTTGGCGCCGGCTCCGTCCATCACGTCGCCTTCGCCGTCGAGAATCGCGCCAAGCAGCTCGAAGTGCGCAAGGCATTGATGGACACCGGCTATGGCGTGACGCCGGTGATCGACCGCGACTACTTCTGGGCGATCTATTTCCGCACGCCAGGTGGCGTGCTGTTCGAAGTCGCCACCAACGAGCCGGGTTTCGATCGGGATGAGGACACCGCTCATCTCGGCGAGGCGCTGAAGCTGCCGACGCAGCATCAGCACCTGCGGCCCTATCTCGAACAGCATTTGCAGAGACTGGAAGGCTGAGGCTATGAGCAAGGACGCTTACATCCACAAGCTGCTGCCCGGTTCGCCGGGCGGTCCGCTGCTGTTCGTCTTCCATGGCACGGGAGCCGATGAGAACCAGCTTCTGTCGCTGGGGCGCGATCTCGCGCCCCAGGCAACCATCATCTCGCCGCGTGGCGATGTGTCCGAACAAGGTGCCGCGCGCTTCTTTCGCCGCACCGGCGAGGGCGTCTACGACATGGACGATCTGGCACGGGCGACGGACAAGATGGCGGGCTTCATCAAGGCGCATGTCGAGGCAGCCCATGTCGGGGCGGCAAAGCCGTCGGTCGTGCTGGGTCTCGGCTACTCCAACGGCGCCAACATCCTGGCCTCGGTGGTGTTTGCGGCACCGCTGCTGTTCGACGCCTCGGTGCTGATGCATCCGCTGATCCCGTTCGAACCGGAGGTCAAGGGCAGCCTCGCCGGCCGCCATATTCTGCTGACCGCCGGCAAGCGCGATCCGATCTGCCCGCCGAACCTGACGACGCGGCTCGAAGCCTATTTGCGTGCCGACGGCGCCGATGTCACAGTGGAGTGGCATGAAGGCGGGCACGAGGTGCGGCCAAACGAGATCGAGGCGGCGCGACGGTTCTTTGCCGGCGCTGCCCAAGGAGCATAGCGATGCCTGACCAACTGCCTGAGATCGAACTTGAGGATCGCGGTTCCAAGGGTCGCTATGTCCTGCGCGGGCCCGGTGGCGCCGAGGCCGAGATGACCTTCACCAAGATCGGCGAGCACCAGATCATCATCGACCACACCGAGGTGCCGGACGCATTTCGCGGCCAGGGTGCCGGGCTTCGGCTCGTCACCCGCGCCGTCGAGGATGCGCGCGCGGCAGGCAAGAAGATCATCCCACTCTGCCCCTTCGCCAACGCCCAGTTCCGCCGTCATCAGGAATGGGCCGACGTGCTGAAGCAGTAGGATTTTCGTCGCTCGGAAACGGCGCGGCAAGCGGCTGCCATCCCACCGGGACGGCTTTGGCATTTGCGCGGGTGGCACATCCTGCCTAAGTAGATATGGTGTATCTCAGCCCCCTTGCCGACAAACGAACCGAATGATCCCCCTATGACCGAAACCGACCTCGTTCCCGTCTTCGACGGCCACAACGATACGTTGCTCAGACTCTACCAGTCGAAAGACACGGACGTCGAAAAGCTGTTCATCGAGGGGAAATCGGGCGGCCATATCGACCTGCCGCGTGCCAAAGCCGGTGGCTTTGCCGGCGGCATGTTCGCCATCTTTCCGCCGCCAGTCGAGAAATCCAGGCGCAGCGCCGTGCCCCTGGCGCCGAGCGCTGCCGAGCCGCTGCCGCCCGAGGTTCCACACAGTGACGCGCTGACCTCGACGATCGGTATGGCCTCGATCCTGTTCAGGCTGGAGCGGGCGGGAGCGCTCACTGTCTGCCGCAGTGCCGGCGATGTGCGCAACGCCATGGCGCAGGGTTCGATTGCAGCTGTGTTCCACATCGAAGGGGTCGAGGCGATCGATCCCGAGCTCACCATGCTCGACGTGCTGCATGCCGCCGGCCTACGCTCGCTCGGCATCGTCTGGAGCCGGCCGAATGCTTTCGGCCACGGCGTGCCGTTCCGCTTTCCGTCCTCGCCCGACACCGGGCCCGGCCTGACCGATGCGGGCAAGGCGCTGGTCAAGGCCTGCAACCAGCTGAAGATCATGATTGATCTCTCGCATCTCAACGAGAAGGGCTTTCGCGATGTCGCCGCGCTCAGCGATGCGCCGCTGGTCGCCACCCATTCCAACGTGCATGCGATCTGCGGGCATTCGCGCAATCTCACCGACTGGCAGCTCGGCGCGATCCGCGAGTCCGGCGGCATGGTCGGGCTGAACTTCGCCACCGGCTTCCTGCGCGAAGACGGCCGCATGAATGCCGACACCAGCCTCGACATCATGGTGCGCCATGTCGATTCACTGCTGCAGGCTCTGGGTGAAGACGGCGTCGGCTTGGGCTCCGATTTCGACGGCGCCATGATCCCGGCCGTCATCGGCGACGTTGCCGGCCTGCCGAAACTGATCGATGCCTTGGCGGCACGGGGCTTCGGCCGCGCGCTGATCGAAAAGATTGCCTATCGCAACTGGCTGGGCATGCTCGAGAAAACGATAGGTTAGACCGCCTTATTGGAAGCCCATGCGCTTCAGCCAGTCCTTGCCCACACCGCGATCTCTGATGATCGGCAGCGGATTTTCGGAATCGAGCCTTGCGCAGATGCGGTAGACCTCGAGCGTCTCGGAAGTCATCTCGTCGCGCTTGTAGAAGAACATGGCGGCGGCATAGCGCGTGCGGCCCGACCATTTTTCGCCGAGCGGCGTGTTGACCAGCTCCCACTGTTCGGCGGCTTCCGCATCTTCTTGCGGCTTGTCGGCTTCGTCAGTCATGATCAGAAATCCGCAGGCGGATTGGCGGTGCGGCGGTCAAGCTTGATGAACGGCCGCGCCACCACCTTGGCCCGCTTCATCAGCTTCTGATACTGCAGCTCGCGCATGGCGTAGATCTCGACCCAGAGGTCTTCCACCATGGTATCACCGTACGGCCGCGCCAGCGAGGCGATGGCGATGTTGCGCTTGGCCATCGGCGACCACATGGCGGCGCTGACCAGGCCGACCTCCTGGTGCTTCTTGTGGTAGACGATGGCGTGTTCGGCCGGGATGTTGCCCTCGATCTCCAGCCCGACCAGCACATAGCGCAATTTGCGTTTCGCTCTCGCCTCGAGGATGGCACGGCGGCCATTGAAATGGCCCTTTTCCAGATCGATCATGAAGCCGAGCCCGATCTCGTCAGGCATGCGCAGGCGGTCGGCGCGGATGGCGTGCTCGGCGGTCGTGAAATCCGCATTGGCAACGATCAGCCCGGCCTCGAGACGGGCGCGGTTGAGCGCGTTGTAGCCGATGGCGCGGATGCCGCGCAGTTCGCCTGATGTCATCAGCCGGTCCCACAGGCTCAGCGCCTTGTCGGCCGGCACGAACAGCTCGTAGCCGAGATCGCCGGTGAAGCCGGTGCGCGAAATGCTGACTTGGGTGTTTCCCTGGGGGCCGCCATCATGCGGGAAGTCGGCGAGGTCGAATATTTTCAGCCTCTCGACGCCGGCGAAGCCGGCATCGCGCAGCACGGCAAAGGAGGTCGGGCCTTGCAAGGCGAGGCCGGCCACCGCCTCCGTCTCTTCCTCAACGGTCACATCGAAACCAATGGCGCTGTCGAGCAGCCATGGCAGATGTCGGTCTTGCGAACACAGCCGGAAACGCGTTGGCGAGAGCCGGAACAGCGTGCCGTCGTCGAGGACGAAACCTTCGTCGTCGCACCAGGCTGTGTAGTGGACGCGGCCGGGTCGGAGCTTGGTGACATCACGCAGCGTGACGCGGTTGAGCAAGGCTTCGGCGTCCGGCCCCTCGATCCGGTATTTGGTCATCGGCGAAATGTCGAACAGCGCCGCCTGGCTGCGGATGGCGAAATATTCGAGCTCCTCGTCCCACAGGGAGTGCGGGGCGCGGTAGCCGGCCCAATTGTACCAGTCCTGGGTTTTAGCCAGCGCATCGATGCGCGGCTGGAATGGCGTGCCCAGACGCAGCATCCGGAAATGGGATTGGGCGGCGATGCGGGCGGAAACGGCCGCGCTGACTGCCTTTGCAACGGGCTTCTTTCTGGTTGCCTGGGCCATGGCCTATCCCTTCATCGCAATGATGCGCCGCGCGGCGTTGAGGCCAGGCGCACCAGAGACGCCGCCACCGGGATGCGAGCCGGCGCCGGCTAGGAACAGCCCTTCGACCGGCGTGTCGTAACCTGACCAGCCGGAGACGGGGCGCGAGACCAGCATCTGGTCGGCCTGCAATTCGCCATGGTGCCAATGGCCGCCCTGCATGCGGTAGCGCGTCTCGATATCGGCCGGCGTCAACAGTACAGCATGGACCACGCTCTCGCTGATGCCGGGCGCGTAAGACTCGAGCTGCGTCATGATTGCCTTGAGGAATTTCGGCTTGCCGGCGTCCCAGCCTTCCTTGAGGGCGTAGGGTGCATATTGCACGACCGCCGACAGCACGCAGGCGCCGCTCGGCGCGAGCGACGGATCGGCGAGGCTGGGCAGCGTGATCTCCATAACAGGCTCGGGCGAGAACTCGCCATACTTGGATGGGTTGAAGGCGCGCTCGACGTGGTCGGGCGAGGCGGCGATGACCAGCCGGCCCGTGTGGCCGGCGGCATCGACACCGCTGAATTGCGGCGGCCGGTCGAGTGCCAGATTGAGCTTGGCCGCATCGCCCCTCATGCGGATGTTCTTCACCTTCCGCACGAAGCCGGTGTCGATCTCGCGCGGTCCGACAAGATCGAGGAAAGTCATCGCCGGATTGATGGCGGAGACGATCGTGTTGGCGCGCAGCACCTCGCCATTGTCGAGCGCGACACCGACGGCGCGGCCTTTCTCGACGATGATTTTTGCTACGGGCGCCGATGTGCGGATTTCGACGCCAGCCTTCTCCGCCGAGGCACGAATGGCGGCGACGACCGCGCCCATGCCGCCTTGCGGCAGGATCTGCGCGCCGGCCGCACCACCGGTCTCGCCGGCCAGCCGGTAGTAGAGACCAAGCAGCGAGGTCGGCGAGCGCGGGCCGAGGTGACTGCCCAGCGTCGCATCGAAGGCGAGCAGGCCTTTCAGCCTGATATCGGCAAGCTGTTCGTCGAGCAGGTCGGCAACGTTCATCAGCAGCACGCGCAGGAAGTCGCGCATGTCTTCTTTGCCAAGCTTTTTCAGCGCCAGCGCGATCTGGCCGAGTGAAGCGGTTTCCAGCAGCGATATGCCGGCGAGATCGGGTGGCCGGCGGGAGAGAAACGGCTTCAGGATGCCGGCATAGCGCAGCAGCTGCCCGCGCAGGTCCTTCCAGGCCGATTGCTCGGACGAACTGGCGCCAGTCAGCACCTCGCCATAGGCGCCATGCAGGACAATCGGCGAGCCGTCTTTCGACAGCGCCACCGACGGCATGAAGTCGGCGCGCGCAAACCGCAGCCCGCGCTTTTCCAGCTCCAGCGTCTTCACCACATCGGGATGCAGCCGGTTCAGCAGATGGGCAATGGAGGATGCGCGAAAGCCGGGCGCGAATTCCTCGGTGCGCGCGGCGCCGCCGACTTCGCTTCCGGCCTCCAGCACCAGCACCTTGCGGCCGGCTTTGGCCAGCGTGGCAGCAGCGACGAGGCCATTGTGGCCGCCGCCAATGACGATGGCATCAAATGACGTCATGGGCCGGGCTCATGTGGGAGGTCGACTTGGCAAGATCGCGCAGGATTTCCGCCGCGGCGTTGCGGCCGGGCGCGCCCATGACGCCGCCGCCCGGATGGGTCGAGGAGCCGCATATATAGAGCCCGCCGACCGGTGAGCGGTACTGCGCGTAGCCCGGCACCGGCCGGTTGAACAAAAGCTGGTCGAAGGTCAGTTCGCCCTGGAAGATATTGCCCTCGGTGAGGCCGACCTCGGCCTCGATCTCGCGCGGCGTGCGCACTTCCATGTGAACGATGCGATCACGGAAGCCAGGCGAATATTCAGCGATCTGCGCAATCACGCTTTCGGCAAAGCCGTCGCGGTCGGCATCGGTCCAGTCGCGGCCGTTCACCTTGGGTGGTGCGTATTGCACGAAGCAGCTCATGAAATGCTTGCCGGGCGGAGCCATGGTCGGGTCGAGTGTCGTCGGGATGACCATGTCGAGGAAGGGATCGGCCGACCAGCGCCCGGCCTTCCAGTCGTCATAGGCGCGCTCCATGCGCTCCATCGAATCGGTGAAATGCATGTCGCCGCGATAGACCGGCGAATCCTTCGGCAGCGCCGGGAATTCCGGCAGCGAATCGAGCGCGATGTTGACCTTGCCGGACGAGCCGCGGATCTTGAAGTTCTTCACCCGGCGCAGGAAGATGTCGGGCAGTTCCTTTTCCTCGACCAGCTTGAGGAAGGTGCGCTTCACATCGGCGTTGGAGACGACGAGCTTGCCGTAGATCTCCTCGCCGCCGGCCAGCACCACACCTTTGGCCTTGCCTCGGCTCACCAGCACATGGTCGACCTCGGCGCCGGTGCGGATGGTTCCGCCCGAGGCCTTGAAGGAGGCGGCGAGCGCCTTGGTGACGGCGCCCATGCCGCCGCGCGCATAGCCCCAGGCGCCGACCGAGCCGTCGACCTCGCCCATATAGTGGTGCAGCAGCACGTAAGCCGTGCCCGGCGACATCGGCCCGAGCGCGGTGCCGATGATGCCGGACAGCGCAAAGTTCGCCTTGATGACATCGGTCTCGAAATATTCGTCCAGGAATTCCGAGATCGACATGGTCCAGAAGCGCAGCGTCAGCGCCATTTCCTGCGCCGACAGTCCGGCGAATTTCTTGCCGAGATAGATGAGTTCACCGAGGTCGCGCGGCCGCAGGCTGGTGGGGTCGGGCGCGGTGCGCATCAACAGCGGCTGGATGAAGCGGCACTGCCGCGTCACGTCGCGGGCGTAGCGGTCATAGGCTTCGGCATCGCGCTTGGAGAAGCGGGCGAATTCGCGCCGGTGGGCATCGTGGTCGCGGTAGTTGGCGAGGTAGTCACCGTCGCGCGTGAACACCGCGCCGCCCTCATAGGAGATGACCTGCAGGCCGAAGCGCGGCAGTTCGAGGTCGCGCATGATCTCGGGGCGAAACAGCGAGCAGACATAGGAGCAGTTGGAGTAGAGGAAGCCCGGCGTCAGCTCGCGGCTGGTGGCGGCGCCGCCGACCCAGTCGTTCTTCTCGACTACCAGCACGTCGAGGCCGGCGCGCTGCAGGTAGCAGGCGTTGACAAGGCCGTTGTGCCCGCCGCCGATGATGATCGCATCCCAAGCTTTCATTTTGGCCCAGTCTTCATTCTGACCCGCCCTTCATTTTTGCGTGATCTGTTCCCCGAATGCGCGGAATTTGGCACGACATCAGCCATTCTGTCCAGCCATACTGAATGAATGTTCAACAAATGGTGTTGCTTTTTCTCATCCTTGAGATACGCTTTGCCGGCATTCGAAAGTACTCAAATCGGCTGACGGGGCCGAGGTGCGATGATCGAAACGGCAGACGCCGAGCCCGAGTATGACGACATCGCCATCCGCTTCCTCGAGGCGCTGTGGGGCGATGGTTATCTGTCGCCGGGCGGACCGGACGAGGTCGACCGGGTGGTCGAAGGGCTTTCGCTCAAGGGCAAGACCGTTCTCGACATCGGTTGTGGCTCCGGCGGCATCACGCTGCATCTGGTCGAGCGCCACGGCGCCGCCCACGCCACCGGCTTCGATGTCGAACAGCCGGTGATCGAAACGGCGAGACAGCGAGCCGCGGCGCGTGGGCTCGCGGATCGTGCGAGCTTCATCCAGGCGTCACCGGGATCGCTGCCCTTCGCCGATCGCTCCTTCGATGTCGTCTTCTCCAAGGATGCGCTGCTGCACGTGCAGGACAAGGACGCGCTGTTTGCCGAAATCTTCCGGGTGCTCAGGCCAGGCGGCGTCTTTGCCGCCTCCAACTGGATGATCTCGCATGACGGCGAACCGTCACCCGAGATGAAGGCCTATATCGCGGCGGAAGGGCTGTCCTTCGCCATGGCATCGCCCGCGCGCTATGCGCAGGCCATGCGCAGCGCCGGCTTTGCCGATGTCACCGTCAGGGACCGCAATCCCTGGTATCGCGACGTCGCGCGCGGCGAACTCGAAAGGCTGAAAGGACCGCTCTATCCGATGGTCGCGGCCGCTGTTGGCGCAGCCTATGTCGACAAGAACATACGAACCTGGGAAGCCATGCAGAAGGTGCTTGACAGTGGTGAGCACCGTCCCACTCATCTTCGCGGGCGAAAGCCGGTTGGATAGCCGGCGATGCTGGAGACCATCAGACCCATGAAGACTTCAGTCGCCAAGGAAGCCCTCCTTGAATCGGCGCGGAAAAGCGAGGCCGAAAAGCGCGGACGCAAGGCCTCGAAGGAGGTCAGGCAGCTTCAGCTCATCGAGGCGACGATCGATTCCCTGGCCAAGCGTGGCTATTCGGAAACGACGATGGCCGACGTCGCCGACGGTGCGGGCCTATCGCGCGGCATCGTCAATTTCCATTTCGAGAGCAAGGAAAAGCTGCTCATCGCGACCTTGCAGCATATGTATGACGAGTATTCGGCGCACTGGCGCAACGCCTTGCAGAAGGCAGGCGATGACCCCGCCGATCAGCTTCACGCGCTGGTCTCCGCCGATTTCGATCGGTCGATCTGCAACAAGCGCAAGCTGGCCGCCTGGTGCGCCTTCTGGGGCGAGGCCAAGTCGCGGCCGACCTACCAGGCGCTGAGCAGCGCGCGCGACGCCGTCTATCAGACCATCTTCATCGACCTGTGCGCGACGCTCAAGCAAAGCGGCTTCTATGCCTATGAGCCGCAGGTCATGGCGCTGGCGCTTAGTGCGATGCTGGAGGGGCTGTGGCTGCGGTTGATGATGGGGACCGAGGACACCACCCGCGAGAGCGCCTTGCAGGCAGCCAATGAATTCCTGTCGGTGGCCTTCCCGAAGCACTATCCGTCGAAGGCGGCCGGCGCCACGAAACCATAAGAACACCAGAACAGACAGAGGATGGAACAATGAAGAAACTGACCCGACGCCTGACATTGACCCTGGCGCTGACTGGTGCGCTGGCGGCTTCGGCCGCGGCACTTGCGGTCGCCGCCGACAAGGACCTGATCGTGTTCGACTGGTCCGGCTATGAGGACCCCAGCTTCCATCCGAAATATGTCGAGAAGAACGGCGACTCGCCGACCTTCGCCTTCTTCGGCGACGAGGACGAGGCGTTCGAGAAGGTGCGCTCCGGCTTCAAGGCCGATCTCGGCCATCCCTGCTCGCAAAGCGTGGTGAAATGGCGCGAGGCCGGTCTGCTGCAGCCGCTCGACACGTCCAAGATCACGGGCTGGAAAGACCTCAATCCCGGCATCATGGCGATGAAGGATCTTGCCACCACATCGGACGGCAAGGCGTGGTTCATGCCCTGGGACTGGGGCAACACCCAGCTCACCTACAACACCTCCAAGATCGATGCCAAGGACGTGCAATCGCTGAAGGCTTTTGCCGATCCCAAATTCAAGGGTAGGGTGTCGATCGGCGACAATGTCGACGACGCCTATGCGCTGGCGAGCCTTGCCATCGGCCTCAGGGACTGGACGAAGATGACCGACGACCAATTCAAGCAGGCGTCCGATTTCCTGCGCCAGGTGCACAAGAACATCCGCTCCTACTGGACCGACACCACCGATGTCGTGCAGTTGCTGAGTGGCGGCGAGGTCGATCTCGCCTGGGCCTGGAATGACGCAACCGTGCAGTCGGTCGCCGCCGGCGTGCCGATCATGGCGAAGAAGGACACCGACGAAGGCATCTCGACCTGGGTCTGCGGCTATGTGCTGTTCAAGGGCGCGCCCGGCAACATCGACAAGGCTTATGACTACCTGAATGCCGTCAACGATCCGGAGACAGCCAAGGTGCTGGTCAAGGATTGGGGCTATGGCCAGGCCAACGCCAAGGGCATGGCCGGCGTCGACCAGGCGGTGCTGAAGGAAAAGGGCTATGACGACGTGCAGAAATTCGTCGACAAGACGCTGTTCCAATCGCCGGTGCCGTCCGACCTCAAGCTCAAGATGATCGCTGAGTTCGAGAAGATCAAAGCAGGGTATTGAGCCCTGTTCTGGGCAGCCCGTCTGCGCGCCGATCGGGTGGCAGTCGGGCTCGCCAAGTGAGCCGAATTCTCCTAACCTCGCAGCAGCTTTTTTCGCGATGGGGGAGTTTCGCGCCATGACGTCAGTGCTACGCCGCCTTGCCCTTGCCGCCGCGTGCATGATCGGCGCCGGTGCGGTCTATGCTTTCGCTGAAGGCGGCGGCGATCTCGTCGTGTTCGACTGGTCGGGCTATGAAGATCCGCTGCTGCACCCCGCCTACACCGCCAAATACGGCGCCGAGCCAACCTTCGCTTTCTTCGGCGACGAGGACGAAGCCTTCGAGAAGATGCGGGCGGGCTTCAAGGCCGACATCGCCCACCCTTGCTCGCAAAGCGTGGTCAAGTGGCGCGAGGCCGGCATGCTGCAGCCGCTCGACACCTCCAGGATAGCAGGCTGGAAAGACCTCAATCCCGGCATCATGGCGATGAAGGATCTGGCTACCACAGCCGACGGCAAAGCCTGGTTCATGCCGTTCGACTGGGGCAACACCTCGCTGCTCTACCGCACCGACAAAGTCACGGCTGAAGAGGCGCAATCGCTCAGGATTTTCGCCGATCCCAAGTTCAAGGGCCGCGTCACCATCGGCGACAACGTCGATGACGCCTATGCGCTGGCGAGCCTGGTGATCGGCCTCAAGGACTGGACCAAGATGACCGACGCGCAGTTCCAGGAGGCGTCCGCCTTCCTGCGCGACGTGCACAAGAACATCCGCTTCTACTGGACCGACGACACCGACCTCAACCAGGCCTTTATCGGCAATGAGGTCGATCTCGTCTGGGGCTGGAACGAGACCTTTGTCACGCTCAAAGGCCAAGGCATGCCGATCGCCATGAACCGCGACACCAAGGAAGGGATTTCCACCTGGGTGTGCGGCTATGTGCTGATGAAGGACGCTCCCGGTAAGCTCGATGAAGCCTATGAATTCCTCAGCGCCGTCAATGCACCCGGCGTGTCGGACTACATGGTCAAGACCTTCGGCTATGGCCATGGCAATGGCGCCGGCATGGCCGCGCTCGACCACAAGGTGCTGGTCGAGCGCGGCTTCGACAATCTCGACAAGTTTCTCGACAAGACCTTGTTCCAGCAGCCGGTTGCGCCGGAACTCAAGCAGCGCATGGTCGCCGAATTCGAGAAGATCAAGGCCGGCTATTGACGGGCGAACCGGAAAGAACCGATGTCGTCATCGTTGGCGCCGGCTTCACCGGCCTGTCGGCAGCGCTTGAGCTGAAGGCAGCCGGCATCGACTTTTTGTTGCTCGAAGCGCGCGACCGAGTCGGCGGGCGGGTCGAGTCCATGGAGATTGGCGACGGCGAGCGTATCGACAGCGGCGGTCAGTTCCTGTGCGAGGATATGCCGGCGCTGATGGCGTTGGTCGAGGAGCATGGCAAGACGCTGGTCGAGTCCTATGTCGACGGCGAATTTATCGCCCAGCCGGCCATGTCTGCCCGGGAGGCGGAACGAACCTATGTCGGCTCGATGGCGATCCGCGATCGCATGAACGCGATCGCGCCCGATGATCCTGATATCGCCGGCTTGTCGGTCGCCGCCTGGCTCGATCGCCAGGACGATCCCGAGGACGCCAAGGCAGTCTTTCGCTCGATGATCGAAGGTCTGTGGTGCCAGGCACTGGAGAAGCTGCCGCTTTGGCACCTCATCGACAATGATCGCCGCATCACCAACGAGGTGTCGGAGCTGCAATATTTTCTCGCAGAGACGATGCATTCGCTGGCGGAGGATTTGGCTCAAGATCTGGGCGCCCGGGTGCGGCTTGGCGCGCATGTCACGCGCATCGAGCAAGGCGCAAACGGCGTGTCCATCCATGCCGGCGCGGGTTGGATAGAGGCTCGTTGTCTGCTCGTCGCCGTGCCGCCGGTCATGGCGTCGAGGATCGACTATTCGCCGCCACTGCCGGCGGCCCTGGAGAAAGCACTCGGCGTCTGGCGGAGCGGTACGGTGATCAAGGTGCTGGTGCGCTACCCCACCGCCTTCTGGCGAGCCAAGGGCTTGAGCGGCATGGTGATGTGGCGCGACCAGCCGGGTTTGTTTGCCTGCGACGCCAGCAAGGATGACGATCATCCGGCGCTGGTGGTTTTCATTGGCGGTCCATCAGCCATCGAATGGCGTGGCTTTGGGCAGGAAGGCCTCCGCACCAGAATTGCGGCGCGTCTCGTTGCGGCACTCGGTCCAGAAGCTGCAGAATGGATCGGCTTTGCCGTCCGATACTGGTTCGACGACCAAGGCAGCGTTGGCGGCTACAGCGACCTCATCATCGACGTGGATGCGACCGACGCCGAGCATACCATCCTGGCCGGCGCGCCACCGGTGCATTTCGCCAGTTCGGAAGTGTCGCCGTCATTTCCAGGCTATGTCGAAGGCGCCATCGTTGCCGGTCGCATCGCCGCGCGCAAGATCATCGCGGGGCTTCAATCCGCCATCGCCACCAAAGCCTCGGGATCGTAGGCGAGGCGGATCGAGGTGCCGACCGGGATGTCGTCGGCGCCGAAATCGTTGGTCTCCGTCACCGACAGCGGCTTTTCCAGGCCCGGTATCTCGACGATCAGATGGGTGATCTCGCCGAAATAGTGGCGTTCGACCACCTTGCCGGCGACCTCGAACTTGGCCGTCGCATTGTCCCACAGGACGCGCAGCCGCTCCGGCCTGATGCCGAGCGTCGCGCCGCCGCCATTGCGCACGAAAGCCTTGGGCTTGTCGGTCTTGATGCGGCCGAAGCCCAGTGTGTCGACGAGCAGCGACGCGCCATCCTCCTCGACGATCTGCGCCTTGACGAAGTTCATGCCGCCGAGGAAGTCGGCGACCTGGCGGGTGACCGGCCGCTGATAGATTTCCTTCGGCGAGGCGACCTGCGCGATCCTGCCGCCGAACATCACGGCGATGCGGTCGGACATGGCGAGCGCCTCATATTGGTCATGGGTGACGAGCACGAAGGTGATGCCGACCGCCTGCTGCAGGCGGCGCAGTTCGACCTGCATCTGCTCACGCAGCTTCTTGTCCAGCGCCGACAGCGGTTCGTCGAGCAGCAGCACCTTGGGCCGCATCACCAGTGCGCGTGCCAGCGCCACGCGCTGCCGTTGGCCGCCGGAAAGTTCTGTCGCCAGGCGCTTGCCGAGGCCGGTCAGCGACACCTGCGCCAGCGCCTCCTCGACACGGCGCTTTTCCTCGCCGCCCTGCAGCTTCAGCCGCTTCAGCCCATAGGCGACGTTTTGTTCGACATTGAGGTGCGGGAAGATCGCATAGCTCTGGAAGACCATGTTGGTCGGCCGGCGGTTGGCGGGGATGCCCTCCATCGGCTGACCGCCGACGGAGATCGAACCACTGGTCGGATTGTCGAAGCCGGCGATCATGCGCAACAGCGTGGTCTTGCCGCAACCGGATGGGCCGAGCAACGAGAAGAACTCGCCTTCCCGGATGGTCAGCGAGGCGTCATCGAGCGCTTTGAACGCCCCATAGCTGCGGGTAACGTTCTTGATCTCGATCATGGATCGTTGCTGCTGCTCAGGCATAGAGGCCTCCCTCGTTCTGGGTGCGTCTGGCGGCGCGGCGACGCAGGATTTCAGCGACGGTCATCAACAGGAAGGAGGCAACCAGAAGCAGCGTGCCCAGCGCCAGCACGCCCGGCAGCTTGGCCGCGAAGCGCAGCTGGCCCCAGATGTAGATCGGCAGGGTTGCCTCGGTGCCGGTCAGGAAGAAGGCGATGATGAACTCGTCGAGCGAGATGGTGAAGCAGACCAGCAGGCTGGAGATGATGGCCGGCGCCACCATCGGCAGCGTCACCCGCCGGAAGGTGCCGAAAGCACTTTCGCCGAGGTCGGCGGAGGCCTCTTCCAGGCTGCGGTCGAAGCCTTCGAAACCCGAGGTCAGCACCGTCATCGAATAGGGAATGCAGACCAGCACGTGGCCGAGCACGACGGTGAACAGCGACAGGCTGAGGCCAAGCTGCAGCATCACCAGCAGCATGGAGATGGCGACGATCACTTCCGGCAGCACCAGCGGCGCCATGATCAGGCCGTGAATGGTGCTTCGGCCGGGGTAGCGATAGCGGGTGATCGAGCGCGCGGCGAGGATGCCAAGCAGGGTGGACAGGACGGCGGCCGACACGCCGACGATCAGGCTGTTCCAGGCGGCGTCGAGCAAAGCCGGCGTGCGCGGCAGGTCCTCATACCAATGCAAGGTGAAGCCTGTGAGCGGAAATTTCGGTGTCGCTGCCGTGTTGACCGAGAAGATCGGCAGGAAGATCACTGGCAGATAGAGGAACGCGACGTAGAGAAACGCATAGGTCGCCAGCCAGCCGCCGGACAGGAAACGCCGCACCGCAATCATCGCGCCAGCCTCTGGACGGCGCGGATGATCAACACTGTGGCGCCTGCCATCAGCGTCACGATCAGCATGGTGGTGACGGAAAGGGCGGCGCCCAGCGGCCAGTTGGAGGCCTTGCCGAACTGCGCCTGGATGGCGTTGGCGATCATGACGCCGTCCTTGCCCCCGACCAGCTTCGGTGTGACGTAGTCGCCGACGGTCGGGATCATCACGATCAGCGCCGCCGAGATGACGCCCGGCGCCGACAACGGCAAGGTCACGCGCAGGAACGAGCGCAGCGGACCGTCGCCGAGATCGGTGGCCGCCTCGACCAGCGTGCGGTCGACTTTTTCCAGCGAGACGAAGATCGGCAGGATGGCGAAGGCCGCCCAGGCATGGGTAAGCGTGATGATGACGGCGCTCGAATTGTAGAGCAGCGCGGTCGACGGCTCATCGATGATGCCGAGGCCCATCAGGCCGGAATTCAGCACGCCGTTATAGCCGAGGATGACCTTCCACGACATCACCCGCAGCAGGTAGCTGGTCCAGAACGGGATGGTGATGAGGAACAGCCACAGGCTCTTGTGGCGGCCGCCGTGGAAGGAAATGAAATAGGCAATCGGATAGGCCAGAAGCACGGTGAGCAGGCTGACCGTCAGCGAAATGTAGAGCGAGCGCCACAGGAGATCACGGTAGATCGGCTCGGTCAGCGCGACGCGGTAGTTTTCAAGCGTGAAGGTGCGGTCGATGGTCAAATAGTGCTGCGTCCAGAAGGAATGCGCGATGACCACCAGGATCGGCAGCACCAGAAGGATGAGCGCGTAGATGAAGGTCGGGCTGATCAGGGCAAGGCCCTGTACGGGTTCGGACTGCAGAAGGGCATTTCGTCTGGCCCGCGTCATGCGCAACGGGGACGACCCTTCGGCAGCCGCCGTCATTGCCAGGCTCCGGAGGGCAGGGCTCCGGGTGTGATCTCGGTTGCTGGCCTGGACTGTCCCGCCATGCGGCATCCCATTGTGCTGGCGCCGGCTGCCTGTTCCCCTTGCCGGCTTTCTTTCATCATGCGCGCATCCTTGGATTGAAATCAAGCGTTAATTCTGCAATATTGATTGAACGGACATTCAAAATGAAGTGAAGAAAGCCTCTGTTTCCAATGCTTGGCATCTCACTTCATGTCCGATGAAAATTTGTGAAGCAATGTGAGGCGATGATGGCTGCGGCAAGAGACCTGAAGGCGACCGAGATGGCCGGCGCGGAGCCCGGCGACGATGCGGTCGAGCTGGCCAAGCGCCATCTTATCCAGCCCTGGCCGTTCGCCGGTTCGGTCGGCAATGAAGCGCGCGCCCTGATCGGCGAAGGCGACGGCATCTACATCACCGACAGCACCGGCAAACGGCTGATCGACGGGCCGGCCGGCATGTGGTGCGTCAATGTCGGCCACCGCCGCGAGGAGCTCGCCAAGGTGATGTACGACCAGGCGATGGCGCTGTCCTACAACACGCCGTGGTACACGATGAACGCGCCGTCGGCGGAACTCGCCATGCGCATCGCCGGCCACGCGCCGGGCGATCTCAGCCATGTCTTCTATACCACCGGCGGCTCTTCGGCCGTCGAGACGGCGCTGCGCTTCATGCAGTTCTATAACAATGTGCGCGGCCGGCCGGAAAAGAAGCTGATCCTGAGCCGCGGCGGCGCCTATCACGGCTCGACCTACCTGTCGGCCTCGCTCAACGGCCGCCCACGCGACCGCGACTGGATGGACGGCGTCGACGAGCTGGTGATCAAGCTGTCGTCGCCCGATCCGTTTCGGCGCCCGCACGGCATGAGCCTTGCCGCCTTCACCGATTTCCTCGTCGATCAGTTCCGCGACACGGTCGCTCGTGTCGGCGCCGACAAGATCGGTGCATTCGTCGGCGAACCGGTGCAGGCATCAGGTGGCGTCGTCGTGCCGCCCGATGGCTACCTCAAGCGTATCCGCGAGATCTGCCGCGACAACGACATCCTCTATGTGTCCGACGAGGTGGTGACGGCATTCGGCCGACTTGGCCATGTCTTCGCCTCCGGCGACGTGTTCGGCATCGATCCGGATATGATCACCTTCGCCAAGGGCGTCACCTCGGGCTATTTCCCGCTCGGCGGCGTCATCATCTCGGAACGGCTGCTGGAAGAGCTGCGCCGGTCGAACCATCCCGACGCGATGTTCGGCCATGGCCTGACCTACACCAGCCATCCCGTCGGCTGCGCCGTGGCGTTGAAAAACCTCGACCTGCTGGAAGAGGGCGTGCTTGCCCACACGCAGGCGGTCGCGCCCTATTTCCAGGCGCAACTGAAGACGCTGGAAGAATTGCCGCTCGTCGGCGAGGTACGCGGGATGGGGTTGATGGGCTGCGTCGAATGCGTCGCGGACCGCGAAAGCAAGGATCCGCTGCAGCTCGACAAGGATGTCGGCAAGCGCATCGACGCCCATTGCCACGAGCTCGGCCTCCTGGTCCGGCCGCTGATCAACATGTGCGTTATGTCACCGCCACTGATCATCACGCGCGAGCAGATCGACGACATGGTCGGCATTCTGCGCGAAGGTATTTCAAGGACGATGGATGATTTGCGGAAAGAAGGGGTGTGGCGGGGGTGATTTTCTCCCTTCTCCCCGTTTCACGGGGAGAAGGTGCCGGCAGGCGGATGAGGGGCGGCGCCAGCAGCGGTGAATTGTCCGCATCCAATGCAAATTCGAAGCTATCGTCTGTTTGACGCGATTACCTCACAAGCCCGGCGCCGCCCCTCACCTGCCTGCCGGCATCCTCTCCCCGTAGAACGGGGAGAGGGGCGCTCTCATCGGCGGCTTCGCCAATCACCTGCGCTGCAGACAGAGCGCTACGACCGCGACCTCAGCGCGTCGTTCAAATTCCACATGTCCTTCTCCTCAGGCGCGGTCTCCAGACCCAGTACCGGCAGCATCTTGCGCAGATGGTCGTGGTGGGTGCGCACGCCATATTCGAGGTCGGAGAGATAAAAGCCCTCGAAGGCTTCGGACAGCATGGATTCGTTCGACCACACCGAGAGCTGCACATCTTCCGACATGGTGTCGCGGTCGATACGGAAGGAGAGGTAGCGGGCGGCGGCTTGCTCGCGGCTTTCGTCGCGGTAGCGGTAGATGGCGCCGCGCAGCAGCGTCTCACCCGTCGACAGTGGAAACTCCTGATAGAACTGCACCGATTCCGGCATCACCGAAATGACCGCATTGGGGAAGATGCCGTAATAGACCCAGGCCTTCTTCAGATAGTCGGGCAGATGCTGTGGCTCGGGCGCGATCTTGACGTAGTTCTTGACGCTCCAGCGCCGGCCGGCATGCGGGTTGTAGGTGGCGAATGAGCGCGATACGCCGTTGATGAAGGGCTCGTCGAAATAGGTCGCGCCATAAAGATCCTGCAAGGCGGGATGCGCCATGGCGACGTGATAGCCCTCATTGTCGACATCGCGCACCGACTTCCAGTTGACCGGGGTCTTCTGGTTCCAGATGCCCCAGGAGGGCACCATGTCGGCGGCGTTGTAATGCGCGAATTCGGGCTCGATCGGCTTCATCAGTTCGGCGACCGAGGGCTGAGGCCCGCCATTGCGGAAGCGGATGAAGATGAAACCCATCCAGACTTCCAGATCGAGCGGCATCAGGCCGAAATCGGTCTTGTCGAGATCGGGGAAGGAGCGCGGGCGCGCGGCACCGCGCAGCGTGCCGTCGAGATTGTAGACCCAGCCATGGAACGGGCACACCAGCGCGTTCTTGCAATTGCCCTGGCTGTCGGCGACGACGCGGCTGCCGCGGTGGCGGCACATATTGTTGAAACCGCGCACCACGCCATCCTTGCCGCGCACGATCAAGGCGCGTTCGCCGACGACGTCCATGGTCAGATAGTCGCCGGCGTCAGGGACGTCCGAGACATGCCCGACGATCTGCCAGTGGTTGCGGAAGACGTGCTCCTTCTCGAGTTCGAGAAGGGCATCGGAATGGTAGCTCCAGCCCGGTAGTCCCCGCCGGTCCCAATCGTTGGGGATCGCCACGTCACGGAGGTGCGGGTTCATAAAACGTCTCTTCTTTTTATTGAATACTCATTCAATAAAATCATATTTTTCATTGAAATGCAATGGCTTGTGAAAATTCGACAGTTTCTGTGGCGGAATCCTCATGCCGTCCGGGGTCAAAATCCACATGGCTGTCGACCGGGAAAATCCCGGAGAATCCAGATGTTAGTCGGGGTTTCAGGGACGCTGTCCCGGCCCTGCTTTGTGCAGCGAACGGAGCGCGGCACAAAGCACCTCGGCCGATGACAAAATGGCCTCGCCATCCTCCGTCCGGTTCGCTGATCCATGGGCATATTGCGAACGGAGCAGTCGGCTGGAATCGGGCCGAAGATCGCCTTTCTGCACGAGGAGCGCGTCCGCGTGCCCGATTTTGCCCGTTTCTGCCCGAAATGCTGTTTCAAACTCGTTACATTGGCAGTCTTGCAGCACCGTTGCCTTGTTACAAAGCGCGGCTAAGTTCGTTTCATCACCAAAAAGAAACTTAGCGAAGGGGAAGGCAATGCGTGCGAAAATCCAGACGATCCGCGGCGAGAGCCGCCTTCAGGCTCCAGAGCGCAATGACCGCCGTCCGAAACTGGCGCTGCGCCAGCGAGCCAGCGATCACCCCATGGCGATGTTCATGGTGCTGGCTGCTTGCGCCTTCATCGGCATGGCGTTCACGCCGACAATCGGGCCGGCCTTTGCTTCATTGAATCCGCCGGCCAACCTCATCGAGGGCGCGCAGACGACGACGAGGACCGCGCGTCTGCCGATGCCGGTGACCGACTTCGCCTGCAGGGGGCAGGCCTGGGGCGCCGAGAGCATCGATTGCCTGCGCGCCATCGCCGAACAGTCCGGAGCGCACAAGGGCCGCGCAATCCGCATGATCGCCAATGCCGCGCCGTTGACCGGTACGCCGAACATTTTCTGATTTCTGTCGAAGCATGATCCCGAAAACCGGTTCCCTCTTTGGGATCGTGCTCTGACCTCCCCGAGCGCTCCCTCCAGCGCGCTCTTCTTCGGCCCCCGCCCCCGGGGGGCCTCTTTTTATCCTTTTATTGCCGCCTGTTCGGCAATGGCGGACAGCACGCTGCGCACATCCAGCGTGCTGAACGGCTTTTCCAGGATCTGCGGCCGCTGCTGTGCCGGTAGGGCCTCGATTTCGGCTTTCGCGCCGATCAGGTCGCCGGTGACCAGCACGAAACGCCGCGCCAGGTCGGGCTTTTCGGCGAGCAACTCGCGATAGATCGATATGCCGCTGACGCCGGGCATGCGCAGGTCCGAAAAGACGATGTCCGGCGGCATGTGGCCGCTCAAGGTGGCGGTGCCCGATTCCCAGACAGGAACGATCCGCGACTTGATGCCCATCAATTCCAGAATGTCGGAGAGCGAGCCGGCAACATCCGGCTCATCGTCGATGATCAAGGCGTGGCGCAGGCCGCTCGATCGCGGCTGGCTCTCGCCGGCAGTGGCATGGCCGGCTACAATGGCGGGCAGCTGGACGACAAAACGCGCGCCTCTCGGCAGCACTTCCTCGAACCAGACATTGCCATTGTGCCGCTCGATGATCGATTTCGAGATCGACAGGCCGATGCCGGTGCCGACGCCGACCGGCTTGGTGGTGAAATAGGATTCGAAGATGCGGCCGCGGATCGCTTCCGGCACGCCGGGCCCGTTGTCCTCGACCGAGAAGCAGGGGTGGCTGCGGTCGCTGCGGAACGTCCGCACCTTGATCAGCCGGTCGCCGGCAATGCCGGCCAGCGCATGCTGGCTGTTGATGAGGAAGTTGGCCGCCACCTGCGTCACATGGTCGGCGTCGGCCATGGCCAGCAGCGGGCCAGCGGCGAAGTCGGTGTCGATGATGATGCCGCTGGAGCGCGCGCCATAGGCGGTCACTTCCAATGCTGCACGGATCACCTGGTTGAGGTCTGTCTCGGCCTGTGCCGCGGGATGAAGGCGGACCATCGACAGGAAGCTCTTGACGATGCGGCCGCAGCGCTCGGCGGCGGCGCGGACTTTCTCGGCGCGCACCTTGGTTTGCGGGTCGGAGGCGAATTCGTGCAGCAGCGTCGATTGCGCCACCACCACGGCCAGCGGGTTGTTGAGTTCGTGCGAGACGCCGGCCAGCAACGAGCCCATCGCCGCCATCTTCTCGTTCTGGTGCAGCTTCTCGCGCTGGCGGCCGATCTCCTCCTCGGCGCGGAGCTTGTCGCGAAGGTCGCGGATGGAGCCGAAGATCAGGCGGCGGTCGGCGACCCGCATCTCGGTCGCCGTCAGCTCGATCGGGAACACCTCGCCGGCGGCGTTCTGGGTCACCGTCTCGAGCCGCTGGCCGACCATCGGCGCGCCGCGGCCGGACATGTATTCGGCCCCAGAAGCATAGCCCTTTCGGTAATAGATCGGCACGATGGTATCGAGCAGGTCCTTGCCGAGGATGTCGCTGCGCTGGAAACCGAACATCTTCTCGGCGGCCGGATTGAATTCGATGATAGAACCGGTCTCATCGATGACGACGATGGCGTCGAGCGAGGCCTGCAGCATGGTGCGGCGAATGACCTCGCTGGCATGGGCTTCGGACGGCGAGCGTTCGATGGCATCGCCGATGGCCAGCGCGATGATGTGCAGCGTCGCCTCTTCCTCGTCGGTCCAATCGCGCTCGTTGACGCAGTCATTGACCGCCAGCGTGCCCCACAGATGGCCATGCGCGAAGACCGACACCGACAGGAACGACTTGATGTTCTGCTTTTCGAAATCGGTTCTCAGAAAGCCATCGAGATCGCGCGTATGGCCGGCGAAGATCTTGCCTTGCCGTTCGTCCTCGGCCAGCCGCTCCAGCAGCGGGTCCGAATTGACGATCGATTGCATGATGACGGTCGGTGACGCCAGTTCGCCGCCAAAGAGCGGGTCGATCCAGTAGGCGGCGACCGATTGGGCGAAACCCTGGCCGGGCAATTCGCGCAGGCGAAACAGGATGCCGCGCTGGCAATCCATGGCCCGGCAGAGCGTTTCCAGGATACCTTCCATCTCGCGCTGCCAGTCGCCGGCCTCGCGCAGCCGGCGAACGACACGCACGGCCGCCATCGCAGCGCCCTGCCTGAAACCCTGCATCTCCGTGCTTACTGCCTCAGCGGTCATTGTCAGCCGTCATTCCAGAGGTCATGCCAATTTGATCGACGAGCAACGGCCCGAACCTGAAACCCTCCGGCCTCGCCGCTCAGTTGCCGTCGCCGGTCGGCAGCGAAAAGATATAGCCTTCGCCGCGCACCGTGCGCAGGAATTTCGGATTGGCCGGATCGGTCTCGATCTTCTTCCTCAGCCGCATGATGCGAATATCGACCGCGCGCGACGAGTCCGGGTCTTCGGTGAAGCCGATCGCCTCGGAGATCGCGGCGCGGGTCAAAAGCCGGTTGGCGCGGGTCAGGAAAACCTCCAGCACGTCGAATTCGCTCTTGGCCATCTCGATCACCGCGCCATTGGCGCCGGTGACCAGCCTGCCGTCGAGATCGGCCTGGAAAGGGCCGAAGGCAACGGAACGGCGATCTGTCCTGGCCTTCTTGTCCTGAAGCTCCTGTGGCTGGGGAACGCGGCGCAACACGCTGCGGACCCTCGCCAGCACTTCGCGCAATTCGTAAGGCTTGACGATGTAGTCGTCGGCACCGAGCTCCAGCCCGACGATGCGGTCGAGCGCGGTGCCGGCCGCGGTGGCGTAGATGATGCCGATCGGCAGCTTCGAGCGCAGCCAGCGGCCGAGCGACAGGCCATCCTCGCCCGGCATCGCGATGTCGAGAATGGCGAGATGGAACGACTGCGTTTCAACGAGGCTGCGCGCGGCGGCAGCACTTTCAGCGGTGACCACTTCATAGCCGGCGGCCTCGAGATACTCGGCGACCGCGTCCCTCAGATCGGGCTCATCCTCGACGATGACAATTCTTGCCCGCACTATGCTCTCGCCCCCGCTATCAGCGGAAAGTAGATTGGGTATAAACATGATGTCCAGCACTCATCTCGGGATGTCTGTTGCAGGGTGGGAAAACATGGCCGCACGATCGATCATCGCGCTTGTTTCCGTTGCCGAAGTGGTCGCGACCGAGCTCGCCGACCATCTCGAGCGGCGCGGTCACGATGTGCGTCAGGCGCGCCAGCCCTGGGAGGCCGAATCGCTGCTGTCGGGGAAGGGCATCGACGTCGTCGTCGTCGGCGACAGCCTCAGCCAGGCGGAGGGGCGCGACCTGCTGCGGCGCCATGGCGGCGAGGGCGGACCGGATTTCATCCTGATCTGCCGGCCGGCCGATCTCGTCGACAAGGTGCTGGCGCTCGAGCTTGGTGCGGCCGACGTCGTCGAGAGCCCGCTCAATGTCAGGGAATTGGCTGCCCGTGTTGGCGGCCTGCTTTCGCGACGCGGCAGGGGCACTCAGGAACTGATCGTGCTGGAGAACGCGACCGTCGATCTGAGGTCGGCCATGGTCATGCATCGCTCCGGCACGGAGGAGCAGCTTTCGCCCGGTCAGGTGGCGCTGCTCAGGCTGTTCCTGGCCAGTCCGCGCAAGGTGCTGACGCGTGACGACATCATTGCCGCGGCACCGGCGGAAAACGCCGACGCCTTCGATCGCTCGATCGATTCGCGCATCGTGCGGCTGCGCCGCAAGCTCGACACCGAAACCATCACCACCATACGCGGCGCCGGCTACAGGTTCGATCCGCCGCAGCAATTCGCCGGCTGATTGCCGAGCGCCCAGGCAATTTGTTCGGCTGAGCATCGGAGTTTCCATCTCTGGGCCCGATGCTCTTGAGGCTCAGCGTACCAGCAGAAGTGATGGGCCTACCGGCATGTCGCCGCCCACGGCGATCTCGCTTGCATGGGCGCGGTCCCTGAGCAGCACTGTGGCAAGGCCGGCAAAACCGAGCAGGCCCTGTGCGTAGAGCAGTGCGGAAAGCACCGAAGCGGCAAATTTCGTTTTCATCGTAGCAGTTCCCCAAAAAGCCAATTCTTCAAAGTGAATGTGTTGCGGATCGCTTCAGGACACCCCCGAAGTGCCCGCGCCGCCCACGGAGCCCCCCGTCGCGGCGCGGGCCTTCGGTCCTCTCGGCAGCAAGTTGCCGGAGGCGCCGCGCAAACCCGTCAGCCTAAGGCCGACCCGCCAGAGGGCCTTTAGCCGGGCGATGCGCAGGCTGGAAACAATCCAGACCGTGGCGAAAAACAGTGCGGCATGCAGCGTCGAAATCTCGCCTGACGTCATCGCGCCGAGGCTTGTCAGTGGAGTGCCGGCAACCGTGCCGACGCCGCCAATGACCGCTGCCGCGATGCTGATCCTAAGAAGCCAGGACAGCGCGTTCGATTTCGTTCCCATGTTCGTTACCGGCTGTTTTCGTTGCGTCAACTTTGCTTGCGGCCCGTATCCGGATCATGCCGCTTGAAGCCTCGCTTTGTTGCAGGTTGGTTTCGAGATTGCCGGCATTTCTTTCGTATGATGCCAATCCGCACTTTCGTTTAGAGGCAGATACTCATGTTCTGACTTTGACCTCTCGCCGGTAGGCCGTGGTGCCGACTCCCATTCGGTCTATAAAGGGCTGCGTTTGTTAACCCGAGGAAACAGATTCGAAACACAAATGAGCGTTTTGCGAAATCTCCCCGAAACATGACGTTGGGATAAGCAGCCATCGAATTGGAGCCGGCCGAACCGGCAGAGAGAGGGGATTTCATCATGCATACCGCCATTTCCGCCAAGCTCATCAACATCACCGCCGCCGCGCTGACGGGCGCCGCACTGCTGTTCGGCGCCGGCTCGGGCGCAGCGCACGCCGCCAACAAGATCGTGGCGCGCGTTTCGCTTTCACAGCAGGTCATGGAAGTCTCGGTCGATGGCCGGCCGACCTTCGCCTGGAAGGTTTCCACCGGCGACCGGGCTCATGTGACGCCGACCGGCTCGTTCAAGCCGACCCGCATGCATGAGATGTGGTATTCGAAGAAATACGACAACGCCCCGATGCCGCACTCGGTCTTCTTCAGCGGCGGCTATGCGGTGCATGCGACCTACGCGATCAAGCGTCTCGGCCAGCCGGCTTCGCATGGCTGCGTGCGGCTGCACCCCGACAATGCCGCCGATTTCTACCAGCTCGTCGAAACCTTCGGGGCGACCAACACCAGCATCGTCATCGTCAAGTAGCAGGCTGGAAACGATGGCGTGGCAGCATGCTGCCACGCCTCAAAGCTCCCACCGGAAAACGCTGCGGTATTGAGTACAGCTCAAACCGGCGGTATCGAGCCCAGCCAAAAAGAAAAGAGGCCGGAAATTTCCGGCCTCTTTTCTTTGTTTCCAACTTGTCTTGCGCAATACCGGACGGAAAACCGTTACGCGCTTTCCTCGAATTGCCCTAGCTCGGCAGTGCCGGCATCAGCTTGGGATCCGGTTTCTCGGCCAGATGAGGCAGATCCTTGCTGGCAATGAAGGTGTAGAACATGGGCACGACGAAGAGCGTGAACATGGTTCCGACCAGGATGCCGGTGAAGATGACCAGGCCCATCGAATAGCGGGCCGCCGTACCAGCGCCGCTGGAGGTGATCAGCGGCACCACGCCAAGCGCCATCGCCGCCGTCGTCATCAGGATCGGCCGCAGGCGCACCTTGGCCGAGGCGATGATGGCGTCACGCCGCCGCATGCCATGGATTTCGCGCTGCTGGTTGGCGAACTCGACCAGCAGGATGCCGTGCTTGGTGATCAGACCGATCAGCGTGATCAGGCCGACCTGCGTGTAGATGTTGAGCGTGCCGAGGCCCAGATTGAGCGGCACGATCGCGCCGAAGATCGACAGCGGCACCGCCATCATGATGATCAGCGGGTCGCGGAAGCTTTCAAACTGCGCCGCCAGCACCAGATAGATGACGACGACGGCCGCCGCGAAAGCGATCAGGATGGTGTTGCCCTGTTCCTTTTCCTGTCGCGATTGACCGGAATAGTCGAGGAAGAAGGTGTCGGGCAGGCTCTCCTTGGCGATGTCCTCCAGCGCCTTCAGCCCGTCGCCGGTGGTGACGCCGGGCAGTGGAAGCGCTGAAATCGTCGACGAATTCAGCTGGTTGAACTGCTCGATTGCCGCCGGCGCGGCATTGGTCGAAATCTTGACCACCGCCGAAAGCGGCACCATCTCGCCCGTCACGCTGCGCACGAAGTATTCGCCGAGCTTGTCGGGGTTGTCGCGGAACTCCTGCGGCACCTGCGGGATGATGTCGTAGCTGTTGGAGTCGCGGTCGAACTGCGCCACTTCGGCGCCGCCGACCAGCAATGTCAGCGTGCGGCCGATGTCGGCGATCGGCAGGTTCAGCGCCGCGGCGCGGTCACGGTCGATGGTCACCGTCACCTCCGGTGCGTCATAGGCCATCGAATTCTGCACGACTATGAAGCGGCCGGAGGCTTGCGCCTTGTTCTTGATCTGCTCGGCCACCTCGTACACTTCCGAGGAAGCGCCGGTCGATCGCACCACCATGGAAATGGGCAGGCCGCCGCCGGAGCCCGGCAGCGTCGGCGGTGCGAAGACGAAGGCCTCGACACCGGCCACTTTGGCGATACGGGCCGTAATGTCGGCCTGCAGTTCCTTCGAATTGCGCTTGCGCTCCGCCCAATCCTTGAAGGCATAGCCGACGAAGGCGCTGTTTGTCGTGCCGCCGAAGGCGACGGCCGAGAACTGCGCCCGTGTTTCGGGAATATCCTTCACCAGGCCGAGAATCTGGTTGACGTATGTCTCGGTGTAATCGGAGGTCGCATAACGCGGCGCCGTCACAATCGAGAGCAGGAAGCCCTGGTCCTCTTCCGGCGCAAGTTCGCTCGAGGTCTTGGTGAACATGAAGCCGGTGACACCGACAAGCGCAAGCACGATGATCAGCGTCAATGGACGATAGTTCAGCGACCCGGTGACGGCCCGTTCATAGACATGCTCGACGCGCGCGAAGGCGCCGTCGACAATGCGCTGGAAACGGCCCGGCGTGCCGGACTTCAGGAGGCGTGCCGACATCATCGGGGTGATGGTGATGGCGATGACGCCCGACAGCACCACCGAGCCGGCAAGCGTGACCGCGAATTCACGAAACAGCGCGCCGGTCAGGCCGCCGGTGAAGGCCAGCGGCGCGAACACGGCGGCCAGCGTCATGGTCATGGCAACGATGGCCGACGATATTTCGCGCATACCGCTGAACGCGGCCTGCATCGGCGACATGTGGTCTTCTTCCATATGGCGATGGATGTTCTCCACCACCACGATGGCGTCGTCGACGACCAGGCCGATCGCCAGCACCATGGCCAGCAGCGACAGGAGGTTGATCGAATAGCCGACCGCAAACAAAAGGAAACAGACGCCGATCAGCGATAGCGGGATGGTGACGATCGGCATCATCACGGAACGGAAGGAGCCAAGGAACAAAAGGATGACGACGATGACGATGGCAACCGCCTCGGCGATGGTCTTGAACACCTCTTCGATGGACGCGCTGATCTGCCCGGTCGCGTCGTAGACGACCTCGATCGTCATACCTTTCGGCAGCGTCTCCTGTATCTGCGGCACCAGCTTGGTGAGCGCCGCCGCCGTGGTCAGCGGATTGGCTGCCGGCGTCGGGAAGATGGCGAGGAAGGTGCCGGGCTTGCCGTTGAAGGAGACCCTGGTGTCGGTGTTTTCGGCAGCGAGTTCGACGCGAGCCACGTCGCGCAACCGCACCACATTGCCATCGGTCGAGCGCAGCGGCAGTTCGGCGAACGCCTCCGGCGTCTGCAATGTCGAGCGCACGGTGATCGACGAGACGACATACTCGTTCTGGGTGTTGCCGGGCGCCGACAGGAAGTTGGAATTGTTGATCGCCGTCAGCACTTCGGAGGCCGTCACGCCGCGCGCGGCAAGCTTGATCGGATCGATCCAGACGCGCATCGAGTATTCCTGGGCGCCGAAGATCTGCACATCGGCGACGCCTTCGACCGTCGACATGCGCGGCCTGATGACGCGCTCGATATACTCCGTCAGCTGCTCCTTCGTCATGTTCGGATTCTGCATCGAGATGTACATCATCGCGAACTGCTGACCGGTGCCCTTGACGATGACGGGATCCTTCGAGGCGTCGGGCAAGGTGCCGCGCACGCCCTGGACCTTGGACAGCACTTCGGTCAGCGCGACGTCGGGGTTGGAACCGAGCTTCATCTGCACCGTCACGGTGCTGGACGACGGACGGCTGGACGAGGTGACGTAGTCGATGTTCTCGGTCGAGGCGACGGCGCGGGCGATCGGAGCGGAAATGAAGCCCTGGATCAGATCGGCGCTGGCGCCTGGATAGGCCGTCGTGATGGTGATCGCCGTTTCGTCGACCTTCGGATACTGTCGGATCGACAGGTTGAAGATGCCCTGGAAACCCAGGAGCAGGATCATGCAGGCAAGGACCGTCGAAAGGACAGGCCGGCGAATGAAGAGATCGGAAAAGCTCATTGCTGGTCGGCCTGCTTGTTCGCCGATTTGGTCGGATCGATGGTGTTGTCTATAGCGACGGACATGCCGTTGAAGAGGCGGTTCTGACCGGCGGTGACGACCTCGTCGCCGGCCTTCAGCCCCTCGACGATCTCGACCATGCCTTGATTGCGGCGGCCCGGCTTGACGAACACCTGCGACAGCACCAGCGCGGGCTTGTCACCTTCCGCCGCCGGCTTGGCCGGATCGGCAGCCTTGTCGGCCGGCTTTGCCGCATCGGCGGCAGGCTTGGCTGCGTCAGCCGCCGGCTTCATGGCATCGGCCGGCTTGGTGTCCGCCGGCTTGGCGTCAGCCGGTTTGTCGGTGGCCGCCACGGCGGGTTTTTCTTCCGGCTTGGCCGGGGCCGCCTCGGCGGGCTTTGCCGGCTGCACCACGAAGATGTAGTCGCCATAGAGGCTGGTCGTCAGTGCCGTCTGCGGCAGCGTCAGCACGTTCTGCTCTTCGGGCAGTTCGACACGCACCTGCACGAACTGGCCAGGGGTCAGCTTGCCGTCGGGATTGGCGACTTCCGCCCTGATGTTCACCAGCCGGCTGGACGAGTCGATCTTCGGGTCGATGCCGCGAATGGCGCCGGCAAACGGCCTGTCCTCACCGCCGAAGCCCAACCGAACCGTCTGGCCGATCTTGAGCAGCGCGAGTTGCTGTTCGGGAATCGAGAAATCGACCCGCATCGTGTCGAGATCCTGCAGCGTCACCACGGCGGTGCCGGGCGCCAGATACTGGCCGATATCGATCTTCGGAATGCCCACCGTGCCGCCGAAAGGCGCCGTCAGCTGCTTCTGTTCGAGCACGGCCTGCAGCTTGGTGACCTGCGAGGCCGAGGCCGAGGCCGCCGCACGCGCCGTGTCCAGCGTCGAGTCGGAGCCGACGCCACGCCTCGTCAGTTCGATGGCGCGGGCCAGCGATGCCTGGTCGAGCGCGGCTTGCGCTTTCTGCGCGTCGAGATCGGCGCGCTCGACGGCGTCGTCGAGCTGCAGCAGAACCGCATTGTCGGCCACTTTCTGGTTGGCATGGAAAAGGATGTCCTTGACGATGCCGGTGGTCTCAACCGTCAGGTCAACACCGCGCACGGCCTTGACCGTACCGATCGCCTCGACGCCCGGCGTCCAGGTCGAAGGCTTGGCGATGGTCGTCGACACGGTTGCCGCAGGCGGCTTCATCGATGCGAAATACTGCTTGATGCCGTTGTCGCGCAGGAAGTTGAAGCCGACGATGCCGCCGACCACGACGACGAGCACAGCCAGAACCAGAACGATGATAAAGATACGGAGTATGCGCTTGAACAAGGAAGTCCCCTCAGTCGAAATCCGGCGCGAAGCGCGGACATCGGGACACATATCGACTGCGGGTCCCGATTTCAAATAGTGGCGGTCTTACTGTACCGTCTGGACGGTCTTGTCAATTGGGCCTAAGCTTGCGAAGGGAGGCGCCATGAGAGCCCAACGAACGAACTCGCGCGAGAAAATTCTCGCCGCGGCGGCCGATGTCGCACGGGAATCCGGACCCGGCAGCCTGTCGCTGGAAGCGGTCGCCAGCCGCGCCGGCGTTTCGAAGGGCGGGCTGCTCTACAATTTCCCGACCAAGGCCAAATTGATGCAAGGTCTGGTCGAAGGCTATTTGCGCGAGTTCGAGAACGCGCTGGAATCCGCCCGCACGAATGACAAGGACGAAAATCCGCTGGCCGTCTACATCAGGCTGTCGGCCAATGATTGCGAGGAAAAGCAGCCGTCCGCGTCCTGGATATTCTCCGCGATCGCCGAGGATCCCGATTTCATGACGCCGATAAAGACATTCAAACGGCACCTTTTCGAGCGACTGAAGGGCGAGACGCCGGACCTCAAATCGCTGCTGGTCTGCTACCTCGCCATCGAGGGATTGCGCAGCATGAACCTGTTCGATGCGGATGTGCTGTCGAAAGACGAGCGAGAGCTGCTGGTGTCGTCCCTGCTCGAGATTGCCAGATAGGCATGGCTGATCGAAGCGCTCAGTCCACGGCGCGCTCGATGTCGCGGCGCAGCACGATCGCGGTTGTCAGGTCCTCGACACCGCCATGACTGGCGATCAGATCGCGCAGCGTGTTCAGCCTGTCGATGGACGGCACCTCGACCTCGACGATGAGATCGAGCTGGCCGCTGACCGATGACACCCGCCGGACTTCAGGATAGCGCGCCAGCTGGTCGAGGATGCCGATCGATGGCGTGCGTATCAGCGTGACAAGCAGGAAGGCGCAGATCAGCCCCTTGTCCATCTGACCGATATCGGCGCGGTAGCCACGAATGACGCCGCTTTTTTCCAGCGAGGCAACCCGCTCGCTCGTCGCGCTGCGCGACAGGCCGATGCGCCCCGCAAGCGTCTTCAGCGGGATGCGGGCCTCCTTCGACAGGATGCCGAGAATGTCCCTGTCCTTGGCGTCCAGTTCCCTCATCACATCGCGCTCCTACCCGCTTCCGTTAATGTGCCGGCCAATGCAGTCATTGTGACGGCGTAACCGACGCTTTGCCGGATGCCCGATTTTTAAGCCCATGCCAAGCTTTGAGAAAGCAGATGCGGATTGCCGATGACCAATGTTTCCCACCCAGCGCCTCAGTTCTCGCAAAGCGAGGCCATCGATATCGCCGCGCGGCATTTCGGCATTGCCGGCAGCGTCACGCCGCTGGACAGCGAGCGCGACCAGAATTTCAAGCTGACCGCCCCCGACCATTCGCTGTGGATCCTCAAGATCGTCAATGCCAGCGAACCGCTCGGTGAGAGCGAATTCCAGACGGCGCTGTTCGACCACCTTGAGCGCAACAGCCCTCATGTCGCCGTGCCGCGTCTCAGGACAACAGCGGGGGGAACATCGCTTGCTCACGCCACCGGCGCCGGCGGCGAAGATCATGCCGTGCGGCTGGTGTCGTGGCTTGCCGGCCGGCCGCTGGCCGAGAGCTCGTCCAGTCCGGAGTTGCTTGAAAGCCTCGGCGGCGCGCTCGGCCGGTTGGACCGCGCCCTGCAAGGCTTCATCCACCCCGGCGCGCTGCGCACGTTCGACTGGGACATTCGCCGGGCCGGTGCCGCGCGGCAACGCCTTCACCATATCGATGATCACCAGGACCGCGCCTTGCTGGAGCGGCTTCTCGATCATTTCGATGCCGAGGTGGCGCCCCGGCTGCCGGCGCTGCGGGCGCAGGTGATCCACAACGATGCCAATGACTGGAATGTGCTGGTCGATCCGGAGCGGCCCGAGCGTGTCGCCGGGCTGATCGATTTCGGGGACGCCTTGCACAGCGTGCTGATCGCCGAGGTTGCGGTCGCCTGTGCCTATGCCATCCTCGATGCCGAGGATCCGATCGCCGCCGCCGCCCGTCTTGCCGCCGGGTTCCATGCCGAATATCCGCTGCGCGAAGAGGAGCTCGATCTGCTCTTCGATCTCATTGTTATGCGTCTCGTCACTTCGGTGACGCTGTCGGCGGCGCGCAAGGAGCGGACCACCGACAATCCCTATCTGTCCATCTCGGAAGCGCCGGCCTGGCGCCTGCTGCGACGCCTGGGAGCGATGAACCGGCGCTTCGCGACGGCGATCCTGCGCCATGCCTGCGGCTTTGAGGCCGCGCCCGGAGCTCGCGCTGTCACGAGCTGGATCGCGGCGAACCGCGCGCAGCTTGCGCCCATCCTCGACCGCCACCCGGCGACGCTTGCCAAGGCGCTGGTGCCTTATGGCGATCCACAAAATCCCATGACGGTGACATCGGCCGCGCAACAGCCCGACAAGGCGACCGCATGGTGGGATGCCTATTGCGCCGAGCATGGCATTGCGCTCGGCATCGGCCCGTGGGGCGAGGCGCGCACGGTCTACACCAGCGACATCTTCCGCTCTCGGTTTGTGGAAGGTGCCCGCCGCGCCAATCATCTGGGCCTCGATCTGTTCATGCCGGCGGGCACGCAGCTCTACACGCCGCTGGCCGCCACCGTCAGAAGCGTCGAGATCGAGGAGGATCCGCTCGGCTATGGCTGCCTGGTGGCGCTGGAGCATGCCCCGCCGGGGTGCCCGCCCTTCATCACCCTGTGGGGGCATATGGCGCATGAAGCAGGCCGGCGACTGAAGGTCGGCGAGCATCTGCAAGCCGGCGCGCTTGTCGGCGAGATGGGATCACCAGCAGAAAATGGCGGCTGGGCGCCGCATCTGCATTTCCAGATATCGACGGACACAAGCCTCACCGCACGCGACATCCTCGGCGTCGGTGAAGAGCGCTATCTCTCAGTCTGGCAAGAGCTGTTTCCGGACGCCGCCGACCTCGCCGGCATTCCGCCCGAAACCTTCCACAAAAGTGGTCGTTCCCGTCCGCAGATCGTTGCCGCACGCAAGGCGTCGCTGCTGCCCAATCTCTCGATCTCCTATTCCGAGCCGATCAAGTTCGTGCGCGGCGAAGGCGCTTGGCTGATCGACGATACTGGCCGCGCCTATCTCGATTGCTTCAACAATGTCTGCCACCTCGGCCATGCCCATCCCGACGTGGTCGAGGCGATCGCCAGACAGGCGGCGAAACTCAACACCAACACGCGCTATCTGCACGACGCCATCGTGACCTACGCGGAACGGTTGACCGCGACCTTGCCCGCCGGCCTGTCGGTGGCGTCCTTCGCCTGTTCGGGCAGCGAGGCCAACAGCCTGATGCTGCGCATGGCGCGAACCCATACCGGCCGCAGCGAGGCGATTGTGCTCGACTGGGGCTATCACGGCACAACGCAGGAGCTGATCGACCTCAGCCCCTACAAATACAAGCGCAAGGGCGGCAAGGGGCGCCCGCCGCATGTGTTCGAGGCAACCATTCCCGACAGCTACCGTGCCCCGGTCGAATGGCCGCTGGCGGAGCATGCAAGGCGCTTTGCCGAAAGCGTCGCCGAGCAGATCGCTGATATGGCGAGGCAAGGCCGCATGCCAGGCCTGTTCCTGGCGGAATCGATCCCCAGCGTTGCCGGCCAAGTGTTCCTGCCGGACGGCTATCTGGCGGAAGTCTACGCGATGGTGCGCGCCGCCGGCGGCATCTGTGCGGCCGACGAGGTGCAGGTCGGCTTTGGCCGCGTCGGCAGCCACTGGTGGGCTTTCGAGACGCAAGGGGTGACGCCCGACATCGTCACCATGGGCAAGCCGATCGGCAACGGCCATCCGATGGCAGCCGTGGTGACGACCACCGAGATCGCCGCTTCGTTCAACAACGGCATGGAGTATTTCAACACTTTCGGCGGCAATCCGGTGTCCTGCGCGGCCGGACTCGCGGTGCTCGACGTCATCGAGCGTGACGGCCTCAGGCGCAATGCGTTGGAGATCGGCGACTACCTCATGGCGCGGTTCAAGGCCTTGCAGGCCCGCTACGACATCATCGGCGACGTGCGCGGCCAAGGGCTCTTCCTCGGCATCGAACTGGTCGAGGACCGCAACAGCAAGGCGCCGGCGACCGCCCTTGCCCGCCGCGTCAATGACGGGGTCAGGGCACGCGGCGTGCTGATCGGCACCGAAGGGCCGCACGACAATGTGCTGAAGATGCGCCCGCCGATGATCTTCAGCCGGGCCAATGCCGATCATCTGGTCGGCGTTCTCGACGAGACGCTGGCGGCGGTTCTGGGGGAAGGGACGTAGGGCAGATCCCGCACGCCCGGCGGCGCGCGGAGGGATTCACGACAGCGATTTTCACGAACTTCCGGCGCTCTACGTGCCGGCGGGAGGAGAGGCTTTGCCTCATCAAGGGAGGAAACCATGAGACATGCATTGATCACAGCGCTCTTGCTTGCATCGGCCACGATGCCGGTGAAAGCGGACACATTCGACATCGTCAAGCAGAGGGGTTCGATCCTGTGCGGCGTCAGCCAGGGCGTCGCCGGTTTTTCGTCACCAGACGACCAGGGAAAATGGGGCGGCTTCGACATCGATTTCTGCCGCGCTATCTCGGCCGCCGTTTTCGGCGACCCCGACAAGGTGAGCTATGTGGCGCTGTCGACCAAGGAACGCTTCACCGCGCTGCAGGCCGGCACCGTCGACATCCTGTCGCGGCAGTCGACGTGGACGCTGTCGCGCGACACCGGCATGGGCATCCACTTCGCCGGCACCGCCTATTATGACGGCCAGGGCTTCATGGTGCGCAAGGACCTCGGAGTCGACAGCGCGCTCAAGCTGTCGGGAGCCACGGTCTGCGCGGAGCAAGGCACGACCACCGAGCAGAACGTTGCCGACTATTTCACCGCCAACAAGATGAAGTACGAGGCGGTCGTCATCGATTCCGCCGACAGCATCATCAAGGCGTTCGATAGCGGCCGCTGTGACGTCTACACCACGGACGCATCGGCGCTCTATGCGCAACGCCTGAAGCTGACCAACCCCGCCGCCTTCACCGTGCTGCCCGAGATCATTTCGAAGGAACCGCTCGGCCCTGCCGTTCGCAAGGGCGACGACAAGTGGTTCGACATCGTGCGCTGGACGCTGTTCTCGCTGATCGAGGCGGAAGAGGAAGGCATCACCCAGGCCAATGCGGAAGCCTCGCTGAAGTCACAGAATCCGACGATCCGCCGCTTTCTCGGCGTCGACGGTGACAATGGCCAGCAGCTTGGGCTCGAGCCTGCCTTCGCCTACAACATCGTCGCCAAGGTCGGCAATTATGGCGAGATGTTCGAGCGCAATCTCGGCCAGTCCAGCCAGCTGAAAATAGCGCGCGGCATCAATGCGCTGTGGAACGCCGGCGGCCTGATGTACGCGCCACCGGCACGCTGAGACCAGAAAGCAACGACTAACCGGAGTTGCCGAAGCGTGGTGCTCTCGGGCTCCCGCGCCCCCGGCGATGTCTGGCCTGTTAAAGAGAGGTGGTGATGTGCGGCCCGCACGTCACCACCTTCGTCGTGTTCGAAGAGGCAATAAAAACGTTTTTATTTTGGTTGAAAACGTTTTTATGCGATGATACGAACCCTGACATCAGGATGGAATCGTCCATGGCAGAGATCGAAAAATCCGAACGCCGAGAGCTTTCGCCGACCATCAAGACGTTGGCGGCCCATACCGGTTATTCGATCGCCACCATTTCCAAGGCCCTGCGGGGGTCGCCGGTCGTCGCGCAGCCCACACGGGACGCTATCGTCACTGCTGCGCGGGAACTGGGCTATCAGGCGAATGCGCGAGGCATGGCGCTGAGGACAGGCAGGACCTATCGGGCGGCGGTGCTGATGCCGATAACGTCCGCGGCCGGCTATGAATGGGACGGCGTCGAATACACGCAGATCCTGAGCGGCATAAGCCAGGCGCTGGAAGGCAGCGACTATCAACTGTCCGTGCACGGCTTCCGGGATTTCGGCGATGCCTTCGAAACAGCCCGCCGCATCGTCGATCAGAGCGCGGCCGACGGCCTGATCTTTTCCGGCGTGCAGGCCGACGATCCTCGTATCGATATGCTGGTCGAAAGCGATTTTCCATTCGTGTCGCTCGGCCGGTGTCGCAAGCCCCTCATCTACGCCCATGTCGATGTCGACAATGAGTGGGCGGCGTTCACCGCCACCGCGCGGCTGATCGCAGGCGGACATAGGCGTATCGCCCTGATCAACGCCGATCGCCGTCTTTCCTACGCCCTCGACAGGATCGACGGATTTTCGCGTGCCTTTGACGAGGCAGGGCTAGCCGCATCGACGGACCTTGTGGCTGGCGGCGATCTGTCCACCCGCTTCGGCCGCGATGCCGCTCTCAGGCTTCTTGGCTTGCCCAATCCGCCCACGGCCCTGGTGTGCATCAACGAATCCACCACCCTGGGCGTCCTGTCGGCGCTGGGCAGCCTTGACCGGCGCGTCGGGGTGGATGTCGACGTCATCGCCTATGACGACATCAACGTCAGCGCCTATTTCACCCCGCCGATCACGACATTCTACCAGCCGATCGAACTTCTCGGCCGCAAGCTGGGCGAGTTCCTGCTGCGGCGCATGGCGGGCGAGGACCCGGCAAAGCTCGCCATGGTCTCGAGGCCCGAGCTCATCGGCCGGCAGCCGGACAATCTCGGCGGGCGAAGCCGCCGCTAATCATCAAAATGGGAGGAAGAGCATGAAGAAGATCGCGATTGGACTTGCGCTTGCGTTGTTGACGGCCGGTGCTGCCGGCGCCGCCGACCTTGGCGGCAAGGTGCTGAAGGTGGGTTCCGACACCACATCGCCGCCGATGGAAAGCGTCGACACGGCGACCGGCCAGATCGTCGGCTTCGACGTCGACGTGATCAAGGCGGTCTGCGGCAAGATCAACTGCAAGGCTGAATTCGTCACCACTGGCTGGGACGGCATCTTCGCGGCTCTCGACCAAGGCAGTTTCGACCTGGTCGCCTCCGGCGTGTCCATCACCGATGAACGCAAGAAGGCGATGGATTTCTCGGACCCCTACATCGTCAACAGCCAGGCTGTGCTCATGCGCGTGGAAGACGAGGGCCTGTCTCTCGATGACTTCAAGGCGAAAGGCAAGAGGCTCTCGGCGCAGGCCAACACCACCGACGCGCAGGTCGCTGAAAGCATCGTCGGCAAGGACAATGTGGTCGCGTATGACAGTTTCGCGGCCTCCGTCATCGCGCTGAAGAACAAGGACGTGGACGGCGTTGTGATCAACGGCGCCAATGCCGCCGCCTATGAAAAGGAATTCGCGGGTGAACTGGTCGTGCCGATCCGGGATCTCCAGTCCGATCCGCTGGGGTTGGTCTTCCGCAAAGGCGACGAGAATGTCGCCGCCTTCAATGAAGGGTTGAAGGCGATCAAAGCCGACGGCAGCCTTGACGTGCTGATCGCCAAATACTGGGGCGCAAAATAGCCGCTTGAAAGGCTCCGGCGCCTGGCGCCGGAGCTGTCGTTGGGGGAGGACGGGACCGGATGCAGTTTCTGATGCGCCTGCGGCCGAGCAATCTGATCATCGTCGCGGCATTGCCGTTCATCGTCTATCTCTTTGCTTCGTCGGTAAACTACCAGCGCTCGCTTCGCGCCATCCTCGGCGTGGAGAACGGCTCGTCGGCCTTCGTGCCCGGCTTCCTGATGCTGGCTGTCGCCTTTTCCGCCGGCCTTGCCGTGTTCGTGTTCTCGCGCGCTTCGTCCAGATCGCCTCGTCTTGTAACGATTGCCGCCGGGATCAATCTTGCCGCCGCCGTGCTGCTTGTGACAACCGGCCTGGTCTATCCCTTTATGGCATCGGTCGTGGCGAACGCTGTCGATCCGTTCATCTCCGATCTGGTGGTTCAGGGCGTTACGCCGCGGCGATTGACGGACGCCGCCGACCTCATGGTGAGCGGCCAGGCCACGCTCCTGTTGCGAACCTATCTCGGCCTGACGGTCGTGATCCTCGGTGCGTTCTTCATCGCCGTCCGCAACGGGACCGGTAAGGCGACGTATCGTTTTTCCCGCCTCGTGCTGGCGGCGGTGAACGGCGCCGGGTTGGTCTTCATCCTGCTTTTCGCGCATATCGCATTCGCGGCGGGTGTTACCACGACGATCCGCGCGGCCGTCGCGGCCTACATGCTGGCGGCCATGATGGGGTTGCTCTGGGTTGGGCTCCTCAAGCTCAAATACAGCTGGCGGGCAGACCTGATCTGCATCGTGGCAACCATCCTCATGATCTGCGCCGCCGCGTGGTTCCTGCTTCAGCCGCGCGAAAGCTTCGTGCTCGCGGGTTCTCTCGCCGGGAAGGTCGCGGTCACGCCCGGCACGCCGTCCGGCATACTTGACGCCGTCCGCTACGGGCAATTTCCCGGCGGCCCCGACAGCGAGGTGCCGCTGCGCACCTCTCGCGGTGCGCCGGAAGCGATCGATGCGATCGGCAAGATCCCCGGCGTCAGCGCAGCGCTTGTCCCGGCGGCAACAGCGCCGGCCAGCTTGCCGGTGCTGTGGCAGACGGAGGCGTTGAACGATCGCGACAGGGCGTTCGGCATCACGCTCGCCGCGCTGGCGATCGTGCTTGGCCTGCTGACCTTCGGCGGCCATATCCACCGCAGGCATCCGCTCTCGATCGGGTCGGAGTTTATCGTCGATACGATCCGCGGCATCCCGATGCTGGTTATCGTGCTCTATGTCGGCCTGCCGCTCGCCGGAGCGCTCAAGGATGCGACCCAGGGCGTGGTCGATCCGCCGAACCTGGTGCGTGGCATTGCCGCCATGGCGCTCGCCTATTCGGCCTATCTGGCCGAGATATTCCGTTCCGGCATCAATGCAATCCCCGCCGGCCAGATCGAGGCCGCGCACAGCCTTGGTCTGAACGGCTGGCGTACCGCCCGGCTGGTCGTGCTGCCGCAGGCCTTCCGCATCATCATCCCGCCGCTCGGCAACGAACTTATCGCTATCCTCAAAGACACGTCGCTGCTGTCGATCCTGTCGATCCGCGACATCACGCAGCGCATGCGGGAATTCCAGTCGGCAAGTTTCCTGCCGTTCGCGCCCTACAACTCAGCCGCCATCTTCTACATTTTCCTGACGCTGGCCGCGGCGAGCCTCGTCAGCACCATCGAGAGAAAATATGACATCAAGCATCGATAACGCGCGCCGGGCCCTCGAAGCCCGCGCCTCCGGACTGGTCTTCCCGCACGGCTTCGTGTTCGGCGCCGCGACCGCCGCCTATCAGATCGAGGGTGCGCATGACGCGGATGGCAAAGGTGAAAGCATCTGGGACCGGTTCTGCCGCGTTCCCGGCGTGATCGTGGACGGTTCGAGCGGTGACGTCGCCTGTGACCACTATCATCGCTGGAAGGAGGATATCGCCGTGCTCAAGGCGCTTGGCCTTGGCGCGTATCGCTTTTCCCTCGCATGGACACGGCTTCTTCCCGAAGGTCGTGGCGAGGTCAATGCCAGGGGTATCGCGTTCTACGACCGGCTGATCGACGACCTGCTTGAAGCCGGTATCGAGCCCTATGCAACGCTCTATCACTGGGATCTTCCACAGGCGCTGCAAGACCGTGGCGGCTGGTACAGCCGCGAAACGGCCATCGCCTTTGCCGATTATGCCCGGCTTGCCGCCCGCAGCTTCGGTGATCGCGTCAAGAGATGGACGACGCTCAACGAGCCCTGGACGTTCTGCTGGTCGGGACACGCGACCGGTGAGGATGCGCCGGGATTGCGGGACGGCGTGAAAGGCGGCGTGACCGCCAGCCATCATGCCCTGCTGGGACACGGCCTGGCTGTTCCGGCCATCCGGGCCGAGGTGGCGGACGCCTGCGTCGGCATCGTGTTCGACCTCAATGTCGCGGAGCCCGCCACCGACGACCCGCGCGATGCCGCGGCGGCACGGCGCTTCGATGGCGCCCAGAACCGCTGGTTTCTCGATGCCGTCTTCAAGGGCGCATATCCGCAGGACATGCTGGCGCTCTACGGCGATCTGCTGCCGCCGATCCAGGCGCAAGACAACGAGATCATCGCCGCGCCGGTAGATTATCTGGGCATCAACATCTACCGCCGCTCGGTGATTGCGGCGGGTGATGAACTGGCGCCGCTCAGCTACCGACGGGTGCAACCGGAAGGCATCTATTCCGCGGTCGACTACGAGATCTGGCCTCGCTGCATGTATGACATCCTGCACTATGTGAATGACCGCTACGCGCCGCCCGCGATCTACATTTCCGAAAACGGCGTCGCTACGATGCCTGAGACGGTTGGTGAAGACGGGTGTGTCTGGGACGATCTGCGCGCTGCCTACTACGTCGATCACCTGGAGCAGGTGGCCAAGGCGGCGGCCGAGGGTGTGCCGGTGCGCGGCTATTTCGCCTGGACGCTGACCGATAATTTCGAGTGGGCCTATGGCTATACCACGCCCTTCGGCATCACCCATGTCGATTTCGCCACACAGCAACGCCACATCAAATATTCCGGCGGCGTCTACGCCATGATCGCCCGGCAGGAGACCGTGCCCGTTGCGAAGAGCGCCTGACTTGGCCGGAGACGGGCAAGGCGACCGCACGGTCCTCATAACCGGCGCCGGGCGAGGGCTCGGCCGCGATCTGGCGCGGCAATACGCCCAGGATGGTTGGCGCGTGATCGCTTGCGGGCGCACCCGTCCGGCCCAAGAGTTCGAAGGTGGAATCGAGTTCCAGCCGCTCGATGTCGCCGATCCGGCTTCCATCTTCGACCTTGCCACGCGTCTCGCCGGCAGGCCGCTGGACGTGCTTGTCAACAACGCCGCCATCCGCAGCGAAATCAGCGGCCTGCACGGTTTCGCCCCGGACGAATTCCTGAGGGTTATGCGGACGAACACGCTTGGCCCACTGTTGCTGGCGAGGGCACTGCGCCCGAACCTGGTTGCGGGGCGCATGCGGATCATCGCCAACATCGGCAGCCGCGCCGGCTCGATGGCGGAGGGGCTGCTCGACGACTACGACGACGATTATGCCTATCGCTGTTCAAAGGCAGCGCTCAACATGGTCTGCGCCCAGCTGTCGCAGGATTTGCGCGTCGACAGGATAACGGTGTTGTCGCTGCATCCGGGTTGGGTGAAGACGGATATGGGAGGCGATCAGGCGGTCCTGGCGGTCGAGGACAGCGCGCGGGGCCTGCGCACTGTCATCGACGGCGCGACGCCTAGGGATAGCGGCTCCTTCCGGACTTTCGATGGCATGCATATTCGATGGTAGCCGAATGGCACATCCGCCGTGTTCGCCGGCGTCATACAGGGTTCATCGTGCGAACATAGCGTCTTTCTCAGTTCTTTGCTGCGATGCAATAGGAGTGGGACATGGTGGACATAGTTTCTAGCGAGGCGGGTATTCCGAGACCGGATCATCCGCTGGATCAATCGGGCAGCGCGAAGTGGTTCCTGCCGGCCTTTGGCGTGCTGGTGCTCGTCGGCATCGTCTATGTCGGCTATGCGCTCAGCCAGGACCTGGCGGTGGCCAAGACCGTGCCGTGGATCCTGCTTGGCATCGCCCTGCTGATCGCGCTCGGCTTCGAGTTCGTCAACGGCTTCCATGATACCGCCAATGCGGTGGCGACGGTCATCTACACACGCTCGATGCCTGCCGAATTCGCGGTCATGTGGTCGGGCGCCTTCAATTTTCTCGGCGTTCTCACCTCCAGCGGCGCGGTCGCCTTCGGCATCCTGTCGCTGCTGCCGGTCGAACTGATCCTGCAGGTCGGCTCCTCCTCCGGCTTTGCCATGGTGTTCGCACTGCTCGTCGCGGCGATCCTGTGGAATCTCGGCACCTGGTTCCTTGGGCTGCCGGCGTCGAGCTCGCACACGATGGTCGGCTCGATCATCGGCGTCGGCCTCGCCAACCAGTTCATGGCGCCAGCCGGCAGTGCCACCAGCGGTGTCGACTGGTCGCAAGCTACCAATGTCGGCATCACCTTGCTGGTGTCGCCGATCATCGGCTTCTTCGCCGCGGCGATCCTGCTCTATGTGATGAAGCTGCTGGTGCGCAATCCGGCGCTCTACGAGGCGCCGAAGGGCAACACGCCGCCGCCATGGTGGATCCGTGGCCTGCTGATCTTCACCTGCACCGGCGTCAGCTTCGCGCATGGTTCAAATGACGGACAGAAGGGCATGGGCCTGATCATGCTGATCCTGATCGGCGTCGTGCCGACGGCCTATGCGCTCAACCGCACCCCCGACATCAACTATCTCGAAGCCTACAAGTCGGCTTCGGTCAGCGTCGAAACGGCACTGGGCAAATATGCCAAGCCCGGCGTCACCGTCACTGATGCCAAGGCCGCCGTCCAGGACGCCGTGCGCACCAGGACCTGGAGCGACCAGACGACGGTTGCGCTGCAGACCTACATCCACAACACGACGGCGGGCCTGCAGCCCTATGCCTCGGTCGAGACGGTGCCGACCGATCTGGTCAGCAACGCCCGCAACGACATCTATCTGATCGGCGAGGCGCTCAAGCTGATCGACAAGAAGAAGCTGCTGCCGATGGAGGCGGCCGATCTGAAAGCGGTCACCGACTATCACAAGGCGGTCGACAACGCGACGAAGTTCATCCCGATCTGGGTGAAGGTCGCCGTCGCCTTGGCGCTCGGCCTCGGCACCATGGTCGGCTGGAAACGCATTGTCGTCACCGTGGGCGAGAAGATCGGCAAAAGCCATCTGACCTACGGCCAGGGGGCGGCGGCCGAACTCGTCGCCATGGTGACGATCGGCATGGCCGACCGGCTGGGACTGCCGGTGTCGACAACCCATGTGCTGTCGTCGGGCGTTGCCGGAACGATGGCCGCCAATGGTTCGGGGCTGCAATGGTCGACGGTGCGCAACCTGCTGCTTGCCTGGGTGCTGACGTTGCCGTGCTCGATCACCTTGGCATTCGTGCTGTTCATCATCTTCCGCCAGGTGTTCTGAGCGGAGCGTATTAGCGTCCAAATAAAAGGCAGCGCCGGTCACCGGCGCTGCCCTTTTTCTTTAAGCGAGCACTGTGTTCAAGTCGGCACATTATGTTGACGTTGAACCTCCCAGGGCATTGGCGCGAAACGCCCATCGCTTCGTCATCCTAGGGCGGAGCAAGGAGCGTAGCGACGCGGCGCAGACCGGAGGATCCATGCCGCGACTTCAGAGCGCTGCAACGGTGCAGAATTCCCTTCCGCTGCACTCTACGGCCAGGGTCACGGCATGGATCCTCGGGTCTCCGCGACGGAGCTTCGCTCCTGCTTCGCCCGTGGATGACGACGTTGGAGAGGCTGCAGCCAATCTCGAACGTTGGCGATGGCTGCTCAAAACGGGCGTTGAAATTCTGGCCAGGAAGGAAACCGTTGAGAATCAGCGCCCTAGTTAGGTCGGATCTTCGCGATGCAGGTCGTGGATGGCGACGCCGTCGACATTGGTCGGCATGGTCAGCCATTGGCGATGGCGCAAGGTGCGCTGCGTGTCCTCAAGCCCTGTCTCCCAATGCTCGCGCATCGAGGTGCCTGAGAACTCATAGTCCTTGGCGTGACCCTCATAGCCTTTGTGCTGGTAGATCAGGTGCACGATGTTGACGGTGCCGGCGTCCGAATAATCCTCGATCAGCGCTTCCTCGGCCGGCGTCCGCAACTCCTTCGGCACCCGCTTCAGCGCATCGAGCAGGCGCATCTTGAGGCCATGGATGCGTTTGAAATTGTCGGTGTTCTGCCGCGTGCGGCTCGAATACATGATGTCCTTGTGGCGGGACAGCACGTCCGGCATGCTGCGCGGCAGGACGCCACGCGCGCTGAACAGGTCGACCTGGAAGACCAGCGAAGAACGGTCCTCTTCCTGGTCGAGCAGATATTGCAGCGGCGTGTTGGAGACGATGCCGCCGTCCCAGTAGTACTCGCCTTCGATGCGGATCGACGGGAAGGCCGGCGGCAGCGCGCCGCTGGCCATGATGTGCTCCGGCTCGATGCGGACCTTGTCGGTGTCGAAATAGACGAAGTTGCCGGTCCGGACATTGACCGCTCCGACGCTCAGCCGCTTCTTGCCGTCGTTCAGGATGTCGAAGTCGATCAGGCTTTCCAGCGTCTCCTTCAATTCGGCGGTGTCGTAGAAGCTGGTGGCGCCCTCGGCGCCCGGTTGCTCCATCCACGGATTGGGATTGCGCGGCTTGAAGAAGCCGGGCTGTCCCATGACCATGGTCATCCACGAGCTGGTGCGGTTGCGGATGTCGCGGTAGATGTCGCCTTCGGGCGTATAGGCCCAGATCTAGCGGCCCGAAATCGTCTGCCAGAATTGCTCGAGCCGCTGCAGGCGGCGGCTTGATTCATTGCCGGCGATGATCGCCGCATTGATGGCGCCGATCGACACGCCGGAAAGCCAGCTCGGCTCGCAGCCGGCGTCGGCCAGCGCCTGGTAGACCCCGGCCTGATAGGCGCCGAGCGCGCCGCCCCCTGAAACACCAGCGCGATGCGGTCATACTGCGCCGAGATCTCCGCTATGGTGGCGGTGGCCTCCTTCTTGCGATTGCGTTCGAGCACGGCTTTGGTCTCCGACTTTTGTTTGAGCATGATCTTGTCCGAAAACCGGTTCCCACTTTTCGGGATCATGCTCTGTTTTGAGCCCTGAAAGGCCGATGCGCTCAGGTGCGGTCGGCGAGATAGTCGTGAACCACTTCGCCCAGGCCAAGCGTCAGGTCGGCGGTGAAGTGGACAGCGGACACGATGTCGAGCACCGGCAGCCGCGCCACGTCGGCCATGACGTGCGGCCGCAGATCGAGCGCGGCTGGCGCCGTCCAGGCTTCCTTCAGCGTGATGTCGGTGAGGTGGTAGCGGACCAGCTCGCAGATGCGCGGCGTGCCGTCGACATGCGGGATGATCTTGATCAGGAAATTGGGCGCCGCCAGCGAAGCCAGGACCGAGCCGTGATCGGCGGCCTTGTGCTTGTAGCCCATCGTGCCGGTGGCGCACAGAACGCTGCCATAGTGCAGCGTGCCGACGATCACCTCGCCTTCATGCACGATCTTGGGGTTGGCGAGCTTCTTGGGAAAGCCCCACAGTTCGCGGCCGCCGGCGATCGGCGCGTCGTCGTCGAGATACATCGAATGGACGTAGGCGCCGTGCTGGCCCTTGTAGCGCACCGGGATGACCTGGCCGGTCTCGGTGTAGTCGCCGAAGCCGGTTGAGTCAGGCATGCGGATGAACTCGTACTTGACCAGCGGCTCGTCGATTTCCAGCGGCTCCGGCACGACAGCCTCAAGCGCCTCGCGCGTCGTGCGGTAGGTGATGATGACATATTCGCGGTTGAAGAAACGGTACGGCCCGGGCGGGAAGGAGGGGTTGGTGAGCGGCATCGCATAGGCGCGCTTCACGACATCGGCGATCTGCAAGGCGGGTGCCCCATTCGGTTCAGGAATAACTGCGCGAATGCGCTCCGGATTATGTTGCACGGCACCATGACAATGCCGTGTCAACCGCCTGACAGCCCTTCCAACAGGCCCGTCGACGCCGTCGCAACCCTGTAATCGCACCGACATATGGCTGTGGCAGTGTCATGGTGCGGCGCACAAAGCCGCCTTGTTCATTCCCTCCCACCCCTTGCGAGATCATCATGGGTTTCCTGTCTTCAAAGAACGCCCTCGTCACCGGCTCGACCAGTGGCATCGGCCTGGCCATCGCCCGCGCCTTTGCCGCCGAAGGCGCCAACGTCACCATCAATGGTCTCGGCGATGCGGCTGCCATCGAGCAGGAGCGGGCCGGCATCGAGACGGATTTCGGCGTGAGGTGCCGCTATTCAGACGCCAACATGATGGACGGCGCGGCGGTGAGCGCCATGGTGCACGAGGCCGAGGCCGCTTTCGGCAGTCTCGATATCCTGGTCAACAATGCCGGCATCCAGCACGTCGCGCCGATCGAGGAGTTTCCGGACGACAAATGGGAAGCCATCATCCGCATCAACCTGCTCGCCGCGTTCTACGCCATCAAGGCGGCACTGCCCGGCATGAAGGCGCGCAAATGGGGCCGTATCATCAACACGGCCTCGGCGCATGCGCTGGTCGCCTCGCCGTTCAAATCCGCCTATGTGTCGGCCAAGCACGGCATATCAGGTCTGACCAAGACGGTGGCGCTGGAAGCAGCGCTAGACGGTGTCACCGTCAATGCGATCGCGCCGGGCTATGTCTGGACGCCGCTGGTCGAAAAGCAGATCCCGGACACGATGAAGGCGCGCGGCATGACCGAGGAACAGGTCAAGCACGATGTGCTGCTCGCTGCCCAGCCGACCAAGGAATTCGTCACCGTCGACGAGCTTGCCGCGCTGACGTTGTTCCTGTGCTCGGACTCAGCCAAGCAGATCACCGGCACGACCTTGCCGATGGACGGCGGCTGGACGGCACAGTAGCCCGACCCTGAAGGCTTCAGCATTCGCTTCCGGCGGCGAGTAGCGGTGTATCTCCGGGGTGGACTCCGCTGCTCGTTGGACGCGAGAGTTTCGGGATAGCGGCGATCAACTCGCGGGTATAGGCCTGCTGCGGCCGATCCAGAACGTCTCCCGTGTTGCCATATTCAACCAGCTTACCGTGCTGCATGACCGCAACCTGTTCACAGAGATAACGCACCACGCCCAAATCGTGGGAAATCAGGATCAGCGTCAGCGACAATTCGCGGCGCAGCCGCGCAAAAAGTCCAAGGACCTGGGCCTGGATGGTGACATCCAGAGCGGAGGTGACTTCATCGGCGATCAAAATCTCTGGCTCCAGCGCCAGGGCTCTGGCGATGCCGACGCGCTGCCGCTGGCCGCCGGAAAGTTGCGTGGTGCGTCGGTCCAGCAGCTGGCGCGGCAATTCCACTTTTTCCATCAGCTCGCGGATCCGCGCCGGAATGTCTCCTTGCGGGCAAATATTCTGTTGCCGCAGCGGTTCGGCCAGAGTCCGTGCAACCGTAAAGGCCGGATTGAGCGACATGAACGGATCCTGGAACACCATCTGCAGTTTGCGAACCTGCTCCGGCCGGCGCCGCCTGAGCGCGCGATCGAGCAATTGGCCGTCCACCTCGATCTCACCTTGTTCGGGCTGCACAAGGCCTGCAATGGCCCGGGCGATGGTGCTTTTGCCGGAACCGGACTCGCCGACAATCCCCAGCGCCCCGCCGCGACGCAGTGCCAGCGAAACATTGTCGACCGCGCGCACGATCAGCGGCGGCTTACGCGTCGCCCAAGCCGCAAGACTCTGCCCCGGATAGAAGTTCACGCACAGGTTCTTCACCAGCAGATGCGGTTCCGTCGCCACGGGGCGGGCATGCGTGGTTGGCGTCATCAGCGAGGGTTGGGAAGCGATCAGGCGCTTCGTGTATTCATGGGCGGGGTCACGCAGGATCTGATCGACCGACCCGATCTCCAGCACGGCACCGTCCTTCATGACGACGACGCGGTCGCACATTTCCGCAATCACGCCAAGGTCGTGAGAGACCAGAATGACCGACAGCTTGCGTTCACGCCGGATGCCGCGGAGCAGGTCGAGTATCTGAGCTTGCACCGTGACGTCAAGCGCCGTCGTAGGCTCGTCGGCAATCAGCAGTTTCGGTTCGCAGGCAAGGGCCGCCGCGATCATCACCCGCTGACGCATGCCACCCGACAGCTCGTGTGGATACGCGCCCGCCCGCCTGGGCGCGTCCTTGATATGCATGTCTTCGAGCAGGCCGATCGCCCGCGCATTGGCCTGCCGCCAGGATATGCCCTGATGAACCACCATCGCCTCGCCTACCTGACGCCCAACCGTCATGATCGGATCGAGATGCGTCGACGGATTCTGGAAGATCATCGCCGCTTGCCCGCCACGCAGCTGGCCCAGCTCGACATCCTTCATGGTGAGGACATTGCTACCCTCGAACATGATCCGGCCCGACTTCACCAGCGCGTTGCCGGCAATCAGCTTCAGGATGGCTCTGCAGGCCACCGTCTTGCCCGACCCAGATTCACCGACGATCCCGAGGACCTCGCCTTCCTTCAATGAAAAGCTGACGTCGCGCAGGGCGTGGACGTCGCCAAAATCGGTGGCGAAGTCGATGGTGAGGTTCTCGACGCTGACGAGGTCGCTCATCTCAGGATTCCGTATTCAAGAGGCGGGCGAGACCATCAGCGGTCAAGGAGAGGCCGAGCGCCAGAAGGCAGATGGCGATGCCTGGAAAGATCGCAATCCACCAGGCGGTGGTCAGGTAGGTCTGCCCGTCCGCGATCATGGCGCCCCATTCCGGCGTCGGCGGTTGTACGCCGAGGCCGAGAAAGCCCAATGACGATCCGAGCACGATGGCGAGCACGGCATCGGTCATGACGAAGACGATCGATGGGACGATGGCATTTGGCAGGATGTGGAACAGCATGATGCGCAAATGGCCAAAACCCATGCCGCGTGCCGCCAGCACGAAATCGACGCCGCGCAGCACCAGCGCCTGGCTCCGCACAAGTCGTGCATAGCTGACCCAGTTCACCAAGGTGAGCGAGATGAAGTAGCTCTTGAGGCCAGGCCCCAGCACGGCGACGATGGCGATCACCAGGACGAAATAGGGAAATGATACGGTGACCTCGAGGATGCGCATCAGCGCCGCATCGATCCGGCCACCCAGATACCCGGCGATGAGGCCGATGATCGTCCCCAGGATGATCGGACCGACCACGCCGAAGAAGGCCATGGCGAGATCGTAGCGTGCGGCAAACAGTGTCCGCGCCAGTACATCGCGGCCGATAGCGTCCGTGCCAAACCAATGCACGGCGCCAGGTGGTTTCAGCGCCTGCATCACATCGACCTTGACCGGGTCGAAATCAGTCAGCACCGGCGCCAGTATGGCCACGACGATCCAGGCCAAGGTGATGGCGCCGCCAATGGCCAAGGTTGCCGGCATCGTCCGGAGTCGCGCCATGGCCAAGGGGCCGCTGCCCCGCATCACATCGCTCACAATTCCACCCGTGGATCGAGAATGGCGGTCAAGATGTCGACGGCAAAATTCGAAATGACGACACCTACGGCAAGCAGCAGGGCCACTGCCTGGACAACGAACTGGTCGTGCGTGAGAACGCCGCGGATGAGCAGGTTGCCGAGCCCTGGAATATTGAAGACATTTTCGACAACGACCGTCCCGCCGATCAGGAAGGCGACCACGACGCCCAGCAGATTGACTGTCGGCAACAGGGAATTCCAGAACACATGCCGGGAAAAGATGTAGCTTTCCGGCAGGCCCCTGGAGCGGCAGGCGATCGCGTAGTCCTTGTCCAGCTGTTGAATGAAGGTCGCGCGCAGATTGCGGGCGAGGATCGGCGTCACCCCGATACCGATCGTCAGGGCTGGCAGGAACAGATGCCATAGATTGTTGATAAAGGTCGGTCCGTATCCGGATACGGGGAAGATCTTCAGCCGTAGGCAGAAGCCCATGATCAGCAGCAGGCCGACAAAATAGGACGGCACGCCGACGCCCGCAACGCAGACAAGACGGATGAGATGATCGATCCACCGTCCGCGCTGCCGGGCAGCGGTGACCGCGAGCGCGAATGTCAACAGCAGCGAGATGACGAGGCCATAAAGGATCAAGAAAACCGTTGGCGCGATCCGTGCCACGATGACGCCACTGACGGGGCCGCGAAAGGCAATCGACTGACCGAAATCGCCACGCAGGCAATTCAACACATAGTAGAAATACTGCACGGGGACGGGCTGATCGAGACCGTATCGCGCCCGCACGAACTCGATCGTCTCCTGACTGGCCTTGGGACCAAGCATGAGGCGAACCGGATCGCCGGGCGTCATTTGCAGCAGCAGGAAGGTGATCACGCTGATACCCAGCAGCACGGGTATCAACTGTATCGGCCGCCTGAGCACGAAGGAGAATCGATTCATGGTTGGGATCCTGGTGTCAAACTGATGCGAGGCATGGACGAACTGTCTCGTCCCGCCCCGCGTCTCTGCCGATTAATCCAGGCTTGCCCCGCCGATGGACGAGAACTGCAGGCCGACGTTCAGGACCAGTCCTTTCACGCTCGGAGCGTAGGCGTTGAGCCATGTCGGGTGATAGAGCGCCACCTGCGCCACTTCATCGACCACGATCTTCTGGATCTGGGCATAGAGCTTGGCCCGTTTGGCATTGTCCGCCTCACCCGAGGCTTCATCGATCAGCTTGTTGACCGTTTCGTTGTTGTAGCGGGTGTAATAGGACTTGTTGTCGCCCGCACCCCAGACGCACCAGCGTAGTGCGTTGTCGGGATCTCGCGTCTCGTTGTACCACCAGTTCATTTCCGCCTGATATTCGCCGTCGGCGAGGCGGGTCCATGCCTGGGTCGAATCGATCTTGGCAATGTTGACGGTGATGCCGACCTCCGCCAGTTGCGCCTGGATCAGCACGGCCGCCTTTTCCTCGTCGGCACTGCCGGCATTCTGGATGAGTTCGAAACTGGCTCCGGTCTTGCCGGATTCGGCCAGCAGGGCCTTGGCCTTTTCGACGTCCCGGGCAATGACCGGCAGCGATTTGTCGAAGTAATCGAGCGTCGGGCTCATGACGGAACTGGCCGGCGTGCCGAGACCCAGCGTCACTGCGGCGTTGATCGCCGTGCGGTCGATGCCATAACTGACAGCCTGGCAGAATTTGAGGTCGTTGAAGGGTTCTGCCGAATGGTTGATCAGCATGTCGTAGGTGGTGCTTGAAGGTTCAGGGTCGGCCCGGAAGCCGGCGGCCTTCAATTCGGCCATACGCGGGGCTGGAACTCCGAGGCAGACGTCGAGCTCGCCCGCCTGCAACATCGAGACCCTGGTGTTGTCGTCCGGGACATAGCGGAATTCGACGCCGTCGATCTTAGGCTCGCCTTCGCGGTAATAGTGCTCGTTGCGACCAAGGACCACGCGGTCCCCCGGCTTCAATTCGACGAATTTGAATGGCCCTGACGTGACCGGTGCCTTGGCGAAAGCGTCGTCTCCCATCTTCTCGACCGCTGCCTTCGGCACAATGCCGGTGTTCCAGATTTCGGTCAGCGTCAGGAAGGGCGTGAATTTGCGATCGAGCGTCATCACCACTGTCTTGGCATCTTTTGCCTCGATCCTGGTCAGGGGCTGGAACGGCGCTGCATAGGCGGAGTCCTTCTGGAAGCGCATGCGGTTCCAGCTGAACGCTACATCCTCGGCCGTGATCGGCGACCCATCGGAAAATTTGGCCTCGCGCAGGTGGAAGGTGTAGGTCTTGCCGTCATCCGCGATGTCCCAGCTCTCGGCGAGACCCGGGCCGACTTCGGTGCGATCGGGATTGGCATGCAGCAGGCGCGCATACATCATGCCCTGAATGAGGATGTCGGCTCCATAAGTGGTCTTGATCGGGTCCAGGGTGAGAACTTCAGACCCATAGCCCATGCGCAGAATCTTGCTGCCATCGGCATTGGCTCGAAGCAATGTCGCCGGCAATGTCGCGATGCTGAAGCCGGCAAACGCCGCGCTCTTGAGGAATACTCTGCGGTCCATGACAATCTCCCATTTGCGTTGATGATGTTCCCGGGCAGTCCATGCTTGTTGGTTCAAGCAGTCTTTGTTCGTTCAAACAGTCTTGGTGATGTGGATGGGTGGCTTACGTTCGTGCCAGGCGTATTCGGCCTCGAGTACCGCACCCAACCGCAGCAGCAGGTCGTCGCGCCCGAATGCGGCGACAAACTGCACTCCGATCGGCAGGCCGTTTTGCGTCCAGCCGAGCGGCAGGGATATCGCTGGCGATCCGGTGCCGTTGAAGAGCGCGCTGAACGTTTCCTTCGGCGCCAGATCCGCGAACACCGTATCGATGTCGCGGCCAGCACGATCCGGGTTGTGCGTACCGAGCAGCTCCGGCGAGATCGGACAAGTCGGCGTCACCAGCACGTCATGGACGGCCAGGAATTCGCCGACTGTCCGCGTGATCTGGTCATAAACAGCGAGAGCCGCGATCAAGCTCGCCGCATCAAGCGTTCGGCCATGGCGATAGACGGCAAGTGTCGTCTGCTGCAGGCAGGCCTCTTCGACCGGCCGCCGCAGCAGGCCCGCCAACTCGTCGAGCGACTGCGCCGTAGAGGCTGCCCAGATCACTTTCTGTGCCGCCAGATAGCGCTCATAGTCGAACACGGGACTGGCTTCGACGACCTTGTGGCCCAGTTGCTCCAGCCTCTTGCCCACGTCGAGGACCGTCGCCTTCACCTCGGCGTCGAGCGGATGGCCGGACCAGGACGTTGTGCACAGGGCAACGCGCAAAGCCTTGGGTGGCGTCTTGATCGCCTGGGCATAGCTGGTGGTTGGATGGACGATCTCATAGCTGTCGCCGGGAAGCGCGCCAGACCCCAGATCAAGCAAAGCCGCCGTGTCGCGGATCGAGCGTGTCAGCATGAAGGAAATGGCGAGACCCAGCATTGGCGCATTCGATTCCGGCGCGCCGCTGATCCGGCCACGGGACGGCTTCAGGCCGACGACACCGCAAAAGGAGGCGGGTGTGCGAATGGAACCACCGCCATCGGCGCCTTGCGCGAAGGGAACGATGCCGGCGGCAACGGCGGCGGCCGCGCCGCCGCTCGATCCCGAAACACCCCTGCTGGTATCCCAGGGGTTGCGCGTCGCACCGTAGAGCGAGGATTCGGTTGCCGCCGCGATGCCGAATTCCGACGTGGTGGTACGCCCGACATTGGCAAGGCCGCCGGATCGCATTTTCACCCAGAAGGCGTGATCGCCGCCCGAGGTGAAGCCCTTGGCGAAAACGCTGCCGAACTCTCCCGGCCGGCCGGCTTCGATGGGGAAATCCTTGGTCAATGTCGGCATGCCATGGAAAGGTGCCGGCCCTGGACCATCGCCAAGGGCTTCGATCGCATCGGCATAGGTTTCGATCACGGCATTGAGCTGTGGATTGACCTCGGCGATCCCCGAAAGGATGCAATTTCCCAGTTCGCGCGGCGTAACCTCCCGCTTGCGCAGAAGCTCGGCCAGACCAAGGCCGTCATGGGCGGCGTATTCCGTCAGCTTCATGCGCTTGCCCTGACCGTCCACGGTTTCAGCAACGGGTGATGCATCGTCATTCTTCGCCTTCTTCCTCTTTGATATGCCGCGCTACGCGCCGTGGCGGTTTGTGGAAGGTCCGCAGGATCCCGGCGATATCTTCCAGCTCATTCATCCGTGTCTCGGCCGGTTTGCCGAGTTTCTCAGCAACGGAATGCGTCAGCAGGTTCAGCACCGAACTAATCGCGGCCGTCGAATCCCAGTACAGGTCGACGCGCGTCGATACTTCGAGCGCTAGCTTTGTGTATTCGGATGCCCAATGACTGTATTTATCGGTAACAATGATCAGCGGAATATTGCGTCGCTTGATTTGAGCGCAAAGCCGGAAGCTCATCGCGGCGTATTCCGCGGTGTCGATCAGCAGGACGCATGAATTTTCGCCGCCGTCGGTGAGGATTTCCGAGAACGTGCCGCCCAAACCTTCGGCAAAGCGAACACCGCTGCGCACCCAGCGCAGACGCGTCGCGAAATCGAGCCCCAGTCCCTTCACCGCCTGAAAGCTCACGCAGTTCACGCGGTCGCAGCTGCTGAGCAGATGAACGATTTCGGACCACATTTCGCCCTGGGCAAGGCCATAGGCCGCGGCCAAGGCCTGCTGCTCCATCTCCAGGCTGCGAGCCAACCGCTCCTGCTTCTCGCCGCCGATGCGAAAACGCAATTCGGCACTATCCAGGCCCGGGCTTGTGACTTTCGGCGCGGAGCGCAGGCCACGCTTCATTTCCTTGAGGTCGGTGTAGCCGAGACGCCGCACGAAACGGGTAACACTTGCCTCGCTCACACCAGCGCCGGCGGCAATGGTGGCGCCAGTTTCAAAGGGGATGTCATGGAGGTTGGCGAGCAGGTATCGCGCGATTGCTTGCTCGGTCCGGGCGAAATCCAGCCACCCCTCACGCAACCTGGCTTCCAGCGCACTGGCCACCTCATTCTCACCAGACACAGCCTTCTTGCTAGGCGCCTTCGTCTTCATCGGCTGCAGCGTCCCAACGACAGGTTCATTTTCGGTCAGGCCGGGAAATGCCGCCCAAAGAAGCGCATTTCATTTCCAGCTTACGGAAGCGACGCTAGCACGCGAAAACACGTTGTGAAAGATAAATTTTACAGTTTTGTATTTCGGTATTTTTATTTCACAATCGGCCAAATTGAGACGAGCTTGCGGCGCTGGCGCCGTTCCTGTGTTCGGATTCAGCCAAGCAGATCAGCGGTACGACCTTGCCGATGGACGGCGGCTGGACCGCACGTTAGAGGGTGGTCTCAACATTTCATTTTCCGGCTGGCGCCGCCGGGCGCCGGCATGAAGTACTGCGGTCAGGTTCATGAAAATCATCCAGGTCTCTGATCCGCATCTGATGACACCGGGTGGTCTTCTGTACGGCTCCGATCCGCTCTCCCGGCTGGAAGCCTGCCTTGCCGACATCGGCAGCAATCACGCCGATGCCGAACTGGTGGTGATTTCCGGCGACCTGACCAATGACGGCGAGCGCGCCGCCTATGCGGCGCTGCGGGAGACGCTGGCAAGGTTCGTTCCGCCCTGCCGGCTGATGCTCGGCAACCATGACGACCGGGCGCTGTTTCTCGAGATGTTCCCGGAAGTGGTTGCGGAAAACGGTTTCGTCCAGAGCGTCGTCGACAGTGGTGAGGGCCGTCTGATCCTGCTCGACACGCTGGACAGCGGCCATGTCGAGGGCAGGCTGTGCGAGGCGCGCCTCGACTGGCTCGACGAAAGGTTACAGGAAGTGCGCGACAGGCCGGTCTTCCTGTTCATGCACCATCCGCCGTTCCGGATTCACATCCCCGTGCTTGACCGGGTCATGCTCGCCGACGCCGATGCGTTGCACGATGTGCTGCTGCGCCACGGCAATGTCCGTCATATCTTCGCCGGACACGTCCATCGGCTGATCGCCGGCAGCTGGCGCGGCATTCCGGTGAGCACGCTGCGCAGCACCAACCATCAGACCGCGCTCGATTTTTCGAACAGCTGGAGCCTTGGCCACGAACCTCCCGCCTATGCCGTGATCCTGATCGATGCGGACGGGGTGGTCGTCCACTTCCACGATTTTCCCACCGGCGCGGCGCAATAACACCCGTCACCCACGGCACCAGCTTCTCCGATGCGGTGGACGCGACTTCGAGTGACGCTATTGGCTGGAGGCTGCCGTGTCTCTTGCGGCGAGGAAAGCGATGATCTCAGCGTCGATCGCATCCATGTTGGCCGCACGGAACTTCTCATGCGCGCCCGGCATGACGACCGTTTTCATGGTGGCCATGTCGGATGCCCAGCCCTTGTATTGCGTCACTGTCGTGGCACCCCATTCGGAACTGGCGAGAATGAGGATATCGCAGGGATAGGACGAGGGCACGAATCCGGCCGCTGCCTGCAACAGCGCGCTCTTGAACGCCTTCTTGCGCAGGTGTCGCCCAAGGCGTGTCTGTCCAAGACCCACGGCGCTCAGCCCGTCGCGCAACAGGCGCCAGTAGATCATCTTGCGGGCGATCTGGCGACGCCTGCTCTCGGTGATCCGATCGTCCGGCATCGGTTTCAGCCAGGCCGAGCCGGGCGAGGGCGGATCGATGAGCACGAGCGCCGGCCGCTTGCCGGTCGCTTCATGGCTCAGCCGGCCGACCTCGATCGCCAGCAGGCCACCTGCGCATATGCCGCCGATGATGTCGGGATGCTGGCCGGTCACCGAAGTGAGTGCTTCAAAGTAGTTGGAGCTGAATTCGGCCATGCTGGAATAGGGTGTCTCGCCGGGCTCGAGCCCCATGCCGCGCACGGCCATGACGGCGTATTTCTGCTTCAGTCGCTTGCCGAAGCGATTGGCGAACAGGGCCGAGCCGGAAATGCCATGGATCATGGCGATCGGCTCATGGCCGACATTGCCCGAAACCGGCACGATCAGCTGACGGGCAGGATGGACCGGCACCAGCGATCCGATCAGCCGGCCGAACTCACGCGGTGTCTGCGCCCCCAGCAGGACAGAGGTCTGCAACTTGACGCCGAACCGCTTCTGCACGGCCAGTACCAAAGTCTCGGCCGTCAGCGAGTCGCCGCCGAGATCGAAGAAGTTGTCGTCGAGCTGAACCGTCGGTATCTGCAGTTCCGCGGCGAAGATGCCGGCGATCGCGTGCGCCGGGCCATCGCCCGGCAGCGCGGCGGGCCGCACCCATTGTTGAACGTTCATCGGAAAGCCCCTAACCGATGCCTCTATGCGCCTTTTACGCACTGACAGTCCAGCGAACAACCCCGGCTGCCTTGTGCCGGAAGAAGCGGCGTCGAATCGCCTGACTTTTATGGGCGTCATCGGGGCCTGCGGTGAACCGCTTGACTGCGCGACATCAGGCTTTGCCCAGCGCTTTTTCGCCCCCGCCAGGGCTGCAGGGAAAGTGCCCTAAATGCACACGGATTTGGACATTAGTCTTGACAGAAATACAGATGTTCAATACCCGTCAAGCAATTGAACAAGCCTGCAATGTGGGAGGAATAAGCGGTATGGCTTCCAATGTTTCGTTGACGGGTCTTGCCCGCGATCTCGAGGAACGCGCCAAGTCGGGCAAGCCTATCCGCATCGGCCTGATCGGCTCCGGCGAGATGGGAACCGACATCGTCACCCGCGTCGCCCATATGTCGGGCATCGAGATCGGCGCCATTTCCGAACTGAACCTGCCCGCGGCCAGCAAGGCGGTCGATATCGCGTTCCAGGAGACCGGGCATGCGCGCGAAGTCTCGAACGCGTCGGCGATGACGGCGGCGATGGAGGCTGGCAAGGTGGCGGTCACCAATGATGCCAGCCTGGTCATCAACAATGATCTGATCGACGTCGTCATCGACGCCACCGGTGTTCCCGCCGTCGGCGCCGAGATCGGGCTGCGCGCCATGGAACATGGCAAGCATCTGGTGATGATGAATGTCGAGGCCGACGTCACCATCGGCGCCTATCTGAAAAGCGAGGCCGACCGGCTCGGCGTCACCTATTCGCTGGGCGCCGGCGACGAGCCGTCTTCCTGCATGGAGCTGATCGAATTCGTCTCGGCCATGGGTCACCCGATCGTTGCCGCCGGCAAGGGCAAGAACAATCCACTCAATATCGACGCCATTCCCCCCGACTATGAGGAGGAAGCCAAGCGCCGGCACATGAATGTGCGCATGCTGGTCGAGTTCGTCGACGGCTCCAAGACCATGGTCGAGATGGCGGCGATCGCCAATGCCACCGGGCTGGTTCCCGACAAGGCCGGCATGCACGGCCCGGCCGCGACGCTCGGCGAATTGTCCAAGGTGCTGGTGCCGCAGAAGGATGGCGGCGTGCTGTCGAAGGTCGGCGTCGTCGACTATTCGATCGGAAAGGGTGTCGCGCCCGGCGTCTTCGTCGTCGCCGACATGTCGCATCCGCGCATCTCCGAGCGCATGGAAGATCTGAAGATGGGCAAAGGCCCGTACTTCACCTTCCACCGTCCCTATCACCTGACCTCGCTCGAAGTGCCGCTGACCTGCGCCCGCGTCGTGCTCTACGGCAAGGCCGACATGGTGCCGCTGGCGAAGCCCGTGGCCGAGGTCGCCGCGGTGGCCAAGAAGGACATGAAGCCGGGCGAGAAGCTCGATGCGATCGGCGAATATTGCTACCGCGCCTGGATCATGACGACGCCGGAGGCGCGCGCCGCCAAGGCCATTCCCTGCGGCCTGCTGCAGGGCGGCTCGGTCACCGCGCCGATCAAGAAGGGCGAGCTCATCACCTATGCGAATGCCGCGCCCGCAGCGGGCTCCAAGATCGCCGAACTGCGCGCCCGCCAGGACAAGCTCGTCTACGGGTCCGTGGGAGCGTGATCATGGCCGGAGCCAGCAAAGCCGTCACTGATAGTCGCGCCAATCTGCCCTTCGTCTACCGCCAGTACAGCGCCGAGCAGCTCAGGGAGGTGCTCTACAAGATGTACCTCATCCGCCGCTTCGAAGAGGGCGCGGAGGAGTGCTACACGCGCGGCCTCATCCACGGCACCATGCATTTGTCGATCGGCCAGGAAGCCAGCGCCATGGGCATCTGCATGCCGCTTGCCGAGGATGACCAGATCACCTCGACGCATCGCGGTCATGGCCACTGCATCGCCAAGGGCGCCGAGGTCAAGCGCATGTTCGCCGAGTTCTTCGGCAAGACCACCGGCTATTGCAAGGGCCGTGGCGGCTCGATGCACATCGCCGATGTCGGCAAGGGCAATCTCGGCGCCAATGGCATCGTCGCCGGCGGCATCCCGATCGCCGTCGGGGCGGGGCTCTCTTCCAAGATGATGAAGACCGGCAAGGTCGTGGTCTCGTTCTTCGGCGACGGCGCCAACAATGAAGGCGCCTTCCATGAGGCGCTGAACATGGCGGCGATCTGGAAGCTGCCTGTCATTTTCGTCTGCGAGAACAACGGCTACGGCATGTCGACATCGACGGCCCGCTCGACCGCCGTCAAGAACATCGCCGAACGCGCCGCCGCCTATTCGATGCCGGGCGTCATCGTCAACGGCAACATCTTCTCCGAGGTTGCCGAGGCGTCGCATCAGGCTGTCGCCCGGGCCCGCGCGGGCGAGGGGCCGACGCTGATCGAGTCCAAGACCTATCGCCATCGCGGCCATTCCAAGAGCGACCGCAACCGTTATCGCACCAAGGAGGAGATCGAGGACTGGATGTCGAATCGCGATCCGATCACCCTGTTCGAAAGCGAGCTCAGGGAATTCGGCTTCATCGACAACAAGGGCATCGAGGCCATTCGCGATGCGGTGGCGCAAGAGATCGCCGACGGCATCGAGTTCGCCAAGGCGAGCCCGTCGCCCGACGTTCGCGACACCGGCAATTATGTCTATACGGAGCAGGCGTGATGGACGCGATGGTGCGTGAACTGAGCTACGCCCAGGCGATCCAGGAAGCCATGGCGATCGCCATGGACATGGACGAACGCGTCTTCCTGATGGGCGAGGATATCGGCGTCTATGGCGGCGCCTTCCAGGTGACCGGCGATCTGGTCGAGCGTTTCGGCACCGAGCGGGTGATCGACACGCCGATTTCGGAGTTGGGCGGTGCAGGCGTCGCGGTGGGTGCCGCCCTCACCGGCATGCGGCCGATCTTTGAATTCCAGTTCTCCGATTTCGCCACGCTGGCCATGGAGCAGATCGTCAACCAGGCGGCCAAGATGCGCTTCATGCTGGGCGGCGAGGTTTCGGTTCCCGTGGTGATGCGCTTTCCCGCCGGTTCCGGCACCGGTGCGGCGGCCCAGCACAGCCAGAGCCTGGAAGCCTGGCTCGGCCATGTGCCGGGTCTGAAAGTCATCCAGCCGGCGACGCCCTATGATGCCAAAGGCATGCTTTTGGCGGCGGTCGCCGATCCCGATCCGGTGATGATCTTCGAGCACAAGCTGCTCTACAAGATGAAAGGCCCGGTGCCCGAAGGCTATTACACCGTGCCGATCGGCAAGGCCGATATCCGCCGCGAGGGCCGCGACCTGACCATCGTCGCCACCTCTATCATGGTGCAGAAGGCGCTCGACGCCGCGGCGGCGCTGGAGAGCGAAGGCATCGACGTCGAAGTCGTTGATCTGCGCACCATCCGGCCGATGGACAAGCAGACCGTCATCGACAGCGTCAAGAAGACGTCGCGGCTGATGTGTGTCTACGAAGCGGTCAAGACGCTGGGCATTGGCGCCGAGGTCAGCGCCATGATCGCCGAGAGCGAGGCGTTCGACTATCTCGATGCGCCGATCGTGCGGCTGGGCGGCGCCGAGACACCGATCCCCTACAATCCGGAACTCGAGAAAGCGACGGTGCCGCAAATTCCCGACATCATCACCGCCGCGCGCGACCTCGTGAAAGGGGTCCGCTAGCCCATGCCGACCGAAGTCATTCTTCCCAAGGTCGACATGGACATGGCGACCGGACAGATCTCGCGTTGGTTTGCCGAGGAAGGCGCGCACGTCAAGAAGGGCGATGTGCTGTTCGAGATCGAAACCGACAAGGCGGCGATGGAGATCGACGCGCCGGCCAGCGGTGTGCTGCGCGATGTGACCGGCAAGGAAGGTGTCGATATCGCGGTCGGTGCGGCTGTTGCGTGGATTTATGCGGACGATGAGGCGTATGGGGCCGATGTGGCTGCGGCCAAGCAGCACGAGGCGCCAATCTCCCCCTTGTGGGGGAGATGTCGACGAAGTCGACAGAGGGGGGCGCTGCCCCGCCAACGTCTCGTTCTGTCACGCCCCCCTCTGCCCTACCGGGCATCTCCCCCACAAGGGGGGAGATCGGCCAATCGCCATCGGTCGCTCGTGCGACACCGTTGGCCCGACGTTTGGCCCGTGAGGCGGGCCTTGTCCTTGCCGACATCGCAGGCACCGGCCCGCATGGCCGGGTGGTGAAGGCCGATGTCGACGCGGCGATTGCCGGTGGCGGTGCCAAGCCAGCCGCCAAGGCAGCACCCGCTGCTGCTCCTGCTGCTACACCAGCCGTGAAGGCGATGTCGGACGATCAGGTGCTGAAGCTGTTCGAAGCTGGCTCCTACGACCTCGTCCCGCATGACAACATGCGCAAGACCATTGCGCGGCGCCTGGTCGAGGCCAAGACCACCATTCCGCATTTCTACCTGACGCTCGACTGTGAGCTCGACGCGCTCCTGGCGTTGCGCACGCAGATCAATGCCGCAGCCCCGGTGAAGAAGACCGACAAGGGCGAAGCACCGGCCTACAAGCTGTCGGTCAACGACATGGTCATCAAGGCGATGGCGATGGCGCTGAAAGCGGTGCCGGATGCCAATGCCTCATGGACCGAAACCGCCATGGTCAAGCACAAGCATGCGGATGTCGGCGTTGCCGTGTCGATCCCCGGTGGCCTGATCACGCCGATCATTCGGCATGCCGATGAAAAGACGCTGTCCACCATCTCCAACGAGATGAAGGATCTGGCCAGCCGGGCGCGCAGCCGCAAGCTGAAGCCGGAAGAGTATCAGGGCGGCACCACGGCGGTGTCCAACCTCGGCATGTTCGGCATCAAGGACTTTGCCGCCGTCATCAACCCGCCGCACGCGACGATCCTGGCGGTCGGTGCCGGCGAGGAGCGGGCGGTGGTCAAGAATGGCGAGATCAAGATAGCGACCGTGATGTCGGTGACGCTGTCGACCGACCATCGCGCCGTCGACGGTGCGCTCGGTGCCGAACTGCTGGTCGCCTTCAAGCGCCTGATCGAGAACCCGATGGGCATGTTGGTCTAGGCGCTGTCGAGGTAGCGAAACCCTCGGGTGGGGCGGCCAGTTGCATCGAAGGATCGCCAGCCCGCCAGAGGGCCATGAGGCTCGTGGAACGCCCGTTCCGCGGGCCTTAATCGTTGTGCCGTGAGAGCATTTCGCGCGAAGCTGCTGCCTGATCGGGTCGCACACGCGCACTGTCATCCACCAGTCATATGCGCCGTGCAGGGAGGAAGAGACGGGGAGCCGGCCAGGAGCCGGACCGGTCATGCACAGACAAGACAGGAGGTCTCATGAAGACGCAATTCATCAAGCTGCTGGCCAGCCAGCTGGCGCTCGCGGCAACTTTGTTTGCCGGCGTGGCAAACGCCGAAACGCTGACGCTCTATACATCACAGCCGGAAGCCGACGCGGCCAAGACCGTGGATGCGTTCAAGAAGGCGCAGCCCGGCATCGACGTCACCATCTATCGCTCCGGAACCAGCGACATCCTGACCAAGTTGGCGGCAGAGTTTGCCGCCGGCAGCCCGCAGCCCGATGTGCTTTTGATCGCCGACGCGGTCTCCATGGAGCTGCTGAAGAAGGACGACCGGCTGCTGCCCTATCCCGAGGCCAAGCTCGATGGCATCGAGGCGGATGCCTATGACGCCGACAAGACCTATTTCGGCAGCAAGCTGATCACCACCGGCATCGTCTACAACACCGCCGCAGCCGAAAAGCCGGAGCATTGGGCCGATCTCGCCAAGCCGGCCTATGCCGATGGCCTGGTCATGCCGAGCCCGCTCTATTCGGGTGCGGCCGCCTACCTGCTTTCAGGCTTCGTCGGCGATACCAATTATGGCTGGGACTTCTTCCAGAAGCTGAAGACCAACAACACCGTCAGCGTGCGCGGCAATGGTGCCGTGCTGAAGTCGGTGGCATCAGGCGAGAAGCCTTATGGCATCCTCGTCGACTTCATGGCGATGAACGCCAAGAAGAAGGGCTCGCCGGTCGAATTCGTGTTCCCCTCAGAAGGCGTGCCGGCGGTGACCGAACCGGTTGCCATCATGAAGACGGCCAAGAATGTCGACGGCGCCAAGAAGTTCGTCGACTTCATTCTCTCGGATGACGGCCAGAAGCTGGCGCTTTCCATGGGCTATCTGCCGGCGCGCGCCTCGGTTGGCCGCCCCGAATGGCTGCCGGAAGGCGTCAAGGTCAAGGTGATGCCGTTCGACACCAAGGCAATCGTCGCCACGACCGACGCCGACAAGGCGAAGTTCTCGGAACTGTTCGGCGGCTGAGCCGGCAATCCCGGCGGGATGCCGTCCCAGCGGCATCCCTGACGGGCGAAACCCGATCGCATTGGCCGATCGATCCCAGGAAAAGCAATCATGTCAACACGGATCAGGGAAAGCCGGGGCCAGGAAATGGCTCTGACGGCGGCGGTGGCCATCGTCATCGTCCTGCTTTCGCTGCTGCCGATGCTGCGCCTGATCAAGGAGATCGTGGCGCCCGGCGGCACGGTCTCGACCGTCGCGATAAAAGCGGGTCTCGCCAGCCCGGCGACCTGGATCGCCACCTGGCACACGCTGGTCGTCGGCATCGGTGGCACCCTGCTTGCGGTGCTGTCGGGAACGCTGGTGGCCGTCCTCGTCACCCTGACCGATATCCGCGCTCGCAGCGCCATGGTGCTCTGTTACGTCATGCCCCTGATGATCGCGCCGCAGGTGACGGCGCTGGCCTGGCTGCAATTGTTTGGCCCGGCAAGTCCATTCCTGAAACTGTTCGGGGCGGCACCGCCGCTCGGTACCAAAAACCCGCTCTACTCCACATCGGGCATCATCCTGCTGCTCGGCGTGCAGTACGGCCCGCTGGTCTTCCTGCTGGTGCGCGCTGGGCTGCGCAAGCTGCCGCGTGAGCTGGTCGAGGCGGCGCGGGCCGGCGGCGCCGGCTGGTTCACCGTGCTGGTCACCATCGTGCTGCCTTTGATGACGCCGTCGATCATGGCGGCCGCGGCACTCGCCTTCGTGTCCTGCGTCGGCAATTTCGGCATTCCGGCCTTTCTCGGCATTCCCGCCAACTATCTCGTGCTGCCGACCTTGATCTATCAACGGCTGGCCGGCGGCGGTCCCGCCGTGCTCGGCGAAGCCGCCTTCCTGTCGGTGCTGATCGGCGTCATCGCCATGGCTGGCATCCTCGCCCAGGAGGTCATGAGCCGCCGCCGCGACTATCGCATCAGCTCCACCTCGCTGGCGGCCGAGCCCTATGAGCTCGGCCGTTGGCGGCCCGCCGTCCAGGCGGGCATGTGGCTGCTGATCGTCGTGGTGCTGATCCTGCCGCTGTTCGGGCTGGTGCTGACATCGCTGGTGCCGGGCTATGGCATCGCGCTCACCGCCAATACGGCGACGCTCGACAATTACCGCTTCGTGCTGTTCGAGCATGACGCGGCCAGCCGCGCCTTCTTCAACAGCTTCTGGCTGTCGATCGCGGCGGCCTTCTTCGCGGTCCTGGTCGCCGTGCCGATCGGCTATCTGATCGCCTGGGGCAAGCAGCGCTGGGTTCGGCTGCTCAATCTGTCGGTCGAGCTGCCTTATGCCTTGCCCGGCGTGGTGCTGGCGATCGCCTCGCTGCTCATGTTCCTGCGGCCGATCCCGCTGACCGGCATCCAGCTCTACAACACCGTCTGGATCATCCTCTACGCTTATCTCGCCCGCTTCCTGGTGCTGGCGCTGCGGCCGACCATCAGCGGCTATCACCAGATCGATCGGGCGCTGGAGGAGGCGGCGCAAGTGGCGGGCGCCGGGCTGTTCACGCGCATGCGCACCATCATCTTCCCGCTGGTGGCACCAGCGGCGATCGCCGGCGGCCTGCTGATCTTCATGACGGCGCTCAGCGAGCTCACCGTTTCGGCGCTGCTGTGGTCGTCAGGGTCGGAAACGATCGGTGTGGTCATGTTCTCCTTCGAGCAGGGCGGCGATTCCAACTACGCGGCGGCGATGTCCGTCATCACCGTCGCGGTCACCTTCGTGCTGATGCTGGTGACCAACCTGCTTGCCCCCTACCTTCCCAGCGGAGTGCTGCCATGGCGCGATTGAGCCTGGACAATGTGACCAAGAGCTTCGCCAATTTCGATGCCGTCAAGGATGTGTCGATCGACGTCGCCGACGGCGAATTCCTGGCAGTGCTCGGCCCCTCCGGTTGCGGCAAGACGACGTTGCTGCGGCTGGTCGCGGGATTCGAGAAAGTGACGTCAGGCGAAATCCGCATCGGCAGCGAGGTCGTGTCGGGCAAGGGCGGCAGCGTCGCGCCGGAAAAGCGGCGCGTCGGTATCGTCTTCCAGAATTATGCGCTGTGGCCGCACATGACGGTCGCCGAAAACATCGGCTATTCGCTGAAGGTGGCGAAGCTGGACAAGGCCGTCGCGCGCCAGAAGGTTGAAGACGCACTCGCTTTGGTCAATCTGCAAGGGCTGGGCGAGCGCAGGCCGGCCAATCTTTCCGGCGGCCAGCGCCAGCGCGTGGCGCTGGCACGCTGCCTTGTCGCCGCGCCTTCGCTGGTGCTGTTCGACGAGCCACTCGCCAATCTCGACGTGCATCTGCGGGCCTCGATGGAGGACGAGTTCGCGTCCTTCCATAAGCGCACTGGCACCACCATCGTCTACATCACCCATGATCAAGCCGAGGCGATGGCGCTGGCCGATCGGATCGCGGTGATGGATGGCGGGCGCCTTGCCCAGCTGGCGACGCCGCGCGAGCTATATCATGATCCGGCTAATGAAATGGTGGCCTCCTTTATTTCGCAGGGCATTTTGCTGCCCGCGGATGTGTTGAGCGCGGAAGAAAGGGGCCATTGCAAGGTCCGGATTCTCGGCGCTGAACTGGTCGTCCGTTGCCGGGTTGGCGAGCGGCCTCGAACTGGGGCAAAGATCTGCTGCCGGTCGGCGGATCTCGACGTGTCGCCGGACGGTCCCGGCTTCGACGGCCTGGTCAAGCGGGTGATCTATCAGGGTGGTTCGGCGCGGATCGAATTCACGCCTTTGACCAGTCCCGACCTCACCTTGCATTTCGAACAGCTCGACCCGGTCGTGCTGGAGAGCGGAGCGAAGGCGCGTCTGCGGATACGATCGGGCTGGCTGATCCCGGCGGCGGAGGCAGCATCGTGATGATGCTCGATCTGCTCGGCGGTTTTGGGGAAAAGGGCCGCACCAGCCTCGCTGTCAGCAGCGGCAACGATCGCATCTTGCTCGATGTCGGCATCAAGGTCGGCGCGTCGGGCGCGGACCATTATCCGGCGCTGAACGGGTCGATCGCCGACATCGACGCGCTGTTCGTCTCGCATGCGCATGAGGATCATATCGGCGCGCTGAGCTGGCTTTTGGCGCGCGGCTATACCGGCCCGATTTTCATGACCGAAGAGACCCGCAATGAGGCGTCGGCCACGCTCGCCGGCTATGCCGATCCCGGGGATCTCAGGCGATTTCCTTTTCCATCGGATCGCATCGAATTGTTCGAGCCCGGCGACATGCTGAAGAGCGGCAACCTCACGATCCGGACGGGACGATCGGGACATGTGGTCGGCGGCGTCTGGTTTGCCGTGGACGACGGCGAGAGCCGCGTCGCCTATTCGGCCGATGTGGTGCCGGACAGCAATGTCTTCGTCATGGACACGATCCCGCACTGCGATCTGCTTGTCCTTGATGCTTCCTATGGTGCCGATCCGGTGCCGGGGACGGCGCGCGCGCGCGAAATCTCGCGGTGGGTGGCGAGCCATTCGGACGGATGTCTTTTGCCGACGCCGCTGTCGGGGCGGTCGCTGGAGCTGATCGCGGCCTTGCCGGGGCCGTTTGCAATCCATGCCAGCATGCGCTCGTCGCTGGAGGTACAGATCGGCGCCACCGCATCCCTGTTGCCAGGTGTTTCAGAGCTCTTGCTTGCCCGCCTGCAAGACGCATCCGACTGGACCGATGCTGATCCCCTGCCGTCAATGCCGTTGCTTGCCGATGATGGCATGGGTGAGGCCGGCCCGTCGTCACGGCTGCTGCCGCGCGCCGGTCAGGCAGGCTTTCCGGTGCTGCTTACGGGCCATCTGCCGTCAGGTTCCCCGGGCGATCTGCTGCACAAGGCCGGCCGGGCGGACTGGGTGCGCATGCCGACCCATCCGACGCTGTCCGGCAATGTCGATATCTGGGAGAAGGCCGGGCGGCCTACGGCACTCGGTCACTCCTGCGCGCCGGATCTTCTCGGCGATCTCAAAAACCACATTCCGTCGCTGCGCACGCAATGCCGCACCGGCCAGCGCATCCCGGTGCCAGAGGCAAGTAAACGATGAGAATCCTGATCTGCAACGACGACGGCATCGAAGCGCCGGGCCTTGCCCGTCTCGCCAAGGCCGCAAGTGCGTTGAGCGACGATGTCTGGGTGGTCGCACCTGATGGCAAGCGCACCGCTGCCGGATCCTCATTGACGATCGCCAGGCCGCTGACGGTGCAGCGCGTCAAACCGAACTGGTACTCTTGCTCCGGCACGCCGGCCGATTGCGTGGTGAGCGCGATGACGTGGCTGTTTGCCGATGCAGAGAAACCGGACCTGGTGCTGGCGGGCGTCAATGACGGGCGCAACGTTGCCGAGGACCTTGCCTATTCGGGCACGCTCGGGATTGCGCGGGAGGCGACCTTCTGGGGCGTGCCGGCGATCGGCTTTTCGCGTGTAAAGGATCCTGATTTCACCGATGGCGATGACCAATGGCTTGGTGCGCTGATCGCGGCCCTGTGGCAATCGCGCGCCGACTGGGCGACGGAGGGTCATTGGCTGAGCGTCAACCTGCCGACCGCGCTGCCGGCCGAAATCCGCCAGCCGCGCATAGGCCGCGACAAGATCGCGCGCACGGCCGAGATCGTGAAGAGCGATGGCGATCGCACTGTCATCACGGTCCCGCGCGGTCGGACTCACGCCAGCCAGCCGGGCGACGAGAACGCGGCGATTGATGCCGGCTTCGCCAGCATCAACCGGCTGAACTGGTTTGGCGAGACACGGCTGGACGACCGGTTTCTGGACGGGATTCTGGGCTGATCTTCTGCGTGTGATCATCCAGATCACCAAGCTGTCAGCGGCCAAATTGCGCCAATCCAGTCCTTATGCTTGAAGCCGCCGCTATTTCATTCCACATCGGTCAGGATGAAGGACGAGGCACGAGAACGGCGTCGGAATCTGTTGTGGGGCATCCCCGCTTCGCTGATCCTGCATGCGCTTGTCGCGGCGCTCCTGGTATACGGCATACCCACGCCTCCCCAACAGCCGCAGGAGGAGCAGCCGGTCAATGTAGCGCTCGTGCCTCCGCCCGAGCAGCCGAAACCTAAACCTGCTCCGATACCACCGCCAAAGGAAGCCAAAGCCGAAAAGCCATCTCCGCCGGAAAAGCAACCGAGCAAGCCGTCGCCAATCGAGGTGCTGAAGCCTGTTTTTCAGTTCGGCGAGAAGGATACCGGCCCGAGGAAATCCCTGGATGGGGGCAGCGCTCAGGACAACTCGCCGTCGCCGACCAAGGATGACGCGTCGAAGCCGCCTGTCGTGCCGAAGCAGGCAGAGAACAAATCGGCCGAGCCCACACAGGATGCGGAGAAGCAGGAAACGCCGACCCAGGAGATGGACAAACAGCAGGCAGACAAACAAGAGCCGGAAGCGTCACCAACGCCATTGGCTGCCGGCGAAGGTGAGATCGAGCTTCCCACGTCGGCAGAAGCGCCGAAGCCCAAACCCGCAAATACGCCGAAACCCGGCCCGTCAAAGGTCTCGAAATCCGGAAGCGGGGGGCGCCGGGAAGCCAAGCTCGAAGGAGGTGGCCGTTGCCAAGTCGCGGACTTATTCCGGCCTTCCGGGTGTTCACAGACTCTATTCGCAAGGCGCGACCGGTGATACGTCGGCCACGACTTCGATGGCCAGTGTGCCTCGTGGCAAGCGGGCCGCCCAACTTTGCGCCAGCGCGTTGCAGCAGCAATTGCTGGACGCCTCCTATTTCCCCGAGTTGATCCCAAGTGTTCCGCTGAAGGCCGGCAATATCCTTGACGCTCCGGATGTCGCCTTCCGCACCACAACCACATGGTATCATCTGGGTTTTCGGTGCGAGGTCGACACCGATGCAACGAAGGTCTTGTCCTTCAATTTCCGTGTCGGGCCAGTGATTCCGCCCGACCAATGGGTCCGCCTTGGACTGCCTGTTCGCTAGCAGATTGGGCCGGCACACCGAGTCCAGCCAATTGCCGGCTAACTTCTTGCCAGTCAGCGCATACGAAATCGGCGCCGGCCGCCGTCAGCCGCGCGCCGTGCTCGCGATAGGTGTGGCCGCCGCCTGTGTAGCCGATCGCCGTCATGCCGGCGGCAACCGCGCCCTGGATGCCGAAGGGCGAATCCTCGATGACGATGCAGTCGGCCGGGTTGGCGCCCATCTTGTCGGCCGCAAACAGGAAGATGTCTGGCGCCGGCTTGCCGTTCCTGACCATCGAGGAGCTGTAGATCGCGTCGCCGAAAAACCCTGCCAGTCCGGTCACGGCCAGGCTGTGGTTGATGCGCTCGACGGAGGATGACGAGGCAACGCAGCGGTCGCCGGCAAGCGTCTGCAGAAACGCTGTGATTCCGGGTGTCGGCTTCAATTCCTGCGAGAACAGCGCCTTGGTCTCGGCCCAGATGTCGTTGTCCGCCGCCGCTGGAAACTGGTGACCGGTCAATTCCTTGATCTTGGCGATGATATCGGACTGCTTCATGCCGATGCACTGGGCGATGATGCTGGTGTTGACGCCGGGCATGCCGTGCTTTTCATAGACCCGCTCATAGGCCCGTGCGGCCAGCGGCTCGCTGTCGACGAGAACGCCGTCGCAATCGAAAATGATAGGCCTTGCTCGCGCCACGCGCTTCTCCATCGAGTCAATTTCGCACATCGCTATCGGCAAAAAGTCAAATGTTCAATAGCGCGAGTGCTTTTGACGGTTTGCGTCGTCTGGAGTGCGAAACCCGGCGCGCAGTCAAAGCTGGCGCAGCGCGTCGGTCGCACGGGAAGATCCGAGCGCCCGTTGCATGGCTTGCCGGGACTGTGCGCGATCCGGCGTGATCCAGTTCGGTTCGGCGCCGAGGAAGCGGTCGAGGAAGGCCACCGCATAGGCCGGCATCTCGGTCACATTCTCGCGATAGGACCACCATGTGCGCAGATCGTCGGCGCATTTGTCGATGCTGGGTGCGCTGCCGAATTCCTGCTCGTGGATCGCCGAAATCACCGAGACGCAGTAGTTGGTGTAGAGGAAACCCTCCGGCCAGAAGCGGATGATTTCCAGTGTGCCGGCATTCGTTTCCGTCTCGATCAGCTGGGTGAGACCGGAGATTTCCCGGGCCGGCGCCTGTTTTATCAGTTCACGCAGCACAAGGCCGGCGGCAAAGACGATGAAGTCGGCGCGATCGATCGCGGCGAAGCGTTTCTGTGCCTCCATGATCTCGACCCAGTCGAGAAAGGCCCTGGTGAGCTTGGCTTCATCGATCTCGAAGCGCACGCCGAATGTGTCCGAGACCACCTTGGCGCTGCCGCGAAAGGTGGCGCGGAACCAGCGCAACTGCCGCAACCGATGGCGAAGGTCGGGCATCAAGGCCAGTTCGTCCCTGAAGGGCAGATCCATGTTCCTCGTATCCTGTTTCCCGGTCAGGCTAGCACAATGGCGCCGCCGCCGAAATCTGTCAGCGTCCCTGTGGATGAAGACAGCTGAGGCCAATATCATACATATTGACATTCTCGGAAACAAATGTTCTCACTTTGCTGTTGTCACGCGCCGGTCCAAGGTGCGGTTCAACTGAGGCTTCGGGAGGAGAACCGAATGGCGATTTGGCAGTGGGGACTGCTTCTGCTGGTTATCGTGTGGGCGCTGCAGTCGCTCGGCGTCTGGCTGCAGATGCGGCACTATTCGGATGTCTTCAGGGGCGTCACCGATCAGTACAAGGATGGCTTCGTCGGAGCCGGCAATTTTCGCGGTCGATTGGCCAAGGGCACCATCGCACTCGTCGTGGTGACGCCGGATATGGTCGTGCGCCGCCTGATGGTGATGAGCGGCCGTTCCGTCTTCACCAAATTCAAGAGACATGAAGAGTTCGAGGGCGTTCCCCTCGATCGACTCCGGTCCAACCCTGCAATCATGGGGGAGGGGGAACCCGGTGTGGCCGAGGCCGTGAAACGGGCGATCGAACAGATCGACAAAACACGGTCGGAGCCGGGAAAGAAGCCGGGTTTGTCCGGCTTGAACATAGCAAGGGCCTAGAGGACGAGAGGACGCCGCGCACCGACTGGGATCAACCGGCGGGCGGCATAAGGAGGAGAAATGTCTGTATTTTCGTTGTTGGCGCAGCATGCCGACATGGCCGTGCACAATCTGCATGTCGCAGGTGCCATGGTCTCGGATGCTGCATTGCATGGCAAGCTCGCCGTCGAGCATGCCTCTGACCATCTCGTTGTCCTCGCACAGGCGGACAGCGGACCGATCACCGTCGATCAGTTCAAGGAAAAGCTGAAGGACGTCCAGCAGGAAGAGCAACTCGGCTGGCTGACCGCCATCGGCAAGTACTTCATCGGCATCTTCCAGAAGGGCGGCGAGGTGTTTGCCGGCTTCGTCACCGGCATCATTCCGACGCTGGTGGTGCTGATGACGGCCTTCTACGCCGTCACCGAACTGGTCGGTGAAGAGCGCGTGCATGGCCTGGCGCGCGGCGCCGGCCGGATCGCACTGACGCGCTATACGCTTCTGCCGCTGCTGGCGGTGTTCTTCCTCACCAATCCGATGGCCTATACGTTCGGATCGTTCCTGGAAGAAAAACACAAGCCGGCCTTCTATGACGCGGCCGTGTCCTATGTGCACCCGCCGCTCGGCCTGTTCCCGCACATCAATCCCGGCGAGTATTTCGTCTGGGGCGGCATTCTCGTCGCGCTGCTGGAGCTGGAGAAGAAGGGCGTCGTCGTCGCCGGCTACCACGTCAAGGTGGCGATCTGGTACGCCATTGTCGGCCTCGTCGTCATCCTGCTCAAGGGCATGCTGACCGAACGCATCACCGCCATCATGGCACGCCGCCAGGGCGTCGAGCTGTAAGGGCGGGGAGGACATCATGGCCAAGACATACAAAGCCGTAAGGATCACCCAGGGCAAAACCGGCTGGGGTGGCCCGCTCGTCATCGAGCCGACCGAACAGCGCAGCAAGGTTGTTTCCGTCACCGGTGGTGGCATTCACCCGGTGGCGCAGCTCATCGCCGACATGACCGGTGCCGAAGCCGTCGACGGCTTCAGGGCGCCGCCGATCGAAAGCGAGATGGCGGTTGTCGTCGTCGATTGCGGCGGCACCGCACGATGCGGCGTCTATCCGCGCAAGCGTATCCCGACCGTCAATCTGACGCCGGTCGGTCAATCCGGGCCGCTGGCCCAGTTCATCACCGAGGACATCTACGTTTCGGGCGTGAAGCCGGCCAACATCACAATGGCGGACGGATCCGAAACGGTCACGACTGCGGGGGAGCAGCAGCGATGAGTTCGAGCAATAACAATGCGGCCGCGGCACCACAGCCGCTGCCAAGCGAAGGTGGGCTGATCGGCCTCATCAGCACGATCGGCCGCGTCATGGGACGCATCGTCGGCATCTTCTTCAATGCCGGCCGTCGCACCATCGACCAGGTCATCCGCAACGTGCTGCCGTTCATGGCCTTCGTAACCATGCTCATCGGTCTGATCCTGTACACCGGCATCGGCGATGTGCTGGCGCAGCCGATGGGTCCGCTGGCCAACAACATCGTCGGCCTGCTGATCATCTCGGCGATCTGCGGCTTGCCGTTCCTGTCGCCCATCCTCGGGCCAGGCGCTGTCATCGCGCAGGTCATCGGCGTCGCCATCATCGGCCCGCAGATCGCCAACGGCACGATTTCGCCTGCGATGGCACTGCCGGCGCTGTTTGCCTACAATACCCAGGTGGGCTGCGACTTCGTCCCCGTTGGCCTGGCGCTCGGTGAGGCCAAACCCAAGACGATCGAAATCGGTGTTCCGGCGGTGCTCATCAGCCGCCAGATCATGGGCCCGGTCTCGGTGCTGATCGCCTGGGTCGTCAGCCTGATCGTGTTCTAAGACAGATACAAAAATGAGGTTCGCCATATGACGGTTCTGCTGAGAACACGGGTCACTGCCATCGGACCCGAAGTGGCGGACCTTGCCGAAGGGGGCGTGGTCATCCTGTTCGCGGATGGCTCGCCACCGGAGCTTGCCGAGGTTTCGGTGCTCCACAAGACGGAGCAGGGACCAAGTGACGGAGCGCCCGCCAAGGGCGCTTCGATCACCCTCGGCCCGGTTGCCGCAGTTATAACGGCGGTCGGTTCCAGCGCCTGGAGCAAGGTGCTCGAAATGGGCCATGTCGTCATCTCGTTCAACGGCGCCACCGAGGCCGAGAGGCCGGGCGAAATCTGTGCATCGCAAGTCGATCCGCAAGCGCTCGTGGCCGCCCTGAAGACCGGCGCGATCATCACCATCGCCGCCTGACAGCATTCGCGCCGCGGTCTATGTTGGGAGCGGCGCCCAAAACCAGAGTATTTGCCATGGAACGCTCGACCATCGTCAGAGTGCATGAAGGTTTGCACGCCCGTCCCGCGACGCGGTTCGTGAAGCTCGCCAAGGGCTTCGAATCCGATGTCGAACTGGTCAAGGACGGAAAGGCGGTCAGCGCCAAGAGTTCGGTCAAGCTGATGCTTTTGGCGGTCAAGGAAAACCAGGAAGTCACGGTGCGGGCGAACGGCGCCGATGCCATCGAGGCGCTCGAGGCGCTGATCGGCTATCTCGAGAATCCGAGGGCTGGCCTGGATGATGAAGCGGAAGCGCAGAGCCCGGCGAATGATGCCGGGCAGGAAGCGGTACCCGCGCCAGTGCCCGAATCAGCGCCGGCAGCACTTGGCCGAACAAACGGCTTGCGCGGCGTGGCCGCAAGCGAGGGTTTCGCCATTGGCCCGGCCTTTGCGCATTTCCCGCCTGATATAGCCGGACAAGGCCGCATGTTGCAGGCCGAGGAGATCGGCGGAGAGATCGACAGGTTCCGCGCTGCGGTCCGCGCGGTCCAGGCACGCATGGACCATGCGTTGGCGCAGGACAGCCTGTCGGCTGGAGACCGCGGCATCGTCGCCGCACTCCGGGACATTGCCGCCGACGACAGTCTGACTGGCGAGGCCGAGGGCCTGATCAAGGGCGGCAACGATGCGATTTCGGCGGTCATCACCGCAGCCTCCACCATCGCCGCCGATTTCAGCGCTGTCGATGACCACTATCTCAATGCGCGGGCGGACGATGTCCACGCCGTTGGGCGGCAGATTTGCCTGGTGTTGCTGGGCCAAGACGATGTCAGCCTCGAAAACATCCCCGAAGGCGCCATTCTGATCGCCGACGATATCGGCGCCTGGGATCTGGCGCGCGCGCCGCTGAAGCGCATCGGCGGCGTGGTGTGCGGCCATGGCGGCGCCACCTCGCACATCGCCATCATTGCCCGCTCGCACGGCATTCCGGCCGTGCTCGGCCTCGGCGACCAGATCAATGCCTTGCGCATCGCGCGAGACGTCGCGCTCGACGGCAATGGCGGCCATGTGATCATCGATCCCGACGCGGCGACCCGCGCCGATTTCGCCGGCCGCGTTGAAGCGGCGGCGAAGGAGCGCGCCGGCTTGACCGTCTTCAAGACGGTGACGCCGAAGCTCGCCGACGGCAGGATCATCGAGGTCGCGGCCAATATCGGCTCGCTGGAGGAGATCGAGGCAGCACTAGAGGCTGGCGCCATGGGCGTCGGCCTGTTCCGCACCGAGCTTCTGTTCATGCGCCATATGCATCTGCCCTCGGAAGACATGCAGGCCGAGACCTATGCGGCGCTGGCCAAGGCTTTTGCGCCTTATCCGGTCATCGTGCGCACGCTCGACATTGGCGGCGACAAGCCGATCGCCGGCATCGAATTTCCCGATGAGGAAAACCCCTTCCTCGGCTGGCGCGGCATTCGCATGTGTCTCGACCGGCCCGACATCTTCAAGCGTCAACTCAGGGCGCTGCTGCGGGCCGCCGTGCTCGGCAACATCAAGGTGATGCTGCCGATGGTGTCGGATATTTCCGAAGTCACGCGCACCCGCGCACTCGTTGAGGAATGTGCCGCCGAACTGAAAGCCGAAGGCGTGCCGCATGCGACGTTCGATCTCGGCGTGATGATCGAGACCCCGGCTGCCGTGCTGATCGCGCCGGCACTGGCCAAGAAGGTGGCTTTCTTCTCGATCGGCACCAATGACCTCACCCAGTACATCATGGCCGCCGACCGGCTCAACCCGACCGTGGCCAAGCTCAACGATGTCACCAATCCAGCCGTCATGTCGGCGATCGAGATGACGGCAAAAGCCGGGGTCGCCGCCGGCATCATGGTCGGCATGTGTGGTGAGGCGGCCGGCCGTCCCGACCTCATTGCGACGTTCGTGAAGATGGGGCTGACCGAGCTCTCGATGAGCCCGGCCTCGATCCAGCGCGCCAAGAAGACGATCATGGCGATGGCTTCTGGAGACTAAACCTGAGTGACCGCTACCGTCAGTTACGGCAAATGGGCAAGCAAGGTGGCGAAAACGGGTGTCAATTCAGCGATCGGGCTCGCCTTGGCGCAGGCCTGAACGATACGGTCATGACGGATATCGGCGGCCAGGATGGCGATCTCCAGCATGTCCGGCTCCGGCGCGCCGTCCCTGCCGGTGGTCGCCAGGCCGCAGGCCAGAGCGAGCGGCGCCAGGCAGCTTATGTCTTGCGTCCGGCCGGCCGCCGGCGTTTCCGGCGCGGTCTCGGCAAAGCGAACGGGACGGTGGTTGAGGCACTCGACCAGCAGCGCCGAACAGCTGGCCGCGATTGCCTGCAGTCCAGCATCCGGCGCGGCCAATGCGGCCAGGAGATCGCCATGCCGCTTGCGCATCGCGGCATGGACGGCGGCGAAATCGGCTTCGAGGATGCGGGCATTGTCGATGTTCAGGCCGGCAAGCACCGCCTTGGTCAGATAATACATATCGCGCCGGAACAGGCGCTCGGCGCTCAGCTGGCGATCCTCGTTGCCGACCGGGAAGTAGGTGCCGAGGCCTTTTACCGTCGTGCCGTCCACCTTGATCGGGCGCTCATGCGGGACAAAGGATTCGGCGATCGACAGCGCTTCGTCGACGGCACTCGCGGCATGGCTGAGCAGGCCTTCGATGCCCTTGCCCGGAAACGGCGGCAGATGGCTGGTTGCTTCGCGCAGCACACTGGCGTCGCCACTGCCGTCGTGGCGGCTTTGGCGGATGATTTCGCGGACTTCCCGCAGCCGGTCCTTGAGATTGACGCGGACATCTTCGGAGATTTGTCGGAGCATCGCGGATCGCCTCGAAATTGCTGCGGATGGCCGCCAACAGGGGGCGGCCACCACCTCTACATTGTTCCTATCGATTGGTAGATCAATAGGCGATACTAGACCAGCATGCAGAATCGGCGACGGCGCGCTCGTCCGTCGCTGCAGGGGGAGAGACAGGCGTGGGCAGGCGACGACAGGGCGAAAGCGAAGACGGGCGAGGCGCGGCAACCGAGCAGGTCGCCAGCGAAAGCCGGACGGATCGCCTCAGGATCCGCGCCGCCTGGATGTATTTCGTCGAGCAGATGACGCAGAACGAGATCGCCGATGTGCTCGGCGTCGGCCGCGTCACCATCGTGCGCATGCTGGCGGACGCCCGTGCGCGCAACGAGGTGAAGATCAGCATCGAGAGCGAATTGTCGGAAATCGTGCGGCTGGAGCGCGCACTGGAAAAGACCTTCGGGCTGCAGCAGGCGCTGGTGGCGCCGCTTTCCACGCCCGATGCCGACCCGATACCGGCGATCAGCGCCAAGACCGGCAGTTTCCTCGCCGACACGATGAAGTCCGGCATGCGTGTCGGCGTCGGCTGGGGTCAGACGCTGTTCTCGAGCCTGCCCTTCATCAGCGCCAAGTCGCTCACCGACTTCAAGGTCATTTCGCTGCTTGGCGGTGTTGGCGTCGTGCGCCGCTACAACCCGGCCGAGTTCGCCTGGCGCTTCGCCCAAATCTTCCAGGGCGACGGTTATCTGATCCCGACGCCGGCCGTCGTCGACAGCGTCGAGACCAAGATCGCGCTGGTCGAGCGCTGCGGCCTGCAGGAGGTTTTCGAGATGGCCAACGTGCTCGATGCAGTTCTGCTGAGCGTCGGCGGCATTGCCTCGGCCACCACCTTCTCTCGCGGCGGCTTTCTCAAGGAAGCGGATCGCGAGGCCCTGCTTGCGCGTGGCGCCGTTGGCGACCTTCTGTTCCATTTCTTCGACCGCAATGGCGATCTGGTCGACCATCCCGTCAACAGCCACGTGATGTCGGTGGATGTCGACCGTTTGCGCGCGGCGCCGATCCGCATCCTCACCTCCGGCGGTGCGGAGAAGACCGAGGCGCTGCTCGGCGCCATGACCCTCATCGCCCCGACCATCCTGATCACCGACGAGGAAAGCGCGCGGCGCATGCTGGAAGCGGTCAGCGGAAGCTGAAGCTGTCCGTGATGTAGTCCGGCCAGGCCTGCTGTTCGTTGAAAACAGCGGCGAGATCCGGTGTGTCCGCCAGTATTCCACTCAGAACCAGCGCCGTGGCGATGCCGGCGTTGTTTCCCCCTGATATGTCGTGCTCGACGCTGTCGCCGACGCAGACCACGGTGCCACGGTCTGGATTGCCCGCCATCTCCAGTGCCGCGTCGAAAATCGCCTTGTAGGGTTTGCCGATACGGGTGACGCTGCCGCCGAGGGTTTCGTAGAGATCGGCGATCTCGCCGGCGCCGAAGCGGGGGCCGACAGCCGTCAGCATGATCTTGTCGGGATTGGTGCAGAAGCACGGCACCTGTCGCGCCGCTGCCGGGGCAAGCAGCCTGATGTAATGGTCGAGGTCGTAGCGATCGCCCTCGCTGGCCGAGATCAGCACCAGTTCGGCGTCTTCACCGGCCTCCGTCAGCACGAAGGGCAGACCTTCGATCGCGGTGCGGTCGCCGTCGCGGCTGATCAGCAGGCATTTTGTCCCGGGGCGCAGCTTTCCCGTTGCCGCCATCTCACTAAAGGATCGCCACGCCACCTCGCCGGAAGAGACAAAATGGTCCCAGCTTCCCGGCTCGAAGCCGAGTTTAATGAGCCGGCTTTCATTGGGTTGTGCCCGCTTGCCGGAATTGGAAATCAGCACGACGGTCTTGCCGGCGCGCTTCAGAGCCGACAGGGCCGCCACCGCGCCCGGATAGGGCCGCGTGCCGTCATGCAGAACGCCGAACTGGTCGAGCAGGAAGGTCTCGTAGCGCTCCGCCAGTGGCCCGATGCCATCGAGACGTTCGATTGTTTTCGTGCTCATAGAAGCCCCGCCTTGGCCGCGCCCTTCAGCGCCAGCCGCGCCGTGCCGGCGGCGGCCTCGTCCGAAAGTGCCGGCAGGAAGGTGACGCCGAGCTTGCGCTGCCGGATTGCCGTCCAGGCCGGGTTTGCCGCACCGCCACCGACGCTCCTGACCGATGTCAGCGCAGGCGCGCCGAGTTCGGCGAGCCTGTCATAGCCAAGAGCCTCGATCGCGGCGATGCCTTCGAACATCGCTTTCAGATAGTCGGCGTCGTCCGCTGGCCGGGGCGTGAGGCGTGGCGGCAACGCCGGATCGGCGATCGGGAAGCGTTCGCCTGAAGTGCTGAGCGGGTAGTAGTCGAGGCCGGTCGTGGTCGTGGGGTCGATTACCGCGCTGAGTTCGATGATGCGCGCGAGCGGAAAATGCTGGGCGAGCACCTTGCCGCCGGAATTCGAAGCGCCGCCCGCCAGCCAGGCGTTGCCGAGCCGATGGCTGTAGATGCCGAAGCGCGGCGCCGAGATCGGCCGGTCGGACAGGATCTTGATGGTCAGCGAGGATCCCAGCGCCGTGACGCAGTCGCCGGTGGCCGCGGCGCCGGTCGCCAGGAACGAGGCGCAGCCGTCCGTCGTTCCGGCGACAACGGCCACATCGCGCCGCAAGCCGAACAGCTCCGCGGCGGCAGCGGCGAGGGTGCCGGTGACATCGCCCGGCTCGACGACGCGCGGCAGCAGTTCCATGCGCATTCCGGCCGCCGCGATCCAGTCCGGCCAGCGGCGAGCCTCGACGTCATAGCCTGTCTTCAGCGCATTGTTCTCGTCGCTGATATCGAAGCGGCCGGAGAAGTTTCCGGCGATCCAGTCGGCCTGGTGCAGCACCGCCGCAGTGCCAGCTACGCTCTGGAAGCGCAGCGCCTTGGCGAGGCCGGATGTCGCTCCGTGCGCGGCGCTTGCAGCCGGCGCCTCGCGGGCGATCGCGGCCAGGATGTCGCCGTCGGCGACCTTGTCGTTGTACATCAGCGGCTCGGCCAGCGGCCGCCCGGCAATATCGACCGGCAGCAGTGTGCCCGACGTGCCATCGATGGCGATGGCGCGGACCGCTGCGCGGTCGATGCCGGAAAGCAACTCCGTCAGTGCCGCCTGAACCGCTTGCCACCATGCCGTGGGGTCGCGGCCATTGCGACCAAATCTGTCGAGCGGAACGGCGGAATGCCCGGCTAGGGAAAAATCCGGGCGCATGGCGACGGCGCGCGCACCTGAAGTGCCGATGTCGATGCCGATGACGAGTGGCATCATGTCATCTGTCCTTTGCTAGCCGCCGGCCGCGTTGAGCTTCTGGCGATACTGCTCGGCGTCCCAGTTGACCAGCTCGTCATTCTCGGCGGCGGTGAGATAATTCAACCGCGCCGCGACGTCGATGCGCGCCGTCACGTCGGCGAGGCAGCGTTGCATGGCGTCGGCGCCGGCGCTGGCGTCGCTGCGCATCAACACGCCGGCGCCGGGAAACAGGATCGCGGCCGGTGGTGTGCCCAGTCGTGCGATGACGTCGGCCACGGTCTCGCCGGGCCCCGCCACGACCGAGCCCTGGCCGAGGAAGATGACATGGTCCGGATAGAGGCTGCCGGCCTCCGCCATGCGGCGGCTCTCCGGGTCGAGCGCGACCGCATGCGCTTCGACATCGGCCGGCAATCTGTAACCGCTGTCGCCGGCAAGCACCGTCAAAGCCGCGAAGTCGGGTGCGGCGGTCGCGCGCGCCGGCCGGGCCAGCAGCGACCGGACGCGGCGCAGCAGAAGCTCCGCCTCGGCGACGGTTTCGGCAGCGACGACCAGCCCGTGATTGCCAAGGATCAGCACGTCGACATCAGGCCGAAGCTTTTCGGCAATGCCTCGGGCAAGCGGCAGGCCTGGCCGGAAATAGGGCACATAGGCCCATTCGATGCCATCGAGCCGCCTGGCGACCTCGGCCGCGCCATCGGTCTGCACGGCAAGCGAGATGGTGTCGACGCAATGGACATGCAGGACGACGCGCTGCGGCATCAAGGCGTGTACCGTGGTCTCGATCGATGGACGCAAGCCGCGCGGGTTGAGCGCCGCAATGGTGAAACCCTGCGGCTGGTCGGCGGCGCGGTCGCGCTGTTCGACCGCCCTGAGCAGCGGCGCCATCGCCACCGGCACCATGATGTCGTCGGTGAGCGCGTCCTTCAGCCAGGTGCCGGAGGCCTTGATCCACAGCGTGTCGCCAGCTTTCAGCGAAGTGTTGCCGCCTGCTGCCTGGGTCAGATGCGGGCTCTGCCCGATGCTGGCCGAAAGCGCCCGCAAGGCCGCCAGTTCCTGCGCATCAGCTTGGGTCGCCATGGCGCTTTTCCTCCAACGGCTCGGCCGTGTCCTGCGCGAAATCCCGTTGCCGGGATCGAATTGGCGCTGATATCGCAGATACGAGTGATCTACGTCAACAGTGATCTACTATCATCAAAACCCGCTTGCAATCTGGCTAATGTTGAGTAAGTTGCGCCAATTGCCATAAAAAAGGGCATTCGGGAGGAAAGTGTTGAGCGACTCCGGCCGCCAGCGTCAGATCGTCGAACTGCTGCGGGATCGCCCGTTCGCCTCGGTGCGCGAGCTGCAGGAGCGGCTCGGCGTTTCGGCCGCGACGGTCAGGCGCGACATCGACAGGATCGACGAGGCTGGTGAAGCACGGAAGGTCTATGGCGGCATCTCGGCGCTCGAAGGCGCTTCCCAGGCTGAGGTCGCCTATGCCAGGCCCTATGACGAGAACCGCGACCTTGCGGTCGAGGCCAAGCGGCAGATCGCAGCTCTCGCGGCGACCATGGTGCGCGACGGCGATGCGGTCATCGTGCATGGCGGCTCGACCTGCTTCCATCTCGGGGTCAAGCTCGCCGAGCGCAACATCCGCCTTTACACCAACTCCATGCCGCTGGCGGCCTATCTCAGCGACCACGGCCATTGCAGCCTGACAGTTGCCGGCGGCGACCTGCATCGCGAACCCGGCATCATCCATTCGCTCAGCCAGGCCGTGCCCTTCTACGCCTCGAAATTCTTTCTCGGCGCGCAAGGCCTTGGTCAGGAAGGCGTGATGGAATCGCATCCGCTGCTGGTGCGCTCCATCATCGATCTCAGCCTGTGCGCCGACCAGATCGTGGTGCTGGCCGACAGCCGCAAACTGTCGATCCATGCACGCAACGTCGCGCTGCCGCTTTCCCGCATCGGCACGCTGGTCACCGACGACGGCCTCTCCGACACCGATGCGCGCATGCTGGAAGATGCCGGCGTCATGGTGCGGATAGCCTCGGGAGCCATCCAGTGAAGGTGGCGGTCCTCGATTTCGGCAAGACCAATTCGAAGCTGTTCGTCTTCGGTCAGGACGGGCGCATCATCGACGAGCGTCGCACGCAGCCGAAATGGGTGCGCCAGGGCGGCTTCAGCGTGCTCGACGAGACAGCGCTCCACGATTGGGCACTCAGTGCCGTCGCCGATGCTGTCGACAGCCACGGCGTCGAGGGGCTGATGGTTTCGGGCCATGGCTGCACCTTTGCCTTGATCGACGAGGCGGCGCTGACGCATCCGATCCTCGACTACGAACAAGAGCCGCCGGCCGAGATTGCCGCGCGGATCGATCGCCGCATTCCGGATTTTGCCGAGACCTTCTCGCCGCGGCTGCCGCTCGGCTTCAACTACGGTCGCCACATGCTGTGGCTGCAGGAGGTCGATCCGGACACGTTCGCGGCGTCGAAATCGATCCTCGGCTATCCGCAATACTGGAGCTGGCGCCTTGGCGGGCGGGCGGTTTCGGAAGTGTCCTATCTCGGCTGTCACTCGCATCTATGGGCGCCGCGCAAGCGCGATTTCTCCTCGCTGGTCGACGCCCAGGGCTGGCGCGACCGGATGCCCTCCTTCGAGCGCGCCGGCGCCGTGACCGGCCAGCATTACCTTGGCGGGACGGCGCGGCCGGTTGCCATTCACAATGGCGTCCATGACTCGAATGCGGCGCTGCATGCCTATCGCCGGCAGGAGCTCGGCCCGGTCACCGTCGTTTCGACCGGCACCTGGGTCATCGTGCTCAATCCGGACTGCCCGCTCGACGTGCTCGACCGGGATCGCGACATGCTGGTCAATGTCGATGTCGATGGCGGCCCGGTGCCGACCATCCGCTTCATGGGAGGACGCGAATTCGCGACCATCAGCGCCGGCTGGCAAGGCGAGATCGGCCTGTCCTCGATCCAGCGGGTGATCGACGCCGGCATCATGGCGCTGCCGAGCTTCGCACCGGGCGGGCCGATGTCCGGCCATTCCGGCCGGCTGGTCGGGCGCACGCCCGATGCCGAAGAGCGCGCGGCGGTCGCGCTGCTCTATGTCGCGCTGATGGTCGATCTCTGCCTCGACCTCATCCATTCGAACAACACCGTGATCGTCGATGGCGGGCTGAACACAGGCGGCCTGCTCGCCGGGCTGTTGGCTGAGCTGCGTCCCGGCCAAGCTTTCCTGCAGGGTGCCACGCTGGAAGGCAGCGCCACGGGCGCGGCGGCGCTCGCCTTCGAGAGCGTCGGGCGCGAATTCGCCGCCGAGGTTCCGGAGCCGGTGCGTGCGTCGCGTTTCACTGGATTGGCCGGCTATCGCAGTGATTGGCGTGCCTTCGCCGTGGACCGTGGCATCGCCGGTGCGGCGGTGGGAGGCGCGCGATGAGTGCGGCCGCCAAGGTCGAGGCGGCGCGCCAGCCGGTGCTGGAAATGCGGCACATCTCCAAGACGTTCGGCGCCATCCGCGCCTTGCAGGATGTCTCGCTCAGCGTCCATGCAGGCGAGTTGCACGCCTTGATGGGCGAAAACGGCGCCGGAAAGTCGACGCTGATGAAGGTGCTTTCAGGCGCCTATCGGCCTGATGCCGGTGGCGAGATCCTGATCGACGGCATGCCCGCCGTGACAGGCGATCCGATCAAGGCGCGCGCCAGCGGCGTCGCGGTGATCTATCAGGAGCTGTCGCTGGCGCCCAATCTGACGGTGGCGCAGAACATCTTCCTCGGCAACGAGCCGCGCCGCTTCGGCATCGTCGACCGCGACGAGTGCACCCGGCGCGCCAGAGAGATCATCGCGCGTCTGGGTGTCTCCTTCTCTGCCCGCGACATGGTCTCCAGCCTGTCGCTCGGCGAGCGTCAGCTGGTCGAGATCGCCCGCGCGCTGTCGACCAATGCGCGCATCATCGTCATGGACGAGCCGACCACGTCGCTGACCTCGCGCGAAACCGACCGGCTGTTCGAGGTCATTGCGACGCTCAAATCGCAAGGCATCGCCATCATCTACATCAGCCACCGCATGGAAGAGGTCTACCAGCTCGCCGACCGCGTCAGCGTGCTGCGCGACAGCGGTTATGTCGGTACGCTCGAGCGCGCCGAACTCAGCGCCTCGCGCCTCGTCTCGATGATGGTCGGCCGCGATTTGTCCGTCTTCTACAAGAAGGACCATCGGCCGCCGGACGCAAAGCGCGCGGTGGCGCTCTCGGTGCGCGGCATGTCCGACGGCCGTCTCCTGAAGAACTGCTCGTTCGACCTGCACAAGGGCGAGGTGCTGGCGCTGGCGGGCCTGGTCGGCTCCGGCCGCACCGAGCTTGCGCGGCTGATCTTCGGCGCCGACAGGCGCACCTCCGGCACGCTGGAGCTCGACGGCAAACCTGTAACCATCGGCTCGCCGCGCGAGGCGCTGGATGCCGGCATCGCCTATCTGACCGAGGACCGCAAGGAACTCGGCCTGTTCCTCGACATGTCGATTTCCGACAACATCAGCATGGGCGTGCTGGCAAGGGATTCGCGCGCCGGCGGCTTGCGCGACTTCGCGGCCGCCGAAAGGCGCGCTTCCAAGGCTGTTGCCGATCTCTCCATCCGCACCGGCTCGGTGCAGGCCAATGCCGGCTCGCTGTCGGGCGGCAACCAGCAGAAGGTGCTGCTCGCCCGCCTGCTCGAAACCAAGCCGAGGGTCGTCATCCTCGACGAGCCGACCCGCGGCGTCGATGTCGGGGCGAAATCGGAAATCTACCGGCTGATCGACAATCTCGCCAAGCAGGGCATCGCCATCCTGATGATCTCCAGCGAACTGCCGGAGGTGATCGGCGTCGCCGACCGCGTGCTGGTGATGCGCGACGGCACGATATCGGGCGAGGTGACGGCATCGCAAGGCGAGCCGCTCAGCCAGGAGAAAATCATGGAACTTGCAACGGGAGCGGCTCAGCAATGACCGACAAGGCGACCGAGACCAGCGCAGGCGACCAGGTCACCGGCACAAGCCGGCGGCTGCGCACCGCTTTCGCTGCCCTTGGCATGCTGCCGGTGCTGATCCTGCTGGCGGCCGGCTTCCAATTCCTGAACCCGCGCTTCCTGACCGAGACCAATCTGCTGATCGTCACCCAGCAGTCGTCGATCAACATCGTGCTGGCGGCCGGCATGACCTTCGTCATCCTGACCGGCGGCATCGACCTGTCCGTCGGCGCCATCCTTGCCGCCTCGGCGATGGTCGCGGTGATGGTGTCGCTGGTGCCGGACTGGGGCCTGCTCGGCGTGCCGGCGGCCATTCTGGTCGGCCTCGGCTTTGGCCTGATCAACGGGCTGCTCATCGCCTACATCAAGCTGCCGCCCTTCATCGTCACGCTCGGTTCGCTGACCGCGGTGCGCGGTGTTGCCCGCCTGCTCGGCCAGGACACGACGGTGTTCAATTCGGACCTGCCGTTCGATTTCATCGGCAACGGTTCGCTGTTCGGCATTCCCTGGCTGGTCATTATCGCGCTATCGGTAGTCGTGCTGTCCTGGCTGGTGCTCAAGCGCACCGTGCTCGGCACCTGGATCTATGCCGTCGGCGGCAATGCCGAAGCGGCGCGGCTGACCGGCATCAAGGTGCCGCTGGTGCTGCTCTTCGTCTATGGCGTTTCCGGCATGCTGGCCGGCCTTGGCGGCGCCATGTCGGCGGCCCGGCTTTACGCCGCCAACGGCCTGCAGCTGGGCCAGTCCTACGAGCTCGACGCCATTGCCGCGGTCATTCTCGGCGGCACCAGCTTCGTCGGCGGCGTCGGCTCGATCTGGGGCACGCTGATCGGCGGCCTGATCATCGCGGTGCTCTCCAACGGGCTCATCTTGGCCGGTGTCTCTGACATCTGGCAGTACATCATCAAGGGATTGGTCATCATCGTGGCGGTCGCCCTCGACCGCTACAGGCTCCAGGCAGGAGCAAGAACGTGATTGACCTTAGTCGCCGGCGTAAACGACCGGTTTGTGTAACGCACCGTGAGAGGCGCGGGGCAATCGGAGGAAAGCAATGAAGACCATCGCCAAACTGCTCTGCGGCGTCGCACTCGCGTCGCTCGCCATCGCGCCTGCTTCGGCCAAGGACCTCAACAAGGTCGGTATCTCGGTCGGCCTGCTCGGCAACCCCTTCTTCGTCGCCACCATCAAGGGCATCGAGGACGCGGCCAAGAAGATCAATCCGAAGGTCGAGGTGACCTCGGTATCGGCCGACTATGACCTCAACAAGCAGGTCTCGCAGGTCGATTCGTTCATCGCCGCCGGCGTCGACGTGATCATGCTCAATGCCGTCGACGCCAAGGCGATCGCGCCGGCTGTGAAGAAGGCGCAAGCCGCAGGCATCGTCGTTGCCGCTTTCGACGTTTCGGCGCCGGGCGCCGACGTCACGGTGATGACCAACAACGTCAAGGCCGGCGAAGAGGCCTGCCAGTACCTGGTCGATCATACCGGCGGCAAGGGTGACTACGTCATCCTCAACGGCCCGGCATCGTCGTCGATCCTGGAGCGGGTGAAGGGCTGCAAGAACGTGCTGGCGCAGCATCCCGACATCAAGATCCTCTCCGACGACCAGAATGCCGAAGGCTCGCGCGACGGCGGCCTGAAGGTGTTCCAGTCGCTGCTCACCCGCTTCGACAAGATCGATGCGGTGTTCGCCATCAACGATCCGACGGCGATCGGCGCCCAGCTCGCCGCCAAGCAGCTCAATCGCGCGGAGTTCATCTTCACCGCCGTCGACGGCGCGCCCGATATCGAGAAGGAACTCTCCTCCGGCACCTCGATGATCAAGGCTTCGGCCTCGCAGGATCCCTATGTGATGGCCGGCCAGTCGCTGACGATGGCGGCCGAGCTTCTTGCCGGCAAGAAGCCGGCGGAGCCGATCGTGCTGCTCGACCCGAAGCTGATCACGGCCGAGAACCTGAAGGACTACAAGGGCTGGACCGCGGCCCGCTAGACTTCCACCAGTAGAGTGCGGCCGGGATCACCCGGCCGCACGTTTTGTCCAGGCATCGGTTTCCGCTTCTGGGTCCGATGCTGCGCAGAAGCCGGGAGACGATGATGTCGCGCATTGGAATCCATTCTTTCGTCTGGTCGGCGAGCTCGGCACAGGCCGATCTCGAGCGGACGCTGGCCAACACCAGGGAGGCCGGCTTCGACCTCATCGAATTCTCCTATCTCGACCCGGCCGATGTCGACATCAGCGGGCTTGCCAGGCGCATCGCCGATCTCGGCCTCGGCGTCGCGATCAGCATCGGGTTGCCTGGGGATGGCGACATTTCGAGCTCCGACAAGGCGATTGCCGCGCGCGGCGTCGAGATCCTCAACGACACCGTCGCGCTGACGCGCGATCTTGGCGGCCAGAAGATTGGCGGCATTCTCTCAACCAGCCACGGACTGCAGACGCTGGCGCCGACGCGCGATCAATGGCAGCGCAGCGCCGGCACGTTGGCGAAGGTCGCCGAGACGGCCAAGGCGGCCGGCGTCACGCTCAACCTCGAGATCGTCAACCGCTTCGAAAGCAACCTGCTCAACACCGCCGCGCAAGGGCTGGCCTTCATCGAGGATACCGGCTCGGACAACATCTTCCTGCATCTCGACACCTTCCACATGAACATCGAGGAAGCCGATGTCGGGCTGGCCATCCGCCATGCCGCGAGTAAGATCGGCTACGTCCATATCGGCGAGAGCCATCGCGGTTTCCTCGGCACCGGTAATATCGACTTCGCTGCAATCTTCGATGCGCTGACGGCCATCGGCTACAGCGACGACCTCAGCTTCGAATCCTTCTCGTCGGAGATCGTCGATGAGAACCTGTCGAAGAAAACCGCCATCTGGCGCAATCTGTGGACAGACAATATGGCGCTCGCCAGGCACGCGCGCGCCTTCATCGGCCTCGGGCTGGAGACGGCGCGGCGCAAGGCCGAACTTGTCTCGGCACAACACAAACCCTAGACCCCGCCCGTCGAACCGGAGGCGCAAGCGCGCCATGCGCCGCATGGCGCCGGCATTGCCCGCGGCAGGGGCATCGGCTATCTGACCGTCCAGGCACATAACGCCGGCACAACGGACCAGACGGAGCCAAGGACATGACACGCAGCACGATCCTCAAATTCGGCGCCGTCGAGAACGCGGACGCCGGCGATCTGGCCGGCTGGGTCGTGGTCGAGGGCAAGCCGACCATGAAAACCGCCGTCCAGCACACGACCGAGGACGGCAAGGTGCTGTCGGGCACCTGGCAGGCGACGCCCGGCACCTACCACGCGACCTACACCGACTATGAGTTCGTGCACATGATCACCGGCCGCATCATCATCACGCCAGACGGCGGCACGCCTGTTGAAGTCGGCGCCGGCGACGCTTTCGTGGTGGAAGCCGATTTCAAGGGCACCTGGAAGATCATCGAGCCGGTGACGAAGCATTTTGTCGTCAGGGTCGGCTGAAGCGGCCTGATTGCGTGGGCCGCCGTCGGTTGGCGCCCCTGGCGGGTCTTTGGCGCGATGGTTGCCCGCTCTGCTAGACGCGGCTTTCCAACGGCCATGATGCTGGGCCGGTCAGGCGGCCTAAACGCCGCATTGACCTGGTTGGGCTTCGGCAGTCTTCTTGGGATCGCCCCTGGCGTTCATGGCTGATCGAGGAGACGACAGATGCATCGACGTGGTTTTCTGGCGGCTGGTCTTGCGACGGTTCTTGTGAGCGGGCGTGCCGTCGCCCAGATGAAGATGGACGACATGCCCGGCATGGACATGGGTGGCCACGCGGGCCACGACATGGGCGCCGAGCCGCAAGGCGCGGCCGTGCTGCCGGAAGGAGAAGCACTTCGCGAATTGCCCCTGCTGGCGAACGAAGCCGGCACGCCCGGCCTGTTCAAGGCGAGGCTGACGGCCGGGTCCGCCACGGTGCGTTTTGCGGAAGGGCTGGACACGCCGATCCTCGGCTACAACGGCACCAGCCCGGGGCCGCTGATCGAGGCGGTCGAGGGCGACCGCGTTGAGATCACCTTCGCCAACCGGATTGTGGACGAGGCGAGCACCATCCATTGGCACGGCATGCCGGTGCCGGCCGACCAGGACGGCAATCCGATGGATCCGGTCGCGACCGGCACCGATCGCACCTACAGCTTCGACCTGCCGGAAGGCAGTGCCGGTTCCTACTGGTATCACCCGCATCCGCACGGCAAGACGGCCGAGCAGGTCTATCGCGGCCTTGCCGGCGCGTTCGTGGTCAAGCCGAAGGCCGATCCGATCCCGGCCGCCTATGGCGACACCGTGCTGGTGTTCACCGACCTGCGCCTTGCGGCCGACGGTACCTTGCCCGACAACACGATGACGGACCTGATGAACGGGCGCGTCGGCGACCATGTGCTGGTCAACGGCCAGAAGAATCCTGCACTGACCGTCCCCTTGGGCGCGAAGCGGCGCTTCCGGTTCTACAATGCGACCAACGCGCGCTTCTTGCGGCTCTCCTTCGACGGCGCGCCGATGACGATCATCGGAACGGATGGCGGTCTGCTGGAGGCGCCGGTGGCAGCCGGCGACATCCTGCTCAGCCCGGCGGAACGGCTTGAGCTGGTCGTCTCTTTCGACAAGCCCGGCGCGGCCACGCTTACCACGCTCGAATACGATCGCGGCTGGATGGGCGCTGGACGTCCCGCCGATGCCGGGCTGACGCTCTTCACGGTCAATGTTTCAGAGACGCCGGCCGGGCCGGTCCCGCCCTTGCCCGACAGGCTGCGGCCGATCGCGCAGCTCGGCGCTCCTGCCGTCCGCCGCCGCTTCGTCTTCACCGAAACCATGGCCATGAACGCCAACGGCATGGAGATGGGGTTCCTGATCAACGGCGCCGCCTTCGATATGAACCGCGTCGATGTCGTCGCCCAGGCTGGACAGGTCGAACTCTGGGAAATCGTCAACAAGGCGGACATGGATCATCCATTCCATGTGCATGGGACGCAGTTCCAAGTGGTCGAGCATGAACGCGGTGGCAACATATCAAAGCCGGCCTATCGCGCCTGGAAAGACACCGTCAATGTCGCGCGCGGAGAGACGGTGCGTCTGCTGTTGCGGCAAGACCGGCCAGGGCCGAGGATGTATCACTGCCACATCCTCGAGCATGAGCAGCTCGGTATGATGGGCATTGTCGACGTGCAGGCATAGTCCGGCGTGGGCGCGCTCTATGGCGCGCTGTTCATCAGCGCGTTCCTCGCCGCAACCGTGCTGCCGGTCTCGTCGGAGGCGGTGCTCGCTGGCCTGATCGTCTCGGGCCGCGGTGATCCTTGGCTGCTCCTTGCGGTCGCCACGATCGGCAACACGCTCGGCTCCGTGGTGAACTGGATTCTGGGGCGTGGCATTGAGACGTTGCGGACCAGACGCTGGTTTCCTGTAAGTCCCGAGCGCTATGAGCAGGCAAGCCGGACGTTCCGACGCTTTGGCGAATGGACGCTGCTGTTTGCCTGGCTGCCGGTTGTCGGAGATGCTTTCACCCTTGCGGCGGGCGCGGCACGCGTGAACCTTGGCGTGTTCGTTGCTCTTGTCGCAATAGGCAAGGCCGCGCGCTATGCGGTGATCATTGCGGGAGGATTATGGGTGATCGCGTGAGCCGCCGGCTTCATCACCGACCGCAAGTGGCGCTTGCTCTTCCCGCGAAGCGATGTCCGGCCGCCCAAAGAACATGGTGCGCATGACACCATCGCGAAGCACCAGGAAATGCACAAGCGCAGCCAGCGCGTGAACGCCGACAAATCCGAGCAATATCCAGACCAGCTTTGCATGGATGAGCGCGAAACCCCTTGCCGACAGCGCGCCGACGGATGGCGCCAACGGGACAGGCAAGTTTCCGAAAAGCCGTGCAGGAGGCATGAAAGGCATTGGCCGATAGCCCAGCCATCCCGTTATCAGGACAGCGAGAATCGCAACGTAGAGAAACATGTGGAAGAAAGCCGTCGCAAACCGCATGAACCGTGAGGTTTGCCTGACAGGGGCCCGGGTGAAGATGCGCCAGCAAAGCCTGAGGACGATGACGGCAAGGATCGTCACGCCGACCGACATGTGAAGCGGAAGCCAGTTCATCGTTGCCATCCCCGGCCCGTCCATCGGTCCGAAGGCAATGGCGATTTGCGCCGCGAGAGCGATCACGGTCAGCCAATGCAGCAGACGAATGCCGAAATGCCAGCGCAAGCGAGGATTCTCTTTCACATCCGAGGCCCGACCGTTGTCAAATGCGCGAAGGAGGGCGTGATGGTTTCGTCCACTCCAACGAACCCAATTTCGCAAAAAGGTTGGCGGCTCACTAAGCCTTTGAAATGCATGGTGAACCGAGCAGTCACAGGCGAACCAGTCTCCGTTTGATATTCCCTGATAACAGGCAAAAAACAGGGTATTTACGCGAAACGCTCGATTTGCGTGGTGTGGAAGGGCGATATCATCGTGCGGTTTCAGTTATTTAGGGGAAAATTCCCAGTACGACCTATCAGGGAAATTCGACCAGGTATCAGGCAAATTCTGCCGTCGGCGATGATTTAACAGGGAAATCCGTTGTCGCTATCCGGTGTGCGATTGTCATTAGGTGGGATCGAATTGTCGTTGTCCGGGAACGCGCTGTCGTTTGATGGGAACCGGATGTCCTATAGCGGTTGCGCAGTGAAGAAAGTCGGGAACGGTTTGCTCCTTCCCGAAAACGGGGTGCGATTAGCTGGGATGTGATTGTCGCACTATGAAGGGCAGGGGTTCATTCCAGCCCGCGAGGATCATTTCCAAAAACAACTCGACATATAACGTAAGCGATTGCTAAATTAGTTATTACTTACTCTGCCCCAGGTAATGAGCACGATGCATCTTCCGCGGTTCTTGGTTGGGATGTTCACCACGTCGGCCGTGGTGGCGATCTGGACCTACATAGCAGCGGGGTCCGTCTGGAAGGCGCTCGTCTGGACCGCACTTACGTTGATTATTTTGCAGGTCGGGTATTTCCTCCTGGCTTTCGGGCTTTTCTATCAGCGTTCGACTGAAAGCACGGACGCAAAACCGGAGCCCGCCAGCCCCGTTAAACCACTGCGTCGAGACGATGGTGTTTCATCGCGGTGAATGCCTAATTACCTGAATCTGCGAGGGGCGAAGTGTTCGGCGAGTCCATTACCGTTCTGATGGTCAATGAGTATCCTGACTACATTGATGCACAAGTATGGGCTGCTGAGCTGAAAACCCGTGTGCCGCAGCTGGAGTTCAGGCTTTGGCCAGACGCCGGAAACAAAAGTGACATAGATATCGTGCTGATCGACAAGGGCGCCAGTCCTGGCTTTTTTGACGCCATGACGGGGCTAAGCGCCGTCGTCTATTTGGGGGCCGGTGTCGAGGGGATTGATCTTCAGAGCTTTCCCGAGAGTGTTCCGCTCATCAGGCTCGCAACGCGTGAGCAGGCTTCGGAAGTGGCGCAGTACATCGTCCTTCGCGTTCTCTGCCAGCAACGGCATGTTGCGGATTACATGAGCCTGCAAGCCCGCAAGCTTTGGAATCCGATCGCGCCGCGGAAGATCTCCGAGACAAGAATTGTTGTGCTGGGTGCGGGCCGGATCGGTGGCTGGGCCGCAAAGCTGTTTGCGGACTTGGGATACGACACGGCAGTCTGGTCTCGTCATCAAAAGACGCTTCCCGGTATACATAGTTACTTTGGCCGTGCCCAGCTTGCGGACGCACTCACAAGTCGGGACTACGTTATCTGTTCACTTCCCCTGACTGGTGACACTCGTGGGATACTGGACTCCAGTGCCTTTGGAAAAATGAAGCGAGGTGCCTACCTTGTGAATGTCGGCAGGGGCGCGCATGTCAACGAAGCCGCCCTGATCGGCGCTCTCGACGAAGGTCAGCTTTCTGGTGCTTGTCTTGACGTGTTTGAGCGTGAACCGCTGGAGGCTTCATCGCCGTTGTGGACTCATCCCAGGGTGACCATCACACCTCATGTCGCGAGCTTCTGGGTGGATTCTGGAATCGACCAGGCCGTCGATCTCTGCGGTCAAGTCGCTAGAGGAGAGCCTCTGTCCAATAGGATCGACCTAGAACGGGGTTATTGAATCGAAGTAGCGTCTTTACCCACTTTAGCAGGTTCCGATATTCATGAAGTGCGGACATCAGCGCGTGCGTCACCCGGCTATTGCATGGGCAGCCGAGTGGATACCTCCGCATACGGGGCATTAGGGGGACGGCAAGCCTGGAGGGGCCGGTCCCATAAGGAATTCAAGCTCAAGGAAGGCGACATGTATACGTGTTCCAAGGGCAAGACCGACGGCGACGAACACGAGCAAGGTGGTCGGCATCCATCGCATTGCCGTCCTGATACCTGCCTAGGAGGTGGTGTTCCGGCCGGATATTCCCGGCGCTTCTGCGATCCGGCCGGCCTTAAAAAGCGTGCTGGGGAGCATCCGATGAAGCGGCTGGCCGTCTTTGGCATGCTCGTGGCCCTGTCGAACCTCTCAAATGCTCCGAGTCCGGCCGGACCGGGCCAGGGCGGTTTCCGGCCTTATGTAGCAAAAGCATGCCCTTGACGCTCTGTTCCGCGTGAACCCAGCGGTGTGACGCCGGCCTGCTCGAGATCGGCGATATCGGATCCGCGTTCGCGATCCCTGTAATGCTTCACAAAACCTGTGTGGTACACGATTTAGCGCAAAGGTTTCCCGCACTGGGCGTTTTCAAAGACTTGGCTTAGTGCGCGACGTGCCGCATCCCAGGTTCCGGCTCCTTGACCGCGCATATGGTCTTGCCATGGAGCTTTCCCTATAGTCATGCGCTGTGGAGCAGGCCCAACATCTTGAACGGAAGCTAGTCGCTATCCTCGCCGCCGACGTGGTGGGGTACAGCCGGCTGATGGGGCTGGACGAGACTGGCACCCTCTCGCGGCTCAAGGCGCTCCGGCGCGAACTCATCGAACCGTCGATCGAAGGGTACCATGGCCGCATCGTAAAGCTCATGGGCGACGGTGCTCTGGTCGCGTTCGAGAGCGTCGTCGATGCGGTAGCCTGCGCCGTCGAAATCCAACGGGTCGCCGCGCAGCAGAACCTCGGTCTTCCCGAAGATACCCAGCTAGTGTTCCGTATCGGGATCAACCTTGGTGACGTCATCATCGACAAGGACGATTTCTACGGCGACGGCGTCAACATCGCGGCCCGGCTGGAAGGACTGAGCGATCCTGGCGGCATCGTCATCTCGGGAACGGCCTACGATCAGGCTCACAACAAGCTCGGCCTGACCTTCAAGTCGCTCGGCGAACGGCGTCTCAAGAACATTCCGGAGCGGGTCCGCGCCTATCGGGTTCTGCTGGAACAGACCGCAGGAGCCAATAAGTCGCGCTCTCGGCGATGGCCTGTGATCGGCGCCACGGTGCTCGTTTTGGCTCTGATAGCGGGGATTGCGGTGATGCTCTGGCCGCAAGCGATTGCCCTGCTGCCCGGTCACGGTTCCCCCCGGTCGGTTCGTCGGTCGGCAAGCCCTCCATCGCCGTGCTACCGTTTACCGATCTTAGCGAGAAGGCAGGCCAGGATTATTTTGCGGAAGGGCTCGCAGACGATCTCATCACCGATCTCTCGAAGATCTCGGGGCTCCTCGTCATCGCACGCAACTCCGCGTTCTCCTTCAACGATCGATCCCTCGATATCGACAAGATCGCGGAACAGTTGAACGTCCGCTACGTGGTCGAGGGCAGTGTCCGCCGGGAGGGCGACGCAGTCCGGATCAATGTTCAGCTCATCGATGCCAAAACGGGGAGCAACATCTGGGCCGAGCGCTATGACCGCGATTACTCCAAGATATTTGCCCTTCAGGACGAAGTGATCGGACGCATCGTCGACGCTCTCTCGGTGCGCCTGACGGAAGGCGAAAAGGACCAGATCAACCGCCTGCCGACCCGAAATCTCGAAGCGTACGATTTCTACACCCGCGCCGAGCAGAAAGCATACGCGGTCGACTTCAGGTCTCTCGGTGAGGCTCTGTCCCTCTATAAAAAGGCCATCAAGCTCGATCCTGTGTTCGCGGACGCCTATTCGGGCTATGCTCGGGCCACCGTGGACGTGCTCGGCTTTGATTTCCAGACGGTCATGCTCAGCGCCGTCGCCCGCCAGCGCGCCTATGAAGCAGCGGGGCGGGCACTGGAGCTCAATCCCCAGTCCTCGCGCGCCTATGCAGTTCTCGGCATCCTGCAGATGCTGGATGGCGAAATCGACGAGGCGCTCGCGTCCGTCAAGAAAGCCGTCGGGCTCGACCCGAACGGCGCGCAGGCGGAGCTCAACCTGGCGATCGTGCTGACCTACGCGGGACAGAACCCGGAGGCGCTGGCGGCGATGGGACGTGTGTTGCAGCTCGACCCAAAGCCACGCGCCCAAGTCTTCGACTATTACGGCTTCGTGCTCTACATGAACCATCAATACGAGAAGGCACTGCAGGCGCTGAGCGAAGTTCCGTCGGAGGAGCGCAGCGATATCGGCCTCGAGACGCTTGCCATGGCAAATGCACGGCTTGGCCGCATGGCCGAGGCGCACGATGCGGCTGCAGCAATCCTGAACAAGGTACCCGAGCAGAACCTCGCTGCTTATCGTGTCGTTTACGCCCACCATCGGCGCGAAGAGGACCTCGATCACCGGCTGGACGCCCTTCGCGCCGCCGGGATTCCCGAGCGGAGCTTCGATTTTCGCGGGCGGGCGGAGGACCGCCTGGATGCCTCCGCGATACGAGCCCTAACAGGTGATCGGACATGGGTCGGACGTCAACACAATGGTGCGACGTTCGTCATGGAGCTGAGTGCAGATGGAGATTTCGCCCTGAGTTCGCAAAGCAGCATCATCACCGGCGCGTTCAGCGTGGATGGCAACCTCTTCTGCACGCAATCCACCGCAACCTTGCTCGGCCGCAAGTTCTGCGCCCCGGTCTATCGCAATCCCCAAGGGAGCAACGAGACGCAGGACGAATATGTTTGGCCGGACTCCGTTTCCGTCTGGTATTTCTCGGTGTCTCGGTGACGGGCTCCATGCAACTCGCGGGCTCGCAACCTCGCGCCTGAGCTAATTGGCTGCCTCTCGGGCCTTGAATTCATTCGCCGCCACCGCCGGCCATTGGGCTTCCGCCTTCGCAATGACAGGGGCCGGGTTGGCATCGAAATCCTCCTCCAAGCCCTCCTTCCCAGAGAAAAGGAAGAGCTTGCCATCGACAATGCGGAAGGCTTCCGGGTCAAGGTTCGCCGATGCCTCCTTCGCGGACATTCCACCCGTGCAGAAGCCGCCGAACTGAGGAGCGTAGCGCACCGGCTGGGAAATGAAGGCATCACGATGTTGGACGCTGGCGAAATACCAGGTCGCTCCGAGCCACTTCTTCGAGATCTTGGGCGAACCCATCGTCGCGCGACCATCTGTGAAATATGCCACCGGATCGTAGCCAAGTATGGCGACGTTGCCGAAGTATCCGGTGTTCACTCCGTCGCCAGCGTAGGATACCCCAGTGCCGAAGAGCAGGAGAGACGCGGCGGCCAGTCCCGCGCAAAGCATGCTGTCAAACGTCTTGGAACGGTTCTCTGTCATGTTCCTCTCCCGTAACCTTCTCGATGTCAGTTGCCGAGCGCGATGCACACCTTATACGACGACCCCATCGTCTCCCTAGGTTGGCATTTTGCGCCGTGCTTCTTGAGCAAGACCATCACGTCGGCGCTCTGAAAAAATGTCGCGCGGCTGAGAGGCGTGTACCCGTATTCCTGGATTGCCTCTAGCTGTGCGCCGTGCGCGAGCAACAGTTCCGCGATGGCCGTCTGGTTCTCCTCTGCTGCCACATGCAGCGGCGTGATCTTGTGCGTGCTCAACGCGTCGACCTCGGCCCCGTGGTCGAGCAGCAATTTTGCGATGTCCAGGCTTCCTGAGTAGGCTGCCGCATGTAGCGCGGTGAAGCCACGATCGTTGCGGGCTTCGATGTCCGCCTTGGCCCCGATCAACGCAATGGAGACCTCGGTCTTGCCGGCAAGCGCCGCATCGATTAGCGGGGTCTGACGGCTCTCGTCGCGATCGTTCACATTGGCGCCTTGTGCCAAGAGTTCGGCAACCTTTCTGGCATCGCCCTCCCGAGCAGCGTCGTTGAGCGGCCCGGCCGTCACCGCACCGACGGCAAACCAAGAAATGAAAGCAACGACCAGAGCCCGACTGACAAGCAGAAGCCAACCGGTTTCGAAAAGCCTGACCCGGATCGGGAAGGCCATCGGCAGCAACAATCGCCTGTAGACCGTCATCGTCTAACCCTCCGGGCGCTCGCCCGCGGATGGACGTGTATAAGATCAGTCTAATACATTTGGCGCAGCGGAGCCATAGGGTGTCCAGATTGTGCGCGAGTCGGCGGCTGAGCTTCTTCCCGGAGGTGCCGGAACGCGAGATCCACTCCCAGTTGCCCCACCGTTCCGCTGCATGCCGGGTAGATCTCTCTGGGTGTTGGAATGGCGACTTTGGAAAAATCTCGGGGGCCAGAACTGCGAATCACCACCGTCCGGTTTGGCTTCTTCTCGTGTTTCCAAACCGTCGTACGGCTGGAACAGCCAGCTCTATGGCTCGTGAATGAGTGCAATTATTGCACTCATTCAAAACGCCAAATCCTAAAACGGCTCTAAAACGGTCTTTGAACGGGGTTTGAACAGTCGAGGGCGCCGAGCGTCTCGCAGTTATCTACCTTCTGTTTGCATGGGTGGTATGGAGGCACAGACGCACCATGGCAGCCGCCGCCGCCGGTCCGCGCCCCAGAAGCCGCTGGCGCACCCGTCTCGCCAAAATATGGCCGGCAATCGTGATCGCGTTCCTGACAATCACCTTGCTCAGCACTCAGCCCGCGCTAACCCTGGGAGCATCGCTTCGTGGATCGGCCGTTCTGCTGACCACCTTGATGTTTCTCGCCGCGCCGCATCTCGACGCAATGATCGGGAACTGGGCGCAGCGCGGATTGGAGTCCCCTGACATCTCGATCTTGGCAGCGGCAGGGCGACAGACCGCCCGCTTCGCCGTCGTGGCTATCATGATTGCCATGCTGGGAACACTATGGGCGACACCGCTGGCTGCCGGGTTCGGCATAGATCTGCGAGAGGTCGTCAAGGGCGCATCCGGTGTGGCGCTGATCATGTTGGGGGCGGCGTTTATGTGGAACGTGGTAGGCACGGGGACGGCTCGCGCCATGCGCGCGGAGTTACCCGCAGCGGGTGTCGACGAGGAGGTGGGTGCACCGCGCTCACGGCTGGGCACGCTGGTGCCGCTGCTCAGCGCGATCGGCAAATCGAGCATTGTGGCCTTGGCGCTGCTCTCGATCCTGGTGTCGATCGGGGTCAATGTCTGGCCGCTGATCGCCGGCCTGAGTGTGTTCGGACTTGCCATTGGCTTCGGTTCGCAGACGCTGGTGAAGGACCTAGCCCGTCTTATGCACGACGTTGCGTCTGAGAGGTTGGCGGATGTAGCCTAAGCGATTGATTTAGCGTAGGATTCGGTTGTCTAAGCCAACCCTGCCACCGCCTCTCGCGAGCCACACCCGCCATGACCGATGATACGTTGCTGCCGCTCTCATTTCCAGCCGTTGGACGCAAGAAGATCACAGCTGCGTTTGACGGCGGACGCATCACCTCGGATGGTGGCGTCATGCTTTTGGCAGCGGCCGAGCGACGCCTGCAACTGGCCGACAGGCTGGCCGCCGCGATCCACGATCCGCGCGATCCAGCGCGGGTGACGCACGCCATGGCCGACATTGTGCGCGCCCGCATCTTTGCGATCGCATGCGGCTACGAGGATGCCAACGATCTCGACCGGCTGCGCACCGACCCGGCCTTCAAGCTCGCCTGCGGGCGGCTGCCCGACAGCGGGATTGATCTGTGCTCGCAGCCGACATGCTCGCGCCTCGAGAACCTGCCCGACCTGCGCACCGTCATCCGGCTCGGCTGGGTGCTGGTCGATCTGTGGCTGTCGAGCTATGCCGCGCCGCCCAAAAGCGTCACGCTCGACATCGACGACACGGTGGATGTCGTTCACGGCCATCAGCAGCTCTCGCTGTTCAACGCCCATTACGACGAGCGTTGCTTCCTGCCGATCCACATCTACGACGCCGCGACAGGACGCCCGGTCGCCATGATCCTGCGTCCTGGCAGGACCCCGGCGGGCAAGGAGATCCGCGGCCATCTGCGCCGGCTTGTCCGGCGCATCCGCGCCCGCTGGCCGACCACCCGCATTCTGATCCGCGGCGATGGCCACTATGGCCGGGCGCAAGTCATGGCATGGTGCGAGGACAATGCGGTCGACTACCTCTTCGGATTGCCCGGCAACAAGGTTCTCCAGCGTCTCGTTGATGAAGCCGCCGACGATATCCGCACCCGCCGCGCGCTCGAGCAGAAGCCGGTGCTGCGCGGCTATGCCGAGACCCGATACAAGGCGAAATCCTGGAGGACGGAACGCCGCGCCTGCGCCCGCATCGAGGCAACCACCCTCGGCCTCGACATCCGCTTCGTCGTCACCAATCTCGACAAAGGCTCCGCCGAGCATGTCTACGATGTGATCTACTGCGCCCGCGGCCAGGCCGAAAACCTGATCAAGATGCACAAGAGCCAGCTCGCCTCCGACCGCACCAGCTGCCGCTCACCGATTGCCAACCAGGTCCGTCTCGTCCTGCACACCGCCGCATACTGGTTGATGCTCACCCTGCGCGAGGCAGTGCCCACGACCCATCATCTGTGCAACGCCGAGTTCTCTACACTGCGGCTCAGGCTTCTCAAGCTCGGCGCCCGCGTCACCGAAACCGTCTCGCGCATCCGTCTGGCCTTCGCCGCCGCCTGTCCCGAAGCAAGTCTGTTCCGAACGATCGCCATCACGCTGCAGCCCGCAGGGCCATGAGCGCCGGGGCATCAAAGCCCCACCGAACCCGATACCTTGACCCTCCAGCGCGTTCCAAAGTCCAGTCTCAGCTGCGGTGAAAAAGACGCCTCACACCTTCATGACCGAACGCCAAGCGGCAAGGAACCAGGCCGCTCGTGAATAGGACGGGCTAGTCTCCGGGTTGTTTTTCCTGATCGACGATGCGTTCCGCTTTGGCGAATATATCGAAACGTCAGGCGCCAAAGGGACCGTAGAGAAAATCTCGGTCCGGTCGGTTTCGCTACGCCATCAGCGCGGTGCCTTGGCGACAATTCCCTATGGCCAGATTGGCAAGATCCAGAATTTCAGCCGCGACTGGATGATCGAGAAACTGACCTTTCGCGTTGCATTGAACACCGATGTCGAGAAAGTCCGCAAGATTTTCAAGAAGATCGGCCAGGATATTTCGGACAATCCGGAACTTGCCGGAGATCTGCTCGAGCCGTTCAAGAGCCAGGGAATTGCCGAACTTGAGGACGGCACATTGGTCATCCGGGCCAAATTCAAGGCGAAAGCAGGCAAACACATATTGATCCGCCGCGCCGCGTTGACCGCAGTACACCAAGCATTTCAGGAACACAGCATTCAGGCCGTCCCAAAGCCACTGACATCTAATTTCGGGGCATCTGCGTGAGCATACCGGCTAGTCATGATCGCGCCAGCGGTTGCTACGCACGCTGGCTCCAAGATGCCGCGATCTCCTTTCTCAGCTGCGGATCACCTCGCGGCCGCCGCCCGCCGCGCCGCTCGCGCGCAGACGCGCGACCACAGTTTGAATGGAAAGGCGATCATCCGCGTTCGTCCGTGAGCGACACGCGCCTATCGATGCACGCACCCGGCCGGCATTGTCCTGATCGGCAGGGTGCCGAAGGCGATCGACGGGCGCCAAGAGCCGTATCTGAATCTATGCCCCTTTCACGATTCTCGGTTTGGTCGGTCGTCGGGATTGGGCGGCGCTCTCGAGGGCCAGGGCCAGCCGCTTCTCGTCTTCGATGGCGCGATCGACTGCCTCAATTTCCTCTTGGAGCGCCTTCAGCTCGGCTCCGTAGCTGGAGCCGTCGCTGTCCCCGATCTGAAAGCCACTTGCCCGCATTGCGTCGCGAGTATGGTGCACGTTACGGACTCCTTCGCGTCGAGTCGCGACCAGGATTTCCCTGAACTCATCAAGACGTTCAACATGACTGCGAGTCATTGCGTTCTCCTATTTCTTCGTCATCGTCGCCGACGGCCATTCAGAACGGCGGGACCTCGCGGCGCAGAAGGTCTAAATGACTACAGGAGATACTCTCGACAAAGCATGAGTGTAAGCGCGTAGGCATCCCCACGTAGCGTGCAGGCGGTTGATCGCTCATTTTCAGCATGAATCATGCGGAGAATCCTATGAGCGACAGTATGAGCCATCATCGAACATTCGAGATTTTGACGGCGGAGCCTGTGCCGTCCCGACGCAAGCCGCGCCATCGGTCGGACGAAGAGAAGGCACGGCTTGTCGCCGAAGCGTTCTCGCCAGGGGGCAATGTCTCGGCGGTTGCGCGTTCCGAGGGGCTGGACCCCTCGCAGCTCTATGCGTGGCGCCGCAAGGCGCTTTCGTCGGGCATGGTTGCGCCACTGACGGAGGGAGCGAGCAAGCCGGCGAAGTTCACGCGCTTTGAAGCGGTGGGCAGCGACACGGTGGAAATCGTCATTGGCGACGCAGTGGTGCGCGCCGGCGGCGATGTCGATCCCGATCGCCTGGCGAGGATCATCCGCGCGGTTCGTAAGGCATGATCGCTTCCGGTGTGGTGGTTTACGTGTCGTGCCAGCCGGTCGACTTCCGCAAGGGCGCGGCATCTTTGATGGCGCTGGTCAGGGATGGCGGCCTGGACCCATTCTCGGGGGCACTTCACGTATTCCGTTCGAAGCGTGCGGACCGGGTTCGCATCGTGTGGTGGGACGGCAGCGGGGTTTGTCTTTATTCGAAGACTCTGGAAGATCACAGCTTCTGCTGGCCGGGGATATCGGCCGCGCGCATGCGTCTCGACCACGCCCAGTTGATGGCGCTTCTGGCCGGACTGGACTGGAAAAAGATTCGTCCGGCCAGGGTCAGGCGGCCGTTATCGACGGGCTGAAACCGGCCTGCGGCAAGATGAATCATGCGGCTGGAACGGTTGGGAAAGCGGCTGTTTTTGTGCTCTGTTGCTTGCCATGGTTCTACCGGGTCTTGCCCTTCCCGACGACGTTGATGCGCTGAAGGCGATGATCCTTTCCATGGCTCGCGAGCAGGCTGCAAGCGAGGCCCGGATCGCAGTCGCCGACGCTCGGATCGCAGCATCTGAGGCGGAGGTCGCCCGGCTGAAAGCTGTCGAGAAAAGCGCCAGCGAGCGGATCGCCAATCTCACGTCAATCCTGAAAGTTTTACAGCGCACGCAACATGGCACGCGTTCCGAGCGGCTACGCCTGGCCATCGACGACGAGCAGGCCTCCTTTGCCTTCGAAGAGGTCGAGACCGGCCTTTCGGAAATCCGGAGCGAACTCGACCGCGCGGTCGGGAACAAGCCGAAGCGCGCCCCGCGTCCGCGCAAGGGCTTTGCTGCCCACCTCGAACGCATCGAGGAGGTCGTCGAGCCGGAAATCCCGGCCGACTGCGAGGGGCTTGAAAAGGTTCTGATCGGCGAGGATCGATCCGAGCGGCTGGACGTCGTGCCGCCGAAGTTCCAGGTCATCGTCACGCGCCGTCCCAAATACGCCTTCCGGGGCCGTGACGGCGTGGTCCAGGCTCTGGCGCCGGCGCACATCATCGAAAGCGGCCTGCCGACGGAGCGGCTGCTCGCCTATATCGCCGTCTCCAAATACGCCGACGGCCTCCCGCTTTATCGGCAGGAGGCGATCTATCTGCGCGACGGCGTCGAGATCAGCCGGTCGTTGATGGCGCAATGGATGGGGCATCTGGGCTTCGAGCTGCAGATGCTTGCTGATTACATACTGGAGCGCATCAAGGAGGGCGAAAGGGTCTTCGCCGACGAGACGACCTTGCCCACCCTTGCCCCTGGTTCCGGGAAAACCACGAAAGCCTGGTTGTGGGCCTACGCACGGGATGACCGACCCTATGGCGGAACCAGTCCGCCAATGGTTGCCTATCGTTTTGAAGACAGCAGAGGTGCGGATTGCGTGGCGCGCCACCTCGCCGGATTCAGCGGTATCCTGCAAGTGGATGGCTACTCGGCCTATACCAACCTGGTCAAGGCACGGGCCAAAGCCGGCAGCAATGAAACAATCCGGCTCGCCGGGTGCTGGGCTCACCTGCGGCGCAAATTCTACGACCTGCACATCAGCGGGGTCTCGCAGGCCGCGACGGATTCGATCATCGCCATGACCGAATTGTGGAAGGTCGAGGACGAGGTTCGCGGCAAGGATGCCGGAAGCCGCGCCGCGCTGCGTCAGGAAAAGTCCGTGGCCATTGTCGCGAGCCTCTTCGATCTATGGGAAGCGGAACTGGGCAAGGTCTCCGGAAAATCCAAGACCGCCGAGGCGATCCGCTACGCGCTCACCCGGCGGGAGGCGCTGGAACGCTTTCTGATGGACGGTCGCATCGAAATCGACTCCAATATCGTCGAGCGTGCAATCAGGCCCCAGACGATCACGCGAAAGAATAGTCTATTCGCCGGCAGCCACGGCGGTGGACGAACCTGGGCGACGGTAGCCACCTTGCTGCAAACCTGCAAAATGAACAGCGTCGATCCGCTCGACTGGCTCTCGCAGACCTTGACCCGCATCGCTCAAGGCTGGCCGGCATCCGAAATCGAAATGCTCATGCCTTGGAACTTTAGGCCTGACGTTATCGGCTGACCGCTTACGCATGAGTGCGGAAGCTCAAATTTGAACGTCTTGCAATAACGTGGAGCGCGACAGGCGGAAATTGGCTTAGGACCCGACCGATCACTGTCTAGTCTAATCGCTAGATTCTTCGGCCGAGCACGTCTGCTGCCCGGCGTCCGATCCGCTTATCGCTGTTCCGTAATGATGTTCTGCGACTTCGATGGGCGCCTAAGGCTGGACGTGCGCTCGAACATATGGATGCCAGCATAGCCATATCGCGTTTTCGTCCCTTGGGCGGTACCGTTCCGCTCGGCTACTGTGCAGTTGATAAGAAGCTGGTGGTTGATGAAGCGGCAGCGACAATCGTCCGGTCGATATTCCAGCGTTATCTGGAATTGAAGTCAGTGCTGGCCTTGGCCGATGAGCTTAATCAAAGCCAAACGGTGGACGGGTCCACGCCGCTTCGAGCCCGGGTCAGTCGCGGACGACTCTATCACCTGCTTTCAAACCCCGTTTACATCGGCCAGGCTCGTCACAAAAACACATGCTACGAAGGCGCTCATGAGCCGATCGTAGACGCGGAATTGTTTGCATCGGTTCAGGCACTGTTGAAGGAGCAAGGGCCGAAACGCCGTTCCCGATCGAATGCCCCGGACCTGCATCTGCTTACGGGCCTCCTCTTCGATGAGACAGGCGACAGATTGAGCCCTGCCTATGCGAACAATCACGGCAAACGCTACCGCTACTACATCTCCAACCGGCTGAAGGTCGCAAGGCGCAAAGACGATACCTGCTGGCGAGTTCCAGCCGACGAACTGGAAGCGTTCGTCGATCAGCAGCTAATTGCTTTGCTCAAAGGCAAATCACTGCTGGCTGAATGGATCCAGCGATACGCCTCTAAGGAGGCGATCGCGAGCGGGTTGAACAAGGCGGACGGGTTCTTGAGCGACTCGCCAGGATGTAGTGCAAAGCGTAGATCGATCGTCAAAAGCGCGATCCTGAGGATAACGCTTTCGTCCCAGACGATTGAGCTCGCAATCAACCCTGCTGCTTTGGTGAGTGTGATCCTAAGATCACAGGGCGGCAACGGACAATCCGATTCTACAAACTCCCAACGACCTGTCACCGCGGCAGAGACTCACAAAATCACCATCGCATACCAGGTTCAGAGGCGTGGAAATGAGGCGCGCTTGATCATTGGAAATCAGCCAACGCGCGAAAAAGCTCCTGACCCGAGCCTCGTCAACCTGCTGGCTAGGTCGCACTCGATGCTGTCGGCGCTCACAAATGGATCGGCTCGAAGCATCTCTGGACTCTCGAAAGCTACCGGTGTCCATCGCGCTGACCTAAGCAAGGCATTGCCGTTGGCCTTCCTCTCTCCGGCGATCGTGGGCGACATCTTGGCGGGCAACCAACCTGTCAGTCTAACCGCCCGGCGGCTCGCTCGGATCGCCGATCTTCCGGTTGATTGGAACCGGCAACGCCCCCTCCTAGGCTTTTAGTCACAGCCCAAATCTACCCAGCTCCATCCGGCGAGAGACATAGGCGATCCCCTGCATCAGTCACGAAAACAATAGGGCACGGAAAGCCAGTCACAGAGACGGACCTTCAAAACTCGGCGGAAACAGAGACGGATTGCGCGGCTCAGCCCGACCGTTCGGAGACTGCTGCGGCTAACTCTCGGATAAGTCCGCCGAATTTCGAGCCAGCGGATATGGGCTATATCTACCTGTGACTGAATGGTGATCCCGACAGGAATCGAACCTGTGACCTACAGATTAGGAATTTGTCAGACGGCCTTTCCTGTCCTTTCCCAATGCCGGTCGTTATACGATTTGTATCGTGCTAACATGCTCAAGCTGTTGTAGTTTTCGCACTGCGCGGCTATGGTAGCGTGGACAAACCAACAGATCGAGTCTGATCTAACAGAGCGCAATTGTCGTACTAATCCCGTACTAATCTCATGACAGACCTTCGACTCCCCCTTACAGACCGAGCCATCGCAAGCCTTGATCTGGCATCCTCAGGGCAATATTTTGCTCGCGACACCGATCTGCCGGGTTTCATGGTGCTCGTGGGCAAACGGAAAAAGACGTTCGTTGTCCAAGGTGATCGAATGAAGGCGGGGAAGCGTCTTTCCGTCCGAATGAAGGTTGCCGAGGTTGGAGAACTCACAACGCGCGCGGCGCGGGCGAAGGCTAAGGACATTCTCGGCAAGATCGCCAACGGCGTTGACCCTCGCGCGTCGACGCGCAAGCGGGACGGAGATGCTGAAGCGGTTGATCTGCCGTCTATCACGAACCCCACGCTGCGCACTGCCTGGGAGCGCTATCGCGACGGGCATATGAAGAACAAAGGCCGAAGCGATGGGACGATCAACAACTATCGCGATCACATTGAGCGGCTATTGGTCGATTGGCTCGACGAGCCGGTTTCCAAGCTGGGTAACGATCCGTCCCTCGTGACTGTGCGACACGAGAAACTCTCAAAGGAGAACGGTGCCTATATCGCCAATGGCTGCATGCGAACGCTGCGCGCCGTCTACAACCATGCTCGCAAGGTCGCCCGCACACTCCCTGCCGACAACCCGGTTTCAGCCATAGACTGGAATGCCGAACATCGGCGCAATACCGCGCTCGGGCTTTCGGATCTCGAGGACTGGTTCACTCAACTCGCAGCATTGAAGAACCCAGTTCGTCGGGAGCTCCATCTGTTCATGCTGCTGTCAGGCCATCGCCCGGAAGCGATCAGGAAGGCGCGGGTCGAGCATGTCGACTTTCGCGCGCGTGTCTTGCACATACCCAAGCCGAAGGGGGGCGAGGTCAAGGCATTCGATATCCCGCTTTCCCGAGCCATGATCCGCTGTCTGGTTCGTGTCATGCGCATCGGTAGGGCTCTCTATAGCGAGCAATCGCGTGAATGGCTCTTCCCGGCCGAAAGCAAAAGCGGTCACATTATCGAGCACAAGGAAAAGCGTTGCGATCTGTCGAAATGGGGCAATGATTTGCGGCAGACTTTCCGCACAATCGCCCAAACTGCGGGCGTTGCGGAGCTGGACGTTCACCTTCTGATGAATCACTCCATCCCGGGCGTTAATGCAGGCTACATCACCCGCAACAAGCTGCTGAGCGACCACCTGCGCCAGCAGCAGGAAGCCATTTCACGGCGGATGATGGAGGCCGGTCGGTCGCGCCAGAAGGCCGCGAAACCCCTAGGTTGCGCTTGGCCTGCACTTCCAAGCAGGCGCGTGTTTTCTGATCTGGTGAGCGCGAAGGAATAGCGGCTTCAAACATGTTTGAGGTCGAGTCGGGAGGGCGTTTCAATCAGAATAGCCTCAATGTGGTGGCCACGATCGCACGGTTTGCAGTAGCGCTCACGCGCGGACACCCGCTGATATTCGCGCTGATGCTTGCTCGACGTGGGCACCGGGGGCGGGCCTTCACCATCGGTCCGACAGGGAGACCGTCATCATGTGTGAGGGGGGCGTCGGGCGTCATGGAGCAGTTGCTCCAGCCTAACAATCGTGTCCCGAACAATGTCGTGCGCGCGACTGCTTTCGCCAAGGCGCATAGCGGTCTCGCACTCACGTAGCTGAGTCACCGCTCTGTCAATCTCTCGCTTCAGATCATCTTTTTTTCGCTCATCATCGATCATAATCTGACCGGGGCCCCGTGGGCAACTTTTGGCGACTCCTTGGCGATCGATGTCCCGCAACGGGGTCGGCGGCGCGGTGTCTTTCCTCGCGGCCTTTGGGCGGGCTTTCTTAGCCGCCTTCATAAGCTGCTTTGGAGACATGTCAGGTGTCACGACCTCATAAGGGTGCCGACAATCTCATCGCGTGCTCAGGCGACATTGCGGGTGCACGTGCTTCATTGCAGCGCAGGTTCAGGACTGACTAGGAGTTGCCGGGCACGTTGAGCAATTTCTCTATATCCCGTGCGGAGACCGGTTTGCTGAAATGATAGCCCTGCATTTCATCGCAATTGTTTTTGAGCAGGAAGGCGATTTGATCGTCGGTTTCTACGCCTTCGGCGATAACCCTCATGTTCAACTTTTGACCCAACGAAATCACGGCGCTCGCAACAGCTTGATCGTTTTCGTCTTCGGCGACGTCGTTGATGAACGATTTATCGATCTTCAGCCGGGCAACCGGAAATCTCTTGAGTGCGCTGAGGCTGGAGTAGCCCGTTCCGAAATCGTCGATCGATATCTGAACGCCGAGATGTTGCAGTTCGTTCATCGTCGCGACCGCCAGGTCGATGTCTTGCATGATGAGGCTCTCGGTCAACTCCAGCTCAAGATAGCTTGCCTCCAGGCCGCTCTCCGTAAGTGCATTGACGACACGTCCGACCAGGTTCTTTTCCTTGAACTGCCGTGCCGACACATTGACGCAAACGGTCATCGGCGGCAGACCCGCATCCTGCCAGGCCTTGTTTTGTCGACAGGCTTCGTGCAGGACCCAGTCGCCGATCGGCACGATCAGACCTGTCTCCTCGGCCGTCGGGATGAACGTCATCGGTGCTACCATGCCTAATGTCGGATGGTTCCAGCGTATTAGCGCTTCTACCGCAAAGACGCGCCCCGAGCGAAGATCGACTTGCGGCTGATAAAGCAAGACGAATTCCGAGCGGGCCACGGCGTTTCGCAATTCCTCCTGAAGCACGAATTTTTCATGCGCCCTGGTGTTGAATTCGGGAGCGTAGAACTGGAAATTGTCGCGGCCGAATTCTTTCGCTCGATACAGGGCCGCATCGGCATTGGCCAGGAGCCTATCCGGGCTCGTCCCATCCTTGGGATAGTTTGCAATGCCGATGCTGGCCGTCGTCCTCAGGTGATGCTCTCCGATATGAACCGGCGCTGCAATCGCTGCCCGGATCATTTGCAAGGTCTCCGAAATGAGATCGACATTCGTAGGCTGGTCGAACAGAACGATGACAAATTCATCGCCGCCAAGCCGCACCACGGTATCGGTCGCCCTTACGCATTCGACCATGCGGCCGGCGACAGCCTTCAGCAGTTCGTCTCCGGCATTATGGCCCAGCGTGTCATTAACGAGTTTGAAATTGTCCAGATCGATGAACACCACTGTCACCCAGCGATCGTATCGCTGCGCGTACAGGATCGCTTGAGATAGCCGGTCCTCCAGCAAGGCGCGATTGGGAAGTCCGGTAAGCACATCATGATTGGCCATGAAGTGGATCTGATCTTCAGCCAATTTGCGCTCGATCGCGATTCCGGCGATGCGGGTCGTGAAATCAATCAATCGGGTCTCTGCTTCGGCCGGTTCACGCACCGTCATCGAATACATCGCAAAGACACCCAACACGGCACCTTGATGCGACAGGATCGGGGTCGACCAGCACGAACGATAGCCGTAGGGCGCCACCAGCTCGCGGTAATCTTCCCATAGGGGATTCTGCAGGATGTCGGCGACAATGACCGGTTCCCGCCGATCAACGGCGGTCCCACAGGACCCTACCTTGGGACCGATGGCGATCCCGTCGATGAGAACGGTATAGTCTTTCGCCAGGCTCGGCGCGGCGCCGTGCCGCAAGTGGATGCCGTCTTTGTCGAGCAGCAAGACGGAACCGAATATCCCGCTCAACTGGGATTCCACGAGGCGCATGAGACTATCGAGCACATCTTCAAGCGGAGCACTCATCGCGATCATTTCCAGGATTTGCGCCTGTCCGTTTCGAAGGATGTCCGCTTGTTTGCGGGCGGTGATGTCGTGAGCAATGCCGACCAGGCCGAATATCTCATTCTGGACATTGCGCAACGGCACCTTGGTCGACGAGAGCCATTTGCCGGCGCCCGACGCATCGACAACATACTCTTCCTCGTCGATCATCGGCTGCCCGCTGTTGAGGACATTCTGCTCGATGAGGCGGAATTTTTGGGCCAGTTCCGGAGCATGCAGATCAAAATCGGTCAAGCCGATCATATCGCTGGTCTTGACGCGGCCACTGTCGGCTGCAAGGGCGCTGTTCACCACGACGAAACGGCTTTGCGTATCCTTGACCCAGAGATAGTCGGGCACCCAGTCGATCAACGTTTGCAGCGAGATGCGCTCGTCGACGATCTGGCGTTTGGTGGCAAGTTCGGTGATGTCCTCGTGCGTTGAGACCCAACCGCCGTCGGACATAGGTTGGTGACAAACCTGAATTGTCCGCCCATCTGCTAGGCTGGTCGTCCATGTTCTCGACGCGGTGCCCGAATTGACCGTCCGGGCCAATGCGAGATAGTCGTCGGCTGACATAGCGGATGTTCCGGCGGCGACACGTCGTTCCACAATCTCACCGAGCGTCAGACCCGGCCCCATTTGCTCGGGTGCAATGCGATAGATCTGCGCATAACGTCGGTTGGACAATATCAGCCGTTCATCGGCGTCAAAAAAGCAGATGCCTTGCGAGATGTTGTCGATCAGCGTGGATAATCGAAGCGCCTGGCCTTCGAGTTCGGCGATCCTAGCTCCAAACTCATGCTCAAGAGTTTGGTAGGAAGCAGTCGCCAGTTTTGCCAGTGCGGCTAGACCGGGCGAATCCGGCGCTTCGGCGGCTTTCGCGGATGATTTCGTGACCAAACAGAGCTCCTCCGGTTTGGTGCTTGGAGAAAGCAAAGAGGAAGTTGTGAACTGAAGTTGCGAAGGCTACTCTTAAATGTACTAATCGCAGATGAATCGGCCTCAATGATTGAGGCCACTAGAGCCATATGCCTGCAAATAAACGCCATGCTCCTGAAAAGTAAGCTCTCGCCGCCCGGCGATGCGACTGGGCGACGGCCGGTCGGGCTTAGTGCCTCATCGGGACTAGGGTCGCCGCCAAAGCTGATGCGCGGCCCAGCATCTTGGCCGAAATTGACGGTGCCAATGCGGAGCCTCAGCGTATTGCCGATTACAAATACGGCGGCCATTCGTTGGCCTCAACTGGCTAGCGAGGCAACTGCCCTACAAGATACAAGGGATCGGTTTCTCTACTTTCTAGTGCGCAATGGAGGTCGCGTTAGAAGGTCCGCGGCCTCGATCCCGAGAATTTTGCCACTTGTCGACGAGGTCGATTGTCGCCGTAGACGCTGCGTTCCAACGCACTGATATAGATGCCATTTGGCTTCCACGCGGTCAGCCAGCTCTTCTTGCGAACGTCCAGCCGCCTGCCGCTGCCGCCTCAGATTGAGCCCTGTGGCGCTGATCGAGTGAAGCAACTTAGGTTTGTCCTGGAACCTATGCCTATACTGTAGGTTGGTATGGCGAGTAAAGGCAAAAACAAATGAGCGAACTCAATCGGGTGCAATCAGAAATCATCACCACGGACCTACTATTCGCAAGGATCATGCACGATTATGATTATAAGTCCTTGCGGGATGGAGCCCATCATACGTCGTGGTCAGGTCCGTCTTCGGACGCCATCCCCTCCGTACATCTTGGCGAGGTGCTTTGGCGCGCCGGACCAAGCTAACTGTGACTTCACCAGAATCTTATCACGATCGCGCCGAGACCCTCGATAGCTATTCTCGGCAAGATCGCCAACGGTGTTGACATCGCGCTGCTCTCCCGTAGATCGGAGTTGAAACCAATCACCGCCGGCGGCGCCAATCAAGGTTCGGGAACGTACAAACCCGGCTTCGACGAATGGACCAACTTCCTGAAAGCTCAGCAATATTTTCCAAATGCCCGCATGCGCAGGATCGCGATGAAAATGTGCTTCGTTATTCAATGCCCTTAGTGCCAGCCGACGCGTCTGTATTCCGGCGTCCGAAATCACGCCAAGAACCGTGAGCGATTTGATGTCGGATAAAGGCTTAGGGGTCGTCGTGCTGGCCATCGAGAAAGAACGAAGCTGCAATGAGGTCATCGCCGTCAATTCGACCGCTCCTGTCGCCCATGATGGATGCGACTCGTTGGAAGGTCTGCATCTCAGTCTCTGTTATGCGGGCGTCGCGCATTCTGGCTTTGAGACTAGCCAATCGGCTATCGAGGGCTGGCGAAGTCTCGACGTCATTCATCATTTTAATCGTCCTGGTTGGCTATGTGAAGCCGCAGCCCGCCGCCAGTCATGGCGGCGGGCGACAGCTATTTCATCAGTCGTAGACCTTGATGATTTTCCGGGTGCCAGGGTCGACCAGAACGGTGCGGTTGTCGACCACGACATAGCGATATTTGACGTTGGGAACCTCGTGAAGTTCAACTGTGTCAGGCAAAGCCGTGCCGACATTCAGTTCCACACCCGGAAGCTTCAGGGAGGCCAGCGGCTGCTTCTTCACGTATTCGCGGACGACCGTGTCCTGTTCCGGTGTGATGATCACGTCCTGTGCTGCGACAGCGCCAGCGCCTGCCAACAGCATAAGCGCTGCACCAGCGCCGATAAGTTGGGTACCTCTTCAACATGGCGACAGCACCAGGCCAACTCGCCAGGAACCCGAACTGGAATGCAGGCAGATTGTTCCTACCTTGGGACTTCGGTCCGAAGTCTATCAGACCAATGTCCTACCCTCTCTCAGACCCAAGCCCCCTCAGTGGAACGCTAACCCGTGGCGACCGTTGTTCAATGTAGGCAATTAAAATAGGAGCGGAATTCATGGCTGACGGCCCAACTGTTGTTAATTCTGGTGGGGGCGGCGGCACTGCGATTGCTGTCGTTATTGGACTTATCGCAATCGTAGTCTTGCTGATATTTACCGGCGTCATCAATATCCATGGTGGCGGCGGTCAGGACATCAATGTCAAGGTTGAGGCGCCAAAGGCGGAAGCGCCAAAGGTTGAAGCGCCTAAGGTGGAAGCTCCAGCCGAACCGGCAAAGCCTGCTGCCCCAGCCCCGGCCAGTGGCGGCTGATCACTCGCATCCAAAGCTCTCAAACCGATTGTTGTGAAGGAAGACTATCATGACCAAATATTTCGTCAGCGCCGCCGGCGCCCTCGTTCTCATGGCCGGCATCGGCACTTCGTTTGCTGAGGACGTGATAGTTCTCAAGCCCGAACAGCAGACCGTCGTTCGCGAATACATTCACAAGCAGAAGCTGGCGTCGGTAAGCTTGCTCGGTGTCGAACTCAACGTCGGTACGGCGCTTCCCGATACCGTTGAGCTCCACACGATCGACGTTCCGGACGTCCGGTACAAGTACACCGTTGTCGGAGACCATGCAGTTCTCGTCGACCCAGACACCCGCAAGGTCGTGCAGATCATCGAATAATCGGAGTGCCCGCCGCTCCAAACAGGAGCGGTGGGTGTTGTTTGGCGGCTGCAGAGAACATAAGAGGAGGATGTCCAATGCTTCGTAACAAGGAGACTTGGTTCCTGGAGGCGAGCTGGCTCGCGGCAGTGCCTATTTCCGTCGCCTTCACGGCACTGGTCGTCCTCTTGACTTCAGCCTGGATATGAACCGCTACCTATTTTTAGCGGGGGACTTCCTATCTCGCCCTCCGGGTTTTTATGTCCTGCTTATCGCCATGTTGCTTTGCACAGCGCTGGTCCCTTTCGGCCTGACAAATGTAGTCACTTACGCATTGTCGGTTGCGGCCATCGTGATCACTGGCGTGGTGCTGATCCAAGGCTATCGCGACACAGCTGCCATTCACGCCAAACTTGACGAAATCATCGTCTCCCTGGAAGAAACCAGAAATGACGTCGTCGGATTAGAGCATGCCGAGCCGGAGGAGATTCGGGAAAAGCTTCATACGCTGGAAGAAGAGGCACTCGCACGGCAAGTAAGATCTACGTGACGCTTGGTTGCAGGAGGAGGACGCGTAGCCATGCCGATCAGACGAAAAGCTGTGGACGCGGGGATTTTTGATCCTGCCGAATTGGCATTGCTGGGCCGAGTTTTCGAACAGCTGAAACTCGCAGACCAATCAGCTGATGCGCAGGGCAGACTGGCCTCCCGGATCATCGCCAACTATATGGCCGGCGTGGTTGATGAAGCGGAGCTGATTACGCTTTCAAGGCTACCGCTCGGCCGCTAAAGGCGCATCCCGATTTGGCCCTATTGTCTTGGGAATATCATTTGTTGCTGATGGAACGGAATCGCAGGGCTACCCTTTTCCCGTCATGGTACGTTTTCTGCTGAGCCTAGTTCCGGTCCTATTTTGCAGCACGCTTCTTCAGGCCCAGGCGTGGCAGCAGTTCGGTGTCAGGCAGTTCGGTTTTACATTTGATGTTCCGCCGGGTTTTGTCCTAACGCAGCGTTCGGACCAAGGCGCGGCTTTTCAAGGCGAAAACGATGCCTTCCTTGCTGTGTGGGGTGCCAGACTCGGGAACGCCAGTTTTCCCGCTGAGATCGAGCACCGCATGATTGAGGACGAAAAGGTCGGTTGGAAGCTGACCTACCGTCGCGTCACCCCGAGGTGGGCGAGTTACTCGGGCATTAAGGATGGCCAGATTCGATATGTCCGCGCTATAGCGATCTGCAACGACCGTGCCGCACTCTTCACCATAAATTACAGCAGATCGGAAAAAGTCCCGTATGACCCAGTTGTTGTTCGGATGGTGCGATCCCTGAAAGCGGATGGTTGCTAGAATAGGTCTTGGGCTTTGAGCAGAACCAAGCCTGCGAAGGTTTGGACGTTCTGATCTCTGATCGACGCAGTCATGCGGATGGACCGATCAGCCGAATAAAAGGCGCCTTTTCCCGGTGATGGTCTCGATCGATTTCAACAGGGCTCATGGACCTTACGAAGCGCGCGGTAGTGCACCGAACCCGATATGCCGGCAGGGCGTCAAATCACGCCGAGTTCGTTGCGTTGTCGCTGGGACCTAGACAGATTACACATTGATAAAATCCAGACAGTTTTATCGATCTTGTCAACTTGTGGATAACTATGCTTCGTGTTGTACCGGACTTCGGCCCGAAGCCCTATAAGACTAAGTACCATTGAAATAAATGCAATGGTCCTACACCTGTGACTAGGCGGAACGGCTTAGGCTTTAGTTAGTTGTTTCTCCAAATTCGGAGAAAACAGATGGATAAAAGCATTGGTCAAGCGCGTTGGTTGCTCGCGCCAATTTTCGCGACAGCCGTCACCTTTCTGGTGATGGGTATGGTGCTTGGCTGACATCTCATGAATTGGCGCAGCCACGTCCCTTCCTGCGCTGATAGGACCCGCCAGCCACTGCGGTGGCGGCGGGTCCTCGATAGACCTGCGCTGGAGCTTCATTCGGCAAGCCCTGCGCCTTGTTCCGCAAACGATAACTTGGGAGGCATTAATGGATAGGCGATCCTTCTTGACAGCAATGTTTGGCGTGGCCGGGGCAGCAGCTCTCGCAGTTACTCTTCGGCCAATCGAAACCATGGCTGGTGTTCCAGGCGCTGGAAGCGGTGTCCTCGATGAACTTGACGCCCCACGAACCGAGGCCATCGACGAAGATCCCCAGGCAGAAGTGCAGCAAGTGTACCATCGGCACTGGCACCATCGCCGCTATCACCGCCGGCGGGGTTGGAGACGGGTTTGTAGGAGATACTGGCGACATGGTCGCCGCCGCGTCCGGTGCTATCGCAGACGCGGCCCTTCAGTCGTCCTGCGATTTTAGCTTGTGACTGTTGCTCCTTGGCCCGTTCCGGCTCAACGCCGAGAACGGGCCACGAGGTCTCCTCGATGCGATAAAGAACCGCGATGGCTGGGGATGGGCCTAGCTTGGCGGATTCTCACGCGCAGTAAGGCTACGGCGCCGAGCGCGGTTATCAGGGTTGAGGCGACACGGTTGCCTCATTGCAGGATTCCGCGAAGCATGAGCGCTTGCTGCCGATCTCTCATCGTACGCACAATGGGCGCGCTTTGTCCCCCCACAAAGGCCGGGGCATAGCCCGGCGTGCCAAATCCTGTGTCACCCTCGATAAGCAGGCCGGGCTATCTAGGAATTCGGAACATTGCTGGTTGCTAAAGGTTGATGCGAGCGGTAGGCGGTGCCCTCCATTGCCTGCCGAAGATCGGGCCTCCGATCGGCCCGCGCTCTCCCACAGAGGCGCGGGCTTTCACGATTTCTGTAATTGGTAAAAACCGTCCAAAAACTCCACTTGAAAGACCGATAAAATCGGTCTTATAAATCCCGGAATTTTTCCTGTCCTGGCGCGAGGCATTGCGATGGACGGCACAGTCAAAAACACCCAAAACTAAACGGTTGTAGTGAACGAAGCCTGCGGCGAATGGTTTGTCCGCATGGTCGAGGGAAAGCGGGCGAGGAAGACCCGCGCCTGCATCTCAACTAGGTCACGCGGTTATAGAACGCTTCGTTCACCTTGAGTACGGGATGCGTTCTTCCCTAGTGGAATGTCTTTAAACGGAACCTAATAAAAGCCGCGCGCTTTATCCACTCATGAGCACACGCGGCACCAACTTCCTTCACAAGTGGCTTCCGGCAACGTCGCCGAAACGGTCGGCGCCGACATCTATCTCAGTTGCCGAGTTCACTCAAAATCTATTCGCCGACCCCAAATGATCGGGATAAGCAGCGTCGAGATCTAGGAGGAGACCGGCTTGTCTACGAGACTATCCCCGACGCGGATGCCAGCTTGGCTGACTAAAGCCATGCCCTGCAACCCATGCCCAGCGTCGGGGTCGCGTTCTGTTTCGTCGGCATCGTGGTGGCACTGGCGTGATATGGTGGATGGAGTTGTAGTGGATCGGCCGCTTCATCATCACCCTCACCACGCTTTCAGCCGACCATCAGGAGCATCACCCCCAAAGGCTACTTCTTGGTGATGTTGCCGTTGTTCAGGTCAAAGGCCTCAATGCCGCGCGTCTGGGCATAAAAATCGTCCTGCAGTGCTCCCCATTCTCCGAGGTAGCCACCGCACTTCCTGCAGTGAATCGGCGTGTGCTCTTCAGCACCCGCGGGAATGTCCATCTGGATCGTCCCGCACGCCTTACAATCCAGTTTGTGGTCGAGCCGCTTGTTATCCATTGGATGTGTTTAGCGACCGCCCGGCGACCCGTCTACATGCCTATTGACGCATGGTCCGATGTGCTTTTCTCGCGGCGACCGGAACGAAAACAGTGCTCCGCCGTTCGCTCCTGGAATTGCCAGGGGGGTACCTATGCACGACCCGTTTTTTGCAGTTCCAATCATGGTTGAAACGGAAAAGGTGGGGGAGTTTCGCACCTTGAGCAGCGTCTCCGAGGTCGCCATTTTCATGATGGAATGCTGGCCGGAATCGCACGGGCGAAGATATCGGGCTGCACTTCAGGCCTGCACGGGCCCTCTGGGTACAGCCGAAGATGTTGAGAATGCTCGGCGCGCCTTTCTGACGGCTGCCAAGGAAGCTGGGCTGAATGTGAAGGCTGTTTCGGTACAGGATGATGCTCCATTGCCCCGCTCACTTGAGCAGCCCAAGTCGTCCTACATCGCCGATCAGAAACGACGCGACCGCGGGGATAGGGAGGAGCAGGAGGATTTTCTCGTCCGGTTCCTCGCGCGGGAAACAGGCATCACCGAGGCGCAGGCCCGTGGACTGATCAAAGTGATTGGCACGGATAGATCATCATTGCTGGGAGAGGCCAGAATATTGAAGGAGCGGTAGTCATGCGAAGGCGCGGCGCCTCCATCAGGACGTCAGTATGGCATTCCAGTTCTAAGAAAGAGGAGCGCCTTGCCGCCCCGTAAGCGAACATACCGTCTACAGATCATGCTCAATGCCGAGGAACTCGCCGTCTTGGACGCTTGGCGGTTTGAGAAAAGAATGTCGAGCCGATCTGACGCGGTGCGGGAGTTGCTTCGGCTCGGTCAGTCGGCGACCGGATATGATGGACTGCAAGGGGCGCGATCCGTCGATTTCGGAATTCTCGATCCACCGCACCGAACCTCCTAAAACACCTGCTGGAAAAGACGGCCTTGGCTAAGAAGGATTGGCTGCAGATGTCCCGCTCCAGTCCTTCACAGCGCCATCCAAGGCCATTCTGATGTCGTCCGGACTATCGATCCCGCCGCTAAAAAGAGCGATCAGGCGCCGCGCCAGATGCTCCCGTGCTGGGTGGGAGCCTTCGATCCCGGCCTGCTCGCAATAGTCGTCCAAAATCCTGGTGAGTGTTGCCAACTGTATTTCGTCAGCCGTTCCGCGAATGGTCATCTCGCATACTCCCTCAGAGGGCGAAAGCGTGATCGACTCTTTCAAGCGCTCGTTGCCGTTAAAGACCGAGCGACGGCCCAACTGTACGCTTCCGACATTCGGGTAGCGAGTCAAATCCGCAGGTACCGATGCAAAGTAAATAATCTGCAGCCCTATAGTTAATGGACGTGAACTTGTTTAAGTGCTTAAACAAGTTTGTCATCAGCCATTGTACGGGCGCTGGTGCTTGAGAGAGCATAACATTCTCCCGCCCCAGCGGGAGCTATGCAGTGACAATCAGCCAGCCAAACATATTTCGGGGATCCCGATCGCGAACAGGGACGGCACGATCTCAGTCCTTGCTACGCTGCCTCAAATGGCCGACGCCTTGGCGAACGACTGGCCATCCGATGGCCCAATGTTTCTAGCCGCCCTTGCCGCCTTGGTGGGGGAACGGGCGGGATGTTGCAGCACAAGGGAAGTTCACCGAGCCTTCATAGCGGCGGCCATTGAAGCCGAATGCCTTCCCGACAGCTACATGAAGAATTGAGCACGAAATGCCTCTCACGCTCCGGACGACACTTTGCGAGACAAGAGATGCGCTGCACGTGCTGCGAAGGGCCTTGTTTGTCCGCGGGCATACCGCTGCAATGGAAGAGATCGATTCCCTCATCGGCGTCGCCCAAGATAAGGCGGTCCAGGCAATCGGCGTCATTGATCGCGCAGCGGTTCATCCCGCGGACACGGCAGCTATTGTCCTGCCGATCGCTCAGCACGCGAACCTTGGCGAGCTTCGCGATCAAGGCATGGGCCTCAGCGTATATTGCGGCAATCCCCGATGCGGTCATCTACGTCCGCTCGATCTCGATGGTCTAATTGAGACCTACGGAACGCACTATGATTTCATCACCGAAAAGCGGCTGGCATCGAAGCTTGTCTGCAAACGCTGCCAGAATGTTGGAGGGAGGCTGGTCGTGGTTTCCGATAAAAGGCCGCGATATTAACATCGATGGTCAGCTAGCACGCCGGTGTCGTTCCGGCACAATGCATGCGCTTGGCGACCGCGAGCCGCCGCTGGTAAGCTTGCCGTATCTTCACGCTAATCCCTGTTGGAGCTGTGTTGTCGGGAAAGGTTTCGGTGCGTGATTGGCGATGTCGAACGGCGGGCGTCATTTAGACATGAGCGCTCTGTTTAACATTCCTGCTAGCCATTTGAGATCACCATATCCAAGCGGCTCAAGCACCGCAGTTACAGGCAACTGACAAAGACGTCGCGCACGCCCGGCGGCCTTAGGGGCGGGCAGATTGTCCATGACGACTACGTCGCCCTCCGTCAATGTCGGGACCAGCACCTGCTCGACATAGGCCAGGAACACGTTGAGCCGTCGTAGATGAAGGGCCCAGTCATGCCGTCAGCCGCAGCGCTCCGGTGAAGGTCGTGGTCTTCCAGTGGCCATGCGGCACGCAGGCCCGGCAGCGCTCGCCGCGCGGCGTTCTTCCACGCAGGCGGGCCATCTTTGTGAAGAGGCCGGTCTCATCGATGAACACGAGTTTCGCCGGATCCTGCTCCAGTGCGTGCGCGGACTCCTTTTTTTTGAATGTCCAGCCGTGGCCGAAGCTAGGCGCTCAAGGTGCTGCGGCTGATCCGCACCGACTGCTCGGCGACGAGCCCCTCCGCCATCTCGTTCAGCGTGATGTCCTTGCGCTCCTCGATCACTCGACGATGAAGTTCATGCGCATCGAGGCTGGCGCGGCGGCGCCGCGGCGTGGCGCCAGTTCGCCGATCTTCGCCCGCGCAATCCAGCGGATCGCGCTGGACACCCCCACGCCGAACCGCGCCGCTTGCCGCGCCGACATGCCCTCGTCCGATGCCTTCAAGACCCGCAACCGAAGCCCCACGCTCAATGCTCTTCCCATCGTCACACCATCGAGGTGGATGTTGGATCAAGCACAAAACGCAGCCGTCACATCACAATCGATTCATCGATCAAGGACGTGCTCTAGGTGTCCACCTCTTCAGCAATAACTTCGAAGTGGGTCAGGCTCGACGACCCAAAGCTGGTCGAGAGGGCAACGTCAGTCGCGTCGCGGCCCGTCGCCATCAGGATTCTTCCGATGCGAGGGTGGTTGTGCCGAGCGTCGAAGGTGAACCAATGACCACCGAGATAGGCTTGGAACCAAGCGCTGAAATCCATTGGATCTGGCACGGGGGAATTCCGATATCCCCGAGATAGCCGGTACAATAGCGCGCGGGAATGTTCATGCAGCGGCACAGTGTAATCGCCAGATGGGCAAAGTCACGGCAAACACCGGTTCGATCGATGAAGCCCCCATGGGCGGTGCGCAGCGCGTCGGCGTTCTGGTAGTTGAACGCTATGTGGTTGTGAACGAAATCGCAGATCGCCTGGACGCGAGGCCATCCAGGCCTTGTATTGCCAAAAGTCGCCCAGGCGAAATCCCCAAGGCGATCGGTATCGCAGTATCGGCTTCCTAGAAGAAAAGTTAGCACTTCATCCGGCAGGTCTTTTATATCGTGTTGTATGGCCTCGGGTGCGACGACGTCCGGTTTGCCACTGTCGTAGATTTCAAAGGTGGTTGAAATCCTAGTCAGTCCAGCAGGAGCCTCGATCCTCGTGCAGGCATTGCCGAAACTGTCGATGTAGCCCCTCGCTTCGATCGGCCGATCAAAACCGATCACCTGTTCCGTCAGAAGGTCGACCCGACGTGACGGGTGGATTTCCAGGACCAGCAGCATCGGCGTTGGCTTCGGACACTCGTAGGTCAGATTGTACCCTGCGCGTATCCGCATCGTCGCTCCAATGGTCTTGTTTGAGGAGACGACCAAACTCCGCTTTGACCAATCGGTTCCACGAAAATCAACGGGTGAGGATCTAGTCTGCTCTATTCCTTGGTAACTTTCACCTCGACGTCCATGCCCAGAAAACTCGAAGCACTTCCCGAATAGCTGCCGGAAAGTGGGATCGCCTGCCGTGGGTGTCGAGCGACTGCCACCCTGATCAGTTCACGATTACCGACAATGCCATTGGTCGGATCAAACTCGACCCAACCGGCTCCAGGCAAATAGACCTGGCACCAGGCGTGGGTCGATCCTCCCCCTCGTACCTCCAACTTGTCTCGGGTTGGGACGTAGATATATCCGGTCACGAAACGCGCAGCGAAACCAAGCGATCGAACAGCTTCCATCATAAAGAGTGCGAAGTCACGGCATGTGCCTCGCCGCAGATGTAGCGTGACAAGAGGGGGTTGCGTCCCGGGTTCCGTTCGACGGGAATACACAAAGCTTTCGTGGATGGCATAGCAGAGTGTCATCAACAGTGTGCCCGTCTCTGTCTGGCCACCGGCGCTCAAGAATTGTCGTGCCCATTTTCCAATCTCGTCGCCTTCATCGGGATGATGACGCATGATGGTTTGGGAAAGGTCGGCTGCCTCGTCAGATTCGTAGGAGAACGGATAGCTGAGTGCCGCTTCGTCGATGCGGAAATCGGGGGCGTGCTGAGGCGTATGATCAAGCCGAATGGCTGTTTCGAAGTGCAGTGTTTTAGCCGCCCCCTTGAAATCGAGCACCGCAACGCAGTTTCCAAAAACGTCGTGGATCCACCGGAGCTCTTTCGGCTCGGGATCAATGGACATGGCGTGGTCTAGAAGTCTCTGGTCGAAGCTGTCGCGCGGTCTGAATATCAGCCGGTGTTCGCCAAACCTTACAGGTCGGCTGTAACGATAGACAGTCGAGTGCCTCACTGAAAAAATTGGCATGACGTCGTTTAATGCCTTCTGCATACACACACCGGTTTCTCCGGGACGATCGAATGGCCTCGGGCGCGGAGAGACTCAACGCCTGACTAAACAAATCAAAGCGGCCAAAAACCGGTCGCTAGTCGGACAATGTCGCTACTGCCGGGCTTCCTACAATGTCGATGCCGGAGGCGGCAGGGCATCAAGACCCACGCGAGATCGGGATAGGCGTTGCCTCAAACCTGCTCACCTCTCGGTTCGAACTTTCCCGCCGAGATACGTCTGATCTATGGATTTGAAATATCCTGCCCAAGGCGTAATGTCCCGCCGGTCTCTTTCGACCCCTTGCGAGCGCGCGAAGAAAACTAAGGCAGAGAAGGACGCCGAAACGTTTGGCTTACACTGTGATTTGGTACGGCAAGCAAGGCATCGTCGAGAAAGCGTCGTTCGAGACCGAGAAAGCTGCACGGGATAACGCGCTGGCGACCTTTTCCGCTCGAAACATAGGCGGTATCGTAGCGGTCGAGGTTCGCAAGGACGACGGCACGGTTGTATTCAGCCAAGCTGGCAGCAACTAATCGTCCGCATCTTGTCAGGCTTAGAATGAGATTTTCCGTCCCCATCCCTGCTCCTTTGGCGAAAGCCCTCAACGGGCTAAGACGCAGCACGGCGCCGGCATCAGGCACTGAACGCCAACCTATCGAGACCTGGGGCTTAGCAGACCTTTGCCCTGGCCTGTAGACCAACGACGTATTGCTTCTGTACCGTCGAGAATTCCGCTGCGCCTTACAGTCGGGGTCTCCCAGCTTGATCCACGACCGGTACCGTGATGTTGATCATCTCGCGTCCGAGCTTCGGTAATCCGGGTTCGCGCGCAAGGAACGGATCGGAGTCTTCTGGCTCCTCCCGGGCGGATCGCATGCTTTCTGAACGACGTCGGAACCCAGGGGCGTCACGGCGCTAACCCCCCCTCGCAGGTCTGCAGGGACAGTGAGGTTCAAGTGGACGTCGATGTTAAGAGATCAGTAACCAATCCGGAAGAATGTCGCTTGCGGCCTCTTTTCGCTGCCAGGAGACACTGCACATGCGTCGCGGCCTCGGCCTACTTGTACTCACCTTCAGCACGGCGCTTGGCACTGGCACGGCAACGTTGGTCATCTCACCAGCTCACGCCGCGTCATTGCTTACCCCCGATACCGTCAACGAAGCGCCCCTCGACGCAATTTCGCCGACGTATGCGCCCCGGGATTCGAAGATCGATCCGCTGACCACCGGTAGCACGTTCAATGTCGGTGCCGCCGCCCCTTCTACGGAATTCACCACGGCCGCCGTGAGCGACACGCCCTCACCGTCCATTGTCCGCCTGCAGGTATTGCTGGACAGGGCAGGGGCGTCGCCAGGAGTAATTGACGGTCTTGATGGGGGCAACCTGCGGCACGCCATCGCAGCCTTTGAATTGATGCGTGGCCTTCCGGTCGACGGAAAGATCGGGCCCCAGGTCATCGCCGCCATAGACGGGGACAAGCAGGTGATCGGCAGCTACGTCGTCACGGCGGACGATCTTTCCACGGTAGTGGGTGCCATTCCGAAGGACTACGCCAAAATGGCCGAGATGAAGTATCTCGGCTACGCTCGTCCAAGCGAGGCCCTGGCCGAGCGCTTCCACATGGACGAGGATTTTCTGAAGGCACTCAATCCGGGGGCGACCTTCGCCGAGGGCGAAACGATCTCCGTGCCCGATCTCGGCCCGGGCAAGCGCGGGAAAGCCGTCAGGCTCGAAGTGGACAAGGCCGAAGGCCAGGTTCGCGCCTACACGGAAGACGGGTCCCTTCTGGCGGCCTATCCTGCCACCATTGGCAGCGAGGAAAACCCATCGCCATCCGGAACACATACGGTCAGGGGGTAGTTTCGAACCCGACCTATACCTACAATCCCAAGCTCAATTTCAAACAGGGCAACAACGACAAGGTCCTGACCCTTCCGCCCGGCCCCAATGGCCCCGTCGGCACGGTGTGGATCGACCTGTCTGAACCGAGCTTCGGTATCCACGGGACCTCCGAGCCCGCCCGTATCGACAAGACCGGGTCCCATGGCTGTGTACGCTTGACCAATTGGGATGCTGGAGAGCTTGGCAAGCTTCTCAGACCCGGCGTGCCGGTCCAGTTCCTCTGAGCGGCGAAGAGAATCCGGGCGTAGACCTCGACTATCAGCCCGATGTCGAGGAGCAGGCCCCCGAAACTGCGCTGGCGCCCGAATGATCGAGTCGAAGTCCAGTTCAATGGTACCGAGACGAAGCCAGAATTGCATTACGGCTGAACCTTGGATTCAACTTCACCACGCAGTCCGGGCCTCGCGCGACGATAGCGGGCAGTCTCCTACCGACATTATGACCAGGGTCGGTGTCGAAATCCGCGCGTCGCCGCCTTGCACCGCCGAATAAGCCGGAGATCTCGTCGCACGCTGTACACTTGTCTAAATCGCGGGGCGTTTGCGGAACAAGCATTACGAAGGAGCGTTGCCCGCACGCCACCCACCATCATGAAAGGACCGGTGCAATGCTGAAGGAACTACCTCGCAGGCGAGACGGCGCCCCCTCATGTGGGGTGCGGCGATTGCCAGTGCTTTCTTTGTCGTCCTGATAGGCTTGTTCGTTTTAGGCGTGCTCCAGTCGCAAGGTGGGGCGGAAGCCGAAAGATGTTGTTGGACCCTACGCTCGGCTTTCCGGCTGATCCTCTATTTGATTGGAACTTGATGGGCACCCGTGGGTTACGTCATGAAGAGGAGACATCGCCGTGAAATTGCTGCACCTTGCCCCCATCGCTATTCTTGCCTGCGCCCTGGCTCTGTCCGCTTGCGCTAATACCGTCCGAGGCGTCGGTAGGGACGTCAAATCGACGGCCAACGCAGTTGACGACACCGTCACAAAACCCTGATCGATGCAGCGGACCGTCACGGTTATCGAGAAGGCAACTGGTCGGGTGATCGGCGCACTGCCAATCGATCTTGCAGGCCAAGTTCACCAATCCTCGGATGATGAGTATTTCGCGAAGGCGTTCGAAGCTGCAGTCGACAGCGGCCTCATCAATGAGGCTGATGCGCGTTTGCTTGAATTCCGGCTCGAATAGGTAGGCCCCACCCAGGTCAGGGATAACTTAAGCAACCCGTCTGCACCGGGCCTGTGAATTCTTGCCTCGCCGCCTGCGTGGCGTTACGAAGTCACCTATTTCGGCGGAAACTCTGTGCGGGTGTGAATGATCTCTCTCGTCTGCGCGGCTGCATTGGCTAGGGAACAAAACGTATGGTGCGTAGTTAAATATTAGTGGAGGCTAATGTGATGCTGCTGGCGTTGGGCAGTGCGCCTGAGACCGAGGCACTGTCGTCCAGGAATGCCGACGCGGAAATTCTTGGAGTGCTCGACCTCAGCAACAAAACGGAGGCCAAATTCCCCATCGCCCGCCTCGGAGAGGCAATCCAGTTCGTCGCAAATGCCTCAGTGCTCGGATATGATGTCCGCGCGGCGATGGTCTTCTATGGGGAATCAGGCACACCAAGCCTTAGGTTGATTGACTGCGAGCGGTTATGGGCCAAGTACGGCGCTGCCCTGCTCGAGCCAGAGACCTCGGCCTGTGGAAGCTGAGGATAAAAGGTCGGGCCGGTAACCGTCGAACTCGCATGCTACGCCATCTTGGCGCAAATCCATGCAGTGCTGGGGCCGCCGATCGGCTCACTTTTAGATCAATGGTTTGCTCGGGTCGAAGGGGAATTGACCGCGTTGATAGCGACAACCAATAAAAAGCCCGCCTAGGTCAGGCGGGTTTCGGACGCGAAGCATCACGTTATCCCAAATCCCTTGCCCGTCGACGCTAATAGGCCGCGAACTTCGGCTCTTGGCGTAAATGCTTGTATTGCAAGTTTTTGTGGAGCGATCTGGGCACAAGAGAGTTGTGGACCACCAGCATCATTTTGGCAGGAGGGTCCATTGGCGCCTAGCATCTGCGTGTTGGTTGTCGAGGACGAGCCGCTAATCCGCATGGACATCGTGGATTTCCTGCTCGGCGAGGGTTTCGAGGTATTGGAGGCTGCCAATGCCGATGAGGCAATCGACTTGCTCGAAGCCAATGCCCAGATCCAAATCATGTTCACCGACATCGACATGCCGGGGAGCATGGATGGCATAAAGCTCGCCGCTGCTGTTCGCGACCGCTGGCCACCCGTCAGAATTGTAGCGACGTCAGGCCATCGTGCGGTGTCGGTCACGGACCTTCCGAAAGGCAGCCTGTTCTATGCCAAGCCGTATGACAACGCAGCCATAGCGGGAAGTTTACGCGACCTGGTCTCAACTTGACATGGCCAGCCAGCCAGTTCTTCCTCCTCCTCCATGGCGTGGGTAGGTCGGGTCTCGATCACTAGCTTCGGCCTTTGAAGGCGAGCGCGCGGTTATTGTGCGAGGCGCTGCGGCTGGATTTTCAGCGTGACGACCAGGCCATGTTTTGACCAGTCATAAGCGATCGAGCCGCGCAGATGCCCAGTTACGCTGCGCTCGACCAATCTGCTGCCGTAGCCGGGCGGACCTGCAGGTGCCTCAACGAGCGGTCCGCCACTTTCTGTCCAGACGATGGTGACGTCGTCGTCATGCGCCGAGCAGGAAACGTCCAGCGTCCCCGTCTCGGCAGACAAGGCACCGTATTTGAGAGAGTTGGTTGCAAGCTCGTGAATGATAAGCGCGAGGATAGTTGCCGAGGACTCGCCGACGCTCATCCTTGGTACCGACACTCGAATGCGCCCGCTGAACGCTCCCAGATCGTCATAAGGCGCAAGTAGTACCGTAAGCAGGTCGCCAAGCAGCGCTGAGGCGGCCTCGGTCTGGCCGGGCACAGGCCGCACCAGATCATGGGCTCGCCCCAAGGCAGTCAGCCGCTGTGTAAGCTCCCGCGCCATGTCATTGGTGGTGGTCGTCGAACGCGAGGTGATGGCAGTAAGGCCCGAGGCTATGGTCAGCAGGTTCTTGACGCGATGGCTCATTTCGCCGGCGAGAAGCTCGCGGCTTTCTTCCGCCTGTTTGCGGCCGGTCACATCAATGAAGATGCCGAACATCAGCCGCTGGACGATCCCTTCGTCGTCGCCTTGACCGCGGGCGGAGATCCATTTGAGTTCGTCGCCTATCATGATCCGGAAGTCGATCTCATAGGGGCCGACAATCGCCCGCGTGGCGTTGAAGGCCGCCCGTACTCGGTCGCGGTCGGCCGGATGGATGTGTGCGGACAGGTCTTCGAACTTGACGTCTGTGGTGCGAGGGATGCCCCACAGGTCATAGGCTCGGTCATCCATTGCCAATGCGTCGCTATCCACGTTCCATGACCAAAGGGCGACCCCTGCGGCTTCGATGGCTCGGACCAGGTTCTTGGGTTCCCAGAGGAGGGGTTTTAGATGTTCCGCAGTTGTCGTCATGGAAACTCGCAAAGATGTCGAAAAAGGAACGGTTGTGACGTCATAAACAAGCAGGCTGGCGGTTCTATTAGCCCAATTCATCCGGCATATGAGAAAAAACCACAGATCATGCCACGAGTTTTATCCCCCTGACCATACTTGAGGCACGGCTGTTTCGCCCTCAGTTTCAAATCAACCAATCCTAGCGCACGAGTGGCTATGTGGGCCTTGGGCAAGCCTCCTTGGCGAAAGCCTGCGCGCCTTCTACAAAGGGCGATGAAAAATTCACAACCTGTATATGTAGTCTACCATCCGCCAATGAACGGCTTCCCATACCTGGCGGTCGTTCTGGCACCTGACGGAACTGCGATCGCAACGCGTTTCGACACAGCCGAAGAGGCCTCTGCATTCAACCGGCTATGAGGCTGCACGGCGACGGCATCAGGCACTGAACGTGGGGCTGTCCAGCACCCCCATCATCAGCCTAGGCGGCTCATTCCTTCCCGACCATTGCCAGATTCCGGGGTCTCAGCGCTGCGCCTTCAATATTCTGGCCTCTCGCAGGAGTGATCCACGATCAGTACCGACCATATTGATCAGCTCGCGCGCCTGGGCTTCCGTAATCCCGGTTTCGCGCGCTAGGAAACGGATGAGAAAGTCTTCTTGCTCCTCTCTGTGTCCACGATCCCGTCGTTTCTCGTCGGCGATGTATGACGATTTTAACTGTTCTACCGAACGCCGCGATGGAGCGTCCTCGTTGTGGTGCACGCCTTGCACGGTCAGCCCTGCCTCCTCCGCAGCCGCCAAAAACGCCTGCCGGGCATTCTCCACCTCGTCCTCCGAAGCCAGTGAGCCGGTGCAGGCCTGCAACGCGTCTCGGTATATCGATCCGTGCTCTTCCGGCCACTTCTCCATCAGCAAGATCGCAGCCTCGGAGGCACTGGACAACCTGCGAAGTTCTCCATTTGGCAACTCAATCGTTACTGGAACCCTGAAAAAAGCATCGTGCATCGCGCCACCCCTGTCCCCACCATCTCTTAGCGAACGAGGCGCGACGACATTCGTTCCAGCGCAACATGTAATGCCGCCTATCCGTCCAACGTCAGGCAGCTGATGCCGTTCTCACAATGAAGCCCCATGGTGTTTGGGGGCTTTGCGCCCGGTCGGCGCGGCCCCTAGTCGGCCGGGCGTGGATGAAAGGCTCAGATTCAAGCATCCATTGGCGGGTTGGGGAGTTAAGACTCACGTCAGCAGGCCTCCAAACCGAAAAGCCAAGGGCTGGCGCAATCTCGGAGAACATTCGCACATGGATATTCCTAAAGGCGCGACCGTTGCTGTGGCCGATGGCGAGAAGCTCAATCTGTTCCGCAATTCAGGAGACGAAGCCAATCCAAAGCTGACGGCCTCGGTAGTGGACGACGTGGCAAACGAGAACAAGGGATCCGGTGCGCGTCATCAGAGCAGCTCCGCCAATCCGGACAGCAGCCAGATCGAGGAGGACAGTTTCGCAGCCGGATCCGCCGATCTGCTCAACCGACAGGTCCTCGGCGGACAAATCGCCAACCTGATCATCATCGCCGCTCCTCGGACGCTTGGCGAACTGCGCAAGCACTATCATCAGAAATTATCGGACGTTCTGATTGGCGAAATCGCCAAGGATCTGACCGGCCATTCGGCCCAGGAGATAGAGAAGGCAGTTGCCAGCGCCTAGGGCGCATCATCGACAGAAATCTGCATCGCGCCCGCGCTACGATCGTTTTCGCGCCTGCGCCAAATTGAAGGACTTTATCATGACAAAATCCATTGGATGGCTAGCCGCAGCAATGCTTTGCATTGCAGCGCCTGCTCAGGCCGCTGACGGCGCCTTTCTGAAATCGTTTGCCGGCAACTGGGTTGGCAAGGGCACGGTCAAAGTCGACGCCGATTCCCAACCCATCAAGATCAACTGCAAATTTGCATCTGACGCGACGGAAAGCTCTTTGGCGCTTAACGGCAAGTGTACAGGTTACGTGGTCTTCTCGCGGGCGATCGGCGCCGACGTGAAGACGAATGGCAAAACCTATACGGGCATATACACCGGATCGAGCACCGGCCCGGCCGGCCTCAGTGGCGGTCGCTCGGGCAACGCACTGGTCCTCGGCATCCATTGGGCAAAAGAAGTCAATGGCGACCGTGCCGCCCAGCTAAGGCTGGAAAAGGTTGGAGACAATGGCATGCGCTTGACGACGATCGATAAGGACCCGGCGACCGGCAAGACCATTGTGATCAGCCGGATTGATCTCAGCCGCTCCTAGCGTGGTTGGTTGGCCAAGATCCGGCGCCTCGCTAGTGGGAAGACGGGCTGCCGCGCCGACTATTACGTGAGCTCGTAGTAAAAATCGCAAATGAGGTCCGCAACTTTGACGGCTTCAAAATCCGTCATGTGCGCGGCTGTCTCCACAGCGACCGTTTCCATATCGTCCTGATCGACGGCCAGAAGATCCAGTATTTTTGCAAACTTGAACTTGAGCTCCCGGTCCCCATCGAACTCATCGAGAGTGACGTGCAAAATGTTCAGATTCGCATCGATCAGGCGCGTTTGTATGCTGTCGGAAGAGGCTGCGAGCGTGCGGATCGCAGCGAAGAAGTGCTCTCGCGCATTGGAATATTGTCCGCCCATTTTGATACCTTTGAAGGTGAAACCGTGCGCCTTTGGACGTGAGGCCTGAGCCACTTACGCTTTTGGCATTACGGGAGTCAACGATGGAGTACGAGGGGTGGGCGGCGACACGCGGCCTTCGATTTATCGCAACGGCAAAGTAAGAAGGCGCCCGTGGAAGAGTGGGCTCTAACCGGTTCCACGAACCTTGCTCGATTTGCATTGTGACCGCCGCATCGAGGCCATGCTTGGCCTCGAGGACTAAGGCGCTTCCGCACTCGCGGCAAGAGTTCAATACCCCGCATCTCGGAATTCGAAACCATGTGCTTATCTCGGTTTTCCCATCCCTGGAAGTAACTAACGCCTCGCCTGCAGCCCGGTTGAACTGCCTAACGACCGAAAGCGCTTCGGAACGGAAATTAGCACAAGCAACCCTCCATCTGGTGAACTTTACGCCCACGAGAGCGTTGTCCGGGTGTAACGGAGAGTTTTAGATGGGCTGGGTTTTTGGGCTAGCGTTTGCGCTGGTCTTGTTGTTTGCGGTCTTGCTAATCGTTACGGCACAGATCTTCAGAGCTCTCCTACTTTTCATCGCCTGCGGCGTTGGAGAACGGACGCGGATAGTGAATAGTACTTATCGAGGTATCGCGAGTTGCGGCACGGAGCCGAACCTATGCAGCACAGGTTCCAGCCGGATTTCGCGTCTTCGAAAACAAGAATCCCGCAGCGGCCAGCGAACCGCGTAAGTGCCCGATTAGCGCATCTGTGCAGCCGCTGGGCAGATGCCTGCGCGGTGGCTGCGGCGCCTGTCGGCCAAGCAGAGGCGCTTGTAACTTAGATGCCTCCGAGCACCGCGAAACGGCCCGTGGACATTGAAGCTCATCTCAGCATCCTCGGGGGCGGCTTGAGGCGGTGCCTTGCCGTAATCCAACAACCGTTGCTCGGCTGGGGCAACCAAAATCCAAGTCGCGCATTTTAGTGGATGCTGTTAGACCAATTCCCTATGTGCTGTTCTCGATGCGGTGCGCGCGACCATGGTTATGAACACTGCACGCATCTGAGCCATGGCAGCCTCTCCGAGGCGCATGAGCCTTCGAACAAGGGCGATGAACGGCACAAGCAACAGGTTCCAGTTAGCAATCCAGACCAGGTCCCCGAGCCGCCGATTTTTTTACACTGATTAAAGTCGTGTGCCTGCGGCGCGCAAGTCAGATCGCGGCACCGAAGCCATTTGCCCGCTGGGTCCCTCCAAGCGGTCAAAAGGGCCGGAAGGCCCGTCGCCCGCTGGCTCCCGGCCAGCGGGCGTTTTCGTACAATAGACCGGAACAGGCTGCGGCTTCCTCCGACGGTATCTCCGGCCCTCGGCTCGCGCCGCTTCCGAGCAATCTGCCCGTCGTCTGTCAGCAAGCGCGTCATTCGAGATTGAACGGGGAACGAATGTGGCAGTGCCCAGTTTGGATAGCGACGGGACACGACATGGAGAATTCACATGACACGCCGACCAAAGATTTTGGCCAGCACCGCACTCGGGTTGCTCATCGCCTCAGTGCCGTTCGGAGCACCGCTCAGCGCAGCATTCGGTGCCGCACGGTTCGTCGCATCCGCACCGCCAATTTTTATCAAGTTAAAGTGCAAGGAGGGCGAGAGTGCCGAACCCGCCGTGAAAAGGCGCCGGATAACCAGGCGCCGGAACGCCCCAAAGGAGCCGATGTCCTCACGGAAATTGGCGGCCGGGTGATCATCCAGTTCAACAATCAGACCATAGTCGAGAGCGACGAAGCGCGGCGAATGAACCGTGATGCCAAGGATGTGTATTACGAGGATTTGCCGGGCGGCCGCACACGCGAGACGATCGTTCGCGGCAACGGCAACCAGATCATCACCATCCGCAACCGCTATGGCGACGTCATCCAGCGCTCCCGCATCACGCCCGACGGCCGCGAGTATGTTCTGAGCTATGTCGACGAGAGGTATTACCAGGACGTGCAGGATTGGCGCGACCCTGGAGATGACTTGCCACCGATGCGGCTCAACATCCCACGCAAGCAATACATCTTGGAGTCCGATCTGGTAGAGGATGCTGGGGATTATTACACCTTCCTCGAGCAACCGCCGGTGGAAAAGGTCCAGCGCCTCTACTCGGTCGACGAGGTCAAGCGCTCGGCGCGTGTGCGCGACATCGCCCGGCGTGTGGATCTGGACACGTTGAATTTCGAGTCCGGTTCGGCGGCGATCTCGGACAGCGAAGTCAAAAAACTGCAAGGCGTTGCGGACGCAATGGAGCGGCTGCTGAAGAAGAACCCGGCGGAAACATTCTTGATCGAAGGTCACACCGATGCCGTCGGCAGCGACAATGCAAACCTGGCCTTGTCCGACCAGCGAGCCGAGGCAGTTGCCGAGGCCCTCACCAACGCCTTTGGCATCGCGCCAGAGAACCTGACGACCCAAGGCTACGGCGAGCGCTATCTTAAGGTGAACACGACAGGGCCTGAACGACAGAACCGCCGCGTCGCTATTCGACGCATCACGCCGCTGGTGGCGCCCGTCGCCAGCGCCAACTGACCAAGACATCTCGCGGTTCGGCAAAGCTCGCCGAATCGCGAGACTTGCCAGCCAACGGACCAATGGCCGGCCGACCCATTTTTAAGACTTCATTTACCGTGCGGTTTTAGCGTCCCACTTGCGGCTAAAGTTGCAATTCCGCATTTTCAGGCAACACCGCCCGTCGTTCTCAGTCCACCTAAGAGCGACGGGTACCTGCCTTAGGCACAAGCCGCGGCTGTCAGGATTGACGCTTATGTAGGCTGGCCGCCGCCCCGGAATATGCCCCGACTGGCTGCGTGGCTCGCGCAGGGCTTAGAGCCGAAACGGCGCGCGGCCGAGCGATGTCGCCAACTAGACCACCCGCGTTAAGTACCGTATCGACTGCGAGAACTGGAGTACTGAGCGCTCGTCGAAGGCGCAGGTCCGGCCAGATTGGCCGGACCTGTACCATTACCTCCTGCAGATGCGAACTCGCTCGATGACGCGGTGGTGATGACGCCAATGCTTGATCAGCACGACGCGGCAATGGTGCCGATGATGCCGATGGTAATAACGGGGCCTATAGCCGTTGTCATACATGTCGTAGTATTGGGAATAGCCTTGACCGTAGTAGTCTGGATACCGATCACGACGGTAGTAGTCGTAATCGTCGCCGTAACCACCACCAAAACCAATAATGACGCCGCCGGCGTTTGCCGGAAAGGCGGTAGCGGCACAAGTGACTGCGATCACCGATGAGAGGACTAGCTTCCTTATCATCACAACTCTCCTGAGCTGAGAGTGTCCCGTCGGGACAAAAACGCTTTGGAGCGGAGGTTGTTCCCTACAAAATCACCCGGTGCCGCCCTTGCCCGCGTTTTGGTCAGGAAGTGTCATTCCAGGTGCGGAGATCGACGTTCCTCTTCATTCGCCACACCCGCAACCCTGGATAGAGCATCGTGCCAACCGATACGAAAGAACGCTGCGGCGGAAGCCTTGAAAGAGATGGGAACCTTTTGTCGGCGAGCCGCTTTCTGAGCATGGCCCAAGCCGTTGAAGCACCTATCTTGCCCGAGAATAGTCCAGACAGGGAGGTGAACTGCGAGGTCGCCTTGGAAGCCGCCTTCGCGGCCTTGGTGACTGCCGCAGAAGGCCAGGGGTGGACGCCCAATGAAACGGCTTTAACTCTACTCAAAATCGCTACGAACCACGCCCAAAAGACCGAGGCTGTCGTTGCGGTCCCTGATACTGACAAAACAGCGATCGAAACTCGGGCCTAGCCGGCAGGGACGCCCAAGCTCAGCCGGCTAATTCGCCCGCCTCAATACCCCGGTTGCCGATTGTCTGAAACCGACCTTTGGTTCGAATTTAACATCCCGGACCGCCAAGTGAGGCGCGTGATCGCAACAGATCACGCGCCGTAGGTATTGGTATCAGTAGCCGTCCGGGCACCGGGCAATGTAAACGCGGCCATTACGATCGCGATACCGGCACTGGCCGGCCTCACTGGCGTGCCCGATCACCGCACCGGCGATCGCGCCGACTGCACCACCAACGACAGCCCCTTGCACGGGATCGCCGGCCACCGCTGCTCCGACCGCGGCACCTCCCAAGCCGCCTACGGCAGCGCCTTGTTCGGTACGGGAACATGCTGCGAGCGGAATGAGCAGGCTCAAAATGAGCAGTGTCTTTTTCATGGGTTCTCTCCTGAAGCCTTAATTGGCCGGAGCATAAATGCGCCAACGGTTTTTTCGATCCATGGCCCTGTTGCCTTTATGGAACGGCTCGTCTCCGCTCCATGGGCGGACTGCATAGGCTGAGGCACGCCGAGCCCTTCGTCGGGCGAAGGGCTCAGGTTGAGGTTGACCGCAATAGTTCGCGGATTAGCGTTTGATCGCTCGGGCCACCGCGATCAAGATACACGCGCCGATGAAGCCGGCGACGAGATAGCCGAGCCAGCCGGCCAACGATATGCCAAGCACGCTAAGAATGAGGTTGGCGACGATCGCCCCCACGATTCCCAAAATGATGTTCATGACGACGCCCATGTTGCTTTTCATGAACATCTCGGCGAGCCATCCGGCAATGCCGCCGATGATGATCGCTGCCAGCCAGCCAACGCCAGGATTCTGCATAGTTTTCCCCTTTCCGCGAACCGCAATTGGTTCGACCGGGGAACGTCAAGGAGCCAATAAGGTTCCCGCGATACAGGCGCGTGCGAGCTCGAAAAAATTGCGGAATCGCAGCAGCTTAATTGACTCTACGTCGGTCAGCGCCTCCCAGGCGCCTTCCGAATTCCAAGGGGAACTTCGCTTCGTGCGGCCCGTTGTGAGGTAGCAAACTGTGCCGCGCTCAGCCTCCCTGCGACGGTTCGGCCGAACGCGGCGTGCATCAACACTAACGCACAAAGGAAACGTACCATGATCAGCAAACTTTTGGCTACCACCGCTATTGCAACCCTGCTGTCGTCTGGCCTGTGGGTCTCGGGGGCCGCCGCTGAAGATGCCACCAAACCTGCCGCCGCTACGACCACTGCGGCGACAGCGCCGGCGGCCGTTGCAGAGGGCAGCCTCGTCACCAAGATCATAGGCGCCGACGTCTATGATAGCGCTGCAGACGATGCCGCGAAGATCGGCGACGTCAAAGACATCGTCCTCTCCAAGGACGGCAAAGCCAAGTACATCATCATCGGCGTTGGCGGGTTCCTAGGCCTGGGGGAAAAGAACGTCGCCTACGATTTCAGCAAAGCTGAGTGGGTCGAGAAGAAGGGTGAGCGCTGGTTGGTCGCGAAGACCACCAAGGAAGACCTTCAAGCGCAACAGGATTTTGACCTGAAGGTCTACGACACGGCAGCGGCCTCGAACTCCAATGATGTCGCAGCTACCACCGCCAACAATGAAGCTGCCCCAGCCACGACGGACAACACGGCCACCGCGGCAATCGACAAGTCTTCGCTGACCGAGATGCCGATAGACAAAATCAGCACCAAGGATTTCATCGGCACCACGGTCTACGGCGCCGACGATGCAAAAGTCGGCGAGATTGGAGATGTCGTCCTCAGTGGCGATAAGAAGGTCGACGCGGTCGTCGTCGACGTGGGCGGATTCCTCGGCGTGGGGGAAAAGCCGGTGGCCGTTGGCCTGGAGAAATTGAAGTTCCTTTCCGACAAAGACGGAAACCGGTATCTCTACACCAATTTCACCAAGGCTCAGCTTGAGGCGCAGACTGCCTATGACAAGGGCACCTACGCGCAGAATCGCGACAAGCAGCGGATCATTCTTGCCCAGTAGACCCCAACGTGGCCCGCGCTGTTAGGCGCGCGGGCCACTTTTTTCGATCGTGTATGTCGATACTGACTATCCCGGGTAGGTGAGCACGAGATCATCTCGATCTTCCGATTTGAATAACGTAGCACGTTCAGGGTTCCTTATCGGTTGCACGCAGCAGCGCTCTCGAGAAGGCCGTCCATCGGTTCTCGGAACTACATGTAGTGCAGGCGCTGTGGGGCGGTGGTGGCCTTGGTGGCTCGCTGAGCTGGACGGACGCCTGCTACGGACAACTCAAGGATTTCGCGACAGCCATCCTTAGGCGGTAAACTCAGGTTCAGCGTGAAATGGTAGCCGCAATCGAGATAGCGGCGTTGGAAGCGTTTGCTTGGCCAAATCAATTTGGTGGGAGCCGAAGGCGCGTTCCTTCTGCCATCCACGCAGTGACACCGGCGCCGTGGTCACAGTTCGCTGAACTCGGCGTATTGTAGAACCAGGCCTAGGTTTCTAAGCTCCATTGGCAACAGAGGCTTCCACGGCAGCCAGCGGCGCTTCCAGGCTCCAGGTGATGCCATGCGGACCGTACTCGAGAATTCCGTGGCCTCCAACAGCTGCAGGCGCAACCCGCTTCAGCACCACGGTTCCAAACCCACCCTGTCTGGTATCCTGAACTTGCGGCCCATCTGTTTCGGCCCAACTAAGGTGAATGAGCCTCGAGGCACCGGAACCGGTAATGTTCCATCGAACCGAAATCCGGCCCAGGTCCGCTGAGAGCACGCCGTATTTGGCTGAGTTGGTCGCGAGTTCGTGGAAGGCGATTCCAAGATACTGCACAGCATTGGGACTGAGGACCACCGGTGGCCCCGACATATCGATAACCTCACCCCGTGGGAAAGGCCGGGCTTGGGCCGCCACGAGCTCATTGATGGTGGCTCCCTTCCAGTCGGCGGATACCAACAGGTCGTGGGATCGCGACAGCGCCATGATGCGCTCGCGCACCTGGCGTTCAAACTGCTCAGGTGCCTCCGATCGTTTGTTGGTCTCCCGGATCATTGACAGGATGACCGAGTATTGATTTTTAACGCGGTGGTTGACCTCGCGCATCAGCATGCGGATACGGTGCTCGTTTTCCTTTGCCGATGTGATGTCCCGCGCGATCTTCGATGCGCCGACGATCCGCCCGGTCGCGTTGCGCATAGGCGATACGGTGAGCGAGACCGGAACAAGGCTGCCATCCTTGCGCTGACGTATTGTTTCGTACGTTTCGACCCGCTCACCACGGCGAATGCGTCCGAGGATGCGAGGTTCCTCGTCCTGGAGATTATCCGGGATCAACATGGTCACCGGCCTGCCTATCGCTTCCTCGGCGGTGTAGCCGAACAGCCTTTCGGCCCCGTTATTCCAGCTCTTGATGATGGCATTCAGATCCTTGCTGACAATTGCGTCGAACGAGGATTCCACAATCTCTGACAGATGCTGCCTGACTTCTTCGGCACGTTGGCGGTCGGTCAGGTCCAGGAGCATGTTCACGGCACCAATCAGATTGCCGTGCTCATCCCGCAGCGGTGTGGGGTAGGGCAGGAACGGAAAAAAGGATCCGTCCGGACGGCGCGCTATGGCTTCCTGGTTGCGGACCGGCCGGTTTTCCTTGAGCGCGATGGCCATGGGGCACTCGTCATGCGGCAATTCGTTGCCGTCGGGAGTGAAGAGCTTGAACGTGACGCACCATTTGTCCTTGCCGACTCTTGGCTCCCTGCCAGCAAGATCGGCGGCGGCGCGGTTGTAGTAGGTGATCGTCCCGTGCTGGTCGGTCGTATAGATGGCAACCGGAAGGGCGTCGAGAATTTGGTGATAGGTGCTTCCCTGCTGCCTTAATTCGGTGCGTGTCCGCTCCAGGTCGGTAACATCGACCGTGAAGCACCTGGTGTTGATCAGCTTGCCGTCCCGAAAATGGCCGCTCGACGTGATTTCGACATGTTTGATCGATCCGTTACAGGCTCTCAATCGCGCCGGATATCGCGTGATCTTCTCGCCACGGGTCAGACGTTCGAGAATGTCGTCGATCACGTCCCGGTCGGGGTAGAATTCTGCAATGTGGCGGCCGACATAATTTTCGGCACTAAACCCGAGAAGGTCAAGCTCAGCCTGATTTGCGTGAAGGATGACACCATCCGCGCTTACCAGATGGAGCGCGACGGCCCCGTTCTCGAAGAAATCCTGGTAGTCGAAGGCCCGACTATCCTCCCCAGACAAGTCCGGACTCTTGAGGGCGACAACGTTCGCCTGCGATACTTCCTTCATCCGAGTCCCCGATCGCGACTTAACCGACCTAAATGTGGTTCATGGCAATTCGTTCCAAAACAGTCGTTCCGTCGATGGTTCGCACGACTCCTGTCGCCGTCGTTCGTGGGAGTGCGGAAGACTTTTCCGTCATCCCGGCAAAAGCGACTAGTCGGGCCAATCTCTCGACGGTAGGGATTTTGACTTCGGCCTCTTTCCGTGCGCGGTTATCGAGGCGATGTCGACCGTGACCAGACCGCCAACCTTCACGGTCACCTTGCCATCTTGGTCATCGACGCGGATGACACGCCCGACGAGACTAACCTTGTCGCCGGACCTTTTCTTCTTGGGAGCATCGATCGCGAAGGGGAAGTCATAGGTCGGAATACTGACGCTGGCGCGGCCGCTTGGCAGCACCTTTATGATGGTCGCTGTCAACGTAATCTCATCACCGATCTCTATGTCCCACGCCATGGATATGACTCTGGAGCGGTCACGTCGGTCGTCAAGCGAAATTTGATTTGAGATAACAACGAGACCGCTGCGTCACGCGTCTACGGTGATGGCGCCCTGAGCGTCGCAGGGGGCCGACCGGCTGCTTGATTGTGCAGGTGCGGCTGGCCGAGACGTTCCAGCGTTCGGATAGGTTTGCCGGCGTCGGCAGCCCGAGCGAGGGCTTGGCGATCGACTATCAGGTGATCGAGACCCGTTCATTCGAAGCGCGCGTCGACGGCTGCGACCATGCCCAGTCGACCTGTTCGTACGCATCCTGAACGACCGCAATGGCGAGGTTGCTTGCCTCGAAGTGCTTCACCGCTTCGGCGCCTGTCTCGGGCGGCGGCAATCAGGCCTATGTCAGCGCGATTGTGCCGGCCGCACATTCGTTGGGTCTGTGGAACGTTGAGCGCGTCGTCTTGACCCGCCGGCTAAATGCAGACTTCGACTGAGGCCGTGCAAAATCCGATTGCCGCCGTCCGTTGGGGCGATGGGTTCGAACCCCGGGCTACCGCCACCGACCAGATCGACCCCTCCATCCGCCCCCGAAACGACCGCCACCAGCAACCAACCGGATGATTAGGAGAAGTACAATCGCGCCGACGGTGGCATTGACGATCAAGCTGATCGTTCCGCTCCCGAGATGGACGCCCAAGCGGGGCAGCAGCCAATCCCCGATAAACGCGCCGATGATTCCAATTGCGATGTCCCCGATTAGACCAAAGCCTGAGCCCCGCACGATCTTTCCGGCCAACCATCCCGCAATAAGGCCGACCACCAATATGACTATGATGCTCTCGTTCGTCAGATGCATAGTGATCCTCCGGGCCTTCGTTTTCGCAGCGCGATTTCATGTCTGCAACCAGCGACTAGTTCCATAGCCGATCCTCTATCCCCACGAAAGCCAAAGCGCGTCTGTCGTTCGACGCGACCGCCGCGGCGCCCCAAAGCAATAGGACAGTCGACAGCATGATCATCAATTGCGACCGCTACTTATCGAACCGAGTCAGGGATCAACTTCTGGAAGATCGCATCGTTCTTCGCCCGCCATGCTTCATCTGCGAGCCACTGATATTCCTGGTCGGGCATCAACGGAACGGCTTTCACATCGGCACTGGAGATGCGCAGGTAAAAACTGTTCCGCTCCTCATCGACTTGCATATACCGAAGCGGGACGACGATGCTGTCTTTTCCGGCGATGAAAAAGCCGCCTGAGGCAATAACTGCGTAGTCCCATCGGTCCTTGGTTCCAATTACGACGTTGCGAACTTCGCCAACGATCTTGTCGTCCGAACTGCGAACCTCGGAGCCGACGATCTCGTCGACACGCAGACCGGGTCCAAGTTCGTCGATATTGATTAGAGGACGTGCGCCTGGAGCACCGCGATTGCCCTGAACTTCACCACCTTGATGCTGTTGTGGTTCTTCGGCGGCCACCTGTTCATCGGCAAGGTCCTCGTCGTTCCCCCCAAGCTTCGCCATTGATGGCGCGGCAATCAGCTGTCGGATATTGGCGAGCAAGCGTTCGCAGTCGTCCTGTAGGCCATACGACCACAGCAGGAAGGCGGCATCCCTAAGGGTTCGCAGGTCGCGAACGAGATAGCGATTTTCCGGATTGCGCAATTCCGGGCTCTTGAGGACAGCTTCTTCGAGCTTCGCATCGGATATATTACAGACGGCGAACGCCGGTTGGACGCCAAGCCCCAGCAACAACGCCACCGGCGCCGCGATCCAGACAAATCTCATTAAAATTCCCCATCGGCGGCTTTCCTTGACTTCGTGCTTGGAGCAGGCAAATCAGGTGGAAATGTACCGCAAGACATTTGTTCAGCTTGAAACAACGGACCGAATGCATTTCGGTTCCGGCAGCTTAATCATTGAGTGACAGAACATTTACTGGCTCCGCCGTGTCACGCGGCGCGAGTCCTCGCCACTCCCTGCGCAGGAATGGACGACCCCTAGAACCAACCCCGCCATTTGAACCACGCCAGCGGAATAATTGCGCTGAGAGCGATGATCCCCAAACCATAGGGATAGCCGAATGCCCAGTCGTATTCGGGCATGTGCTTGAAATTCATGCCGTAGATACTCGCCGCTAGGGTGGGAGGAATGCCGACGATCGAGACGATGGTGAGGATTTTGAAGATGTCGTTTTGCGCAATGCCAATCAATCCAACCATGGCGTCGAGGAGGAACTGCACCTTGTCGGAGAGATGAACCTCGTAATTGTCGAGCGACGCTACGTCGAGCTTGAGGCCGTCCATACGCGACGCGAGTTCTCCATCACCCCAGCCTGCGGTCATCCCGCATGCGAAATCGATGGCGCGTCCAAGGGCAAGCAACGCATCGCGCTTTTCCGAGAGAGCGTCACCCAGCCTGCCGACATGGCGGAGTTGGGCTCGAATAACATTGTTTGAGCGGATCGCCTTACGACCTTGGCTATCCGGGACATGAAAGGCGGTTGCAGAGAGGGTGCGCAGGTCCGTCGCCGCCTGCTCAAGGCCGTCGGCGAGGCGGTCGACAAGCTCATCACAGAGATCTAGGAACACCTCAAGGCTCGAGGTCGGCGGCTCGCCGGAATCGGTGAAGCGCCTAGCAACCGCGTCAAAGGCCGGCAAAGCCGAGAAGCGAACGGTGATCAAACGGTCGCGCGACAGCACAAAGCCGAGGGGAGCAACCAGCGGCGGGCCGCCTTCGACATGGGTGACTATCGGAACGCTCATGGTAAGCACGCCGTCGCGGGCTTTTAGTCGGCTGGAGCTTTCGATCTCGCTGAGATTTTCCCGGCTTGGGAGGGCAACGCCGGCCACCCCCTCGACCTCTTTCACCTCGACCGTATCGGGGTCGATAAGATCCAGCCAGAGCGCCCTTATGGTCGCTTTCGGGGAGTTGCTCTGCGGATATATGCTCAACATTTCCGGAAGTGCCATGAAAGGCCGGCTTGCGTGGACGGGACTTAGGCAGTGAGCCAGATCGAACTGAGGGTCGGTGTACGAAGCAGGCTTCTGGCCATTCCTAAGCCGTCCAGTTGGACAATCCTAACCGTTGAGCCCTCCCATTTTGAACGACTGGTTGAGGGTAATGTTCCAGACCTTCTCATCTCGGAAGTTGTAAGTGCGGCAATCGTCAGTGGAACGCGTCGATTTCTCCGATGGTGCGCCCCTCGATTCCGGGATTGCCCGCGCACTTCCCTGATCGCCGTTATGAGCCGGCATAAGCAGTAATCGGCGACTGAGTGCGCCTTTGGTGGGAGGGCAGCACGCCTGGGCTGTTGCTATGCCCTGCTCGGATCGAAAAGCCGCCTCTGCATTTGTTGGGCCGGGGCTCCCTTCGCCTCCGTGCGTACCCCGATAGTGGCAGAACGGCTACACCAGCGCTCACCGGGGATCTCCATCGTTTATGATTTCACGTACTTGTGCCGAATAGCCGAGCGCCGATTACTTTTGCGCTTTCGTAGAGAGAAGGTCGCGCAAAGATGAGGCGATCGCTGCGTGATTACGGCTTTCACAGTACAGGCCGCGCTCCAGAAGATCCGTCTCCGCCACTGCCGACGTCCAATCCTGATAGGCGCCGGTCACGAACAGCTGCGGAGAGTTTAAGCCCTCCAAGCAGTTACGAAATCGGGGAACTGGATCTGGCATTGGCTCTCGCGAGCGAAATTGCCTAGTCGGGCCGTATTCATGGCATGAAAAACCCGCTGCCGGGAGGAGGTGGCAGCGGGCTCTATATCAAGCTCACCACGGGAGGAGGTGTGGGTCGCTTTGCATCGGCATCGCATCTGGGAGGAGTAGATGGCCGATCTGCGTAACATCGAGTGATGCGAGGCATTGTGCAATGCACAATTTTGCATGGCTGCCGTGTGGATCCAGACGCCGTTCTCTCCCAGTCACTGTCCTGAGGGTGGGAGGCCGATTTGCCTCCTCCTCGAAGAGGGCAACAAAAAGTTGAGGGCGCAATTTCCAAAACCAAAAGTTGACGCCGCCATCGAGGTAGGATATGAATAATCCTGTCGATATTGCTTGCTGAGCTTTGGTTATCGCGCGTTTGGCACCGCGCCCTGAACGAACCTTCCCTTCAAAATCGTCATCGTCACAGATCGGCAGCGCTCTCGCGTTGCCGTCGTCCAATATTGCTATGAAAGGGTTCATCATGACCACTGGCACAGTTAAATGGTTCAATTCCACCAAGGGCTTCGGCTTCATCCAGCCTGACAACGGCGGCGCCGACGCCTTCGTTCATATCTCTGCCGTCGAACGCGCCGGAATGCGCGAAATCGTCGAAGGTCAGAAGATCGGCTATGAAATGGAACGCGACAACAAGTCGGGCAAAATGTCGGCCTGCAACCTGCAGGCCGTCTGATCGGTTCAGCTTTCCTTTGACCACGGATGTACTGGCACTGTTGAAAGCATGAGACCAAGCGAGGTCAGGCAAAATTTGCCTGACCTTTTTTATGTCCGGCCGACCGACCCACTAATTTGCGCGTGTATCGCCGCCTCTTGTCGATGGCCGTCAAGATCAAGGAGATCTGGATGACCGAACCAACGAGCGAGCTTCAGACTATCAATACCGCATGGCAAATCGCCATCCAGGAAATCCTGCGAATGGTCGTGCGAGATATTTACAGGACGGGCGACGAAACGGTGTTCAAGTCGCATATCAAGCGCATAGAAGAGGCTGCGGTGGACAGCATCTACACTGGCCTCATGCTCCGAGGCACGGACGAATGGACCGAACTGCTCGTCAAGGAAAAAGCCAGCAATTTCGTCACTACGCTCCTGACATCCTTCACCTTCGATAGGGTTTGAGACCAAAGCCAGTCTTCGCGAACTCGCGCGAGGCGTGGCCCAGCTTTTCCTCGCCTTCGAGAATTTCCATTGGCGCGCAACCTGGCTGATCCACTCCGCCTTGGCCCTTCGGCACCACCGCAGCGCCTGCACTCGCTCCAATTGCGTTTAGGCATGTCGCCGTTCAACGAGCTGTGCGCCGCGAAGCTGGACTTCGGCTCGCCGGGAGCGCCTGACTGAACTGGATTTGTCTGCCCTTCTCCTGCAAGAATGTAGCTACGCCAAATTTACCCCGCCGAGTTGCTTGGTCACCTCGCGGAAATCGTCATGCGCTTTATCAAGAGCTTCGTCGCCGCTTTCCTGCATCAAGCCGGCGGGGGTCTCTTCCACCATAGCCTTCCAGGCGGCCTAGGGAGAGTGGGCAGTAGCGCGTCGTCTTCTTGCTGAAGAAGTCGACTCGCCTTTTCGGCCAACCGTTTGCTTCTCTGTTCGCGGAAGGCAGTCATGCACCAGAGCGTGATGCCATAGAACAACAGGCCAAAGATCAACCCAAGCGGCACCGCGCCGATCAGCATCGGCTTCAGCACCGGTCCCCACAATTGCGATAAGGAAAGGTTATGCAGCATCTCACTGAGATCCGCAGGCGGGCCATGACTTGGCAGGCGGTTGTGCAACATGATCTTGCCGGTCTCCCAGGATGCACCCCACAAAAAGGGGAGCGTCAACGGATTGCCGGCAACGACTGCGCTCAGCGCTGCCGCCACCAGGTTTCCTGCAATCAGCCAGCAGAGGACGGCGGCAATGGCGAAGTGGAAACCCACCGGGAAGAATGAGGCGAAGACCCCCGCCGCGACCCCAGCCGCCACGGCGTGTGGAGTGGCGTCCAGCCGCAGGATGCGCTTCGAAAAGTACTGAAGCGAGCGCGAGAAGGAACTGCGTGGCCACATATAGGTGCGTAAGCGCTCGAAGAGGCCATCAGGGTTGCGCCGTCGAAAGAGCACTCTCGTTCCTAACTTCGCCAACGCTGCGGACTTGTCCGCCGGAATGAAATCGGCTCTAAAAACAAAAAACGCGGGCTGCGTTGCTTTGTTCCGGTTTGTCAGGTTTAGAAAATATTCGGTAATAAGGGTGATCGCGTGTGAAATCGGTTAGGGTCAAATCGGACGCCCTCAAAGCTAGTTTGGCGTTGCTTGCGCTGGCGCTCGCCGGCTGCGCGGCATTGGGAGGCAAGCCTGCGCCGCTCGATACGTTCGAGCTGTCCGCCCCCTCGATCGATGCGCGTGGCCACAGCCGCCGCCAGATCCTGATCGCCCAGCCTTCCGCGCTCAAGGCGCTGGACAGCCAGAATATCGTCATCAAGCCGTCCGACGGCTCGATCCAGTATCTCAAGGGCGCGCAATGGGCCGATCGGCTGCCGCTGATCGTGCAGGCCAGGCTCGCCGAAACCTTCCAGCGCTCCGGCAGCTTTGCCGGTGTCGGCAAGCCGGGCGAGGGGCTGGCGATCGACTATCAGGTGATCGTCGAGGTCCGCTCCTTCGAAGTCCGCGTCAATGGCGGCGAGCATGCCGAGGTAAATCTGTTCGTGCGCATCCTGAACGACCGCAACGGCGAAGTGCGCGCTTCGAAAAACTTCACCGCATCCGCGCCCGTCGCGGGCAGCGGTAATCCGGCCTATGTCAACGCGCTGGACAGCGCTTTCGGCGAGGCGGCCAAGAATATCGTGCGCTGGACGGACACGACGATCTGATCCGGATAAGCCAACGGTTGCGCTGCGTCCGATGCAAATATGCGTCGTATGAGCGGATTAGCATCTGGATTGGTAATTGAGACTCGCCTTAGCGTCAGGTGCTGCGCCAAGGTGAGGATCCAATAATCCGAAGACACCAGCGACTTTGAAGCACAAAGGGGTTTGCCCTCCCCAAAGGCGACGTAGGCAGGAGGTGCAAGTCAAGCGCAGCGTGACCGCGCGGCCGCGGACGGCTTATCGTGCAGGGTTTATCGCAGTCCTAGGAAGCCTAAGATAAAAAGGACAATTACGATCGCGCCAACAATCCAAATAATCCGATTCATCATCTTTCGCTTTCTGCTAAAGGAGCCCGCCAAATGAGCGACGGATGGCAATGCGGGCCCGCCTCTTACGCTAAGAAGCGGCATTCGAATAACTACCTCAACAGTCCACAACCACTAAGGTTCCAAAGCTCGTTCGCACTCCACACCCCTGAGTAACCACCAAATCTGAATCGCCACGCCCTGCCGGGGGCGCCAGTCGGCATTCGTCTACTGCTGATCTGATCGCTCATTTTTACTTCCTGCCGCTTGGAAAAGCCGGCGCCGCTCGCTGGAGGCTGCAAAGAAAGCGAGCTGAATCGGACGCCAGTCCCCGCGGTCTTAGGAACCTTACGCAGCCGTTGGCCGTTGAGGATTCACAATCAAGGAGTCTGAAGATGGCTGATGACCCAAATGAAGCCGCGACATCCAGGCCGACGCAGCGTGAAGCTCAGGAAGCCTTGGAGAAGCAGGTTGCTCAGTTGAAGCGCGAGATTAACAAGATCAATCGGACGCTTGCTGAGCGCGCAGAAGAGGTCGTCGAGGAAGCCACAGGCTGGTATGACAGCGCTGCCGATCGGGCCGGCCGTACAGCTCAGGCGCTTCGGAGCGGGGCTCAATCTGTTTCGGGGGCAGTCCAGGACAATCCGGGCACTGTGTCGACAGCCTTCATAATCGGCGCTGCAATGGGTCTGCTACTGGGGGTCACCCTCAACGCTAGTGGGTCTAGTAGGAACCGATGGTTCTCTAACTAGCCCGGAGATCGTCGCGTCGGTGCACCAAACTTGACACGGCAAAGCAGACCTCGGGGAGGCATTCTGAATCATTTCAAAATGAACCCGATTGGCGCGGTATGCCTATTTAGGTTTGTCGCCAGAGTCGGCCATTTCGCCCTTGAAGGTAACTTTCGTGCCCTTTTGCACCATCGAGGCGAGGTCCTCGGCATCCCAGTTCGTCAGCCTGATGCAGCCATGCGAGAAGGTCTTCCCGATCTTGCCGGGTTCGGGCGTGCCGTGAATGCCGTAGCTTTCGATCGACAGATCGATCCATATAGACCCCACCGGATTGTTAGGGCCGGCAGCAATGGTGAAGGGGCGCTTGGCCTTGACGCCCTTGAAAGCAAAGTGGGGATCATAGTGATAGGTCGGATTGTGCACCACGCGTTTGACTTCTGCCTGGCCACTCGGCGCCGGCTTTTCGTCGCTGCCGATCGAGGCGGGGTAGACTGCAAGCGCTTTACCGGAAGGATCAAGCGCGCGTAGCACGCGAGCCTCCTTGTCGACCTCAACCTCGGCAATGGCGGGAGGATCGCCCCGACCAATATCGGGGACCAGCAACTTCGTGCCGGCCTTTCTCGAGCCGATGCCAGGATTGAGTTTTTGCAATAGCGGTTCGCTGATGTGGAAGCGTTCCGCCAGCTTCTCGACCGCATTGTGATAGCCGAGCCTCGACAGCCGGGCCATGCGCTCCAGGCGAGCCGGAATTCGCTTTGTAAATGGTCCGCGCACATCCTTGCGCGTCAGCTCATAGGTGATCAGGACCGGGCTCGCGAGGTAGCCAGCAGCTTGTCCCAGGTTTCCTGGGTGAGCTTGCCATCGGACGGGAATCCGTTCGCCGTCTGGAAGGCGCTGATCGCCTTGGTGAAGCTCTCACCAAGGTGGCCGTCGATCAGGCCTGGCGAGAAGCGCGCGCGGTCCAAGAGAATTTGTGCCTTCAGAACGGCGGGGCTGAAACCCTTTGGGGTGTCGGATGCAAATTGCGCCTGGTTGATGTCGGCCAGATCCTGCTTCGCCGCTTCGGCTGCCCCACAAGCGAGGAGGAACGCTGCCGCGAAAAGGAGCCTGATCATCGAGTTCACTCCGGATGGGACCTGCCTATATGACGCGGCACGCCCTGTTTGGTTCCGTCAACTCGGCCCAAGGCATTGGGATCCAAGGCTTTATCACAAGCATAACTTCGTAACGGCCCTCACATCTCAGTCGATAGATTGGTCGACCTTCCGGACAGCGCCGCAACGACAACCAACATTAGATCTCGCGGAACTTTTGTGAAGCTGAGCCCTTCCTCTTGTGAACCGTTGAGGAGACCAAAATGGCAAATCTGGGAAAATTGGCGATCGCGATGCTTGGCGTCCTGGCATACCAGAATCGCGACAAGATCGGCGACATGATCCGTGAAGCGGGAAATCGTAATCCCAACGACCCGCAAGGCGGGATTCTGGATCAGATATCGAAAGGGGTGTCCGGGACGGCCCTTGGCGACATCCTCGACCGATTCAGAGGGGCAGGGGCAGGATCGAAAGTCGACTCTTGGGTTGGCACCGGGCCGAACGAGCCGATCCAGCCAAGCGACGTGGAAGCGGCTATTGACGAAGACACGCTCACTTCCCTTTCGATGCAGACGGGTCTTTCGCGCGAGGACCTCATCCGCAGGATCACACGAGACTTGCCCGAGGCAGTCAACAAGATGACGCCAAATGGTGATTTGCCAGCTGAGGCAACGCAAGGCTCGGATGAGACCACCCTGCTCGACGACGTGCCCCCGCGCAGGCCGCAAGCCAAGAATTCAGGCGGCAATGTCTAGAGTCACAACTCTAGACCGGGGAGGTCTGGTAAATCGCACACGCCCGGCGGCTGGGACGCGGGGGCAGGGCCATCGCGACCCTGAGGCAGAAAAAGCAATCGCCGAGCTGGATCTATTGGCCGCTTTGCTTGATTCCCGCTGGCGCATTCCGGGGACGTCAGTTCGTTATGGACTGGATGCCCTGGTGGGTCTGGTGCCCGTACTCGGAGATGTGGCGACGGGCCTGGTCTCGGCCTATATCGTCTTGCGAGCCCGAAACTGCGGGGCTGGAAATGGCTTGGTCGCCCGCATGTTAGGGAATGTACTGCTTGATACTGTGATAGGAAGCGTTCCTATTCTCGGCTCAATCTTCGACGTCTATTTTAAGGCGAACAATCGCAACATAAGGCTGCTTCGCCGTCACCTCCAAAGGTAAGGCCGAAGCTTGGAGGCTGGCCTGCCGTGAAGTGGCCTCGCGTTACGATGTCATAACTCGCTCGGTGCAATACAGCAGCCATCCCAATGGTTTAGCACTGTGGCTGTCGGGCCGCTGGCAGGCTCACCAGCGCCCGTTTCGGCCCGACAGCGTGGAAGTACCTCGCGCGTCGTGGTGGCCCGCCTTGGTTTAGCGTTTAGCCCGCCAGGCTCAACCCTTTGGGAGCATCCTTGTCAGAACTGCATCGCGGCGGACGAAGTGATGATAGAGCGCGGCTGCAGCATGTAAGCTGGCCGCGATCAATATCCCATTGGCGGATAACGAGTGAAGTTCTCGAATCGTGCGAGCCGTAGTTCGATCGGGTGCAAATGGTGCCGGCACTGTGAATAGGCCGAAGAAACTCAACGCATCACCCCTAAGCCATGTCAAAAGGATGCCAAGGACAGGGATCGCGATCAGCAGCGCATAGAGGACAAAGTGGCCGATCTTGGCTGCGGTCCGCTCGGGCGCCGACATTTCGTCTGGAAGACTTGGTGCCCCTCTTAGGCCGCGCAGAACAACCCGCCAAAGCAGCAATCCGGCCAACAGAAGACCAAATGAAATGTGCAGCCGCCAGATGGCACCGACTGTCGGGTCGCCACGAGGCAACAGGTCTTCGCCGTAGGTCAGTGCGTAAAGCAGGAGGACGAGCACGAAGAGCGCCCAGTGCAGAAACTTCTGGATCGACGTGTATGCGGTAGAGGTCATTCGACGACGGCTCCCGTTAAAAGGGTCTCTCCCCCTTCAGTTGGCTTCCTGGCAGACTTGTGGCCGCTAAATTACGATTTAGTAATGCCTCTCGCTTTCTCAGCCCTGCCCGCTGGCCCGTTTGTATCGCCTGCCACTCCTGCCAAGCCTGCTCCGCGTCACTTTTTCCATTTCGCCGCCTTTGCCTTCTCCGCTTCGTCGGCTTGGAGTTTCACAATCCAAAGATGCCATTGATTGCGAACTGGGTTGTCAGCAACGGGGTCGCGACTATCGCAATTGATGATTTGTCGACGAGCTTTTCTGATTGGCTCCCGAGACGTATGAACATCTCGGGAAGTTTTCTGGAAGGAGGCGCTGATCCAAGCTCAGCACATTATTATTCAGAAACCATGGGTGATGCGTTCCCTGACGGTGACCGACCGCATGCGGCGTTTCGTGCGAGATCATGGATAGGGAATGGTAGAATCGCTATCTGTTGGAATCGGGCACGTGGAGTGCGTAGCGCGTGTGTCTGCGTTCCCCGGTTTTTGTTAGCGCACCTTTGGCAATCAGGTTCTGCAAATCTCTGGTTGTCGTGGCGCGTGATGCCTGTGTGATGGCGATGTAATTCTCGGCGCTGAGCCCCCCTTTGAAGCCGTCGATACCTTCGCGGAACATCCGGGCAATGACCTTTTCCTGCCGCTCATTGAACTGATCCCGGTAGCGTTCGTAGAACTTGGCCTTGGCGACGGAAAATTCGACACGAGCGAGCGTTACGCGCTGCGCTTCAAGGATCGTGTTGGCGAAGTAGAGCAGCCAGTCCGTAACCGCGTTGTTCTTGTTGTTGGCCTCCAGGCTGTCGTAGTAGGCCTTGCGGTGGCGTTCGATCGTGTACGCCAAAGCGATGAGGGTGGGCTCACCCAGGTTTTGTGCCAGCGCCTTCTCGCATAGGGCGCGCCCTATGCGGCCGTTGCCATCCTCGAACGGGTGAATGCTCTCGAAATAAAGGTGAGCGATACCGGCACGCGTCAACGCAGGGAGCGGCGTCTTGCCTTTGGGTGAGGTATCGTTGAACCAAGCGGCGAAGGCGTCCATTTCGGTTTTCACCCGCGCCGACGGCGGCGCTTCGAAATGCACTTTGGCCTTATCCAGCCGATTGGAAACGATTTGCATGGCATCGGCATGCTGGCGATAGTTGCCGATGGTCTCGATACGCCGCTCACCCGACATCACCATCTTGTGCCAAGCGTAGAGAGTGCGGTGCGAGAGGGCATCGGCAAAATGCAAGTAAACATCGGCCATCATTTCGGCGATGCCGCGCTCGGCAGGTGGAATGCGCCTGGTCTCGCTGCCCAGCCCAAGTTGCTGGCGCAGGGATGATTGCAGACTCTCGCGGTTGAGGTATTCCCCTTCGATCGCGGATGTCTTCAAGGCTTCTTCGCTGATAAGATCAATGCGGATCTGATCACGATCGTCGGCACCGACATGACGAAAGACGCCCAGGAACTCGCCCGATCGCAACAGGAACTCGCTTTCCAGCGGTTCCAATACCTTTTATCGTAGGTAAAATGCGGCCAGTCAGCCTGCTCCCAATTCCATAGCATGAGTTATAGGGCACCTTTCTATAACTCATCGTGCCATAAATGGTGAGCTATAGCAATCTTCGCTATGCCTCAGAAATCGGGTTTTACCCCGGCGTGATCCCACGACTACCATCCAGGTCAATTTTTTCGAATGCTTATAGCGCCGCGCGGCGAACGCTGTGGATCAGGATGGCGAGGCAGCCGACCAGGAGCAGGATGGCGCCAAGCAATGGCGGCATAGCCAGAAACTTTACCGCCGCTGTCACCGCCGCAATCAGGATCAGCGCCAGCAACGCCAGATTGCCGTCGTCGATGAACATGTCGACGAATTCCTTGATGACAAGACGGACAATGTTCATCGGGCGAGCCCTCCGGCGGGATAGGCGCTGCGCAGCCAGCGGACGACGGCAAAGGACGCAAGCGCAACGATAGCGAAAATGGCGGGAAGGGCGAGATCCGCGCCCGGCCAATCGGCACCGATGCCTTCGCCGGTCCAGAAGATGCCGAAGCTGGTCAGCATCAGCCCGACCACGAATTTGAGCGCATTCTCCGGCACGCGCGCCAGCGGCCGGTGCACGGCCAGGCCGATCAGTATCACCAGAACGAACGCCGCCAGTGCGCCCAGGCTGGCGTAAAGCGTCTGCCCATGCGCGGCACCGACCGCAATAACGATGAACACGACCTCGATCCCTTCGAGCAGCACCGCCTTGAACGACGCCACTCCCGCCAGATAGTCGGCGCGCCGGTCATTGGCCTGCTGCTGCAGGCTTGCTGTTTCCCTGGAAAAAGCCGCCTCCTCGTCATGCAGGGCGATGACGCCGACGCTGCGCAGGATGGCTTTTCGCAGCCAGCGCATGCCAAACAGGATCAACAGCACACCGACGACGAATTGCAAAATGGTGATGGGAACCAGCGCCAGCAGCGGTCCGAACGCCAGCACCAGTGCGGCCAGCAGCGCCAGCGCCAGTGCTGCGCCGGTCAGCGCCGGTCGCCAGCTGCGCGTCACCCCGACCGCGAGCACGATGGTAAAAGCTTCGACGACCTCGACGAAGGAAGCCAGGAAGGCGGCGGTGATGGTCGAAAGGATGGGGGTGAGACTGTGCATGAGGCATCCTGTAGTTTCAAATTATCTTCTTGTTTGAGCGTGATCTTTTACGAAAACCGGTTCCCACCTTGCGGGATCATGCTGTATGCGGGCGGCCAGGATGAACCATGCTACGAGAAAAGAAATCGATCGGCTGGATGAGCATTAGACGATCCTCCTCGTCACTCGACCTTTTGCCGGAATTTCGAATGACAGCTGGAGCAATCTTGCAGGATGAGATGCAGGACGTGCTCGGCTGGAAGCTTCGCGGGATCGGCTTCCACCGTCCCCGGCCGTTTGCCAAGTAGGCTGCCACCACCCATCACCAGGCCGGAACCCATTCGCATCTCGTCGGTAATGCGGGGCGGCGCGCGCTCGGCATCGGCAGCCAGGGTGCCCGCCAGTGTCCCGATATGATGGGCCAGCGCCTCGAACTCTGGGCGAGCGGAGTCGATATCAGGCTTGGCGCCCGACGGCGCGCCCAATGTCGCGCTGGGGAATTCCGCAATCAGGGCAGGTCCGGTGCGGGCGCGGAGGGTCTCGGCCGCCGCCTTGAAAGCGGCGGCGTCATAGGCCAACTTGCCGTCGAACATCCCGGCGATTGTCTTTGCCGATGCGGCCATCTCCTTCATCGAGGCTTGGCGAGCCTCGACGATCGCATCGCGGCTGGTGTGGGTGGCGGCGACCACGGCGGAGGCGCAAGCAAGCGACAGGATCGCTACAATAACTGATTGTGTCATCGGAACGCTCCTTTCAACCGGATCGTTTTCATTTCAGCGCGAGGATCGCCGAGGGCCTAAAGAATTCTTGTCACCAGATTGTCCAGCCGGGAGTTCTCCCGATAGGACAATCGCACCACAACGGCACCTAAGACGCCAGTGACGGCTCCGCCGATCACGTCGGTCAGGTAGTGGGTGCCTATGTAAATTCTCGACCAGCAGATCAGGAACGCCATGATGGAAAGCACAATCGTCCGGCGCGGCAGACCCTGCATTGCGAAGGCCGCAACAATCGCAACGGTGGCTGTTGCGTGATCGGAGGGGAAAGACCAGTCAGCGCTTGGCGAAATAAAAAGGTGCGTCACGCCGGCATCGTAGGGCCGTATCCGGTGGGCGAACAGAAGAATGAACTGGTTGATCGCAAGACCGAGCAGGAACGCCAAGCCGGCCGACAAGGCAGCATGGCGCACATGGTAGCGGTCGGCCTTTACCCACCATTGCAGGGCAACGCCCAGCACCATCAGCGGAACGCCGATTTGTGAGGCGGCGATCATTGCCTTATCAAGAAAAGGGCTGATCCCGGCTGCCGCGTTGATCCAGTGGGTTAGAGCTGCATCCATCGTTTCTCGTTTCCGCTGTTGTCGATCGCGAGGTGAATTTTGTGAAAGCAGTCGACGAACGCCGCATCCATCAGATTTTCGAGGTCAGCATCTGGCTCAAAGGGGCGCATGCCCTGATCGAATGCGTCGGCGGAATCCTGCTTTATGTCGTCACCACCGACGCCATTGCCTCCTGGGTCAATACATTCACCCAGGAGGAATTGATCGAAGATCCGAACGATTTCATAGCTGGCTATCTGTCGCAGATGGCAAGCCATTTTTCGATCGCCAGCAAGGAGTTCTACGCCTTCTACCTGCTAAGCCACGGCCTGATAAAGCTGCTGCTGGTTGTCGGGCTTCTGAGAGGCAAGCTGTGGTCGTATCCGGCTTCGCTCGCGGCGTTGGGTGCCTTCATGGTCTACCAAGTCTACCGTTACTCTTACACCCATTCATTCGGCCTGCTTGTCCTGACCGTCTTCGATGCGCTCGTCATGGTGCTGATCTGGGACGAATGGAAGTTCGTGCGACAGCAAAAGCCCACGTAACTGGGGAATTATCGGCCGCGCCTCTGCTCAATCCACTGGACCCCAGACCAGCACAGGATGGCCCAGGCTGAACCGACGCACCAACCGGCGAGCACATCGGAGGGGTAGTGCACGCCGAGATAGAGGCGGCTCAACCCGACCATGACGGTTAGGAATACCGCGAGTGAAACGAAATACCCTTTTACGCGGGGGTCCGGGTTCGCTTTTGCCAGCAGCGCGCCAAGGGTCAGGAAAGTAACTGCCGAAAGCATCGCGTGCCCGCTCGGAAAGCTCGCGGTGAAAACTCTTGCGGAGTGCGCAATATCGGGCCTTTGGCGATCAAAGGCGATTTTGAGAAGTGTGCTGATGGCCTCTCCGCCGGCCACGGCGGCCGCAACCAGCACGGCATATCGTCGCTTTCCCGCTATCAGCAGATATCCCACTGCGGCGACCGAGACGAAGCCCAGGAAAACAAAGCTGCCTAGGGACGTAACGTCGCGCCCCATTTCTTCTAGCCAAGGCGGACCAATTGGATTCGTCGCATCCCCGGCAGTGCGGAACGCCATAAGCACTGCCTGGTCGAAACCGCTCGTGTCGCCCTCTGAGACTTCTTCAGCCAGGAGGCCGAATCCGAGGATCAGGCCGCCGGCGACGAGCAGTGAGGCTATCATCCACATGGCGTCGCTTTGAAAACCATGCAGAAAGCGGCTGGGCGAGGAGGGTGACTTAATCGCCATGCGTCTATGATCGACCTATTTTGTAGAGGTCACAAGCGCGACGACTCGGCGAGAGTTTCCTATAGCTGACGTCGGCAGCAAACGGTGCCGGAGGCACAGGCGACCGCCAGGATCACCGTCCCGCACAGCCCATTTCACTGCACCAAGCCTTCTCCAGCCAACCCTGTGGCGCCGCGCCCATGTCGTGGCCTGCGTGATCGCCCATGCCGGCATCCATGCCGGGCATGTCGTCCATCTTCATTTGCGCGACTGCGCGCGGGGCTCGCAAGAACCGTCGCGAGACCTGCCGCCAGAAAGCCGCGTCGATGCATCTTTCGTCTCCTACGTCTCGCAGTGACGCTAAAGGTTCCAGCGGCCGGAAGGTCAAGGTCAAGCGTTGTTTGGTCACGGTGGCAAAGTCACCAACCAGAGGTCACTTCCAAATCGCTTGACGGTATCCCCCAGGGAGGATACCAAGCGGACATGTCCCAAGGCATTCACCATTCGCATCCCGCTATCGTAAAGCGCCTGAAGCGCGCGCAAGGCCACCTCGCGGCGGTGCTGTCGATGTTCGAGGCGCATCGTCCCTGCGTTGACCTGGCGCACCAACTCCACGCCGTGGAAAGCGCTATCAGCAGCGCAAAGCGCGAACTGATCCACGATCACATCGAGCATTGCCTGACGGAAACCGCAGAGTCGGGCGGCAATTCCCTGGCAGAACTCAAGCAACTGGCGAAATACCTGTGAGCAGTCTCGGGGCGCGCATTCTCGACTGGTTTGGCTTCGGGTCGCATGATCACCCCGCGCATGGTCACGACCATGGCAGCGGACCGCATGGGCATACTCATGGTGTCATAGACGCAACGATAGCGACGACCGACCGGGGCATCTGGGCCATAAAATGGTCGTTCGTCATCCTGGCAATCACGGCGGCATTGCAGATGGTCGTGGTGGTGCTGTCGGGCAGCGTGGCACTGCTGGCCGACACGATCCACAACATCGGCGACGCCACAACCGCCATTCCGTTGTGGATCGCGTTCATGCTGGCGCGGCGCAAGCCTACCAAGACCTTCACCTACGGCCTTGGCAGGGTTGAGGATCTGGCCGGGATCATCATCGTCCTCATCATCCTGTTCAGTGCCATTGTTGCTGGCTACCAGGCCATTGAGCGGCTGATAAACCCGCAAGTGGTGACGCATCTTGGCTGGCTGACGGCGGCAGGTATCGTCGGCTTTCTCGGCAACGAGGTGGTCGCCGTGTTCCGCATCCGCGTCGGCCGCGAAATCAACAGCGCGGCACTTATCGCCGACGGCTACCATGCCCGTACCGATGGGCTTACCAGCCTTGCCGTTGTCGCCGGAGCCGTCGGCGTCTGGCTCGGCTTCCCGCTGGCCGACCCGATCGTCGGACTGCTCATCACGATTGCCATTTTCGGCATCGTCTGGCAGTCGGCGCGCTCTGTTCTCACCCGCATGCTGGACGGCATCGAGCCGGGCGTGATGGACGAAATCCAGCACGCAGCCGCGCATGTGCCGGGAGCGCATATCATCGACGCCAAGGCGCGCTGGATCGGTCACAAACTCCACGCCGACATTGCCATCGCCGCAAACGAAACCATGCCGCTATCCGAGGCAAACAAGATTTCGGTGGCGCTCGAAGACGAGCTCTTTGGGCACATGCCAGCGCTCGCGGCGGCAAACATCCGGTTTTCAACCGAACACGAAGAGCACGATCATCCGCACCCCCCATGAACACGCTCTGGGTGAACATGACGGTCACAGGCACTGACGGTCGCTCCGGACCGGCTCGCTTCTGCTAGTCTCAGCGGATGTTCCAAACGCTTGTCAAGTTTCAACGCACGATCTACCTGACGCTCGGCGGGCAGATCAAACTGCTGTCGGCTGGCGGCGACTGGCTAGCGTTCATGGCCTTCCTACCAATGGGCGTGCTGTTCGGTGCGGCGCACGCCCTGACGCCAGGGCACAGCAAGGCGGTCTTGGCGACCTATCTTGCCGGATCGGAAGCAAGGATTTTGCGCGGGCTTCTGGTGTCGCTAACACTCTCGTTTACGCACGTAACGATTGCCGTCTTAATCGCGGTTCTCTTGCTGCCATTGGTCTCCATTGCGTTAGGCAGCGTCGGCCGCGCTCCGCTTTTGGAAGATGTCAGTCGCGGACTGCTCGGCCTGATCGGCGCCTGGATGATCTGGCGGGCGCTCAGCCTCGGTCATCACCACAGACATGAAGGCGAGGCCGTGGGAGTGATAGCTGGCTTGATTCCATGCCCGCTGACGCTTTTCGTGATGACCTTCGCGATATCCAGAGGCGTTCCGGTCGCTGGCATCCTATCTGCAATCACCATGATGGTCGGGGTGGCGCTGACGCTATCTTGCGTCGCGGTTCTGTCGATCCTGTTTCGAGAACGTCTGGTACATCTTTTTGCTAGCCAGCCGCGCCTGTTCGAGACCATCTCCCGAACCATCGAGGGGGCCGCCGGACTTGCGCTCGCCGGCGTTGCTTTCTGGCAGATCACGTCGAACTGAGGCTCGTGGCAAATTTACATACCCCCGCCGCAGCCGTCGGAGAGGTTCCAAACATCCACGATCTGCTTGCCGGTAAAACCCTGTTCACGGATCAGGTATTTCGCCAGCCCGCCATACACTTTCCAGCGCCAGCATTGGCAGCAGCACGGGCCTTTCTCGTTGGAATTGGCCATCGCGTAGTCGTAGGCCTTCTGCTCGTCGCCGGCGAGTTGCATGTCATAATAGGCCGTTGCCTGCTGCGCGGTCGCCGCCGGAATGTCGTAAGGATCCTGCGGGATCATCGTGATGTCGCGGTACTTGGCCAAGCCATTCATCTGTTCGGCGTAGCGCTTCATTTCCATCGGACTGCAACACGAGCCCTTGATCCGCGAGATGCTCGGCATGGTCGCGATCGACTCCGTGAACTTGGCCGAGCAGGTGCTGTTGCCATTTTGGCTGAGATCCTGGAAACGGCTCGCCAGGCCGGGGTCCTCCGCGGCGAATGCCGAATTCGAACCTTTGAGGAAGCCGACAACCGTAGCGGCGCTAAAAACGCCGCCCACAACAACCATTCGTCTGTCTGGGCACATTGTCCGTATCATGGCGAATTCCTTTCCCGGCCTTCAGCCGATGCGCGTGAAAATGGGAAACTGCTCGAGCAGCCAGAACGAGAATGTCGACATCTGTCCCGTGATCATGGCGAGCGCCATGGCCACCACGATTGCGCCGGCCGCCGGTTGCAGCAACCGGCCCACCCGGCGCATCGCCTTCAGTCGCCGAGCCAGGCCGTCGGTGAACAGCGCGGCGAGCAGGAATGGAACGCCAAGGCCGAGCGAATAGATCGCAAGCGACGCGACGCCATCTGCGACCGTAGCGGAGGCCGCACCCACGGTCAGGATCGAGCCGAGGATCGGACCGATGCAAGGCGTCCAGCCGAAGGCGAAGGCAAGGCCGAGGGCGTAAGCGGACATCACGCGTCCGCCTGGCACGGCCGCATGAAACCGCGCCTCGCGCATCATCCAGCCGGGGCGGATGAGCAAAAAGAGGCCGAAGAGGATAACCATGGCGCCGCCGACAAGATTGAGCTCGACGTGGTAGCTGAGCAGCAATCGGCCGAGCGCCGTTGCGATGGCGCCCAGCACGATGAAGACGGTCGAGAATCCGAGCACGAAGAAGAGGCCGAGGCGGGCCGTCGACAAACGGGCTGCCCGATTGGCCGGCCTGTCCGTCGGCGTCCTGCCGGCGACATAGGACACGTACCCCGGCCGGCACCAGCGGCAGCACGCAGGGCGAAAGAAACGAGACGATGCCTGCCGCAAACGCGGTCAGCACGCCGATGTTGGAGAGTACGGGCATCGATCAGTTGTCCGCGCTTGCCGGCTTCATTTCTGCAGCGTCCTCGCCTGTTCGATCAGTTTCTTAATCGTCTCGAGATCGGTGGCGCCGGGAAATATCTGGTCGCCGACGACGAAGCCCGGCGTTCCGGTGATTTTCAGCGCCTGAGCCAGATCCATGTTTCGGTCGATCAACGCCTGGATATCCGGTTGCTGCATGTCGGTCTTCAGGCGCGGCACGTCGAGGCCGGCCTCGGCCGCGACCCTGAGCACCACCGCCTCGGTCACCCTTGTCCTGGCGCCGAACAACGCCTTATGGAACGCCGCATATTTGCCTTGCCGTTCGGCGGCGAGCGCCGCCTTGGCCGCGAACACGGAATCCGGGCCTAGGATGGGAAATTCCTTGTAGACGATCTTGAGCTGCGGATCGTCGGCCACGGCTTGCGCCATGATCGGAGCCACCTGGCGGCAATAGGGGCAGTTGTAGTCGAAGAACTCGACCAGGGTGACGTTGCCCTGCGCGTTGCCGCCGACGGGGCTTTGCTTGTCGCGGAAGATGTCGTCGGCGCGCGACGCCAGCACCGCCTTTGCCTCGGCCGCCTCGGCGTCGCGTTGACGCCCCTCCAGACTTTGCAGAGCCTGCATGACGACTTCCGGATGGGCGAGGATATAGTCGTGCACCCGCTGGTCGAACTGGTCCTGGGACATTTCGCCGGCCGCGATCGCCGATCGCTGCGCGCCTTGAAAGCCGATCAGGAGCCATCCTGTCACACCGGCAAGCAGAAGGGTGCGGATAAACCAGCCACAGTGTCGGTTTGCCTGTTTCGCCCTGGTAATCATGTGTTCTCTCCTTGTGGTGTTGGCATGCCGGTGGTGCGTCAAAAGAGGCTTTTCAGTTTTGCCAGCCAGCCTTCTTCCGGTTCATCGTGCGGATGCTCGATGTTGTTGGTGAGGGCGTTGACCAAGGTGACGAGATTGACCGGCGCAAAATTCAGGCCGTGGAAATTCGCCCGCCAGCGGCCCTCCTTGTCGATCACATGGGTGACGGTGCCGTGCATCTGATAGCCGTCATCGGTCAGGGTGAACTTGTGGCCGAAGGCTTCCGCCAGTCGGCGGGTCGTGTCCTCCGGCTGACTCTGGGTCGTCGTCAAAAACAGCCAGTTGACGGGGTCGAGCCCGTGCGCCAGCGCATATTTGCGCAGCACGTCCGGCGTGTCCCTCGCAGGATCCGTGGTGATGGTCACGAAGGTGACCTGATCCTTCATCGGCGTCCCGTTCACCATCGCCTGGACCTCGGCGATCTTCTCGGCGTGCAGGGGACACACATCGGGGCACGATGTGTAGATGAAGTGGAGGACGACGACCTTGCCGCTGAGGTCGGCCAGCCGCACGACGCGGCCGTCGGTGGTGCGCAGCGTGAAATCGGGTGCCGGTTTGTCAATCGGCTGGAAATACTTTTCGTCCCCCTGGAGCATAGCGTCGACTTCATCCAGCGAGTGCGCTTGCGGGCCGTGGACAAAGCCGGCAATCAGCGCCGTCAGCACGATCAAACTGCGCAGCAAGCGCGCGCTTAAAGCCCGAGAATGAGACTGCGGCTCGTGTTGGACCCGGACAAGCATCAACCACTGCCTTTCATGGTGCCGTCGAAATCCGCTTTCTGGACACCGTTTTCGGTGGGGCAGGCTTGGCCCGTCATCCGGCTCATACACAGGCCAAGCGCGCACATGGCAACGCAGGGCAGGACGCTGATGAGCAGCGGCGCGATGCCCGCGACGGCCAGCCAGGTCCAGTTGAAGGCGAGGCCGGCGACGGCAATGACCGCGCCGGCAGCGATCAGCCCGCGGCGACCACTGAGATAATGGCGGACGGCAGAGCGGGCACCGCGACCGGGCGAGGCCTGCCTGGTTTGAATGAGTTCTGTCGTGGTCATCTCTGTTCCTTTCTCAGTTGGCGGCGAAATGGCTGCGGATGAACGCGACCATTTCGGGCGCATCCCATTCGGCGGGGCCGATCAGCTGGCCGATTTCCTTCCCCTCGCGGTCGATCAGCAATGTCATGGGAAGCCGAGAGCGCCGAGCACGAACATCGCCTTGCCCGATGTGTCGATGTTGAGGGCGAGATGCTCGATGCCGATCTCGGCGAAGAACTTTTTCACCTTGTCCGGGCCGCCGCGGTCCATCGACAGCGCGACGACCTCGAAGTCCGGCCCGCCGAGTTTGGCCTGCAGCCGGTCGAGCGTCGGCATTTCCTCGCGACAAGGGAGGCACCATGTCGCCCAGATGTTGAGAAGGATAACCTTGCCGGAAAAATCGGCGAGTGTTCTCGGCCGGCCGGCGTCGTCCTCGAAATGGATTTCCGGCACCGCGACGCGTGGCTCTTGAACGGCAAAATTCTGCGGCGGCTCCGTGGCCGATGCAGGCCACGAAACCGCCAGCAACATGGCAACCAGGACCAGTTTTCTCGTCATCACGACTGATCCTCACTCCGTTGCGTAGACGGTCGGCGCCTTGCCGTCCTTGGTGAATGCGTAGACGATGAAAGGACCAGACTTCTCGCCGCCCATGCCGGGCGCACCGGTTGGCATACCGGCCAGCGTGATGCCGGTGACGGCGGGCCGTTCAGTCAGCAGTTTCTTGACGATATCGACCGGCACCAAGCCATCGACGACATAGCCGTCGACCATCAGCGTGTGGCAGCCTTCGAGGTCGGCCGGCACGCCCGCATCGCCGCTGATCTGCGAGAGATTGTTGACCGGCTTGATGTCGACCTTGAAGCCGTTGTGCTCCAGATACTTGGCATAGGATTCGCAGCAATTGCATTGCGGGTTCTTGTACATCACCGCGTTGATGGTCGCCGCGACAGCGGGCAGCGGCGTTGCGATCAGTACAGCAAGGGCGGCGAGACGATAGGTCAGTTTCATTGCGGTTCTCCTTTGGTTGAATGAAAAGGTTCAGGTCACTCGGAAGATGGTCATAAGGCCGGCCATCTGGTGGTCGGCGACATGGCAGTGCAGCATCCAGTCACCGGGATTGTCGGCGACGAAGGCGCATTCGATCGCGTCCCTGGGGGCGAGCAGCACCGTGTCCTGCCATTGCCGGTGCGGCACCGGCGAACCGTTGCGCGACAGCACCAGCATGCTGAACCCATGGACATGCATCGGGTGCCACCACGCGGTTTCGTTGCGCATTGTGAGATGACAGGTAGCGCCGCGTTTCAGCGTGAACTGCGGCATCATCCCGGCGTGGCCGTCACCGGTCATCGACATGCCGTTGATCGCCCATGCCGCACCTCCGCCCATGCCGGGCGTCGCCATGCCCATCATGCCGCCGACACCGGCGAGCTTGCCGCCGCCCATCATGCCGCCTTGCAGCACGATCTCCTTGCGTTCTGCGGTGGCGAGGTCGGGTTCAGGCAAGGGATTGCGCGGCAGAGCGACAGGCGCGTCGAGCGGATGAGTCCGCAGCGGCGGTGTGGAGTCGTAGGCCAGCGTGGTGAGCGTGTAGGCGAGACCGTCATAAAAATCGTCGGTCACTGCATAACGCTTGCCCGGATCGCCCTGCATGTCGACTACGACATCGATCCTCATGGCAGGCGCCAGCACGAAGCGGCCGCCCTCCGGCTCGTGCGGGTCGCATGGCTGGCCGTCGATGGCGACAACGACCGGACGGTGGCCCTCGAAGCGCAGCGCCATCATGCGGGCGAGGCAGGCATTGGCGAGCCGCAGCCTGATGCGCTCGCCAGCCTTCACGCTCACGTCGGCTGGCACCGTGCCGTTGAGGGTGACGACGTTGCCGACGCGGCCGGACATCGCCGCATCCATCGCGCTGCCGAAGCCGGCGGCGATCTGGCCGTCGGACGCGAGCCGCCAGTCCTGCAGCATCCAGACAAGCTCGCGGTCGACGGCAACGGGCTCGGTCTCCTCGACGATCAGCGCGCCGGCAAGCCCGCGGCCGAGCTGCACGAGACTGTCAGCATGAGGGTGATACCAGAAGGTGCCGGCATCGGGCGGTGTGAACTCATACACGAACCTTTGCCCCGGCTTGATCGGCTTCTGGGTCAGTCCCGGTACGCCATCCATGGCGTTTGGCAGCCGGATGCCGTGCCAATGGACGGTGGTGTCCTCATCCAATCCGTTCTCGACCATGATGCGAACCGGCTCACCTTGCCGCAGACGCAGCATCGGGCCGGCGATGGTGCCGTCATAGGCCCACACCGGCGTAGGCGGAACATCTGGACCGCTGAGCCGGGCTTGGCTCGGCGCGGCCTTGATCCGCCGTTCGGCCACGGTGGATGCCCGCACCGGGCGCACCGATGCGGACACGGCAACGCCTGCCGCCGCAATGAGAAACCTGCGGCGCGAAACAGCAAAACTGAAATCGGTATTCACGCTTGGACCCTTTTCCGAGCCACGAGACCGATGCCGTAGTCAGCCGGTTGTCGTCATGGCGATGTGCGAATTGATCTCGGCACGCCGAACGCGCGCGGAGACGATCAGACGCGCAAGCCTCCCGCCCGGGGCAGGAGACACGGCGTCAGATCAGGTCGCTGGGCCTTGGAGGGGTTGGGTCGGGCAGGGAACTTCGTCCGTGCAGCAATGGGGTCGGCAGCGCCGACGGTTGCGATACAAGCGGAACCACTGTCATGGCGAGGTCTTGTGGCAGAACCGCCAGCACGGGTGCGATACAGGTCGGCGGACAGTGCATCGGGTTGCCGATGTCGCCCGCGCCTTTGAGACAGGCCTTGCAATCGCCGTCTGTTGCGGTTCCCATATCGGACATCTTGGCCATGCCGGTGTCGGTAGCCATGGCCATCTCGCTGCCGGTCATCGCCATCCTGGCCGACATCACGCTGGCCTGTGCGGCGGACAGGCTGAACCCCGCGGTCAGCAAGACCGCGAGCAGCATGACGAGGAGGTGTTTTGGCGACAGCCGGGCCATCATCCGCTCAGGCTGACGGTAAAAAGAGGCATTTGCAAGCCGAATTCCTGAGCCGCGACGTTCAGGCCCATCCCTTGACCGGCATTGGGAGGGCTGCATTCGTCAGCAATAGCAAAGTCCGTCGCAGCAGGATGGCTCTATCCTCCTGCAGAGACCTGCTGGACCGGCGGACACGGCACATCCCCGTAGGAGCAGAAGACGCAACAGTCCCCTGCCTTCGGCCGAAGCACTGTCCGGCACCCCTTGCACTCATAGATGACCTGGCAGGCATCGGTAGGCATCACTTCTGAAACCTGATGTCCGCAGTGGGGACAGGTAAGGATGGATGTGAGTAGCGTCGCGCGGATCATAATGCGTCGTGTCTCAGTTTGAAATCCGACCGGCGCTCTTTTTGTAAAGATCGCGCTCGCCCAGCTTAAGTTCGGCGCGCGACTGCTGCAGGACGACAATCGCGCCCTGGAGAGCCAAACCCGCCATGATGGCTGCGACGATGATGTCCGGCCAGCCAGCGCCTGTACCGAAAACACCTAGCGCGGCCAACAGCACCGCCAGATTGCCGAGCACGTCGTTGCGGGTGCAAATCCATGCTGAGCGCATGTTGGCGTCACCGCCCCTGTAGGCCCACAGGAGCCCGAACGAGGCAGCGTTGGCCAGCAGCGCGGCAAGCCCGACCGCCCCCATTGTAGACGCTTGCGGCAGCGTTGCGTGCATTGCGTGCCAGACGGTGACACCGATCACCCAGAGGCCGAAAACGCCCATGGTTGCGCCTTTGGCAAACGCCACAATGGCCCGGTATCGCAAAGCCATGCCGACCACAAACAGGCTGATGGCGTAGTTGCCGGCGTCGCCAAGGAAGTCGAGTGCGTCGGCCTGCAGCGAGGCCGACCCCGCCGCGACGCCAGCGCCGATTTCAACCGCAAACATTGCCACGTTGATACCCAGCACCGCCCAAAGAACGCGCCTGTAGGATGCGTCTTCGCGCTTTGACGGTTCGTGGTCATGTCCGCAGCATTCTGCGCCCATTGCGACCTCCATGCCTTCTGCGAAACATACAGGAGTTCCAGGCCGGATGCGACGACAAGCCGTCCACGCGCCTGCCTATCGCGCGTCAAATCCGGCGTCAAAGGCCAGCGTCTCAACTGGAAGCCCGGCGGCTTTCCATTCCGGCATGCCATCTTCCAGCCGCCGCGCAGCAATCCCGCGACCGCGCAATGCGGCCACCGCTTCGAAAGACATCACACACCATGGGCCCCTGCAGTAGGCCACGACCTCCCGTGACGTATCGATCTCCCGGAGCCGGCTTTCCAGATCCCTGAGCGGAACATTGATCGCGCCGGGTACGTGGCCGAGCGCGAACTCGTCCGGGGGGCGGACGTCGATCACGACCACCAGGCCGGCCTCCATGCGTGCGGAAAGTTCCTCGCGCGTCACCGGCTCCATATCGTCACGCGCGTCGAAATAACCGCGAATGATGCGATCGACCTCGGCGACATGGCGCTCGGCCACCGTCCGGACCGAAGCGAACGCCGACAGCACGCTGTCGTCGGCGAGGCTGTAATTGACGAACTTGCCGTCGCGTTCGGCTGTCACAAGGCCGGCGCGGCGGAGCGTCTGCAGGTGCTGCGATACATTGGCGATCGGCAGGCCGAGCTTGGTCGCCAGCAGCTCCACGCTTCGCGGTCCCTGCGCCAGATGCTCGATCAGTTCGAGGCGCTGAGGATTGCCGAACGCCTTGGCGACGGCCGCGAACTGCTCGTAGAGGGCCTGTTTCGGATTGCGGATTGACATCGCCTTCTCGATCATAATAAATCATTCAACATAGTTATTGAATGACATTTCGCCTGCTCTTGTCAAGCTTCGGCGGTGGTCGCCGGAGCCTGTATTCGCACATTCCGGAGAAGGGTCATGATCCTCCGTCAATTCCTCCATTCCAATCCTGTCGCCGCATCCTACCTGTTCGGCTGTGGTGGCAAGTCGGCCGCCGCCGTCGTCGATCCGGTCGGCGACGTCGATCTGTATCTCGGAGTTGCCGGGGCGACCGGCATGCGCATCCTCTACGTGGTCGACACGCACATTCATGCCGACCACATTTCCGCCGGGCGCTCACTCGCCGCGGCTTCCGGCGCGCAATATGTGCTCTTCGAAGGCGCGGAAGCCGGGTTCCCGTTTCTGCGCGCCAGGGACGGTGACGTACTCGAACTCGGCAACGTGACCATGACCGTCATGCACACGCCCGGGCACACGCCGGAGCACATATCACTCCTGGTCACCGACAGGACACGCGCGGCCGAGCCATGGTTCGTGCTGACCGGCCACACTCTCATGGTTGGCGATCTCGGACGAACCGAACTTGCAACCAGCGCCGAGGCCGGCGCGCGCACGCTGTTTTCCAGCGCGCGGCGTCTCAAGCAGCTGCCGGATCACGTCGAGGTGCTGCCCGGCGCCTACTCCGGCTCGGTCTGCGGGCGCTCGCTCAGCGGCAAGCCGACATCGACGATTGGCTTCGAGAAGCGCTTCAACAAGGCGTTCCGCATCGATAACGAGGAGGCTTTCGTCGCCACGATGATCGCAGACATACCGCCCCCGCCGCCGGATGCGGCGCGCAACCGCGCCGCCAATGCCGGCCTGGCCGCCGCCGCGGCCTGAGCGATGATCGACACGGCATCGGTTTCGCGGCCAGCAGGCTCGACCGTCAGGCTTGGGCTCAAGGAAAACTGGCGGCAGTTTGCTCTCCTGATGCTGGTGAATGCCTTTGTCGGCGGCATGGTCGGGGTCGAACGAACGGTCGTGCCGCTCATCGGGTCGGACGAGTTCGGCATCACCTCGACGACACTCGTCGTCTCCTTCATCGTCAGCTTTGGCGTGGTCAAGGCGCTGGCCAATCTCGTCTCGGGCCAGCTCGCCGATAGCTGGGGGCGCAAGCGTGTTCTCGTCCTCGGCTGGCTCGTCGGCTTGCCGGTTCCGTTCATGATCATCTGGGCCCCGAGCTGGGGATGGGTGATTGCGGCCAATGCGCTGCTCGGCATCAACCAGGGGCTCGCCTGGTCGATGACGGTGATCATGAAGGTCGATCTCGTCGGCCCGAAGTCGCGTGGCCTCGCCGTCGGCCTCAATGAATTTGCCGGCTATCTCGCCGTCGGCGTGACGGCGTTCCTCACCGGCTATCTTGCCTCGCGATACGGATTGCGGCCGGTGCCGATCTATCTCGGCATCGGCTATGCCGTCTTCGGCACCGTGCTGTCGATCCTGCTCATCCGCGACACACGCGATCACCTCCAGCTTGAGGTATCCGCACACGCACAGCAATCCGCGCCGATCAGCTTCCGGGAGGTTTTTGCGCTGACCTCGTTCCGGAATCGTAATCTCTTTGCGGCATCGCAAGCCGGCCTCGTCAACAACCTCAACGACGGCATGAGCTGGGGTATTTTCCCATTGTTCTTCGCGTCCTTCGGACTTGGCATCGAGCGCATTGGCATCCTGAAGGCGATCTATCCAGCGACATGGGGAATCCTTCAGATCGTCACCGGCCCCTTGAGCGATCGCTGGGGTCGCAAGGGCCTGATCGTCGCCGGAATGTGGATCCAGGCCGGCGGCCTGTTTCTCACCGCGGCCACAAGCCGGTTCGAATGGTGGCTCGTCGGCAGTCTTCTGCTCGGCCTTGGAACGGCAATGGTCTATCCAAGCCTGATCGCGGCCGTTTCCGACGCTTCGCATCCAACCTGGCGCGCCCGGTCGCTCAGCGTCTATCGGTTCTGGCGCGATCTCGGCTACGCGATCGGAGCGCTCTCCGCAGGTCTCATCGCCGATCGCTTCGGGCTCTCATGGGCGATCACATCGATCGCCGCATTGACGTTTCTCTCTGGCGCGATTGTCGCCATCACGATGCAAGAGACCGTGAAGGGTTGATCCCGTCCGATGGTCGGTTGTCGTGAACGGGCATGATTGGATCAGTGAATTCGGCCCTTACAAAAAGCAGAATTCAGCTAGCTTGAATGAGCTTTTTCATCTGTTGCCGGTCTTCCGGTGACCACTGCTTTGGGTTCTCCTGATGGGCGATGGCGGCGTGAAGCTCGATGTGTTTCCACAACTCAGTCTCGGTCTCAGCCGTAAACGATCCTGGACAGGCTTCCATTCCAGGGTAGTTCTTGCACCGATATGAATAGGCCATATCTACACCTCCCTAGTTTGCCCGTTAGGAGGCGAGGACGCGGCGCGCTTGTCAATTCACAGTTTTGGAATGCGCAAGGACGCGCATTCCATCCAAATCGGATCAGCGCTGTTTCACCAAGTTGACTTGGATCGTCGCGGAAAGGCCGCCCCACGGATAGTTGGGCCGTCCGAGATCGGGGAGCCAGCGAAGGCGGTGTGTCTGGTGACGACCACAACAGGCATCACGGGTCTGTGGCCGAGGTTCTGGCCGATACCGGCGCGACGGTGCTTTGTGACCACGAACGCCATGCTACTGTTGCGCTGGAAGAGCGCTTGGGCAGGCAACTACACCCGAGAATCGCCGGCAATCCTTGGGTCAGTTTGAAATCTGCGGGACGCAACGGATAGAAGTGTGACGACTTTCGCGTCTCTCAAAACCTGGGCAAGAAGCATAAAGCGTGACGTGGTGGCGCTGTGGATAGCCGCGCGCGATCCGCGCGTCCCTTGGTATGCGAAGCTGACAGCGGGCACCGTCGCCGCTTATGCCTTAAGCCCAATTGATCTGATCCCCGACTTCATCCCAGTGATCGGATACCTTGATGACATCATCATCGTGCCCCTCGGAATCCTACTTGCCGTCAAGCTCATTCCTGCGCCGCTCATGGATGAGTTCCGGCAAGAGGCGATCCGCCGCGAAGGCAGACCTAAAAGCTATTGGGGCATGGCGGCGATAATTGCAATTTGGTTGGCAGCTGCCGCTTGGCTGATTTGGATGTTTTGTCCGGGCTAGCAGCCTGATCTAATGAAGGGGAAGGGGTTGGGGCTTGCCGCCAACAATTCGCAAAAGAGTTCGGGGGTTCGAGTCGGGAGACCGCTACATCGCAACACCCACTATAAAAGAGGCGTTCTTCTGCTATCGGAGGCACGCGGCTTAGTCCAAAACTTTCCAATTTGGGGACAGAGGTTAGCCGATGCCGTCCGAAGGCAGAGGTCACAGGTTCGAATCCTGTCGGGTGCGCCAATTTCGGTATATATTACAAATAGTTAGGTCGGGCACAGTGTAACCGGGGCAGATTACCGGGCGGTGGGGGTTTGCAGGCGCGTGCTTTCGTGATTCACCCTTTGCGTGACGCTACCACCGACTGATTCGCTTGAAGGCCTGTCGCTCGCGGAACTCCGCGGGCTGGTTTCTGCGCTGATCGGCGAAGTGCGCGGTCTTCAAGGCCGGGTCGAGAGCCTTGAGATCGAGAACCAGGCGCTACGCGCCGAGAACCAGACCCTGAAGGATGAGATCGCCCGGCTGAAGGACCTGCCGCCGCGTCCCCCGGTCAAGCCGACCAAGCCATCGGGCATGGAGAAGGCGACGCAGCCGACATCTGGCAAGGGCAAGCGCCGCCGGCGCGGCGCCAAGCGCGACGGCGGTCGCGTGAGCCGCGAGGTGACGGTTGCGGTGAGCGCTCCTGCGGGCTCTCGCTTCAAGGGGTATGAGACGATCCTGGTGCGCGATCTGGCGTTGTCGGCCGAGGTGGTGCGCTATCGCCGCGAGCGCTGGGTGACACCGACCGGCGAAACGATGGTGGCGCCCTTGCCGGCGGGGATCATCGGCGGCTGGGGCGCGAACCTGCGCCGCTTCATTCTGGCCTGTCACATTCAAGGCCAGGTGACGACGGAGCGGTTGACGGCGTTGTTGACCGGGATCGGGGTCGACATTTCGAAGCGCCAGGTGGTGCGGCTGATTTCGGAGGGCCTGGAGGCCTTCGCGGCGGAGGACCGTGACGTGCTGCGCGCCGGGCTGGCTACGGCGCCCTGGATCACCGTCGATGATACGTCGGCGCGCCACGCCCACCAGGACGGCTACACCACCCAGATCGGCGATCGCCGCTTCACCGCGTTCCGCACCGGGCGATCGAAGTCACGGGAGGCGTTCCTGGCGACGCTGCGTGCCGGGCACAGCGATTACTTCATCAATGAAGAGGCCCTGGCCTATATGCGCGGCCGCAACCTCGCCGGTCCGGTGATCGCGCGGCTAGCGGCTGCGCCGCACAAGGCATTTGCCGACAGCGCCGCATGGCAGGCGCATCTGGCCGCACTCGGCCTCGACCAGCTCGCGGTTGAGCCCAACCCAGTCAGGATCGCCACCGAAGGGGCGATGTGGGGAGCGATCCGCCACCACGGCTTTCTTGGCGATACCGTGGTCGTGTCCGATGATGCCGGCCAGTTCCGCATCGGCGACCATGCTCTGTGCTGGGTCCACGCCGAGCGGCTCGTCCACAAATTGATACCCGTGACCCCGGATCAACGTCAGGCCGTCGACATCATGCGCCAGTTGATCTGGTGGTTCTATCGCGACCTCAAGAGCTACCAGCGTGCTCCTTGTCCGCGCCACGCGGCGGCCCTGCGCGCCCGCTTCGAGCGCCTGTTCAAACGACGAACCGGCTACGTCATGCTCGACCGGCTTCTTGCCAGGCTGCATCGCCGCAAGCATGAACTCCTGCGCGTTCTCGATCGTCCCGAGATCCCGCTCCACACCAATGGTTCGGAAAACGACATCCGCACCTTCGTCACCAAGCGCAAGATCTCCGGCGGAACCGTCAGCGAGGCAGGCAAGAACGCCCGCGACGTCCTGCTCGGCCTGATGAAGACCTGCATCAAGCTCGACGTCTCATTCTTCCGCTATCTCGGCGACCGCCTCGGCATACCAACACAAGAGTCGATTCCGCCGCTCCCGGATCTCGTTAGGCAAGCCGCTCAAGCCTGACTGCCCGGTAATCTGCCCCGGTTACGGGCACAGTCCAGTAGCTCGATGTCGGGCAATTTGCACGTAAGCGGCAGAGCCCGTTTTTCCACTCATTGTACTGGCGCCAATCGATGCGAGTTCGTGCGGAATACGGCAAAAGCAGCCCATTTGCTCGCGAAAGCCGGCATCAAACAGACGGCAGACTGCTGACTGCTGCCCACAATGGCAGTGGTCAAAGTCGTGCGGTCTGTAGTGGATTTGGACACGTAGTTGTTAGAGGTGCTCATCATCGGAGGCGGCTGGAATTGGGCCGCAAACGGAATGACAGCTTTGCGGACACCGAGAAAGGAAAGCGGACCTTAGCTGCCATAGGCTCAACAACCCCCCGTCCCGAGGGCAACTAGGGTGGCAGCCCGCGCCTCAATCCTTCTCCCAGAGTCCTTGCAGCGAGGGTATGCCCTGGCGCCTTAGCGCCGCTGGACGGTCAATGGCTAGTGGATAGTCGTTCGATAGCTTAGCCCGGGAAACGAGACAGCGTCGGGCATTAGCCTTGGCCTGCCGGGGGGTAGCCTTTGAGGATGTCGAGAAAGAACGCCGTGGTCAGGGCGTTCGCCTGCTTAGAGTTCATGAACATCATGTGCCCGCCACTATCGAATACGGCCAACGCCTTGTCTTGACTGCTGATTTGATCATACGCCCACAGAGCGTTGTGTTTAGGCAATACAGAGGCATCGTCGGAAGCGAACATAATGAGCGTCGGCACCTTGACCTCCGCAATGCCCGTATCGCCAAGGGCATGCAGGTCGCCACCTGGAGCTCCGGCGACAAGAGCAGCTACGCGTTTATCCCAGATGGGCGGCATCGGGGCCGCAAACGGATCAGTGACACCATACTGCGTCGCGACCGATTGCTCATGGCCTACGAATTGGCATGTATCATTGGCGGATGGCTCGTTTTTGTTTACAGCGCACCACGCATCGAGTTCTCTGAAGTTGACCCGGGCGCCTCCCGCCTGGAACACAGTGGTGCCGCCGCTCGAATGCCCCCAAACACCGATGCGCGAGGTGTCGATTATCCCGGCCAGCTTCCCGCCCGGGGCAGTCAATGAATCAGCGTACCCGATCACCCGGACCACGTCGGCAGGGTGATCGTAAAGCAGCCAGATCGTCCACTGATCTTCCCGGCTAACTCCTTCATCGAGCGGTCCGCGGAGTCCAGTATCATAGTCCGCGGCAGCGACGACGAAACCATTCGATGCGAGTTGCCGACCCAACGTGCCGTATAGACCGCCAGTAGCGTCGAGCCCGTGGATCAATATCACCAACGGATAGGGACCGGTTGTTGCCGCAGGCGCATCCATCGACACCTTCAAGATTGCGGCGTTGGGATCTGGGGCGGGACCGGCGGCTGGGTACCAGACCATGGTAGCCATGGGATGCTTGCCAGAAGTGTCGGGGATAGTGAATTTCTGGAGACCAACCGCAAACGGCCCTGGCTTTGTGAAGTCTGCGGCGAACACGGGTGAGAGAACGCTCACTAGCCACAAGACAAGAGCAGCGTACGGAAGGCTCAAACGGCCCATGATCTCACCTCTAAGCCGGCTCCATATCGTCGGCCTTCAGACGGAAAATTGTGGCGCAGATTGGTGTCATTGACAATGCAGATTATTCCGTCTCTCGGCCATTGGCGGCAGCCTGGCCCGCCGGCCGAAGCCAGTGGGAAAGGGCTGGAGTACCAGGACCAGAGAAAGTTCCTGGCACATTGCGAATGGTCTAACCGGGCACTTGTTTCAGATTCCTTTTGGACGACCGCCCCGGTGGCCAGATTGCCGCATCGTCGGAACGAATGCGATCAGCGGCTGTTTAGCAATCGAAGGGACCGCAAACCCAAAGGATGCGGAATGTTTGATTTTCAGAACTTGGAACTTGCCTCTGCCAGGCAACGAGTGAACCAAGCACAACTCGTCCTTGAACGTGCTGAGGAGATGCTCAACGAGGATTGCGGCGTCGGTATCAACCTAGCGCTTTGCTGCCGGATTAGGTCCGCGCGACGGCGTGTGATCGATGCAAGCGCGCGCCTAGTGAAGATCAATCCGACCAGCGCGCGCTGAGGCCGGCAGTGCGATGATAGCGACCTTTGACATTGAGACTGCGAAGCATAGCGGCATGTACCGTGCCGCTAGGCTTGCGCTGCTGACGCACCAGGTCATGCATCACATCGAACTTACAGACTCGGCGGGAGAGAAGGTCGAGCAGGCGCTAGCGAGGCTTGCGGAGGCAAACGCTCGCGCGGACAGGTCTGCGCAGCAGTAGGGGCAGCATCAGCCGGCAAGAAGTTCGCGGAGCATGGTCTTCTATGGCGAGCCGGAGCCGCTGTCTCGGTTCTTCGTGTTCTTATCAAATGTAGATGGTTTGCGCCGGACCATGCCCGCCTGCCCGGCATTTCGTCCGCTTTCGGGCCTCAACAAAGTTCGGCTCTATGACCGACATTAGGCGCGTTGCAGCCCGGCTGTTTTTGGGCCGGAAGCAGGCGGTCCGGTTCTGGGACGAACTAGCCAGAAAGGTGCCATTCCGCTGGCGCCCCCATCTAGGCCTGCCGTTGCCTGAAACAGACACTCGACTGCGGCGCCACGTTGGCCGCCTTGCGCCAGGACCTGCCTCGTGACACTTCAGGCCGCGATGCGCTCCTACCAATCGGTCATCATGCATGTGGCCGAAGGCGTGTGACGAGCGTGGCGAGTTCGGCCTGGCGGTGTGTGTTGGTCTTGGCGAATACCGCTCTGAGCTGGGTGCGCGCGGTTTCGCGGCTGATGCCGAGGGCAATTGCCGCCGCATTGATGCCATCGCCCGACGCGAGGCGCGCGGCCAGCCTGGCCTCGGCTGCCGTCAAGCCAAATGCAGCACGCAAGCGCAGTGCATCCGGACGCTCCAGAGACCTCAGGTCGGTCAGGACGAGGACGGCGCAGCCGGCCGTGAACAGGTCACAGCCGAACGCGCTCAGCGGCATCACCTCCGCCAAAAGCCAGGGCCTTTCGCTGCGGCTGATGACCACCGGTGCGGCCGCAGGCGCTCCGTCCCGCCGACCACGCAGACCGCCGGAGAGCAGGCGCCGCAGCCGGTCGTTGCTGCTGGGGTCATCGGTCGCCGGGCGACCTCTCACAAGGTAGAACTCCTTCCCAATCAGCTTCTGTGCCGAAACGTTCAGGTCCTTCGCGCGGCCCTTTTCGTCGAGCAGAATGGCCGCGCAGCTTGCTCGTTCAAGCGACGAGAGTTCCGAAACCTGCTGGAACGCTGCGAACCGCTTGGCGAGCCTTACGATCCTGCCAAGGTGCGGGCCAACTGCCGCGAAACAGCGGGTTTCCCCAGGAAAGAACCTGCCACGACGCGCACCGCGATAAAGAGGCATGCTCCACCGATGTTCATCGACCATGAAGGGTGTTGACGCATACCAATCCCGGTCTCCGGGACGCGCAATCTCCTGGTAATAGGGCAGCCTCCTGCGCTCCTCTTCCGTGGAGATCTGATCTTCGATGAGCGTCGTATGGCCTGCCCGGCGGAATGCGGGCGCTCTTCTGACGTGCGGATCCGGAGCATTGCATTCGTTGCGCAGCCACAATTCGTGGAATTCGGCGTGTTCGGTAGAGATCGGCATCTTGGGCGGCACCTCTTCATCGTCTGAGAAGAAGGTGCAGCTTTCGGCGCCTAGCGACTCTGCAAGTAATTGCAAGGCGCGAGGCCACTCGGCTGGCGCCAGGACCGCATCGTAACAGGCCTCGATGGCCCGCTCAGTTCGTTCCACACGCATCGACCAACTCCGAGGTCGGGAAGGTAAGATTCAGTAGCACGTTGTGCCTCGGAGAGACAGCGCGCTATGGCGCACACTAGCAGCAAAAGCGCAGCCCGGTTCACCCATACGGGTGATGTGAGACAAAGTCCCCGGCAGCATCCTCACGTTTGACCAACCGGATGGACGCGCCGAGATGATGTCCTTCATTCCACGCTTCGCTGGACGGGAAAAACCTGGACGGGCACGAGGCATGCCATTCGCTCTGGCGGTGAGCCTGACAACGTCGCTGTCGGCCACGGCGGAGCAGGCTTCCTCGGTGGATCTCGAACTGGTTCTTTGCGTCGATGTATCGTCTTCAATGAGCGAGGCGGAACAACGCCTGCAGAGGGAAGGATATGTCAACGCACTGCACGATGCCGCAGTGTTGCAGTCCATTGAATCCGGCCGGCGTGGCAGAATTGCCGTAGCCTACGTCGAGTGGGCCGGCCCAAATCACCAGAGCGTGCTGATACCATGGACCGTTCTCGATGGGCCCCAAGATGCGGCCTCCTTCGGCGAGGTCCTGCGGACCCAGCCCATCGCCAGAGGACGCGGCACCTCAATCTCAGGGGCGCTCTTGGCGGCGGGCAAGCTACTGGCCGAAGGGCCGGGAAGCGACCGCCGGGTAATCGATGTTTCTGGCGACGGACCCAACAATGCCGGTCTGCCGCTTCAACCCGTGCGCGACGCACTCATCGCTGCCGGCGTGACCATCAACGGACTGGCGATCTCGCTGCACGCGGCCGATACGCTCGACAGCTTTGGTCCGCGCTTTGTCGAGCTGTATTATGAGAGTTGCGTCATCGGCGGTTCCGACGCTTTCATCGTCCAGGTCGACAGCACAGCCGAGTTTGCAACGGCAATTCGCAAGAAGCTCGTGAATGAAATAGCCGGTCTTTCAGCCGGTGTGCAGCCTGCGGCTTATCAGATCCGCTCACGAGCCGTCGTCGATTGCGTCACGATCGGACGAGCCCCTGGACGATAGGGCTGCGCCCAAAGTCGCGATTTTGCCGCTGCAGTGGAGGCGGCAGGAAAGACGGTCGAGACAATGAAGGCACTCAATTACCACCATCAGGAGATGGCGGAATCGCTCGGCAACCCCTACGGACCCAACGGCCGAGCAGCACTGGCGCTGATGAAACTGGATTCATGATGCCTGGTTACGTGGTGATCGACAACCGAACCGTTCTCGTCGATCATCGTGACCGTTCAACCCCGCGAGGCCCGTATGCGCTATCGAGGCCAATGTTCGGCGACCAGCTCCCTGGTTGAATGTCGATCGACGGAGGCTCGGACCGCAAGATCGTATCACGGTGATACAGAAAGTTTAGTTCCATAACTGCCCGAACGACCGCGTCGAAAGTCTGCAACTGGCAGCAGTCGTCCGATTGGTTGAGACCAAGTGTCCGCTCCTTGCGCAACCGCGAACCGAACTCGCTGTCGACGTCGTCCGCTTTCAGGCAGTGGCGACGGGATGCTCAACGACCGACATTAGGCGCAAAACTGCGGTTCACTTCACGCAATGCATGAACCGGCTTTCAAGGGAAGGGTCAGAGTGTCAAAAAGTCAGGATTTCGGCGATAACGGGCAAGATCGCTCTGCAAACCGAAACGGATCGCTTAGCTTATATTCGAGCGATTAAATCAATTTGAAAGGTCGTGTCATGAGACTTGGGTTTGTTGGCACAGGAACAATTTCGTCAGCTGTCATCGCAGGTTTGATGCAGTCAGACCTCAAGATCGAGCAGATCACTGTCTCTCCCCGCAATTCCGAAACTGCGGCCAAACTCGCCGAACGCTATTCGCGCGTCTCCATTGGACGTGACAATCAGGATGTCGTGGACACATCTCAAGTCGTGTTTTTGGCCGTCAGATCTCAGGTTGCGGAGGCAATCATCAAAGAAATCCGCTTCCGGCCAGAGCAACATATCGTCAGCTTCATCCCGGTGTTTTCCATCGAGACAATTTCCGAATGGATTGGGGTGCCGGCGAAGCTCACGCGAGCGGTGCCACTTCCTTTTGTGGCGCAGGGGATGGGCGCGACGGCATTCTATCCGTCGGACGAAACGATTTCCGCGGTCTTCGCCGAGCTTGGCACCGCTGTTGCCGTCACCGACCTGCAAGAATATGAGGTGCTGACAACCAGCGGTGCTCTCATGGGCACCTATTTTGGCATTCTTGAGAATGCTGAGTTGTGGCTGACCGGGAACGGCGTTCCATCCGCTCAGGCTCATGCATATCTACGGCAATTGTTTGCAGGCCTCGCCCATGCAACATCGTCGTCACCGCATTCCTCCTTTTCGGAACTGAGAACCGAGTTCTCAACAAAGGGCGGTTTGAATGAGCAGCTCTTCGCGGATTTTCAGAAGGCCGGCGGCACGACTGCGCTGACGAACGCGTTGACTGTCGCCCTGGAGCGCATGCAAGGAAGGGTGAAGCGAGAGCAGTGACGTGTCTGTAATCAGGCTGCGGCTGGAGTAACCTGGAGCAGACTTTTGCGGCGTCTCGGAATTCAGGATTCGCGACAGTTCGCTCCCGATCAATGTAGACGACTGTCGCTTTGTCAGGCTTTGATCCGCAGATGGGTGGTGGCAACGCATCGACGATCTGAAACGATTCTACTCCGCCATTATCGGCTCATCGAGGCGATTCCCGTCGCGGAAGCCGGCTGATCGATCCTGCTGACATTGTGGCTAGTTAAACGGCGTGCAGTGGTCACGGTTCAGAAGGACCATTAAGCGTCAGAGCGGTCGTTCACCGCCGGTTTCTCGAATGACCGGGGTTGGCCGTTTGCAGTCCGTCCGCTTTCGGGATTCAAGGCGCCAACAAGCGGTCGTTCCGCTGACACGGAGTAGCCACGACCCGAATATGGACCTGCTGCTGGTCGCAAGGGAGGTTTTGTGTCTATAGCCTCGTCGTATCAGTCGAAGCCTTGGACAAACTTCCTGTCAGGGCATCGCGCAGGATCATCGACATCTCCGGCGACGGAACAAACAATGACGGATCTCCAATCGAGGACAGCCGCCGGAGACCGCTCCAGAAATCGATCGTGATCAACGGCCTGCCAATCGGTCACGACGTTGAAAATGGCGAGACTATTCCGGAATATTACGAGCGGCACGTTATCGGAGGACCTGACCCCCTTCATGGTTACTGCCAACAGCGCCGCCGAATTTCAGCGGGCTATCACATATAAGCTAGCGAGAGAATTGGCATCGTTCGCGCTGCCAGTCGACGTGGCGAGCTTTCCTCCCATCCACTCGACCGCACCTTGCGCTCGAAATCAGCCCAGTCAGGCAGAAATGATCGCCCATAGTTGCGTCACCCCTATCGCAAGAACGAAGACGACGCTTACTCCGATGAACAGCGCCACAGGTATCTGCTTGAGGTGAGCGCCGAAGCGGCTGCCCGAGAAGTCCTCGACTGCATCGTCCAGCATTGCCTTTAAGTCATCCATGGCAGCCTTGGCTGCCAAGACACCATAAACTGTGACTGCGACCACGATCGTCGCGAGCGCGAACCTGGCGGCTAGTCCTGCTGATGGTCCGTACGCCAGTATCGCGAACATGGTCGCGATACTGGCGAAAAAATGATCGCATAAATCTGCGTCAGATGGGCAAGTCGCGCGGCCGCCGCCATCAAGTATTGATCAACGGTGAGTTTCGCCATGTGCTCCTCCTGTAAATGACCTGCTTGGGCACCAGCTATCCTTCATTTCCCGGAATCGGAGTTCCATATGTCCCGGTAGAGCTTCCAGCCGCCGTCCTGTCCTTTCTTCCAGACCACCACGTACTTCCCGGCTTGATCCACCAACTTCGAATCCTTACCCGGTGCCTTGAGGAAGAAAGTCCCGGACTCATATGCAAAATCGCCGCTTTCCTGGACCTCAAGCGTGGTGAGCTTGAGCTCGGATATGCCCATGTCGATCGCGCCCTGCCATAGTTTCTGGATATTCTGGCGGCCGTCGACTCGCGCCATATCTGGCGGGAATGCGGCCGCATCCTCCGCGTACTTCGACGCGACCCCGGCCGCATCCTTACTGTTATATGCCTTCACGAACTCTGCATTAGCGGCTTCGATGGCCTCTTTCGCGGACTGGGCCTGGGCAGAACCCATGCAGAGTGACGTGAAAACGACGGCTAGCAGACAGTGCTTGAAAGTCATTTCATCCTCCCGCGTTCCGGTTTCTGGTGGAGATCAATCGCGCGAATGGTCCGGAGCCGCATTCTAGATTAATTTAACTTTTCCTAATATGCCATGCAAATGCTGGCTGCCAATCAGTGATCTGCCCTGCCCTCACTGCGCTTTGTCGCTTCCCGTGATGGAGCTTGTGCCCATCGGCGCGAAGAATGCCGACGCGATTTTCAGCGTCCGGCTAGAATGGCTCGCTAAATGCCGCCTTGCAGGCGTAGGTTTGTGCGTGCCCGATCTGCGGCCAGGCGGTTGATTGGCGTGATCTGCGGCAAGTGATCTGGCATGAACAGCCGGGCCATAAGCCAATTGAGTTGGATGCATAGCGGCGGTCGCTAATGATTGGTGCGATGACGCCACATCGAGGGCATTCGGTTTCGATCTAAGATTCAGGAATGGAACACGCGGTCAATGATCTTGCTTGCATCCTGAAGACCCGCCAATGCGCTGCGCTGGCTGAAAGCCTCGCCACTGGCCTTGCCATCGGCATAGGCTTTGCGGGCTAGAACACGATCCACCACACCAAAGCCAAAACGATGGCGGAGGAGGACATTCCGTCGCCCAGGCGGTTGCAATCATAGAGTAACGGCGCCCGAAAACGGTCGACCGCTAGAGGTTCACTTCGAAGCGGTGCGCTGCGCACAACTGATCGGGCGCTCAGGGCATAGGTCCTTCCCCTATGCTTTAACTGGGCAAAATTCGGGGGTGGGGGCATCATTGCCCAAAGTTGGCGCTGCTCCTCGCAGAAGAGGCGCGACCCAACTTAGTGTTTGCGATATAGTGGCTGGGTAAAGCCTCCACCGCCTGAGAGGTAGGGACGTGGATGTTCGGACATGGCTGGTGAGCCTCGGCCTCGGCGAGTATGCCGACGCCTTCCGAAGCCACGACATCGATGAAGAGGTGCTCCCAAGCCTGACCGCCGCTGACCTGACGGCGCTCGGGATTACGTCGATTGGCCATCGGCGTAAGTTGCTCAGCGGCATTGCGGCCCTGGCCGAAGATCAGATCCGGCTCACCACGCCTCAGCCCCGGCCTGCACCCTCGGAATCTCGCGCCGAGCGTCGACAGCTGACCGTCATGTTCGTGGATCTCGTCGGCTCGACGGCGCTGGCGACGCGCCTGGATCCCGAGGACCTGCGTGAGACCATCGGAGCGTATCACCGCTGTGTCGCCGATACGGTCGCCCACTTCGGCGGCTTTGTCGCCAAGTATATGGGCGACGGAGTTTTGGTGTATTTCGGCTACCCGCAGGCGCACGAGAACGCCGCCGAGCAGGCGGTGCGCGCTGGCCTTGCTCTCGTCAATGCCGTTAGGCGACTCCCAGAGCCCGAGCCATTGCGGGTTCGTATCGGCATCGGCACCGGACAGGTCGTCGTTGGCGATCTGATCACCGCCGGCGAAGGGCAAGAGCGCGGCGTCGTGGGCGAGACGCCGAACCTCGCCGCCCGCCTGCAAGCTCTTGCCGAACCCGACGGGGTCGTGATCGGGCCGCAAACGCGGCAGTTGGTCGGCGATCTTTTCGAATATCGCGATCTTGGCGCCGTCGCGGTGAAAGGCTTTCCGGAGCCGATCCATCCCTATCAAGTGTTTCGTGAGAGCGCTGTCGAAAGCCGGTTCGAGGCGCTGCATGGGACGACGCCCACGCCGCTAGTCGGGCGTGAGGAGGAGGTCGAGCTGCTGCAGCGCCACTGGCATCGCGCGAAAAGTGGTGAAGGTCGTGTGGTGCTGCTCTCAGGCGAGCCCGGCATCGGAAAGTCGCGCCTCACCGTCACCTTGCAGGAGCGTATCCAGAATGAGCCACACACCCGCTTGCGCTATTTCTGTTCGCCGCACCATCAAGACAGCGCGCTCCACCCGACCATTGCGCAGCTAGAGCGTGCCGCCGGGTTGGAGCGCGACGACCCGCCTGAGAGGAAGTTGGATAAGCTTGCGGCCCTGCTTGCCCCGGCCTCGCCGGAAGACCTGGCGCTGCTGGCCGAGCTGCTGTCGTTGCCGACCGAAAGCCGTTTCTCGCCTCTCCAACTGACGCCACAGCGTAAGAAAGAGAGGACCTTCGATGCGTTGCTCCGGCAGCTCGAAGACCTGGCGCGACGAGGTCCGGTGTTGATGCTCTTCGAGGATGTGCACTGGATCGACCCCAGCTCGCGCGAGCTGCTCGACCTAGTCATCGAGCGGGTGCCGCGCCTGCCAGTGCTGCTTCTCCTCACGTTTCGCCCCGAGTTTCAACCGCCGTGGACCGGGCAGGCGCACGTAACGGTTCTTGTCCTCAATCGGCTCGACCGTCGTGAAGGCGCCGCGCTGGTCCAGCGGGTCGTCGGCACCGGAGAGCTGCCGAGCGACGTTGTCGCAGAGATCATCGAGCGCACAGATGGGGTGCCACTGTTCGTCGAGGAGCTGACCAAGGCAGTGCTGGAGGGCGGGAACGCCACGGCAGTGCTCTCAAGAGCTGGTGCGACGGCGTTGAACGTTCCCGCCACGCTGCATGCCTCGTTGATGGCGCGGCTCGATCGCCTCGGCTCAGCCGTTAAGGAGGTCGCACAAATCGGCGCGGTTCTCGGTCGGGAGTTCTCCTACGAATTGCTGGCAGCGGTCGCACAGCGAAATGCCGCTGAGCTAAATGGCGCACTGGATCAACTCGTCGGCGCCGGTCTGGCGTTCTGCCGCGGGACTCGGCCACTGGCCACTTACCTCTTCAAGCATGCGCTCGTTCAGGACGCAGCGTATGGCACGCTGCTGCGCGGCAAGCGCCAGGAAATACATAAGCGTGTCGCAGATGTGTTGGAGGAAAAGTGGATCGGAATCACTGAACCGCAACCCGAGCTCCTCGCGCACCACCTTCAAGAAGCTGGGGATTGGGCGGGCGCGCTCGATCACTGGCAAAAGGCGGGAAGGGCCGCCGTGGCCAGAGCTGCCACTCGGGAAGCCGTGTCGCACTTTGCCAATGCTATCGACTGCAGCAGCAGACTTGGCGATATGTCCGGCGGCGCCGAACGGATGACACATCTCCACCTTGCGATGGCCAATGCCTTGATGCAGGCTGAAGGGTATCGTTCTGAGCGCCTTGGGAAGACGCTTGAGGATGCACGACTTGCCGCCGCGAAAACGGCATCGGTCGAATTGCAATGTGACGTTGCGCTTTCACTCGCTCCATTTTTTTATGCCACTGGGCGCAATCACGATTACCTGACCCTGGCCGAAGAGCAGCTCGCAAACGGTGCCGATCTCCTTCCGACGGCCTATCTGAGTGGTCTTTGGGCAACGAAGGGAATTGCTCATTCCAACCGAGGAGAACAACCACTGGCAGCGGAGGCTTTGCGGAATGCCTTAGATCTGATTGATCGTGTTGACCCAAGTCGTCGCATTTCGTTCGCCGGTGCGGATCAACGTGTGTCTGCCCAGGCATATTTTAGCGAATCGCTGATAATTTTGGGTCTCTTTGATGCTGCAGTCGAAGAGAAAGAGCGCCTGATGCGAGATTTTGACCAGCTCGATAAGCCCTTCGACCTCGCGTGGCATCTTCTCGTGCAGTGCCAATTGTGCGGGCTACTCGGCCAATACAAGGAATTACTCGATAACGCTACGAAGATCGTCGAGATTTGCGAACGGCATGGCTACACGGCGCGTCGAAGCAGTGGCCTCAGGTGGCTTGGCCATGCCCGCTCGCATCTAGGTGACCTGGATGCCGGCATCGATGATGTCCGGGAGAGTGTGGTTCTTTGGCGTGGGCAGGGCGTCGTATTTCATACCCCTGAGAAAGCATGCGAACTTTGTGATCTTCTCCTGCGGGCCGGTCGCATCGATGACGCATCGCAAATGCTTGATGATGTCGATACCCTCGTTTTCGATACGGACGAGGCGAGCTACCTAGCAGAATGTATTCGCCTTCGTGGCCAAATCGCCGCTGGCCGAGGTGACCTGACGGGTGCCGCTCACCTATTCGAAACAGCGATTGCCACTGCCCGTCGGCAGCAAGCGAGACTCTTCGAGCTTCGCGCCGCTACGCAACTAGCACCAGTTCTGGCACGTCAAGGTCGTGTCCATGAGGCCGCGACGCGTCTGCAAGCGGTGGTCCACACATTCGACACCAGGTATCCAATCGTCGACCTCGTCGCCGCGCAAAGGGAGCTGGCCAAGTTGGGCCGTTGAGTTCGCATCACCTACCTTCGGCTCCGACAAGTAGCTTGCGTCGATTCGATCCAAATTGCCTGGCTCATTGCCACGCCAGACGGATGCTCGTCCGGTGGATTGGAACGTCACTAACGGGTGAGATAAGACGTTCACGTTTATAGCGGCGTAGGTCTGAACATGCCGCAAACATGACATCCAGTGTGGTCGCAGACGATGTCCACTTTCGGGGAGCGGCAAAGCCGACCTCTACGGCCGAGATGAGGCGCAGAGCGGAATATGGGCATCGCGCCGCGACGGTTGAGATTCAATCGCGGCTCAGCGCTCGCCGGAGAGCACTGAAACGAATGCGATATTGCGCCGGCGTCAGCCCGACCTTGCGGCGGAAGAGACGCCCGAAAAAACTCGCATCCTCGTAGCCGACTTCATTCGCCACCGCTTCGACCGGGAGATCGCCCGTCTCCAGCATCTGCTTGGCCTGCTCGAGCCTGAGCGCGTGGATGTAGTCGATCGCCTTCATGTCCGTAGCCCTCGCGAAGCGGCGCACGAAGGAGCGCTCGGACAGGCCTGACAACTTCGTCATGGCGGCGACGGGCGAGGGGGTCCGGTAGTTGAGCTCCGCCCATCTCTGGCACCGGTTAATCACCGCGTCGCTGGTCTGTCGAAAGCGCATGAGCGCGGCGAAGGGCTGCTGGCCCATGTCGTGCCACTGCAGCATGTAAACCTTGGCGACCTCCATCGCCTCCTTGAGGCCGACAAAGCGCGCGATGAGATAGAGGGCGAGATCCTGCCAGCTCGAGCCGCCCCCGGCCATGACCACCCGTTGCGCCTCGCCGCTCAGCACAAGCGACTGGTCCGGCCTCACCTTCACGCCGGGATAGTTGTTCGTGAGCGTCTCGACATAGCCCCAGTGAATGGTGGCCTCGCGATTGTCGAGCAGCCCGGCCTCGCCGAGCAGCACCGCGCCCGAGCATGCGCTGGCCAGCATGGCGCCGTCGTCATGCGCACGCTTCAGCCAGCGGGCCTCGGCATCATACTGCCCGGCGACGCTTTCGCCCGGATTGACGAAGAAATCAGGGATGCAGACGATGTCGGGGCGGGGGCAATCGGAAAGCGCGTAGTCCGGGCGCACCCAGACGCCGTTTGCGGCGCGAAACGCGCTGCCGTCCCCGGCAACCACATAGGGCCGCATGCGCGGCGTGCCCGCGGCTCCGCTGGTGATGAACAGGAAATCCCTGCCGGGCGAGGAAAACAGGTCGAACATGCCGTAGATCGTGGAGGCGGTAGCCTCCGGAGCGGCAAGGATCGCCACATTCAATGGGTCGGCCTGTTCAACCATGGCAGAAATGACCGCCTTCCAGCATTTTCGACTTTAGCGGCCGTGCCCGCGCCGCGCTAGCGTGCGTGAAACGAGGAGACCGCCCCATGGCCGCCACCGCTACCCTTACACCATCGAGCATCGAAAGCTTCCGTTCCATCTTGCGCGGCGAGGTGCTGGAGCCGTCGAACCCGTCCTATGACGCGACGCGGGTCGTCTGGAACGGCATGATCGACCGCCGTCCCGCCCTCATCGCGCGCTGCCGGAATGCTGCCGATGTCGTGGCGTCGGTGAATTTCGGGCGCGAGCAGCGGTTGGCGATCGCGATCCGCTCCGGCGGCCACAATGTTGCAGGCTACGCCGTCTGCGACGGCGGGCTGATGATCGATATGTCGCTGATGAAGGGCGTGCGGGTCGCGCCCGGCCTCGACCGCGCCTTCGTCGAGGGCGGCGCCACGTGGGCCGATGTCGATGCGGCCACCACCCCGCTTGGCCGCGCCACGCCGGGGGTCTCATCTCGGCGACGGGCGTTGCTGGCCTGACGCTTTCCGGCGGCATCGGCTGGCTGCGCGGCAGCCATGGCCTCAGCGTCGACAATCTGCTGGCGGCCGATCTGGTGACCGCCGATGGCCGCCTCATCCATGCCGACGCGACGCAGAACCCGGATCTCTTCTGGGCGCTGCGCGGCGGCGGCGGCAATTTCGGCGTGGTGACGAGCTTCGAGTTCAAGCTGCACTCGATCGAACCGGAGCTGATGTTGTGCGGTCCGGCCTATCCCGAAGAGCGCGCCAACGAGATCATTCCGCTCTGGCGCGACTTCATGCAGACCGCACCCGACCGCCTGAGCGGCCTGGCCGAGTTCTCCACCCTGCCCGACGATCCCTCGATTCCCGAGCATGCAAGGGGCCGGCGCGTCCTGGCGCTCGCGCATGTCTATGACGGACCGGCCGACGAGGGCGAGCGGGTCGTGGCGCCGTTGCGCAGTTTTGGGGAACCGCTCGTCGATTTCAGCGGCCGCATGCCGTATCGCACCATCCAGTCGCTCTATGACGGCCTGTTCCCGAAAGGCCGCGACCGCTGTTACTGGAAATCCACCTACCTCTCGCGCCTCGACGACGAGGTCATCGGGGAGATCACCGCGCGGATGGCGAAGCGGCCCTCCGAAATGACCTTCGCCTCGATCTGGAAGTTCGGCGGTTTCGTCCAGCGCGTTGCAGCCGATGCGACCGCCTTCGGCGACCGTTCCATGCCGTTCATGCTCAGCCTAGACGCCATCTGGCAGGACGCTGGAGGGGATGATGCGAACATCGGCTGGGTTCGCAGCTGCTGGCAGGACATGCAGCGCTACTCGACCGGCCGCCTCTATCTGAACTTCCCCGGCCATGGCGAAGGAACGGATCTCGTGCGCGACGCTTTCGGAGCCGAGGCCTACGCCCGGCTTGCAGGGATCAAGCACAGATACGATCCGGACAATCTGTTCCGTCTGAACCAGAACATTCTGCCAATGTACTGACGCACAATCCAAATCGGGCCTAGGGTTGCGACACTCGACTCGGCCGTGGTGGCTTTGACCGCGCTGAGTCGCGAGCGACGCCCAGCGTGGTCGCCGCGATGTCCGCTTTCAATCAGTGGCAAATCTGTCCGCAACGGGCGAGATGAGGCGCAAAGCTGCCGTTCCTTCCGCACGCGAAACTGACGGATCCGGGTCAAAAAGGCGACTTTATCTGGTGGGCCGCCCATGCTGACATTGCGGCTAATTAAACGGCGCGCAGCGATGGAGGCTCGGATCCGCCGCTAGGTAGCCAAGACCGATCATTCGCGACCGTTTGTCGAAGGGCCGAAGTTGGGCCGACAGCGGACTGGCAGCTTCGCAGTGCGGACCGCCAAAACCGGACATTCAGTTAGGCGTGGGCATCGTCGTTATCTGACCCAAAATTGCGGCGGTCGCTCTCCGGCTATCCGACCGCCGCCGAGGGAACTAGAAGCGGACAATCTCCCAGGTGGTGGCTGCGACCTTTCCATCCCCAATGCGCCGCGCAGTCTTTGGCGATCACTGCGCAGCAACCATTCCGGGACCTCTGATCCTGCAAAGCGTCAAGCCGGCAAGCCTGCCAGGCGCAACCCCGCTCGGAGGCGCTCCCTGTCAGTCGATTGCTCAAGAAGCGAGAACCAGATGACCCAGTCAATGTAGTCAGAAGCGGTTGCCCCAGGATCGCCCTGCCAATGGGAAGCAATCTCGCGCGTGAGTTCCTCACCGCAGCGTGCTGCCACGTCGACACGGCCGTCGTAAGCGTAGGCTGCCACACGCCAACCAAGGTCCCTCAGGTAGCGAGCGTGGTCGTCAAACATCCGTTTCTCGAGGAGAGCCGCTGCTCGAGCGTAGTCGCCGAGTTGGAACAGCAGCCGAGCGTGAGCAGCGCTGTACCAGGGCGGGTGGCGGGGATTGAGCCGACAGGCGATCTCGACGGCGGCCAGACCTCGCTCAGGCTTACCCCTCATGCTTTGTAGCGACGCATACAGAATCTGGATGGCGGCGTCGTTCGGGTTCATCGACCGCGCCAGGTCGAAGTGCTGCTCGGCTCGGTCGAAATCGCGCGAATAGGCACGCATCCAGCCAAACGCCGAATGAACACGCGCATCGTTGGGGTCGAGCGCCAACGCTCTCTCCGAAAGCTCCATGGCTATTCGCATCTCTTCGTCTGGCTGGAACTTGACCCCAGCGATGATCTGCATGGAGCGATCACGATGTATGAACGCGAGACCCGAATACGCTCGTGCGAACGTGGGATCGATGGCAATGACTTGCTCATAGAGTGCCTCGAGTTGCCCAAGAACTTCCGGGGTGAAGGACGTGCCGCCAAATCGAAGAGCTCGCAAGAACAGGTCATAGGCCCGCAGGTCCTGGGGTGGGCGCCTCCGGGCGGCTATCTCGCGCTCATCGATGACCCGCTCGGCGACCCTCACAACAATGCTTTGCGCGATCTCTTCCTGGACGGCGAAAACATCCGCCAATGCGCGGTCGTAACGCTCCGTCCAAAGGTGGGTGCCGGTCGAGGTGTCCACGAGTTGGGCACTGATGCGTACGCGGTCTCCGGCCCGGCGCACGTTGCCTTCAATCACATGGCTTGCACCAAGCGTGCGTCCGATCTCGCGCACGTCGACGTTCTTTCCACGGAAGCTAAACGACGAGTTCTGAGCTATGACCAGAAGTTCGCGAAAGCGGGAAAGTTCGGTAATGACATCTTCTGTGATTCCATCGCTGAAATAGACCTGCTCCGGATCGTCGCTGAGATCTGGAAGGGCAGAACGGCGACAACGGGTTTCTCGCCCAGGGTTGGTCCAAGCGGTTGTCGAACCTGGGTACCCTCGAGTGCAAGTTCGAACGCGCGGACCGGTCGCGCGATGTTCTTGAGGCGCTGTTCGCCTTTGTCCGCGAAATGAAGGTCGAGTTTGCCGGCCAGCTGTTCGTGCGCTGAACTTGAGATCAGCACCCCGCCGGGAGGACAAAGTTGTTCAAGGCGAGCGGCGATGTTGACGCCGTCCCCGAGGAGGTCCTCGCCTTCAACGATCACGTCACCGAGATGCAGGCCGATACGCAGCACGATCCGACGATCAGCCGCGATCCCTTCCTGTGTTGTCCTCAGTCGCGACTGGATCGCGACGGCGCAGATGACCGCAGCCACGACGGAGCTGAATTCGACGATGACGCCGTCACCCATGAGTTTGACAACGCGCCCGCGGTTCTCGGTGACCAGGGGCTCAAGGATCTCCTGCCGAAAGATCTTGAGGTCACCGAGCGTCCGAGCCTCATCAGCTTCCACCAAACGCGAATAGCCGACGACGTCAGCAGCGAGGATCGCGGCCAGCCGACGTTCCGCGATGGATGCCATTTCCTCCTCGGCGACTAGGTATAATTGACGGTATTCAGTGACTGGAGGTTACGCACTCCCGCCTTTCTCTGCAATTCCGCTTTGGCGGGCACACGTTCGGCGACCAAAATACAAGGTAAAGCCATCGCGCGATGTGCGTTTCGGGTGTCGCCAGGCCGAATGTCAGGAGATGACCCAAACGAGCCATTCCGGCAGGCAAGCTCTAATGTCTCGAATGTGGTGACTACGACATTGGTTACACCTCGCCGTATCAGCGGTCCATCAAACGTGCGGAAGAAGGGAATTGCTGGTGAGGTCGGTTTCCTTTCAGAACAACCAATACTATGATCCGCTGAGGCGAGGCCGACAATGGATCGCAAGCTTTCCGCGATTTTAGCCGCAGATGTAGTGGGCTATTCGGCTCTGATGGAGCGCGATGAGGCCGGTACATTCGAACGCCTTCGTGCCGGGCGCAAAGAACTGTTCGAACCCGAAATTGCTCGCCACCACGGCCATATCTTCAAGCTGATGGGCGATGGGATGCTGGCCGAATTCGGCAGTGTCGTCGATGCCGTCGAATGTGCAGTGTCGCTGCAGCGCGGCCTGTCCGAGCGCAACGCCTCGCTTCCCGAGTCGGAACAGATCCTGGTGCGGATCGGTATCAACCTCGGCGAGGTGATCGTTGACGGCGACGACCGGTATGGCGATGGGGTCAACATCGCGGCCAGACTTCAGCAGTTAGCGAAACCGGGCGGCATCTGCGTCTCGGGAAAAGTGGCCAAGGAGGTCGAGAGGAAGCTAGCGTTCACATTTGAGTCAATGGGCGAACAGAGGGTTAAGAACATCACCGAACCAGTTCGGGCGTATCGCGTACTGCTTGATCCAGCGGCAGCGGGCAAGACCCTCCATGCTCGCCGCCAGCCGCGCGCCTGGCGTCTTCCAGTCGCGGCGGGTGTTCTCGTCCTGGCTCTCGGCCTTGCAGTAGCATGGTGGCAGCCGTGGGAGAGGCCTGCACAGCTTGCCGTTCCGACCGTCAGCGAGGCAGCCGACACCCGGCCCTCGCTAGTCGTCCTGCCCTTCGACAATCTCAGCGACGACAAGGAACAAGAATATCTCGCCAACGGCTTCACCGAGGATCTGACGACCGCACTGGCGCGTGTGCCGGGTCTTTTCGTCTTCTCCCCCAACGCGGCCTCCGCTTACAAGGACAAGGACCCGAAGGAGATTGCGGCGGCATTGGGCGTCCGATACCTGCTGAAAGGCTCGATTCGCCGCGTCGGCGACGACATGCGCATCAATGCGCAGCTGATCGATGGCTCGACTTCCAGACATCTCTGGGCGCAGCGTTTCGACGGCCGGTGGGCAGACGTATTCGCGCTGCAGGACGGCGTTGTCAGCAGCATCGCGGGTGCGCTCCAGCTCCGCCTGGTGAGCGGCGCGCCGGCTACCCGGGCCGGAGGCACCAGTAATCCCGAGGCCTATGAGGCCTATCTCAAGGGGATGGACATCTACAACCGTATCAACACGCCCGAGGAGTTTGCGCAGGCTGTGAAGTATTTCCAGCAAGCCGTGCAACTCGACCCCGATTTCGGCGCGGCGTACGCCCAGCTCGCCTGGGCCTACTGGGACGCGGATGTCGGTCGGGTCGTAGTAATGGGGCTTACGACCGACGTGGCCCAGGGCAAGATCTATGAAACCCTGGAAGCGGCGGCCAGGGATCCTTCGCCGGGCTACTATCAGCTCGTCGCCGAGTTGATGGTCCGCGAGCACGACTCGGACGACGCAGTTACCGTTCTTCTGAAGTCGGTGGCGCTCGATCCCAGCGATACTTGGAATTATCTCTCGCTGGCCAATGCTCTGAATTTCAACGGCAGGCCGAAGGAAGTGCTTAGCTATCTCGATGCGGCTGCGCGCGTCGACCCAAACTCGTGGATGGACTACAGGCGCTACCAAGCCGGACTGGCCGAGTTCGGCCAGGAGAAGTTTGAGGACGCGGTTCGCTCTATCGAGAAGATGGACCTTATATCGGCCGATCCACGGGCGAAATTTTATGCCCTGCAGGTCCTTGTTTCGGCTTATGGGCATCTTGGGCGCACAGACCAGGCCGCGGCGGCTTTGGAAACGCTTAGGAAGGTTGTTGGGCGGGTGGACAGGGGGCCGAGCCAGTTGATGACCCAGGATTACATGGTGTTCAAGAATACGGCCGATATCGAACGCCTTTTGGCCGGGCTGACCAAGGCAGGTGTGCCAGAGCTGCCGGCATTGGCAAAGGCAGGCATGAATCCGAAGGACCGGCTCACAGGGGCGGAAATAAAGTCTCTCATGTTCGGGCACGAAACGCGCGGAAAATTGGTAATGCCCACGTTCCTGCCGATGCAGCGCACAACCTCGGTCGACGGCGCCGTCAGCGAGACCGTTGGCCAGAGGAGCCGCGTAGGAACCTCGTGGGTGCAAGGCGATTTCTTGTGCAACGCCTTTCCCAGAGAACTGACAAGGTGTGGGGCGATTTTTCGCAATGTGTTCAGGACGCCGGGGCGCGACGACGAATACAAGGCCGTTTACCGCGGGGACCAGTTCGAGTTTTCGGTCGTCAAGTGAACTCCCAAATGCCGCAAGGCCGTAAGTCTGCTTGCCGAGTAGACGCGACGTTGTTGGCATAACTGCAAACGTCGACAATTGGCGCGAGTGCGCCCATTACCGTGGTCCACTTAATCGGACACGCCGCAAGTCGCAAGTCGGTAACCTTTCGAACAGAATCCTCGGAGGCGGCTCCAGGCGAGACGTACAATTTGCGGGCTCGGATCGCGCGCTGCGGCTGTGGAGGGCGGCATGGGAGAAGGACCATGCCTAGTTGGAACCGAGGCCACATTGTTGGCCAGAAGCCTCCGCTCAAGCCACGAGAAGTCTGGAGCATCCGGACGCGACTGCAGGTATCAGGCGCAGAACGCGATCTTGCGCTGTTCAATCTCGCGATCGACAGCAAGCTGCGCGGTTGCGACTTGGTCACGATCACCGTCGGAGACGTCGCCCTTTCGGGTAAGGGAACGCGGCGTAACCGTGATCTACATCACCCATCGGATGAACGAATTATCGGAGATCGCCGACACTTGTACGGTAATCCGCGATGGGCGCTATATCGGCACTGTGGAGATGAAAGGCTCGAAGCCTGCGACAATCATCGAAATGATGTTCGGCTCTGTAGCCAAGGCCCAGCGTCCTGCCCGCCGGATCGTGAAGCGCGACCACCCGGTACTGTCGGTACGCGGGCTGACACGCCTGCCAGATTTTGCCGATGTCTCATTCGATCTCTATCCCGGCGAGGTCTTGGGGATGGCAGGCCTGCTTGGGGCCGGGCGCACTGAAACGCTGCGTGCGATATTTGGCGCGGATTCTTTCGAAACCGGCGAAATCCTAATAGACGGACAGAGTGTCCAAAAACCTACGCCGAGGCGCATGAAAGAACTTGGGCTAGGCTACACACCGGAGAACCGAAAGGAAGTCGGGCTCGTTCAGAGTGCATCGGTCCACGACAACTTAATTCTTGCCAGTTTGCGCCGCATCGCGTCGCGCGGCCTCACGTGGCGCGAGAAGGAGTCCCCATTCGTTGCGGGGCAAGTGCGGGATCTCGGCATCAAAACCAACGACCCGATGTTGCCGATTTCGACATTATCGGGTGGGAACCAGCAGAAAGTAGTGATCGGCAATTGGCTCAATAGCCAGCCGAAGGTGATGTTCTTCGACGAGCCCAGCCGCGGCGTCGACATTCTCGCGAAGCAGCAGATATTCGAGATTATTTGGCGCAAGGCCCAAGCGGGACTGTCCGCTGTTTTCGTTTCGAGTGAGCTTGAGGAACTGTTCGACGTCTGCGACCGCATATTGGTGATGCGGCAGGGCAGGGTAGTCTGCGAGGTTGCTCCTGAAACCATCAGCCTCGCGCAACTGTATCATCTATGTATGGAAGGTGCTTGACGATGGCCACAGACGTTCAGACGGCGGACAGCCGCTCCATCTTCAAGCTTGGAGTGCTGCGCCTTATTATTCTGGAGTTGATCCTCGTCGCACTGTTCATATTCCTCGTCGTCGCCGCGCCGGGATTTGCCAGCGTCAACAATCTCCTCAATGTGCTGCGCGCCGTCTCCATGCTCGGAATCATTGCCTTCGGCATGACTGCCGTAATCATTGCTGGTGAAATCGACCTCTCGGTGGGCGCCGGCGCCGCCATGGCCGGCTGTCTCCTTGGCTGGGTCTGTGGCGCGCTGACCAACACTACTGGCCCACTCTTCGCTGCGACTGTCGGCTGCGTGACCGCCATATCGGTCGGTGCACTGTGCGGTCTTTTTACCGGCAAGATGCGTGAATGGTTCAAGGTGCCATCCTTTATAACAACGCTGGCGCTTCTCACGGCCCTGCGAGGCTTTGCCAACTTGATCAGTGGGGGGTTTCCAATCACGACATTTCCGCGCGGCTTCAACTTTTTCGGAGCCGGCAGCGTGATGGGCATACCGTTTCCGGTATTCGTCTTCGCGGCGGTGTTTGTTGGCATGCACTTGCTGCTGAATTTCACGAGCTTTGGGCGCGCGGTTTATGCAGTAGGTGGTAATGCCGAGGCCGCCAGGCTTTCCGGTATCAATGTCTTCGGAGTCAAGACAGGAGCGCTCGTCATCACGGGGGGCTGACGGCAGCGAGCGGCATCCTGATCGCCAGCCAGATCGGTTCGGGTAATGGCAGCACCGCGACCGGGATGGAACTCAACGTAGTCGCCGCGGTAATCATCGGGGGCACGAGCCTTTTTGGCGGCAAGGGCCGTGTCTGGGGTACATTGCTCGGGGTTCTGTTCCTTGGGTGTATCAACAACGGCATGATATTGTTGAATGTCTCAGAATACTGGCGGTACGTGTTGAGTGGCGCCACGATCCTTGGCGCCGTGCTGCTCAATCAGATTTTGGAGCGGACGCGCTAAGTCCAAGCTTCAACGGCAGAACAGATTCGCTTAGACCGGCGCATGGTATCTATGAGCGGGTCTACCTTCACGCTATGCGGCCGGGGAATGCGGCATTCCAAAAACGTAAGTGTCATTCTTGCGGGTCCCTGCAACCACGATACTTTGCAACTCTACGCCTCTGCGTCCTTGTTTCCTGCGTGACGAGGCGAGCGAAGCCTCAACCGGAGACCTCGCTATTGGGTTCGCCACCGAATACGAAGGATAGGGTTGGGCGAACCACCCGATGGTGAGTGCCCCCGTAACCAGACAATGCGACATCGTGCGAATCCATATCAGGGCTGCTGATTGACCATCAAAAACGCCGTACTAATTGCCGTACTAATTAGGAAAAAAGTACGGCGGCGGTTCGCTAAATGGTTGAAAAGCATGGTGATCCCGACAGGAATCGAACCTGTGACCTACAGATTAGGAATCTGCCGCTCTATCCTACTGAGCTACGGGACCACGCGGCCCGACACATAGCCGCTTCGGATCGTTTCGCCAAGAGGCCGGCCGAAGGCAATTCGACCGGCCTCTTATGATTGTCAGGCGACTGGCGCTGTCAGGCGGCAAGCGCCGTTTCCGCCAGTTTCACCCAATAGCTCATGCCGTGCGGGATGACCTCGTCGTTGAAGTCGTAGGCAGGGTGGTGGAGGCCGGCGGTGTCGCCATTGCCGATGAAGATGAAGGCGCCGGGGCGGGCTTCGAGCATGTAGGAGAAATCCTCGCCGCCCATCACCGGCTGAATGCCGCGGTGGACATGGGCGTCGCCGGCAACACCGATCGCGACGTCGCTGGCAAACACTGTCTCTTCCGCGTGGTTGAAGGTCACGGGGTAGTTTGCCTGGTAGTCGACCTCGATCTTGGCGCCGAAGGCGGTCGCCAGCCCGTCGCAGATCGTGCGGATACGCTCTTCCGACTTCTTGGCGATTTCCTTGCGCAAGGTGCGCACGGTGCCGGCGATTTCGGCGGTTTCCGGGATGATGTTGTAGGCATCGCCGGCGTGGAATTTGGTCACCGACACCACCACGGCCTCGACCGGGTCGGTGCTGCGCGAGGCGATCGTCTGCAAGGCGCCGACCAGCTGGCTGGTGATGACGATCGGGTCGATCGTGCCGTGCGGCATCGCCGCATGGCCGCCCTTGCCGCGCACGGTGATGGTGAACTCGGCGGTCGCCGCCATGATCGGGCCGGGGCGGATGGCGAACTGCCCGACAGGCAGGCCCGGCATGTTGTGCATGCCGAACACTTTGGAAATGTCGAAACGGTCCATCATGCCGTCCTTGACCATCTCGTTGCCGCCGCCGCCGCCTTCCTCCGCCGGCTGGAAGATCACCGCCACCGAGCCGGTGAAGTTGCGCGTCTCGGCGAGGTATTTCGCGGCGCCCAGCAGCATCGCCGTGTGGCCGTCATGGCCGCAGGCATGCATCTTGCCGGGAATGGTCGAGGCGTAGGGCTTGCCTGATATCTCGTTGAGCGGCAGCGCGTCCATGTCGGCGCGCAGGCCGATGGTCGGGCCTTTGCCCTGGCGGCCGCGAATGATGCCAACGACGCCGGTCTTGCCGAGGCCGGTTACCACGTCGTCGCAGCCGAAGGCTTTCAGCTTCTCTGTGACGAAGGCGGCGGTCTTGAAGACGTCGAAGTTCAGTTCTGGCGTCTGGTGCAGATGCTGGCGCCAGCCGGCAACTTCGTCCTGCATTTCGGCGGCACGGTTCAGGATTGGCATGATGGTTCCATCTCGCTGTTGGGACAGGCGGGTGTTGTCCGCTGCCTTGCAATTGTGATCGCCAGGCACTTTGCCATGTTGGCGTCACATAGAGTAAATAGCACCGCAACGATACGGTCCGGTTTTTGAGGGTCGGACCTATCATGCTGGCGATCGCGTAACGAAATCTTACGGAGCCAGGGGCGACTACGGCAAGAGGCGATTTCGGATTTGATCATGCGGCACAGGCATTTCCTCAAACTATTCTCGGCTGGCACAATCGCGCTGTCGGTCGTGGCCGGGCCGGCGCTGGCCAATCCGGTGGTTGTGTTCGACCTCGACAGCGGCAAGATCCTGCAGCATCAGGATGCGTTCAAGCGCTGGTACCCGGCCTCGCTGAGCAAGCTGATGACCGCTTATGTGACCTTTCGGGCGATCGCGGCGGGCGAGGTCCAGCTTGATTCGCCCATCAAGGTGACCAAACACTCCGCCGCCGAGCCGCCAAGCAAGATGGGCTTCAAGCCGGGCTCGGTGATGCGGCTCGACAATGCGTTGAAGATGATGTTGGTCAAATCGGCCAACGACATCGCCATGGCCGTCGGCGAAAATGTCGGCGGCTCGCAGGCAGGGTTCGCCGTTCGCATGAACGCTGAAGCCCGGCGCCTCGGCATGACCGGAACGTATTTCGTCAACCCGAATGGGTTGTTTTCGCCGGAGCAGTATACGACGGCGCGCGACCTCGCCTTGCTGGTGATGGCGATCCGCAAGGAATTCCCGCAATACGCGCCCTGGTTTTCGATCGAAGGTCTTGCCGTCGGCAAGAAGGCTATTCCCAACTACAATCTCTTGATTGGCCGTTATCCCGGCGCCGATGGCATGAAGACCGGCTTTGTCTGCCCCTCCGGCTTCAACATGATCGGCTCGGCGACGCGCAACGGGCGCACGCTGGTCGCGGTCGTGCTTGGCGAGAAGTCGGCGGTGACCCGTGCCGAGACCGCCGCGAGATTGCTCGACCAGGGTTTTGACACGCCTGCCGCCGGCTCAACCACCGTCACCACGCTGGCGCCCTATGGCGACACTGTCTCGCCCAACGACATGCATGACGAGGTCTGCAAGAAGAAGGCGGCGGAAGAACAATCCGAAGCGCCGCCGGTCGCTGCCAAGGATGTGCCGAAATCGCCCTATCAGGAAAAGCTCGACCATGTGCCGACATTGGTTTCCGTCGGCCTTGGCGGCGCCACCGGTCCGGCGCCGAAGGCCATCCTCGACCAGGGCGCGCAGGAATACGCAGACGTGCCGATCCCCAGCTGGCGGCCCGACAGGCCGGCACCGGCCGGCACCGGTCCGAAGATTGCCGGTTCCGCCGCGCAGGGCGACCAGCCGGCCAAGGTTGCGAACTAGAGCATGGGCGGCTTCCCGATCCCCGTCTCGGTGCTGACCGGTTTCCTCGGCGCCGGCAAGACGACACTGCTCAACCGGCTGTTGAAGGATCCGGCGCTGGCCGACACGGCGGTCATCATCAACGAGTTCGGCGAGGTGGCGATCGACCATCTGCTGGTCGAACAGTCTTCAGACGGTATCATCCAGCTTTCCGACGGCTGCCTGTGCTGCACGGTGCGCGGCGAGCTGGTCGACACGCTGGCCGACCTGGTCGATCGGCTGCAGACCGGCCGTATCGCCCGTCTTGCCCGCGTCATCGTCGAAACCACGGGGCTGGCCGATCCGGCGCCGGTGCTGCAGTCGATCATGGCGCACCCGGCACTTGTCCAGGCCTTCCGGCTCGACGGCGTCATCACGCTGGTCGATGCGGTCAACGGCAATGCCACGCTCGATGCCCATGTCGAGGCGGTCAAGCAGGTCGCCGTCGCCGATCGCATCGTGCTCAGCAAAGCCGATCTGGTCACCGACCCCGGCGATCTGGAAACGCTGCGGGCGCGCCTGCGGCAGATCAATCCGGGCGCCGAACTGCTCGATGTCGCCGACACGGAGACAGGCGTGGCGGCGCTGTTTGACTGCGGTCTCTACAACCCGGCGACGAAATCCGCCGATGTGCGGCGCTGGCTTGGCGAGGAAGCCGCTCATGATCATCACCATCATGATGGCCATGATCACCAGCATGGCCATGACCACGGCCATCGTCACGATCAGCGCGTGCGCTCCTATTCACTGGTGCATGACGGCCCGGTGCCGTTTTCGGCCATCGAGATGTTCCTCGACCTGCTGCGCTCGACGCATGGCGAGCATCTGCTGCGGATGAAAGGCGTCATCGAGCTCAGGGAAGACCCTTCGCGGCCGCTGGTGATCCATGGTGTGCAGAAGATCCTGCACCCGCCGGTGCAATTGCCGTCCTGGCCCGATGGCCAGCGCGGCACGCGGCTGGTGCTGATCACGCTCGACATGCCGGAAGATTATATCCGCCGGCTGTTCGCCGCCTTCACCAACCGGCCGTCGATCGACACGCCCGACCGCGCGGCGCTGGAGAACAACCCGCTGGCGATTGCGGGGCAGTAAATTCTACGATTGTGGCACGCCGCGCTCGACCAGGAAGCGGTGGCCGCCGGACACCGCCGCCGTTTCAATCAACTGGTGGCCGCTGTCGGAGCAGAATGCCGGAATGTCGATGACGGCGAGTGGGTCGGTGGTCTCCAGCCAAAGCCGGCTGCCCGGCTGCATCCCGGCCAGGCGTTTTTTTGCCTTGAGCACGGGCAAGGGGCAGTTCAGCCCCTTGAGGTCGTAAACAGCGGCGCGGTCAGTCACGGGTGAACTCAACCGCCGAACATGCCGAGCAGCTTGTTCTTCAGCTTCGTCACCCGGCTCTCGTCGGCGCTCGCCGCTTGCGTTTCGGCCACTGGCGCGGCTTCGGAAGGGGCCGCGATGGTCGCGGTGGCGACAGGGGCTTCCTTGGCGGCCTTCTCGGCCTCCTTTTCTGCCAGAGCCTGGGCCTTGGCGGCTTCCTTGGCTTGCTTGGCCGCCTCTATGGCAGCCAGCCTCTGCTCCTCGGCCTTCTGCTTGGCGGCCTTTTCGGCGTCGAGGGCAGCCATCTTGCGGCCGGCCGGCGAATCGATGCGGCCCATGCGCGCCGTCTCGGTCACCGAGCCATCGTTGTTGAGCGACGGCGGGTCGATCGGCACGCGCTCGCCGCGGGCGCGGCGCTTGGACCAGTCGGAGACGATGCTGGCTTCCTTGATGCCGGCGATGGTCGGCTTGGGTGGGGGCACGCTGGCCTTGACCGCGCCGTTGAAAGCCGCGTCATAGGTGCTCATGTAGGAATTGTACGCGCTTTTCAGCGAATCAGGCTGCGTCGTCGCCGGGCAGGCGCCGGTCGGATCGAATGTCTCACCATCGGCGGCAACCTGGTTGAAGACATAACGCTTTTCGCAGACATCGACCTTCGGCGGAACCTTGGTGATCTCGAAATTGTCGTAGCCGACCTTGAGCATCTTCCAGAATTCATAATTCGGGTCGTTGCGATAGCGCGCCATGTTGGCGGCGGTCATGCGGAACGGAAACGCCTCGACCTGGAACTCGGTCTGCCCGCCCTGAAATGCGTCGCGGCCAAAGGCATAGATCTGCTCGATCTGCGCATCGGTCATCGAATAGCAGCCCGACGACGAGCAAGCGCCGTGCACCATCAGGTTCTGACCCGTGCGGCCATTGGCGCGGTCATAGGCGTTGGGGAAGCCGATGTTGAAGGACAGATGATAGTTCGAGCGCGGATTCATCTGCGACGGCCGCACCGTGTAGAAGCCTTCCGGCGCCTGGCGGTCGCCTTCGGTGTATTTGGGGCCCAGCTTGCCTGACCATTTGCAGATGTCGTAGCTGGCGACCATGTCGTAGCGGCCATTGGTCTTGGCTTTCCAGATCTCGAGCTTGCCCTCTTCCTTGAAGATGCGGGCCATCACCGACGAGGTGCGGACCATGCCCTTGGCCTTCATGTCGGCGAGGATCTTGTCGGGCAGCGGCTTGTTGGCCTCCGGCGCAAAATCCTTCATCGACGAATTGTTACACCCGGCAACGCCGAGGGCGGCGATCAGGATTCCGGTGCGGGCAAGCTTGACAAACATGGCTGCGGATATCGTCTTTTCTCTGGCGCCGGGCATTTCCTGCCCCGGCTACTGCACTGCGCATCGACGGACCCTAAGCCCGTTAACCCTAATAAATTCCTTACCGCAAGTGCCGACGCGTCCCCTTGCGGCAGTCTCATTGAGCCGAATGCAGCGGCATTTTTGTGGCAAAAATGCTCAGTACCGCCACATTGTGGCGGGCAGGGCTGCCCGTGGTCAGAGACTGCGGCCCATGGCCAGATATTTCTCGCGGCGCTGCTCGCGGAAATCGGTGTTGGCGCCGGCAAAGTCCTTCATCGTCCTGGCGATCAGGTCGCCGGTCGCGGCAATCACGGTTTCGGCGCCGCGATGCGCGCCGCCGAGCGGCTCGGGAATGATGGCGTCGATGATCTTCAGCTCCAGAAGATCCTGCGCGGTGATCTTCATGTTGGTCGCCGCGTCCTTCGATCGTGTCGTGTCGCGCCACAGGATCGAGGCGGCACCCTCGGGCGAAATCACCGAATAGATCGCGTGTTCGAGCATGTAGACCCGGTTGGCGGTGGCGATGGCGATGGCGCCGCCCGAGCCGCCTTCGCCGATGACCACCGAGATCGACGGCACTTTCAGGCCAAGGCAGGCCGAAGTCGAGCGCGCAATGGCTTCGGCCTGGCCGCGCTCTTCGGCGCCGACGCCGGGATAGGCGCCGGCGGTGTCGACCAGCGTCAGCAAAGGAATCTTGAAGCGGTCGGCGAGCTCCATCAGCCGCACCGCCTTGCGGTAGCCTTCCGGCCGCACCGAGCCGAAATTGTGCTTCAGGCGGCTGGTCGTGTCGGAACCTTTTTCCTGGCCGATGATGGCAACAGGCTCGCCGCGGAAACGGGCGAAACCGCCGACGATTGCCTGGTCCTCGCCGAAATTGCGGTCGCCGGCCAGCGGCGTGAAATCGTTGAACAGGCCCTTGATGTAGTCGACGCAATGCGGCCTGTCGGGATGGCGCGCCACCTGCACCTTCTGCCACGGCGTCAGCGCCTTGTAGGCGTCGCGCAGCGCATCGCGGGAGCGCTTCTCGAGACGGCTGATCTCGTCGCCGACATCGACCGCCTCGCCGTTCTCGGCAAGCTTCTTCAGCTCGAGGATCTTGCCCTCGAGGTCCTGCACCGGCTTTTCGAAATCGAGGTAATTATACATGCGTGAGCGGACCGATACGTCGGAAGGCAATGGCTGACGGAACCCTTGAATACAAGGCTCCGGGCGGTGAAATGTCGTCCTCACATAGCGATATGAGGCCTAGTCGGCAAGCGGATGATGATCGTTGACCAGCCGCACCAGCCGCTCTTCCAGCACATGGGTGTAAATCTGTGTCGTCGATATGTCGGCATGGCCGAGCAATTGCTGGACGGCCCTGAGATCTGCGCCGTTCTGCAGGAGGTGGCTGGCGAAAGCATGGCGCAGCACATGCGGCGAGATCTTCGCCGAGGCGATGCCGGCCCTTGCCGCCAGCCCTTTCAGGTCGCGGGCGAAGACCTGGCGCGAGAGATAGCCGCTGTCGGAGGCGGCCGGAAACAGGAACGGACTGTCGGCAAAGGCGGGAACCTTGGCGCGGGCGGCAAGCCAGGTCTTCATCGCTATACGCGCCTTGGCCGAGAGCGGCACCATGCGCTCCTTGTCGCCCTTGCCGCGCACCATGAAGAAGCGGTCGTCGCGCTGCGCCACCGTCACCGGCAGGCCGACCAGTTCGGAAACGCGCAGGCCGGTGGCATAAAGCACCTCGACCAGCGCATGCAGGCGCAGTGCCGCCAGCCACTCACTGTTGCCGAGCGCGGCATCGCCGGCCTCAAGCGCTGCGCGGTCGATCAGCCTGCCGGTGTCGGCCTCGCTCATCGTCTTGGGCAGCGGGCGGCCCTTTTTCGGGCTGTCCAGCGTGCCGGTCGGGTCATCGCCGCGCAGGCCTTCGGCGTAGAGGAATTTGAAGAACTGGCGGATCGCCGACAGCTTGCGCGCCTGCGACGTGGCGGCAAAGCCGCGGGCGGCGACGTCGTCGAGATAGGCGCGGATATCGGCGGCGGCGGCGGTGGCGAGCCCACCATCGATCTCGCTTGAGGCGTCTTCGAGGTCGCGGCGGTAGGAGGAAAGCGTGTTTTCGGCAGCGCCTCGCTCGGCGCTCATCATTTCCAGAAAGGCTTCGATGCGGGCGGCGCTGTTCATTCAGCTTTTCTTGTCATTCAGCTTTTCTTGGGATTGAGCTTTTCCGCAGGGATGCGCACGCTCATTTCCCCCTTCTTGGGCTCGACGAACATCACCAGTGCGAACATCGTACCATAGGCAATGCCAGCCAGAATCGCTGTTATCACGACAAAGCGAAACAGTGTCGGCATCAATTTTCGCCCGTCTTCTTGTTCTGCATTTCCAAACCCTGTCCCCTTATGGGACGCCAATCCGGCCAATTCAAGGAAGAAGCTGAGACCTGTTAGCAACTTCTGATGCAGACCCCGCCAGTCCATATCGGGCTCAAGGCGCTTGCCACGCTTGACGCAAACGGGCTTTTCATGTCGATACGCCGGCAAAGAGGGCCTTCGAAACATCCGATGAACGCGCTGCCAGCAAATCCTCCAGACGAGACCCACGCCGCGCTGCTTGGCCGGCTGGGCAGCCGTTCCGTCGTCTTTGTCGGGCTGATGGGCGCCGGTAAGACGGCGATCGGCCGCAAGGTGGCGACGATGCTGGCGCTGCCCTTCATCGACAGCGACCAGGAGATCGAAAGCGTCTCGCGCATGACCGTTCCGGAGCTGTTCGAGCGCTATGGCGAGACCGAGTTCAGGGCGCTGGAGCAGCGCGTCATCCTGCGCGTGCTGGAAAACGGCCCGCAGGTGCTGTCGACCGGCGGCGGCGCCTTCATGAACGCGCAGACGCGCGAGGCGATCGCAGCGCACGGCGTGTCGGTGTGGCTGAAGGCCGAACTCGACCTTCTGATGGATCGCGTCTCCAAGAAACAGAACAGGCCGCTCCTGAAAAGTGCCGACCCCCGTGCGGTGCTGGAGCGGCTGATGGGCGAGCGCTATCCGGTCTACGCGACATCCGATGTGACCGTGCCGACCCGCGACGACCGCAAGGAGGTCATCGCCACCGAGGTGGTCGACGCGCTGTGCCGGCATTTCGGCATCGATGAGACTGCCGCGACAGGCGAGGTGGGTCTGTGAGCGTCGATGCACCCGTTGTTGTCGAAGTCGGTCTTGGCGACCGGACCTACGACATTCTGATCGGTTCAGGATTGTTGGCCCGCGCGGGTGCGGAGATTTCGCGCCGCCTGCCGGGCACCCGCGCCGCTGTCATCACCGACGCCAATGTCGCGGCTGCGCATCTCGATGCGCTGAAAGCCGGCCTCGAAACGGTCGGCATCCAACCGGCCGTCATCACACTGCCGCCCGGCGAGAAGACCAAGAGCTTTGCCCATCTCGAAGAGGTGGTCGACGGTGTGCTGGCTGCGAAGCTGGAGCGCGGCGACATCGTCATTGCCCTTGGCGGCGGTGTCATCGGCGATCTCGCCGGCTTTGCCGCCGGCATCGTGCGCCGCGGTATGAATTTCGTGCAGATCCCGACCTCGCTGCTGGCGCAGGTCGATTCCTCGGTCGGCGGCAAGACCGGCATCAATAGTGCGCGCGGCAAGAACCTTGTCGGCGTCTTCCATCAGCCGAAACTGGTGCTGGCCGACACCGGAGTGCTCGACACGCTGCCGATCCGCGAATTCCGCGCCGGCTATGCCGAGCTTGCCAAATACGGGTTGATCGATCGACCGGAGTTTTTCGCCTGGCTGGAAGAGAACTGGGCCCAGGTGTTTGCCGGCGGGCCGGAGAGGGCGCAGGCGATTGCCGAAGCCTGCCGCGCCAAGGCCGACGTCGTTGCCCGCGACGAGTTCGAGACCGGCGATCGGGCATTGCTCAATCTCGGCCACACGTTCGGCCACGCGCTGGAAGCCGCCACCCAGTATGACGGAACCCGCCTCGTCCACGGCGAGGGCGTCGCCATCGGCATGGCGCTGGCGTACCGGTTCTCGTCGCGGCTCAACCTGGCCAGCCCCGACGATGCCGCGCGTGTCGAAGCGCATCTGCGCGCCGTCGGCCTGCCTTGGCGGATGGCTGATATTCCGGGCGAATTGCCCGACGCCGAGGCACTGCTGGCCTTCATCACGCAGGACAAGAAGGTGTCACGCGGCGCGCTGACCTTCATCCTGACGCGCGGCATCGGCCAGGCCTTCATCGCCAAGGACGTGCCGGCATCGGAAGTGCTGTCGTTCCTGAGGGAGAACCACCCAAAGGAAAGCGACCGGAGATGAACGAGCCCGGCTGGATCGTCGTCGCCGTCCTTGCCATCCTCATCCTGCTGCTCGTTGCCGTGCGCACGCGCCTGCTTGCCATGTTCGGATACGAGCTGTCGCGCATTGAGCCGCAGCGCTCGAGCCAGGACGAGTTGCGCGGCGCGGTCGACGATTTCCGCCGCGATGGCCAGGTGGTGCGCGAGGATCGCGACCGCGTCGGCGGCCTGTTCGATCTCGCCGAGCTTGAAGTGTCGGACATCATGGTCCACCGCACCAACATGCGCTCGGTCAATGCCGACAATGCGCCGGAGGCGGTGGTGCGCGAGATCCTGCAGAGCCCGCACACCCGCATGCCGCTGTGGAAGGGCTCGCTCGACAACATCGTCGGCGTGTTGCACGCCAAGGACCTGCTGCGCGCCTTGAACGAAGTCGGCAACGACTTCTCCAGGATCGATGTGATGAAGATCGCGTCGAAACCATGGTTCGTGCCCGACACGACGACCTTGCAGGAACAGCTCAACGCCTTCCTGCGCCGCAAGGCGCATTTCGCCATCGTCGTCGACGAATATGGCGAGGTCGAAGGGCTGGTGACGCTGGAGGACATTATCGAGGAGATCGTCGGCGAAATCGCCGACGAGCACGATGTCGACATCCAGGGCGTCAAGCAGGAGGCCGACGGCTCCGTTGTCGTCGATGGCAATGTGCCGATCCGCGACCTGAACCGGGCGCTTGACTGGAATCTGCCCGACGAGGAGGCGACCACGATCGCCGGCCTCGTCATCCACGAGACGCAGTCGATTCCCGAGGAGAAACAGGCTTTTACGTTCCACGGCAAGCGCTTCATCGTCATGAAACGCGACAAGAACCGGATCGCAAGGTTGAGGATCAAGCCGGTCGCATAGAGGGGTATGTTACCAATCCTTCATTGGAACTTCGCGGCGCCTCGGTGCATTTTCCGCCGGGGCGGCCAGGAGAGAATGATGATCGATCGACGAACCCTGCTTCTGGCCTCGATAGCGGCATTTCTGTCGACCGGCGCCTCCACCGCATCGCGTGCGCCGTCGCCAAAAACCTTCGACTACGGACCGGCCAAGCTCGACATCTATGCGCCAGATGGCGCAAGCGGCCTGCCAGTCGTGTTTTTCGTCCATGGTGGCACCTGGCAGTTCGGCAAACGCAGCCAGGTCAACGCCAAGCCGGCTTTCCTGCTCGCCAACGGCTTCTGCTTCGTCTCCATCGATTACCGCATGTTGCCCAAGGCCGATGTCGCCACGCAGGCCAGCGACGTCGAAAAGGCCTATGCCTATGTCAGCGCCAACATCGCCCAGCATGGCGGCGACCCTGACCGCATTGTCGGCATGGGCCATTCGGCCGGCTGCCATCTGATTGCATTGACCGGCATGCGCGGCGGGTTGCCGGGCGTCGCTGCGCTCATCCTCGATGATACAAGGGCCTACGATCTTGCAGCGCTTGCCAAAAATGGCGGCATGGTGCGGGCCTATGCGCGTGTGTTTTCCGACCCCGCGCAATGGGCGGCACTGTCGCCGGCCAGCTATGTCGACGGCCGCAAGCATCCACCGACCTTCATTGCCTATTCGCGGGCGCCTGGCCGTGGCGAGGATTCGAAGGCCTTTGCCGAGCGGCTGCGCGCCACCGGCACCAGGGTCACGCTGTTCGACGGCAGCGCCTATACCCACATGTCGATCAATCACGATTTCGGCGAGGACGGCGACGCGCTGACCGCTGCCGCGCTGGCATTCCTGAGATCGACGGTCGGCTGATCGAGGTTCGTGCGTTAGCGACTGGATCAGATCAAAAGCCTAGGCGGGATATTGCCGTGCGGCTGCTCGTGGGTGCAAGTGCTCTGCGATCTTGAGCGGGAGAGAATTGCATGAACGGCGCCGATGTCCTGTGTGACGTGCTTCTGGCCAACGATGTGACGGTCTGCTTCGCCAACCCCGGCACGTCCGAGATGCATTTCGTTGCAGCACTTGACCGCAAACCGCAGATGCGTTGCGTGCTTGGCCTTTTCGAGGGCGTGGTGACCGGTGCCGCCGACGGCTATGCACGGATGACCGATCGCCCCGCCGCGACGCTGCTGCACACCGGTCCCGGCCTAGCCAATGGTCTCGCCAACATGCACAATGCGCGGCGCGCCTTCAGCCCGATGATCAACATCGTCGGCGACCATGCCTCCTACCATTTGCCGCTCGATGCGCCGCTGACCAGCGATATCGAAGGCCTTGCGCGGCCGATGTCGAACTGGGTGCGCCGCATCGGTGGCCCGGACGATGTCGCGCCGGCGACCGAGGCGGCCTTGCGCGCATCGCTGACACCTCCCGGCGTCACGACCCTGATCCTCCCGGCGGATGCCGCCTGGGGTGAGGTCGGCGCGGTCTCGGTCAGCAAGGTGAGCCTGGCGCCGCCGCCCGCCGTCGACATGGGCGCGGTAAGAAAAATCGCCGCGGCGATCCGCGCCGCTCCGGGTCGGGTCGGCATGGTGGTTCGCGGGAGGGCCGCACGAGCCGATTCGCTCGCCATCGCCGGGCAGATCTCGACGGGCAGCGGTGTCCGCCTGTTCAGCGAGGTCCTGATCGCGCGGATGCAGCGCGGGCGTGGGCACGTCGCGCCGACACGCATCCCCTATCCGGTCGATGCGGCGACGGCCGTGCTCAGGGATATCGACGTCCTGATCCTCGTCGGCGGGAAGGAACCCGTTGCCTTCTTCGCCTATCCGGGAAAACCGGGACGGCTTGTCCGTGAGGGCTGCCAGGTGCTGACGCTGGCAGCTCATGGCGACGATTTGCATGCGGCGCTGGAGGCGCTTCGCGACGAACTCGGCATAAAGCCGTCGCAACAGCAGGTGTTCGCGACCGCTTTCCCCGACGAGGCAACGCCGAATGGCAGGCTGACGGAAGATGCCATCGCATTGTCGGTGGCGCGCAAGCTTCCCGCGGATGCGATCATCTGCGACGAAGCGGTCACCTCGGCGCGGCGTTTCTTCGCGCTGTCGGCCTTTGCCGCGCCGCACGACTACATGATGGGCACGGGCGGATCGATCGGCGGGGGCATCCCGATGGCGACCGGGGCGGCAATCGCCTGTCCCGACCGCAAAGTGGTCAATCTCGAGGCCGACGGCAGCGGCATGTACACGGTGCAGGGGTTGTGGACCCAGGCCAGGGAAAAGCTCGACGTGGTGACCATCGTCTTTGCCAACCGAACCTATGCGATCCTGCATGGCGAGATGAAGAATGTCGGTGTCGAAGCGATAGGCGAGAACGCCAGGCGCATGCTCGATCTCGACCATCCGCCGCTGGACTGGGTCTCGCTGGCCAAAGGCATGGGCGTGGAGGCGGCTCGCGCCGATACATGCGAGCGCTTCGACGCGCTGCTGGACAGTGCGCTGTCGCGGCGCGGGCCGTTCCTCATCGAAGCAGTGCTCTGAGCGCGGGGAAGCGACCTACCAGCGGGTCTTTTCGCCGGGGGCCGCCGGTTCGATCGCCAGCGCGTGCACGCCGGCCTTCAGTTCGTCGGCAAGCAATTCGTTGACGGCACGGTGACGGTCGATGCGGCTCATGCCGGCAAAGGCGGAAGCGACGACGCGGACGCGAAAATGCGTCTCGCCGGTGCCGTCATAGGCGCCGTGATGATCGGAGCCGTGGTGGTGGTGGCCGGCATGGAGATGGCTCTCGTTGATGATGACCAGCCGGTCCGGCGAAAATGCCTTGTTGAGCTTGTCTTCCATGGTCGTCTGTATGGACATCGCCGTCTCCCTTCACCACATATGGCTGGCGCATCAGCCTTGAAACCGAAAATCGGTCCGTACAAAGCCGCTGCCCCGCAACAAAATCCGCCATTCGCCTGCTTTATGCCGCGATTCAGCGGTTAGGGCGATGATCGCGAAAATGTCAATTCTTGTTTCGCATCTGCGAACGCCCCATAAATGGGTTAGATGAAGCCGTACCCCAAATATTTCGAGAAGATTCGCGTCCGCCCCGACAAGGACGCGGAGCTGAAGTCGCATTCGCCGATTTGCCAGTGGGACGGCTGCAAGGAGGCGGGCACGCATCGCGCGCCGGTCGGGCGCATGAAGGAGGGCGAGTATTTCCGCTTCTGCTTCGACCATGTGCGCGAGTACAACAAGGGCTTCAACTATTTCTCCGGCGTGCCGGACACCGAGGTCGCGCGCTTCCAGAAGGAAGCGATGACCGGTCACCGGCCGACCTGGAAGATGGGCGTCAACGGCGCCTCGACGCGGTCGTCGCCGGATGTGGCGCAGATGCGTTCCGGCCGCGCCGGCTACTATAATCGCATGCGCGACCCGTTCGACCTGTTCAAGGGGCCGAAGGATCCGCGCGAGGCGCGCGAGCGCAAGGCCAAGCCGCTTGAGGCCAAGGCGCTGGAAACGCTTGGCCTTGATACAAAGGCGACTGGCAAGGAGATCAAGGCGCGCTATAAGGAACTGGTGAAACTCCACCATCCGGATGCGAATGGTGGCGACAGAGGTTCGGAAGACCGGTTCCGCGATGTGCTGCAGGCCTATCGCGTGCTCAAACAGGCGGGCTTGTGCTGAGCGACCATACGGTTCGTGTCGTTTTCCAACTTTCATAAGGTTGGAAAAGGCTCTAAGACCGCCCCCGGACAAATTCGATTGCCGGCGAAATCAGGCTTTTCGCCCGTGGAGACGTTGAGAGATATGAACAAGGTCGATCGTGACATCGCCAACCTGCCCGACACAACGGTGTCGGTGAAGGAAAAAATTCGGCTTCGAGTCCAAGATGGTGGTGCCGGCCTATTCGGTGACATCCGAGCATGTGCCCGACATCGATCCGGACTATCTGTTCGACAAGAACACGACGATGGCGATCCTTGCGGGCTTTGCCTACAACCGCCGCGTCATGGTGTCGGGCTATCACGGCACCGGCAAGTCGACCCATATCGAACAGGTCGCGGCCCGCCTCAACTGGCCCTGCGTGCGCGTCAATCTCGACAGCCATGTCAGCCGTATCGATCTCGTCGGCAAGGACGCGATCGTCGTCAAGGACGGCTTGCAGATCACCGAATTCCGCGACGGCATCCTGCCCTGGGCCTACCAGCACAATGTCGCGCTCTGCTTCGACGAGTACGATGCCGGCCGTCCGGACGTGATGTTCGTCATCCAGCGCGTGCTGGAATCGTCTGGCCGGCTGACGCTGCTCGACCAGAGCCGGGTCATCCGCCCACATCCGGCGTTCCGGCTGTTTTCGACCGCCAACACGGTCGGTCTCGGCGACACCACAGGCCTCTATCACGGCACCCAGCAGATCAACCAGGCGCAGATGGACCGCTGGTCGATCGTCACCACGCTGAACTACCTGCCGCACGACAATGAAGTCGCCATCGTGCTGGCCAAGGCCAAGCATTATCGCGACGCCAAGGGCAAGGACATCGTCAACAAGATGGTGCGCGTCGCCGACATGACGCGCTCGGCCTTCATCAATGGCGATCTGTCGACCGTGATGAGCCCGCGTACCGTCATCACCTGGGCCGAGAATGCCGAGATTTTCGGCAATATCGGCATGGCGTTCCGGCTGACCTTCCTCAACAAGTGCGACGAACTGGAACGCTCGGTGGTTGCGGAGTTCTACCAGCGCGCCTTTGGCGAGGATCTGCCGGAATCAGCGGCAAATGTGGTGCTGGGCTAAGCAGAGTCTCGATGGCGGGTCCGGGCGACAACACGCGCAACAAGTCGAAGACGGGGTCTGAAGCCGACAGCTTCAAGCGCGCCGTCACCGTCTGCATGCGCGCCATCGCCGGCGACAAGGAACTGGAAGTCGGTTTCGCCAAGGACCGGCCGGCGCTCGCCGGCAGCCGCGCCCGTTTGCCCGAACTGCCGAAGAAGGCGTCGAAGACCGATATCGCGATTACCCGTGGCCTTGGCGATTCCATGGCGCTGAAGCGCGCCTGCCACGATGTGCGTATCCACACCAAGCTGGCGCCGGAAGGCAAGGCGGCCCGCGCCATCTATGACGCGGTCGAGCAGGCCCGTGTCGAGGCGATCGGCAGCCGCGCCATGCAGGGCGTTGCCGACAATATCGGCTCGATGCTGGAGGACAAATACGCCAAGGCCAATCTTGTCGACGTCAAGGACAAGGCCGACGCGCCGATCGAGGAGGCACTCGCGCTCATGGTGCGCGAGAAGCTGACCGGCCGGCCGATCCCCAAGAGCGGCGAGCGGCTGGTCGAGCTCTGGCGGCCCTGGGTCGAGGAAAAGGCCAAGGCTGACCTCGACGGATTGTCGGCCAAGCTCGGCGACCAGCAGGCCTTTGCCCGCGTCGTGCGCGAGATGCTCGCCTCCATGGAAATGGCCGAGGAGCTCGGCGACGACCAGGAGACGGAAGACTCCGAGGACAATGACGACAACCAGCCGCAAGGCGAGGAGCAGAGCGAGGAGGGCGGCGAAGAGGATTCCGGCTCCGAGCAGTCGCAATCCGAGGATGCCGAAGCTTCGGCCGATGACGAGCAGTCGGCCGAGACGGAAGCCTCCGACGCCACCGCCGACGACCTCTCCGACGATGACGATGCGGACGCCGAGACACCCGGCGAGGCGCGCCGCAACGACAATCCCTTCACCAATCTGCCGAAAGAAATCGACTACAAGGTCTTCACCACCGCTTTCGACGAGACGGTCGGCGCCGAGGAGCTTTGCGAAGAAGAAGAGCTCGACCGGCTGCGCGCCTTCCTCGACAAGCAGCTGGCCAATCTGTCAGGCGTCGTCGGGCGGCTCGCCAACCGGCTGCAGCGCCGGCTGATGGCACAGCAGAACCGCTCCTGGGATTTCGACCTGGAAGAGGGCTACCTCGATCCGGCACGGCTGGTGCGCGTCGTCATCGATCCGATGCAGCCGCTGTCGTTCAAGCAGGAGCGTGACACCAAGTTCCGCGACACGGTGGTGACGCTGGTGCTCGACAATTCCGGCTCGATGCGCGGCCGGCCGATCACGGTCGCCGCCACCTGCGCCGACATTCTGGCGCGTACGCTGGAACGCTGCGGCGTCTCGGTCGAGATCCTCGGCTTCACCACGCGGGCGTGGAAGGGCGGACAGGCGCGCGAGAAGTGGCTGAAGGACGGCAAGCCGCCGAACCCAGGCCGGCTCAACGATCTGCGCCACATCATCTACAAGTCCGCCGACCATCCGTGGCGGCGGGCACGGCGCAATCTCGGCCTGATGATGCGCGAAGGCCTGCTCAAGGAAAACATCGACGGCGAGGCGCTGCTGTGGGCGCACAATCGGCTGATTGCGCGGCCGGAGCAGCGCAAGATCCTGATGATGATCTCGGACGGCGCGCCGGTCGACGATTCGACGCTGTCGGTCAATCCGGGCAACTATCTCGAACGCCATCTGCGCGCCGTCATCGAACTGATCGAGACGCGCTCGCCGGTGGAACTGCTGGCCATCGGCATCGGCCATGACGTCACGCGCTACTACCGCCGCGCCGTCACCATCGTCGATGCCGAGGAACTGGCCGGTGCCATGACCGAGCAGCTGGCTTCGCTGTTCGCCGAGGAGAGCGCCAAGGACACGCGGCGCGGCGGCATGCGGCGCGCCGGATGATCTTCTCGCGCGGCGGCTTTCAGCGCACGCTTTTCGCCGCCATCGCCCTGCTTTCCGGCGTCGTTTCGGCGGCAGCCGGCTCGGCCGGCTCAAGCGCGGTCGAACCGGTCGAGGTGTCAGCTCGCCCGATCACCGAATTCCACATCGGCCATGCCGACAAGCAGTTCGGCCCGCTCGAATTCGTCGGCGGGCTGGAGATGACCTCGCCGATTCGCGATTTCGGTGCGCTGTCGGCCTTCCGTTTCCTGAAAGCTGGCGGTGACTTCATCGGCGTTGCCGACACCGGCTTCTGGTTCTTCGGTACGGTGGTTCGCGACGCCGACAAGCGGCCGTCCGGCATCCAGAATTTCCGCATGCAGCAGATGGTCGACGAGACCGGCCGGCCGATCGACAAGAAATGGGAGGTCGATGCCGAAGGCCTCGCGGTCAAGGACGGCATAGCCACCGTCGGCTTCGAGCGTACCCACCGCGTCGCTCAGTTCAAGATCGACCCGGCCGACATGAAGGCGCCGTTCAAGCAGCTGGATTTCGTGGTTCCGGCCCGGGAGTTGCGGCAGAATCGCGGCTTCGAGACCATCACCCATGCCAATGCCAACGGCCAGCACGAGGGCGGTCTGGTCGTGGTCTCCGAGAAGAGCCTCGACAAGGCCGGCAACATCTACGCCGCCATCATCGAAGGGCCGCACAAGGGTGTCTTCACCGTCAAGCGCAACGGCGATTTCGACATCACCGACGGCGCCTTCCTGCCGGATGGCGATCTGCTGCTTCTGGAGCGCAGCTTCTCGATGGCCCGCGGCGTCAAGATGCGGCTGCGGCGCATCTATGGCGAAAGCGTCGAGAAAGGCGCTGTCGCCGACGGACCGGTGCTGCTGGAGGCCGACATGGGCTACCAGATCGACAATATGGAAGGGCTCGACGTCTGGACCCGCGACGACGGCGCGCAGATGGTGTCGCTGATCTCCGACGACAACCACTCGATCCTGCAGCGCAACCTCTATCTGGAATTCATCCTGCATCAGGATTGAGCGTCGCTCCAACTGCGAAGCTGACGTTGAGGGTTTTCAACGGCGGCTGAGCGTTTTCGCCAACGCCTTCCCCCACCCCGTCGCCGCTACGCGGTGTCCAGCCGATAGATGGGTAACAGTTTGAACCGGATACATGGGTAACAGTTCTCCCCCTATGTGTCCGGCGCAGCGCCAAGCGGTTTGGTTGGCGCGGCGCTGCGACGGACAAGCTTCATACGCTTGGTGTCGATGATGCCGAGCGGATGAGCATGGAAGCTGAGCGCCCATTGGCCATCCTCGGTCTGTGCGGCGGCGACAGCTTCGCCGGCCAGCGTTTGCGAGACATAGACGAAGCCGCCATTCCACTTGATCTCACCATTGTGGCGCACACGGCGCACCGCCGCCTCGTCCGGGTACTCGGGCTCGGGCGGCGTTCCTGGCATGGCGCGCAGTGAGGGGCGGTAATGCTGGGCCGGCGTGTCCATGGCCAGTGCCTCATGCGGGCGTTCCTCATTGTAGCTGCGCCGGAAGGCCTCGAAGGCTTGGCCCTGGGCCATTCTGTCGGCCGCAGGGTCCTTGGCCAGTGGCAGCATGGTCAGATGAAAGCGCTCATGGCGTCCGTTCTGCTGCGGCTTGCCGGGCGCAATCCGCTCCAGCGTGATGCCGAGCTTGATGAAGCGCGTCGCAAGTGGCGTCAGCCCGGTGACGCCGGGCGACGCGAAGGGTGGGCCATTGTCGCTTCTGAACCGATCGGGCGGGTGCGCACCTGCCGGATCGAGCCGGGCGGGCTTGCTCCGCTCGCCGACTGGATTACCGAACGCCGCATACCGGCGGAACGCTACCTCGACCGGCTCGGCCAGATCCTGGCCGAGACAGACCAATCCCCCAAGAAAAATCAGGACCAGGAAAAGGACGAGCAGCAATGAACCAGATCGCCCCCGTCAAAGACGAGCATTCCGTCATCCACTCCACCTTCACCATCGAGCGGACCTATCCACAATCGCCGGCCCAAGTCTTCCATGCCTTCGCCGACAAGGCGACCGTGCGGCGCTGGCGGGTCGAAGGCGATGGTTTTGCCATCGCTGAATTCAGCTTCGACTTCCGCATCGGAGGTGGCGAGGTGTCGCGATTCAGCTATGCCGGCGGTCCGGAGGTCAGGCTCGACGCGCAGTTTCAGGACATCGTTCCCGACCAGCGCATCGTGTTTTCCTACCGGATGGCGATCGGGCCGCAGCCGATGTCGGCATCCCTTACCACTGTCGAGCTGACGCCCTCAGGCAATGGCGCGCGGCTGACCTATACCGAGCAGGGCGCTTTTTTCGACGGTGTCGATTCCGCCAAGGGGCGAGAAGAGGGAACCCGTGGGCTGCTGGAAGCCCTTGCTGCGGAACTTCAGAAGTCGAAGTAAACGTGGCTGAGCACTTCTGCGGTCGACCCGCCCAGCCTCAGGTCAGGATCGTGAGCCGCTGGCGGCGATCCAGATGACATGGCGCGCGCCGCGCTTGCCGTTGGCGCGCGTACTGACCTCCTCGACCGTGAAGCCTGCCTGCTTCAGCCGCCGCGTGAAGCCGCTGTCGGGGCCTTGCGACCACACCGCCAGCACACCACCCGGCTTCAGCGCGGCGCGTGCGGCACTGAGGCCCTGCAGGCTGTAAAGCGCATCGTTGGATTTGTGGACGATGCCTTCCGGGCCGTTGTCGACATCGAGCAGGATGGCGTCCCAGGCCGCGGGCCCAGACCGTATCAACTGCCCGACATCGGTCTCCCGGATGGTGACGCGCGGATCGTCGAGACAGCTGCCAAAGATTTCGGCCATTGGGCCACGTGCCCAGGCAACGACCGCCGGCACCAGTTCGGCGACGACGATGCCTGCGTCACTGCGTTCAGCGAGTGCGGCGCGCAGCGTAAAACCCATGCCAAGCCCACCGATCAGGATTCTTGGCTGCCGGTGGCCGGCAATCCGCTCGCATGACAGTTTTGCCAGCGCTTCCTCGGAGCCGCTGAGGCGGCTGTTCATCAGCTCGTTGCCGCCGAGCATGATCGAGAATTCGGAACCGCGCCGCTTGAGGCGAAGTTCTTGTGCGCCGTCAGGAGTCTTCGCCGTATCGAGCTGGACCCAGGGGATCATGGTCTTTGTCCGACCATGATCTTTTCCGAAAACCGGGTCTCAAGTTTCGCTGACGCGGACCTTCGGTTCGGGATCATGGCTTAAGCCGCTATCGCCGGCTGGCTCCAGCGGGCGGCGAGCAGCCGGTAGGGGATCAATGCCACCACGGCGATGATCAGCTTCACCGAGAGATCGCCAAGCGCCCACGAAACCCAGCGCATCGCATCGACATGGAAGACGCCCATCAAAGGCGCAGTTTCCAGCGCAAAGCTGTCGTTGGGGCCAGCGAAGGCAAAGGCGGCCGAGAAGGCGACGGTGAAGAACACGGCGGTGTCGAACACCGACCCGGCCAGTGTGCCGACGATCGGCGCGCGCCACCAGCTCTGCCGGCGCAGCCGGTTGAACACGGTCACATCGAGCAATTGCGCGGAAAGGAACGCGGCGCCGGACGCTGCAGCGATGCGCACCAGCCGGTCGGCGGCGGTCTCGAATTCGATCAGGCCGTGGCGAAACAGGAAGGGCGGGACAAGGATCGAGCAGACCACCGCTGTCATGAAGCCGACAAGGACGATCCTGCGCGCCACGGTAGGCCCGTAGCGGCGGTTGGCGAGGTCGGTGACCAGGAAGGAGAAGGGATAGGTGAAGGCGCCCCAGGTCAAAAGGTCGGCCAGCGACAGGCCGCCGATCTGACCCTGCATCGGGAACTGCACGAGAATGTTCGATGCCACGACGACAAGCGCCATGGCGGCCACGAATGGCAGATATCGCGAGAAGAAAGTCATTTTTTTATCCTGGGTAATGGAACCAGCGGAGCACCTTTTAGGCGATGCTCGCTCGTATTTGAGCACCGGATTGCCGAAACCTTGCGGATTCGATCCGATGCCAAGGCCAACAAGAGGTTGGCCAGAGGCCAACAAGAGGTTGGCCAGGGCGGTCGTCCCCCGCCTTTGAACTGTTTTAAGCGGCAGCCTGCTCGGCGGTCTTCTTGGCGATCTGCTTCTTCAAGAGACGCGCGCGCTGCGACAATTCCTTGACGTCGGCCTTGGCCAGGAAGGCGTCGAGACCGCCGCGATGTTCGACCGAACGCAGCGCGTTGGCCGAGATGCGCAGGCGCACATTCTGGTTCAGCGCTTCCGAAATCAGCGTCACATTGACGAGGTTCGGCAGGAAGCGACGCTTGGTCTTGTTGTTGGCGTGGCTCACATTGTTGCCGGACATGACTGCCTTGGCAGTGAGTTCGCAGGTGCGGGACATGGTTCTAACCTTCAGTTCTCGGGGTCTGCCAAACCTTTGTGCCCACGCCGGGTGGCGCGCGGTTCTGGTCAGGCGGCCTTATGGAAAAAGTTGGCGTTCCATAGTTGCATTTCGCCGAGGCGTCAAGCTCCGGCTTCCCCACGGAAGCGCCCGGCATTTCATATTAAGGCCGGAATTCATCCTATAAGCGGTCTGATAGGGACATGCCAGACCGGAGTTGCCCGCCTCCGGCCGAAAATCAAGGACCCGATCCCGCCATGCTTCGTTCGTCATATGCCCTTGTCGCCATGCTTGCCATTGCCTTGCCGTCCGCCGCGTCTGCTGCCTCGCCGCAGTCGTTCAAGGGCGAGTACACGGTGTCGTTCCTTGGTCTTTCGATAGCGAGATCAACGTTTTCAAGCCGCTATGAGAACGGCGCCTACGCCATCGAAGGCAGCGTCACCGCGGCCGGGCTGGCCAAGCTGTTCGACGACACGCGTGGCACGATCTCGTCCAAAGGCACGATTGCGGGCAAGAAGATGGTGCCGCAGGCGTTCCGTGCCGATTACACCTCCGGCAAGAAAGCGTCGGTGGTCGATATCCGCTTTGCCAATGGCGCGGTCACCTCGACGCAGGTCGTCCCGGCGCCGGGCAAGCGCGATCCCAACAGTTGGGTGCCGATCAGTGCCGGCGACCTGGCATCGGTGCTCGATCCGATGGCCGCCACCGTCATCCATGCCGACAGCCTCGACCAGGTCTGTGGCCGCACGGTGAAGTTCTATGACGGCGAGATGCGCGCCAACCTGGCGCTGACCTATGCTTCGAAAGGCACGATCTCGGTGCCGGGCTACAAGGGCGACACGGTCACTTGCCGGATGGGTTTCGAGCCGGTGGCGGGCTACCGCAAGGGTCGCAAGGCGCTCAACTATCTCAAGAACAAAAGCCGCATGATGGTGACGTTTGCACCGCTCGGCCAAACCGGCGTATATGCGCCGATCCATGCCACGGTGGGCACGCAGATCGGCACTTTGACCATCAGCGCCGGGCGTTTCGAAGCGGTACAATAGCCAGGCGCGGAATTGGCGCGCCACTGGAGACAGAATGGGGCGCGCTACACTGATCGGCTTTTCGGCGGTCGCCATGTGGGCGCTGCTGGCGTTGCTCACGGATGCGTCGGGCCAAGTGCCGCCGTTCCTTTTGTCGGCAATCACCTTCTCGATCGGCACCGGCGTCGGGCTCGTCGCACGGCTGTTCATGCCGGCGCCCGACAAGAGCCAGAGGATACCGCCGCAGGTGTGGCTGATCGGCATTGCCGGCCTGTTCGGTTACCACTTCTTCTACTTCACCGCGCTGCGCAATGCGCCGGCGGTGGAGGCGAGCCTGATCGCCTATCTGTGGCCGCTGCTGATCGTGCTCGGCTCGGCGCTGATGCCGGGCGAACGGCTGGCCTGGAACCATGTCGTCGGCGCGCTGCTCGGCCTTGCCGGCACGGTGCTGATCGTCACCAAGGGCGGTGGGCTGGCCTTCGACGCCCGCTATGCCTTCGGCTATGCCATGGCCGCCGTCTGTGCGGTCCTGTGGTCGTCCTATTCGCTTTTGTCGCGGCGCTTCCCGTCGGTGCCGACCAGCATCGTCACCTGGTTCTGCGCGGCGACCGCGGTGCTGTCGCTCGCCTGCCATTTGGCGCTGGAACAAACGGTTCTGCCTGACGGCGCCGGCCAGTGGTTGGCCGTGCTTGGGCTTGGCCTGATGCCGGTGGGTGCTGCCTTCTATGCCTGGGACATCGGCGTCAAGCGTGGGAACATCCAGGTGCTGGGTGCCGCAAGCTACGCCGCACCGCTGTTGTCGACGCTGGTGCTGATCGCGGCCGGCGTCGCCGAGCCGTCGCTGCGCATCCTCGCTGCCTGCGTGCTGATCACCGGCGGTGCGGCGCTGGCGGCAAAGTCGCTGTTCCTGCGCAAGCCAGCCGCGAGCGAAAGCGGAGCCCGGGCATCCGAAGGCGGAGCCGGGGCATGACGATGCCGTTTGCGGGCGGCATCGACGCCAACGCCAATGCGACACTGATCTTTTCGCTGGCGGCGGCGGTCATCTATGCCTTCACGCTTGGCATGCCGCCGACGCTGGCCCGCTCGGCCGCCAAGACGCTCGCCGTGGCAATGCTTGCCGTGCTGGCGGCGCTGCAGGGCGGCCCGTTGCTGCTGGTTGCTGCGCTCGCGCTCAGCGCCGTTGGCGACGCCTTCCTGTCGCGCGACGGCGAAAAGGCCTTTCTTGGCGGGCTGGCCAGCTTTCTTGTCGCCCACATCGTCTATGTCGCGCTGTTCCTGCGCAGCGGCGGCGGCTTGGAGTTGCTTGGCGCCGAATCGTGGCGCGGGGCGATTGCGCTCGCCATGGCGGTGTTCGCGATCGGCATGCTGGCGGCGCTTTGGCGCCGCGTCGGCCCCGGCCTGCGTGTCCCGATTACCGTCTATGTCGCTGCGATCCTGGCAATGGGCGTCTCGGCGCTGACGACAAGCAACCTCTGGGTGATCGGTGGTGCGCTGCTGTTCATGGCATCAGACGGGTTGCTCGCCACGGAGAAATTCCTGGTCGCCGCCATCTCGCCGCACCGCGCCTGGATGCGTTTTGCGGTCTGGGCGCTCTACTACGCCGCCCAACTCGCGATCACCTTGGGTTTTCTGCTGAATTAGGGTTGTTTCGGCTGCCAGCCGGGTGCTGCCAGTTCGAAGGCGGCAAACTCGAAGCCCGGTGCGACGGTGCAACCGACCAACGTCCACTCTCCCAGGCTGCGCGCCGATTGCCACCAGCCCGCCGGCACGACGATCTGCGGCCGCTCACCGGCTGCAAGATCGATGCCGAGCACCTGCTCCACAACGGCGCTGCCTTCCTCCCACATTGCCAGCGCCAGCGGGGCGCCGGCATGGAAGTGCCAGACCTCGGCGGCGTCCTTGACCCGGTGCCAGGCCGAAAGCTGATGCTGTTCCAGCAGGAAGTAGATCGCGGTCGAATGGCCGCGCGCACCGCCGGCGCCATCGCGAAAGGTCTCGGCGTACCAGCCGCCTTCCGGATGCGGCTTCAGGCCGAGCGTCGCGATGATTTCGGCAGAACTGGTCATTCGTTCCACGCAGTCCCGTTCAGAAATTGTCCTTGCGCTTGCGGATCTCGGCAAAAACCTCGGCGTCCGAAGCTTTCTCGAGCCCAAGATGCTTGCGGATCGCCGGATCGTGCCAGCGCAGGAAGGGATTGGTCGACAGTTCCTCGCCGATCGTCGTCGGCAGCGTCGGCTTGTCGGCGGTGCGCAGCGCCTCGATCTTGGCGGCGCGTTCCTTCAGCGCTGAATTGGTCGGGTCGATGGTCAGCGCGAAACGGGCGTTGGCGAGCGTGTATTCGTGGCCGCAATAGATGACCGTTTCAGCCGGAAGTGCAGCCAGCTTCTTCAGCGAATCATACATCACCGGCGGCTTGCATTCGAACAGCCGCCCGCAGCCCAGCGCAAACAGCGTGTCGGCGGTGAACGCCACACTCGAAGCCGGCAAATAGTATGAAACGTGGCCCGCGGTGTGGCCGGGCGTGGCGATCACTTCGATCTTTTCATCGCCAAGATGGAGAACCGAGCCGTCTTCGACGGTTTCGTCGATGCCGGGAATCTTGGCCTTCTCCGCTTCCGGGCCGACGATGCGTAATTTGAAGCGCTCCTTCAGCGCCAGATTGGCCTGGACGTGATCGACATGGTGATGCGTGGTCAGGATCATCGTCGGCGTCCAGCCGGTGCGCTCGAGCGCGGCCAGGATCGGTGCCTCCTCGGGCGCGTCGATGATCGCGGTCTGGCCGCTTTTGGGATCATGCACCAGCACGCCGAAATTGTCGCTGCGGCACATGAACTGTTCGATTTCGACCGGCATCGCATCTCTCCATTGTCGCGGCACACATAGGGCGCTGGCGCGCGGATGTCATCCCGGGATGTCGATGTCATTCCCGGAATGTCGGGCTCATCGAGGCCTTTTGTTGAAACCAGCCGATATCGCGGCTACATCCCTGCCATGCATTCCGACATCGTCGATCTTCGCTCCTTCTATTCGACAACGCTCGGCCGGTTCGCCGAGCGTTCGATCACCATGGCGTTGTCGTCGATATGGGCAGCGGTGCCCAACGAGCGGCTGGTTGGTCTGGGTTACACTTTGCCCTGGCTGGAGCGGTTCGGCACCGACGCCGAGCGGGTCTTCGCCTTCATGCCGGCAACGCAAGGCGCCGTAGTGTGGCCGGCGACAGGGCCGACCGCCACGGCACTGGTCTTCGACGAGGAACTGCCGCTGGTCGATTCCTGCATCGACCGCATGCTGCTCGTCCATTCGCTCGAACATGTCGAGAACCCGCGTGAGACGCTGAACGAGATCTGGCGTGTGCTGTCGCCGGCCGGGCGCGTGGTCATCGTCGTGCCCAACCGGCGTGGTGTCTGGGCGCGCTTCGAGCACACGCCGTTCGGCAATGGCCGGCCTTTCTCGCGCGGCCAGCTCACCGAACTGCTGCGCGAGGCGAATTTCACGCCCGCCGCCTGGTCCGATGCGCTGTTCTTTCCGCCATCGCGGCGCCGTTTCATGATGCGGTTCCACAATGTGCTGGAGCGCGCCGGCCGGCGGCTGTGGCCGATCTTCTCCGGGGTCATCGTCGTCGAGGCGCAGAAGCGGCTTTATCAAGGCGTACCGGTCGCCCAGCGCGCCTCGCGCCGTGTCTTCGTGCCGGTGCTGTCGCCGCATGGCGCCACCCGGCTTGGCCGTCGCAATGAGGCCGGGGATGCCAAGCCATCGGTTGCGCGGGTGACGGCTTCGTGATCACGGCAAGAGTGCCTGGTGGCTTTTCCCTGCCTATCTGTCGCAAGTGGACTGACAGCCCATTTGGCAGCCCATTTGAACGACGGATGCCTTCAAGTCTCTCCAACCGGTTTCAGCACTGAACGCAAGGACCTCGGCCATGGCTGATCAACCGGACAATGCTGCCGCCGCTCAGCCGGTTGCCGTGGCGGTCGAAGCCAGCAGCCTGAGCGATCAGGTGGCGACGATCAGGCGGGCGCTGGCGGGATCGCCGGTTCGCAAGTGGTTGCTGTGGACATCGGTCGGCATCATGGCCGTGATCATCGCAACGTCGATCGGCCAGGTTCTGCTCAACCGCTGGAATCAGCCTTTCTACGATGCGCTTGCGCGCCGCGACATGGCGGCGTTCGTGCACCAGCTTCTCGTCTTTGCAATGATCGCCGGCGGGCTGCTGGTGCTCAACATCGGCCAGACCTGGCTCAACCAGATGATCAGGCTCAAGCTGCGCGAGGCGCTGACGCTGGACCTGATCGACCAGTGGATGCGGCCGGCGCGCGCCTTCCGGCTGGCCAATGCCGGCGCCATCGGCGTCAATCCCGACCAGCGCATGCAGCAGGACGCCGCACATCTGTCCGACCTGTCGACCGATCTCGGCGTCGGCCTGCTGCAGTCGTGCATCCTGCTCGCGTCCTTCGTCGGCGTGCTGTGGCAGCTGTCCTCGGGCTTCGTGTTCCACATTGGCGGGACCTCGCTGGCCATACCGGGTTACATGGTCTGGGCCGCCATCCTCTATGCCGGCATCGCCTCCTGGCTGAGTTGGCTGGTCGGGCGCCCGCTCATCCGCCTGAACAGCGACCGCTACACACGCGAAGCCGAGCTGCGCTCCTCGATGGTGCGCGTCAACGAGAATGTCGATGCCATTGCGCTGTACCATGGCGAGGCCGACGCCAGGCGACGGCTTGAACTCGACCTCGGCACGGTGCTGGGCGCCATGCGGCGTATCTACACCGCCCAGATCAACCTGTCCTGGGTGACCGACACCTATGGCTGGATCACCGTCGTGGCACCCATTCTGGTCGCCTCGCCGGTCTATTTCTCAGGCGATATCAGCTTTGGCGGACTGATGATGGCGGTCGGCGCCTTCAACCAGGTCCACTCGTCCCTGCGCTGGTTCATCAACAACATCGGCAGCATCGCCGATTGGCGCGCCACGCTGATGCGCGTTGCCGACTTCCGCATCGCGCTCGATGAAACCGATGTGCTGCATGACACGGAAAAGCGCATCGCCTTTGATCAAAACGCCAACGGCAGCCTGACTTTCGAGACGCTCGAAGTGGCTTCGCCGGAGGGCTGCACCAGGCTCGCCGACGAGCATGTCGAAATCCGTGCCGGCGAGCGCGTCATGATCACCGGCGACCGGGGCGCCGGCAAGACGCTGTTCTTCCGCGCCATTGCCGGCCTGTGGCCATGGGGAAGGGGGCGGATCGGCCTGCCGGAGGGAGAAACCCTCATATTCGTGCCGCGCGTCCCCTATTTCCCGGCCGGTACGTTGCGCGAGGTCCTCGATCACCCGAACGGAGTTGCGCCGGCGAGCGATGCCGACATTTCGGCGGTGCTTGCCGAAGTCGGTCTGGAACGGCTGTCGTCGTCGCTCGACCGCGCCGGGCGCTGGGATCACGAACTGGGCGATGACGAACAGCGCTCGCTGGCCTTCGCCAGGCTCGCCTTGCGGCAGCCGAAATGGGTGATCATCGACGAAGCCATGGATGCGTTCGACGGGCCCTCCCTGCGGCGCGTGCTGTCGATGCTGGAGAATCGTTTGCCTGGCGCCGCGATCCTCAATATCGGACGCGGCCTGCACAACAATCAGTTCTTTCCGCGCGCGTTGACGATCGTCAAGGATTCCGGCGCGCCGGCGCTGAAACCTGCTCGCATCAGGGCGGGTGCTATCGAACCGCCGCCAGCCGGCGCCCGCCGCAAGACATAGGCCGATATCCGGATTGCCGGCGCAAAGCTTTATTTTGCCGCGATCGCGAGGGAAGCTCTCCGGGAGAAACAACCCTGGCGACGGCCATGCTTGATGCTCTGCGCCTCCTTGCCTGTCTTGCCTGCGCCCAGGCCGCGCCCATCGCGTCGCCGACGGATGCACTGCCTGTGGACGTCGAGCTGGTGCTGGCGGTCGACATCTCGCTGTCGATGGACGAGAAGGAGTTCGCCCTGCAGCGCGCCGGCTATGTCGAGGCGCTGCGGCATCCCGACTTCATCCGGGCCGTTCGCGCCGGCGCCACGGGCCGCATCGCGCTCACCTATTTCGAATGGGCCGGCACGGTGCGCGATGACGCGGTCATCGGCTGGCAGATCATCGACAGCGCCGAGAGCGCCAACAGCTTTGCCGACAAGGTCGCGGCCCGCCCGTTCCGGAGCTTCCGCGGCACTTCGATTTCCGGTGCATTGGCCTTTGGCACCGAGCTTTTCGATCGCACTTCTTTCGACGGCGAGCGCAGCGTCATCGATATTTCCGGCGATGGCCCGAACAATATCGGGCCGCCGGTCACCGCGACGCGTGATGCGGCGACCGCAAAAGGCATCGTCATCAACGGACTGCCGATCCTGATCAACCCCTCGCCAACCTTCAGCCATCTCGACCAGTATTATGCGCAATGCGTGACCGGAGGACCCGGCTCCTTCGTGCTGCCGATCTATGCGGCGGCCGAATTCTCGACGGCCATCCGGCGTAAGCTGATCCTCGAAGTAAGCGGCATCCGGAACAAGGCGAGAATCATCCCCGTCGACGCGGCCGCGCCGATCGATTGTCTGCTAGGCGAGCGGGACAGGCGGTTCCTGTCCGATCCGTATTTTCCGGAACTCGACCGGTGAATTTTTGCTTTTTGGGGGCCTGTATCAGGTCGGGCGGGCGCCGAACTTCTGCCGAAATTCGTCGTAGAGGTCGCGGCGCCAGCGCCGGCCATAGATATAACCATTGATCAGTTCGGGCAGAGAGTAGCCGAGATCTTTCGACGAACGGTTGGCCACGTAGCCCGAGAAGGCTTCCGGGATCCGGCATTTCAGAATATCGGCAATGATCTGTCGCGAGATCATGTAGGGCGGAATATGCGGGTAAGAGCGGGCAATGTTCGGATGTTTGCGCATCAGGTCCGCATAGGCTTCGACATAGCCGCGGCGGCGTCGCGAAATCGAGTTTGCCGAATTGTACTTTGTCCAGTCGATGTTCTGGGACAATTGTGCGCCGTAGCGCCGGGCGAGGCGCAGCAGCAATTCGCGATCCTGCATCCGGGTGATGTCGCTGTCGTAGCCGCCGATGGCCAGCAAGGCCTCGCGGCGAGCTGTTATCGCCGATCCCGCGATCAAGATCGTCTCCGCGACCAGCGTTCGCTCCAGCGTGGCCGGGTTGAGAAACGCGTCACGATTGATGCAATTGGTGGCGCGTCCGCCCTTCAGGGAGACATATGAGCTGATCAGCACTTCGAGCCCCGGATCGGCGTCGAACCAGGCCAGGGTGCGCTCAAGCCGATGCGGCAGATAGACATCGTCGGAATCGAGGAATGTCACCACCGGCGCCCGCGCCCGCTCGATGCCGGCATTGCGTGCGGCATTGGCGCCCCGCCATTTTGCGCCGACATAGATCAGCCGCGGGTCGCGAATGCGGGCGAGCGCCGCCTCGGTTCCATCGGTCGAGCCGTCATCGACGACAATATGCTCGAGCCTCGACATGCTCTGGGAAAGTACGCTTTCGACAGCGCGCAATACCGCTTCCCGCCGATTGTGAGTCGGCGTTATGACCGTGATGAGAGGTGTTGGATCGATCCCGGCCATGTCGTGTCAGCCGTTTCCTGCGCAGAGTTGCGTGTCTGTCCAGGACTTTTCGATTTTCAGAACGGTCGAATGGATCGGACTTTCCTTTCCGGTCATCGTCATCGACGCGACGTTACGAAAACCAGCTTCCCATGTCACCCACTGCGCCAGCACGCAACCCGCGCGAGATAACGAATTCCGGTTGCTAGCGTTCCAATTGCAACAGCACTACCGCGCGGAGCACTTGCGAATCACCATGGAAGCGACCCACCGTGACAGCATAGCATGCACTTCATTACTTCAGACGTAATCGCTTTGCGCTCGTCGTTTGTTCAGATTGCCCTTGCGAGGCCGGCAACTCGGCTTCGACGACAAGGGAGTACAGTCATGACCGCCTACGCCGTTGCCCATATGCGCCAAGCCACAATGGGTCCGCAGATCGTCGAATATCTGCACGGGATCGATGCCACACTGGAACCTTTCGGCGGCCGTTTTCTGGTTCATGGCGGCGATGTGGAGGTGATCGAGAACAGCTGGCCAGGCCATCTGATCATCATCGAATTCCCCGACAGAGAGCATGTGCGTGGCTGGTACAATTCGCGGGCCTACCAGGCCATACTGACGCTGCGCACGGACAATTCGGAAGCCGACGTGGTGTTCGCCGACGGCGTCGAACATCCGCACAAGGCGACGGATGTCCTGGAATAGCGGGCGGCGCTTACCGCTTCAGCAAGAACACTGCCTGCTGGCCGAAGAAATTCCAGAACCACCACGGCATCGACAGGCCGATCTTCTGGCCATTGGCGTCGAGTGCGGTTGCCTTCTCGACTGTCGCACCGAGCTCGTCGCAGAGATTGACGAAGTCGCGGATGGTGCAGAAGTGGATGTTGGGCGTGTCGTACCAGGAATAGGGCAGGTCCTTGGTCACCGGCATGCGGCCCTGGATGAACAGCGACAGGCGCACCCGCCAATGGCCGAAATTGGGGAAGGACACGATGGCGCGATTGCCGATCCTGAGCAGTTCGTCGAGCACCAGCTTCGGGTTGCGGGTGGCCTGCAGCGTCTGCGACAGGACGACGAAGTCAAAACCCTTGTCGGGATAGAATTCGAGGTCCTTGTCGGCATCGCCCTGGATGACCGAGAGGCCGCGCGCCACGCATTCGTTGACGCCGCGCTGCGACAGCTCAAGTCCACGGCCGTCGACCTGCTTGGTGTCCTGCAGCAATTCGAGCAGCGAGCCGTCGCCCGAGCCGACGTCTAGCACGCGCGACTGCGGCGGGATGAGGTTGGCGACGACTTCGAGGTCGACGCGCTGGTCGCGGTTGACACTCATAGGCTCAATCCTCTCGCCCGGGCAGCCGAGCCGATGAAGCCGTTGATGGCGGCAAACAGTTCCGGCTCGTCAAGCAGGAAGGCATCGTGGCCGCGGTCGGTCTCGATCTCGACGAAGGATACCGATGCGCCGGCCGCGTTGAGTGCGTGCACGATCGAGCGGCTCTCCTCGGTCGGGAATAGCCAATCGCTTGTGAAGGACACCAGGCAGAAGCGGGTTTTGGTGCCGGCAAAGGCATCGGCCAACCGGCCGCCATGGTCGGCGGCGAGGTCGAAATAGTCCATCGACCGCGTCATGTAGAGGTAGGAATTGGCGTCGAAGCGATCGACGAAGGTCATGCCCTGGTGGCGCAGATAGCTTTCGATCTGGAAGTCGGCATCGAAGCCGAAGGTCAGCGCTTCGCGATCCTGCAGATTGCGGCCGAATTTCCGGTGCAGGGCGGCTTCCGACAGATAGGTGATGTGGGCGGCCATGCGCGCCACCGCCAGGCCCTTTTCCGGGCGTTTGCCGTGCTCGAAATATTTGCCGCCATGCCAGTCCGGATCGGCCATGACAGCCTGCCGGCCGACCTCGTGGAAGGCGATGTTCTGCGAGGAATGGCGCGCGCCGGTGGCGATCGGCAGCGCCGAGAAGACGCGCTCCGGATAGCTCGACGCCCATTCCAGCACCTGCATGCCGCCCATCGAGCCGCCGAGCACGCAAAACAGCTTCTCGATGCCGAAATGGTCGATCAGCATCTGCTGGGCGCGCACCATGTCGCGGATGGTGATGATGGGCAGGTCGAGCCCATAGGGCTTGCCGGTGGCGGGGTTGGTCGAGGCTGGTCCGGTGGACCCAAGACAACCGCCGATGACGTTGGAACAGATGACGAAGAAGCGGTTGGTGTCGATGATCTTGCCGGGCCCGATCAGCACCTCCCACCAGCCCGGCTTGCCGGTCACCGGATTGGTGCTGGCGACGTGCTGGTCGCCGGTCAACGCGTGGCAGACGAGGATGGCGTTGGAGCGGGCGTCGTTCAGCGTGCCATAGGTCTGGTAGGCGATCTGGAACGGCGACAGCAGCGTGCCGGCATCCAGCTTGAGCGGTTTGTCGGAGCCAAAACGCAAAACCGGGCTCGACGGCTGGTCGGCCTCGTTGTTGGTTTTGCGGGCGCGCAGAACGGCCATGACATCCATCTCACACTTTGAGCCCATGCATCGCGCTTTTCGAAAATCGATGCCGATATGGGTGTCCGGCCGGCGCGGACAACAAAAAACCGGCATTGCAGTCGCAAAGCCGGTTACAGGATGCAAACGGCCCTTTAGCAAGTTGTTTAACGTGGCTGCAAGCCGACCGGCCAAATCACCACGGAAGTTCGCACTCCTTCTAGGACCGTGGCGCGCCGGCGTCAACGGCCCGCCTTTGTCCAGAGGGGTCTCCTCTCGACATTGGGGGCCGTGGCTTGTATTTCCGCTGCGGCTTCCCTCAGGAAGCGTTCTCGACGGATTTTGCGACATGAGCCAGACACCGGACAAGGCACGTCCAACCCCGCGCGCGGGCATCATGGACATCGACGCCTATGTGCCGGGCAAGAGCACGGCGCCTGCTGGCGTCGCCAAGGTCTACAAGCTGTCATCGAACGAGAACCCGCTCGGTCCCTCACCGAAGGCGATCGAAGCCGCGCGCGAGATTGCCGGCAAGCTCGACATCTATCCCGATGGCACCGCCAGGCGGCTGCGCGAAGCGATCGCCGAGGTGCATGGCCTCAACCCACAGAACATCATTTGTTCCAATGGCTCCGACGAGATACTCGGCCTGCTGGCACAGACCTATCTGGCGCCCGGCGATGAGGCCGTCATCACCGAACACGCCTTCATGGTCTATAAGATCTACATCCAGTCGGCGGGCGCCGTTCCGGTGACGATCAAGGAAACAGACGAGCGCGCCGATATCGACGCCATCCTGGCCGCCGTCACGCCCGCTACCCGGATCGTGTTCCTGGCCAATCCCAACAACCCGACCGGCACCTATGTGCCGTTCCAGGAGGTGCGGCGCCTACATGCCGCACTGCCGACGAACGTGCTTCTGGTGCTCGACGCGGCTTATGCCGAATATGTCCGCCGCAACGATTATGAAGCCGGCATCGAGCTGGTCGGTGCTGCTCAGAACGTGGTGATGACCCGTACCTTCTCCAAGATCGGCCTTGGCGGCGCGCGGATCGGCTGGATGTACGCGCCGATGCACATCGTCGATGCCATCAACCGCGTGCGTGGCCCCTTCAACGTCAATGCGACTGCGATCGAGGCCGGCATCGCCGCGATCCGCGACCGTGCCCATGTCGAGCGTAGCGTGACGCACAACGAAACCTGGCTGGCCTGGCTAAGCGAACAGATGACCGGGCTCGGGCTGCGGGTGACGCCCAGCGTCGGCAATTTCATCCTCATCCATTTTCCCGAGGACCAGAAGCATTCAGCAGCGGCGGCGGACGACTATCTGACGGCGCGCGGCTATATATTGCGGCGCGTTTCCGGCTACGGCTTTCCCAACGCGCTGCGCATGACCGTCGGCACAGAAGAGGCCAATCGCGGCGTTGTCGCCGCTCTCACGACATTCCTGAAAAGCTAGAACACCATGACATCACCGATGTTTGAAAAGATCGCGCTGGTCGGCATCGGCCTGATCGGCTCGTCGCTGGCCCGCGTCATCCGCCGCGAGGGACTGGCCCGCCACGTTGCCATCTCGACGCGCAGTGCCGCGACGCTGGCGCGGGCTGAGGAGCTTGGGTTGGGTGATAGCTACACCACCGACGCGAGAGAGGCGGTCCGCGATGCCGATCTGGTCATCGTCTCGGTGCCGGTCGGCTCATCCGGCGCAGTGGCCGAGGAAATCGCGCCGGCGCTGAAGCCGGGCGCGATCCTCACCGATGTCGGCTCGACCAAAGCATCGGTCATCGCCCAGATGCAGCCTTATGTGCCAGCCGGCGTCCATTTCATTCCCGGTCACCCGCTGGCCGGCACGGAAAAATCCGGCCCCGATGCCGGGTTCGCCGACCTGTTCGACAATCGCTGGTGCATCTTCACGCCGGTGCCCGACACCGACCCGGCCGCGCTGGAGAGGCTGTCGGAATTCTGGCGGCGCTGCGGCGCCAACATCGACACGATGGATCCCCAGCATCACGACATGACGCTGGCCATCGTCTCGCATTTGCCGCACATCATCGCCTACAACATCGTCGGCACCGCCGATGATCTGCAGTCGGTGACCAAGTCCGAAGTGATCAAATATTCGGCTTCGGGTTTTCGCGACTTCACCCGCCTTGCCGCTTCCGACCCGACCATGTGGCGGGATGTGTGCCTGCACAACAAGGACGCCATCCTCGAAATGCTGGCGCGGTTTTCGGAAGATCTAGCGTCGCTGCAACGCGCGATCCGCTGGGGCGACGGCGAAAAACTCTTCGACCTGTTCACCCGCACCCGCGCCGTGCGGCGCTCGATTATCGAAGCCGGCCAGGACATCGACGTGCCCGACTTCGGCCGTCAGGCCGTGGAACATCCGGCAAAGAGCTAGGCCGATTCGGCTTAGCCTGCCGGCCAGTGACTCGCCATCATCGCCAGCGTCTCGGCGCGGTCCGGCGCGCCCAGCCTGCCGCCGAAGCGCAGGCATTTGAGCGCGGCGGCCGCACTGGCAAAGCGCAAAGCCTGCTCGACCGGCATGGCTTCCGCCAGCCCGACGGCGAAGGCGCCGTGGAAGACATCGCCGGCGGCGAGCGTATCCACCGCCTTGATCCTCGGCGCCGCGACATGGCGCACACAGCCTGCGGAACGGTCGTGCCACCAACTGCCCGCCGCGCCGCCGGTCACCGCGACAAAGGCGTCGGTACGGCTGGCAAGATCGGCGCAAGCCGTTTCCGGATCGAGCGCCTGGCCGCAGACAATGCGCGCCGCCGGCTCCGAAGCGACGATGTGCGTGGCGAGCGGCAACAGCTGCTCCAAGACCTCCAGCGGTGCGGTGTCGGCATCGAGGATCGCCGGACGGCCACCGGCGCGCGCCGCCTTCAGGGCAAGTGCCGCCGCACCTGGCCAGCGGACATCGACCAGCACGGCGTCGAATGCCATTAGGTCGGCGACCGGCAAGGCTTCGGGATCGGCCTGGGCAAGCCGGTCATAGAACGGCACGATGATTCGCTCGCCATGCGCGTCGACCAGGATCGAGGCCAGCGCCGAGCGGGCGCCGCTGACGCGGCGCACAAAGGTGCAATCGACGCCTTCGGCCTCGATGCCGGCGATGAGCTGGTCGGCGACGGCATCGTCGCCGGCACTCGCCCACAGCGATACCTCGGCGCCCAGGCGGTGGGCGGCGCAGGCAGCGCTCGTGGCCATGCCCGAGGCGATCTGGACGCCGTCGGAGGCGATGAACTTGCCCTGATGCACGGGCAGCGTCTCGACACGCAGGATGGTGTCCAGCGTCAGCGCGCCAACACTCAGCAGCTTAACGGGTCTTGCCATGGCAGCGCTATTCCACCGGCTTGATCTTGCCGAGCGGAATGAAGCCGAGCGAGGCCTTGCCCTTGACCACCTTCAGTGGCATCGACGGTTCGTTGCCGAGCACCGCCAGGGCAGCAAAGCCCTGCTCGATCTGGCTTTTCTGCTCCGGTATGGCGGCGCCCAGGATGGCCGCCACCGCCTTCGGGTCCTTCAGCCTGATCATCAGATCGGCGCTGACCAGGCCCTCGGCATCAACCGAGAGCGGTCCCGAAACAGTGATGCGTGCCGTCCCCGACGACAAATCGAGGTTACGGATTTCGATCGCCTGGCCGCGCAGGCTCTTCACCTGCGTGCCAATCAACGCGACGCCGTTCTTCAGCGTGACGTCGCCGCTGGCGTCGAGCGCCGGCAGCACGCGCCCGCCGATCGCGTCAGGGTCGATCTCGAGATCGCCAAAGCTGCCGACATAGTCGATGTCTTTGCCATTCGGCTGCAACTGACCTGATGCCTTGCCGGCGCTGAACAGTTGCACCGGATCGGTGTCGTCGGCCGGATCGGTCTGGCCTGACAGGCCCTCCGCCTCCAGAGAAATCCGCTGCGGCAGCGGCCACCACAATTTGACGTTGGCCTGCAGATTGTCCCAGTCGATCCACAGCGGCATCATGTCCGGAACGGAGGTCCTGAGCGGACCGCGCAGATTGGCTACCGGCGACAGAGGCTGGATGATCTGGGCGGCTGCGTTGAAGCTGCCTGCCGAAGCGGCGATGTTCCTGGCATCGTCCTCGTAGGCCAGGTTGTCGCAGGAGACGGTAAAGCTCAGGGGATAGCCGCTGACCTGGAGATTGGCGCAGCCGGCCTCGACGCCGGTCTTGTTCAGCGTGGCGACCGCCTTGTCGGCCTCGCTCCTCACCCGGTCAGCCAGATAGAACCAGCCGCCGCTGTAGATGGCGAACAGCACGACGATGAACGCTGCAAGCCAGAACAGGCGGCGACGGTTACTTGGCTGGCGTTCGTCACTTGACGTCATGCTTTGGCTCTCGTTAACGCATGGGTGTTGCGAGCGGACAGTCGATTCCGCCAACAACAGTAGACAGAGACGGATAGGTAGACAGAGACGGGCGGAAAAAACACCGATTCCCTGTGGTGCTGCCACTCTTTTGCAATCAGGCGCGGCGATATGGGCGATTTTTGGGTGTTTGGCTATGGTTCGCTGATCTGGCGGCCGGGTTTCGCGCATGTCGAGACCCAGCGCGCGCGCCTGCATGGCTACCGCCGGTCGCTCTGCGTCTATTCCTTCGTGCATCGCGGCACGCGTCAGCGGCCGGGGCTGGTGCTCGGCCTCGATCGTGGCGGCTCCTGCATCGGCCTGGCATTCCGCGTTCCCGGCGACTTGCGCGACGAGGTCATCACCTATCTGCGCGAGCGTGAACTGGTCACATCAGTCTATCTCGAGCGCATGCTCAAGGTTCGCCTCGACGGTGGGGGCACGGTCGATGCGGTGGCCTACATCGTCGACCGCCAGCATGAGCAATATGCCGGCGCACTCCACGCGGTGGATGCGGCGGCCGTGGTGCGCGGCGCGGTCGGCCAGTCCGGCAACAACGAGGACTATGTGCTCAGCACGCTGGAGCATCTCAAGGCGCTGGGCATAAGCGACCACTGGCTGGAGGATGTCGCCCGGCAGGTCGCGCCTTTGTGAAGCTGGCTCTGCGGAAAAAGGCGGCCAGGCCTTTGACCTCGATCAGGCAAGACCTAGGTTAGGCCCTGAACCTCAGCCTGCGGGCGCCATTCGCCCGCCCCAATCATCCCGGAGATCCGCCTTGCAGAAACGCCGTCTCGGTCGCACCGACCTGTCCATCGCGCCGCTGGTCCTGGGCGGCAATGTCTTCGGCTGGACCGCCGACGAGAAAACCTCGTTCGACCTGCTCGACCGTTTCGTCGGCGCCGGCCTCAACGCCATCGATACGGCGGACGCTTATTCGCGCTGGGTCTCCGGCCACAAGGGCGGTGAGTCGGAAAGCATCATCGGCAAGTGGATGAAGGACCGTGGCAATCGTGACAAGGTCGTGGTGATCACCAAGGTCGGTTCGGATATGGGGCAGGGCCACAAGGACCTGTCCGCGGCATACATCGAAAAGGCCGTCGACGCGTCGCTGAAGCGGCTGCAGATCGATGTCATAGATCTCTATCTGTCGCACTGGCCGGACCCGACGACGCCCTATGAGGAAACCCTTGGTGCCTACGAGAAGCTGCTCGCCAAGGGCAAGATCCGCTATGCCGGCTGCTCGAACCTCGACGCCGGCCAGCTGCGCGCGGCACTCGATGTGGCGAGCCTGCGCAGCCTGCCGCGCTACGAGGTGCTGCAGCCGGAATACAATCTCTACGATCGCTCGTCCTTTGACGGGCCGCTGCGCGATCTGTGCGTGGCCGAGGACATCGGCGTCATCACCTATTTCAGCCTGGCCAAGGGTTTTCTCAGCGGCAAATACCGCAGCGAGGCCGATCTCGGCCAAAGCCCGCGTGGCGGCGGGGTGAAGGACTACCTCAATGCGCGCGGCATACGCATCCTTGCAGCCCTCGACGCGGTTTCATCAAGGCATTCGGCCAAGCAGGCTGAGGTGGCGCTTGCCTGGGTTATCGCGCGGCCAGGTGTCACCGCACCGATCGCCAGTGCGACCAAGCCCGAGCAGATGGACAGCCTGATCAAGGCGGCGTCGCTGAAACTGAGCGCCGCCGACATGGCCGAACTCGACAGGGCGAGCGACTGAGGTTTTCGGCGGCCGCGCGCCTCGCACGAACGTCCAAGACGACCCTCCTGTCTTGCCATAGCCTCCTTCGCACGGGGCAAGGCAGAGGGTGAGATGACTGAACCGCTTCTTTCGCAGCCGGACCTTTGGCGCCAGCTGCTCGCGCTGGTGCTTGCTTCCGCCGTCGTCATGGGCAGCCCTGGGCCGGCTACGATAAGCGTCACCGCCGTTGGCGCCGCCTTCGGTTTGCGCCATTCGCTGGGCTATGCCTGGGGGATCATCCTGGGCACGATCGCCGTGCTTTTGGTCGTCGCGACGGGGGTCATGGCGGTGCTTGCGTCGATGCCGAAGCTGGCGCCGTTGCTGGCTGCCGCGTCCGCCGCCTACATCCTCTATCTCGCCTTCAAGATCGCCACGGCCCCGTCCTTGGCAGCACGTGCCGCCGAAGCTTCGCGCCCAACATGGCTGGCTGGGTTTCTTCTCGCGGTCGCCAACCCAAAGGCCTATGTGGCGATCGCCGCCGTGTTTGCCGGTGCCTCGTCGAAACAGGCCGCCGCTGAGCTTGGTCTATGGCTGAAGCTCACGGTTCTCGCCCTGATGATCGTTGCCATCCACGCTCTGTGGCTCGTCGCGGGGGCAGCTTTCGCGCGCTTCCTGCGCCGGCCGGCGGCTTCGCGGATCATCAATCTGGTCTTTGCCGCGACGCTGGTGTTGACCACCGCGCTGGCGGTGTTCGGCTGAGACCTGCCGGCCGGAGACTTCCGGTTCAGACTTTGGTTCTTGCAGCCGCGTCCAACTCTTGCAGCCTTTTCACCGCTGTCGGCGGCAAGGCAGGTGGGTTCGGGCCGCGTGCCGCATCAATCAGGAACTGGTCACAGGCAGCCTCGGTCTCGCCGATCAGCCGGGCCATGAATTCGTCCTTGCTCAGTCCCGGTGGGATCGGCGGCAGGAAACGCGCCTTCACGGTGCCGGGATAGCGCAGAAATTTCCGACGCGGCCAATAGAGACCGGCGACATGGGCGACCGGCACCACCGGAATGCCAAGTTGCGTGTAGATTTCGACGATGCCGTATTTGTAGGCCGGCTCGTCGCCCGGCGCGCGTCTTGTACCTTCGGGGTAGATGATGAGCTGGCGAGGGTTGCGGGCCATCTCCTCCTTGGTCGCGGCGACCACGGCCTTCAGCGCCTTCGAGCGGCTGCCGCGGTGAACCGGGATCATGCGCATCTTCATGATGTACCAGCCGAAGAACGGGATCCAGGTCAGCTCGCGCTTCAAGATGTAGAGCGGGTCCTGGAGGAAGGGGAAGAAGGCGATCGCATCCCAGAACGACTGGTGCTTGGGCGCCAGGATGAAGGAGCCCTCGGGCAGGTTTTCCCGACCGGTGATGTCGTTCTTCGTTCCGGCGATCTTGTCATAGAGCCACATCGAGGTGCGCGACCAGAATTTCGGCACGAACCAGGCGCGGTGACGGGGCGACAGGAAGTAATAGGGGGTCCAGAGGATCATCTGGACGATCAGGTTGACGTAGAAGACGAAATTGAACGTCAGCGATCTGAAATAGAGCATTGGGGGAGGCCCGGTCAGGAGGTGAGCGTTGGTTACACCAAGCAGGCGCAAAAAGGAAACGGTACAATGCGGCGCATCTACCAGGTCGCCTGCGCCAGACGTTCCCTGAGGCGCGGGCCGGCAAAGTCCAGGAAGGCGCGTAGTTTCACTGGCAGCCGGCCCTGGCCGGCATGCACCAGGTTTACCGGCCAGGGTTCAGGTTCGAAATCCCTGAGCACGGGCTGCAATGTCCCTGAGCGTACAGCGGCGACGATCTGGTAGGAGAGCACGCGCGTCATCCCGACCCCCGCGGTCGCCGCATCAATCGCTGCCTCGGCGGTGTTGACCCGGAGCCTGGAACGGACAGGGACAGGAACGTCAACTTTGTCCACCGCGAAGGTCCATGTGGCGAGCGAGCCAAGGCCCTCAAAGGTGATGCAGCTATGCGTTTCAAGGTCTTTCGGGGTTTTCGGCGCCCCGTACTCGGCCAGATACGCCGGACTTGCGCACACGACATGTCCGATCGAACCGACCCTGGTCGCGATCATACGCGAGTCCGGCAACCGGCCGATGCGGATGGCGAGGTCGATATGGTCCTCGGCCAACTGGGCTATCCTGTCGCCGAGCGTCAGGCGGATATCCACCTGCGGGTACGCGGCGAGGAAGGCCGTGACGACCGGCAGCACGTGAAGGCGGCCGAAAACGATCGGCGCGGTGATGATCAGATCGCCTGTCGGTGCGCTGTACTCGCCGCCAGCGGTACGCTCGGCCTCTCCGACGTCCTCCAGGATGCGACGGCAGGCGGCAAGATAGGCGTGGCCCGCATCGGTCAGCGTCAGGCGCCGTGTCGACCGGTTCAACAAGCGTGTCTTGAGATGCCGTTCCAGCTCGGCGACCTTGCGGCTGACGGTCGCCAGCGGAGTGCCCAGACGACGCGCAGCAGCGGAAAGGCTGCCGGACTCCGCTGCCGCGACGAAAAGGGACATGGCTTCGAGGCGATCCATGGTTTTTCCAGAAATTGGAAGGATGGATTACAATTATGGCATCTACATCCGCATGATGGAAGGGTTCATATAGGGCTGGCAAATCCAGAGGAATTCTCATGCTCCGTATCGCCACGCCTTCGTCCATCGCCGCCGCTCCCGCAGCCGCACAGCCGATGCTGCAGGCAGTGGAAAAACAGCTCGGTGTCGTGCCGAACCTGTTTCGGATGGTCGCCAACAGTCCGGCCGCGCTTGAAGGCTATCTCGGCATGTCGGGTGCGCTGGCCAAGGGCCGGCTGCCGGCGCCGACGCGCGAGCGCATCGCGCTGGCGGTCGCCGAGATCAATGGCTGCAGTTATTGTCTTTCCGCGCACAGCTACCTCGGCAAGAATCTCGCCAAGCTCGATGAAGCCGAGATGATCGCCAACCGCCATGGCGGTTCCACGGATCCCAAGGCGGCCGCGGCGGTGCGTTTTGCCGCCAAGGTTGCGCAAAGCCGCGGGCACGTCGGCGATGAAGACCTCTTCGCTGTAAGGCTGGCGGGCTATGATGACGGGCAGATCATCGAGATCGTCCAGCACGTCGCGCTGAACGTCTGGACCAACTATATCAACGAGGTTGCCCGGACCGAGATCGATTTTCCGGCTGTTTCCGCCCGCGATGCTGCCTGAATGCGGACAGGGCCGGTGGTGTCCGCCGGCCCCCTCCCGGCACGGGTCGCGCTTGCCTCTGCGCATCGCCAGCATCGACGACCTGCCGATCGGTGCGGCTGATCGCAAGCATCACTGGCCGCTCGGCCGGCGGCCGGACGATCACCTAACATTGTCGGAACTCGGGCTTTAGCAACTTTCCCGCAAGGAGGCTTTTGATGAACGCGCATGCTATCACCAGCGACGTCGCCTTCACGCCGACGGTCAAGGCGATCCAGGCTCGCAAGGGCTCACGCCAATCCTATGCCCGCGTCGAGGAACGTGGCGGCTGGCAGGCTGTCATCACCCCTGACCTTGCCGCCTTCATCGAGATGCAGACCAGCGTCTTCCTGTCGACGGCCAATGGCGAGGGCCAGCCCTATATCCAGCATCGCGGCGGGCCGGCCGGCTTCCTCAAGGTGCTGGATGAACACACGATCGGCTTCGCGGATTTTTCCGGTAACCGGCAATTCATCACGCAGGGCAATCTGGCCGACAATCCGCAGGCCTTTCTGTTCCTGATCGACTACATGCACCGCCAGCGCATCAAGCTCTGGGGCACCGCGCGCGTTGTCGAGAACGATGCCGAGCTGATGGCGAAGCTGATGCCGCAGGATTACAAGGCGCGCCCCGAGCAGGTCATCCTGTTCACGGTCTCGGCCTGGGATGCCAATTGCCCGCAACATATCCCGCAACGGTTCGAGGCGGCCGACGTGGCGGCCGCGCTCGGCGAGCGGGACAAGCGCATCGAGCGACTTGAACAGGAGATCGCACGTCTCAAGGGGAATTGAGGCGCCGCCGCCGGGGCAGGCGCAGCCGCAGGGGACTAATGGTTCAGCCGCCGGCCGCGGTTTCGGCCAGCGCGATGCCGTTGGGCGTCGGCTTGACCGGCACGATGCCGCGCGCCAGCGCCAGCAAATATTTGTTGTATTCGGTGAACAGCACCCGCAAGGCCCGCGGCTTGGTCAGCCAGCCGCCATTTTCGAGGTTGGAATTGACCACCGGATAGGGCTCGAGCTTGGCGCCATGCAGCAGCCGGCCCATCTCCAGCAGGCTGCGCGGCATATGATAATTGTTGGTGACGAGGATCACCGTACCATAGGCGTGGCTCTCCACCCATTTGGCGCTTTCCTCGGCATTGCCGATCGTGTCGAGCGCAGCGCGGTCGATGTCGACGCAGCAGGAGAACAGCCTGATGTCGCCACCGGTCGCCGCCTGCAACTGGCGACGGCTGGCGGAAGGATGCACGCCGCTGATCAGCAGCCGTTCGCCCTTGCCGGACGCCAGCAGGTCCATCGCGGCATCGAGGCGGGACTGGCCGCCGGTCAGCACGATGATCGCGTCTGCCTTGGCCGGATTGGCGGGCGTCGTCAGATGGCTGACCTTGTTGGCGAACCAGCCGAAGCCGCCGGCAAACAAAGTTGCGAGGATGAGGACGGAGAGAGCGGATAAACGCAACGCGGCCCTTAGACGGCTCACCGTGCGGCGGTCATGCGAACGGGCAACCACCACTGGCATCTGCCCAGCCGTACCGGTCGATTCCCGCGCGTCCATAGCCATATGGTTAACCCTGAAATGCGGCCTTGGGTAGGTAAAAGACGCACTTTGCGTTACGTGAATTCTCCATCCGTGATCACCCTGTCTTATCCGTGTCGTTGTCCAAAAACCGGTTCCCACTTTTGGGCGCCATGGATCAGCCTGCATCCGGTTGGCGGACATCGATGTCGCTGAGATAGGCAACGACGGTGGCGTGGGACGTCGCCGCCGTCAGCCCGCCGATTACCAGCACCATCAAGACGACACCGAGATAGCCTGCCGAACCGATGGCGAAATTGCCGAACAGGGCGGTCGCCTGGTCGGCCTGCGGCGTCGCCATGTTGCGTGACGACCACCAGGAAAAGACGATGAAGACGAGCACTGCCGCCGCCCCGCCGGCCGCCGCGCCCTTCATGCCGGTGACCAGGAAATGACGGCGGAATTCGCGTGCGATGAATTGTGCCTCGGCGCCGACGAAATGCAGCACCTCGATGATGTGGCCGTTACCGGCCATGGCGCCGCGTGTGGCGAACACCACGGTCAACACCGTCGCCGACAGCATCAGCGCCAGCACGGCGATGCCGATGGTCACCGTGGTGCGGGCCATGGCGACCAGCCGGTCGACCCAGGTGCGGTGATCGTCCAGCGACGCGCTCGGCAGTTTCGGTGTGATCGCGGCGCGCATGGCAGCGAAATCGGGCGGGCTGCTCTCATCGATGGTGACGATGATCAGGCGCGGCACCGGCAGCTCGTCGATGTTGAGGCCTGAACCCAGCCATGGCTCCAGCAACCTCGCGGTCGCCTCGCGATCGATGATCTTGGTTGCCTTGACGCCGGGAAACTCGCCGGCGATCTGCGAGGCCTGGGCAAGGGCTGCCTCCATGTCGAGGCCGTCGACCGGCTTGACCTGGATCGTCGCCTCGCGCGAGATCTGGTTCTCCCAGACGGAAGCAGTGTCGCGCACCAGCGTCACCGCGCCGAAGGTCAGGCAGGACAGGAAGGTCATGATGGCGATGACCAGCACCAGCGCCCGGCCGGCAATGTTCTGCGCCGGCACGATCGGCGCCATCCTGCGCTGGGCGCGCGGCTTTGCCTCGGTCGCCTCGGCCTCGTGCTCCCGTTCCACAAGATGGTCGGCGGACAGTTCAGTCATAGATATCCAGCCTTCCGCCGGCCAGAATCATGCGGCGTGCGTCGACCTGTTCCATCAGGCCGAGGTCGTGGGTGGCGATCACCACGGCGGTGCCCAGGCGGTTGAGCTCGATGAACAGCCGCAGCAGGCGTCGCGCCAGCGGCGGATCGACATTGCCGGTCGGCTCGTCGGCCAGCAGGATTTCCGGCTGCTCGATCAGCGCACGCGCGATCGCCGCGCGCTGCTTCTCGCCGCCCGACAGAACCGGCGGCAGCACATGCATGCGTTCGCCCAGCCCGACCCATTTCAACAGCTCGGTGACGTCGGTGCGGTAGCTCGCCTCCTCGCGCCCGCGCACGCGCAGCGGCAGCGCGACGTTCTCGTAGGTGGTCATGTGGTCGAGCAGACGAAAATCCTGGAACACCACGCCGATGCGGCGCCGCAGATGCGGCAGTTCGGTGCGCGAGATGCGCGAGCGATCCTTGCCGAATATGGTGATCAGTCCGCGCGTCGGCTTCAGCGACATGAACAGCAGGCGCAGCAATGTCGTCTTGCCGGCGCCCGAAGGCCCGCTGAGGAACTGGAAGGAGCGCTCCGGAATGTGCAGGGAGATGTCGCGGAGGATTTCCGGACCCATGCCATAGCGGAGGCCGACATTTTCGAAACGAATCAATTTCGGCGACCTGAAATTCGGCGCGGCAGCGAGCCCGCCTGTTCTGGATAAAGACCATCGGCCGGCATGGTTAACCGGCGGTTAATTTCTGGGCTCTTTCGGCTCGTCACGAGGGCTCCGGTGGGGAAGCGTTAACCATTTGTGTTTACGCAAAAGAAACGAAAAGCGAACACGTGCTGCAATGCTGGGGCCATGATGGCTGACGATCGAACCGCGCGCCCGGTTTCCGGCGAAATCATGACCGATCCGGCGGCAATTGCCGCAGCGGACCGGTTCATGCGTGGTTCGGCCGCCGACATCGTCGATGCCGACTATGTGGTGATACCGCGTCTTGTCCCGGCCGTGGAAAGCGTTTCGCCCCTGCCGCGCGCGATCGTCACACCGCCCATCGAGGGCATGGACATGTTGCGCAAGCCCGAAGCCCCGGCGGAACGGCCACCGGCCTCGCGCGGCGGGCCGATCTTCTGGATCGCCGGCATTGGCGCCGCGTTGGCAGCCTTCTGGGTTTCCGGCGGGCACGTGCTGGTGCGCCAGGCGCCGTTCCTGTCCGGCGCGCAGGCCTCGGCGCTCAGCATTTCAGGTGTCACGTCACGCGTCGACGCTTCCGGGCCGAACCCCGCGTTGTTCGTCGATGGTGAGGCCGCCAATGATGGCGCAAAGCCGGTGCAGCTGCCGCCGCTCGAAATCCGGGTGACCGGCAATGATGGGCGCACAACCCGCTATACGTTGGGGACATCTGGCCGCGCGCTGGCGTCGGGCGAAAGATTCGGCTTTGCCAGCCGGCTCGACGTGCCTAAGAACGGCGTAAGGACCGTTTTGGTCACTTTCGCCCAATAGGCGATCATCGGGGAAAGACCATCAATGCCCATCGTACGCGGCAAGGACATCGAAGTCCTGTTTTCGGCATCGGCGATCGCGCGGCGCAATCTCGAGCTCGCCAAGGAGATTGCCGGCCACGACTATCACGATCTGCTGGTGATCTCGGTGCTGAAGGGCTCGTTCATCTTCGCCGCCGATCTGATCCGCGCCATGCACGATGTCGGCCTGTCGCCCGAGGTCGAGTTCATCTTCATCTCCAGCTACGGCGCCGGCACCACCAGCGGCGAGGTGAGGGTGCTGCGCGACATCGACAATGAGGTCGCCGGCCGCGACGTGCTGTTGATCGACGACATTCTCGAATCGGGCAAGACGCTGAGTTTCACCCGCGATCTGATGTTGTCGCGGGGCGCCAAGAGCTGTTCCATCGCCGTGCTGCTCGACAAGCGCATGCGCCGCCAGACCGCGCTCAATGCCGACTATGTCGGCTTCGACTGCCCCGACTATTTCGTCGTCGGCTACGGCATGGACGTTGCCCACGCCTTTCGCGAGCTACCCTTCGTCGGCATCGTCAAGGGTGATGTCTAAGCGACTTTCAAAAAGGCCTGCCGACCCTTCGCGCCTTCAGGAAAAGTCAACTTTTCAGCGCCAAATATGCCGGCCATGGCAAAGCTTCTGATCGTCGAGGACGATGAGTCCGTCCGCACCCTGGCCGCCCGCGCGCTTGAGCGTGCCGGGCACACAATCGATATCGCGGCGGACGGCGCGCAAGGGCTTTCGCTGATCCAGGCCGCGCGTGGCGGCTACGATCTTGTCGTCTCCGACATCCGCATGCCGGAGATGGACGGCATCGAGATGGCGATCGCGGCGGCAGCGCTCTTCCCGGCGTTGAAGATCTTGCTGATGACCGGCTATGCCGACCAGCGCGAGCGCGCCGAGGAGTTGAACGGCATCATCCTCGATGTCGTGCAGAAGCCTTTTACACTGGCCGAAATCCGCTCGCGCGTCGAACGGGCACTGATCTGCTTCGCTTGATCAGGCTGGATCGGCAGCGGTGAGCACGGGTGGAGCGCTCTTGCGCCGTTCGGTGTTGAGCGCCAGCAGGCCGGCGCCGATGATCAAGGCAGCACCGATCACGGTCGTCGACCGCGGCACCTCGGCGAAGAACAGGAAGCCCCACAGCGGCGACCACAGGATGCCGGTATATTCGAAGGTGGCAACGCGGTTGGCCGGCGCCATCCGGTAGGCCTGGGACAGAAGGATCATGCCGGCCGAAGCGACGAAACCGCAGGCCGCCATCTTGAGAAAATCCGGCAGCGTCGGCCACAGCCAGGGCCGCACCAGGAATTCCAGGCTCGGGTGGACGGCGTGGGTTATGCCGGCAAGGTGAAACGCGCCGGCCACCACGGCGGCGCCAATCAGATAGGCGCCGTTCTGATAGAAGGCCATGACGGTGGACGATTCGGTGTCGCCGATCTTGCGGGCCATCAGCTGCGAGAAACCATAGAGCGCCGCCGAGCCCAGCGACAGCAGCGCCGCCCAGTCGAACAGCCCGACGCCCGGGCGCAGCATCACGAGGACGCCGAACAGCCCGATCAGCACGGTCGCCAGCGTCCGCCAGGAGACGCGTTCGCCAAGATACGGCCCGGCCAGCGCCATGATGAACAGCGGCGCCATGAAATAGAGCGCCACCGCATCGGCCAGCGGCAAAGCGGCGATGGCCAGATAGTACACCGTATAGGAGGTGAACTGGATGAAGGCGCGCACCGTCAGCATGCCGAATCGCTTCGACAGGATCGCCCGCAAGCCGACATCGGCATGGACCAGAAAGATCAGGATCGGCAGGGCGACGATCGAGCGGATCGCCATCACCTCGGTCACCGGATAACCGCTCGACACGGCTTTGACGAGCGGATCCTGCAGCGAGAAGACCAGCACGCCCAGACAGAGGCTCAGGATGCCGCGCACCATCCGGTTCTGCATGAGGGTTCCAGGCTCCAGTACCGCCCGCAAGCACGCTTGCTGCAAGTGAAAAAAGAACCCGCCACCGTTTCGGGCAGCGGGCACGAGTGAGGACTCTTGATTGGTCCGCCGCTGATTTCTCAGCCGCATATCCAATGGGTGAGGCCACTATCATCCTGCGTTTGACATGTTGCAAACGAATTGGAATGATACCAGAGATCAAATTTCCTTATGGCGGATTTCATGCGACCAACCCTCGACAGCGACCTCCTGCGCACCTTCGTGGCGATTGCCGAGACCGGCAATTTCACCAAGGCGGCGGAGCAGGCCGGCCGCACCCAGTCGGCGGTGTCGATGCAGATGAAGAAGCTCGAAGAGCTGATCGGCGACAGCCTGTTCGAGCGCGGTTCGCGCGGCGTCGCGCTGACGCGGCGCGGCGGCGAACTCATCGTCAACGCCCGCCGCATCGTCTCGCTGCTCGACGAGACGTCGGCGTCGATGGCGGCAGCGCCGCTTGGCGGGCCGGTGCGCATCGGCATTCCCGAGGAGTATGGCCACGCCATCCTGTCGCGCGCGCTCGGTGCCTTTTCGAAGCGCCACAGGCAGGTCGAGGTCACGGTGCGCTATGCGCATTCGGGGGCACAGATAGCGGCGCTTGCCGCCGGCGAACTCGATCTGTGCGTGGTGTTCGAATGGCAGGATCCTGCCGGCGGCGAGGTACTGATGCACGATCCGACCGTATGGGTGACATCGAACCTGCATCACATGCATGAGGAACAGCCGGTGCCGATCGCGCTCTACAACCGAGCCGGCTGGTGCAAGGACTTTGCCATCAAATCACTGGAGCAGCGCGGGCTCGCCTACCGTGTCGCCTATACCAGCGACACCACCGGCGGCTTGAAGCTTGCCGTCACATCAGGGCTGGCGATCGCGCCGATTTCGCGCAGCAACATTCCGGACGGCTGCCGTGAGCTGACGTCCGCCGACGGGTTCGGCGACATCGATTCCTCGAATGTGGTGATGCATCGCAACCCGAATGCGTCAGGCGAGGCGATCGACGGCATGCAGGAGGCGATCCGCGAAGCGTTCGTCAACAGGCTGAATCAGCCGGTGGCATCCTCGTAGAAATGCAGGCGGTTGCCGAATGGGTCGGCGACCGATACCTCGCGGGTCTTCCACGGCGTCTCTTCCAGGCCCGGCCTGGCGAAGCGGTATTTCTTGCCGATCAGTTCGCCATGCAGTGCGGCGATGTCCTCGACCTTGATGCGCACGGCAATGCCAGGCGCGCCATCGCCGTGATGTTCGCTCAGATGCAGGACGCAGGCGTCGCGGCCGATCGCCATGTAGAGCGGCGCGTTGTCGTCGAAGCGATGCTCCCACTGCACCTCGAAGCCGAGAAAGCCGACATAGAATTCACGCGCCTTGGCAATGTCGAAGATGCGCAGAATGGGCGTGACAGTGCCAAGTTTCGGCATAGGGGGTGCAACCGTTCGAGAGGGCTTTCGGGCGGGGTGGAGGCGGCAATCCCTATTTCAGCTCGAGCAGCCGTTCCAGGTAGCTGCGTTCGATGTCGGGGCTGAGCGCATTGCCGAGCCGTTTGCGGATCGCTTCCAGAATCTGACGGGCGCGCTGCACGTCGATCTCGTCGGGCACCTTCACCGAATCGCCGAAATCGGGACCCTGGCTGGCGCGCGGCCGACCGAGCGGATCACGATCGGCGTTCTGCTGGCGGCCGCCTTGCTCGCTGCCGCCCTGATCGCCCTGCATGGCCTGCATCTGCTTCATCATGTCCTTGGCGCCCTTGCGCAGCGCCTCCAGTGCCCGGCCCTGATGGCCGACGGCCTCATCGCCCTGGCCTTCGCCGAGCGCCTGCTCGGCATTGCCCATGGACTTGCCGGCCTCGCCAAATCCTTCATTAGGCTCCATGCCCATGCCTTCGAGGCCTTTCTTCAGCTGCTCGAGGTCGCTTTTCAGCTGGCCCTGTCCCTGCTGCAGCTGCTTTAGCGCTTCGGCGAATTCCTGCGGTGTCATCGGCTTTTGCCGGGCGAGCGGATCGCGGTCCTCGCCGACCCCTGGCTTGTCCTCATCCTGGCCGTTGCCTTCGCCGAGCTGCTCGTCGCGGTTCTGTCCACGCTGGCGCTCGCCGCGCTGCATCTGGTCCATGCGGAAGGTGTCGTTCATCATCTCCTGCTGGCGCCGCAGGATCTCGCCGAGCTTGTCCATCTGCTGGCGCATCTCGCTGTCCTGCTGGTCGCCTTGCTGCTGGCGGCCGGCCTGGAGATTGTTCATCATGTCCTGCAGTTGCGACAGCAATTGCTGGGCCTTGTCGCGGTCGCCCGATTTCGCCAGATTCTCGATCTGGTCCATCATGCGGTCGATGTCGCTCTGGCGCAGTTCCTGGCCGTTCTGCTGCATCTGCGGAGCGCTGGGGTTCTGCTTGGCGCGCTCCGCGAATTCCTGCAGGAACTGGTTCATCGCCTCGCGCAGTTCCTTCATCGCCTTTTCGATTTCAGCGTCGCTGGCGCCATTCTTGATGGCGTCCTGCAGCGCCTGCTGCGCCTGGCGCAGCCGCTTTTCCGCGGCCGAGAGATTGCCTTCCTCGATGCCGAGCGCGATTTCCCAGAGATAGGCGACCTCGTTGCGCAATTGATCGTCGCTGTCGGCCATCTTCAGTCGGCTGCGGGCGCTCATGATGGCGAGGTAGTGGGACATGTTGTCGAACGTGTCTTCCGGCCGCAACGTGATGGCGTCCATCAGGTCGAAGACGCGCGGCTTGGCGTTGGCGTCGAGCGCCAGCAGGCGGCGCTGTTCTATCACCGCGCGCGCCAGCGGATTGGCGAATGGCCGCTCCGGCATCAGCAGCGTCTTGGTTTCGCTCGAAGCGGTGTGGCCGGCATCGTCGGTGGCAACCAGCGTCAGCTTGATGCTGCTGCCGGCCCAGACATGCTCGGTCAGATCCTTCGAGGTCCTGGCGGCGTTCGACTTGCCACCACGACGCGGCAACGTCAGCGGCATTTCAGGCGGGCCATAGAGCGGATGTGCATTGGGCGCCTGCGGATCGGCGAGCGCGAACACCGCCTTTGCGGTAGCGGCGCCATAGTCGTCGTCGATCTGATAGTTGAGTTCGAAAGCGCCATTGGCGGCGCGCTTCGGCTCGCCGACGAAGCGGATCTGCGGCGGCTTGTCGGATATGACCGCGAAGGCCCAACGGCCGAGCTGGTCCTCGCCCGACGTCAGCGTCAGCGTGCCGTCGCCGGTCAACTTGCCGGTGAACTGGCGTACCTTGGACGGCGTCGCCGGGCTTGCCGCCTGCTTGGCGGTGGCCTGCGGGCCGGCCGGGTCGATGGTGCGGGAATTGCCATTCTTGTCGGCATAGCCGAGCGTTTCCTCGCCGGAGCCGCCGGTCACGCGTAGCGAGACGTCGCTGCCTTCGGGAACGGTAAAGGTCGGGGTCGCCTGGTTGGCGTCGGCGGTCAGGAAAATCGGCGGCTTGCCGGTGTAGGCCGGTGGCGTCACCCAGGCGTCGATGCGCGGCGGCACGGCGTCGTGCGCGCCATGGGCATTGAAGCCGTCACTGATCCTGCCGCCAGTCGGCCCGAAGGAGAAGGCGAAGGCGGTAACGAGCAAAAGTGCCGCCACCGCGCGCAGGCCCCAGGGGTCGCGTTCCGGCACGCGTGTGCGCGGCAGGTCGGCGCCAAGGCTGTCGAGCTTTCCGGCCATGCGCTTCTGGTGTTCGCGCCACAGCGCCTGCGAGAAGCTGCTTTCCCGGCCGCTTGGCCGGTCGGTCTGCACCAGCACCGGGCTGTGCAGCAGTTGATTGGCCGCCTCGATGCGGCGGTCGACTTCGGTGGCGCCAGGCAGGCGGAAGAAGCGCAGCGGGTAAACCGCGGCCAATGCCGCGATGGCGAATGCGGCGACGAGGCCGATGCGCGCCATGTCCGGCAGCCGGGAGAAGAGGCCGAGCCAGGAGACGCTGAGGAACAGGCTGGCGACGATGACGAGCGGAAGCAATAACGGCCAGCCACGCTCGACCATCATCGAGACCCGCGTCGCCAGCCGGCTCAAGGCTAGGCGCCCGGCCAGGCCGCGATCGCTGCTGGAGGTGGGTCGTTGCGTCATCGGCCCTTCCTGTCCGGGCGGGATAGCCCGAACCTCTCGACTCAAAGAATACCAGCAAACACGGCAAAGGCGAGGCAGTTCCAAAAAACATGAGGGGGTATCGGCCCAGTCATCGTCAGAACTGCGCGGGGTTGGCATTCGCCCCGCAGACCAGCACGGCGACGCGTTCACCCGGCGCCGGCGCATAATGGCCCGACAGGATCGCGGCAAAGGCGGCGGCGCCTCCCGGTTCGGAGATGATGCGCACCCGGTTCCACAGCGCCTTCTGCGCGGCGATGATGTCGTCGTCGCTGACCAGGATCGAGCGTTCGACAAAGGCTTCGGCGATCGGGAACATCATCTCGCCGACGCGCTTTGGCGCCAGAGAATCGGCGGCGATGCCCTCGGCGGGCGCGTCGACCGGATGGCCCGCCTCGAAGGCGCGATGAAGCGTCGGCGCCCCTTCCGGCTCGACGGCGATGATGCGGATGCGGCCGGCAAACCAGGCGGCGATGCCGCCGATCAGGCCGCCGCCGCCGACGGCGACCAGCAGCGTGTCGATCTCAGGCAAATCGCGCTCGATTTCGAGCCCGAGCGTGCCCTGGCCGACCAGCGTTTCCTCCTGGTTGAAGGCATGGATCTGCAAGGCGCCGGTCTCCTCGGCGAAACGTTCGCTGGCGGCCAGCGCCTCGGCATAGCGGGCGCCGCCGACGATCAACTCGGCGCCGTAGCTGCGGATCCGCTCCAGCTTGGCCGCCGGGCTCACTTCGGGAACGAAGATGGTCGCCTTGTGGCCCAGCCGCATGGCGGCATAGGCGACGGCCGCGCCATGGTTGCCGCCCGATGCGGCGACAACGCCGGCCTCGGGGACCGGCCGCTCCAGCAGATTGGTGAAGGCGCCGCGCGCCTTGAACGAGCCGGAATGCTGCAGGCATTCCAGCTTCAGGTCGATGGCCAGCGGCGCGTGGTCGAAGTCGGCCATGTCGACGCGCAGCACCGGCGTGTGTCTGATATAGGGGCGGATGCGCGGTTCCATCGCGGCAATGCGCTCGCGTGTGACGGTATTGCCCTGCGACATGGTGATCTCCTCGGGATTGACAGCAATTAGTAACTTGGCAAAATGGCTAAATGCAAGAGGTTGATGTCTTCAAGGCGATCGCCAACGAACGCAGGCTGCAGATACTCCACTGGCTGAAGGATCCGTGCGCGCATTTCCCTGCCCAGGCGGATGGCGATCTGGTCGAGGACGGCGTTTGCGCGCTACTGATCGCCGAAAAGCTCGGCATCACGCAAGCCACGCTCAGTGAGCATATGCGCGTGCTCATCCAGGCCGGCCTGTTGCGCGCCAGGCGCATCAAGCAATGGACATTCTACCGCCGCGACGAGGACAGGATCGCCGACGTCAGGGCGCTCATCCAGAGCCGGCTGTAGCGTTGCCGGCCGCGGCATGCAGGCCGGGCAGCTGCTATGCCAGCCAGTCGGGCACGGAATCCAACCCGATCAGATCGTCATAGGTCAGGCGCGGACGCACGACGTGGAACCGGTCGCCATCGACCAGCACCTCCGGCACCAACAGGCGGGTGTTGTAGGTGCCGGCCTGCACCGCGCCATAGGCGCCGGCGGTGGAGACGGCAATCAGGTCGCCGGCCTTCAGCCTGGGCAGATCGCGATCGAGGCCGATATAATCGCCGGTCTCGCAGACCGGGCCAACCACATCGACCATCATGCGCGGTGTGTCGGCCGGTGGCTGCACGACCGGACGGATATCGTGGAAAGCATCATAGAGCGTCGGCCGGATGAGATCGTTCATGGCGGCGTCGACGACCAGAAAATTCTTGGCGTCGCCTTCCTTCACGAAGATCACTTCCGAGACGAGGATGCCGGCATTGCCCACGATCAGCCGGCCCGGCTCGAACATCACCTTCAGGCCGAGCTTGGTGACGTGCTTTCTGACGATCTGGGCGTAGGCGTCGGGCAACGGCGGCGGGTTGTTGTCGACGCGATAGGGGATGCCGAGGCCGCCGCCGAGGTCGACATGCTCGATGGCATGGCCGTCGGCACGCAGCGCGCCGACCAGATCGACAAGCAGGGCGAAGGCGTCGTCGAAAGGCTGCAGTTCGGTGATCTGGCTGCCGATATGGGTGTCGATGCCGGTGATCTTGATGCCGGGAAGCTTTGCCGCGCGGGCATAGACCTGACGCGCCTTCTGCCACGGAATGCCGAACTTGTTCTCTGCCTTGCCGGTGGAGATCTTCTTGTGTGTCCTGGCGTCGACGTCGGGATTGATGCGCAGCGAGATCGACGCCACCTTGCCGAGTGCGGCGGCACGCGCCGACAGCAGTTCGAGTTCTGGCTCGGACTCGACGTTGAAGCAGAGGATGCCGGCGGCAAGGGCAAAGTCCATTTCGCGCGCGGTCTTGCCGACGCCCGAAAACAGGATCTTGCCGGCCGGAATGCCGGCGGCCAGCGCCCGGCGCAATTCGCCTTCCGAAACCACGTCGGCGCCGGCGCCGAGCTTCGCCAGCGTCCGCAGAACGGCCTGGTTGGAATTGGCCTTCATGGCGTAGCAGACCAGCGCGTCGAGCCCGGCAAAGGCCTGCGCAAAAACCCGGTAGTGTCTGGTCAAGGTGGCCGTCGAATAGCAGTAGAACGGCGTGCCGACCTGTGCGGCGATGTCTGATATCGCCACGTCCTCGGCATGGAGCACGCCGTCGCGGTAGTCGAAATGGTTCACGAGAGTGGTTCCGGAAAGTTGGGGCACGATGAGACCGGGTTTGGAAAGCCCCGGGCGTCATAGGCCCTAGATCAGCGGGTCGAGGATGAACTTCTTGTCCACGACCGGTTTTTCCGGCTCCGGCGGCACAGGCTGGTGGGCCTTGGAGGCATCCTTGCGCGCTTGCACGGCTGCCTCATAGGGCGTGTCGAGACCGCCCCTCCTGCCGCAGGCCGAAACGGCCGCGACCGCAACCAGCAGCGTCAGCGTCACCAAAATCCTGCTTCCGGTCATCGATCCATCCGTCCGAAACGTTTGTCAGCCGCCGCTTTTAGCCGAGTTCTCGGCGCATTGCACCCCGTGATATTGCTGCTCGCAATATCCCCGGGATATTGCTGGTCGCAACATCCGGGGTCACGCTTTCGCCAGTCGCTTTTTCCAGCCGCGGATCTGCTTGCGCACTTCCGACGGCGCGGTGCCGCCGAAACTGGTGCGGCTCTTGACCGAGTTCTGCACCGCCAGCACCGAAAATATGTCCGCCGTGATGCCTGGGTTGATCGACTGCAAATCCTCCAGCGAAAGCTTCTCCAGCCCCACCTTCCTGTCTTCGGCCAGCGCCACCGCCCGGCCGGTGACATGATGTGCTTCGCGGAACGGCAGGCCGAGCGTGCGCACCAGCCAGTCGGCGAGGTCGGTCGCGGTCGCGTGGCCGGAGCCGGCGGCCTTCTTCATCGCGGCTGCGTTGACCGTCATGTCCGAGACCATGCCGGTCATCGCCGCCAGCATCAGGTCGAGCGTCTCGGCGGTATCGAACACCGATTCCTTGTCTTCCTGCATGTCCTTGCCATAGGTCAAAGGCATGCCTTTCATCACCGTCAGCAGACCGACAAGATGGCCGGTGACGCGGCCGGTCTTGCCGCGCACCAGTTCGGCGGCATCGGGATTTTTCTTTTGCGGCATGATCGAGGAGCCGGTGGAAAACGAGTCCGAGAGCCTGACGAAGCCGAATTGCGGCGTCGACCAGATGATGATCTCTTCGGCCAGCCGCGACAGATGCGTAGCGCAGATCGCGGCAAGAGCGAGGAACTCGAGCGCGAAATCGCGATCCGAAACGCTGTCGAGCGAATTGCGCGTCGGTTCGCGGAAGCCGAGCGCCTTGGCGGTCTGGTGACGGTCGATCGGGAAGCTGGTGCCGGCGAGCGCCGCGGCACCGAGCGGGCTCTCATCCATCCGTTCGATCGCATCGCGCACACGCGACAGGTCACGCGAAAACATCTCGACATAGGCCATGCAGTGATGGCCGAAGGTCACCGGTTGTGCGGCCTGCATATGGGTGAAGCCCGGCATCACGGTAGCCGCATGCTCCTCGGCCCGCTCCAGCAGCGCCTTGATAAGCCCTTTCAGCGCCTCGGCGACGCGGAAGCACTCGTCCTTGACCCACAACCTCAGGTCGACAGCCACCTGGTCGTTGCGCGAGCGGGCGGTGTGCAGCCGGCCGGCGGCCGGGCCGATCAGGTCGGCAAGGCGCGCCTCTATATTCATGTGGATGTCTTCGAGCCGGGTCGAGAACTCGAAGCTGCCGGCCTCGATCTCTTTCAGGATCGTGTTCAGCCCGTGAGCGATTTTTTCTTGATCGGCTGCCGAAATAATGCCCGTTTGCGCCAGCATCTCGCTATGGGCGATCGAGCCTTTGATGTCCTGCGCATAGAGTTTGCGGTCGAACGAGATCGACGCGTTGATCGCTTCCATGATCGCGGCCGGACCCGAGGCAAAACGTCCGCCCCACATCTGGTTGCTGGTTTTCTTGTCGCTCATGGCTATAACCCGTGCTTCGGAGCAGTTTTGAGAAAATGGCAGACGGTAATAGATTCTTCCCGGCCCCGCGCCTGATCCTCGCCGCCCTGGTGGCGGGCGCGCTGGCCGGCGCGGTCGCGGTATATGTCAGCGAGAGCCGGTCTGGCAACAATGCACCGGCACAAGCGGCCGTCGGCGAGAGCAAGGACGACGTCGCCTGCGCGGCCAAGAGCGACCGCGCCAAGAAGGTCGCGGCGTCGGCCACCGGGGAGGTCGCGGCACTTTTGCCGGCCGATCCGCCACAATCCTTGAAGAGCCTTGCCTTCAATGGCCCGGACGGCAAGCCGATGACGCTTGCCGATCATGCCGGCAAGACGGTGCTGCTCAATTTGTGGGCGACATGGTGCGCGCCGTGCCGAGCCGAAATGCCGGCGCTCGATGCACTGCAGAAAGAAAAAGGCAGCGACGCCTTTCAGGTGGTCGCCGTCAATGTCGATGCCGGCGACGATGTGAAGCCGAAGAAGTTTCTCAGCGATACCGGCGTCGCGACGCTCGGCTACTACAGGGATTCGACGATGGCGCTGTTCAACGACCTCAAGACGCGCGGCCTGGCGCTCGGCCTTCCGGTCACCATGCTGATCGACGGCGAAGGCTGCCTGATCGCCCATATGAACGGCCCGGCCGAATGGTCGGGGCCGGACGCCAGGCGGCTGGTTGAGACCGCGCTCAAGCCCGACAGCCTCTAGGGCGGTTTGACGCAATTCCCAAGGGAAAGCGCCATGCGCTTTTCCCGGGAAAACCGTTACACATTTTTCCTGGAATTGCTTTTAGGCCCTGTTCAGACCGAGTGCTGGCGCGGGTGCGAAGGCCAGAACGCTTCTGTCGCGCAGGCTGGCGGTCTTGTTGCTGACGGTGGGTGCGTCGACACCGGTCAGGTCGCAGAATTCCTCGATGAGGCCGGGCCTGCCGATATAGTAGCCCTGGCCGATCTCGCAGGCTTCGGCGTCCAGGAATTTCAGTTCGCCGAGCGTCTCGACACCCTCCGCCAGAACCGGCAGGCCGAGGCCGCGTCCAAGTCCGAGAACCGCGCGCACGATCGCCGCGACCTGGCCGTTCTTGTCGACGGACTTGATGAAGGATCCGTCGATCTTGATCTTGTCGAAGGGGAAGGCGCGCAGGTTGGAGAGCGAGGAATAGCCGGTTCCGAAATCGTCCATGGCCACGCGCACGCCCAGCGCCTTGACCTGCCGCAAGGTGGCCAGCGCGCGCGGCATGTCCTTCACAAGCGCCGTCTCGGTGATCTCAAGTTCAAGCCTGCCGGGCGCCAGGCCGGAATTCAGCAATGTTTCGTGGACCTTGCGGCTGAAATGCGGATTGTGAAGCTGCACCGCCGAAACGTTGACGGCCACCGTCAGCGGATTTTCCCAGCGGGCGGCTTCCTCGCAGGCCGCGGTCAGCACCCAATCGCCAATCTGGCCAATGGCTCCACTGTCTTCGGCCACCGGGATGAAGATGCTCGGGGACACGTCGCCGCGCGTCGGATGGCGCCAACGGATCAGGGCTTCGAAGCCGATCATCTTGCCGCTGCTGATCTCCTTTTGCGGCTGGTAGACGAGGTAGAACTCCTGGCGCGCGACCGCCTGGCGCAGTTCGTGCTCCATCACGCGCTTGTCGCGGGCCTCGGCCCCCATCGAGGCCTCGAAATAGCGGTAGGTGTCCTTGCCTTCGGTCTTGGCCCGGTAGAGTGCCGTATCGGCGTGGCTTATCAGGCTGGTCTGGTTTTCGGCATCCGATGGATAAAGCGCAATGCCGATACTGGCCGACACAAGGCCGCCGCCGACCGAGAGCCGGTTTTCCTCGCGCATGACGGTCAGCACGGCGTTGGCGATACGGCCGGCCTCCAACGGGTCGGTCAGGTTCGGGGCGATGATGGCGAATTCGTCGCCGCCCAGCCGCGCCACCATCTGTCCTTGACGAAGGATGCCGGTCACGCAATGCGCAACCTTCTGCAGCATGGCGTCGCCGGCGCCATGCCCGTAGAGGTCGTTGACCTCCTTGAACCGGTCGAGATCGAGCAGCAGAAGCGCAAGGTGGCCGCCTTTCCTGGCCCGGCCCATTGCAGCAATTTCCGTCTCCAGCCGGCCGGAAAAGCTGCGGCGATTGGCCAGTCCGGTCAATGGATCGAAATGGGCAAGGCGCAGGATCTCCTGTTCTGCCTTCTTGCGCTCGCGAATGTCGCGGACTGCAACCACGTTGTGAGGCTTGCCACAGTAGTCGATGCTCCTGGCGATCAGCTCGACAGGAATGCTTGTGCCATCGCGGCCCCTCAGTTCGACCTCCTGCGGCTGTTCGCCGAAGCCGGACATATCGGACCCGAAGAGATCGCCAAGCTGCATTCCGTTCAGCGTCGCGGTTGCCATGCCTGTCAGCCTCGCAATGCTGTCATTGGCGCTGATGATGCGGTTGCCGTCGCAGACGATCAGGCCTTCCACGGCGGCATTGGCCAGGCCGTGCATACGGTCGACCTCGAGCTTCTGGCGACGGAAGCGCAAATCGATCCACAGCGCCGACGCCGACAGCACCAGGATCACCAGCGTGGCGGCCGCGGCCGCGAAAGCCTGCGAGGTCGGCTCGATCGTGTATTCGGATATGACGATCGAGGAATCGGGAAAGATCGAGACGGCACCCATGCCGATGAAATGCAAGGTGCAGATCGCCAGCGTCAGCAGCACCGCGCCGACGGATGTCGCCTTCAGGGAGGGGCGGCGCAGCACGACACGCAGCGCCAGCGCCGCAAGCGTTACGCCGGCCAGCAGGGAAACGGCGACAAGCAACAAGTTCCATTCGATCCGGCCCTGGACTTCGAATGCCGCCATGCCGATGTAGTGCATGGCTCCAATACCACCGCCCAGGACGGCGCCGCCAACCAGATGATAATCGAACTCGTCCCGCAAGGTGGCGATCCACATGCCGGCCGCCGTCAGCGCGACCGAAGCAGCGAGCGACAGCACGGAAAGCGCCGGATCGTAGGCACTGGGTATTCCCGGCGTGAATGCGAGCATGGCGATGAAATGCGTTGCCCAGATGCCGAAGCCGGTCGACGTTGCCGCAATCATCAACCAGGCAAGCCGGTTCCGATCTGCGGAGCGGCTGATGTGGTGAAGCAGGTTGACAGCAGAGAAACAGGAAATTCCGCAGATCAGCGCGGCGAGTGCGACCAGTCTCAGATCATGTTCGTTGACGATACAATTGTAGACCGTCAGCATCTTATTTCACCTGATCTATCGAAAACAAACAAGGCAGCAGGATTGAGTAGCGCTTTGCCGTTGAAGGATCGATTAAGTCACTTGCAACCCTGGCGTGTTTTCCGGAGGAGAGTGCTCGTCAGGCGATGCGGACCGTCACGACAAGTGCCTCGTGATCGGAGCTCGGGCTGCCGTCCGCCAGCACAGCCGGAAGAACGGCAGGAGCCGTTGCGTTGAGGCCGCGCGTGAAGAACCAGTCGATGCGGCCGAGCGGGGTGGGATCGCCGGCCTCGCGCCGCTGCGTGGGCAGGTCGAGCTTGTTGGCGGCCTTCCAGTCGTAGCCGCTCCCGGCGAGGACCGCGAACAGCGGTTCATGGCGTTCGACATCGATCAGCCTCTCGGGTTCGGCCGCGATGCGCGCCGCCCAGGCTTCGGGATCGTCATTGCGCTCCTCATGGCTTGATGTCAGCGTGTTGAAGTCGCCGCCAAGCAGGACCGGCGCCTGCGAATCGTATTTGTCGATGGCATCGAGGAGATGGCTGGTCTGGATGGCCCGGCCGGCGGGATCGGTGCGGTTTTCGAGATGCACCGAGACCACCGTCACCCTGCGGTCGCCGATCCGCACCTGGCCACCGATGGCCATGCGTCCGCCGATGCGCGGCTGGCCTCGCTCCGGCCGGAACCAGCCGCCAGCCGCGTCGAGGCGCACCAGGAAAGGGCGAAGCAGCGGGACGGCGCTGGTCACGGCATTGCCGTGGAAGCCTTCTGTATTCTGGACCGCGCCGGTTGCGGCCTGCTCAGTCTCGTTGCCGCCGCCGAGTTCGACGAATTCGACGCCATAGGCGAAGGCATGGCCGAGCCGGTCGGCAAGAGCGCGCAAAGGATGGCCGTTGCCTGAGCGCGCCATGCCTTCGTCGACCTCAGACAACAGCACGACATCCGGTGACTGGCCGGCAAGCGTGGCCGCGATGGCATCGCCATGGCGCAGCCGTTCGACGTTCCAGGCCACGACGGTGAGCGTTTCGCCGGCGCTTTCGCGTGAGGCCTTGCCGCCGATTTCGATCTGGCCAAGTGCGGGCGTGGCGGCTGCCAGGCGCAGATGGGTGGCGCTGTCGCGCGGCCCGTCGCGCATGGCGTGGCGCTCAGCGAGTGGAACATGCGTCAGCTGTGGCACCAGCATTTCATCCATCCCCTTAGCCGGATAATCAGGACTGCTCTTCAGGTCTTTACGTCTTCGGCAGTCGCTCTAGCTACCTAGGGCGCCGGCATGACATTTTCATGCCGGCGCAACCGCCGGAGGGAGGAGAGACGGGCTGTCCACAGGGCTGTAGGCCACAACAGAACTGTCACATACCTTCTCTAAGAGAGCGGGCAAGGACTTGCGCAAGACCCTTGTCAACCGCCACCCAAGAGGGAAGAAACCATGACCATCATCAAGCGGGGCCTCACAGCCCTTGCCGCTGGCGCGCTCAGCGCAGCACTTGCCATGCCTGCCGTCGCAGAGCCGGTAAAATTCGATTTCTGGTTCGGCCTTTCGGGCGACCTGGCCCGCGTCGTCGATACGCTGTGCAAGAACTTCAACGCCTCGCAGACCGACTATGAAGTCGTCTGCACCAGCCAGGGCAATTACGACGCCACGCTGCAGAACACGATCGCCGCCTTCCGCGCCGGCAAGCAGCCCGCCGTCGTCCAGGTCTACGATGTCGGCACCGCCACCATGATGCTGTCGGGCGCCTACAAGCCTGCCGACAAACTGATGGAAGAGAACGGCTACAAGATCGACTACGCCGACTATTTCCCCGGCATCGCGCGCTACTATGCGACCTCGAAGGGCGAGATGCTGTCCTTCCCGTTCAATTCCTCGACGGCGCTGATGTACTGGAACAAGGATGCCTTCGCCAAGATCGGCAAGACCGAAGCGCCGAAGACCTGGGAAGATGTCGGCGCCGACCTCCAGGCGATGAAGGACGCTGGTTACGAATGTCCGATGGCGATCAACATCTCGGCCAATGAAAGCTGGCAGCTGATGGAGCAGTTCTCGGCCCTCCACAACCAGCCGATCGCCACCAAGAACAACGGCTATGACGGCCTCGACGCGCGTCTGGAAGTCAACAAGACCAAGTTCGTTCAATACGTCACCGATCTGAAGAAGTGGTATGACGCCGGCCTGATCAAGATCAAGTCCAAGGACCTCGGCCAGGACATGGTCCAGGCTTTCGCGTCCGGCACCTGCCAGGTCATCATGACCTCGGTCGGCGATCACGGCACCGTCGGCAAGACGCAGAAGGAAGGCATGAACTGGGATGTCGCCGAACTGCCGGTCTATGCCGGCACCGAGCGCAAGAATTCGCTCGTCGGCGGCGCTTCGCTATGGGTTCTCTCGGGCAAGTCGGATGCGGAATACAAGGGCGCGGCCGCGTTCCTCAACTTCATCCACGACCCCAAGACCGCATTGTTCTGGTCGACCAACACCGGCTACATCCCGGTGACCAAGTCGGGCTTCGACTACATGAAGTCCACCGGCTTCTATGACAAGGCGCCCTTCAAGGGCCGTGAAACCGCCATCGCCAGCCTGACCGCCTCGGAGCCGACCGAAATCACCCGTGGCATCCGGCTGGGCAATTTTACCCAGATCCGCGCCGAATTCGGCACGCAGATGCAGGCGATCTTCGCCAACAAGGTCAGCGTCCAGGAAGGCCTCGACACGCTGGTCAAGAATGGCGACGCCATCCTCGACCGCTTCCAGCAGACCTATCCGGGCAAGACCCTGCCCTGAGCACTGGAAATTCAGGCTGCCCGTCGACTCTCACGCTCCGAGTCGACGGGCATCCTTTTCGCGTATTTAATGCAAACGTGACTGGCCGTTCAGCGGCATCGGCGGACCGATGGAAAAACGCGTCACTTTCAGCAGCTGGACGATCGGCATCCTTTTCGCGGTGCCGCAGCTTCTCTTGATCTTCACGTTCTTCTACTGGCCCGCCGGTCAGGCCGTGTACTGGTCGCTGACGCTGCAGCAGCCCTGGGGCGGCGGCAACATCTGGGTCGGGCTCGACAATTTCCGCTCGATCCTGGCCAATGCCGACTACTGGAACTCGATCACCGCCAGCCTTGTCTTTGCCGGCATCAGCACCGGGCTTGCGATGTTCGTCGGCCTCGTGCTGGCCGCCTTGACCGATCGCCAGCTTACCGGGTCGCGCTTCTACCGCGTGGTGCTGATCTGGCCCTACGGCATCGCGGCGCCGGCGCTGGCCATGGCGTTCCGCTTCATCCTGGCGCCGGAAGCCGGCTTCATGGCCGTCGTCAACCAGGTTTGGCCCGGCTTCTGGGATCCCGGCCTTGACGGCACTGACGCCATGGCCTCGATCATCATCGCCTTTTCCTGGAAATATGTCGGCTATAACTTCATCTTCTTCCTCGCCGCGTTCCAGGCCATCCCGCGTTCGCTGATCGAGGCGGCGGCGATGGACGGCTCAGGTGTCCTCAGACGCTTCTGGGACATCCAGTTCCCGCTGATCACGCCGACGATCTTCTTCCTGCTGGTCATCAACATCACCGAGAGCTTCCAGGATTCCTTCGGCATCGTCGATATCATGACCTCGGGCGGACCGGCGAACGCCACCAATCTGATGGTCTACAAGATCTATTCCGACGGCTTCAAAGGTTTGGACTATTCGGGTGCTGCCGCACAGAGCATCATCCTGATGGTGCTCATCGTCGTGCTGACCATCTTCCAGTTCCGCTTCATCGAGCGGCGTGTGCACTACAGGTGAGGCCGATATGGTAGAGCGCACCCCGTTCCTCAATTTCTTCACGCATGTGATCCTGTTCGTCGGCTTCGTGCTTTGCATCGCGCCGTTCGTGGTCGTCGCCATCGCCGCGTCGCACAATCTCAAAGATGTCAACGATGTGCCGATGTCGCTGCTGCCGGGCAGTGACTTCTGGCTCAACATCAAGACGGCATGGACGACGGCCGATCTCGGCCCCAAACTTCTGAACAGTTTCATCATGGCCGCCGGTGTCGCGGCGGGCAAAGTGATCATCTCGGCGCTTACCGCCTTCTCGATCGTCTATTTCCGCTACCCCGGCCGCACCTTCATCTTCTGGCTGATCTTCGTCACGTTGATGCTGCCGCTGGAAGTGCGCATCGTGCCGACCTACGCGGTCGTCGCCAACGTGCTGTCGCCCTATCAGGCCATCCTCGACGTGACCGGCCTGAGCTGGCTCATCGAAAAAGTCTCGGGCGTCCAGGTTTCGCTCAGCCTCGGGCTGCTCAATTCCTATTCCGGGCTGATCCTGCCGCTGATCGCGACCGCCACTGGTACCTTCCTCTACAGGCAGTTCTTCCTCACCGTGCCGGATGAACTGACCGAGGCCGCGCGCATGGACGGCGCCGGCGCCCTGCGCTTCTTCATCGATATTCTGCTGCCACTGTCGCGCAACAACATGGCCGCGCTTGGGACCATCATGTTCCTGTGGGCGTGGAACCAGTATCTGTGGCCGCTGCTCATCACCACCGATCAGTCGCATGCGACAGCGGTGACCGAACTCAAGCAGCTCATCCCCAATGTCGGCGGCATTCCAGAATGGAACATCGCCATGGCCGGAACGCTTATCGTCATGCTGCCGCCGCTGATTGTCGTGGTGCTCATGCAGCGCTGGTTCGTGCGCGGCCTGATCGCCACCGAAAAATAACAGGAGACAAAAAATGGCCTCCATCACCATTCGCGGCGTCAAGAAGAACTACGCCAAGACGCAGGTCGTGCACGGTGTCGACCTCGACTTCGCCTCGGGCGAGTTCGTCGTCATCCTGGGACCGTCCGGCTGCGGCAAGTCCACGCTGCTGCGCATGATCGCCGGGCTGGAAGACATTTCCGGCGGCACGATCGCCATCGATGGCACCGTCGTCAACAAACTGGAACCGCGTGAGCGCGGCTGCGCCATGGTGTTCCAGAACTACGCGCTCTATCCGCATATGAGCGTTGCGCAGAATATCGGCTATTCGCTCAAGGTCGCCGGTGTTCCCTCGGCTGAACGCACGCAGCGCATCCAGGCGGTCGCCCGCACGCTTGAGCTCGATCACCTGCTCGACCGCAAGCCGATGGCGCTTTCCGGCGGCCAGAGGCAGCGCGTCGCCATGGGCCGGGCGATGATCCGCGAACCGAAAGTGTTCCTGTTCGACGAGCCGCTGTCCAACCTCGACGCCAAGCTGCGCGTCCAGATGCGCTCGGAAATCCGCAAGCTGCATCGCCGGCTGAACGCCACCTCGGTCTTCGTCACCCATGACCAGGTCGAGGCGATGACGCTGGCCGACCGGCTGGTGGTGATGAATGGCGGACGCGTCGAGCAGGTCGGCACGCCAGCCCAGATCTACAGCCGTCCGGCCAGCCGTTTCGTCGCCACCTTCGTCGGCGCGCCGGCCATGAACATCCTCGAAGGCACGGTTGAGCTCGACGGGCTGTCGCTGCTCGGCGGCGGCAGGCGCCTGGCCATGGCCCGCGCGGGGCTGCCGGTCGGCACGAAGGTAGCGATGGGCATTCGGCCGGAAGCCGTGCGGTTGGTGGCGCCGGGCACCGCGGGCGCGCTCAACGCGACCGTCGACCTGGTCGAGGAACTGGGCGCGGGTCGCGTCATCTATGTCGATCTCGACGGCGCGCCGTTTTCCGTGATGACCTCGGAGGCCGTCCACCCCGAACCGGGCAGCGCGGTGGGCCTGCGGTTTTCGCCCGATGATCTGCATTTCTTCTCGTCGGATACGGGAACGCGTCTCGAGGTCTTCAAGGCTTCGGTGCCGGAACCGGCACTCTGATTTCTGAACCAGCCATTGTCGCCGATGACGGGCAGGCGCCGCCGTCAAATCCAAGAAGCATGCAATGAAAATTATCCAGGTCACCGATGTCCATCTTGGCCGGCAAGGTGAGCGCCGTTATGGCGCCGACCTGCATCAGCGGCTGGCTTCATGCATCGCGCACATCAATGCGCATCACGCCGATGCCGCGCTTTGCGTCTTCACCGGCGACCTGACCGAGACCGGTGCGCCCGAAAGCTACGCCGATCTCAGGACAGCCCTGAGCGCGCTGTCGGTGCCCTGGCGGCTGCTGGCGGGCAATCACGACCGGCGGGCCAATCTGGTCGCAGCCTTTCCCGAGATTCCGGTCGATGAGAACGGCTTCGTGCAGTCTGCCCATCGAACGGCCGACGAGGTGCTGCTGTTTCTCGACTGCCTGGCGGAAGGACGCATCGAAGGCGAATTGTGCGACAGGCGGCTTGCCTGGCTCGAAGCCCGGCTCGAGGAAGCGGCCGGCAAGCCTGCCTATGTCTTCATGCATCATCCGCCGGTCGCGCTCGGCCTGCCGCAGCTCGATCCGCTGGCCCTCGAGCAGCCCGAACGGCTGCTGGGCTTGTTACGGCGCCATGGCAATGTCCGCCACATCTTCTTCGGTCACGTCCATCGCGACATTGCCGGCACCGTCGCCGGCATTCCGTTCTCGGCGCAGCGCGGCCTGCATGCCAGGTTTGAGCTTGCGCTCGACAGATCGAGCGAGATCGTCGAGCAGGCGCCACCTTCCTACGCGGTCGTCCTCATCGACAGCGCCAACGAGCAGGTGGTCGTGCACGGTTGCGATTTTCTCGAACGATGGCCGACCTATTCCGGTGAAACCGGCGAACGCATCACGGCGTGAGCCGACCATCGCGTTGAGGCGCGGTGTGGCGGCGCTTCGATCAATCAGGCGAAGACATGCGCCTTTCCCGATACGGTCAGGCGGACGATCTCGCCGACCGCCGGCGCGTCCATGCCCGGTTTGCGCAGGACCAGCGGTGTGTTGCCGATGGCGGCCGCATCGGGCGGATCGGCATTGTTCAAGAGCCGCACCGCGATGGTGCACATCGAGCCGGCGAATTCCGATTCCGTCACTTCGCCGAACAGCATGTCCGAGGTGCCCGACATGCCCTCGCGTGACGTTCTCTTCAGCGCGATCTGCTCCGGCCGCAGCATGATGCGGGCGATGTCGCGGCTTTCATTGGTGTCGACGGCGATGCGGCCAAGCGGCGAGTTGGCGAAGCCGCCCGATATCTTTGCCGGCAGGATGATGGCGTCGCCGAGGAACTCGGCGATCATCCTGTCCTTCGGCTTGAGATAGAGGTCGCGCGGCGTACCGACCTGCGAGAACTTGCCGTCGCGCATCACCGCGACCTGGCTGGCGAAGGACAGCGCCTCGGCCTGGTCGTGCGTCACCAGGATGGTGGTGATGCCGGCGGCTTCCAGAAGCTCGGCCACCGCCTTGCGCATCGAGGCGCGAAGGCCGGTATCGAGGGCCGAGAAGGGCTCGTCGAGAAGCATCAGCCTGGGCTTCATCGCCATGGCGCGGGCCAGCGCCACACGCTGCTGCTGGCCGCCGGAGAGCTCGTGCGGGCGGCGTTTGAGGATCGCCTTGTCGAGCCCGACGATATAGGCGAGCTCGACGATGCGCTCGGTACGCTTCTCCTCGCCGCGTCCCATGCCGAAACCGATATTGTCGGCAATGGTCAGATGCGGGAACAGCGCGCCATCCTGCGCCACCACGCCGATGCCGCGGCGATGCGCCGGCACCGCCGCGCCGCCATTGGCCAGCACCTCGCCGTCAAGCGTGATGCGGCCCTTGTCCGGGGCCTCGAAGCCGGCGATCAGCCGCAGCAAGGTCGTCTTGCCGCAGCCGGACGGACCGACGATCGCCGTGCGGCTGCCGCTGCTGATGTTCAGGTCGACGCCGGCAAGGGCGGCCACCGGGCCGTAATGCTTGTGCAGGCCGCTGATTTCAAGAAAGCTCATCGTCCGGCCATCCGTTTCGACTGGACATAGAGCAGCCAGGTCAAGGGAAGCGACATCGCCACCATGATGAAGGCGTAAGGTGCCGCCGAGGCATAATCAATCTCGCCGCTATAGGACCAGAACGCCATCGCCAGCGTGCGGGTGCCGTTCGGCGCCAGCATCTGGGTCGCGGTCAGTTCGTTCATGATGCCGAGCGCCACCAGCGCCATGCCGGCCGCGGCGCCTGGCGCCGACAGGCGGATCGTCGTCGACCACAGCGCCAGCAGCGGCGGCCGGCCGAGGCTGGAAGCGGCGCGTTCGAGTTCGACCGGCGCCTGCGCGATCGATGCCCGCAGGCTGACCAGCGCGCGCGGCAGGAACATCAGCGCATAGGCAACCAGGATGGTGAACAGGGTCTGGTAGAGCGGCAGCGCGATGCGCACGGTGATGGTGACCAGCGCCAGCGCAATGACGACCCCCGGCAACGAGCCGACAATGTAGTTGCAGCCCTCCAGCAGACGCTGCAATGGCCCCGGCGCGCGGATCGAGATCCAGGCCATCGGCATGGCGGCGACCGTAGCGAGCAAGGCGCCGGCGAGCGCTAGGAACAGCGTCTGGCCAAGCGCCAGGCCGATCTCGTCGAAGCGCCAGACAGCGGCGCCGCCGGCGGCAAGCCAGCCGCCAATGGTGACGAACGGCACGCCGAGCGCCAAAAGCGTGGTGACGACAAGCAGGAGCAGGCTTGGGATGGTGGCGCGTCCGAGGCTCGTACGCTGCTGATAGCGCGCCGCACCTGAGCCGACACGGGCATAGCGCTCCTCACCGCGCACCAGGACTTCGAGGCCGAGCAGCACGAAGCAGCAGCTCACCAGCACACCGGCCAGCATGTTGGCGGCCGGTCCGTTGAAGGTCGACTGGAACTGGTCGACGATCGCCGTGGTGAAAGTGTCGAAGCGGATGAAGACATAGAGGCCGTACTCGGCCAGCAGGTGCAGGCCGACCAGCAGCGAGCCGCCGCAGATGGCGAGCCGCAACTGCGGCAGCACGACCCGCCAGAACACGCGCCAGGGTCCAAGGCCGAGTGCTGCGGCGGCGTCCTCAAGGGCGGGATCGAGGCGGCGCAACGCTGCCGACACCGGCAGATACAGGAACGGGAAATAGGCGATCACCGAAACCAGCACGCCGGCCCACAGGCCGTGCAGGCCGGGCACCATGGTGATCCAGGCATAGCTGTGCACGAAAGCCGGGATGGCGAGCGGCGCCACGCACAGCCAGGCCCAGAGCCGGGCGCCCGGCAGGTCGCTGCGCTCGGTCAGCCAGGCCAGCGCAACCGACAGCACGATGGTGATCGGCACGGAGAGCGCGACCAGCAGGACGGTGTTGACCAGAAGCTCGCCGACACGCGGCCGGAAGACCAGCGCCGAGACGGTTTCCCAACCGGTCAGCACCGCGATCCAGATGATGAAGGCAAGCGGCACCAGCGCCAGCAGCGCAACGAAGATGGCGGCGATGACCAGCCAAAGCGGTGCGCGTCGCCGAGCCCTTCGGCCTGTGCCCGAAGGCAGACCCGAGCGCGCGAGATCGACCGCAGACTGCATCAAGTCAGACGCCGTGCCGTTGCCGTCCAGCGGCAGCAATTGAAGGACCGCGATCGCGGTCGGGAACACAGCGTGTCGTCATCGACGAATGCCATCTCGAAAAACAAAATCACTCCCGCGGAAGGCGAATTCCCGCGGGAGCGTGGTCGGTTGTCCTTTTAGGAGGAATGGCAACTAAAGCAAGCCGGCTGCCGTCATCAGGTCGGTGACCTTCTTGGAGTTCAGCGTCGTGGCATCGACTTTCGGCGCCTGCAGATCGGCGAGCGGCACCAGCTTGGGGTTGGACTCCGCACCCTTGCCGACCGCGTATTCGAAGGAATCGCCGGTCTTCAGCACGTCCTGGCCGCCCTTGCCGGTCACCCATTTCAGGAAGGCCTGGGCTTCCTTCGGGTGCTTGCTCGAGGCCAGCACACCGCCGCCGGAGATCGAGACGAACGCGCCCGGATCCTGATTCTTGAAATAGTGCAGTTCAACATTCTTGCTGTTTTCGCCGGTCTTGGCCTGATCGCCGAAATAGTAATAGTGGTAGATCACGCCGCCTTCGATCTCGCCGGCATTGACCGCCTTCATCACCGTGCTGTTGCCCTTGTAGGCGGTGAAATTGGTTTTCATCGCCTTCAGCCAGTCCGCGGTAGCGGCCTCGCCCTTGAGCTGAAGCAGCGCGCTGATGATGGCCTGGAAATCGGCGCCCGATGGGGAGGCGGCCCAACGGCCCTTCCAGCTCGGATCGGCCAGGTCAAGCATCGACTTGGGCAGCTGATCGGCGGTCAGCTTGGTCTTGTTGTAGGCAAAGACCGTGCTGCGCGCGGCGACGCCGACCCATTTGCCGCTGGCCGGCTGATAGTCCGGCGGAACTTGCGCCAGCGTGTCGGCGTCGACCGGCGCGAACAGGCCTGATGTCTCGACCAGCACCATGGCCGGCGAGTTTTCCGTGAGGAAGACGTCGGCCGGCGAAGCAGCGCCCTCGGCGACGATCTGGTTGGAAAAGTCGCTGTCGCCGCCATTGCGCACGGTGACCTTGATGCCGGTTTCCTTGGTGAAGCCTTCGGCCCACGCCTTGGTCAGGTTTTCATGCTGGGCGTTGTAGACAATGATGCCGTCGTCTTCCGCCATCGCCGGACCGCCGATCAGGCTGATTGCCAGCGCGGTGGCGCCGACGAGGGTGGAAAGGGCGTATTTCATGGCATTGTCCTCGATCTTGGGAGTCTTCGGTCTGTCACGGCTGCACCTATCGATACATGACAGCGATAGTCAACATTGTTGATGTGCTTCAATCGGTCGCTGAAGTGCAAAGGTCGGTGCCGCACGGACAATTCCGCGTGATGCTCACGGCTCGGCGGTAGCGCAAACTTTCGTGATTTACCGACAGTTTGGCTTGGACATTATTTCGCCGGCCACGTAACAAATCAGCGCCGAGACGCGAAAATCGGGGAGTGAACTCTTGTGAGCGGCAAGGATGAGGCCGAGCTTTCCCGGCTGATGCGGGCCGCGATCGCGGGAGACGAAAAGGCCTATGCCGACTTTCTGCATCGGATTGCCACGCTGGTGCGCGGTTTTGTCCGACGCAAGATCGTGCAGGGCGGGGTCGATCCCGAGGATGTCGTGCAGGAAACCTTGCTGGCCATTCATGTGAAACGGCATACCTGGCGCCAGGATGCGCCGGTGTTGCCGTGGATCTATGCGATTGCCCGCTTCAAGCTGATCGACGCGTTCCGGCGGCGTGGGCGGCGCATCGAGATCGATGTCGACGATATCGCCGAGACCTTCGCCGAGCCGGAAACGGAGAGCGTCAGCGAGCGCGACATCAACCGGGCATTGGACGGCCTGTCTCCGGCGCAACGCTCCGTGGTCTCGGCCGTGTCGGTGGAAGGGCGGTCCATCGGTGAGACGGCGGCAAAGTTCGGCATCAGCGAGACGGCGGTGCGTGTGTCGCTGCATCGTGGACTTGCCGCGATAGCCAAGCGATTCGGGCGGGAATGACATGAGGACGGACGATCTCATCAAGGCGCTGGACGCCGATGCGCGCAGCAAGGCGATGCCGCTGCGATCTGCCTGGTGGCTGGCTGCTGGGGCTGCCGTTGTCATTGCGGCAATAGTCTTCCTGCTGACGATCGGTCCGCGTCCCGACTTCATGGTGGCCGCGCACACGATGCGTTTCCTGTCCAAGTTCGTTTTCACCATCGTGCTGGCCGTTAGCGCCTTCGCCCTGATCCGCGCTTTGTCGACGCCGGGCGCCTCGACAGGTCGGGCGATGGCAGGGATGCTTACCGCACCGCTGCTGGTGGCCGTGGCGGTGGTGTTGGAGCTCTTCATGGTGCCGGAGGCGTTGTGGGGCACGCGCATGGTCGGCTCCAATATGATGATCTGCATGGGTTTCATCCCGTTGATCGGCATTGGCCCGCTTGCCATCTTCCTATGGATGCTGCGCTACGGCGCGCCGACACGGCCGGTGTTTGCCGGCGCTGTCGCCGGCCTGCTCGCCGGCGGGCTGGCGGCGACCTTCTACGCCGCGCACTGTTTCGACGATTCGCCGCTTTTCGTCGCCACCTGGTACACGATAGCGATCGCAGCGCTCGCATTGCTCGGCGCGCTTGGCGGACGGTTTTTCGTGCGCTGGTAGCGTTCCGCCACGATCGCGAGCCCATACACACCGATCCTTAATCATGCCGGCAATTGTTTGCCGGTTAGCAATGGCGCCGGCAGGCCGGACGCAACCTTTCCTTAAAATCGATCCGTCAAGGTTGATGCGAGAACATGCGTTTGCGCACGGGGGTGGCACGTATCGTGATGTGGCGTGGATTGACCGGCCGAAAATCTCTTGGGTATGCAGGGTTGGCGTTGCTGGTGGCCGGCCTGGGCGGCGTGGCGGCCTCGATCCTGCTGTCGCGCCTGGAGCTCGGCTCGGATGCGCTGAAACTCTGCCTGCAGATCTCGGTGGCGGTGGCGGCGGGCGCGCTGTTCCTGGCCGCCCTGTCCACCCGTCGGATCAGCGAGGATCGCCGGCAGATCGCCGAGAGCGAGCTGCGCTTCCGCCGCGCCATGGAGGATTCGGCGATCGGTATCGTCGTTGTCGGTCTCGACGGGCGCATTCGCCAGACCAACCCGGCCTTCGCCGCCATGCTTGGCTACACGAGCGAGGAGATCGAGGCGCTGACCTTCTTCCAGATCACGCATCCAGACGATCTGCAGATCGGTCGGGAAACGATGGACGATCTGAAGGCGGGCACGGTCAATTCCTTCCACTTCGAGAAGCGATACCTCCGCAAGGACGGAACGCCCGTCTGGGCGCATCTTGCGGGTTCGGTCATTCGTGACGAGAACAGCGGCCGCCCGCTCTATCTTGTCTCGCAAATCGAGAACATCGATGCGCGCAAGCAAGCCGAGGCGCGCATCGCCGAAGCGGAAACGCGTTGGAATTTCGCCCTGGCCGGCGCCGGCCAAGGTGTCTGGGACCTCGACATGCGCAAGGGCGGCACGACCTATTCCTCGACCTGGGTCAAGATGCTGGGCTATGCGGATGGCGAGCTCGATGGCGACACCGACCGCTGGCTGACGATGATCCATCCCGACGATCGCGAGACTGTCGCCGAAGCGGATCGCGCCCATCTCGAGGGCAAGACGCCGTTCTTCGAAGCCGAGTTCAGGATGCGCCACAAGGATGGCCACTGGATGTGGTTCCTCGACCGCGGCAAGGCCATCGAGCGCGACGAGGACGGCCGGCTGATCAGGGCCATAGGCAGCCTGACCGACATCACCCTGCGCAAAGAGGCCGAAGCACACCTCACCGTGTCGGCGGCAATGCTGGCCGATGAAAAGGAGCGACTGAGGGTGACCCTGCAGTCGATCGGCGATGCCGTCATCTGCACCGATGCCGCAAACCGCGTCACCTTCATGAATCCGGTCGCCGAAAAGCTGACCGGTGTTGCCGGCAGCGAGGCTCTCGGCAAGATGCTTGGCCATGTCTACTGGGCGGTCGACGAGGAGACGGGACACCGGATCGGCGTGACCCGACCGGCGATCGGCGGTCAGGCGCCCGCAGACCAGAACAGCCGCGCCGTTCTCATCCGGCGCGACGACACGCGCTGCAGCATCCGTCAGGTCGTGTCGCCAATCATCAATGAACGGAACGAATTCTGCGGGCTGGTCATCGTTTTCCAGGACTTTACCGATGCGCGCGCGCTGCAGCGCCAGCTCGCCCACGCCGCAGCACACGATGCGCTGACCGGCCTTGCCAATCGCTCGAGCTTCATCCGCGCCATGGAGGATCTGGTTGGCCAGGCGCGCAAGGACGGTACCTCTGGCAAAGGTGCCGGACATCAGTTCATGTTCATCGATCTCGACCACTTCAAACTGGTCAACGATACGGGCGGCCACGCGGCGGGAGACGCGCTGCTGAAGCGGGTTGCCGAGGCGGTTCGCGGCGTGCTTGGTCCAGACGACATCGTTGCTCGTTTGGGCGGCGACGAATTCGCGGTCGTTCTGAAATCGGGTTCGGCAACCGGCGCCAAGATCGCCGCACGCTCCATCATCGATGCGATACGCAGCCTGGATTTCACCTGGGACGGCCGTCCGCACGTGATCGGCGCCAGCATCGGGCTGGCTGCGATCAACGCCAATTGCGGTGAAGTCGACGAGGTCATCGCCAGGGCCGATGCGGCTTGCTACGCGGCCAAGGCGGCCGGCCGTGGCTGCGTTTGCGTGGCGCCGGACGACGCGGAGATTGTGGACGGCAGGGCAGTGCCGCCCGAGCCGCTGGCTGCGGCCTCCTGATCCGGGTCTCAACCGCTGATCCGAAAGGCCTAGGTTTCCGCTGACGCGGATCTGATCAGCGCGTCGGGACGGGATGCTCGCCGCGATAGTCGTAGAAGCCGCGCCCGGTCTTGCGACCGAGCCAGCCGGCCTCGACATATTTCACCAGCAGCGGGCAAGGGCGGTACTTCGAGTCCGACAGGCCGTCATGCAGCACCTGCATGATCGACAGGCAGGTATCGAGCCCGATGAAGTCAGCCAACTGCAGCGGCCCCATCGGATGGTTGGCGCCGAGCCGCATGGCGGTGTCGATGGCATCGACCGAGCCGACGCCCTCATAGAGCGTGTAGATCGCCTCGTTGATCATCGGCAGCAGGATGCGGTTGACGATGAAGGCCGGAAAATCCTCCGAGACCGTGATCGTCTTGTCGAGCTGCTTTACGTAGGTCTTGGCGGCCTCGAAGGTCTGGTCCTCGGTGGCGATGCCGCGCACCAGCTCGACCAGCTTCATGAGTGGCACCGGGTTCATGAAATGTATGCCGATGAACCGCTCCGGCCGGTCGGTCTGCGCGGCAAGCCGCGTGATCGAGATCGACGAGGTGTTGGTCGCCAGGATGGCTTCGGGATTAAGCTGCGGACAGAGCTGGGCGTAGATCTTGCGCTTGACCGTCTCGTCCTCGGTCGCCGCCTCGATCACCAGGTCGGCGCCGGCTAGATCGGCCATCGCCGGGGCGGCCGAAATGCGGCCCATCGCGTCGTTGCGGACCTTCTCGTCGAGCTTGCCGGACCCCACCTGGCGGGCCATGTTGCCGCTGATGGTGGCGATGCCCTTCTCGATGCGGTCGGGCGATATATCGTAGATCAGCACCTTGTAGCCCGAAAGCGCGGAGACATGGGCGATGCCGCCGCCCATCTGGCCCGCGCCGATGATGCCGATCGTCTCGATCTTGCTCATTACACCGATCCCGTCCGGAGCCCTTCCGCATGAAATGCGAAAGCGCTCCACCTTTTGTTTTATCGCAATTCCGGACGCAAAACCGCTGCGCACTTTTGCTGAATTGCTTTTGGCCTTTGTGGCCTGGTTTTTGTGCAGTGCAAACTAAAAGGGCGGGGCGACTTCGTCTACCCCACCCCTCACTATTTAATACGCTTTGGCAGAAAGCGTCAAAGCGCCTTTTGCAGCTCCGGCAGAATGACGAAGAGATCGCCGACGAGGCCGTAGTCGGCAACCTGGAAGATAGGCGCCTCCTCGTCCTTGTTGATGGCGACGATGACCTTCGAATCCTTCATGCCGGCGAGGTGCTGGATGGCGCCGGAGATGCCCACCGCGATGTAGAGATCGGGGGCAACCACCTTGCCTGTCTGGCCGACCTGCCAGTCGTTCGGCGCATAGCCGGCATCGACCGCGGCGCGGGAGGCGCCGACGGCTGCACCGAGCTTGTCGGCGACCGGCAGGATGACTTCCTGGAACTTCTCCGCCGAACCCAGCGCACGACCACCCGAGATGATGATCTTGGCCGAGGTCAGCTCCGGACGGTCGGTCTCGGAAAGCTTGTTCTCGACGAAGGTGGAGAGGCCTGGATTGGCTGCCGCCTTGACGGTCTCGACCGCCGCCGAGCCGCCCTCGGGGGCTGCCTGGAAGGAGGCCGTGCGGACCGTGATCACCTTCTTGGCGTCGCTCGACTGCACCGTCTGGATGGCGTTGCCGGCATAGATCGGCCGCTTGAAGGTATCGGGCGATACGACTTCGATGATCTCGGACACTTGCGCGACGTCGAGGAGCGCTGCCACGCGCGGCGCGACATTCTTGCCCGACGAAGTCGCCGGCGCGATGATGGTGTCGTAAGCGCCGGCCAGCGACACGACCAGCGCCGCCGTCGGTTCGGCGAGGCGCTCGGCGAGTTCGTCGGCTTCGGCGAGCAGGACCTTGCTCACGCCCTTCAGCTTGGCGGCGGCATCCGCTGCCGGCTTGGCGCCCTTGCCGGCAACCAGCACATGCACGTCCGAGCCGATCTGCAAAGCGGCCGACAGCGCCTTCGCGGTCTGGTCGGAAAGCGTTGCGTTGTCGTGTTCCGCGATGAGGAGAATGGTCATTTTTCTGTTCCTTTCCCGATCGCTTACAGCACGCCGGCTTCGTTCTTGAGCTTGTCGACCAGTTCGGCCACCGACTTGACCTTGACGCCTGCCTTGCGGCCACTCGGCTCCTCGGTCTTGATGACCTTCAGCCGCGGCTTGACGTCGGCGCCGTAGTCGGCCGGGGTCTTCTCGTCGAGCTGCTTCTTCTTGGCCTTCATGATGTTGGGCAAGGAGGCATAGCGCGGCTGGTTGAGGCGAAGGTCGGCGGTGACGATCGCCGGCATCTTCAGTTCCACCGTCTGCAGGCCGCCGTCGACCTCGCGCGTCACCTTGGCCTTGTCGCCGTCGAGCACGATCTTGGAGGCGAAGGTGCCCTGCGCCCAGCCCAGCAGTGCCGCCAGCATCTGGCCGGTCTGGTTGGAGTCGTCGTCGATCGCCTGCTTGCCGAGAATGACGAGGCCGGGCTGCTCAGCGTCGACGACGCCCTTCAGCACCTTGGCGACGCCGAGCGGCTCGGTCTGTTCGTCGGTCTTGACCAGGATGGCGCGGTCGGCGCCCATGGCGAGCGCGGTGCGCAGGGTTTCTTGAGCCTGCTGCGGGCCGATCGAGACGACGATGATCTCTTCCGCCTTGCCGGCCTCCTTCAGCCGGATTGCTTCTTCGACCGCGATCTCGTCGAACGGGTTCATCGCCATCTTGACGTTGGCGAGCTCCACGGCCGAACCATCAGCCTTCACGCGAACCTTGACGTTCGCATCCACAACCCGCTTCACGGGCACAAGGATCTTCATTTGCCTGTCACCTCTTCACGCTAGTTGGGCGCGCTATAACAGCCTGCGCCCGTTCTGAGTTGTCGAAAGCCGACATTTCGGATGGAAATTCTGGTCTTCTGCCCGCCTTAGGCTGCGACGGAGACGTTTCCGTAGTTGCGGCAACCCTGCACGTCAATACGCTGCAAGCGGCTCAAATCGGTTCAGTCCGAACTGGAAGCGTTTCCTCGCCCCCAGCGCGGCGTCGCGGCGGGTGGTTCAGGCGCCAACGACTCGGCAGTGGCCTGCGGCTGGTTGGGAGCGGCGACCGCGGTATCCTCGTCAGCGCCGGCAAACAGCGGCACGCCGCGGCTGCGCAAAACGAGCACCAGAACGGCACCAGCGATGATGCCGCCGATGTGGCAGGCCCAGGAAATCTGGTCCTCGCCGCCGGCGGCAAACATCACCACCTGGAACAGCACCCACAGGATGAGCGGGATGAACGCCGGAATGCGCAACGGGATACGGGCAAAGGCCAGCACCCAGACCTTCACCCTGGGATAAAGGATCAGATAGGCGACGACCACGCCGGCGATGGCGCCCGAGGCGCCGATCAGTGGCACCTGCGAATCCCAGGCGACGAGCCCCTGGAAGGCGGCTCCGGCGACGGCGCACAACAGGTAGAAGATGAGGTAGCGGATGTGGCCCAGCGCATCCTCGACATTGTCGCCGAACACCCACAGGAACAGCATGTTGCCGCCAAGGTGGAAGATGTCGGCATGCAGGAAGGAATAGGTGAGGTAGCTCAGGCTTTCAGGGATGACGATAAAACGGGGATCAAGCTCGGCGGTGTCATGGACGACCGACGGGATGAAGCCGAGGCCAAGTACGGCGGCATTGGAGAAACTCTCGCCGCCGAGCGCGGTGGCGAGGTAGACCAGGGCGTTGACCACGATCAGCCCGATCGTCACATATTGCAGGCGGATGTGCCGCAGCCTGTTGGTGTCGTAAAGCGGGATGAACATGCCCGAGGCCCTCTTCCGCTTTCGACAATCAGCGGTTCTTGCCGGGAACCCATAGCACGTCGGCGTTTCCGTTGTCATTGACCGCCCGGGCGGCGACAAACAGGAAATCCGAGACGCGGTTGATGTATTTCAGGCCGTCGCGGTTGACGTGTTCGTTCGGATCCTGGGCCAGCGCCACCATCAGCCTTTCTGCCCGCCGGGCCACGGTGCGGGCAAGGTGAAGTGCCGCCGCCGCCGGTGTGCCGCCATTGAGCACGAAGGATTTGAGCGGCTGAAGCTCCTTGTTGATGAGGTCGATGTCCTTCTCGACCCGGTCGGTCTGCACGGCGATGATGCGGAGCGGCTCATAGCCGAGCGGCTTGCCGTCGTCGGGCACGGCGAGATCGGCGCCGAGGTCGAAAAGATCGTTCTGGATGCGGGAAAGCATGGCGTCGATCGCGGGGTGGGTCGCGGCCGTGTGGACCCGGGCGATGCCGATGCAGGCATTGGCCTCGTCGACCGTGCCGTAGGCGTCCACCCGCAGATCGGATTTCAGCCGCCGTTCGCCGGTGCCAAGCCCCGTGGTGCCGTCATCGCCGGTGCGGGTGTAGATCTTGTTGAGCTTGACCATTCGCTTCCCCGGCTGCCGATATCCTCACTTGCGGGTGAAATACACCGCCAGCAGGATCAGCACCAGCGCCACCGCCTGCAGCATGACGCGCGCCTGCATCAGCTTGTTGGAGGTGACGCCGGAGCCGCCGCGCATCATGTTGATGAGGCCGCGAACAAGAACGATCACCACGGCGACCATGACCAGAATGGCGAGGATGTTGAAGACGGTTGCCATGGTGTGTTCCCAGTTCGGTTGTTTCAGGCGCGTTTGGCAAGGATGCGATAGAGCATCGATGCCGGCAGGATGCGTTTGAGCACCGCACCGATCCTGGCCGGCACTGTTACCACATAGTGCGGGCGCGGGCGCCGCGACAGAAGTGCATGGCGTAGCGCCGCGTGAACCACTTCCGGCCCCGGCTTCAAGGCCGATTGGCTGCCGCCGGCCCGCAGCCGCTCGAGTTGCGCGGCATAGTCCACGCGGTGCACGGAATTCTCGTGGTCGATGTTCCTGAGAAACCAAATGAGGCCGTTGCTGGCGATCCTTGACTTCACCGGTCCCGGCTCGATCAGCGAAACATGGACGCCGCTGCCGGCCAGTTCCTGGCGCTGGCAGAGCATCAGGGCCTCCAGGGCGTGCTTCGACGCCGAATAGGCGCCGCGAAAACGCACTGGCGTCAGGCCGAGGATCGACGAGCAGTGGACCATGCGGCCGTGACCCTGGCGGCGCATCACCGGCACGAGCCGGCGGGTCAGGTCATGCCAGCCGAAGAAATTCGCCTCGAACTGCTCCTTGAGCGCTGCAACGGGCAGATCCTCGACGGCGCCCGGCTGCGCATAGGCGCCATTGTTGAACAGGGCGTCGAGCCGGCCGCCGGTGCGGTCGAGCACAGCCGCCACCAGCGCGGCGATGGAGTCCGGCTCGCAATAATCGAGATAGAAGGCCTCGATACCGTCGGCTTCGAGCGCGGCGATGTCCTGCGGCTTGCGTGCCGTCGCGAACACCCGCCAGCCTTCCGCCTTCAACGCACGGGCGCAGTACGCGCCTATCCCCGAAGATGCGCCGGTGACGAGGATCGAGCGCAATTCCTGCGCCGGACTGTTCGTGGTTTCGCCAAGGGTTGCCATTTGCCGCAATCCCTTCCCATATTCCCGGCGTGGAGACAATTGGAGGGCGCGGTCCTTGATGCGGAAGATCGTAGCCCTCAAGCGGGTTCTCTACGACGCGCTTGGCCATTTCAACACCGATGACGGCTGGGCGATGGCCAGCCATCTGGCGATCACCTCGCTGATGGCGCTGTTCCCGTTCCTGATCTTTGCCACGACGCTGGCGAGCTTCCTCGGCGCGCAGGCGTTTTCCGACACGGCCGTGCACCTGGTCTTCGACACCTGGCCCGAACAGATCGCCAAGCCGATTGCGCGCGAGGTGCTCAATGTGCTGACCGTCAGGCGCACAGACCTTTTGACCTACGGCGTGGTGCTTGCGGCTTATTTTGCCTCGAACGGCATCGAGGCGCTGCGCACGTCGCTCAACCGCGCCTATCGCGTCTCGGAGACGCGCGGCATCATCTACCGCCGGGTGCAGAGCATCATCTTCGTTCTCATCGCCACCGCCGGCTTCCTGGCGATCAGCGTGCTCCTGGTGTTCGCGCCGCTGCTGGCGCGGCTCGCCGAAGCCCATATCGACTGGATCAAGCCCTATATGGGCACGATCACGCTGTGGCGTTATGTCATCGCCTCGGCGGTCATTGTCGGCGGATTGTTCGCCGTGCATTTCTGGCTGCCGGCAGGCAAGCGCCGCTTCGTCTCGCTGGTGCCGGGCATCATCTTCACGCTGGCGGCATGGCTTATCGGTTCGACCATCTTCGCCACCTATCTCGACCACTTCTCGTCCTATGTGACGACCTATGCCGGCCTGGCTTCGATCATGATCGCCGTGGTCTTCCTCTACATGGTCTCGGCGATCTTCATCCTCGGTGGCGAGCTCAATGCCGCGATCAGCCGCTATCTGGAGGCCCGCGCCCGGGTAGGATGAGCGGATGCCGGGCAGATAGGGAAGAGGAATTGAAGAACTGGAGAATTGAGGAATTGAGGCCCCCGAATTCTTCAATTCCTCAATTCTTCAATTCCTCTGTTCGGCCTCGCCGTTGCCAGGCCAACGCCGAATGTCGTGATGGCCATGCCGACAATCTGCAGCGCATTGAGCTGCTCGTCGAACAAGGCCCAGGCGATAATGGCCGTCACCGCCGGCACCAGGTAGAACAGCGAGGCCACTTTCGACATTTCGCCGTCGCGGATCATCACCATCAGCAGGAAGATGGCGCCGAGCGACAGCACCAGCACCAGCCAGGCCATGGCGAAGATCAGTTCGCCGTTGATGACGACCGTGTGCGTTTCGAAGGCCAGCGCGGCCAGGATCATCACAGCCGCGCCGCCGACATATTGCCACATGGTCGCGGCGACGAGGTCGCCGCCGGAAGCGAAGCGCTTCTGCCAGATGGTGCCGGCGCTCATGCCGAGCACCGAGACCAGCGAGGCAGTGAGCGTCGCCGCGGTCACGCCGCCGCCGAGCGCGCCGAGCTTGGGCCACAGCACGATGACGATGCCGATGAGGCCGATGCCAAGACCAAGCCAGTGACGCGGCAGGATCGCCTCGCCAAGAAACTTGCCGGCAAGCACCGCCGTGATCAGCGGCTGCAGGCCGACGATCAGGGCCGAAAAGCCGGCCGGCATACCCCTGTGGATGGCCCAGAAGACGGCGCCGAGATAGACGCCGTGCATCAGGATGCCGGCGCCGGTGGCATGCAGCGCCTCCTCGCGGGTGGCTCGTTTCGAGCCCAGCACAAGCATCAGGACAGCCAGCAGGATGGCGGCGATGACGAACCGTGCGGCGAGAAAGGTGAACGGCTCCGCCCATGGCATGGCGTAGCGCGCGCCGATGAAGCCGGTCGCCCACAAGACGACGAAGGTGGCGGGAATGAACCGCTTGATGCTGTGCATGTTCCGGAGACCGCCGCGCTGGAGGGAGTTGATCGTGGCGCTGCTCTACTGCGCTTCAACCCGGCGCGCAAAATGAAACCGTTGATCCATACATCACCGGAATTCAACGGTCGGCGCATTTGGCAGGCGGTTTCCCTGATCTCGCCGGGCTCAAAGCCCGACCATCCGCCTGACGTCATCCGGTGATGCACCGGCATCGCACAAGGCGGTGAGGCCGGTGTCGCCGAGACTCTTGGACAGCTTTCGTCCGTCGGGCCCGAGGATGAGACGATGATGGAAATAGGCCGGTTGCGGCAGTCCGAGGAGCTCCTGAAGCAGGCGCTGCACGCCGGTGGCGGAAAACAGATCCTGCCCGCGCACGACATGGCTGACGCCTTGCAGCGCATCGTCCATAACGACCGCGAGGTGGTAGCTGGTCGGGATGTCGCGGCGCGCGATGATCACGTCGCCCCAGTCCCGTGGACGGGCTTCGACCGATCGGGTCGCGGAAAGGCTCTCGTCGACGAATTCGCTCCATGACAGGTCCTTGCCGACACGCGCCATGGCGGCATCGACATCCAGCCGCCAGGCGAAGGGCGCATTCTCGGAGATCCGCCGCTTGCGTTCCTTGGCCGGCAGCGCCTTGTCGGCTGCGGGGTAGAGCGGCACGCCGTCGGGATCGCGCGGCCAGTCGCGCCCGCGCCCTTCACTGTCGGTGATGAAAGCGCGGATTTCGCCACGGCTCATGAAGGCGGGATAGACGAGCTCTTCCGCGATCAGCCGCTCGAGCACCAGCTGGTATTCGGCGAAATGCTCGGACTGGCGGCGCACCGGCTCTTCCCAGCCAAGCCCCAGCCATTTCAGGTCGGCAAGCACGCCGGCCTCGAATTGCGGCGTGCAGCGCGTCGTGTCGATATCCTCGATGCGCAGCAGCAGGCGGCCGTCTGCCTGTGTCGCCAGCTTCCGGTTGAGCAGCGCCGAATAGGCGTGGCCGAGATGCAGGTCGCCGTTGGGGCTGGGGGCGAAGCGGAATGTCAGGAGTGTCATCTCTGAGGCGGCAATCATGTTTTGCGGCGCTTCGCCAATTGCTACCCTGTCGACAGTCAAGGAACAAGAAAGCATGCAGCGTATCGTGACATCAGACGACATTGCCCGAGGGCTCGATGCGCTTTGCGTGATCGACCCGCGCCTGGAAAAGGTGCGCGGCATGGCCGGCGAAGTGCCGCTGCGGCTGTCCGAGCCGGGGTTCAGGAGCCTGGCGTCGATCGTCGTTTCACAGCAAGTGTCCCGCGCCAGCGCCGATGCCATCTTCGGTCGGCTGACCAAGCTCGTCGATCCTTTGACGCCGCAGGCGATCCTTGGCGCCGGCGAAGACATGTTTCGCGAGGCCGGCCTGTCACGGCCGAAGCAGCGCGGCCTGATCGCAATTGCCCAGGCCGTGGTCGACGGGCTCGACCTGCATCACCTCTGTTCGCTCGATGCCCAGGAGGCGATCACGACGATGACTGCGGTGCCTGGCATCGGTCCATGGACGGCGGAAGTGTACCTTCTGTTCGCCGCCGGACACCCCGACATCTTCCCCGCGCGAGACGTCGCCTTACAGAGCGCGGTCGGTCACGCGCTCGGCATCGAGCCGCGTCCACCCGAGAAAACACTGATCGCCTTGGCCGAATCATGGAGCCCGTGGCGAGGTGTCGCATCACGGCTTTTCTGGTCCTATTATCGCGAAACTAGAGGGCGGGACGCCGCGCCGCCGGCCTGAATCCGCAAAAAAGCATAAAAATCATGTATTTTTGGCGCTTCGGCGGCGCGACAATCTGCTTCACATCCCTGTCATGTCGGGCTTACAGTATCCGCGCCGTTCGGGTCTAGAACCAAGGAGGTAAACACGTGACGGTCGCCGTATCTCCGGATGGGCTTCCAGCACTGGTGCTGAATGCGGATTACCGTCCGCTCAGCTATTACCCCCTGTCGCTCTGGTCGTGGCAGGACGCCATCAAGGCGGTGTTCCTCGACCGCGTGAACATCGTCGCCGAATACGAGCACGCCGTCTCCTCGCCGACCTTCTCGATGAAGCTGCCGAGCGTGGTCAGCCTGAAGGCCTATGTGAAGCCGTCCAGGCATCCGGCCTTCACCCGTTTCAACGTCTTCCTGCGCGACCGCTTCCAGTGCCAGTATTGCGGCACGCCGGAGGACCTGACCTTCGACCATGTCATCCCCCGCCACCGCGGCGGTGCGACGACATGGGAGAATGTCGTTGCCGCCTGCTCGCCCTGCAACCTCAGGAAGGGCGGCATGATGCCGGCGCATGCCAAGATGTGGCCGCTGCAGAAGCCTTTCCAGCCGACGGTGCATGATCTGCACAACAACGGCCGCCTGTTCCCGCCCAACCATCTGCACGAAAGCTGGATGGATTATCTGTACTGGGATGTCGAACTCGAACCCTGAGATCGTCCGAGAATTCGGGAGGCTGGCCGTCTGGAGCGATTGTCTGCGCTTCCGATGCTCACATGCCTGCCAGACCATGATAATCTTACACTCCCCCGATATCGGACCAGCTCGGTCGCGCTCACTTACCAGTGGCTTCGCGCTTAAGGACCGGTTTCCCCCACTCCGTCGCTGCTTCGCAGCGCCACCTCTCCCCTCCGGAGGGAGAGGAAGGGAGCCTGTTGGAGAAGCGCTGGCTACAACAAGCTCGCGCCCTTCCTCTACCCCGTCGATCGGGGAGAGGTGGCTCGGCGAAGCCGAGACGGAGTGGGGGTCGACCTGGCTCGGACGTCGAAAGCCGCGCCATCCGACTCAGCCTGCCGAACTTTTTGCCCGAACTCTGCGTCGCGCCGTTCAATCGAATTGGCTTAGTCGCGGGTGAGGGCGCCGCGGAAGGCGACTGCGGCAAGGACAAGGCTGGCGATGGCGTTCCAGCCGGCCAGCGATAGGCCGAGGATGCGCAGCGCGGCCTTGTCGCAGGATGGCGGCACGAATTTATCGAGCGCGTCGAGCACGCCCTTGCCGCCAGTGTCGACCGGTCCGGCACCCGCGGTGCAGTCGGTCGGGCCGGCCCACCACTGCCATTCGACACCGGAGTGGTAGACGCCGAGATAGAGGCCGTAGAGCATCAAGAGGCCGCCGACGGCCAGCAGGCCGCGCGTCAGCCAGCTAGGCGCGTGCAGCATCGATGCAATCACCGCCAGCACCATCAGCGGCACGCCGATATAGTAGGGCGTGCGCTGTTCGAGGCAGAGGTGGCAAGGGATGTAGCCGCCGAGATACTGGAAACCGAGCGCCGAGCCGACGGTCGCGGCCATGGCGACGGCGAGAAACAGGGCCGTGCGTGTCCGCTGGCGTCCGGTGTCGGCATTCATGGTCGCTGTCATTTCAATCGGCTCCGTCCGGCTTGCCAGGGCTGTGTTCAGAACGCGTATTTGACGACGATATAGAGCAAAATCAGGGCAGCCGCGGCGGCGCCGGCGATCAGGCCGAGGCGCTTTTCGATGAATTCGCGGATCGGCTCGCCATAGCGGCGTAGCAGCCAGGCGAGCAGCAGGAAGCGGCCGCCGCGCGCCACGATCGCCAGCACGATGAACAGCAGCAAATTGACGCCGATAACGCCGGACAGGATCGTCACTACCTTGATAGGCGGCAGATGGGCAGCGCCCGACGTGATCAGCATCAGGATGATGAAACCGACGCCCGACGAGGTGCGCAGGGCTTCGAACTCGTCATATTTGCCGTAGAATTCCAGGATCGGCCTCGCCACCGCGTCATAGGCGTAGTGGCCGATGAACCAGCCGGCGATGCCGCCCAGCACCGAGGCGACGGTGGCGATCAGCGCATAGCGGTAAGCGCGATCCGGCCGCGACAGCGCCATCGGCAGATAGAGCACGTCGGCCGGCACCAGGAACACCGAGCTTTCGACGAAAGCGATGAAGGCCAGCCACCATTCGGCGGATTTGCGCGCTGCCAGCGACAAGGTCCAGTCGTAAAGTCCGCGAAGCATCGGCACTCCTAATGCATGTCGCCCAAAAATGCGCAGCGGTTTCGGGACAAAACAAAGACCCAAAGCGCGCGCCATCCATCCAGTCAGACGCGCAGCACTTGATGCGCCGCCTGTCTAGAAAGATTTTCCGCGCTGCACAATGGCAGCCTCGTCACGAAATCGAAAGGCGCAGTTTGGTCGCATCCCGGGCCGGCAACAATTGGCCAGTTGACGAACAGGCCTCCAACCGTATAGTCCCGCGCCATCCAGGCCGCCCGGCCTGAGCCCCTATGGCGGAATTGGTAGACGCGCTCGACTCAAAATCGAGTTCCGCAAGGAGTGCTGGTTCGATTCCGGCTAGGGGCACCATTTACCTACTTCGGCCTTCAGACGAGGGGGCGGCGTCACGCCGATCACCAACACGTCCGCCAGCTCGACGTCATGGCCACCTGCCTGCCGATATGCCTCAGCAACGCGATCAAGACGCTTTGCGCGTCACAGTGGCGTCGCCGTCGTTGGCCGCGCTAAGCTCGCCGGTTGCCAGCAATTCGTCGAATGCCCGTTCGAGATCGGCACCGTCATCCGCTGCCGGTCCGCTGTGCCGGTCCTGGGGGGTTAGCGTTTCCAGCCTATGGTGAAGCTCGCGGTTCTCATCGCGGCAACGGGCATGCGCGCGTTCGTCGGTCACGCCGCGCAAGCGGAGATCGGCGAGTTGAACCTTCATCGCGGCACAGTCCCTGCGCGCCGCGTCGCGCTCCTCGCGTAACTTCGCGGTCTCGGCTTCCGGGCGCCAATGCTCGGGCATGTCCTCGGCACGTTGCCCGAATTGGCCCGGCGCTGCGTGGACCACGGCTTGATCGACAAGCAGAGCGGTGGCGCGGCGCTGGAGCGAGCGCAACTCCCTTTCGAGTCCCGCGGCCCGCTCCTGCGCGGCGGCGGCGCAGTCGTCGAGAACGCCGCGCTCATGCTCGACCGTGGACAGCCGCGCGTGCAAGTCTTGCTGCACCGCCATCTGCCGTGACAGTTTCCCGGTCAGTTGCTCGTTAAGGAGTTTGTACTCCGCGACCTTGGAATGAAGCAGCATGGCGGCCTGTTCCAAGCCGGAGAGCCGCGATGCAACGTCCTCACGCGCCTGCTCGGCGGCATGCCGGGCCATGGTCTCATTGCGAAGCTGCTCCGAGATCCGCGCCAGGTTGCGTCCCAGACGCTCGACCTCGACATTCGCCTCGAGGAACCGCGTTGCGCGCTGGTCGGCATGCCTGTCGGCCCGCGCAATGGCCTGTCGGGCTCTGTCGAGTTCGACCTGCAGGTCGGCGATGGTCGCGCTCGCGATCGATAGCTCGCGCGATTTTCGCTCAAGCTCTTTCGAGCCGCGATCGTGCAAGAGTTCGAGCTTCGCCACCTCCTCTTGCAAATTCCATTTCTCGGTATCGAGAGCGTCGGCATGGCGCGTTTGCGCATCGAGCCTGGCAAAATAGTCCTGCACGAAGGACCATGCATGACGCGACAATTCCAGCCCTTCCGCTACGCCTTTCAGATGAGCGGCCAAGTCGTCGTCGGTATGCAGACTCAACGGATGGCTGGACAAGGGGGAGGAACCGCGCCTGGACTGGGTCCGACTTGAGCCGGTCTCGGTCGAACCAAGGGGAGCCGGCGTGTCTGGCCGGGCCAATCTGGTGGGCTCATCTTCGAAGAGAGGCGAAGCCTGATGCGTGGCGGCTCGAATGCTTTGGATCAGGTCTTCAAACGGATCGTTGTCGCCCTTTTGGACAACGGCGCTGCCGTCTGCACTGATGTGCCGGGCGCCGTTGGCCTCATGGTTCAGCGACATTTTTCTCTCATCGCTACCGAATCACTAGATTGTCGAGGATTATGGACAATATTGCGAGCCGGTTTGGCCGGCATTCACCGAAAATTTCTGCAAGAAATCTCGTTTTTTATGAGAAAATGGCGATATTGGCGTTTGTTTGCTGGGCTATCGAAGTAAATCCCTGGTCACTTCTATCAAATCTTGTAGTGAAAAATGCCATTCTCGCAGAATCGCACCTCGTCAGCCTCACCGCCGCCCCAACAAGCTCTTCATGCGGTTGCGCAGCAGGCGGGCCATGTTGCGGGTTTCGCGGTAGAGGTGCAACTGTGAGGCGGCCTGGCGGGTGAGGCGGTCGGCGTCCGGCGTCAGCCCGATCACCAGCGTGCCCATCGGTTTGCGCTCGGCCCACAGCCGGCTCATCACCGGATGGTCGGGCACCGCGCAGGAATCGGTCATCATGATGTTGGGATCGTCGAGATGCTGCCTGGTCACCTCGATCATCAGCAGCGTGCCCGGCGAATAGCTGGCCAGGGTCTCGTCATAGGCCGTCTTCCAGGTGTAGGCGACGCCGGCTTCGACGAAGACGATCAGGCAGGCGATGGTGCGGCCGTCGAGCGTCAGCGAATGGATGCGGCACATGTCCTGCTCGGCCAGCCGGTGCACGGCTTCGCGGGCGAAGGCGGCGCGGAAGCGGTCGATGGCCATGGCGGTGCGTTCGCGGCCCTTCCAGCCGGCCGCTTCCAGCGTCAGGAAGCCTTCGATGGCATGGCGGATGTCTTCAGGCCCGCGCGCCACGACATGCTCGAGCTTGCCAAGGTCGCCAAGGCGCCGCTTCAGGCGGCGGAACTCGCGATAATGGTGCGAGCGCAGCGAGGCCTTCAGATAATCATCTCCATCGAGCTCGCTCTCCAACGCCGGGCGCTGGGTCTGGCCGGTGGTGACCAGCATCAGGCCGCGCGTCTCGGCCACGGTGGCAAGCAGGCTCGCTACCGGGCCATCGAGCCGGACGTCGGCCAGGACGAACACTTTCGGCAGCTTGAGGTGCGGGCGCGACAACATCGAGAAGAAGTCCTCGACGACACCGACCGGGTCGTCGCGATCGACCAGCGGCGTGCCGAGCGGACCGAACGGGCTCGACCATGTGCGCATGACCGGCACGCCGAGCGGCACCACGGGCCGTTCCACCGAGAACGGCACCAGCAAACGAAGCCGGTTGCGGTATTCGTCGCCGTCGCGGATGACCGCCAGCCGCACCTCTCGATCCTCCAGCCGCGGCATGGCGGGCGCCAGGAAACGCGGGTTGAAGAACACGTTGGGCTCGACCGTGCGAGCGCAGAGATAATCCAGTTCCTCGACCAGGTCGAAGCCGGCCGATGCCGGATAGATGGCAAGCTTGCGCTCGGGCCGGTTGTTGGCGAGGATTTCTATGTGGGCGGGATCGGCGTCGCGGGTCAGCCCGGCAAGGCCGGACACCATGGCGCCGGCGGTGCCACCGCTGGTTTCCTCAAGCAACGGGATGGCAGCCATCACGCGGCTCCTTTCGCAGGCACGAAGATGAGCATGACGATGCCGAGCTTGCGCCACACCGTGAAGGACAGCGCGCCGGCTTCGAAGATCATGGCAAAGGCGGTGGCCATGGCCGCGCCCCACAGGCCGAACATCGGGATCAACACCACGTTGAGCGCGATGTTGAAGGCCAGCGTCATGGCATAGACGGCGGCGCAGATGTTCTGGTTGCCGCTCATCGTCAGCAGGCTTTCGCAGGGGCCGACGGCGGCGCGCGCCACGACGCCGAAGACGAGCAGGAACAGCAAGGGATAGCCGCTGCTGAATTCAGGCCCGAACAGCACCAGCATCGGCTCGCCGAGCGCCAGCACCAGCAGCGCCATCAAGAGCGATGGCCAGAACGTCCACGACACCGTCTCGCGGGCAAAGGCGGCGAGCCTTTGCGGGTCGCCATGGGTGAACTGCGCATAGCGCTGGGCGACGCCGGCCTTGACGGCGAAGTAGACGAAATGCACCAGCGCCAGTGTCTTCACCGTGGCGAAATAGACGGCGACGTCGTTGGGATCCATATAGGCGCCGACCATCAGCACGTCGGCATTGGTGAGCAGGAAGAAGAAGCTTTCGACCAGGAAGATCGGCAGCGAGACGATGAACCACTGCCCGAAATGCACTTTCATCGGCCCAGCCGGAATCTGCCTTTCCATGCGCTGGGTGACGCCGATGAGCTGACCAAGCGTGGTGACGTAGGTGGCGGCGATCGAGGCGAAGATGGCGGTCCTGGCATCGGGGGCGTAGCCCGCGACAAGCATCAGCGCCATGAACAGCAGGATCAGGATGGGCCGCACGAGATAGGTCGGCGACAGGGCAAACAGCGCCCAGCTGTTGGCACGCGCCAGTCCCGACAGAAGGTCGGACATGGCAATCATCGGCAGGCAGATGACGCCGAGGATGAACGGGATCACATAGTAGTTTTCGATCCAGGGCGCCGCCAGCCAGACGCCGAGCGCGCCGAGCCCGGCGATGAGCGTGGAGGCGATCAGCACGAACAGACGGCTGGCCAGCACGATGCCGCGCAGTTCGTCCATCAGGCCGCGCTCGCGGTATTCGGGAATGAAGCGGATGACCGAGGTGTGGAAGCCGAGGCAGGCGAGGTTGCCGACGATGACCATCGTCACCCAGACGAGGACGAAGATGCCGTATTCGAACGAGCCCATCCAGCGTGCCATCAGCACCTGGCTGATAAACGCGATGACGGCGCTGACGATGCGGATGGAGAAGGCGATGACCGACATGCGGCCGGCCTCGCCGCGCTCGTCGGCGGTGAACAGCACGGCGTCGATACGGCCAAGCAACGGCTCCATGCGCAGCGCCAAGCGCTGCGGCAGGAACCGCCCGGCTGTCGTGGCCGCGGAAAAGCGCACCCCGATTTCTCTCCGTTTTCCGCCTCTTTTCAGAGTTCTGTGTAGCGGAGACACATTAAGAAACGGTTGGGTGAGCTTCCCTTCGCCCCGTTCACGGGGAGAAGGAAAAAGCGCGTCCTTACGCGAAAGCCCCGTGGCAGTGCTTGTACTTCTTCCCCGATCCGCAGGGGCAGGCTTCGTTGCGGCCGACCTTGCCCCAGGTGGCCTGGTTGTTCGGGTCGCGGTCTTCGGGGGCGACGATCGCGGTGACCTCCGGGCGGACCAGGAGGGCGGTCTCGCCGCCTTCGAAGTCGTTTTCGCCGGTGGTGCCGTCGATATGGGTGCCGAACATGTCGGGGGCTTCCGGAGGCGGCGCTTCGGCGGCCTGGCGGACCAGTTCGACGCGCATCAGCTGCGCGGTGACGGCCTGGCGCAGATTGCCCAGCATCGCCTGGAACAGCTCGAACGCCTCGCCCTTGTATTCCTGCAGCGGATCGCGCTGGGCGTAGCCGCGGAAGCCGACGACCGAACGCAGATGGTCGAGATTGACGATGTGCTCGCGCCACAGATGGTCGAGCGTCTGCAGCACCACCGAGCGTTCGACATAGTTCATCACCTCGGGGCCGAAGCGCTCGGCGCGCTCCTTGGCGGCGGCCTCGGCGGCCTGGGCGATGCGCTCGCGGATGTCGTCCTCGGCGATGCCCTCTTCCTTGGCCCAGTCCTCGACCGGCAGGTCGAGATTGAGGAATTCGGCGATCTCGGCCTTCAGGCCCGCGACATCCCACTGCTCGGCATAGGCGTTTTCGGGAATGGCCTTGGCGACGATCTCGTCGATGACGCCTTCGCGCATCTCGCCAATGGTTTCAGAAAGGCCTTCGCCGTCCATCAGCTCAATGCGCTGCTCGAACACCACCTTGCGCTGGTCGTTGGAGACGTCGTCATATTTCAAAAGGTTCTTGCGGATGTCGAAATTGCGCGCCTCGACCTTCTTCTGCGCCTTTTCCAGCGCCTTGTTGATCCAGGGATGGATGATCGCCTCGTCTTCCTTGAGGCCGAGCTTCTGCAGCATGCCGTCCATGCGCTCGGAGCCGAAGATGCGCATCAGGTCATCCTGCAGCGACAGGAAGAATTTCGAGCGGCCGGGGTCGCCCTGACGACCGGAACGGCCGCGCAGCTGGTTGTCGATACGGCGCGATTCGTGGCGTTCGGTGGCCAGCACATAGAGGCCGCCGGCGGCCAGCGCCTTATCCTTCAGGCGCTCGATGTCGGCAATAATTTCCTTTTCCCGCGCCTCGCGCTCGGGTCCGGCCGGCATGTCGCCGAGTTCGTCTTCGATGCGCATCTCGGCATTGCCGCCGAGCTTGATGTCGGTGCCGCGGCCGGCCATGTTGGTGGCAATGGTGATGGCGCCGGGCTTGCCGGCCTGGGCGACGATCGCCGCCTCGCGCTCGTGGTGGCGGGCGTTCAGCACCTCGAAATCGGTGAAGCCTTCCTTGCGCAGGCGCTCGGCCAGCTGCTCGGACTTTTCAATGGAGGTGGTGCCGACCAGCGTCGGCTGGCCCTTGGCGCTGGCTTCGCGGATCTCCCTGACGATCGCCTTGTACTTCTCCTCGACCGTCCGGTAGACCTCGTCGTCCTCGTCCTTGCGGATGACCGGCAAATTGGTCGGAATCTCGGTGACATCGAGATTGTAGATGTTGCCGAACTCCTCGGCCTCGGTCAGCGCGGTGCCGGTCATGCCGGAAAGCTTCTTGTAGAGGCGGAAGTAGTTCTGGAAGGTGACGGAGGCCAGCGTCTGGTTTTCCGGCTGGATCGCCACATGCTCCTTGGCTTCGAGCGCCTGGTGCAGGCCTTCCGAATAGCGGCGGCCCGGCATCATGCGGCCGGTGAACTCGTCGATGATGACGATCTCGCCGTTGCGCACGATATAGTCCTTGTCCTTCTGGAACAGCCGGTGCGCCTTCAACGCGTTGTTGACATGGTGGACGATGGCGACGTTCTCGACGTCGTACAGCGACTCGCCCTTGAGCAGGTCGGCGTCACGCAGCAGGTTTTCGAGCTTCTCGGTGCCTTCCTCGGTGAAGATCGAGGTCTTCTGCTTCTCGTCGATCTCATAATCCTGCGGCTGCAGCTGGATGATGAAGGTGTCGATGGTGTTGTACATTTCCGAACGGTCCTCGAGAGGACCGGAAATGATCAGCGGCGTGCGCGCCTCGTCGACCAGGATGGAGTCGACTTCGTCGACGATCGCGTAATTGTGACCGCGCTGCACCATCTGGGCGCGCTCGTACTTCATGTTGTCGCGCAGATAGTCGAAGCCGAGCTCATTGTTGGTGGCGTAGGTGACATCGGCGGCATAGGCGGTGCTGCGCTCCTCGTCGGACAGGCCGTGGACGATGACGCCGACCGAGAGGCCGAGGAACTTGTAGACGCGGCCCATCCATTCGGAGTCGCGGGTGGCAAGATAGTCGTTGACCGTGACGACGTGGACGCCCTTGCCGGCAAGCGCGTTGAGGTAGACCGGCAGCGTCGCGACCAGGGTCTTGCCCTCGCCGGTGCGCATCTCGGCAATGCCGCCATTATGCAGCACCATGCCGCCGATCAACTGGACATCGAAGGGGCGCATGCCGAGCACGCGGCGCGCTGCTTCGCGGGCAGTGGCAAAGGCTGGCACCAAAAGGTCATCGAGCGTGGCGCCGTTGGCGATATCCTGGCGGAATTTCGCGGTGCGGCCGACCAACTCCTCGTCGGAGAGCGCCCGCATCTCGTTTTCCATGGCGTTGATCGCCTCGACACGAGGCCGGGTCGATTTGACCCGACGGTCGTTGGAGGAACCGAAAACCTTACGGGCGAGACCGCCGAGACTGACCATCCAATGGTCCTTTCGATAGAATTCTCAATCTTGCGATGAGCGCCGGCCGGCCCCATCAATTCCACGTGAACGTGGACAAACACAAAAAGCGTCCGGAAAACGGTTCTGGACGCAAAGTCGTTGGACAGATAAGAGGGGGCTCAACTGATGTCAACGCCGCGCTGGCCCTGCCGGGCGCGCCAAATTCCGCCACAATCTGGCTGATCTGGAAGCCACCCCCTCCTCACAATCCCCACCGGAGTCATCTTATGTCCTTGTTGTTCCGTCGCGCGTCGCTCGCCAGCCTTGGCTTGGCCTTCGGCCTGTCGGCCCTTTCGCTGTCGCCGCTGATGGCGCAGCAAACCGCTCCCGCTCCGGCGGATGCAGCAGCACCGGCCGCGGCACCGGTCGATCCGAATACCGTGATCGCCACGGTCAACGGCCAGCCCTTGACCGAGGCCGACCTCGTGCTCGCCGAAGGAGAATTGTCGCAGCAGTTCGCGCAGCTGCCGCCCGAGCAGCGCCGTGCCGCCGCCCTTTCGGCTGCCATCGAAATCCGCGTCATGGCCGCCCAGGCGGTCACCACAGGCCTCGACAAGGATCCCGACTTCCAGCGCCGCATGGCCTTCCTGCAGCAGCGCGCGCTGCATGGCGAGATGGTCGAGAAGGGCGTTGTCGACAAGGTCACCGACGCCGAGGTCCGCGCCCGCTACGACCAGGAAATCGCCAACACGCCGCCCACCAACGAGCTGCATGCCCGTCACATCCTCGTGAAGACGAAGGAAGAGGCCGAGGCGATCATCAAGCAGCTCGACGGCGGCGCCGACTTCCAGAAACTCGCCAACGAGCACACCAGCGATCCGTCAGGCAAGACCAGCGGCGGCGATCTCGGCTGGTTCGGACCTGGCCAGATGGTGCCGGAGTTCGACAAGGCGGCCTCCGCGCTCGAGGTCGGCAAATACACCGAGCAGCCGGTGCAAACGCAGTTCGGCTGGCATGTCATCAAGCTCGAGGACAAGCGCACCAAGCAGCCGCCAGCCTTCGACGACGTCAAGGACCAGGCCAAGCAAGCGGTCATCCGCGACAAGTATTTCGCGCTGGTCAAGTCGCTGCGCGCCGGCGCCAAGGTCGAAATCCCCGACGCCAACCTGAAGAAGGCTGTCGATACGCTGGAAAGCGCCAAATAAGCCTGAAAGAATTTTTCGAAAGGGGGCGCGGCAGCCAAGGGTGCCGCGCCCTTTTTTGTCGGCCAGCATCGGCCGCCCTTTTACCTTCCAGACGCCGCTATGCCGCGCATCACGTAGTTGACGGCCTTGCGTATGGTCGCTTCGTCCTCGTCGAGCCGGTTGGTCAACAGATGCCTCCAGGCGAAGGAGGCGATCAGGTCGGCGACAACAGCTGAATCGATGTCGACGCCGATTTCGCCTCTTGCCCTGGCGCGCTCGACCATCTGTCCGGTATGGGAGCGTCGGCCAAGCGCGTAATCGGCAAGGGCCGCGGCAGCGGTCTCGTCCGACTGCGCCTCGGCGATCAGCGACCTGAACACGCTGCCCGACGATGTCTCGCGCCAGTGCGCGAACAGGTTTTTCAGGAAGCCGACGAGATCCTCCTCCAGTCGCCCGGTATCGGGAACATCGACACGTTTCTGGCGCTGGTAGACTTCGAGCAGCAATGCGGCCTTGCTCGGCCACCAGCGATAGATGGTGGGTTTGCCGGCGCGGGCGCGGCGCGCCACCGCCTCGATCGAGAAGCCGGCATAGCCGGCCTCGACCAGCACGGCCTCGGCGGCTTCGAGAATGGCATCGGCGCTGGCGGGGTTGCGCCGCGCACCGATCGATCTACGCGCCGGGTCGGCGTCCTCGGCCATGTCTGTCGTCCTCGCCAACAATTTCGCCGGCACTATAAATGAGGTCGGGGTGAAACGAAACGGACCGTTTTCGACGGGATCGAAGACTGCGTCAGATGACGCCTATTGCATCGCTTGCGATGTCTCGGATTCGATGCGCCAGCCGCCGTCGGCCTTGACCAGGCCAAGCGTGACGCGCGCCTTGCCGGTCAGGCGTGCCGCCGACTTGTCCTTTGGAAGATAGTCATAGCGCATCGCAAAGACGGCCTCGGCGCGGTCCTCGCCATGTGGAGTGACCTCCAGGCTGCCAGGTTCCAGGCCAAGCGACCAGGAGGCCCACTGCGCGAACCAGTCGGCCTTGACCTTGGCGATGGCATCGGCGTCGTAACGGGTGCCGAAAATGGTGGCCGACGGGCCGTAGAGCCGCTTGACGGTCTCGCTCATCGCCTTGGCGTCCGGCGCCAGATAGTCCTGGCGCAGGAATTTTTCGATCGATCCCTTGTCGTCGCCCACCGAGCGCTCGAGCACGGCAACTTCGGTTGGGAGCGCCGGAGCGGCGGCCGGCTTCTGTGGCTCTGCAGATTGCCCGTCGGAGACGAATTCGAAACGCTCGAGCAGCGAGCCCTGCTCCCAGGGGCGCTGGGCCTCGCGGGTTTGCGAAACCACGTCGCGGCGCACCGCGATCATCATGTCGTTGATGCTCTGGCCGGGTTCGGCGATGTGGCGCAGCAGGGCGGCGGCAAAAGGCGAGTTGCGCCCGCTCCCGTCCATGGCGACGGCACCAGGCGCCGTCGAGAAGGCAATGAACGAGCCGCGCGTCGAATCGAACTGCGCCAGCCCGGCCAGCGCCGTCGCCGAGCGCGTGGTTGCGGTGCGGCTCAAGCTGCGGGCAAACGGATTGTTGCGGCAGGCATCGAGAAACACCAGGCTGACCTTGGTCTGCTGTTCCATGATGTCGAGGACTTCGTCGATCGGCACCGCTTCGAGCTGGAGTTTGACCGGCACGTCCAACCTGGCGTCGACCGGCACGATGTAGTTGCGCCCGTCGACCTGCAGGCCGTGGCCAGCATAATAGAAAAGCCCGACGCCGGCGCCTTCGAGTGCGTCGGAGAATTCGCCGATGCTGCGTTCGAGCTCACGCTTGCCGAGATCATTGCCTTCGATGACCTCGAAGCCGATGGAGCGCAGCTTGTCGGCGATGTCGAGCGCGTCGTTGACCGGATTGGCCAGCGTGCCGGCTTCCGCGTAAGTGCCGTTGCCGATGACAAGCGCCACACGCCGTTGCGGCTGCGCATCCGCGCTCAGCAGCAAAAGTCCCAGAAATGCCCATGCGAGGATCGCAAGCCTGCCCATGGCCAGGATCATAACGCCATCGGCCCCGGCGGCGCCAACAGATTTGAAATGCAAGCTTAATCCCGAGCGGGCCCCGGCCCCCCGGCGAGAGCGACGAAAACGCCCTTGCGCCCGCGCGGCGTATCGGGCAAACCGGCCTTCCCTTGCGATTTTTCCCGCCCGAGGCCCTCATGTCCACGACGATTTCGCCGCTTGCGCCGAAGAAATACCCCAAGATGCCACAAATCGAGGGGGTGCGCATCGCCACCGCCGAGGCGGGGATAAAGTACAAGAACCGCACCGACCTTTTGACCATGGTCTTCGATGAAGGCACCGCGGTCGCCGGCGTGTTCACGAAATCGAAATGCCCCTCGGCGCCGGTCGATTTCTGCCGGCAGAATCTCGGGGCCGGCAAGGCGCGGGTGCTGGTCGTCAATTCCGGCAACGCCAACGCCTTCACCGGCAAGAAAGGCCGCGAGTCGACCGCACTGACCGGCGAGGCGGCGGCGAAGGCCGCCGGCTGCAAGGCGTCTGAGGTTTTCCTGGCCTCGACCGGCGTTATCGGCGAGCCGCTCGACACCAGCAAATTCAGCCATCTGCTCGCAGGGCTGGTCAGCAATGGCAAGCCTGAGCTGTGGACCGAAGCGGCAAAGGCGATCATGACCACGGATACCTATCCGAAAGTGGCGACGGCGACCGTCAAGCTCGGCGACACCGATGTCACCATCAACGGTATCTCCAAGGGCGCCGGCATGATCGCGCCCGACATGGCAACGATGCTGTCCTTCATCGCCACCGACGCGCCGATCGCCGCCCCTGTCCTGCAGGACCTGTTGTCGCGCGGCACGGCCAAGACCTTCAACGCGGTCACCGTCGACAGCGACACCTCGACCAGCGACACGCTGCTGATCTTCGCCACCGGCAAAGCCGCCAAGCGCGGCGCGCCTGAGATAACCGACGCCAAGGATGCTCGTCTCGGCGCATTCCGCAGGGCACTCGGCAAGGTGTTGAAATCGCTGGCGCTGCAAGTGGTGCGCGACGGCGAGGGCGCCCGCAAGCAGGTCGAAGTCACCGTCACCGGCGCCAAATCGGCGCGCTCGGCCAAGCGTATCGCGCTGTCGATCGCCAATTCGCCGCTGGTCAAGACAGCGGTCGCCGGCGAGGATGCCAATTGGGGCCGCGTCGTCATGGCTGTCGGCAAAGCCGGCGAGCCCGCCGATCGCGACCGACTGTCGATCTGGTTCGGCGACAACAGGCTGGCGCATGAAGGCGAGCGCGACCCCTCATATTCCGAGCAGGCGACGTCGGCCTACATGAAGCGCGACGACATCCGCATCCGCGCCGATATCGGCATCGGCCGCGGCAAGGCGACGGTGTGGACCTGCGACCTCACCAAGGAATATGTCGCCATCAATGGCGATTATCGGAGCTGATGGTTTTGGGCTCCAGGCACCCGGCAAGCATGCTCGCGATCGTGCGCCGCTACGAGGCGGCCGGCTTTCGTGCCTGGCCGGCAGCCGCCGTCCACTATGACGGCACCTGGGTGGTACGACTGACCGCCGGCCATCCGGCCAAGCGGCTGAACTCGGTTAACCCCCTCGATCCAGGCGACACCCAGCACATTGCCGACCGTATCGGCCGGGCCAGCCGCCGTTTCGATGCCTATGGCCGGCCGCTGACGTTCCGCATGTCGCCGCTGTCGGGCCCGGATCTCGCCAGCCATCTCGACCGCGAGGGCTGGAGCCGGTTCGACGAGTCGCTGGTCATGCGGCTGCCGCTGGCCGACGCGCAACTCGACGGTGCCATGGACCAGATTCCGCTCAAGGACATCAGCCGCTTCATCGGCGCGTCGCTCAAGGTCAGCGGTTCGGATGTTTCGCTGCGGCCGGGCCTGTCGGAGATCATCGGCGCCATCCAGCCCGAGGCCGGACTGTTCGCGCTCGAAGACGGAGCCGAAGCGCTGGCGACGCTGATCTGCGTGCACGACGGCGATCTTGCCGGCCTGTTCGAGGTCGCCACCGACAAGGCGGCGCGCAACAAGGGCCATGGCCGCAACCTGATCCTGTCGGCGCTGAAATGGGCGCGGCTGCGTGGCGCGCGGGAGGCCTGGCTGCAGGTCGAGGCCGGCAATGTGCCGGCGCTGGCGCTCTACCATTCGCTCGGCTTTGACGAAGTCTATCGCTACCACTACCGCCGGCCGCCCGGTCATGAATGAAGTGATGGCATGAATGATGTGATGGCATGAGTGACGGGACGACCGCCGGCAAGCGCCTGCTCCTGGTCGCCGCCTGCGCGCTGGTCGATGCCGACGGCCGGGTGCTCTTGGCGCAGCGGCCGGAGGGCAAGCAACTGGCCGGGCTGTGGGAATTTCCCGGCGGCAAGGTCGAACCCGGCGAGACGCCCGAACAATGCATCATTCGCGAGTTGCACGAGGAAATCGGCATCGAAACCGACATTCCATGCCTGGCGCCGCTCACCTTCGCCAGTCATTCCTACGACGATTTCCACCTGCTGATGCCGCTGTTCATCTGCCGCCGTTTCCGCGGCATCGCCCAACCCAGGGAAGGCCAGGCGCTGAAATGGGTGCGGCCAAAGCAGATGCGCGACTATCCGATGCCGCCGGCCGACGCACCGCTGATCCCCTTCCTCATCGATCTTCTTTGAGGGCTCTCGCCCGGCCGCTTCCTGGCCGGGGCGTTGTATCAGCCAGCGTTAATGGAAGATTTATCTCATCATGAAAAATTGAAGCATCGCCGTTCGCGGCCGCGCCGACGATTCGCTGGGGAGCGATAGCATGAGCCTAGACAGGGATTGGGACTCGATCCGGCCCGAGCGCAGCTTTCGCGCCGCCGACGCAGGCATGGGCATATTGCGCATCACGCTGCTGTTCGGTTCGGCCGCGGTGGCGCTGGCGCTGATAGCAACCCCTTTTCTCGACAGCCAGACACGATCGCTGTCGTCCCGCGATGATCTTGCCGGCGGGCTCGACATGACGGCCACCGGCTCGGTCAGCCATCGCGAAACCTACACGCTGCGCCGCAGCGTGCTGCAGCCGCAGCCCAGTTCGGTCTGCATCATCCGGTCCAATGGCAGAAGCAGCGGCGACTGCTGACATGGTTAAGAGTTTTCGGCAAGGCGGCGGTTTCACCGCCTGTTAAGCCTTTGCCGTTAACCTTTCTTAACGGATCGGCGGTAATCTCCTGGCGAGAGGGGTCGAGGTCATGAAAGCACTGCTGCTGGGTTTTCTGAAGGACGAGACCGGCGCGACAGCCATCGAATATGGACTGATCGCGACCTTGGTGGCGCTGGGGATCATCACCGGAGTTGGTCAGTTTGCCGACTCGCTCACTTGGCTGTTCAGCGACAACAACAGCAAGCTTGCGAACGCTTTCGCACCCACACCCTGATCCAACCTTTCCGCGCTTGCGGGCAGGATCAACGCCCGTCGGGCGCCTCCAGGATTGCCTTCAGCGAGACCTTGGCCGAACCCGGTTTCAGCGGCTTTTGCTGCGATGCGTCGGGCGCCCAGCCGGACATCCAGACGATCGAGAAACTTGCCCGCACGCGGCCGTCGGGGTCCGAAAACCGCTCGGCGTAGATTTCCGCCGCGCGGGCAAACAGCGTGCGCGAGCCCGGCCGCCGGCTGCGATCGGTGAGCGCACTGGTCTCGCCCATGGCCCGCAGATCCGCCATCAGGTTGAACAGGCTGGCATAGCGCACCGTCACCGTCTCCACGTCGGCAACCGGCAGAGCGAGACCGGCGCGCTGCAGAAGCGCACCGGCGTCGCGCACGTCGGTGAACGGGATGACGCGTGGGCTGGCGCCGCCGTAGAGCTCGGTCTCGGCCGCAAGCAGGCTTTCGCGTAGCTCGAAAAGCGTGCCGGCGCCAGCAAAGGCGCCGAGGAAAAGCCCGTCCGGCCGCAACGCGCGGCGGATCTGGATCAGCATGCCGGGAATGTCGTTCATCGCCTGCAGCGACAGAAGCGAGACCACCAGATCGAGGCTCTCAGGCTCGAACGGCACGGTTTCCAGCGGTGCGATCAAGCCGGCGCCGCCGCCTGTCAGGAAAGCCGTGTCCGCCTCGACGCGGACAATATCGGCGACCTTGTCGCTCTCGGCGAGCATTTCGGCTGCCGCCGGCGTCTGGCAAAACAGCACCGCCGCCTTCCCGAACCGACGCTCGACAGCACCCAGCCGGTCGGCAAGGTCCTCGGCCGTACGGCGCATGAGGAAGTCCGCGCCGTCAACCGGATGGGCAAGCGCGCGCCGCTTGTGCGCCAGCCACAGGGAGGTATCCATTATCGGCTGCAACGGGCAGATCCTTGTTTGTCCACGCCCTGATATAGTTGGTATACCTGCGCGGAGAACCAACCACGTGGCCGATCCGATGCCCAAGATCAACCCCATCGAGATCAGCAGCCTGGCCCGATCGGCGCTCGGCTGGCCGGCGCGCATCCTGTTTCCACCGGTTTGCGCCGGCTGCCGGCGGCATGTCTCGCAGCCCGGCGTGCTTTGTGGCGCCTGCTGGCCGAAGCTCAGGCTGCTGGAACGGCCATGGTGCCCGGTGATGGGCACGCCGTTTACCCATCACATGGGCGACGGCTTTCTGTCGGCCGAGGCAATCGCCGATCCGCCGCCTTTCGAGCGGGCGCGGGCGGCCGTCGCCTATTCCGGCGTCGCCCGCCAGATGGTGCAGGGGCTGAAATACCAGGATCGCACGGATCTCGCGCCATGGATGGCGCGCTGGATGGTGCGCGCGGGTGCCGATCTCATCGCCGAGGCGGAAGTGGTGGTGCCGGTGCCGCTGCACTGGCGGCGCTTCTTCAGGCGACGCTTCAACCAGTCGGCGGAACTGGCAAGGGCGGTCTCGGCGCTCAGCGAATTGCCCTTCGCTCCCTCGGCGGTGCGGCGTGTGAAACTCACCCGCCAGCAGGTCGGGCTGGAGCGCGGGGAACGCGAGGAGAATGTGCGGGCCGCCTTCCGAGTGCCCGCCGAGGCGGAAATCGAGATTGCCGGCCGCAGGGTGCTTTTGATCGACGATGTCTACACGACCGGCGCCACCGTGCGTTCCGCCACCAAGGCGCTGAAAAGAGGAGGAGCGGCCGCCGTCGACGTGCTGACCTTTGCCCGTGTGTTGCCGGGGGACTTCCGGGCCGACGAGTCCGCGACTATATAAGTCGGCAACGAACAGCGGAAATTTCGTCATGACCGATGTCACAATCTACACCCGCATGATGTGCGGCTATTGCACGGCAGCCAAGCGGCTGCTCGAACGCAAGGGCGTCGCCTTTACCGAGCACGATGCCTCCTTCTCGCCGGAATTGCGCCAGGAGATGATCTCCCGCGCCCACGGCCGCTCGACCTTTCCGCAGATTTTCATCGGCGATACGCATGTCGGCGGCTGTGACGAACTCCACGACCTGGAGGCCGAAGGCCGGCTGGACAAACTGCTCGCCAACGGCGCGACGATTTAAGGATTATGACGATGGGTGTTTTCAAGGCGGCTGCGATCCAGATGCGTTCAGGCGAGAGCCCCGAGCGCAACGCGGTCGATCTCGAACGGCTGGTGCGTGAAGCCGCAAGCCAGGGCGCGACCTACATCCAGACGCCGGAAATGACCGGCGCGCTGATCCGCGACAAGGAAGCGCGCGCCGCCTCCTTCACCTCCGAGGACAAGGACATCATCGTCTCGACCGCGCGCAAGCTGGCCAAGGAACTCGGCGTTTTCCTGCATATCGGCTCGACCGCCATCCTGCGCGCCGACGGCAAGCTCGCCAACCGGGCGCTGCTGTTCGGCCCGGACGGCGCCACGCTCGCCACCTACGACAAGATCCACATGTTCGACGTCGATCTCGACAATGGCGAGAGCTGGCGTGAATCCGCCGCCTATGAACCGGGCACCGAGGCCGTCGTCACCGACCTCGAGGGCGCAAAGCTCGGCTTTGCCGTTTGCTACGATCTGCGCTTTCCGCAACTCTTCCGCGCCGAGGCACTGGCCGGCGCGGATCTGCTTTCGGTGCCGGCGGCCTTCACCCGCCAGACGGGCGAGGCGCACTGGCACGTGTTGCTCAGGGCCCGCGCCATCGAGAACGGCGCCTACGTCGTCGCCGCCGCGCAAGGCGGCTTGCATGAAGATGGCCGCGAAACATACGGTCATTCGCTGATCGTCGATCCGTGGGGCCGTATCATTGCGGAAGCCGGGCATGACGAGCCGGCGGTGATCGTCGCCGAGATCGACCCGGCGCAGTCGCTTGCCGCGCGCAAGAAGATCCCCAACCTCAAAAATGCGCGGGATTTTGCCGTCAATGCCGGCTTGGGCGAGGCGCCGCGTCTCAGGGGTGCAGCCTCTTGATCCGCTTTGCCCTGATTTGCGAGCACGAGCACGAATTCGAAGGCTGGTTCCGCAGCAACGACGATTTCGACACCCAGAAGAAGCGCGGCTTTGTCGACTGTCCGAGCTGCGGCTCGCACAAGGTGCAGAAAGCGCTCATGGCACCGGCCGTCTCCACGGCGCGCAAGCAGGAAACGATAGCGCTGGCCATGGGCGAGGCGCAGAAGCAGGCTTTGGCGCAGCTGAAGGCGATGGCCGAGAAGGTGCGCGAGAATGCCGACTATGTCGGCGACAAGTTCGCCGAGGAAGCGCGCAAAATCCATTTCGGGGAAAGCGACGCGCGGGGCATCTATGGCGAGGCGACGCTGGAAGAAGCCAAGAGCCTGGCCGAGGACGGCGTCGAGTTCATGCCGATCCCGGTGTTTCCGGACGACCGCAACTGAGTTCCGAGGGAGCTTTGCGCGACCCAGAAGCGATTGAGCCGCGAGGAAGCATAAGAGCCGTCGTTGGCCGATTGGCCCGCTGGGGCGCCGTCAAGTTCAGCGGTACCCGAACGATCGACGGGTTGCTCATCATCAGCGACAAGGGCACTGACAAGATCGTCGAGGCGCTTCAGCTTATTCGTGATTTTGATCCAGTGCGCTACAGACGGCTGCTTGGTGACGTAAGACAGGTCTTCGTCACAACCCTTCCTGCTTCCGTCGCGCAGTGGGCGGATTCTTCGAAGGCGTGCGAATTGGACGAGCGTCATATCATCAGCGAAGAGACGACGCCGGAATTGGTCGCTTCGATTATCGTCCATGAGGCCACCCACGCGCGGCTTATGCGATGCGGTATCGGCTACGAAGAGGCGTTGCGGGATCGCGTGGAGCAGGTCTGTCTGCGCCGAGAAATAGCCTTTGCTGCCAGATTGCCGACCGGAAAGGGCCGGAGCCAGCAAGCCGAAGCGACACTCGAGGCCATGCCGGACTTTTCCGACAGGGCGATGAGTGAACGCTATCTCAGCGGTTTGCGAGATGCTCTGCTCTACCTCAACATGCCGACCCGGCTTGTCGACCTCACCGTATCATACCGGCGCTGGAAACACCGGCGCCGGTTTTCGCGGCAGCCGACGAACTGACCCGGCTAGCTCACGCTGCCGATCAGTTTCTCAAGCAGCCGAGAGAGCGTTTCCTGTTCCGCCGGTGTCAGGCCCGCAAGAACCTCATGCTCGTTGGCGACATGGGCGCTAACTGCGTCGTCGATCAAGGCCAGGCCCTTTTCGGTCAGCCTCACGACAATGCCGCGCCGATCGTTGGGGTGCGGCCCGCGCAGGATCAATCCGGATTTTTCGAGCCGGTCGAGCCGGTTGGTCATGGCGCCCGACGTCACCATCGTCGCTTCATAGAGCGCGGTCGGCGTTAGCGCGTAGGGTGATCCAGAGCGGCGCAGTGTCGCCAGCACATCGAACTCTCCCGACTGCAATCCATAGCGGCCAAACAACGGCGCCAGGCGCTCGCGAGCGATCAGCGAGGCGGCCTCGTTCAGCCGCCCGAGCACGGCCATCGGCGAGACATCCAGATCGGGCCGCTCCCGCTTCCATTGCTCGATCGCTCTTGCTGCCCTGTCCAACTGTCTCACCATCATATATCTTGACGTTAAGAATCTTTCCATTATCTTACCTCAAGATGCAATGCCGGCCAAGGGCCGCGGCGACAGGGTTCGATCATGAAATTTCTCTGGGATTCGGCGCTCGGCCTGCTGGTCGTCACCGGCGGCCTACTCGGCCTGACACTGCCGTTCGGCAAGCTCGCCACGGCTGCCGGCGTGCCGGCCATGGTCTGGGCCTTCGTCATCTCGCTCGGCGCCGGCGGCGTCTTGCTGTGCGTGCTCTTGTTGCGCGGCCAGCGCGTCCGGCTTACCGCGCACAAATTGCGCTACTTTTTCGTCACCGCGGCGGTGTCCTATGCCGTCCCCAATCTCCTGATGTTCTCGGCCATCCCGCATCTGGGCGCCGGCTACACCGGCATCATGTTCACGCTGTCACCTGTCATCACGCTGGTGTTCTCCATCCTGTTGCGTGTCCGGCGGCCCAACATGCTGGGCATTGTCGGCATCGCCGTCGGCTTCGTCGGCGCCGTCATGGTGGCGGTGACGCGCGGCGAGGCCGGCCAGCCGGCCGATCTGTTCTGGGTGGTGATGGGGCTGCTCATTCCGGTCAGTCTTGCCGCCGGCAACATCTATCGCACGGTCGACTGGCCGGAAGGCACCGGCCCGATCGAGCTTGCCGTCGGCAGCCATCTGGCGTCAGCGGCGATGCTGCTTGTCGGCATTTTTCTCCTGTTCGGCGGCAAGGCTTTCGTGCCGCTCGGCGGCGTGCCGCTGGTCGTCGTCGCGCAGGTCGCGTCGGCGTCGGCGATGTTCGCCTTTTTCTTCAGGCTGCAGGCGGTTGGTGGTCCGGTCTATCTCAGCCAGATCGGCTATGTGGCGGCGGCCGTCGGCCTGTTTGCCGGCACCATCTTCCTCGGCGAGCACTATCAGTTGCTGACCTGGGTCGGCGCTATCATCATCACCGCCGGCGTGTTCATCACCACCGTGGCGCAAAACGCAGAAGGGCTGAGCATCCTCCGGTTCGTCAGGACTTGGCCTCAAAGGATTTTCTAAGGCTCGCAGGAGCGACATTGCGCCAGGCGGCAACGATCGCGCTGCGGAATGTCTGCTCGTCGCACGCGTCAAGCATGATCGACGTCCAGCCCTGCCGTCCCCAGCCGCCCGGCACGGGCACGAACACCGAAGGCTCGGCAGCGGTCATCATTTCCTGCTGATCGCGGCCAAACTTGACAACGGCGCGGCCATCGTCGGGCAACGACATGAAGATGCGATTGCGCACCCGATAGTCCGGCTTGCCGAAATGCGACTTCTCCACCGCTTCCGGGAGGTTCAGCGCGATCTGGCGGGCACTTGCGGATTCCACCGAACAACTCCGGTTGTTGCCGAGTCCGGAATGACACTTTCCAGTTTTTCGGGATCAGGTCCTATACACCGCGCCCTTTCAGCCAGCACCATTTAGTTCACGTCGATGTCCTTCGACCGCTGCCAGCGGATTGTGGGTGAGGTCCAGTTCGCCGGCGGTGTCAGTCGGCGCCGCTGTTGCCGTCACCGCCGGGTTCCGGCCTTGGGTGCCGGCGGCGGTGGGTGGCCGCGGCGCGGGCCGCCTGTTCATAGATGCCAGTCATCAGCTCGAGCGTGCGCGCCGCTTCCTCGAGCTTGGCCGCCATCTCCGGAACGCGCGTCACCGCTTCGATGAGCAGGACGGAACGGATGTCGGCATAGCGTTCGGTCACGCGATAGCCGAGCGGCGTGACTTCGTAGGTGACGCCGGCCCTGCCGCTTCCGGTCCGCTTGACCAGCCCGCTCTTGAGCAATTTGCGCAGGCTGTACTGGATGTTGGGGATGTCGTCGCGGTTGGTCATCTGCGCCAGGTCGCGGATGCTCTTTGGCCGGTCGTTCATCCTGATGATGTGGAGCAGCGCGTTTTCCGGCCCGCTGGCGGAAAACTCGATCACCGTTGCCAGGCATTCGGCTTGCCAGTGGCCGAACGCCTCATAAGAGCGCATCAGCGCATATTCGACTTCGGCGACATCGATTTCGAGCGGCGTCCGCGCCAGATGCCAGCCGCGATCCAGCAGCTTGGCTTGCGTTTCCGAAGGTTTGCGCCGGTCGTTCATCCATGTCTCCCCGCCCGGCAGCATGCGCCGATCCGGCCGATTGCGTCCATACGATTTTATGATAGACTTTCTATCATAAAATATAATCAAAAAGTGAGGAGAACACGACCGATGAGCATGCTCGACAAGACCGCAGCCAATGCGCAGCCCTTCTTTCTCGGAACCTTCGCGTCCAATTGCTCCGGCGGCATGACCGTCACCAAGGTTCCCGAACGATGGGTCAGTTCCTGGGACAATAATCTGCGGCTGGCGCATCTGCTCGACGAGGCCGGCATCGATTTCATGCTGCCGATCGCGCGCTGGATCGGCTATGGCGGCGAGACCAATTTCCACGGCAATGTGCTGGAGACGATCACCTGGGCCGCCGGGCTCCTGGCGCTCACCCGCAACATCACAGTTTTCGCCACCACGCACACGGCGGCCAATCATCCCGTCGTCGTCGCCAAGCAATTGGCGACCATCGACCAGATCAGCCGCGGCCGTATCGGCCTCAACATCGTCGCCGGCTGGAACAAGCCGGAATATGAAGCGCTCGGGCTGACGCTGCCCGACGACCACATCACACGATACGGCTATGCACAGGAATGGTTCGATATCGTCAGGGCGCTGTGGGATCGCACCGAGGCGTTCGACTGGGACGGCACCTATTTCAAGCTGAAGAACGTGCTTGGCGATCCGCGCCCGTCGGCACGCCTGCCGATCCTCAATGCCGCCGGCTCGGAAGAAGGGCGCAAATTCGCTGTCCGCAATGCCGATTTCCTGTTCACGCCGGCAATCGATCTGTCACGCTCCCGGGACGAGATCGCGGCGCTGAAGCAGCAGGCGATCGCCGCCGGCAGCACTGTCGACGTGCTGACTTTTGCCCATGTCGTCTGCCGGCCGACCGAAAAGGAAGCGACGGACTATCTCGAGCATTTCGCCCGCACCAATGCCGACTGGACAGCGGTCGACAATCTGGTGCGGCTGCAATTTGCCCATGCGCAGTCGTTCCCGCATGACCTTCTTGCGCTCATCCGCGATCGGATGGCGGCTGGCCATGGCGGCTTCCCGCTCACCGGCACGCCCGAACAGGTCGCCGATGGGATCACCGCCTTGCACGAGGCCGGATTTCGCGGCTCGACCCTGTCCTTTGTCGACTATGTCGAGGAGTTCCCGTATTTTCGCGACACCGTCCTGCCCATCCTCGAGCAGCGCGGCATCCGTATCGCGCCGGCCGCCATGCAGTCGGCGGCGTAGAGCGGTTCATCGTTTCACGGAAACGCCAAACCGCTCTACTTCTTTTTGTTTTGTCGCAATTCTGGACGGAAAACCGTTTCACACTTTTCCTGGAATTGCTTTTTGGAGAAAACCATGACCGAGCCAACGACTTCGGAGGCAAATCCTGTCGGTGTCGCGGACTTTCGCGCCGCGATGCGGCTGATCGTTGGCAATGTCAGCGTCATCACCGCCGGCACCGGCGAGGACCGCTCCGGCCTGGTGGTCATTTCGGTTGTCTCGCTGTCGGCCGAACCGCCCAAGGTGATCGCCTGTGTCAACCGGTCGTCGTCGACCTGGCCGGTGATCGAACGTTACCGGCATTTCGGCGTCAACTCGCTCGGCCCCCGGCATCAAAGGGTGGCCGAGCGGTTCTCCGGTTTCGGCGGCATCAAGGGCAAGGACCGCTATGAGGGCGCCGAATGGATGACGCTGAAGACCGGAGCTTTGTTGCTTTCGGATGCGGTGGCCGCCTTCGACTGCAGCCTCGACGAGATGATCGACCGCGGCACGCATTCGATCGTCATTGGCTCGGTCGAGGCCGTGCGCACCCGCGATGCCGGCCAGGCGCTGATCTACTGGCGCGGCGGCTACCGGCCGCTCGACGCCTAGGGCCCTGGAGCAATTCCAGCAAAAGCGTTGTTGGTCAGACGGAGCCTTTTTCCGCCAGGACCATGTAGTTGACGTCCATGTCCTTCGACCGCGCCCAGCGGTCGGCAAGCGGGTTGTAAGTGACGCCGGTGCGGTCGATGATGGTCAGGCCGGCGCCGCCAAGCGCCTTTTCGAGTTCTTCCGGGCGCACCAGCTTGCCGAACTGGTGGGTGCCGCGCGGCAGCCAGCGAAGCACATATTCGGCGCCGATGATGGCCAGCCCGAGCGCCTTCAGCGTGCGGTTGATGGTGGCCACGAACATGATGCCGCCCGGCCGGACCATCTCGCCGCATTTGGCGACGAACAGGTCGATGTCGGCGACATGCTCGACCACTTCCATGTTGAGGATGACGTCGAATTTTTCACCGGCGTCGGCAAGGTCCTCGGCCGTCGTGGCGCGATAGTCGACGCTGACATTGCCCTCGGCCGCGTGCAGCTTTGCCACTTCGATGTTTGTTTCGGAGGCATCCGCGCCCACCACCTCGGCGCCAAGCCGCGCCATCGGCTCGCACAAAAGGCCGCCGCCGCAGCCTATATCGAGGATGCGCAGGCCCTCGAAAGGCCGTGCCGCGCGCGGATCGCGGCCGAAGCGCGCCGCTATCTGGTCGCGGATATAGGACAGCCGGACCGGATTGAATTTGTGCAGGGGACGGAACTTGCCGTTGGGGTTCCACCATTCGGCGGCAAGGGCGGAAAAGCGTTCCACTTCTCCGGCATCGATCGTCGATCGTCGGGGCTCTGGCATCGGTTGGTCTCCTCGAAGGCTAGGAAGTCGGGCGTGAGGCCGCGAATGTCAAGGCAGCATTTTCCTCTGCCAGCAGGGCTGTGCGTTCCCTGGGACATGTCAGCCGCCATCTTCAGCAAGAAAACTTGGCGCCGCGTTGAATCCCCGGCACCGGGTGTCGGTCCCGGAGATGGCGGTCGATCAGGATTTCTTAACATCAAATTTACGAGGTTGGCGGTTTCCTGAAGCACGACCGGGATTCGGCATATACATTGCCCTCCCACGGATTGGGGTGGCTTGTTGCGGATCAAGACCCAGATTATCGCTACCTTGTTAAGCGCCGCGGCCTTGATCGGCGTGGTGGGCGGCATTGCAATAGTCTCCCAGATATCGCTGATCAGATCCGGTGCAATCGCCGAAGCGACGAGCGTTGGACGGCAATTGGCCGAGACGATCGCCTTCAGGGCTTCCGATGCGCCGCACTCCTTGTTCGAAAGAGCCGATGCGCTACGCGAATTCGTGAGGTCGCAGCACAGTGGCTCGAAACGCGATCTCGTTGTCGTCGGTCACGACAAGGTCATCCTTGCCGATGTCCCAGGCGAAGAACAGAATGTCGGCACACGGTACGGCCACGATCCCGACAATGAAGTCGGCCGGACGATCGAGGATGGCACGCCGCGCAACTTCGTCGAAAACAGCGCCGACGTATCAGAAGCGATCAATCTGGTCGCGGTGCCGATCAAGGATCCTCCCGGCAAGACCGTCGGAGCGGTCCTGTTCGAGTACACGCCGCTGCTGCGCGCCGCTGAGCAGCGCACTAACAACATGCTCTGGCTTGTCGGTCTGAGCACCACGGCCGCCGTGCTGCTTTCGGCGCTCTCTGCCTTCCTTCTGCTGCGCGGCTTTGGCGCCGGTCTTTCCGGCCTCAATCGCGGCATCGAATCGCTGGCGCGCGGCGACGCCGGGGCGCGCATCGGCCGTACCGCCAATGACGAGTTCGGCCAATTGGCGCAAGGGTTCGACCGCATGGCATCCGAGCTCGAATCCTCGCGTGGACAGCTCGTCGAGCAAAAGGCCTATATCGAGGATATCGTCCGCACCGTTGCCGAGGGCATTGCCGTCATCGACGGCAATGGCCAGATCGTCTCGGTCAATCCGGCGGCCGCCGAGATCGTCGGGCGGCGCAACGACAAGATCGAGGGGCAGGATTGGCCGTCGGTCCTCGACATGCGGGGACTATCGGGAGACAGGCTGGCGCAGGGAACATCCCCGATTGAACTGGCGTTGACCACGGGCCGCCAGCATCAGGCCGAAATGCGGCTGGCAAAACCGGACGGATCGTACCTGCCGGTGATTGCGAGCTGCAACCCGCTCAATCGCTCCGATGGCGGCATCGTGCTGACGTTGAGCGACATCAGCGAGTTGCGCAGCGCCGAGCGGGCGGTCAGCGATCGCGCCGAGGAGCTGGCAACGCTGAACCGGGAACTGAAGGAGACCTCCCAGGCAACGACCCGCCTGGTCAAACTCGGCGAGCTGCTTCAGGCCTGCGTCACCTTCCAGGAGGCGTTTTCCGTCGTTGGCTCGGCCATGCCCGACTTCTTTGGCGGATTGAGTGGAACCGTTCATCTGACCAGCGCCTCGCGCAATCTGGTCGAGGAGATGGCGCATTGGGGCACTGTGCGTTCGAGCGTTGGCCAATTTGCGCCCGAAGATTGCTGGGCGCTGCGGCGCGGCCAGGAGCATGTTGCCGGCCCCGGCATGCTGACGCCGCGCTGCAACCACATCACCGAGAATGGCGGCCGCGGTTATGTCTGCATGCCTCTGGCGGCGCAGGGGGAGACGCTTGGCATCGTGCATCTGTGCGAACCAAACGCCGCCGACAGGCCGGACTGGCTGGTCGAGCGGCAGCAGATCCTGCGCGGCGTCGTCGATACACTGGCATTGGCCCTCGCCAATCTGCGCCTGCGCGAAACGCTGCGGCAACAATCGATCCGCGATCCGAACACCGGGCTCTACAATCGCCGCTATCTCGAGGAAACAAGCAGTCGCGAACTGAGGCGCATGGAGCGTTCAGAACAGCCTCTGGCGATGATCATGCTCGATGTGGATCATTTCAAGCAGTTCAACGACACGTTCGGCCATGAAGCCGGCGATCTCGTCCTCAAACAGGTCGCCGCCGTGCTGCTCGACCATGCCAGGGATAGCGACGTGGTGTCCCGCTACGGCGGCGAGGAATTCGCCCTTATGATGCCGGCCACTTCGCTGGCGGACGGCGCCGAGCGTGCCGAGGCACTGCGAAAAGCGATCAAGCAGCTTCATCTCGCTCATCGCGGTCGCACGCTTGGCACCATTACCGCGTCATTCGGAGTGGCTGCCTTTCCGGAGCTTGGCGCCTCATGGGCGGAGATCGTCAACGCCGCGGATCGCGCGCTCTATCAGGCGAAGGCAGACGGGCGTGACCGTGTCGTCGTCGGGCTGGGCAAGGCCCATGCTGACCGGCAACAGGCCAAGGCCAGCAAAAGCGTGGCTTGAGGTCCGGCGTCCGGCTGCTGTCGAGGTCCGACGAAATCAGTCCGGTGTGCCTTGTTTCGTGTCCAGTACGTCGCGCAGTTTCGCCGCCAGTTGCTCGATGGTGAAGGGTTTGGCCAGGAAATGCACGTCATGGTCGAGCACGCCGTTGTGGACCACGGCGTTCCTGGTGAAGCCGGTGGTGAAGATCACTTTCAGCCCTGGCATGCGGGCAACCGCTTCTTCCGCCAGCTTGCGGCCGTTCATGACAGGCATGACGATATCGGTGAACAGAAGCGCGACATCAGGGTTTTCCGCCAGCTTCTGCAACGCTTCCTGGCCACTCGCGGCATCGATGACGGCGTAGCCGAGTTCGCGCAAGGCATCGGTGGTGGAGGCACGCACGCGGGCATCGTCCTCGACGACGAGGATCGTTTCGGAAACCGGTGCGGCGGGGCTGTCGCCTCGCCATGCGGGCATGGCGGGCTCCTCCGGGCCGAAATACCGCGGCAAGTAGATCTTGATCGTCGTGCCTTCGCCGGGTTCGGAATAGATCTTGACGTGGCCACCCGACTGTTTGACGAAGCCGAACACCTGGCTCAGCCCCAGGCCGGTGCCCTTGTTGACCGGCTTGGTGGTGAAAAAGGGCTCGAAGGCCCTGGCGATGATTTCGGGGGGCATGCCCGAACCGGTGTCGCTGACGGCGATCATCACATACTGGCCGGCCGCGACCTCGGCATGGGTGGCGGCGTAGCCGTCGTCGAGATGGCTGTTGGCGGTCTCGATGGTCAGCTTGCCGTCGTCGCCCATGGCGTCACGCGCGTTGACCGCCAGGTTGAGAATGGCGTTCTCGATCTGGCTCGGGTCGGCATGGGTTTTCCACAAGCCTCCCGCCAGCACGGTTTCGATGCGGATGGTTTCGCCGAGCGCGCGCCGGATCAGGTCCGACATTCCGGTCAGCAGACGGTTGGCGTCGACGATCTGCGGCGCCAGTGGCTGCTGGCGCGAGAAGGCGAGCAGCCGGGCGGTCAGATTGGCGGCACGGTTCGCCGCGTCTATCGCCGCTTCGATGAATTTTGCGATGTCGTGCTCGCCGCGCGCCAGCTTGCGCTGGGCGAGGTTCATGGCACTGATGATCACCGCCAGCATGTTGTTGAAATCGTGAGCGATACCGCCTGTGAGTTGACCGACCGCCTCCATCTTGTGCATCTGGCGGATCTGGGATTCGGCCTTTTCGCGCGTCTGGATTTCATTGCCCAGCGCGATGTTCTTGCGCACCAGCTCATCCTGGGCGACAGCCACCTCGTTGAAGCGGCGGCGCGATTCCCTGATCGTGTAGGCGCCAAGCAGGAAGATCGCCAGTAGCGCCGCCAGCGAACCGATGCGCAGCCAGGTCTCGACCTTGTCGGTATGCTCGTCGCGCGCGGCGACGGCGGCGGCGCCGATGCGTCGGATCGCATCCATGCTGGTCCGGATCTCGTCCATGACGGCCTTGCCCTGACCGCTGCGGACCAGATCCAGCGCCTTCGTCGCATTGCCCTGGTCGTACAGGGCAATCGTCTCGGCCATTTCAGCCTGCTTTTGCGAAAGCGCGTCCTTGATATGGTTGATCTGCTGGACGACCTGGTCGTCCGGGGCAGTCATGCTCTCGATGCGCGCAAGTTGCCCCGGAATGGCGCCGACAGCCCGCCGATAGGGTTCGAGATAGGATTTCTCGCCGGTCAGCAGATAGCCGCGCTGACCGCTCTCCGCGTCTTGCGCCAGCGAAACCAGGCCGGAAAGCAATTGCTGATATTCGATTGCCTCGCGCGCGGCGGCGCGATTGGCCCTCTGGCCCTCGACCAGCATGGCACGGCTGCCGACGATCAGCGCCAACACCGCGAAGCCAATGACAAGCGGGAGCGATTGCCATCGTGTGGCGCGTCGAAGACGAGCAATCATCTGCAATGCCGGACCAAAAGGAATTCCCCGCGGGCAGCATTTCGTAGGCGGCGGCGGGGTGGAACGCAATATGCCGTCTTCTTGAAGCCTGCAATCCGCCGCCAGCCTTGCGAAACCTTCATCATTTGGCTAAGGAGGCCGCGCATTCAACGGCCGGCGTCAGCCGGCCTTCCGCTATTCGGGATTCCCGCTGTTCTGGCTGGGTCCGGCTTCAGTCAAAGGCATTTCGCTTCCATGGCGCGCATCGTGATGAAATTCGGCGGAACCTCCGTCGCCGACATCGCCCGCATCCGCAACGTGGCGCGTCACGTCAAACGCGAGGTCGATGCCGGCCATGAGGTGGCGGTGGTCGTTTCGGCGATGGCAGGCAAGACCAATGAACTGGTCGGCTGGACGCGCGAGGCCTCGCCGATGCACGACGCACGCGAATATGACGCGGTCGTCGCTTCCGGCGAACAGGTCACGGCCGGCCTTCTGGCAATCACCTTGCAGAACATGGGCGTGCATGCCCGTTCGTGGCAGGGCTGGCAGATTCCGATCAAGACCGACAATGCGCATGGCGCGGCGCGCATCCTCGACATCGACGGTGCCTTCCTGGTCAAGCGCTTCGGCGAGGGCCAGGTGGCGGTGATCGCCGGTTTCCAGGGCATCGGCCCGGACAATCGCATAGCCACGCTCGGCCGCGGCGGCTCCGACACCAGCGCGGTGGCCATCGCCGCGGCGGTCAAGGCCGACCGTTGCGACATCTACACCGACGTCGACGGGGTCTACACCACCGATCCGCGCATGGAGCCCAAGGCGCGGCGGCTGGCCAAGATCTCGTTCGAGGAAATGCTTGAAATGGCCTCGCTCGGCGCCAAGGTTCTGCAGGTGCGTTCGGTCGAGCTTGCCATGGTGCACCGGGTGCGCACCTTCGTGCGGTCGTCCTTCGACGATCCCGATGCGCCCGGAATGGGGGATTTGCTCAATCCGCCCGGAACGCTCATTTGCGACGAGGAAGAGATCGTGGAACAGCAGGTCGTCACCGGAATTGCCTATGCCAAGGACGAGGCGCAGATTTCGCTGCGCCGGGTCGGCGACAGGCCGGGCGTTGCCGCCGGCATCTTCGGGCCGCTGGCCGAGGCCAACATCAATGTCGACATGATCGTCCAGAACATTTCCGAGGACGGCAAGTTCACCGACATGACCTTCACCGTGCCGTCGGGCGATGTCGACAAGGCGCTCGCCGTGCTCGAGCGGCTGAAAGCCGAGATCGGCTACGATGTCGTGCAGTCGGAAGCCGGCATGTCGAAGGTTTCGGTCATCGGCATCGGCATGAGGAGCCATGCCGGCGTCGCCGCCACCGCTTTCAAGGCGCTGGCCGACAAGTCGATCAACATCCGCGCCATCACGACCTCCGAGATCAAGATTTCGATCCTGATCGACGGTCCGTACACCGAACTTGCGGTTCGTACTTTGCATTCCGTCTACGGTCTGGATAAGCAGTAGCGAGAACGATTTGAGTTGTTGCGTGTGCGCCGGTCGCAGTGGAAACTGCGGCGGGCAGAATGCCCATTGGAGAAGAAGCCGCGATGCGTGATCAGGCCAGTGGCCCGCGCGTTTTGCTGAAACGGCTCCGCGAGCTCATGCAGGAGCCGCTGGAGCCGCAGGAGCGGCTTGACCGGATCGTGCGCGACATCGCCTCCAACATGGTCGCCGAAGTGTGCTCGCTTTATGTGCTGCGCGCCGATTCGGTGCTCGAACTCTACGCCACCGAAGGTTTGAACCCGAACGCCGTCCACCTGGCGCAGTTGCGATTGGGGCAAGGCCTGGTCGGCACGATCGCGGCCAGCGCGCGGCCACTCAACCTCTCCAATGCCCAGGAACACCCGGCTTTCGCCTATCTGCCGGAGACCGGGGAAGAGATCTACAACTCGTTCCTCGGCGTGCCGGTGCTGCGGGCAGGGCGCACGCTGGGCGTGCTTGTGGTGCAGAACAAGACCATGCGGCATTACCGCGACGACGAGGTCGAGGCGCTCGAAACCACGGCGATGGTGATCGCCGAGATGATCGCCACCGGCGATCTGGCGCGGCTGACCAGGCCCGGCCTCGAGCTCGATCTGCGCCGTCCGGTCAGCTTCACCGGCCTGTCCTTCAATGACGGCGTCGGGCTTGGCCATGTCGTGTTGCACGAGCCGCGTATCGTCGTCACCAATCTGTTCAACGAGGACAGCGAGGAAGAGGTTCGCCGGCTCGAAACCTCGCTCGGCTCGCTCAGGCTCTCGATAGATGACATGCTGGAGCGCCGCGACGTCGCCTTCGAGGGCGAGCATCGCCAGGTGCTGGAAGCCTATCGCATGTTCGCCAACGACCGCGGCTGGGTGCGCCGGCTGGAAGAGGCGATCCGCAACGGCCTGACGGCGGAAGCAGCCGTTGAAAAGGTGCAGAGCGACATGCGCGCCCGCATGCTGCACATGACCGATCCCTATCTGCGCGAGCGGATGAGCGATTTCGACGACCTCGCCAACCGCCTTCTGCGCCAGCTGATGGGACGTGGGCCGGAGGATGTCGCCGCATCGCTGCCGAAGGACGCCATCATCGTCGCCCGTTCGATGGGGGCCGCCGAGCTGCTCGACTATCCCAGGGACAAGATGCGCGGGCTGGTGCTCGAGGATGGTGCTGCGACCAGCCACGTCGTCATCGTCGCGCGGGCCATGGGCATCCCTGTCGCCGGCCAGATGAAGGGCGCCGTTTCCATGGCGGAAAACGGCGACGCCATCATCGTCGACGGCGAAGAGGGCGTGATCCATTTGCGGCCGCAGCCCGATCTCGAAGCCGCCTATGCCGAAAAGGTGCGTTTCCGGGCGCGCCGGCAAGAGGTCTATCGCGAGCTGCGCAAGAAGCCGTCGACGACCAGGGACGGTGTCCAGGTCGATCTGCTGATGAATGCCGGTCTTGCCGTCGACCTGCCGCAGCTGGCCGAAGCGGGTGCGGCCGGCATCGGCCTGTTCCGCACCGAACTGCAATTCATGGTCGCCTCGACATTTCCCCGTGCCGAAGCCCAGGAAAAGCTCTACCGCGACGTGCTCGAGGCTGCACGCGGCAAGCCGGTCACCTTCCGCACCATCGATATTGGCGGCGACAAGGTGCTGCCCTATTTCAAGGGCTCGATCCAGGAAGAGAACCCGGCGCTCGGCTGGCGGGCGATCCGCCTGACGCTTGACCGGCCGGGGCTGCTGCGCACCCAGATCCGCGCTCTGCTCAAGGCCAGTGGCGGGCGTGAATTGAAGCTTATGCTGCCGATGGTGACCGAACTTGGCGAGATCGCCCAGGCGCGCGAGATCATCGACCGCGAAGTGCGGCATCTGTCGCGTTTTGCCCATCATTTGCCAACCAGCCTGAAGCTGGGTGCGATGCTTGAAGTGCCGTCGCTCCTGTTCCAGCTCGACGAACTGATGAAGGCGGTCGACTTCGTCTCGGTAGGCTCGAACGATCTGTTCCAGTTCGTCATGGCTGTCGACCGCGGCAACACGCAATTGGCCAACCGCTTCGACACGCTGTCGGCGCCGTTCCTGCGCGTCCTGAAGCAGATCGCCGATGCCGGTGTCCGCAACCACACGCCGGTCACCCTGTGCGGCGAACTCGCCGGCAAACCCATTTCCGCCATGGCGCTGATCGGCCTCGGCTTCCGTTCGATCTCGATGTCACCGGCTTCGATCGGCCCGGTCAAGGCAATGCTGACGGAACTGCCGCTGGATGAGTTGGAGGCGTTCTTCGACGACAATCTGATGGCGCCGGCGCAGGGCTTGCCGATGCGGGCGCTGCTGCAGGCCTTCGCCGACGACCGTTCGATTCCATTGTAGTACCCTCATCATGGTCAACCTGCCCCGCGATCGTATGGATCAAGTCGTCAAGCGTTTCGAGATGCTCGAAGCGCAGATGTCGGCCGGCCCGGCGGCCGATGCCTATGTGCGCATGGCGTCCGAATATGCCGAAATCCAGGACATGGTAGCCAAGGTCAGGGCACTGCGCCTGGCCGAGCATGAGCAGGCCGACCTCGAAGCCATGCTTGCCGACAAGGGCACCGACGCCGAGATGCGGGCGCTCGCCGAGGCCGACCTGCCGGAGGTCGAGGATCGCATCGAAACGCTGCAGAAGGACATCCAGATCCTGCTGTTGCCCAAGGATGCCGCCGACGACAAGAACGCCATTCTCGAAATCCGCGCCGGCACCGGCGGCGATGAGGCGGCGCTTTTCGCCGGCGACCTGTTTCGGATGTATGAGCGCTACGCCGCCGAACGCGGCTGGCGTTTCGAGACGGCCTCGGCCAGCGATGGCGATGCCGGCGGTTTCAAGGAAATCATCGCCACGGTGTCGGGCAAGGGCGTCTTCGCGCATCTGAAATTCGAATCCGGCGTGCACCGTGTGCAGCGTGTGCCGGCGACTGAGGCCAGCGGGCGCATCCACACGTCGGCGGCAACCGTCGCGGTGCTGCCCGAAGCCGAAGAGGTCGACATCGACATCAGGGCCGAAGACATCCGCATCGACACGATGCGCGCCTCGGGCTCGGGCGGCCAGCACGTCAACACCACCGATTCGGCTGTCCGCATCACCCATTTGCCGACCGGCATCATGGTGGTGCAAGCGGAAAAGTCGCAGCACCAGAATCGCGCCAAGGCGATGCAGATCCTGCGCGCCCGGCTCTATGACCTCGAACGCGGCAAGGCGGATGAGGAGCGCTCCGAATCGCGCAAGTCGCAGGTCGGTTCCGGCGACCGCTCGGAACGCATCCGGACCTACAATTTCCCGCAAGGCCGCGTCACCGACCACCGCATCAACCTGACGCTCTACAAGCTCGACCGGGTAATGATGGGCGAACTCGACGAGATCATCAACGCGCTGATCGCCGATCACCAGTCGAAGCTGCTCGCCGATATCGGCATCGATGGCTGATCCCGAGACGCTGGGGCAGGTGCTGCGGGAAGCGCAGGCTCGGCTTGCCGCTGTCGCTATCGATGACCCGGCGCTCGATGCGAGGCTGATCGTCGAGCATTTTTCCGGTACGACCCGCACGCAAGCCATCGCGGACCCCGAACGCAAGGTCGACGCCGGCGTTGTTGCCGAAATCGATGCCGCCTTGCGACGCCGCGCCGGTGGCGAGCCGGTGCACCGCATCCTCGGCTATCGAGAATTCTACGGTTTGCGCCTGTCGCTGTCGCCGGAAACGCTGGAACCGCGGCCGGATACCGAAACGCTGGTCGATGCGATGCTGCCTTTCGTCAGGGCCTTGGCAGTCCGGGAAGGAGAATGCCGCATTCTCGATCTTGGCACCGGCACCGGCGCCATTGCACTGGCCCTGCTCAGCGCCGTGCCGACAGCCAACGCCACCGGCGTCGATCTGTCCGCGGGTGCGCTGGCGACGGCAACCCGCAATGCCGGGCAACTGGGCCTTGCGGGCCGGTTCACGGCGCTCCAGTCGAACTGGTTCGAAAAAGTTTCCGGCCGGTACCATGTAATTGCCGCAAACCCTCCCTATATACCTTCCGAAGACATTGGAAATCTGCAGGACGAAGTCCGCAATTTCGACCCGCGCCTGGCCTTGGATGGCGGCGCGGACGGTCTGAACCCCTACAGGATCATCGCCGCGGAGGCGGCAAGGTTTTTGGAAACTGAAGGCAGGATTGCGGTCGAGATCGGCCATACACAGTGCAATGAGGTCTGCGAAATATTCGCTGTCGCCGGCTATAGGCCGGGCGGTGTTTTTCGCGACCTTGGTGGAAACGACAGGGTTATTGTCTTTGAAAGGATAAAGCCTTGACGCAGTGCAAAAAAGCGCTTGGCAATGCCGGGGAATGCGGCTAGGGTCGCCTTAACCGGATGAGACGAAGCAGGCAGTGCTCTTAGCGATTCGGTTTTCCTTTGAAATAGCTGCCTTCTTGCGCAAACGATGCCCAAGCTTCGTGCGGGAATCGTCCGGCAAGTGATGTAACCGGAACAGGATGGCACGTGGCGCCAACGCAATCGATGCGGGCGAACGCCGGTGAAGAGACGAAACGGCTGGCTGCATGAGCGCCTCCGTTCGTGAAGAGTTTTTCGAAAATTTCAAAATGAAGAGAGTTTGATGAGGCCACAACAGCAGAACAGGCGCATGCGCGGTCGCAACAACAATGGCGGCGGCGGTGGTAACAATAACAACAATAATAACAACAACAACCGCAAGGGACCTAATCCCCCTGACGCGCAACTACGAGAGCAATGGCCCGGACGTGAAGATCCGCGGTTCGGCTCAGCAGATCGCCGAAAAATACGCCACCCTTGCCCGTGATGCGCAAAGCTCCGGCGATCGGGTCATGGCGGAGAACTATCTCCAGCACGCCGAGCATTACAACCGCATCATCGCGGCCGCGCAGGCGCAGATGCCGATCCAGAACGCGCAGCAGAATCGCGATGATTTCGACGATGACGGCGACGAGGATCGCGACGATTTCGACAATGCCGGCAACAACAGCAACACTGTCTCCGATGCTCAGGTTCCGGTGGCCAACCATGGCGCCGGCCCGCAGCCGGTCATCGAAGGCATGCCGGCCGAGGTCGCGCTCAACCGGGAAGGTGGCCGCGAGAACCGCGATAACAATGGTAGCCGTGACAACAATGGCCGCAACAATGGTGGCCGCGACAACAATGGCGCACGCCATCGCGATCGTCGCCCCAATGGCGGTTACGGCCAGAACGGCCAGCGCGACTTCGGTTCGTCCGTGGAGCAAGGTGGTCAGCCCCAGCGCAACGAGGCTCCGATCGAGGCCGAAGCCGCTTCGCCGACCGAGTCCGTTGCAGCGGCCGAACCGGCTCCGTTGTTCGAGAACCTGTCGCCGGCAGGTCTTGCCGCCCAGGCCGAACTCAACGAGGCGGCCGCCGAAAGCGGTGCTGCCCGTCGCCCGAGGCGTCCGCGCCGTCCGCGCGTGAATGCCGATCAGGTCGACGGCGGCAGCGATAATGCCGATACCGGCGCGGTGGCAGCTAGCCCGGTCGACAGCGGCAATGCCGAACCGGTCATTGTCGACATCGACAACTGATCGAACGACATTTCAAGGCGTTGAGCGGCGGGGAGAAATCTCCGCCGTTTTTGTTTTGGGCGGCGGTGCAATATTATGCGGTTGCCGGTATCGAGACGTCTTGAGGGTTCGGGGCCTGTGCACCATATCAGCCTCAACTGGACCCGGCTCGAATGGGCGGGTCCGTCACCGCAATCGGATCCGGTGCCGCAAAGCGGGCCGGTGATGGAAGGAGACAGATATGAACCTTGAGAAATACTCGGAGCGCGTGCGCGGCTTCATCCAGTCCGCGCAGACCATGGCGCTCTCCCGCAACCACCAGCAATTCACCCCCGAACACATCCTGAAAGTGCTCGTCGACGACGACGAGGGCCTGGCCGCGTCGCTGATCGAACGCGCCGGCGGCAACGTCCGCGACGTCAAGCTTGGCGTCGAGACGGCGCTCGAAGCGATGCCCAAGGTCGAGGGCGGCAATGGCCAACTCTATCTGGCGCAGCCGCTGGCAAAAGTGTTCTCGACCGCCGAGGAGCTGGCCAAGAAAGCCGGCGACAGCTTTGTCACGGTAGAGCGGCTCCTGCAGGCGCTCGCCATGGAAAAGTCGGCCAAGACCGCCGACATACTGGCCAAGGCCGGCGTCACCGCGCAGGCGCTCAACCAGGTCATCAACGATGTCCGCAAGGGCCGCACCGCCGATTCGGCGAGTGCCGAACAGGGTTACGACGCGCTGAAGAAATACGCGCGCGACCTGACCGCCGATGCCCGCGCCGGCAAGCTCGATCCGGTCATCGGCCGTGACGACGAGATTCGCCGCACCATCCAGGTGCTGTCGCGCCGCACCAAGAACAATCCGGTGCTGATCGGCGAACCGGGCGTCGGCAAGACGGCGATCGCCGAGGGCCTGGCGCTGCGCATCGTCAATGGCGACGTGCCGGAATCGCTGAAGGACAAGCAATTGATGGCGCTCGACATGGGCGCGCTGATTGCCGGCGCCAAATATCGCGGCGAGTTCGAGGAGCGGCTGAAGGCCGTGCTCTCCGAAGTCACTTCGGCCAACGGCAACATCATCCTGTTCATCGACGAGATGCACACGCTGGTCGGCGCCGGCAAGGCGGATGGCGCCATGGATGCGTCGAACCTCCTGAAGCCGGCCCTGGCGCGCGGCGAGCTGCACTGCGTCGGCGCGACCACGCTCGATGAATATCGCAAGCATGTCGAGAAGGACGCAGCCCTTGCCCGCCGCTTCCAGCCGGTGTTCGTCGATGAGCCGACGGTGGAAGACACCGTTTCGATCCTGCGCGGCCTGAAGGAGAAGTACGAGCAACACCACAAGGTGCGGATTTCGGATTCGGCGCTGGTGGCGGCGGCGACGCTGTCCAACCGCTACATCGCCGATCGCTTCCTGCCCGACAAGGCAATCGACCTGGTCGACGAAGCCGCATCGCGGCTGCGCATGCAGGTCGATTCCAAGCCCGAGGCGCTGGACGAGATCGACCGCCGCATCATGCAGCTCAAGATCGAGCGCGAGGCGCTGAAGGTCGAGACGGACGACGCCTCGAAGGACCGGCTCGCCCGCCTGGAAAAGGAACTCGTCGGCCTCGAGGAGGAATCAACCGAGATCACCGCCAAATGGCAGGCCGAGAAGCAGAAGCTCGGTCTGGCCGCCGATCTCAAGAAGCAGCTCGACGAGGCGCGCAACGATCTTGCCATTGCCCAGCGCAAGGGCGAGTTCCAGCGCGCCGGCGAGCTTGCCTATGGCAAGATCCCGGAACTGGAAAAGAAGCTGAAGGAGGCCGAGGCCCAGGACGGCAAGGTCGGCATGGTCGAAGAGGTGGTCACCCCCGACCACGTCGCCCATATCGTCTCGCGCTGGACCGGCATTCCGGTCGACAAGATGCTGCAGGGCGAGCGCGACAAGCTGCTGCGCATGGAGGACGAGATCGGCAAGCGGGTCGTCGGCCAGGGCGAGGCGGTGCAAGCCGTTTCCAAAGCGGTGCGGCGCGCCCGCGCCGGCCTGCAGGATCCGAACCGGCCGATCGGCTCGTTCATGTTCCTCGGGCCGACGGGTGTCGGCAAGACCGAACTGACCAAGGCACTCGCCAATTTCCTGTTCGACGACGAGAGCGCCATGGTGCGCATCGACATGTCGGAGTTCATGGAGAAGCACTCGGTCGCCCGGCTGATCGGCGCGCCTCCCGGCTATGTCGGCTATGAGGAAGGTGGCGCGCTGACCGAAGCGGTGCGGCGCAGGCCCTATCAGGTCGTGCTGTTCGACGAGATCGAGAAGGCGCATCCGGATGTCTTCAACGTGTTGTTGCAGGTGCTCGATGACGGCCGTCTCACCGACGGCCAGGGCCGCACCGTCGATTTCCGCAACACGCTGATCATCATGACCTCGAATCTCGGCGCAGAGTATCTCGTCAATCTCCGCGAGGACCAGGATGTCGATGAGGTTCGCGACGAGGTGATGAATGTCGTCAAGGCGTCGTTCCGGCCGGAGTTCCTCAACCGCGTCGACGAGGTGATCCTGTTCCACCGGCTGCGCCGGCAGGATATGGGCCGCATCGTCGAGATCCAGCTCAAGCGGCTGGAGAGCCTGCTTGTCGACCGCAAGATCACGCTGTCGCTGGACCAGGAGGCGGTCGATTGGCTGGCGGCGAAGGGCTACGACCCGGCCTATGGCGCGCGGCCGCTGAAGCGGGTGATGCAGAAGGAATTGCAGGATCCGCTGGCGGAGAAGATCCTGCTCGGCGACATCCTCGACGGCTCGACCGTCAAGGTGACAGCCGGTTCCGATCGGCTGAACTTCCGCTCGAAGCCGACGATCGTCGCCGCGGAAGCGGCAGCCTGATCCTAACGCCGCGCGTCCATGCTGGACGCGCGGCGTTTTCATACAAACGTGGGGGGCGGATGACACTGGACGACTACAACAGCTTCTGCGCCTCGCTGCCCGCGACAAACCATGTCGTCCAGTGGGGCGGCGCCCATGTCTGGAAGGTCGGGACCAAGATGTTTGCGATCGGCGGCTGGGACCAGGGCCAGCAGCTCTTCGTTACCTTCAAATGCTCCGATATCGCCTATGATGTGCTCAAGGAGCAGCCAGGCCTGCGGCCTGCGCCCTATCTCGCCTCGCGCGGCATGACGTGGATCCAGCGTCGGACAAGCCAGAGCATGGATGATGCTGCGCTGAAGGACTATCTGCGCGAGAGCCATCGCCTTGTCGCCCTGAAGCTTACCAGGCAGGCGCGCAAGGAATTGGGACTCGCCGCAAACTAGCGAATATTCCTCGACGCGCCGGAGAACCGCCATCTTCATGCCCGGTTCATGTTGGAACCATATGGTGTGTAACTGGTTTGCTGGCGAAGGGGTTCGCCTTACAGGGACACTGCCGGGCGGCGGCAATTACGGACCGGAGAGTTTGGCTACCATGTTCCGCACGATCTTGACTCTTTCGGCCCTGGCCGTCGGGATGTCCTTTTCAGGCGCGTTCGCCGCCCCGACGCAGGACAGCGCGCAGCCGATTGTCCGCGCTGCCAATGATGGCGGCATCCTGCTCGCCCAGGACGGCAATGTGGACATCTATTACGACGCCAGGGGCAATCGCGTCATCGTCGATGCCGATTCCGGCAAGGTCATCGCCATCCAGCCGCCGCAGACCCGGCTCGATCGCCGCGTGTTGCGCCGGGAGACGCGTCTGCGCGAGTTGGGGCGCGCGCCCAACCCCGACGACCGCTACTATCTCGACGATCCGGAAGACATGGCGCGGTTCCGCCGCAAGCAGTTGGAGGAGGAAGGCCGGGTCATCCCGCCGCCGTCGGACGAATCCGATCCCTACGGGGACAATTCGGTCGACGCCTATCCGCCGGCACCGCAGGACGATGGCAACTACGACAACAATTACCCCGATGCGCCGCAGCCGGCAAAACCGGGTACCATCAAGCGTCAGCCGCTGAACGAGGCTTCGATAGACCCTGCCCAGCCGGCAGATTCCACCGAAGAGGTCGCGCCCGCCGACCAGGCGGCACTGCCGCCCAAGGCTGGCGACAAGACCACTGTCGCCCCGGCGCTTTCGCTGGGAGCGCGCCAGGATGTCGCCGCACTTCAGGTGCTGCTCGACCGCGGTGGCGCTTCGCCTGGCGTCATCGATGGGCGTTTCGGTTCGAATGTCGACAAGGCGCTCGCCGCCTACAACCAGATCACCGGCAGCAATCTGCGATCGACCGATGCGGTTGGCATCCAGGCGGCACTGGCGCAATCCGGCGGCGATGCCTTCGCCAACTACACCATCACGCCGGAAGATGCGGCCGGTCCCTACGTCGCCTCGATCCCTGAAGACTACAGCCAGAAGGCGCAGCTCGACCGCATGGCCTACACGTCGGTGACCGAGGCGCTGGCGGAGCGCTTCCACATGGACGAGAATTATCTCAAGGCGCTCAACCCGGAGCTCAACTTCAATCGCCCCGGCACGATCATCAAGGTCGCCAATTTCGGCAGGCTGGTCTCGACGCCGGTTGCCCGCATCGTCGCCGACAAGGACAAGAAAGAGGTTTTCGCCTATGATGCCGGCGGCAAGCTGGTGGCAGCCTATCCCGCCACCATCGGCTCGTCGGATACGCCGTCGCCGTCCGGCACGCATACGGTGTCGCGCGTCGCGCTCGATCCGAACTACACCTACAACCCCAGCATCAATTTCAAGCAGGGCCAGAACGACAAGGTCCTGACCATTCCGCCGGGCCCGAACGGCCCGGTCGGCTCGGTCTGGATCGCCCTGGACAAGCCGACCTACGGCATCCACGGCACACCGGACCCATCGAAGATCGGCAAGACCGAAAGCCATGGCTGCGTGCGCCTGACCAACTGGGATGCGCGGGAACTGGCCAAACTGGTGTCGCCAGGTGTGACGGTGGAGTTTGTCGGCGGACCTTCAGCCGATGACTTTGCGCAGCAGTGAACTGCGAAGTGCGGTGGCATAGACCAACTGCACGACCAGAATGAAGCCGATGCCGAGCAAGGGACTGATGAGTGAGAGTGCGGCGCCGAGCGCCCACAGGATTTGTGCCTTGACGATGCGCAGATAGACCGTGCGTTTCGTTTCCGCATCGACGTCCTCTGCCACGAAGCCGTTTTTCTCCGCATAGCGCCAGCTGGCGAACAGCGTGACGCCGAGCATCAGCAGATTGAGCCAGTAGACCAGCACCGCGGTTCTGAACTCGAGGAAGTCTGCCAGAAGGTCGGTCGAGAACGGCAGCAGGGCGATGAAGGCGAGAAAGCAGAGGTTCAGCGTGGCAAGCCGTCTGTCGGACTTGGCGATCAGACCATGCTGCGCCTGCTGGCCGAACCAGAAGATGGTCAGCGTCAGGAAGCTCAAGGCGTAAGTCAGGAAACGCGGCGCCAGTGCAGCGATCGCGGCAACCAGCTCGCGTTCGGAATGGATCGCCTTGTGCGCCGGCACCCTGATTTCCAGAACGATCAGGGTGAGCGCGATGGCGAACACCCCGTCGGTGATGCCGACGATACGGCCGCGTCCCTCCGCCGATGCCTCAAGTGGCCGCTTCATCGATGTCTCCCCGCCTGCATCTTTCCAGAAAACCTAGCACGGCTGCCGCCGTTTGCATCCGGATAGGGGGCGACCCTGGCCAACTGGCTGGTTTCAAGGACGGCAAGCCACTGGCCGGTTGTTGCCTGTGCGCTGGGGGTCTAAGCAAGGTTCCATGCATTCACCGAGCGAAGCCGCCGCCGTCCCGTTGACCAGCCCGGTCACGAATGGAACGTTCTGTCCGCAGTCGCAGCGGCGCTTCGTGCTCATCGCGGCAATCCTGGCCTCGGCGCTCGGCTTCATCGACGGTTCGATCCTGGCCATCGCCACACCGGCCATCCGCGTCAACCTCGGCGCCAGCCTGGCTGAGGCGCAGTGGATTTCAAATGCCTATGCGTTGACGCTCTCAGCGCTGATCCTAGCCGGTGGCGCTGCCGGCGATCGATTCGGCCTGCGCCGCGCCTTCGTGGCGGGCATTGCGTTGTTCATTGTCGCTTCGCTTGCCTGTGCGCTGGCGCCGAATGCGGTGGTGCTGATCGCATTTCGTGCCGTCCAGGGCATTGGTGCGGCGATCATGGTGCCGGGCAGTCTCGCCATCATCGCCAAAGCCTACCCGAAAAAGGAACGCGGGCGCGCCATCGGCATCTGGGCGGCGGCTTCGGCGCTGACCACGGCACTTGGCCCGGTGCTTGGCGGCTTCGTGCTGTCGGCTTTCGGCGACGGCATCTGGCGGGCGATCTTCGCCATCAACCTGCCGCTCGGCCTGATCTCGATCTATCTGCTGCTGGCCAAGATTCCAGCCGACGCGCCGACGGAGAAACGCAGCCTGGATCTCGGCGGCGCCGCGCTCGCGACATTGGCCTTCGGCGCGCTCGCTTACGGGCTGACCTCAATGAGCGCCAGCGGTGAGGGCCGCATGGCCGGGCCGAGCATTGCCGCCGGCGTCGTATTGCTGGCGGTCTTCATCGTCTTCGAACTCCGGCAGCGCGAGCCGATGATCGATCTTAGCCTGTTTCGCGTCGGCGCTTTCGCCGGCGCCAATGTCGCGACGCTCTTCCTCTATTTCGCGCTGTCGGCCAATCTTTTCTATCTGCCGATGCTGCTGATCGCCGGCTGGGGTCTGAGCACGGCCGAGGTCGGCTTCATCTTCCTGCCCCTGTCGGCGTCGATCGCACTTTTGTCTGGACCGGTCGGCCAGCTGTCGGACCGGATCGGCCCACGTTTTCCGATCGCCTGCGGCAGCCTCGTCGTGGCTTTCGCCTTTGCCGGACTTGCCTTGCTCACCCATGCCGGCATGCACAATTTCTGGACAGGAACATTCCCGTTGATGGCGCTGATGGGACTCGGCATGGCGCTGGTGGTGTCGCCATTGTCGACTGCGATCATGACGGCGGTGGAAGACAAGGATACGGGTGCGGCCTCCGGCATCAACAATGCCGTCTCGCGCATCGGCGGTCTGATCGCGGTGGCGGCGATGGGTTCGCTCGCCGCCTGGGTCTACGCGAATGCACTGGATGGGAACGCAACGCCCGGCGTGCCTGGCTTTGGCGAGCCGGCGACGGGTGGACTTGCACCCGCCGTCGATGCGGCAAGGCTCGCCGCCAGCGACGTTGCGTTTGCAGCCGTCTCTTCGGTGACCGCGCTGCTTTGCCTGCTTGCGGCTGTTATCGCCTGGACGACCATTTCCGGGGAGCGGCTGCCATGGTCGCGGCGCGTCGAGAATCCGCAGGGCTGAGAAATCTAAAAAGCCCGACGGATCAACCGTCGATCTTGGCGCTCGCGACTTTCAGCGAATCGCTGTCTTCCTGCTTCAGCAGTTCGTCGATTCGCTCGCGTTCACGCTTGAAGGCGACGAGGTCATCGCCCTTGAGCACCTTGCCGACAGGCAAGCGGACCCGCATCGGATCGACCTTGGTGCCGTTGACGATCAGCTCGTAGTGAAGATGCGGACCTGTGGCGAGGCCGGTCTGGCCGAGGAAGCCGATGGTCTGGCCCTGGCGCACATGCACGCCCGGTTCGATGCCTTTGGCAAAAGCGCTCTGGTGATTGTAGGACGTCTCATAGCCATTGGCATGCCGGATGATGATCTGTTTGCCATAGCCGCCGGCCCAGCCAACCTTCTCGACAGTGCCGTTGCCGGCGGCGATGATCGGCGTGCCGATCGGCGCGGACCAGTCGACGCCGGTGTGCATGCGGACATAGCCGAGGATCGGATGCTTGCGCGCGCCGAACCCGGAGCGGAATTTCCCGGCGGGCAGGGGATTGCGCAACAGGAATTGCTCGGCGCTCGAGCCGTCCTCGTCGAAATAGTCAGTGCCGCCGTCCTGCATCTGAAAGCGGTAGAAGTTGCGCGTTTGACCGCCGAACGTCGCCGAGACGTAGAGAAGCTCGGAGCTGTCCGAGGTCTGGTCGTCGCCATCGGGCTGCGAGAACAGGACTTCGATGCGGTCGGCGGGGTTGAGGCGGGACTGGAAGTCGACGTCGGACGCCAGCAGCTTGATCAGCCGCTGCGTCATCGCCTTGGACATGCCGTAGGAATAGGCGGCGCGATAGATGCCGTCATAGACATTGGGCAGGTTGCCGCGCACCACCACCGGCGCCGACGAATCATCGAAGGCCGTCAGCAATTCGGGGTTTGGATCCGGCTCCTGCGCGGGCACATACTGGCCGCGATCGTCGAGCGCGATGGTGACGATGTGCTGGGTTCGGTCGTAGACGCTGGTGCGCACGACCTTGGCGTCATCGCCGTGAACCTCCAGGCCGACACGCAGCACGGTTCCGGCCTTGAGCGCTGTCGCGTTCAGCAGCTTGGCGATGGCTTCGGCCATGCCGGTGGCGTCTTCACCCGTGTAGCCCGAATCAGCAAAAGCCTCGGTGACGTCGAGATCCTTGGTGAAGGGGATGATTTCCTCGGCGAAAGCCGGCGCCTGGTCGTCGGCGGTGGCGCGCGGCGCCACCGAGACGTTTTCCGGCACGATCTTGACGTCGTAGGAGCCAGCCATGCTCTCGGCAAAGGCTTCGCCGAATCGCTGCGGGTCGACATAGTGGAGTGAAGCGACCTGCACGGCGCCGTCGCTGAGGTCGGTGCCGGCTTCGCGCACCACCTTTTCCACCTCGTCGGCGGACAGGTCGCTCTTCTCATCGAAGGAAGCCGTCTCGATCGGGAAATCGACGGTCTTCAGGCTCATCTCGCTTTCGACCTTGGCGCCATAGATCTGGCCGGAAGCGGCAGAGGCGGTCGCCGGCTGGGCACTGTCGTCGCTGTCGTCGCCGAACACCTGCATCGGGTCAAAGGGCGGGTAGGCGCGGCTGGTGGTGTGGCCGGCGGCCAGCGCCATCTTGATCTGCACGAAAGGCATGGTGTGGATGACGTCGCGGTCGCCGACCTTGGTGACCATCGACACCTCCATACGCCGGCGATCCTTGGCTTTGGCGATCTGACGCGGCGCCACCAGCCTGGTCGT